>CAMNXF010000007.1 GCA_946567425.1 uncultured Clostridia bacterium | reverse complement strand
AAAAAACAAGAGTTTTTTGAAAAAATTGTGTCAAGTGATATTGACAAAATCATAGCGACGAGAAACGGCAGTACATAATTTCAACGCTTCAACGACAGCGCACTCCTTTTGTCGAGGAAGAACACACGCTTTATATTCAAGAATGCTATGCCGTGTCCGTCAAAAAGATAGCCGCGGAATACAAACCGAATTACAATCCGACAATTCGCGAACAGCTTAAATTCACGCTTGACAGGCTTATCTACACAGCGGTTAGCTTTGATAATTTGCTTGAATTATTAAAGCAAATGAGGTATGAGGTCAAGCGCGGAAAATATACCGCTATCAAACCGCCGTATGCCCAAAGGTTTATGCGTTTGAGGTCACTTGGCGAGGGATATTCCGAGTTTGAATTAAAACAGCGTATTGAGCGCAGAGATGAAATTCCCGACGATTTCAAGCAATCAGAGGAGTACTGCAAAAGCCGTTTTACGGTGCGATGAACAGTGTTATTACGCTTGTACGAACGTTCGCGTTTACGCCAACGAAAAAAGATACGAACAAGATGTACAGCTTTAAGAACGATAAAACAATAGACCACTTGTGCCGCTGTCTTGGTACGCTCTCCGAATTTAACATCAACAGCCGCGAGAACCTATACAAAGCCGTCGAGATTTTGCAGGAGCGCATTGATAATTGTGACGGCGATGAGCGTGATGATTTGAAAAAGCAACACGCGCGAATTTCAAGCGTTATCCGCACCTATGAGGAAATCGTCGAGGGTCATTACATAGATAATCTTATCCGTGCCGAACGCGAAAGCAAGGCGGCTGCTGAGCGCGTTACAGAGCAGAAAAATACGGAAACCGTCAACCGTAAGCCGAAGAAATTCGGCAGACATTAAAGAAAGGGGGAATTGCTGATGAAAGCCTTTAAGCCGAAAATTATCGTAGTACCGCATTTCAGCGGCACATCAAAGCAAACGGAGATATTCAAGAGAATTTTTACGGCACAGGCTGAAAAGAAATTAAAAGACAATGATAAGGCAAAAAAAGATACAGCGTGAAAATAAAAAAAATACTTGAAATTCGCGGACAAAAGTTGTATAATGATGATAGTCGAATACATCGGTTGTCCGCGATTAAGGAGGTTACTATGGGACAACCAACAACTTATAATACTGCGCTGTATCTGCGGCTTTCGCGCGACGACGGCACGGACAGCGAAAGCTCATCTATCCAAACGCAAAAGGAAATGCTCACGCGATACGCGCGCGACAACGGCTTTGTGCCGTATCAGATTTATTGTGATGACGGTTGGAGCGGCACGAACACGAACCGCCCCGATTTTCAGCGAATGCTCGGCGATATTGAGAACGGAAAAATCAACTGCGTTATCACAAAGGATTTGTCGCGGCTCGGTCGAAATTACCTTGAAACGGGCAGCTTTACGGAGATTTATTTTCCCGAACACAACTGCCGCTACATAGCCGTGGCAGACGGCGTGGACACGTCTAAAGGCTCTACAATGGACATTACGCCGTTCAAGAATTTGCTGAACGATATGTACGCGCAGGATATTTCAAAGAAAATAAAGGCGTCGAAACTTACGCAACAAAAGCAGGGGAAATTCATCGGCGGCAAGGCCCCATACGGCTATAAAAAAGACCCTGCCGACAAAAATCACCTGATAATTGACGAGCGCTATGCGCCGACTGTCCGCCGTATTTACGATATGGCGGAGAACGGTATGGGAATTGAGCAAATCGCGAAAAAATTATCCGCCGAGAAAATACTTCGTCCGGGCGCGGTCGCTGCCGAAACTCACGCGAATTTTGAAAAGTACGCGAACGACGGAAAGGAGTCCCTATGGTCGGTCGCAATGGTGCGGTTTATTCTCCGAAACGCGACATATAAAGGCGCAGTTGTCGGGCAGAAAAAGCCAACGATTTCTCTCAAAAGCAAAAAGCGCAAGGGAGTTGCGACTGCGGAAACGTTTATCGTCGAGGGTATGCACGAGCCAATCATAGACCCCGAACGCTGGGAGTTAATTCAGCGAATGATAACGAGCCGCAAGAAATGCAACAAAGGCGATAAACTCAAATACGACAATATTTTCGGAGGCTTGGTAAAGTGTGCGGACTGCGGCTATGCGCTTATTCCATACCGTTCGTGGCGAACGCAAAAGCCTGACGCGCGTGAGAATTATGATTATTATTGCCGTCTTCACCGCGAGAACGCGCGGAATTGCAGTAAGCACCGAATATCCGCGATTGACCTTTACAATGCGGTTTTAGCGGACATAAACAGGCTTGCGTAACAGGCTATCAAAAACGACGAGAAGATGATTTCGTCAATCGCGACAAGGCTCGGCAAAGCCGAAAAGGACAATGTTCGGCAAGCGGAACGCGAAATTAAAAAAGCGCGGAAACGGCTTTTAGAACTCGACGCAATGTTCGTGAAAACCTACGAGGAACACGCAAAGGGAGAAATTTCCGACCGCAATTACAACACGCTTGTTACTGCCTACGAAAAGGAACAGAGCGAGTTGGAAAGCGCAGTTTCAGAGTACGAAAACGCGATAAAGTCCAACCGTGAAAACGGCGAGAATGCCGTAAATTTCGTGGAGCTGATAAAGCGTTACGCCGATGTTGACGAACTCACGCAAGCACTCTTGAACACATTGATAGAGCGTATCGAGGTACACGAGCCTGAGGAAATCGACGGCGAGTATATTCAGAAGCTCGATGTTTACTACAAATTCGTCGGAATTATCGACTGACAGCAAACGGCTTTACAATGGGATTTGGCGACATTGCGTTGAGTTTGTTCAGCACCCTCTGGATTTTTGCCCCTGGCTTATAAGGGAAATATAGTTATACAAAACTAACTTTCGGTTTGCACTTAAAGCAAGGAATGCTTACTGTGCGACACGTTCCTAATTGAAAAGATTAGGCACTAAAAGAGAACGTGAAAGTTATCTGATTAGGAGAACTGATAATCCAAGAAGTGGAATGAGAGGGGAACGCCTTAAAACGCTTCCTCTGATACTCCGATTGGCGATTTTGGGTAACTGATTTTGTCAAGAGCTCGGTGAAGTCGGCTGAGAGATACCGTAATTTGTAAAAGCAAAAACGAAAGCTGTTCAGAGGGGAACGGTGTATCCTATAGGTCGGGGGTCTATAAAGTGCATATGGTGAGAATGACGGAAACGTCTGACAAAGCTGTGAATGTACGGGTCTATACATCCGCTGCATAGAAATGTGCAGACCGCTAATGCGGCGACAGTTAGGTAAAGTAAAATTAGTAAGTATGAAATACCTTGCAATGTTACAGGCATTGCCAAGCTGTCAGGCTCAGAGCAGACACCTAAGTGCATATGTAAAGATAGGATTATCGGAACGTGGCAACCTACAATACGCATTAGCGGTACGGACGAAGAATAATAAGCCGTTTTGATTGTGGGTAAAGTAGTGGCACTACCGATGATGTTTTCTGTAATGGAAAACGGAGGAACAGCCACAAGTCAATATTGCAAAAGTAATCATAGGTATTAAAATTCATAGCTTTGAGTATGATTAGGATTTTATCCGAGAAAAACAAACCCGCGAGGGGGGAGTTGCATATGACAAAGCAATTTTGTTTTGAAAGTGATACTAATCTGATAAAATTGTAATATTGATGGAACGCCGTGTTTGGTGAAAGTCGCATGCACGGTGTGGAACGGGGGAAAAGGCGGAGATAACATCAAAGCCTTACCTATCGTTATCCCTTGTTTTTTTCGGAGCGTTAGTGTGGGGGAATCTGTTGCCTCTAACTAACTCCTGTTCTGCGCTTTTATCAGAAATTATATGTCTCTATGATTTTTTCAAAGCAGAGCTGTGACTAAAAAGATTACTCTGCACTAAACCGGGCTTAAAGTTTTACTACGTAATGGCATACCCCTCAATAAAATTTCTCCGCGCCTGTTAAGGTATAACTTGACCGGCGCGGATTTTTATTTACGGAGCACTTCTTGAAAATCAGTAGGGGTGTAAGAACTGTTTTCATTTGTAACAATGCACATATATGTCAAGCACTTTTTGTACAAAAGCAGAATATTAAAAAAATGAGTCCAGCCCCCTAATAAATCGCCAATTTTTTTCCTTATAAGTGAGAGGGGTTTTAATACCTTTTGAAAATTTTAACGTTTGGGTAGAGGTATGGGCATTCTGCACAAAATTGTTTGTAGGATATATAGAATTACAAGAAACAGGCTGACGAATCGTCGCATTTTTGTCCTATAAACAGAGGGGGTCAACACGTTCTGCTGTTCGCCGCCGCAGAAAAATTTCGGAGGGGGCAGCCCATACGGGCGAAACACCAGAAAATACGGAATACGTATTCTTGCGTTTTGGGATTGCATAGCAAGCCATAGAAAGTCTCATATACTTTGGGATTTTCTTCCGTTTCTCGATTGCACCCTCGAAATGTTTTAGGAAACCCGCTGCCCTAAAACAAATTCCCCCGAACTGGTAGGCCTTGCCTAAATTTTTTTAAATTAAAGGATGGTGTTTTTATGAGAAAGTACAAGCAAGTAAAACGTAAAGAGGTGATTTATTCTCTTGATGAATGGAAGTCGATTGAGGAACGTGCCGCCTCGGTTATGCTGAAAACCGGAACATTTATCAAAAGAATGTCGTTAGAGGGTAAGATATTCCACTTTGATATGCGTGAGGTAGCCGATGCGATGAAAGCCTTGCGAATTATCGGCGCAAACATCAATCAGATCGCGCGAAAAGCAAACGAAACCAACAATATTTATGCGGACGATATTCGTGTTTTGCAAAATGAAATCGAGAATATAGGATACACATTCGCTCTGTTTTTATCCAACCTACCCAAGCTAATGTCGGTTGAGTAACCGATGGAAAGGAGAACAATGATTAGAAATGTATCAACAGCGACCGCCGTAGCAACAACAGTAAAACCTACAATGTTCGAGCTTAATGCGAAGTACAAAGACTGTCCCGTTCGTACATATGAGTACGATATCGGTGGCAAGAAATTTATCGTACATAGTAACTTTATCGGAAGCAAAGACATTGACAAGGTTATTTCGGAAATCGCTTTCAACCGTGCGTTGAATGAATCTCAGAACACAACAAAAAATGCCGCATAAAAAAGTATAAATTCGCGCTTTAAAGCATTGACATATTCGGCAATTCGTGGTATAATAAAATTGTCAAATATGGCTGCTTTGAATTTGAAAGGAGTAGAATTATGTCAAAGCAGACAATTTATAATGTGGGGATCTACGTTCGCTTGTCACAGGAAGATATGCGCGTGGGCGAATCCTTGTCAATTGAAAATCAAAAGTTAATCCTTACAAAATACGTTGCGGAGCAGGGTTGGAATCTTTGCAATATTTATGTCGATTACGGGTATTCCGGAACCGATTTTAACCGCCCCAGAGTGATCCGTTTGTTGGAGGATGCGAAAACAGGCAAGATTAACTTGATCATCGTCAAGGATTTAAGCCGTTTCGGGCGCAATTATATTCAGGTCGGGCAATACATTGATTACATCTTTCCGACCTACAATATAAGATTTATCGCGCTCAGTGACAATGTTGACACCGCTAATAAAGATACCACGGCAATGGATATGATGCCGATAGTGAACCTATTCAATGAGTGGCATGCCGCTTCAACGTCCAAGAAAATAAAAGCGGTAATTGAAGCAAACTGTAAAGCCGGAAAGTATT
Organism: uncultured Clostridia bacterium; assembly: GCA_946567425.1. GTDB lineage: Bacteria > Bacillota > Clostridia > Oscillospirales > Ruminococcaceae > CAG-115. The sequence continues at coordinate 166,085 of CAMNXF010000007.1, read as the reverse complement.
GCGCAACAGCCGCGCCTTACGGGTATATCAAAGGAGATGATGAGAAACACTTACCCATAGTGGACGAACCCGCGGCAAGTGTAGTGCGCAGAATTTTTGAAATGCGCTCACAGGGCATAAGTCCTCGTCACATCGCGGATAAGCTCAATGAAGAAAAAATCCCGACTCCGTCTGATTATTACTACGCAAGGCTCGGCAAACCGAATCCCAGAAGAACCGGACATCTGTGGTGCGCAGAGCAAATTACAACAATTGTCGAAAATCCTACATACCTCGGTCATCTCGTTCAAATGAGAACGACTACCGTTTCGTACAAGAACCATAAAACCATTAAACGCGCCGAGGACGAAATGGTTGTAGTTAAAAATACGCATGAGCCGCTTGTTTCGCAGGAAACTTGGGATAAAATCCGCGAGATTGAGAAATCGGTCAGTCAAGGAAAGAAAACCAAGAAAGGAGAGACAATGCCGTTGAGCGGTTTAATGTTTTGCGTGGACTGCGGCGAAAAAATGCGGCTCGGAACCAACAACACAACGAATGGCAGCAAAAAGTTACCCAGGAAGTACATTAGGCACAATTATCAATGCGGCGCGTACAGCCGTTTCGGAAAATTCTATTGGCACTAGCCATTATATCAAAATGAAAGATATTAACGCGCTTGTGCTTGCTGATATTCGCTCAATGGCAACGCTTGTTTTGGAGAATGAAGATGTTGCTCGGCAACAATTTCTCTCTAAGAAAGAGCAAATTAACTTGCGCCAAACAGCATAGAAACAGAAGCAACTGCGCAATGGAAAATATCGACTTGCCGAGTTGAAAAAACTTATTCCCTCGATTTATGAGGACAAGGTTCTCGGGAAAATTCCCGAAGATGTGTGCGTTAGCCTTTTAGAGAAGTATCGAGCAGAGCAAAAAACACTTTCTGAAGAGGTTGAACAGCTTGAAGCAAGGCTTAACGCAGTTAAACAAGACGAAAGCGACGTAGAAGAATTTATCCGCCGCTTGAAGAAGTACACCGAAGTGCAGGAGCTTACAAGGGAAGCTGATTGAGTACATAACCGTTGACGAATACGCCAAAGACAGACCGCGCGAGATACACATTTATTATAAGCTGCTCGAAAAGCCGCTGCCACACAAGAAATTCTTGGAAGTGGATAAGGGCGATGAGAGCAAGAAAACCGCTTGATTGAGTGGTTCAGGAAGATTTTAATGATGTGTGTCCTTTTGAGAGGTTGACTACCATGCAGATATACGTTCACACTTCGCTCGACAGAAAAGCCTCGTGTATGAACCTGCTCACGACGCTGACATGATTTTGTCTGCAAATTCACCAATAATTTCTTCCGTAAAGCGCCGAAATTCTCCAAAATACCCTTTACAAATCGTATAAATTATATTATAATATAAACTAGAGATATTATATTTAGGGGTGAATATATGGGCGGACGTTTGTCGGCTTGCCCGAAAACAAGTATGGTGAGGAGCATTGTTTTGTCTGAAAATAACACGCCCGGCATTGACGCGAAAGGATCTTCCATAGCGGTAAGGGAACGCGTTCGTGAGACCGCCGATGCCGTGCCGCCTAGTATCGGTGTCGCCGATACGAGTGTCGCAGCGGAGCGCCGCAGGGCTGCCGCGGAACAGCACAGAGCTGCCATAGCCGCAAAGAAGAGGGCGCTCAAGATAGCGCGCGGCAAAAAGACGTATGATACGGTAAAGCGTTTCTGCGACGTTGTCGGCTCGCTTGCGGGATTAATAGTGTTAAGTCCCGTGTTTTTGATAATTTCGCTGCTGATAGTTTTCGAACGTTCGGGAAAGCGGGTGTTCTTTAAGCAGCGGCGGCTGGGAATGGGCGGTAAGCCTATCTACATATACAAATTCCGCACGATGATAGACAACGCAGAGGACGTTAAGCGCTGGCTCAACAAGGGGCAGCTCGCGCAATATTACAGCGAGTATAAGGTCGAGGACGACCCGCGTGTTACCAAGGTCGGAAAATTCCTGCGTCGGACGGGTCTGGACGAGCTTCCGCAGTTGGTAAATATTCTCAAGGGGGAGCTCAGCATTGTTGGACCGCGACCTATTCAAGAGAGCGAGACGGCGCTTTACGGCAAGGACAAGGCGCTGCTGTTGTCGATACGTCCCGGGCTTACAGGCTACTGGCAGGCATACTGTTCGGGCGATACCACATACACCAACCGCAAACGCCAAAGAATGGAGATACATTATGTTCTGCACCGAAATCTGTTGTGGGATATAAAGATATGTTTCGCGACGTTCGGTGCTATCGTCAGAAAGGCGAAGCGCGGACAGTAGCGGTTCACACATAAAAAAGGCGCTCGCCCGGCACGATACATCTGTATCGAAGTGCCAAAGCCTGCGCCTTTAATTTCACGTTTAATTACTCGTCTTCGCCGTTTGAATCCTCATCCTCATACTCGTCGAGAGTGCGTGTTAGTTTCCTTTTGTAGCTGCGGTAGATCATTATAAATACAAACACCGCGATTACGATCACTACAGTCTCGATGATCACGATAAGCACACTGTGCTCCGTGCTTTCCTTGGGGTTGACTACTACATGGCAGACCGCCTCCGCTTGCCCGCCGTTCAGCGAAATGGTTATGTCGGTCTCGCCCGGGGCCTTTGCGGTGATAACGCCGTCGATCTGTCCGACCTCAGCGGTTATCCCGTTTGACGTCGTGTATTGAATTTCGGTCACGGGAGCGTCCTTTGGCGCGTGCTGATACGCAAGCTCAAAGGTCTCGCCCGCCGTCATGATAACGTTTGCGCCTGTCGTGAACGTCACTTTGTTTACCGCAAGATGTCCGACAAGCTCCTCGTATGAGCCGAGCCGCGTCAATGGACTGTTCTTCTTGTACAGCAGATAAACGGTCGTGTCGCCCTGCGGAGTGAGTTTGCAGATCGCCTTTTTATCGCCCGCAACAGTCACGGTAAACTCGCGCTGCTCGACGCTCTCAAATGAGAAGTAGCCGCGCGTGTCCGTAACGGCTTTGAGCGTGTCGATAACAAGCTGCGCGCCCACGACTGGGTTGCCATCACTGTTGTAAACGTAACCGTCCAGCTTTGCGGTATCGTAGGCAACGTCGCTCGTGACAGTCACCGAAACGGTTTCCGACAAGTCCGCGCCGCGCACTGTTATTGTCGTCTCGCCCGTTTTCAGCGCGGTGATGAGTCCGTTTTCGTTGACCGCCGCAATCTCGGGGTTGTTCGATTCGTAGGTTATCGTGTAACCTTCGGACACGTTTTCGGGGAGCAGCTGCGCCTCTATCTGCGCGGTCGCGCCTATCTTCAGCTCGAACTTGTTCTGCTTCAGCACGATAAACTCGGGGATCTCGGGCGGCTTGGAAACAGTAATGAGCGCGTCAGCCTGAATACCGCCGTAATACGCGGTAATGTAAGCCTGCCCCTCTCCGACGGCAATAATGTTTCCGAGATTGTCAACGTGCGCAACGTCGGTATTGAAGCTGGTGAACTGGATAATGGGGTTTTCCCATATATTGTTTTCAATAGTCGCGACAAGCTGAGCGCCCTCGCCGATCAACAGCGATCTCTCGTAGAAGTTCAGCACAATAACGGGATCGGGAGGAGGGGGCGGCGGATCGGGTTCGGAGGTATCTGAAGTAGAAGGCGGTTCCGAAGTTACGGGCGGCTCGGAGGTGTCGGAGGTGTCGGAAGTATCGGACGTAATGGGCGGCTCGGAAGTATCGGAGGTCACGGGCGGTTCAAAGGTATCGGACGTTTCGGAATCCGAGGTCTCGTAGGAGGGCGGCTCTGAGGTCTCGCCCGTCTCGTCGCTCGGCGACGCGAACGCTGTCAGCGCTATCGAAATACCCGTAAGAACGGCGAAAAGAGTGCCGATCAATCTCTTTTTGTTGATTTTACACATAACAAAATTCCTTTAGGTGGTTATTTATGAAAAAAGTTTTAATGGTCGCTTCGGAAAGCTCACATTTCAGAAACTTTCATCTTCCTTATATTAAAAAGCTGCTTGACAACGGAGTCGAAGTTCACACCGCATCCAACGGCGAATTTAAGTTTGGCGAAACCGTTCATACGCAGCTCGGCTTCAAGAAGAAACTGAGCTCTCCGGTAAATTTCGGCGTTATCGTCAAACTCGCAAAACTTATCCGAAAAGAGCACTACGACGCAGTTTATACCAATTCCACGCTTGCGGGATTTGTCGGGAGGGCGGCGGCGATACTTTCGAGGGTTAAAGCCGTCGAGTGCCGGCATATCTGCCACGGCTACCTCTTCAACGACGACGGCAGCGCGCGCAGCCGTGTGTATCTTGCGTTTGAAAAGTTGGTTAGGCGGCGCACAGACCTCCTCGCGGTAATGAACGCCGACGATCTGGAGATCGCTCACACGCACAAACTGGGCAGGGAGATTGTGTTCCTCGACGGAATGGGGCTCGATGCGGACAAGCTGCCGCCACTCCCTGAGGAGGAAATTCAGCGGAAAAAAGAGGAACTGGGACAGCCGAGCGGCGGACTTTTGTTCCTGTGCGTCGGTGAATTTTCGCAGCGGAAGAACCAAGCCGCAATAATAAGGGCGTTCGCGTCCCTGAAGCGCACCGACTGCCGTCTGATATTCGCGGGCAGCGGGGAGCTTCTCGAGGAGTGCAGAGCACTCGCCGCGGAACTAGGTATTGCAGAAAAAACGGCGTTCCTTGGGCACTGCACAGAGATGAACGCACTTTACAGAGCCTGCGGTTGTCTTATATCTGCGAGCCGCTTTGAGGGCTTGCCGTTCAATGTCATGGAAGCGCTGTACTGCGGGGAAAATGTTATCGTGAGCGACGTAAAGGGCAACCGCGACCTTGTCGCCGACAGCGTGTATCCGTACAACAATGACCGCTATCTTGCGCAGCTCATGGAGAGTGCACTCCCCGGGAACGGAAAAAACGCGCTCCCCGAGCAATATTTTCTTGAAAACGCCCTCGAAAAGAACGTTCGGCTCTTGCGGCTATTATAATATGTAGAACCTCAAAATGCTACACAACTATTTTACCACACCGCTGCGGATTAGTCAAGAGGGTTTGAAATTATAAATATGGCAGAAAATTTTACGGTTTTAACAAATTTTATCGCAAATTTTTTCCGTTTAGGCGAATTTGACAAAAGTTTCACGTTATAATGTACAAAATACTTTGTGGAGAGTTGTAAAAATGTAATATAATTCTACAAAATTGATGTGAAATGAAAAAAAACACTTGATAAATGAAATTAAGTATGATATAATGTAAATGTTGAAAAGGTTAAAGGCTGTTTCAATGCAAACTTAATTTTTGCGTCGGGTGGTAAAAACAGATGCTTGTATACTTGGTAAACATTTTTGCTGTTTGTGTATGGGCAATTGTTTTCTGCACCGGCAAAAAAACATTGCTCAAAAAGACGATTTTTATTGTGCTTTGCTTTGCTCAATGCGTCGCTATAGCGGGTTTCCGCTACGGGATAGGCTCGGATTACGGAATGTACGCATCGGGTTTCTTCGATATGGCGAGAACAGGCTTTGAGAACATGACGCATGAGGATTGGGAAATAGGATTTATCCTGCTCAACAAGATTATAGGTATGTTTACCGCATGGTCATCGACTTTTATTATGGTGACTTCGGTGCTGTCACTTATTGGTCCGTTCTATCTGATATGGCGGTACTCGTCGGGACCCTTTATGTCGGTGTTCCTGTACTTGAATTTGTATCTGTTCTATCTTGATATGAACTACATCAGGCAGTCGATCGCAATGTCGATTTTATGTTTCGCTTACGGATATCTCCGTGATAAGAAGTTCTGGAGATTTCTTCTCATTGTGGTGATTGCGGCAACGTTTCACTTGACTGTACTCTATATGATACCAGTGTTTATAGTGGCGCTGCTGAAAATATCGCCGTCGACGATGATGCTTTATCCGTTCGGACTGCTGTTTTATTACATTCTGTCCGACGGTATACTTAATATCGTGCTCTCCAAGTTCCACACAGAATACGCGGGTTCGGTATTTATTGAAAGCGGAGTTTACTTCTACTATGCGCTGTTTCCGTTGCTGCTGTGCGCGGCAATGGTGGCGCTGTCATTCTACGTCAAGGAAATGCCGCGTTCGCTGAGTGTGCTAATTCACATGACGCTGATGATGGGTTTCTGGCAGGTTGTAATGACAAAACATTCTCTTTTTGAGAGATTTTCATATTATACGATGCTGTTTGTAATACTGGCGGTTCCCGAGGGTCTCAAGGCGTTTAAACATCAGTTACGGGAGAACCTTAAGGAAAAATACCTTAGAGAAATGGGCAGCGACGCAGAGGGTTCGAGAGCGCTTGCAACGCGCATCACCAATAAAACGGCTGTTATGATGTTTTCAGTGACAGCGGCGATAGTGGTGCTTGCCCTTGCGTACAACATGGTCGGTCTGATTATTCCCGAAGCGGGAGTTCACGGTGTATTGCCGTATCAGACACAGAACCGAATGGACATACCGAATATAGACGGTTTTTTTAAGCGGTAAATAATGGCGATAACGCCTTTATTTATAAAAAACACATGGAGGAAATGAATAATGAAAAAGAAGATTTTTGCCGCTGCTGTGGCTTTTGTAGCAACTATGTCTCTTGCGACGAGCGCTTTCGCTGCAGCTCCCGGCGGTACCAATGGTAAGGTTGAGGCTCAGGTAAAGGTTGAGGCTGACAAGCCCACTGAGATCAAGACCGAAAATAACCTCGTTCTTGAGGCTCCTGCAGGTGCATTTGAGGCTGGCGCTGACGTTAAGCTTGAGGCTAATGTTCAGTGGGTTGAGTCTGCTCCCACTACCACTAAGAAGGTTGAGGACGCTATCAAGTCTATCGCATCCGCAAGTGGTAACGAAGCTAAGGCTACTGTAAACACTAAGCTCGAGATTTCCCTTACTTCCAACGGCGCTACTGTACAGCCTAACGGCAAGGTAAAGGTTACTGTTGCTTATGACGGTAAGTCTAATGTTGTTGCTTATGTAAATGGTGACAAGGTTGAGTTCTTCAAGCTTACTGTAAATGGCAATGTATGCTCTTTTGAGACTAGTCACTTCTCTGATTACTACATGGCAACCGTTGATGAGAAGGTTGTTGAGAAGCTCGAAGGTCAGTCTGCAACTGTAAATGGTGGTTCCAACCCCAGCACCGGTATTGCTCTTGCTGTTGCTCCTGCAGGTCTTGCTGTTGCATTTGTTGGTGTAACCGCTATCGTATCCAAGAAGAAGAGAGGCTAATCCCTCACGAAAGCCAACTGCTTTCACAAGCAAATAATTTGCTTACAACAGTGCAGTGCATAAAGCATTGCACTGTTTTTGTTAAGGAAGAATATGTCAACAATTGTAAAAGATCATGTCGCCGTTTCGGTGACAAACGAGATATTCGCACCCGTGATGTGCGGCTTTGTTGGGTGGACGCTCCGAAGCGCGCTTGCGGCGGGTATTAAGCGGCTGTACTTTCTGGCTCGCGACGGGTGGATAATGTACAACGCTGCAAAGCATATCGCAGAGTGCAACGGGCTGAATATCGAACTGCGCTACCTTTACTGCTCGCGGATGTCGCTGCGCAGTGCGGCATTGGCGGACTTGGGCGAGGAGGCGTACCGCTATCTGCTGGAGGGCGGTTTCGCTTTGACACCGAGGACGATACTCGGGCGGCTGCGGCTCTCCGATGATGAACGTGCTGCTGTTTACACGGATATCGGGTTTGTCGACGACGAGAATATCGAGCTTGGTAAGTCTGCGGCTGCCGAATTTTGCGACAAACTGCGTCGAAGCGCCTGTTACAACGGTTACATAAAGTCGCTCTCCGAGACAAATAGAGCGAACACGCTCGGCTATCTGGAACAAGAGGGCTTGCTTGACGGCGAGAAGTACGCGCTGGTTGACAGCGGCTGGACGGGCTCTATGCAGCGAATGTTCCGCGTTCTGACGGGAAAACCTCAATTCGGCTATTATTTCGGACTATACGCGCAGCCGATCTTGGAGGACGGGGAGTTCAACGCCTACCTTTTCGATAAGAATACATCGCCGAAATTAGTTGCGAAGTTCAACAATAATCTGTTCGAGACGCTTTGCTCCGCGCCGCACGGAATGACGATCTCATACGAGAAACGTGACGATGGTTATATTCCCGTATTCAAGGAAAAGGATAATCTGAACAAAGACAGCCGTCTGCTGGAAATACAGGAGCGCGTGCTGTACGAATTTGCGTGCTCGTACATACTTCCCAAAGAAATTCCCGATATGAAGCAGCGACAGGAGTTCGCGTTTCCGCTGCTGGCGCGTCTGATGTATAAGCCGACCGTCGAGATCGCCGCGGAGTATGGCGCGCTGCAGTTCTCGGACGATCCCGCAGAATTGTATGCGTTTCCACTTGCGGCGCGGGTCGATAACTCCTCGCGGCTGTATTTGCTGCCTCGGCTTTACGAGAAATTTTTCCGAAAGGGGAAACTTGCTGTGCCGCTCTACTGGAGCTATGGCGCGGCGGTTTTGTCGGGTAGGGGAGCGTTCTGCCGCATGAACCTGTGGCTTTGGGAGATATTGTGGTTTATTAAACGCCGGTGAGGAGGACAGTCTTTGAGCGGAATTTCGGTGATAATGCCGGTTTACGATCCCGTGCCGTCGGAGCTGAAACGCGCTTTGAGGTCGGTTTTGAGCCAGAGCATGAGCGATTTCGAGCTGGTGATATGCGACGACTGTTCAAAACCTTACGTTCACGAAATAATCAACGAGTGCAAAGATGAGCGGATAATTTATCTGCGCAACGAAAAAAACGGCGGGTGCGCGTACTCGCTCAACCGCTGCATTGAAGCGGCGCGCGGCGAACTCCTGATACGTCAGGACGCGGACGATTATTCACTGCCGGGACGATTTGCCGCGTTAAAGTCCGCTTACGAGCGAACGAACGCGGATATTGTTTCTACAAATATTGTTTTATTTGACGAAAGCGGCGAGTGGGGTCACAGAGACTATCCCGCTGAAGTACGAAAACACGATTTCCTGTTTGCCGTGCCGTTTATGCACGGCGCGTGCGCGATGAAAAAGTCGGCTGTTGAGGCGGCGGGGCTGTACCCCGTAAGCCGTGATACGGCGCGATGCGAGGAGTACGCGCTGTTTATGACGATGTTCGCTAACGGCGCACGCGGCATAAACCTTCCCGAGCGCCTGTACGCGTTTAACGAGAATCGCGCTGCGATTGCGCGGCGGCGCTATTCGGACAAGGTGCGCGAGGTTAAGGTCAAGGCGCGTGGCTTTCGCGAGTTAAAACTGTATCCGCACGGAATAATTTACCTCGCTAAACCGCTTGCAGTCGGGCTGATACCGCCGCGGCTGCTCGCGAAGATCAAAGACAAGGTTTTTGGGAGACGAAAATGAGCTTTAAGAAAAGGGTTTACGACATTCTGGTCGGCAGGCAACCGCCGATACGCCGCCGATATGTGCGTTACAAGGAGCAGGGAAAATCGACAGTGGCGCGCGCGATGTATCTTTTTAGGCTCAATTTCAGCTATTATGTTCTGCGTGACCGTGAGCTTTCGCGGTTCGGACGGTCGAACGCCAAGCCGTACTGCAAGGGCGCGGAGAGCGCGCTAAGTGTTCGGGAGACACCCGAGGACTTTGCCGCGAAGCTCACGGAATTTGATGCTGTTTCCTTTGATATTTTCGACACGCTCATCTACCGACCGTTTGCGCGTCCCGTCGACCTTTTCCATATCGTCGGCGCGGAAACGGGACTGCTGAATTTCGCGGAGCTGCGGCAGTTCTGCGAGCGGAAAGCCCGTGACAAGCGCTTTGAGGAGAACGGAACGCATGAGATCACACTTGATGATATTTACCAATATATGGAGAGGTATGCGGGCAGCTCGTTCGCGGTGGCAAAAGAAAAGGAGCTTGCGGCGGAATTTTCGCTGTGTTTCGCGAACCCGTATATGAAGCGCGTCTGGGATATTCTGGCGACGCGGAGAACGCGCGTTGTCGTTACTTCGGATATGTATCTTGACGGGGAATTTCTGGAAAAGCTGCTGCGGAAAAACGGCTTTACGGGCTTTGAGCGTGTGTTTGTGTCGAACGAGCGCGGCGCGTCAAAATACGGCGGCGGACTGTACGAGACCGTTAAGAACCACCTCCAATGTGCGAAGATTGCGCATGTCGGCGATAATTCTCACAGCGACATTGAAATGAGTAGAAAGCACGGCTTGACACCGTTCCTTTGTCCAAACCCGAACAGTGTCGGGAGCGCGTACCGTCCCGCCGAAATGAGCCGTATGGTCGGTTCGGCGTACTGCGGTCTGGTGAATGCGCGGTTTCACTCGGGCGCGGAGAAGTACTCCATGCTATACGAGTACGGCTATGCGTACAGTGGAATTTTCGCGTTGGGGTTCTGCCGCTTTATCCACGGGATTACCGAGCGACGCGGAGTTGACAAAGTGCTGTTTCTCGCGCGCGACGGCGATCTGCTCAAGCGCGTCTACAACATGCTTTATCCCGAATGTCCGACTGAGTACTTCCTTTGGTCGAGACTTGCGGCGACAAAACTCTGCTTTGAGGAGAACACCGCTGACTTTATCCGCCGTTTCGTTTATCATAAATGCGGTGACGGTTTGACGGCGGAGGAGATTCTGCGGCAAATGGAGCTTTCGGCGCTCGACTATCCGGATAAGTCCGAGAAGATTACCGAAAAAAAATACACGAAACTCGCGCGATTCATAATCGCGAACAAGGAGAAGATCCGCGAATTGTACAAGCCGCAGAGCGACGGGGCACAGCGGTATTTCGGCGAAACGCTGGACGGCTGCGGGCGAGTTCTGGCGGTCGATATCGGCTGGGCGGGGAGCGGCGGCGCGGCTGTTTCTCAGCTTGCTGAAAAGTGGGGCTTCGGGTGTGAGGTGATAGGCGTTATCGGCTGCGCGAACGACAGTTCCGCCGAGCAGCCCGACTGCTCCGAGGCTATGCTGCAAAGTGGGAAAATGTACTCCTACTGCTACTCGCAGAGTCACAATCGCGATATCTATAACACTCACGACGCAGCTCGCGGACACAATATTTATTTTGAAATGCTGCTCGGCTCGGAGACCCCGTCGCTGAAAGGTTTCAACGAAGACGGAACTCCCGTTTTCGCAGAACCCGAGTTCGGGAACACCGTTGTCGTAAGGCAGATACATGCGGGTGCGCTGGACTTTATTGCCGATTACACTGCGCGTTTCGCCGATTATCCGTATATGTTTGATATAAGCGGCAGCGACGCTTACGCGCCGTTTGGTGCAGCGATAAGGGCAGGCGGGAAATATTTTAAGACGGTGCTGGGCGAATGCAGCTTCAACATCGGCGTGGGAACGAAAGAGGAAAAAATCAACAACCGTATATAGAAAGGAACGATCGGCGTGGCAACAATGACAAAATTCGAGGAACAGATGAAATATCTCACCTTCTTAAAGGAGGTCGTTAAGCGCGATATTAAGCGGAAATATTACAAATCAGCGCTAGGAGTGCTCTGGACTGTGCTGAGCCCGCTACTCTCCATGATAGTTATGACGTTGGTATTTTCAACTCTGTTCAAGAGAAACATCGAAAATTACCCAATTTATCTGCTTTGCGGACAGCTGATATTCAGTTTTATGAGCGGCAGCTCGCGGCAGTCGCTGAGCGTTATTCTTGCCAATGCGGGCTATATCCGTTCAATTTATATTCCGAAATATATTTTTGTGCTTTCGAGAGTGGTCGAGGGCTTTGTCGATTTGCTGTTCTCGCTGTCAGCGCTAGTTTTGGTAATGCTCTTCACTCACGCGAAGTTCACGCTGAATTTGCTTATGCTGCCGACACTGTTGGTTATCGTGTTTATTTTCACGTTCGGACTGTCGCTTGTGCTGGCGACCTATGGAACGTTTTTCCGTGATCTGCACCACCTCTATGGTATTTTTACTACGCTTTGGATGTGGCTTTCGGCGATATTCTATCCGATAACGATCGTTCCGAGCACCTATCGTTTTCTCCTTGACCTTAACCCCGCGATACACTACATCGGCATTATGAGGGCGATCTGTTACGAGGGGGTTATGCCGTCTGAGAAATCGCTGATTATAGCGTCGTGTTACGCCATTTTAATGCTGTTGCTGGGCATTTCGGTGTTCAAGGCGAACGAAAACAAATTCTTCCTGTACGTATAAAGGAGCTGTGAAAATGAGTGACAACAATATTGCGATAAAAGCCGAGGATGTTTCTATGATGTTCAACCTCAGCCGCGAGCGCGAGGAACGTCTTAAAGAGTATTTCATTAATCTGGTAAAGGGCAAGCTATTTTTTGACGAGTTCTGGGCGTTGCAGGACATCTCGTTCGAGGTGGAAAAGGGCGACAGTCTGGGACTTATCGGCGTGAACGGCTCGGGCAAAACGACGCTTCTGAAGCTCGTGGCAGGTATTATGAAGCCCACCAAGGGAAAAATCTACACCGACGGCTCGATAGCGCCGCTGTTCGCTATGGGCTCGGGTTTTGACAGTTCGCTTTCCGCGCGCGAGAATATCTTTCTTGTGGGAGCGCTGCGCGGCTACACAAAGGAGTACATGAGGAAGCGCTTCGACGAGATAATCGACTTCGCGGAGCTGGAGGATTTCGTGGACGTTCCGCTGAAAAACTACTCTTCCGGTATGTCGTCGCGCCTTGCGTTCGCTATCGCGACTCTTGTGCACACCGATATTCTGATTGCGGACGAGGTGCTCTCCGTTGGCGACGCGAAGTTCCACAAAAAGAGCGAGGCGCGTATGGCGAAAATGCGCGAGGGCGGCACGACGATACTGTTCGTTTCGCACTCCGCGGGCGCGGTGCAAAAGGTCTGCCGCAACGCTATCTGGCTCGATCACGGCAAGATCGTAATGGCGGGACCTTCCGCGAAGGTCTGCAATGCTTACGCGGAGTTCTGCAAGACATAAAAAATTTGACAATATAAGGAGGACACATCAATGGAAGTAACAATTAAGTGCGGCGGCAGCTCCGCAAGGATAGCGCAGCACGGCGCGGAGCTGAAGTCGCTCGTCATAGACGGCAGAGAATTTATGTGGAGCGGCGACCCCGCATACTGGCCGAACACCGCGCCCGTAATGTTCCCGATGATAGGCACGCTGAGGGACAACAAAACGCTGATACTCGGCAGGGAGTACAGTCTACCCAAGCACGGCTTCACGCGCGATCTGGAGCTTACACCCGAGCAAACGACCGAAAACTCGGTGGTGTTCTCGCTGGAGCAGAGCGACTACACCAAGCAGTTCTATCCGTTCGATTTCCGCTTCACGATACGGTACACGCTTGAGGACAGTAGGCTCACGGTAACTCACGTTGTCCACAACAACGACAAGGACGATATGCCGTACTGCATAGGCGGTCACCCCGCGTTCGCGTTTAACGGTGAGCTGTCCGATTATCGGCTCGAGTTTCCGATGAAAGAGACCTTGTACGCGCCGATTTACAACCTTGACGTTCATCTTTTCGAGGACGACAACCGCGTTCCCGTGCTTAACGACAGTAGCGTTCTCCCGCTTAACCACGAGATGTTCTACAAGGACGTTGTGTACTTTGACAAGGTGAAATCACGCTCGGTGAAATTCCTCGGCAAAGACAACAAAGGTGTTCAGGTCGATTACCCCGACTTCACCTCACTCGCGGTATGGCAGTCTAAGAACGCGCCGTTCCTCTGCGTTGAGCCGTTTTGCGGCTCGGCGGACTTCTCAGACTGCACGGGCGTGTTTGCCGAAAAACGCGGTATCGAGATACTCAAGCCCGGAGAGGAAAAGACCTACAGGTTCTCGTTTACCGCAGTCTGATAAGCTGAAAGGAAATCTGAATGCTGAAAATTTTGTTCGTTTGCCACGGAAACATTTGCCGCAGCCCCATGGCGGAATACGTAATGCGCAATATGTGCGCCAAGCGCGGGATAACGGACGTTGTGACCGCCTCTGCCGCGACCTCGGCCGAGGAACTCGGCAACCCCGTGCATTACGGCACGACGGTTATTCTGCGGCGGCTGGGTATCGATTGCTCGGCGAAGCGAGCCCGGCAGATAACCGTTCGCGACTACGCCGAATACGACCTGATAATCGGTATGGACGCGGCGAATATCCGCAATATGACGCGCTACTGGGGCGATAAGGAGCATAAGATACATAAGCTGCTCGACTTCGCGGGGAGAACAGGAGAGGACGTTGCCGACCCGTGGTACACGAGCAATTTCGAGCGCACCTACCTTGACGTTAAAGAGGGCTGCGAGGGGCTTATTGCGGCTGTTCTGCGCGGCGATTTCAATTGACCAGTAAGGAGTGATGAAATGTACGGACCCGATCCCGACGCAATTTTCCCAAACGAAAAAATAAAAAGCCTGTGCTTCATCAAGAACGTGATAACACGCCCGAACATCATAGTTGGCGACTATACATATTATGATGATATTGACGGCGCGGAGCGTTTCGAGGAGCATGTTACACACCACTACGACTTTAACGGCGACAGACTGATAATCGGCAAATTCTGCGCTATCGCACGCGGGATAGAGTTCGTGATGAACGGCGCAAACCACCGTATGTGCAGTGTGACGACTTATCCGTTCAACATTATAGGCGGCGGTTGGGAGAAGTCAGCTCCCGAAATATCCGATTTGCCGTTCAAGGGCGATACCGTCGTCGGAAACGATGTGTGGATAGGGCAGAACGTGACGGTAATGCCCGGAGTGCATATCGGCGACGGCGCAATTATCGGCGCAAATTCGGTCGTTGCAAGCAATATACCACCATACTGTATCGCTGTGGGGAATCCCTGCCGCGTTATCCGCAAGCGCTTTGACGATGAGCTTACAGCGTATCTTCTGGAGCTTAAATGGTGGGGCAAAAGTCCCGAGTGGGTATTTGAAAATCTGGACGCGCTGTGCAGCGGCGACTTGTCACTGATACGGAAAATTACAGAGGGAAAAAATGGAAATTGATTACAGGGACAGGCTGAAACATCAGCTTGCAATAGACCTAAACTGTTCCCCAAGCGACTTTGACCGTGCGGAGAACGTTCTCACGGTCTCCGCGTCGAACGAGGGGCGGCGAATGTACTCCAAGGAGAAGTATTTCTTCCAGATGGTGACAATGGGCGTGAACGCCGTAATCTCTGCGGATGAAGCGCTGCACCCGTTTCTGCGTGAGTTTATGGCGGATAGGGCAGGACATTGGTTGTTCGAACAGGAAAAGCTCACCGTGTTGGAGCGCGAGCTGAATACGCACGGTTACAGGCTCTGCCGTTCGCACCATATGTGTCTGCCGAAATTCAATGTGAGCGTTTGCGGCGATTTCCCCGTGAAGTGGTTCGGAACGCGTGAGGAACTTGCGCCGTTCTACGACGGATGTTTCCCGAACGCGCTCTGCGAGCGTTACCTTGAGGAGCGTCCCGACAGGCTCGCCGTCTGCGCATACGACGGCAATGAGATAATGGGCATGGCGGGCTGTTCCGAGGACGCGCCGGGTTTTCTCCAGATAGGGATAGACGTATTCCCGCAATACCGCGGTAAGGGAGTGGGAACGTACCTTTCGCTGCTGATGAAGAATGAGATAATAAAACGCGGCGGGATGCCTGTTTACGGTACGGCAGCAGCGAATATCTACTCGCAGAATATCGCCGTGAACTGCGGATTTCGTCCCGCGTGGGTCGAGATAGAGGCTGAAAAAATCGAAAAGAGGCCTGAGCGCTCCGAAACATGGGTCACCGATATGAAGCAGGACATAGAGGACTATATCGAGGAACAAGGCATTTACATTCGGCAATGACAAAAGCGGAGCGTCAAACGCTCCGCTTATTCTTTATTTCACGGTCGTTCCTGTGTAATAAAATTCCAAAATTTGCCTGTAATCCCAGCCCATGTGTGCCGCCAGCGCGTTTGCGCCGTTCTGGCTCAATCCGACGCCGTGACCGTAACCGTAGGTGGTTACGGTGAACTCCTCGCTGCCGCCGTCGTAGCTTATGTCAAACGCGCTTGAGCGAATGTCGAAGCTCATTATCCTTTCGCGGAACACACGTCCGGTTATCGTTATCGTGTCGCCGTAGCTGTCTATGTACGTATGAAAACCGCCAATGCTCATCTTGCCGACATATTTGCCCTCGGTTCGGTTTTCGACCTTGAACCACTCAGAAGGGTCGCCGCTGAGCGAAATTCCCGTGGTGTTGTATATGCGCGATTTCATTTCGCTTGCCGTGAACTTTTTTGTGCGTCCGTAGTTGGGGTCGTACTCCGCGTCAAAATCGCAGTTGACACTTTGCAGATACGGCACGCCCGTTCCCCAGACGTTCTGGCTCGATGCTGTGCAGCCCGCCGAGGACGCGGAATAGGTCGCCTGAATTATCTCGTCGTCATAGTAGACCGCCTCGCCGATAACCGAGCCGACCAGCACCTTTATCGAATCGCTCGCGTCGCTGATGTACGCGCTCGGTGTGTTGTTGCGGAGATTAAAATACTTGACGTAGGAGTATGCCGCGACCGCTTGCGCCTTTATCGCTTCGGGAGCGAACGCGCCGCCGACCTCGTTTGCGACGATACCCGAAATAATGTCAAGCGCCGTTCCCGAAACGACCTCGCCGTTCACGCTCACGCGAAGTATCTCGTTTGCGGCGGTGGTATCGGTAATGACCTCGTTCGGCTGTGTCGGAATGCTCGTGCTTGTCGAACCCGAGCTGCTTGTGCTGCTCGTCGACGAAGAGGTTGTCGTACTTGAGGAACTTTCGTGTTCAGAACTTGTCGAAGTGCTCGATTGCGGCGGCTCCGAGGTTTCACTGCTGCTCGACGGCTCAACAGGCTCGTGCGTGTCGCTTGAACTATGAGTGCTCTGCGGCGTTGACGAGCTTTGAGACAAGGAATTGTCGCTCTCGACGTATCCGGGGGGATACTCCTCGGGCGGTATCGTCGACGCGGGTATCTCTGCCTCGCCGCCGCCAAAAACCTCGGACGACGTTGAACTTGAACTGTTGATAGTATCCGGGTCGGGGAGCTTTTCGGTCAGACTGCCCGGCGTGAATATCGAACTTACGGGGCGCTGTGCGAGTGTCGGCTGCCCGAAACCGAGCGTATTAAGCGTCGTAGTAACGTCCGCGGAGGACGTAGACGGCGGCGTAATAAGGTTGTCTGGTGTCAGGAAGTCCTGCGTTCCGTGACCGTTATGATCGTTTTCATCCTCGGAGGGCTTTACGACAGCGCTACTGTCGACGCCCGCAACGCCCATTACTCCACAGGTGAAAAGATATATGTTGCAGATGCAGAGCGCCGCAATAATTTGCACAAGAGATAGTTTTTTCATGATTCTTCGTAGTCCTCCGGCTTATCTTCCAATCCGTTCTTCGCGATATATTCGTCAAGCCCATTGACAAGCGAGGTATCCCACGTTCTGCCGTTCCAGAGCTGTCCGAATATCTCATAATACGTCTCGAAAAATTTAACGCTGTTCTTTTCGCTTATCCTTTCAACATCGACCTCGGGATTCTCGTTCGGGCGAACCTTCCGCGCGACTACAACAAGCCGCAAGTCAAGTCCCGTGTCCTGGTCGCAGGTTGAGAGAGTGAGGAACTCGTCGCCGTATTCCACGTCGACTCCCATATCGTAATAGCTGCGGTCGCCGCACTCCAGCACGAAATCGTAAAACTCCGAACGGCTGTTGAAATAATTCGTTCCCGTGTAGTCAAAGACCTCGCCATGCTCCGTTGAGATGTTCGTGACAAATACCGAAAATATTTTGTACTTATTATTACTGTACAGCGTGTTAAAATCTATAACCGGGGAGAGCTTTAAGAAGTTGATGTCTCGCTTAAAATTCATTAGCGCCGAGAACTGATATTTGTACAGCATATTATGTCCGTAGATAACGGTATTGTGCGGCATTTCGTCCGGACCTATCGGACCGCGGTAGTCCGCGAAAAGCGTACCGGAGAACTCGTATTCCTTGTTGAAGTTCGTGTGCAGATAGTCGTCGTTGTTGTCGGTCTGCATAACTGGGTAGTCAATGTTCGTTCCGGGAACGCTCAGCCAGCCGATAAAGTCTTTGTTCTCATTGTAGAGCGACGCATACTCCTCGTTGATAGTGCCCTGCGGAAGCTGCTGTATCTGCTCCTGCGTGGGCGCTTTGTTTTTCAGATCGACAATATACGATTCCGTCGCGAGAATTTGTCCGTCGCTATCGACCGCCATCTGCGAACCGAGCCTGCTGTACTGCAGATAATGCGCGGCGATAAGAACCACTGCGACTATCAGCACTATAAGCGCGGCAAGAAAAACGATCTTTCGCAGAATTTCATTGGTGCTGTCACCCTTGCACGGAAAAAGCCCCGATACTATGCTGTTCCAGATGCTCTGCTTTTTCCTCTTTTTCCTTTTTTTGCCGTTCTTTTTTCCTTGAGGAGCAAGCCCCATATCCATTTCCGCCATTATTGATGTTCCTTTCAGATAGCCGAGAAACCTATCCGCTGCTTTTTGCAAGAGCGGATAGGTTCAAAAAGTAAATTCGTTAGTAAAATTGTTTGCGTCAATGCGAAAAATTATCCGCCGTAGCCGTAAATAATGTCTTCCTTCCAGCCTCTGCCTTCCCATTCGCCGTAGCCGATAAAGTTTTTGTAGTAAGCGTCGTAGAACTTCGGAGTGGGATTGTAGTACGCCTTTTCAACGTCGACAGAGGGATCTTCGCCGTCGCGTACTTCGCGCGCTATGATTACCCAACGCAGTTGAGCTTCTCCGTTGCCAATGTTGGGCGTACCGTAGCCCCACGAGCAGGTGGACAGCGTGATGAGGTTGTCGCCGTACTTGAGGTCAACGTCGGGGTTGATGAACGTGGAGCGGTCAAGAACTTCTGCGCAGAAATTGTCGAATTCCGACTTGGTCTCAAAGTTGCGTATCATGTGGTACGGGAATACCTCGCCGTATTCCTCCTCAACGTTGACAAGCATACCGCCGAAGATCTTGTAGGTTGATTCCTTGTACAACGTATTGAACGTTATAGTAGGGAAACGCTTGTATATGCTGATGTTCGTGGGATCGCCCGTCGACATTGAGTAGTTGCAGTAGTCGAAAAGCTGACCGAAGTATTCGCCGGTTCCCATATTATGACCGTAGATGACGATGTTAGCGGGTCTCTCGGTCGCCGTTACGGGAGCGTGGTAGTCCGCGTAGAGCGCGCCCGCTCTGCTTGGGTTGCCGTCAAAATCGTGTTCGAGATAATATTCGTTGTCGTCGGTCTGCAATACAGGCAGGTCAACGATCGTGCGCTCGCTGTCAGCAATGGTTATCCAGCCGATAGTATCGTTGTTGAGCGCGTAGATGTCCTTAAGAGAGGGAAGCATCTCCGCAGGCTGCGACTGCGTGCTGTTATTGGAGCTTCCGTCGCCGGAGCTGATGACGACCGAGGTGTCGCCTGATGTGCTGCCCGAATTGGTGCTTGAAACATTCGAGCTTGAGCCGCCATTGTGATATATGCTGTTAAGTTCGCTGTTGCGTTGATTGTCTTCCGCCTGAGTAACGCCGTTGATAATGAGTATCGTAACGGTAACGATAAGTACTATCGCCGCCGCCAGAAAAATCAGCTTTCTGATCTTCTCGGCGGGCTTGTCGCCCTCCCACGGGATAAGGTATTTTGCAACGCGCAGAAGCACGCTTTCTTTTTCATCATAGTTAGCCATAATATTACCTCCGAATGTATTTTAGTCTGTCGTATCAGTAGCTCAGCAGCTTTGAACGGTCCCATACCGAGCCTTGCCAGCCTTCGTAGCGTTCGAGAACCTCGTAGTAATAGTCGAACAACCTTGCCTGATAGTTGCGTTCTGCGACTGCAGTGTTGACTGAGGGGTCTTCTCCGTCGCGAACCTTTCTCGCGAATACGACCCAGCGCGTGTCGACGGTGCGGTCAATAGGCCAGTAGCAGGTCGACAGCGTAAGCAGCTCATCGCCGTATGTGAGATCGACGTCGGTGAAGAACCAGCTTCTGTCCATTATCTCGATAATGTAGTTGTTGAAATCGTCGGCGCTGTCGAAGCGCGTCTTGGTGATGTAGTCGAATACCTCTCCGTACTGTGATTCGGTGTTCGCGATAATTCCCGCGAAAATCTTGTAGACCGCATTTCCGCCCTCGGGAGTCGCCATCTGTATGGTGGGGTGCGTTTTGTAGAACGACAGCGGCTCAGCATAGTTGTCGTCGGGAACGTAGTGCATTACATAAGCGAAGAAGTCGCCGTTTGCCATATTGTGACCGAATAGTATCTTATTTTTGTCGTTCGGGTCGTTCCAGTCGTTAAGGTAGGTCGAGAAGACCGTTCCCGAAATAGATTCGTTTCCGTAGAAGTCGTGGTCGAGGTAGTAGGAATTGTCGGTCGTCTGAACGACGGGGTTGTTGAGCTGCGTTCCCGTAAGTGATATCCACGCTTTAATGTCGGAGTTTATTTCCTTAAGCGGTTCCCAGCCGATATTCAGCGGCGAGTCTATAACGGGCGTGAGGTCAATCTCCTCGGGAACACGCGTGCCCGCCGAGGTCGCTATGGAGGGTGACGGGTGTGCTATGTGCGCGGGTTGGCTATAGGTGCTCGACGTGCTCGTCATAGGCACTCCCGCAAGATCGGCAAGACTGCTGTTCACCTCGCCGCCCTTGTTCATGCTCGTTATCTGCCACACGAGGAACGCGACCGTTCCGATAAGTGCCGCGACCGCAAATATAAGAATTACCTTGCGCGCCTTTTCCGCGCCCGAATCACGCGAGGTCGGGAAAACCGCGTCGGCAAATCCACCCTTTTGCGGTCTCTTGGACTTGCTGCCTTTCTTGGGAGAACTCGATACGTCAACATCGAATTTATCAAGCGCGTAGTTTCTGTCGTTTCTGTTTCTGTTTGAATTAGCCATTTTCTTTCCCTTTCTTTATCTTGGCGAGCAGCATTTTCAGCGCTTTTTCCGCCGCTGCTGCTCTTATGTAGTCTCTGCCTTTGTTCTCAAATAAACATTTTTCAGAGGTGACTGAATTTCCGTCCGCAGCACAGATATAGACCGTGCCGACGGGGTTCTCCGCCGTGCCGCCGGTAGGACCCGCAACGCCGCTTGTCGCGACTGCGATATCCGCGCCGGAAACCTTTAAGGCTCCCATTGCCATCTCCTCGGCACATTCGATGCTGTACTCCGAAAAACGTCCAAGCGTATCTTCACTCACCCCGAGAACCTCACGCTTTATCCTGTTGGAATAGCTGCATATCCCCAGTTCGATGATCGCTGAGCTGCCCGATACTGCCGTCACCGCTGCTGAGATCATTCCTCCCGTACAGCTTTCCGCCGTCGATATCTTCAGTCCGCGCTCTGTACATTCTTTCACGATCTCATGCGCCAAATCGTTAATATTGTTATACATCTCCTTCATCAGTCAAGAAACACCGTCTTTTCTCCGTACTTGAAGCGCTTTACCTCGATTCTCGCGACCGCCTTGTCTATCATCTTGTCGAAGTCGTAGGCTTTCTCCGCTTCGAGAATTTCCTCGATCTTCGGTCTTGTCCTCGGGTGCTTCGGTGAAAATACTGTGCAGCAGTCCTCATAAGGCATTATCGAGGTCTCGTAGGTACCTATCTTACGGGAGATCTCGGTGATCTCAATTTTGTCCATTCCTATGACCGGACGGAATATCGGCAGCTCGGCAGCCGCGTTTGTGCAGTTCAGCGCCTGAAGCGTCTGACTTGCGACCTGAGCTAAGCTCTCGCCCGTAATTATCGCGCCGTAGCCGTCTCTCGCGCATATCTTATTGGCGATCTTCACCATAAGCCTGCGCATAAGCACTGTGAAATACTGCTCGGGGCAGTTATCTCGCAGCGCCTCCTGAATTTCGGTGAACGGCACGCAGTAAAAGATAATGTCGCCGCAGTACTCCGTCATTTCTTCGCAAAGCTTTTCGACCTTGAGCCGCGCTCTGTCGGACGTGTACGGCGGACTGACGTAATGAATACAGTCGACAACCAATCCGCGCTTTGCCATCATATAGCCCGCGACGGGGGAATCTATCCCGCCCGAGAGCATCAGAAGAGCCTTTCCGCTGCTGCCGACGGGCATTCCGCCCTGTCCGATGATCCGCTTTGCGGAGAGGTAAGCGCCGTTGTCGCGTATTTCCAACCGCACGGTGACCTCGGGTTCGTGAACGTCCACTCCCAGATGAGGGAATGCGTCCAGAACCGCGTCGCCGAGCTGCTGTTGTATATCGGGCGATCTCATCGGGAACGTCTTGTCGGAGCGTTTTGCCTCAATTTTAAAGGTTTTCACGTTTCCGAGAGCGTCCGCGAGATATTCGCCGAGACTGTCAACGACCGCCCGAAAATCCTTAGGGAACACAGCGCAGCGTTGTATCGCGCCAATTCCGAAAACCTTTTCGAGACTGCTCACCGCCTCGTCGATATCCGCGCCGTTAAGCGGCTCGATATAGACCGTCGATTGCCTGCGGCTGTACTCAAATTTTCCGATTTTTTTCAGCCTGCGTTTTATATTTTTGAGGAGCATATCCTCAAAGGTGCTTTTGTTTTCACCCTTGAGGGCAATTTCCCCGTATTTGACCAATATAACTTCCGTCATCTTCTGACCCTTTCAATCGTTCTCTTTATCTTTTCGCAGAGCGCGTCAAGCTCCTCTGCGGTATTGTCCGCGCAGAGCGAGACCCTCACCGCGCAGTCCGCGTCCTTGTCAGAAACTCCCAGCGCGCCCAGCACTCCGCTTTTCTTTCCCTTTGAGCAAGCCGAGCCGCTTGAAACGTATATCCCGTCCTCTTCGAGAGAATGAAGCATAATTTCCGAGCGCACTCCGCGCACACTGAAGTTTATGATATTTGGAACGCAGTCCGTGTCCGAGTTTATTCCTATATTTCCCAATCCGGCTAATCTGTCGAGCAGATACGCTTTAAGATCCGTGAATTTCGCGGTATCGCCGCGGTAA
Organism: uncultured Clostridia bacterium; assembly: GCA_946567425.1. Lineage (GTDB taxonomy): Bacteria > Bacillota > Clostridia > Oscillospirales > Ruminococcaceae > CAG-115. The sequence continues at coordinate 143,125 of CAMNXF010000007.1, read as the reverse complement.
GCCTTAACGGCGGCGTCAAAGCCCGCTATAAGCTCGACGGGCTCCGTGCCCGAACGCAAGCCGCCTTGTTGACCGCCGCCGAGCATTATCGGGAGAATATTCTGCCCCTTTTTAATGAAAAGCGCTCCAATGCCTTTTGAAGCATGGACTTTATGACCTGAAACGCTGATAAAGTCGCCGTCTAGCGGAACTTTCAGAAAGCCTTGTACAGCGTCGATATGCACGATAGTTTTCGGGTTTTTCCGCTTGACCTCGCGGTACAGGCGCGGAACGTCGATTTTAAAGCCCGTTTCGTTGTTCACCGCCATAGCGCTCAGCAATGCGGTGTTTTCGTCGACGGCGCCGACGAGCGCCCCCGTGAAGTCCTCAAAGGCTTTCGGAGCGAGCCGCAGAACCTCAAACCCGTCTTCCTCGAACCGAACAAGCATTTTTGCCACGGAGGGGTGCTCGATAGCTGTAGACACAATCTTCCCTGAATGCGGACGAAATCTGTGCATAGCGCCGAGTAGCGCCGTGTTGTTGCTTTCGGTAGCTCCCGAGGTAAATATTATCGTGCCGTCAAGTGGAGTTTTCGTTCCCGAAAGTGCGGACAGTATCGTCCGCTTGGCGCGGGAAATTATTTGCAATGAATCTGTTCCCAATTTATGTAGGGAGCTTGCGTTCCCGAACGCTGTCTCCATAACGTCGCGGACCGCGTGGCAGCATTCTTCGCAAGGTCTGGTCGTGGCTGCGTTATCCAGATATATCATCAAGTTTTCACCTAAATTGCTTAATTAAATTGGTTGTGTCCGTGTGAAACGGTATAACTACCCATACAGTAGTCAAACGTTTTAACGTTTTAGTTTCATTTTGGTAATTTATGGGAGTAATTATCCGACTGTCGAGCCGATTTCTTGACCGTACCGACAAACGTTTGCAAGCGGCGCAATTACAATATCTTTCAAATTGTTCACATAGATACTCTGTAATGCATTTCTCGCATACCCCATACCTTAATAATTATATCACAAAATATCCGTTTTGCCTAGCGTTTTTTGAATTTTTTCACCTTGATTTCATTAAAAAATCCTCAAAAAAACAAAAGGTTACAAAAAGGTTACAAAAAGGTTACAAATGGTTACAGAATCGAGACAAAAGGTTACAGTTTTGTCATAAATATTGAATTTAAAATAAATATGTGCTAAAATATAAGCAGACAGAAATGGATTATCAAATCCCTCCAATCCTGTGCGCCGCCGTTCATTCCCCGAACGGGGGCGCGTTTTTTTCGGTGCGAAAAACTGTAACCGATTTTATTCTCCTGCATAATATGTACTGTGAAACGGAAGCTCCGCAGGGGAGCGGAGGTTTCAGACATATTTTACAAGGAGGACTTCATTATGTGTGGTATGAACTTTGGCGGTAACAGCTGCTGCTGGATCATCATCCTTATTCTGTTGTTCAGCTGCTGCGGATGCGGCAACGGCAACGCGCAGAACGACTGCGGCTGTGGCTGCGGCAACAACAACGGCTGCGGATGCGGCTGCTGATTTAACGCACTGCGACCCTTGCGGAGCGATCTCCGCTGAATGAACAAAGCACCGCTGTTTTCGGACGGCGGTGCTTTTTCCGTTAGATCAAGTTTTTATCTCGGTTTATACGTTTTTTTCCACAGTGAGCCGTTCATGGGAAAAATTACCCAATGACGGAATATCGCTGAAATCAAAGGAATATTTTATACCCGCCGTCTCGTCGACGAGCGTTTTTTCGTCAATCACCTTAAACTCGTCCGTGGCGCATACCGCCGACGGCCACCCTGAGACAGTTTCTTTGTTTGTAACGGTCTGCAAGCCGTTCAACAGTTTCTCATTGTAAACTATCCCCAGTCCGGGCGCACAGGCTGCCAATATATCTGCGGCTTCGTTTCTTTTCGGTATTATCATGACGAATTTAACGGCTTGGGTTATATCCTCGGCTATGTATTTGGGCTTGTCGTCAAGAAAATAACGCATAGCTATTACCGGATATTCCATATCGTATATGTCCAGATAACTGCCTATTCTGTCGGGGAAAAGCCGATATTCGGGCTTGAACACCGATTGACCGAGAATTGTCGGTGCGCAATATGTTTTGCGGCTGTTTTCGGAGATCGGAGCCTTTTCGTTTTCGATCTCTATCCAAAGGCTGCGCGCGTAGATAATGTCGGGGAAGTTTTCCTTATCGGTCCTGACGTATGAGCCTACGAGATTTACGGTATAGTCGCCGAACGTGCGTGTTTCAAATACCATACTCTCAAGACCGATGGGCGTTACCTCAATGGGTCTTACGCTGCCTTGCAGATCAACCTTATCGCAATGAATATCCGGTATTTCGGTTTCGCCGTAAACACCTCTTTCGTCGACAAAGACACAATCCGCGCCGTTTGACGTGGCTTTTTCGGGATACATATTCTCGGCGGAGCTGTTGTCGACCTGCGTTGAGGAGCTATCATCACTTTGCTCAGAGGAGCTGCCGTTGCCACTGTCGGTTGAGGAAGTCGAAAAGCCGCCTACATCTGATGGGCTTTCGGGAACGCCGTTTTCACACGCGGTGAGAGCCGAAAGTATTAACGCTGTTGTTAAAATTGCTGTGATCGCTTTTTTCATAAATTTTCTCCTGTCTGTATAAACACTTTTATTTCGGGTCATACGTTCTATTTTGCGTAGCGTGAAATATTTTTGCCGAAATCCCTCCTTTCGATTTTACTGTAAATAATTTCACTTACCAAATGCAGAGATAGGCTTTTATGATGAAACTATCATCGACAAGATTGAGAAGTAATGAAACACGCTCCCCGCAATTGTAAAAATATGCCAGATTGAGTGAAAATACTTTTTCGACTTCATCGCGTAAAAGGCTATTCCTCCCGTGTAGCAAAGTCCGCCGATGAGCAGAAACCACAGTGAGAGCGGCGTACAGCTTTTGAGCATGGGCTTTATCGCGAAAATTACGACCCAACCCATAGCGATATAGCAGACTACGGAGGGCTTACGGAACTTTTCGAGATCGACCGAGTTCAGCACTATCCCGAGGATAGCAGCGCCCCACACAACGCCGAAGAGCACCCAGCCGTAAGCGCCGCGCAGCGGGATAAGCGTTATTGGAGTATACGTTCCCGCAATAAGGAAAAATATGGTATCGTGGTCCATTATGCGGAAAAACGATTTCGCGCGGCGGTTTGTAATCGCATGATAGAGCGTTGACATAGTGTACAGGAGTATCAGCGAAGCGCCGTATACCGCCGAGCTCACCACGCCCCAAGCGTCCGAGCAGATCGCCGCGAACACTATCAGCACCGCTGTTCCCGCGATCGCGAGCAGACCGCCGACCCCGTGCGTTACCGAATTAAATATTTCCTCGCCGAGGGTATACCTTTTGGTTATATCGACGACCGCCATATTGTTTTTCATTAAGATCCCTTCTTCCAACTATATCTTACCACCCGAAAATGCTTTTGTCAAGTAATGTCATGCGAATATCACACATTATCACCGTATTTTCCGAAATTTCACAATTCGGTTATTTTTAATGTGTAATTGTTTTTCTTCTTGACATAAGTAAAATATTGTGGTACAATGTAATGTGGTTTTGAATTTATTATTATTCCGAAAGGCTGATATTATGAGAATGTTCTTTACGATATTGGCGTGCCGACTGGCGTATTTCGCCGGACACCTTATCGGACGCGGCTCAAGCCTGCCCGGTAAGATCGCGCTGAAAATGTATCCCGATATACTTTCAAAAGTAAGACTGCCCGAAAAGGTCATCGCCGTAACGGGCAGCAACGGCAAGACCTCCACCGTCGAGATGATAACGCATGTTCTTCAAACCGAGGGAAAGCGTGTCGTCTCCAACAAGGAAGGCTCGAATATGGATTGGGGGATCGCTGCAGTAATTCTGTACAACTGCACGCTTGGCGGGCGGTTCAAGGCGGACGCGCTGGTGCTGGAGACTGACGAGCGTTACGCGAAACACACGTTTAAATATTTTGCGCCGACGCACTACGTCGTTACAAATCTGTACCGTGACCAGCTCACCCGGAACGGACACCCCGAGTGGGTCTACGAGGCTATACGCGAGAGTGTTCCTGATGAATGCACGCTTATTCTCAATGCCGACGACCCGCTGGTCTCCTGTCTGGGTATCGGACGCGAAAACACCGTTTGGTTTGGCATGGACAAACAGTCCTTTTCCACCGCCGAGAATACCGCCGTGTATGACGACGGAGCGTTCTGCCCCGTCTGCAAGAGCCGTATGCGCTACGGCTACCGTCATTACAACCATATCGGCTCGTATATCTGCGATAGCTGCGGGCACCAAAAGCAGCCCGCGGAGTTCGCCGTGACGGACGCTGACCTGCAGAACGGCGTTATCACCGTAAACGGCAGTTATGACATCACATTGAGCTTCAAGAGCATTTACAACGTTTATAATATACTCGCGTGCTTTGCGGCTTGTGCGCGCGCGGGAATTGCTTCCGAACGTATCGCCGCCTATATCGGCGATTACATTCTGAAAAGCGGACGCGTCGTCGAGTATACTCTCGGTGAAAGCAAGGGCACATTCCTTGTTTCCAAGCACGAGAATTCAGTGTCATACGACCAGTCGCTGCGGTATATTCTCGGACAGAACGAGCCGTGCGGCATCATAATTATCGTTGATGCGGTTAGCCGCCGTTATTCCACAGGCGAGATAAGTTGGCTGTGGGACATAAATTTCGGAATGCTGAACGCTCCGTGTGTGGAACATATATATCTGCTTGGCAAGCACGCTTCCGACCTTGAAACGCGCTTTTCTTACACGGATATTCCGTCGGAGAAGATCATGGCGTTTCCCGATATCAATACGGCGATGGGAGAGATCGCCGCGAAAAAGCACGCACAGCTTTATACGGTAACGTGTTTCTCGGACAAGGAGAAATTTCTGTCCAAGGTTATTATCAAGTGAGAGGGTGAACGTATGAAAATTCTGCATTTGTTTCCCGATTTAATGAACCTTTACGGCGACTACGCGAACGTTCTCGCCCTTGAACGCGCTCTCGCGCAAAAAGGCGAGGAGGTCGAAATAATGCGCCGTTCCGTCGGCGACGGTATGTACTTCTCGGAATTTGACTTTATCTACGTCGGCTCGGGAACAGAGCGCAATCAGAAAATCGCGCTGGAGTATCTGCTCGGCTGCGGCGAATCGCTGAAAAGCGCCGTTGACGGCGGCACGGTGATACTGGCGACGGGAAATTCGTTCGAGATGTTCGGCAGAAAGATAACCGACCGCGGCAAAAAGGTGCACGAGGGGCTTGCGCTGTTCGATTTTATCACCGAGGAGGGCGCGGAGAGGATAGTCACCGACAGCATTGTTGAGTTCGAGGAGCGTGAAATTATCGGCTTTGTCAACAAGGCGAGCGGCGTTTACGGCGTTAAGGAGCCGTTTTTCACGGTAAAGCAAGGCGCAGGCAACAGTCCCAAGGACGCGTCTGCCGAGGGAATACGCGTCGGGAATTTTTTCGGAACGCATATCATAGGTCCGCTGCTGATACGCAATCCGTTTATGGCAGAGTATTTCGCCGATCTGCTTATTTTGCGGAAATAATTACCAAATGTCAGCCGTTTAACAGCAGTTGACATTTTTGGTATAATATGCTACAATATAGATAACGATCAAGCCTTGTCAAAGGAGCGTAATATGAAAAAAATTCTAACCAAGTCCGCAGTGTTTGTTTTGTTGGTAATGCTGCTGTTTACGGGTTGCGCGGGTAATACCGTCTCGTATGAATCGGGTTCGGAGAGCGTTTCGGACAGCTCGTCCGTTTCGACGGACAAATCGTCGGAAAGTTCTTCGGAGAAGCCGTCGGAGAGTTCGGGTACTTCAACAGGCAGTGCGTCCTCGAGCGGCTCGTCAAGTACGGAAAGCAGCACCCAAAGCTCGTCGACCGAGAGCGTCACACTCGAAAGCTCGTCAGCGGAAAGCAGTCAACAGCCTCAAAGCAGTTCAGCTACGCAAAGCAGCGAGCCGCCGCAGAGCAGCTCAACAACTCAAAACAGCCGACCGCCGCAAAGCAGCTCGGCTCCTCAAAGTTCGTCAAGTCTGCAGCCCTCGGGCGGCGTTTCGTTCTCGTGGAGCGCGGGTAGCACTTGGGAGGAATCGGGTAATAAATGCGGAACATGCGAGCTTACTATCACAAACAATTCCGCGAACAATATCGGAGGGTGGACGGTGAAATTTGACGTGCCGAACGGATTTAAAATTTCCAATTCATGGAACGGCAATATCAGCGTGAACGGTACGAAAGCGACCGTCGACAATGCCGAATATAACGGTGATATTCCAGTCGGCGGCAATGTGAATTTCGGGTTCAATTACAGCAGCCCGACAGCGTTTACGCCGCCTTCGACCGTGGATTTTAACGGAACTCGGTCAAGCGCTCCGAGCAATAATAACAACAATCAAAATAATATTGGAAACGGTAATCAGAATAACGATAAAAACACCTCATCACCCGCTCCGTCGGGCAATGTTGAGGAGCTTCTGAAGCGCACCGACAAGGCGAAACAGGGCGACGACTGGTTACATACCGACGGCAATAAAATCCTTGACAAAAACGGAAAACAGGTCTGGCTTACGGGAGTGAACTGGTTCGGCTACAACACGGGAACGAACACGTTCGATGGCTTGTGGAACAGCAATCTGCGCGCTTCGGTAAAGGGAATAGCCGATCACGGGTTTAATCTGATACGCGTGCCGATATCCGCCGAGCTGCTCAACCAATGGTCGCGCGGCGAGTACCCGAGAGCCAATTACAACAACGCGTCCAATACCGAGCTTAACGATATGAACAGCTTGGAGATTTTCGACTACTTTCTCAAGCTCGCCGAGGAAAACGGACTTAAGGTAATGCCCGATATCCACTGCGCCGAGACGAACGCTATGGGGCATAACGTCAACCTTTGGTTCACCGACAAGGTGACGGTAGACGACTATTATCACGCGTTGGAGTGGATCGCCGAGCGCTACAAGGACAACGACACAATGATCGCGCTCGATATTAAAAACGAGCCGCACGGCAAGCCGAACGAGGGCAGCGCGGCGGCAATCTGGAACAACTCGACCGCCAAGAACAACTGGAAGTACACCGCCGAGACCGCCGCGAAAAAGGTGCTCGCGAAAAATCCGAATTTGCTGATAATGGTCGAGGGCACGGAGATCTACTCCAAGAAGAACGGCGATTATTCGTCCGCCAATTCAGATGACTATTACTTTAATTGGTGGGGCGGCAATCTGCGCGGCGTGAGAGATTACCCCATTGATCTCGGTCAGTACCGGGATAAGCTGGTGTACTCGCCGCACGATTACGGACCTACCGTTTACGAGCAGCCGTGGTTTAAGGGCGGCTACAGCTACGACAGCCTTATCCGCGACTGTTGGCAGGACAACTGGCTGTACATTCACAAGGAAAACACCGCGCCGCTGCTTATCGGCGAATGGGGCGGCTTTATGCGCGAGCCGAACCTCACGTGGATGACCTGTATGCGCAAGCTGATAAAGGAGCATCACCTCAACCACACGTTCTGGTGCTACAACGCAAATTCGGGCGACACGGGCGGGCTTGTTCTTGACGATTTCACGACTTGGGATACCGAAAAGTACAATTTCGTTAAGGAGGTACTGTGGCAGGAAGGCGGCAAATTTGTCGGTCTCGACCACGAGATACCGCTCGGCGCGAACGGCATTACGCTCACCGATGCGAAAGGGCTGTAATAAATACAATAACTCCCGTGAGCAAATGTTAGCGGGAGTTTCGTTTATCAGGTTATTTTTTCTTGCTCTCTAAAGACTTGACGAACTCGTCCAGATCCTGCCCTTTTAGCACACGCTCCAGCAGCTCGGGCAGTCTTTGCGGAGTGCACGCGAAACAGGGAATACCGAAGCCCGAGAGCTTCTGCGCCATTTGCTCGTCGCAGTAGGGCTTGCCGCCGTCGGCGAGCGCTAGCAGACAAACTACCGTCACGCCTGAGGATTTCATTTCCTCCATTCGGCGGATGAACGCCGCACGGTTTCCGCCCTCCATAAGGTCGGAGATGAGAAAGAAAAGCGTTTTTTTCGGATTCTCGATGAACTGCTGACAGTACACGACCGACTTGTCGATATCCGTGCCGCCGCCGAGCTGAAAGCCATACAGAAGATCAACGGGGTCGGAGCTTTTTTCGGTGAGGTCGACAATGTTTGTGTCAAACGCGACAATACGCGTTTTAAGGGCGCTCATGCTCGCGAGAATGCAGCTCACCACCGACGAATAGATCACCGATTCGCCCATAGAACCGCTTTGGTCAATATCGAGAATGACCGTCCATTTGTTGGCGGCGGTTTTTGACGTGCGGTCAAAAAAGTAGAAATGCTCGGGAACTATCGTTTTCAGCTCGGGGGAATAGTGCTTTAAATTGCGGCTGATCGTCATTTTGTAGTCGAGCGCCGCGGCGGATGGTATCGGCGAGTGTTCGCGCTTGTTGACGGCAGCGGTCACTGCGCGGCGGATATCCTGTTCGAGCAGGCGGTTGATTTCCTCAACTATCTTGCGGATAAACGCGCGGACACTGTCCTTGGAACGCTTGGGGATCATTTCTTTAAGCGTTAAGATAGTTGAGGCGAGGTTGATGTCGGGCTCGGTATTTTCGAGCAGCTCGGGCTCAAAAATAAGCTGCTTTAAGCCGCAGCGGTTCATCGCGTCGTTCTGGATAACCTTTACCAAGTCCTTGTCGAACAGCGTGCGCACGTCGCCGAGCCAGCGCGAGATCTGCGGATTTGACGGTCCGTGACCCGCGCCCACGCCGCCGTTCCCGAAGCCGCCCTGATCGCTTTTATTGTAGATCGCCGCCAGCGCCTTGTCCATCAAGTCCTGTTCCTCGGAGAGGGCCGGCATTTTCATTCCCGAAAGGCGCTTGTCGCTCTCCTGACCGAGAATAAGCCGCCAGCGCTGTAATTCTTGTGTTTGTTCCATAGTCTTCTCCTTTGCGTTAGTCGGTCAATTTTATGATCATATTTACTTCATGGGTCTTTTCGTTGTTTACCTCGTCGGTCTCAATAAACCCGACCTTTTCATAAACATGCCTTGCGTGGTTGTTACCGTAAATATATGTTGTCGTCATTGTGTGCATTCCGAAGCTGTTTTTCATAAAGTTTATCAATTCGATGAGCGCCTGCGTACCGTAATGTCTGTTCTGAAAATCCGTATCGACAGCGTAATCCCACAGGAAGTAACAGCGCTCGTCAAACTTATTCAGCAGCGCAAATCCGATCAGATTGTCATGGTTATAAATATCAAACGCTAACGTGGTGGAATAACCAATACATATTCTTATATTATCCGCTGTTTGCAGCATATCTTCCTGCTCTTTAGTAAGCGTTATTTTTATGCCGTCGGATTCTTTAAAGATCATAGCGCTGTACCCCTGTATTACAATTTTTTTATCGGAAAAAGCATATAGCTCTTACCCGTCCGCGGACAGGTAAAGTCGTGCACGGCTCCCGCGAGTGTGAGAACGTTTTTCTCAAGATACTTTATCATATCGCTGAACGTGTTCTCGTTTTCGCATTCAACGCGCAGATACTCGTAAGCGGGTATAGTCCACTTTACCCAGCCCTCGGGAGCCTCCGCGCCGTCCACGCATTCCGCACCCGCGAGATACAACCCCTCTCTGAAATTTGTCCACGGCTTGAACGAGCGCGAGAAGTCTGTCATCGCGCCCCACACTCCGAGCGGAACTCCGTTTTCATCCTTTTTGGCGAGGTGCGCAATTTCGCCGAAATGGGAATTCGCGTCCTCCCAAAGCCGTCCGATAAAGCCCTCTCCGTCCTCGGTAGAACCTTCCTTGCCGATAACCGTAAAGGCTGCCTTTGTTATTTTTTCGATATTCATCATATACTCCTACATTTTGAATATATTCATTTGGAATTTCCGCCTTTCCGCAGACCGTTCTCCTCAAAATAACCGTAAACCTCGCCGCGCTGAACGATATGCCCCTGTGCCGCGCGGAGAATCTTTCCTTTAAAGCTGAACGGCTTCAAATCAAGGGAACAGTCCAGCGCGTAGATCGTAAAACGGTATTTATGTGTCTTGCCGCGCGGCGGTTTCGGACCTGCGTAACGGTGCATACCGTAGCCGACGCCCTGAACGTATTCACCGCGCCGTATACCTTTCGGGATAACACTTGCGGCGGGGATATTCCAGACGATCCAGTGCGTAAAATTTTTTATCGGGTGGAAAACGTCTTCAAGCGTGACAAGCAGGGTTTTCGCGCTAGGGGAGAGATTGCTTATTACAAATTCGGGCGAAATATCCTCGCCGCGCCCCGTAAACTCGCGCAGAAATCCCCCTTTGTCGTCTATGCCTTTGCAGACAATTTCAAGAACGTCCATTCTGTGTACCTCATATATCAAAATCGAAATCGTCCAGAGCCGCGATCTGCTCCTGCGATGCGGTATCGAGTACGGCGTTGACGACCTCGCTTACCTCTGCGCCGTTAAGTCCCCATATTTCGCCGAGATTTTCCGCGATACTGTCCTTTTCGCCCGAGGAGAAATCCGCGAACGCGCGGCGCAAAAACACCAGCGCCCTCTTGAATTCCTCATCGTCGAGCGATTGAATGTACTCGTCAAGGCTCTCCCAGAGCGACAAACGCGCTATCAACCCGTAGCGGTTTTTGAGCGTCAAGCCCTCGAACCACCCCGCGCCCAGATCGGCGGGAACGCCCTTTGACAGCCGCCGCGATACTTCGATCTTCAGCTCGTCGTTCGTCATTTGACTGCGTTCGAGCAGCACTGCCGCCGCAAATCCCGACAGCCGCGTGTTCAGATCGTCGCGCTGCGCGACCTGTTTCAGCGTGTTCAGCCAGTTTTCCGTTTCGAGAAATTCCTGTGCCAGTTCCACGGAATTAAGTTGGTTCATCGCCTCGGAAATCAACTGCGAAGCGTTGTCATCGCAAACGCACGAGACGGGCAGAATAAGGCACGCGCGGTAGTATATCTGCTGCAAAATGGGTACAAGCGGCGCACTGTCGGCTTTTCTGATGTCGCCGTAGGTGACGATCGACGAGAGACGAAACGCCGTTTTTGCCAGATCCTCAAACGATGCTGCGTCGACCGCCATTGCCTGCAAGACGCTCACCGCGTAGCTTGCGGCAGTCGGCATTCCGCACAGGAACGCGTCCTCGACCGCTGCCGCGACCTCGGACATATTCGCTGCTTTTTCGACCGTTTCCTTTATCGCGAACGACGCGGCAAGTTCCACGGTATCGCCGCGCAACGCGGATTCCACAAGTTGAATTTCCGATTCGGGAGTCCAACAGATTACCCACGATTCGCTCCACGTCGCGTTGTCCTGATCGTTTATGCGCGGTTCGGCGAACGTTATCCCGAGCACTTTCAGCTTGTGCAGAAAGAACGAGCGGTTCAGGTCGAGAAATGCCGATTTCTCACCCTTGACACGGAGATTTTCGCGCAGATCAAGCCGTAAGTCCTGTGCCGTCACCGAGCGGTATTTCTCAAGTTTAAGCTCCTTTAACAACCGATAAAAATCGTCTTGGATACTCGTCCGCGAAACGCCCTCAGGCAGCGCGCCGATCTTCGTGCCGATCTCGGTATCGGCGGCAGCGACGCTTATCGCTGCAAAGCTGCCCTCGCCGATACAGGTCTCCGCCGCGTCACGGAGGTCGCGCAGCGCGGGAACAGCCTTTCCGCCGCGCATTTCCGCAAGAGAGTTCGCCAGACGAACCGACTCGATTATCTGCGCCGACGATGCCGCGTTTCCGTTTGCGCGGTGCTTTTCAGCGATCTTGCTCAGATACGCGTTCGCCGTAAACGACGGGTCGCCGCGCCGATAACTTTCCCAGATAAGCTCGAAATAGGCGGGTGCGCTGTTGCCGGCGCCGTACCCCGAGCGCGTTGACAGGCGGTAATAGGAGTAGGGCATAAGCGTGTGCAGACTGCCTGTGTGCGGCAGCTCGTGAGCATTTTCGGGAGTTTCCCACGTTTTCAGCCCCTCGACGTGATACGCGCCCGTGACGGCAACAATGCTCTCGGGAGCGGTGCCGTTCCCGACCGCCGAGCGTATGCAGCAGCGCATATACGTCTCGCGGAGCTGCGTTTCCTCAAGGTCGCGCCCCGTTTTTTCGGAGAACTCGCGGATATTCGCGCCGAACAGATTTGCGCCCTCGCGGTAGCTTTCGTAGTCCGCGCAGTGTTCGAGAGTGCGCTCCCAGAACGTGTCGTGACCCTCGCCGCTAAGCTCGTCAAGTTTGTCGTAAACGGAAATTTTACGCTCATCGCCCGCGTTTTCGTCTATGCTCTCGTCGACTGCGCCGTCTTCGTTTTCGGCAAATTCCTCCGCGATACGCTTTTCGTAGAGCGCCAGAAAAACGTCCGACGGCAAGTCCATGAACCGAAATTCAACATGATTTTGGTGACACCACAAAATTGCCCGATACTCGGGAGAATACTCCGCGAACGGGTACAAAATCGTCCGAACGGGCGCGTGGTCGGTGTAGGCGAGAACGGCGAACGGCGGCTTTGTTTCCGCGCGGACGATATCGTCTGCGGTATCGGCAAAGTCGCTCGGCGCTTCTATCAGCACCAGCTTCGGTCTCACGCTGTCGAGGTATTTCTCCAGATAAAACGCGCCTGCGGGGGAGAGGTGGCGTATTCCGAAAAAGTTCACGCCGCTCATTCGTTCAGCTCCCGACACGCCTTGTACAAGCCGCTCCACGACGAGCCGCGCTTTTTCATTATGTTTTCAAGGTATTCTTTCCACGCGAGCGCGTCCTTGTCGTCGTCCTTGACGATAGCGCCCTGCAAGCCCGCTGCTATATCCTCGTCGGAAATTTCGCCGTTTCCGAAGCTGCCCGAAAGCGCCATACTGTTGCAGAGCAGGGAAATGGCCTCCGCCGACGACAGCACGCCGCCCGGAGCTTTCACCTTTTGCTTTTTGTCGAGAGTTTCACCTTGCCGCAACTCGCGGAAAATCGTGCAGATCTTCTCGATTACCGCGTCCTTGGGCAGCGCCGCGTTGAGGTCGAGGTTCTCAGAAAGCTGCGCCACGCGCGTTTTGACGATATCCATTTCCTCCTCGAGAGTTTCGGGCGCGGGAAGTACGACAATGTTGAAACGGCGTTTAAGCGCGGCGGACATCTCATTTACGCCCTTGTCGCGCGTATTCGCGGTTGCGATTATCGAAAATCCCTTTTTCGCGGGAACTTCTATCGCAAGCTCGGGTACGGAAATTCGTTTTTCGGAAAGCAGCGAAATAAGCGTGTCCTGTACTTCGCTTGCACAGCGCGAGATTTCCTCAACGCGCGCGAGCGTTCCCGTCTCCATAGCCGTGAACACGGGGCTTTTCAACATTGCCTGTTCGCTCGGACCGTTCGCGATAAGCATTGCGTAGTTCCACGAATAGCGTATCTGCTCCTCGGTTGTGCCCGCCGTACCTTGTATTACCTGTCCCGAATTGCCGTTGATAGCCGCCGCCAAATGCTCCGAGAGCCAGCTCTTAGCTGTGCCCGGTTCGCCGATAAGCAGCAGAGCGCGGTCGGTAACAAGCGTCGATATTGCGATCTCAACAAGCCGCTCGTGACCTATGTACTTCGGCGTGATCTTGGTTTTCCCGACCTTGCCGCCGCAGATGTAGGTCTTTACCGAGCGCGGCGACATTCTCCAGCCCTGCGGCACGGGGTCGGTTTCGGCTTTGATAAGCGCGTTCAGTTCTTCCTCAAAAAGCTGCTCCGCAGGCAGTCTTAATATCTGTTGTTCCATTTTTTATTCTCCTTAATTCATTCCCGATTCCGCCCACGCGGAAAGAGCCTCAATGTCAACATTCTTCATTACAAGTTTTCCGCTCCTCAAAAGCTCGATAAGCTCTCGCACTTCAGCGAGCCTGTATTCCTCACTGCCCGGAAGATTTGTCGCCAGCCAACGAACCGTAGCTGTTGTACCAGAGGTGTGGATTTTACATTCCCGCACAAGGATTCCCTTGATGTTGGCAATTCCGCATTTTGTAATATAACCGAGAAGGAAGCCTATGCTGATAATTGTGCTGCTGAGCGTCGAAAAGTAATTGCCGAGCTTTCGGCAGTACTCCTTGTCGTTTTCATCTATCCAATCGCCCAGAAGTCTTGCGTATTCCCAGCAGGAACAATTCATCAGCGCGTCCGAAACCGCGCCCTTTAACGGCATCAAGACCTCACGCGGCTCGTTTATGAGCCACTTGTCGTTAATGGGATCGTAACACGCGTTTGTCAGATAATACTTCCCATCCTTGAGAAATATCTTCCGCAGGATTTTAAGTATACCGCTGTTGTCAAGCATCTGTTTGCTCTTTTTGCGTTCCGTATACTCCTCCGTTATCTGCTTCACCAGCCAATCCGTGCTGTCGTCTTTGCTCAAAAACCGCGCAGCCGCCTCCGCGCCTATATAAATACCCTTGGTTTCGGGCGCGTTGTTAAGTTCCATTGCGAGTGACTTCAAGCCCTCGTTGTTTGTCGCAAGTACCGTTTCCTCGAGCCGCATATCCATTCCCACCGCTATGGGCGTGTTTTTTTCGCATCTGAATCCGCGGTAAATATTCTCGATATCCTTGCCGTACTTACCCCACAACGCCGCGTTAAGCGCCCAGAAATCCGTCTTTGCTTTCAGTCCGATCTTGCCAGTCTCCGCCGCCTGCGAGAGCGTGATCTTGTTTCCCTTGCCGTCCACAAGAAGCTCGCCGATAAGCCGCGCGGTAAGCTCGCTCGTCCACTCGGACGACGCGCGGTGAAGAATGTCTATGACCTCAACGGGCTTTTTCTTCGCGTATTCGGCAAAAAACTCCTCGGTCTGTTTGCAGTCAAACGATACCAGCGCGGCAAGCGCGGCGGTTTTTGCCTTGCCCTTTTCGGTTTTCACAAGCTCTATGAGTTTGCCGATGTTCTTTTCATCGTGGCGGAGCACGTAAATAAGCGCCTTGCGCACGTCTTTTTCCGCGTTTTCGAGCTGTTCAAGGTAAAAGTCGTTTTCCTCCGCGCCGCATAATTCCTCGATAATATTCACGCGTCGAACCATTTCTTTTTTGCCCTTGGGGTCAAAATCCATTTTCAGCAGCGGAACTGTCTCTTTTCCCATTTCCTTGAGAATATCCGCGGCGGTATCCGCAAGCTCCGCATAGGAAGCGCCCAGACCTTTCACCAAAGCGGGTCTTACGCGGTAATCGCTAAAAATTTCGGGAGTTTCTTTCCACGCGGCGGTGACCGTGTTGTACTGCCCGCCGCCCGAAGAAGTGAGCGCGTTAATAACCGCCGAAAGCCGCGAGTACGGCGCGTTTACGATAATTGCCGAGCAGCCGTTATCCGGCAAAGGTTTAATCTCTCCCTTGACTTCGGCAGTACCGAGAGTTGTTATAACTGCGTCCACAAGCGTTATCGTGTCAAGCAGACATTCGGGGGAGTTTTCCGATAGCAGCTTTTCCGTCATGGCGTTTATTTTCGCGAACACGGGAGAACTCCCCGAAAGCGCCGCAAAGCTCTCCGCCGCCTTTTTCAGACGGAAATCCTCAGCCAGCAGATTTGTTCCCGCGATCATAGCCGCGCGCAGCCGCGACCTGAGTTCAAAAATCGGTGTAATATCCAAAATCATTCCTCCGTTAGTTTGTTAAGCGAAACGTGTCTCTGCCCATTCTGCAAAATAATTTATGTCGTTTTCGGACATTGCGGTTTTCAGCTTGCCTGAACGCCAAAGCTCGATAAGCTCACGCGCTTCGGCGAGCTTGTATTCGTTATCTCCGGGAAGTATGTTGAAAAATCCCGTTACAGCCCACTTGTTGTAATCGTTGTGATTTTTGCAGAATTGCAGCGCCAACCCCTTAATATTGATAATGCCGAGCTTGTTCAGATAAGTAAGGCTTCCCGCATAGGTTGAGGATTTGCTTACCGCGTGTTCGACAAACGCGTCCGCTAGCTTTTGGCAGTACGCCCTGTCCTCGGGGTCTGCCCATGCGGCTATCATGGAATCAAATATTGAGGGGTATTTTATTAAAATATCCGTGAGCGTTTCTCTTACGGGATATTCCGTAGGTATAGAAACGGTGTAGCGCCACCTGTCCTTCATAACGTCGTAATGCTGTTGCGTAAGCACGAATTTTCCGTCCTTAAGCGCAATCAGTCTTATTGCCTTGATTATAGGAGTGTTGAACATTTCATTGGATTTCGCATACACTTTTTTATCTACCTTGCGCACCTGTTCTTCCACCCATTTTGAGCAGTCCTCCTTGCCGAGCAGTCGAACCACAGCCTCGGAATAAACGTAGCCGCCCTTTGTCTTTTTGCCCGCGTTAAGTTCGAGCGCAAGCGCTTTTAACCCCTCGTCACCCGTTTCGAGGATAGCGTCTCCGAGCCGCACGTCCATTGGGATAAATTTGTCCTTGTTGTCAAATTCGCGGTATATTTTTTCGATATCCTCGCCGAATTTTCCGAACATTGCCGAGTTGAGATGCCAGAAATCGGTCTTGGAGCCCAGCTTGATCTTCTCGACGTTTGCCGCCTGCGAGAGCGTTATCTTGTTTCCCTTGTCGTCGACGAGCAGCTCGTCGATAAGCCGAGCGGTGAGTTTGCTCGACCATTCCGAGGACGTCTGCTCCATTATATCTATCACTTCGAGGGGTTTCTTTTTCGCGTATTCCTCAATAAAAGCGGCGGCTTTTTCGTTATCGAATGAAGCCAGCGCGTACAGAGCCGCGGTTTTCGACTTGCCCTTTTCGGTCTTGGCAAGCTCGATAAGCCTTTCGATATTGCTCTCGTCATGACGGAGCGCGTATATAAGCGCCTTGCGGATGTCCTTTTCGGCGTTTTCAAGCTGTTCGAGGTAGAATTTGTTCTCCTCCTCGCCGCCGAGACTTTCAATTACTTCCACTCGTCTGAGCATATCCTTTTTTCCCTTGGGGTCGAAACCGCGTTTCAGCAGCGGAAGCATATCCTTGCCCATATCCGTAAGCGTTGAAGCAACCTCCTCCGCAAGTTCGGAGTAGGACGCGCCCAGACCTTTTACCAGAGCGGGTTTAACACGGTAGTCGTTCAGCAGCTCGGGATCGTTATTCTTGACCTCCATAAACGCGTTGTACTGTCCGCCGCCCGAAGTCGTCAATGCGTCCAGAACCGCCGATAACCGCGAGTATGGCGCGTTCACGATAACCGCCGAACCGCCGTTATCGGGCAGATCCACAAGTTCGCCCTTGACCTCGGCAGTACCCAGAGTTGTGATGACCGCGTCCACGAGCGTTATCGTGTCCAATAAGCATTCGGGTGATTTTTCAGAGAGCAGCCTTTCGGTCATAGCGTTTATTTTGGCGAATACGGGAGAACTCCCCGAAAGCGCCGCAAAGCCCTCAGCCGCTTTTTTCAGACGAAAGTCCTCGGACAGCAGATTTGTTCCTGCAATCATAGCCGCGCGCAGACGTGTTTTTAATTCATAAACAGGAGTGATATCCATTTCAATACCTCCTTAGTACAACAGTCTTACAACAATATTTTTACTGTAGGGAATAATGCAGAGCGGCTGCGCGGAAATTCTGCGCTTTTCTCCATTAAACCAGAAACCGCAGAGCATAACGCCGTTTTCGGTAAGCTTCGCGTTCGGGAGTATCTCCAGCCGCGCAACGGTAGGTTCAAGCTCGGGAAAGTCCTCGAGCAGCACGGTATCGCCGTTTCTCGTTTTAAGCGCGGTGCCGTCCTCACATTTTCCAATCTTCGAGAACGCGACCAGCTCGTATAGTATCGGGCTTGCCATAGCGTTCTGCAATTTGTTTTTGATCGACTTCAATTCTGTGGAGACCGAGGGTACAGCGAGCGAGCGTATTTTTTCGTAATCACCGTCGTTAAGTCCGCGCAGCGACGCGCCGTCCCAACGAACGCGCGGATTTATCTCGCCCGGATAGACCGCCATTGAGGGAACGTCCGCTGCTCCGAAGACAGAATCCTCCGCTTTGACGTATTTCAGCGACTTCAGCGGACGGAAGTTCTTTGTCAGATAAATATTGCCGTCATCAAGGTCGCACCAAGCGCCTGTGTCGATATATTCCTTGCGCGCCTCGTCAAACGTTACCCAGAACGACAACTGCGCCATGTGTGCGTCCTTTTTGCACTTGCCGAGCGCTTCAAGCTCCGAGAGCTTCCAGTTGCCGCCGAGCTCCTCGTACAGTATGGTATCATCGTTTGCAACGTCGTCGTTTTCAATTTTCTCGTTGATGTACACGCGCGATTTCTTTATAAGCGAATAAAGCTTTTCGAGCGTGTCTATCGCGTTGTCGTAATGTATTTCGAGGTTATCCTTCTGAAACTCGGTGATCTCGATCATCAGGCGGTTAAACAGCCGCTGCGGACCGTTGAGGTAGTAGTCGCCGAGCTGTTTTGAGAGGTTCTGATAGGTCGGCAGAGAAGCACCGCCCATTGTTCCCAGACCTGCCGCAACCAAGTCCTTGACTGCCTTTTCGACCAAGTCCAGACCTTCGAGCTGCTTCCGGAGCTTCTTCTTTTTCGCGGATTTTGCGGATTTCGCCGACGACGCTTTTTTCTTCTCGGCTTTTTCAAGCTCCTCGGGGGTCATATCCTCGGGAGCCTTTGCGGGCGCGGATTTAGCCGCTATTTTGCCGCGCTTGCGCTGAATATCCTCGGGTATCTCACATATCTCGAATTTTTTGTCGGACATCATTTCGTACAGCAGTCCCAACGAGTGCTTGCATGGAAACTGCCGCGACGGGCACGAGCAGCGGAATACCGGATGGTCGGGGTCGATGTAATCCGCAGATGTTATGTAGGGGTTCTTGCCCGAACCCTTGCATTCGCCCATGTACAGCGTATCGTCCTCGGAACGGTACAGCTTCTGAAAGCCGCCGCTCTTGGAAATTTTTTTGCCGTTCGCCGCGGCGGCGGAGTTCGGGGCAAGCGATAAGATCAGTTGCTCGGTTACATTTTTCATTGTTAATTCTCCTTGTATATAAATTTGATTTGGTTTTCTATGCAATATTTCTCGGCGAACGAGCCTTTATCTACTGTTGCAGTGAGTTTGGAGCATTCGCCGAACGCGTTCGCTTCTATTGAAATAACGCTTTTCGGGAAATCGATCTCTTCAAGCTCAATACAATCGCTGAACGCTCCGTACCCTATCTCCGTAAGAACCGACGGCAGTTCAACGCGCTTTAACGCCTTGCACGAGTGAAAAGCGCTCGTGCCGATCTTCATAACGCTTTCGGGGATAACGATATCCTCAAGCGCCCAGCATTGGCTGAACACTGCCTTTCGAATTTCCGTAAGTCCGCACGGAAGTCTTGCTGATCTTAACACGACACAGGCGGTGAACGCGCTCTCTCCGATATCCATAACCGAATTCGGAATGACGATTTTTTCCAGCTTGCGGCACGCCAGAAACGTGCGTTCGCCTATCGACCTAACGTTCGGCGGTATGTTGATATCCGACAGCTTTTCGCAGTACGCAAAAGCATTATCGCCAATTATTTCAATGCTCTCGGGCAGCGCGATCGAAGTAATGGTTCGCCGAAATTCAAGCAGCGCGTGACGGACATTCCGCACAAACCCGACCGCGCTTGTGAACGCCGCGCAGCCTATCTCCGTCACGCTGTCCTTTCCTATCTTTTCGGGAACTATAACCTCAATGCGGTCTCCCTTGTAGCTTGTAACAGCGACTGTTCCGTCGCCGTTTTTGGCGAAGTTCCATGACTTTTTCAGCTCGGTCACGGAATACGGGTTTGCGTTAAGTTCGCGGAACATACGCTTTTCGGCGGCTGCCTGTTCTTTGACGAGGTCGGAGGTGCGGTTCTTGAATTCAAGCAAGAACACCAGTGCCTCGGTCTTTCCGTTGTCCGACGCATACTTTATCATTTCGTCGCGTTTCTTCGGAGTTTTCAGCCAGCCGTGCCGTGCCGTGACATCAAGTAGCCCGACATTGTTTTCGTCAATAAAGCGTTTCATCAGCCAACCCTTTTTCATCCTTTGTTGGTTAAAGCGCTCCAGAATAAACTCCAGACCCTTTGGCGTTTCAATTATCGGAGCAACGCAGCAGAAAAGTATCTCGGAAAAATTTATCTTCTGACCGTCGAGTTCACTTGAAATATTGTCGACAACTGCGAAAAATTCCTCCGCGCCCATTCCCTCGAATATGTAGCAGAACTCACTCCATTCGGTGCTGCGCCCGCCTTTGGTCAAAACATCTTTAAGGCAGTCGGGGAGTGTTTCGCCATTTTCGCGCATTACAGAAAGCATTTCGGTATCGTTAGACAACAGTGCATAATAGAACAGTCTACCCGAATGGAAATTGCATTTCTTTGCGTTCTCTTTCAGCAGCCTGTAAATTTCAATGCGCTCCAAAGTCGGCAGCAGCGCATATTTTTTGCCATCCTTTGTATATTCTTTACCTAATTCGATGAGGGTCAGGTGGTACGCTCCATGCGCGACTTGCGCGCTGACGTTCAGCAGTGACACCTCGTGATCTTTGTTATAGAGCGGCTCGCTTGTTTCGTCGAATTTCACGCCGTTTCTCAGCAGCGCTTTCACGGCGGCTATACCCTCGAAACGGCAGGCGATTCCGAGTTTTTCTGCGTCGTTTATATCCATTTACGGGTTCTCCTTGCAATCCACAAAATAAAGTGGTTACTCAAATAAATTATACTACATATTTCACAACAAGTCAATAGCGGGAATAAAAAATTTTAGTAAAAATGAAGATATTTTACAAGACATTTGACTTGGAATATGCTATAATATTTTTGTTGGAGGTGAGCCTATGAGAAAGGAAACGCGCGTTATGGTTTTTGATGAGACGCTGCGGCTTGAAGCGTATCGGTTCGAGGGCGTAGCGCAGCCGTTCCCGAACCATTTCCACGACTATTACGTTATCGGTCTGGTCGAAAGCGGGGCGCGGGAGCTGGTCTGCATCGGTCGGGAGTACGCTCTCGTCGCGGGCGATATGCTTTTGTTGAACCCCTCGGACAGTCACGGGTGCGTTCAGTCGGACGGCGGCGCGCTTGATTATCGGGCGGTAAATATTTCCAAGGAAATAATGTCGGAGTTATCAGGAGAGATAACGGGGGAAAGTGTTCCGCCGCACTTTTCCGAGAATGTTCTGCGTTGCAGTGAGACCGCGGAGCATTTTCGTTCGCTCCACGAAATGATAATGCGCGGCGGCTCGGAGCTTGAAAGAGAAGAGACTCTGCTGACACTTCTCGCGGAATTGATAAGGCAAACGGGAAAGCCTTTTCTGGAGTGCATTTCGCGCCATGACGCACCGATAGAACGCGCGTGCCGTTTTATGGACGAGCGCTACGCTGAGCATATCACGCTGGAGCAGCTCTGCGTGTGCAGCGGATTGAGCAAATCCACGCTGCTGCGTTCGTTCGCGAAAGTAAAGGGAGTAACACCATACAGGTACTTGCAGACGGTGCGTATCGGCAGGGCAAAGGAGCTGCTCGTTCGGGGCGCGAAGCCGGCCGAGGCGGCAATGCAGACGGGATTTTCCGACCAAAGCCACTTCACCAACGCGTTCGGAGCATTTATCGGCTTACCGCCGACGGCGTACAAAAATATCTTCGGCGATAAAAGTTCATAAACAGCAACTAAAGGAGAATAAAAATGAACGACAAAAAATGCGTAATAGTGGTCGACGAAAGTCTGCCGCTCGGGATAATCGCCAACACTGCCGCTATACTCGGGATAACGCTCGGTGTTAAGCTGCCCGGAACGGTGGGCGCAGACGTTCGCGACGGCTGCGGAAACATACATTCGGGAATAATCGAGTTCCCCGTGCCGATCTTAAAAGCGTCCTCGGAAACGCTGGGGAAGCTGCGCCTTTCGCTCTACGGAAAGGAATACGCAGACGTAACGGCTGTCGATTTCACGGACGTTGCGCAAAGTTGCAAGACATACGACGAGTTTATTGACAAAATAGGCTTGGCGGAGGAACTGCGGTATTTCGGCATAGCGGTCTGCGGCGCGAAGAAAAAGGTGAACAGGCTCACGGGAAATCTGCCGCTGTTAAGATAAAGAAAAACGGCTCAACAGAGCCGTTTTTCTATGCCTTGTATCTCTCCATGATCGCGATCGCGGTTTTGATGCCATCGACCGCCGCAGACATTATTCCGCCCGCATAGCCCGCGCCCTCGCCGCAAGGGTAGATGTTGGAACAGCTTGCGATGAACGCGCTTTCGTTTCGTGGTATCCTCACCGACGACGATGAGCGCGTTTCGACTGCGGTAAGAATGCTGTCGCTGTCAGAGAAACCGCGTATTTTTCGCTCGAATTGCCGTATTCCCTCGGCAAGGCTTTTGCTCACGAAATCGGGGAACAGCTCGCGAAGACCGCACGGCTCGATACCGAGCGGATAGGTCGGCGTAACGCGTCCAAGCGAAAACGCCGTGCCGCCGCCGGTAAACTCGCGCGTAAGCATTGCAGGAGCAGCGCCGTTTTTTCCGCGTACCGCGCCCATTTCGTAAGCCATATTTTCCAGACGGCGGATAAATTCCGCGCCCGAAAGCGGTTCGTTCCCGAAATCGTCGGGCGAGACCGAAACCAGAACGGCGCTGTTGGCGTTTTCGCCCGCGCGGTCAAAGAAGCTCATTCCGTTTGTGACGACGCTTCCCGCGCCGCTCGCCGAGGCGACAACGAAGCCGCCTGGGCACATACAGAACGTGTAAACGCCGTGTCCGTCGATATGGCAGGAGAGCGCGTATTCCGCCGGCGGGAGCGCGGGGTGTCCCGCGAATTTCCCGTACAGCGCCTTGTCGATATCGGATTGCAGATGCTCGATACGCGCGCCGACCGAGAACGGCTTCGGTACAAGCTCCACGCCGTTTTTCAGGAGCATTTCAAAGGTGTCGTGCGCCGAATGCCCTATCGCCAACACAAGCGCGCCGCATTTTATCGCGCCGCCGTTCACGCGCAGAGAATTTACGCGTCCGCCATGAATTTCAACGTCCTCCAGCGGCGACAGAAAACGCACCTCGCCGCCAAGCTCTATCACCCTTTTGCGTAAATTTTTGACGACGTTCCGCAGCTTGTCCGTGCCGATATGCGGCTTTGCCTTGGTGAGTATCTCCTCGGGAGCGCCGAACTCGCACAGCTTTTTGAGCACGCGCGAGCACAACGGGTCGTTAATGCGCGTGGTGAGCTTGCCGTCCGAGAACGTTCCCGCGCCGCCCTCGCCGAACTGCACGTTGGTGCGCGAGTCGAGAGCACCGCCTTTCCAGTAGTTCTCCACCGCCGAAACCCGTTCGTCCATTGCCGCTCCGCGTTCCAGAACAACGGGTTTGTATCCGAACTCGCAAAGCGTTAAGGCGCAGAACATTCCCGCGGGACCGAAGCCCGCTATCATAATATCCCCGTCAAGCGGCTCATAGCCGAATTTCACCGAAAGCTCACCTTGCGTAAACAGCTTTACGTTGTCGAATTTCTCGACGAGAAAACGCTCTTTTTTTTCGCTGTGAAGCTCGATCATGACCGAGCTTACGAACCGCACCTCGCGCCGAGCGTCGACGGAGGTCTTGTATATTTTCGCGAACTTTATTTCGTTTTCGGACAGGCGAAGCAGTGCGATCGCCTTTGAAACTGCGTGGTCGCGCTGCTCGTCAATGCTTGTCCGTATCTGTGAAACGATAATCGCCATTATTCCGACTCCCCGCTTGTCTGCTCCTGCTCTTTCGGGGTTACGTTGACCGTTACCTTATACTCGCCCGATATCCAGTACTGCTGCCGCGTGCCGCGCGTCTGTATGGTCACGCTTACGTCCTGCGAGCCCTCGTGGAGCGTTACGCCGAGCAGATTAACGTTTACAGTCATATCGCTTGCGGACAACCCCATAATTTTCGAGCTCGGACCTATAACTTTAAGCTGGAGCTCATTCGTGATGAGCGAAACGTCGTAGTTGTCGGGAGGATTTGAGATATTGATCTTCGCCTCGGTCAGATTTACAGCGATATCCACCGTTCCGTAATTCTCAAGATCCCATTCGATACGCGCGTTGTTGTTGCCCGAAAGGTTTTTGTAGCCCTCGGGAAGCACTATCGGGATAACAGAGTTGCGGTTAAGCTGAATATCCGAGATATCGACTGTTCCGATATTAAGTTCGCTCAGACTGTCAATGGTATCGTCGGGAGCGGCGATCGTTATCGTATTCGGCAGTATCTCATATTTCAGACTGCTTATGTCGAAATTGCTCGGATAGCCGACGATCGAGAGCTTCAGCGGCAGTTCTTTCTGCTTGAGAATGCTTATGTTGACCGAAACGTTATTCGTCGAGAACTGAATGTCGTCTGCGGGTATTCTTACGCCGTTCGCGCCGTAAACGTACAGCTCGCTGCCCGTGCGGTGCGATTCGGATATTTCGCCGTGATATGTGCTGCGCGCCTCGATATGCGTTATGCTGTTCAGCGTTTCAGCTGAGCCGATAAGCGTTATGGATGCGGGTTCGGCGGTAACGCTGTCAGCATAATAGCTCTCGGGCAGGCTGATATCGGGCGCTGTGCCCGTCAGCGGAAATTCCTTGGAGATTATCTCGTCAATGGTGAGAGTTACCGCGCGCGGCTCGGTTTTCAAAAACGTATAGTCGGTATCAGCTGTTTTGGAGGAAACGGTTATCGGCAGCGTATAAGTTCCCGCCGAACGCACGTCGGAAAGGTCGACCGACGCAAAAAAATCGTCCGACGTAAGGTCGCTTATTTCATAGCGCCGACCCTCAATCTTTATGCTCGCAAGCTCCGAAACGCCCGTGACGATCTCAAGATTATTCTGCACCATATATTCGGTAAGCTGCGTTTCGATATTTATTCCGCTTATGTCCTTGTCAATAGTCGGGAACACCTGAATGGATGCGACCACCCAGAACCCGAACGCCACAAGAAACGCGAGGATAAGCGTTTTGTAATTCTTCTTTATGTCGTTGAGAAAGTTCAGAATAAGATTTTTCACGTTTTATCCTCCTTGCTTGTTTTTGGAGCGCTTCTTCTTTTTTTCGAGAGACGCGCCCGGCATATACTTCCGGAGGATCGTGATAAGTCCCTCGCGGCTCTGGTCGCGCGAGAGCTGTCCGTCAAGCGCGACGGAGATAGTGCCCGTTTCCTCGGAAACGACCACGACAAGCGCGTCGGAATTTTCGCTCATTCCGACCGCCGCTCTGTGCCGCGAGCCGAGTTCCGTTGACAGATACTGATCCTTCTGCGTGTTTGGCAGAAAACAGCCCGCCGCGTAAATTCTGTTGTCGCGGATTATCACCGCGCCGTCGTGCAGCGGCGCTTTATTGTAAAAGATGTTGCAGAACAATTCGGGTTCGCATTCAGCATTGATAACGCTGGTGGTCTCCTTTTCGATGATATCGCCGAGCTTTGTCTGCCGTTCGATAACGATAAGCGCGCCCGTTTTGCTGTCGTGAAGTCTTGCGCACGCGTCCGCAATGCCGAGAATGGCCCTGTCGCGCGCAGAGGCGTTGCCCGCGCTTTTCTCGACCGATTGTGTGAACGTGCTTACCTTAGTACGCCCGACCTTTTCAAGTATACGTCGAAGCTCAGGCTGGAACACGATGATTATGGCGATAATTCCGACCTGCAAAAAGTTGTCGATGATATAGCCCATTACCTTTAATTGGAAAATTTCCACCAGCACGAATATCGCGATAATAAAGAAAATGCCCTTTAAAAGCTGTATCGCGCGCGTTTCACGCATCAGCTTTATCAGAAAATACACAAGCAGCGTCAGAATAAGAATATCAAGCACGTCGAAAAAATTTATCGACTGAATTATTCTCAAAAAATTCTGAAAAATATCGCTGAAAAATTCAACTATTCTTTCCAAAGCAACGCTCCTTTACAACGTCGGAAATAAATGTCAGCCGCGTTCCTGTCCCCTTATGATAACGCCTATAAATTCGGGACCCGCGTTGCAGCTTACCACAACGCCGCACTTTTCGACCAGTGCAGGCGCGTAGCCGACCTTTTTGGTCATTTTCTCAATGAATTCCTTCTCGAGGTCGGGGCGGGTGGTCGTGATAACGCTGTACGGAGTTTTCGGGGTCATACGCGAGGAGATAGTCTCCACAGCCGCTTCAATGACTGCCTTTTCGCCGCGTGCTTTTTTGAGAACCTCGGTTTTCTCGTCGTACAGCACTATCAGCGGCTTTAAGCCCATAAGCTCGCCTAGGAACGATGCCGCCGCCGAAATGCGTCCCGATTTCTTCATATGCCGAAGCTCAAAGCCGATAATGAACGCTTCGGTGTGGCTCGCCCAGTCCTTGAGATAGTTCACCACGCTCTCGACGCTCTGTCCCTCGGAGAGCTTCTTGCACGCTTCCAGTATGGGATAGCCGTAGCAGAGTGTGTAGCAGCGCCCGTCGATAACGTAGACGTTAAGGTCGGAAAGCTCCTCTTTCAGGTTGTCGGCGGCGAGCTGCGCCTGCGCCCACGTCTGCGAGCCGTGCGAGTTGATAACGTCGACAATTATATCGCGGACACCCTCTGCGTAAAGCTTGCGGTACTTGTCCTCAAACTGTATCTGGGTTATCTGGGAATGCTTTGGAATTTCGTCGTTTTCCTTTAGCACCTTGTAGAATTCGTCGGGGGTGATGTCTATTCTGTCAAGATATGTCTCGCCGTTGATAGTTACCGCAAATGGCATTATAACGAGATATTTCGCCCATTCCTTTTCGGACTCGGGGGAGATATCGCAGCCGCTGTCGGTTATAATTCTTACTTTCTCGTTCATATTTTTTACCCTTTCCATTGGTTAATTTATTTAGTTACTTTGTCAATCCGAAGTGCCTTGCCAGAATTTCAAGAGTTTCCTCGCGCGTATCGGTATCGAAGTCCGAGCGTGTATGAGTGAAAAACCCCGTATTGCTCCAGTCGATCTCAACAGGTGGATGATACAGCGCCCACGAATTAAAATTTTTAAGGGTCGTCTCGGGGTCTTTGCACTTTTTGATCTGCTCCAGCATGAATTTCTTGTCCGGGTCGTCGCGGTCGAAAAATCTTGTCGCGCAGATATCGGGCGGATCGCAGAGCATAATTGCGACATGATTATAATCGGATATTTCGTGCAGCACGTCAGGCGGGATATTTGTATCAACAATGATCTTCTTTCCGCTTGCTGAGAGTTTTGTCAGCTCGAGAATTTCAATCTCAACGCATTCCGTTGAAGTATTATGTGTCCATTGCCAATGCTCCTCCGGCGACATATTCAGCCATTCCTCCCAGCCCGACATAGTGTCGAAGTAGCATAATCCGGGCTGTTTCCAACGCGAGAGCTTCTCCCTTGGGAACACGTCGTGGTAATTCTCGCCGCAGAATATCATATCGTACCGCTTGGAAAGCATCTTTGCCATGGTCGACTTTCCCGCATAGCTGTGCCCGTTGATAAAATACACATTGCGCAGATAGTGCTTTATCAGGTTGTCGCTTATCTGTATTTTCAAATGCCTTCCTCCTTTGTGTAGGTCGGGGTCATTCTGCCTGTGTCCAGTCGAATTTTGTAAGACTGCCGAAATTCTGCAGTTCGGGGAAATCCCACTGCCGCAGAACCTCATACGCCGCTACCGCGACGCTGTTCGACAAATTAAGACTGCGCAGCGTCGGCATCATCGGGATACGCACGCAGTCGTCCTTGTGGCGGAAAAGCAATTCTTCGGGAAGCCCCGCGTCCTCGCGCCCGAAAACGATGTAGCATTTATCGGGATATTTCACGTCGGTATAGCGGTTCTGTGCCTTTGTCGTAAAGAAAAAATACTGTCCCGCGGTCTTTGCGAATAAGTCCTCAAAGCCGTCGTAATAGCTGATATCCAGATAATGCCAGTAGTCCAGCCCAGCGCGTTTAAGCTGTTTGTCGGTCGGCTCGAAACCCATTGGTTTTATGATGTGCAGCCGCGCCCCTGTGACTGCGCAGGTTCGCGCGATATTTCCCGTATTTTGCGGTATCTGCGGCTCCCCGAGGACAATATTAAGTTCCAACCTGATTTCCCCGCTTTCGTTTACAGTATACCTAATAATTATATCACAATCCGCAGTTTATTGCAATACATTTTTGTAAAATACTTGAAAAAAACGGTATGATATGATATAATATGCGTGGAATAAGCAGTTGAATAAATTGCCTTAAGTTTACGAAACACCAAGAGTACGGAGAAAAAATGATCTCACAAATTCATATAACGAACGAAAAATACAGGTCGGAGCGCAGCGCGGAGATTGCCGCTGCATGCGATATCACCGCCAACTCGATAAGCGTCATTTTTTATGACATCGCGCTGAAACGCCGATACGCGCGGACGGCGCTGTTTGGCGAGAACATTACCGCCCCAAATGCCGCAAAGGAACTTTTGCGGTTGCTGGTGACCTCGCTGCGCGAATACGGGATCGGCGCGTCGGCTGTCCGCTCCGTCGGAATAGCCGCGCCCGTGCATATCGAGAGCGTTCTCGAGACGGAGCTTTCGGCGGAAATGCTGCATCTTCCGCCCGAAATCGAAGTGTTTTTTGTGCCGTATATATCGGCGGGGGTAAGCGGACGCTTCACTGCGACCTTGCTCACGCTACCAGAGGGCGATTGGCTGGCGGCGGGGATAGACGGCGGGCTCTGTATCGCGCGTCAGAGCGGCGGCAAGCTCGACTGCGCGGCGTTTCCCCTGAACGGCGCGTTCGACGGCTCGGGGCTCGAGAGCGGAATGCCTGCCGAGAACGGCGCAATCGACGCGGTTCGCCGCGAAAAGGACGGCTCGATAGTATATGAGGTCGTCGGCGACCGCGGCAGCATAGGTGTTTCCCCATGCGGTGCGGCAATGGCTGTGAATATGATGCGCGAAACGGGTACGCTCGACGGCGACGGAATTATGACCGATCGCGACCTATTGTATATAGGTGAGGATTTTTTTGTTTCACAGAGCGACGTTCGCGTGATACAATCGGATAAAGCGCGGTGCAGAGCGGCATTTGAGATGTTCGGGAAGTCAAAGCGGGTATTCCTGTCGGGAGAGCCGTTTACATCAGAATCGGGCTTGCGGGCTATGCTCGGACTCGGTGCAATTCCGGAGTATTACGGGAGTGCGGGGTTCTGCCGAAACTCGACCGAACAGGGGATAATTATGTTCCTTGAAAGTGAGGAAGCGCGCAGTAAAGCCTTTGAGCTCACCAAAAATGCCCGCGACATAACCTCGGAGCTGCTGTCCGCGTTTGATGAGAATTACTTAAATTACCTCAGCTTTTAGGTGCTGTTTGCAGAATATTCTTCAAAAAATTTGTGAAAATTTGATAAAAGCACTTGATTTTTTTTTGCAATAGTGTTATAATAATAAGGCATTTAGTATCCGTCGGTATTGCTATGCCCAAAATCAAACCGCAATATGTGGTTGCGGGAAAGCGGTAGGACGTGTGTTAATGCGCGCGAGCGTGACCGTCAAGAGGTTTGCGCTTTCAAACATTAAAAACGGGTAATCCTCTGAATGCGCGGGAAGCGACCCGCGGCAGATAAGTCCGGAAAAGCCGGGTTCAAGAATATCCGAAAAACAACAGGAGGAAATAATGGACGCATTAAAATTGATTGAACAAAGCAGTATGAAAGAAAACGCTCCCGAGATTGAGATCGGTGATTTCGTGAAGGTGTACGTGCGCATCAAGGAGGGCGATAAGAGCCGTATCCAGATGTTCGAGGGCACCGTTATCGCGAAGAAGCACGGCGGCATCAACGAGACGTTTACCGTAAGACGTGTGGCTCACGGCTGCGGAGTGGAGAGAGTATTCCCCGTTCACTCGCCGTCTGTGGATAAGGTCGAGGTAGTCAGAAACGGTAAGGTTCGCAGAGCTAAGCTGTACTACCTGCGCGACAGAGTGGGCAAGGCTGCTAAGGTTAAGTCCAGAGTTTAATCCCCGAAAATCCCCGGAATTCCCGTTTGCGGACAGCGTTGACTGTACAAACCGTCTTGTTGAGCCGTTTGTATTCCGCATTACGGGAATGCTTTGGGGATAATTTTGAGAAAAGAGTTGTGCTATGAACGATATCAACGAGGAGATCATAGAAACGTCGGAGGACACCACAGCGGCGGAAAACGCTGCCGAAGAGACTGACGAAAAGCCGAAAAAACCGTTCGCGGACGCTCTCGATTGGGTGAGTTGTATGGTTTACGCGGTCGCGGCAATGCTCGCGCTCAATCTGTTTTTCTTCCGCTCGATAACCGTTTCGGGTCCGTCAATGCTTGATACGCTGAAGGACAAAGATAAGGTCGTGGCAACAAACTTTTGTTATATGCCCGCTTACGGCGACGTTGTGGTGATACAGGCGGATAAGCTGAAAAACAAACTCACCGATATGTGGGGCGAACCTATTATAAAGCGCGTTATCGCGGTCGGCGGCGATACGATACGCATCGACTTCTCCAAGGGCGAGGTCTACCGCAATAACGAACTGCTTGAGGAGGACTACATCAAGGATCTGACTTTTTTCAGGCAGGACGACAGCTGGATCGAGGGGAACAAGGAATACACCGTTCCCGAAAACACGGTTTTCGTTATGGGTGACAACCGCGGAGTATCGAACGACAGCCGCAATCTTCCGCAGGTGGGCTTTGTGGATACAAGATTTATTATGGGCAAGGCGTTCGTTCGGGTCTCTCCGATCGAGGACTTTAAGTGGCTATGAGCGAAGTCGGAAATATACAGTGGTTCCCAGGGCACATGACCAAGACGAGACGGCTTATCGAAGCCGATCTTAAAATGGTCGACGCCGTCGTGGAGGTCACGGACGCACGTATTCCCGAAAGCAGCAGAAATCCGATAATGGACGATCTGTTGGGAACAAAGCCGCGCATAATGATAATGAATAAATGCGACGTTGCCGACGAAAAGGCGACTGTTGCATGGCGAAAATATTACGAGAGCCGCGGGATATGCGTTATCGTCTGCGACTGCCGGAGTGGAAAGGGTATCAACAGATTTATCCCGACTGTGAAAAAGCTGCTTTCCGAGCTTATCGAGCGGCGCAAGGCGCGCGGTATGATCGGCAAGGCATTACGGCTTATGGTCGTGGGTATCCCGAACGTCGGGAAGTCCTCGTTTATTAACCGCATGGCGAATTCCAAGAAAACCAAGGTCGGCGACCGTCCCGGAGTTACGCGCGGAAAGCAGTGGGTCTCCATTGACAAGGACGTGGAGCTGCTGGATATGCCGGGTATTTTGTGGCCGAAGTTCGATGATAAGGATGTGGCGCAGCGGCTTGCGTTCACGGGGGCTATCAAGGACGAGGTCATGGACACGGCGGCGCTCGCGAGGATGCTTGGCGAGGTGCTGCTCCGCAGTTATCCCGAGTTTGTCAAGGGGCGATACAAAATAGCGGGCGAGGGCGATATCCTTACGGAGATCGCACGGGCGCGCGGAATGCTTATTTCGGGCGGAGAGCCCGATATTGAACGCGCAGCGGCAGCGCTGCTGGACGAGTTCCGCGGCGGCAGGATCGGCAGGATAACGCTTGAAATGCCGCCCGAAACGAACGGAGGCTGACAATGGCGTATCAAAGCAAGCATAAAAAAAGCCGTGAAACGCAGCTTTCGCTCGAGGGAATTTCGCTTGACGGATTGTCGCTCCGCGAGTTTGACAGAGCGGTTTCGGCGCGGTACGGCGCGGTCTGCGGTATAGACGAGGCGGGCAGAGGACCTATCGCGGGACCTGTTGCGGCTGCGGCGGTCATACTTGACTCTAACAAGCCGATAGAGGGGCTGAACGACAGCAAAAAGCTCACTCCGAAAAAGCGTGAATCGCTTTATGGGGAGATTTGGGATAAGGCTTTGTTTTGCTTTGTTTCGTTTGTGTCCGCGGAGGATATTGACAGGACGGATATTTTGTCGGCTGATTTGCTGGCAATGGAACGGGCTTTTGATAATATCGGGACAAAGTGCGGGATAGTTCTTGTTGACGGCGATGTGCTCCCCGAGCTGAACGCCGAAATGCGGAACGTTATCAAGGGCGACGCGAAGTCCGAGGCGATAGCGGCGGCGAGTATTCTCGCAAAGGTAGAGCGTGACCGTTATATGTGCGAAATGGCGGGGAAATACCCGGGTTACGGCTTTGAAAAGCACAAGGGCTACGGCACGAAAGCGCATTACGAAGCCATTGAAAAACTCGGATTATGCCCGATACACAGGAAAACGTTCTTGAAAAAATACATAGCCGAAGATAAAAATGGACAGACAGAGCAAGGGTAAGCTGGGTGAGGACGCGGTCTGCGCGGAGCTTGAAAAGCGCGGACACAGGATAATTGCCAGAAATTACCGCAAGAGGGTCGGGGAGATCGACATAATTTCACAAACCGACCGATATATAGTGTTTACGGAGGTGAAAACGCGAAAGCTCAGGAGCATGGTCTCGGGGCTTGAGGCGGTGAACTTCACGAAACAAAAGAAAATAGTGCTGACGGCGGACGCGTATCTGACAGAAAACCCCACGGACTTGCAGCCGCGCTACGACATCGCCGAGGTGACGGTCACGCGCGGAGACGTTCCGGAAATAACGGGGCTGACGATCATCGAGGACGCGTTTTCGACCGACGGCATATACACAATAAACTGAAAGGGTGAACGGTTTATGAATTACGCAAGCACAAGAAATTCTTCGCTTAAAGTGACGAGTGCGCACGCTATCGTAAAGGGTTTGTCCGACGAGGGCGGACTGTACGTTCCCGAGAGTGTTCCCGCGCTGTCAAAGGAAGAAATTCTGGGTCTTTGCGATAGGAGTTATGTTGAGCGCGCGTATACGGTGTTCTCGAAGTTTCTGACGGATTTTACCGACGCGGAGCTGCGTCATTGTGTTAAGAGTGCTTACAACACCAAGAATTTTGACACGGACAATATCGCGGAGATCGCGAAGCTTAAGGACGGAAAGTTTATACTTGAGCTTTGGCATGGTCCGACTTGCGCGTTTAAGGATATGGCGCTGCAGATACTGCCGTATCTGCTGACGACCTCAGCGAAAAAAGAGGTCGATGGTAAGCAGATCGCCATTCTCGTTGCGACAAGCGGCGACACCGGAAAGGCGGCTCTGGAGGGCTTTAAGGACGTTCCCGGTACGTCGATCTCGGTGTTCTATCCCGAGGACGGCGTGTCTCCTATGCAAAAGCGCCAGATGACCACGCAGGAGGGCAATAACGTCAACGTCTGCGCGGTAAAGGGCAACTTTGACGACTGCCAGAACGGCGTTAAGGCTATCTTTACCGACAAGGACATTGAGAAAAAGCTCGCGGAGAAAAACATGCTGCTGTCGAGTGCGAACTCGATTAACTGGGGCAGACTTGCGCCGCAGATCATTTACTACATTTCGACCTACGCTCAGCTTGTAAAGGACGGCGATATCGCGTATGGCGACAAGGTGAATATCGTTGTTCCGACGGGCAATTTCGGAAATATCCTCGCGGCTTATTACTCAAAGCTTATGGGCATTCCCGTGAACAAGTTGATTTGCGCGTCCAATAGCAACAACGTGCTTACCGATTTCATAAACACAGGCGTTTACGACAGAAACAGAAAGTTCTACACCACAATTTCCCCGTCTATGGATATTCTGATCTCGTCTAATCTGGAGCGCTTGCTGTATCACCTCACAGGTGAGAATGACGCGCTCATAAACGAGTGGTTTGGCGCGCTGAAAATCTCAGGCAGATACGAGGTCGGCGACGACGTGAAAAAGCAGCTTTCGGAGCTGTTTTATGCGGGTTGTTGCTCCGACGAGGAGACAAAGGCGCAGATACGCAAAACGTTCACTGAGGAGAAGTATCTGCTTGACACGCACAGCGCGGTTGCCGTTAAGGTTTACGAGGATTACAGAGCCGCGACGGGCGATACGGCAAAGACGATAATCGCGTCCACGGCTAACCCATATAAGTTTGGCAGAGCCGTTTACAGTGCGGTCGGCGGCAAGGCGGACACCGAGGACGAGTTCGAGCTTATTTCTCATCTCGAACAGGAAACGGGAACGAAAATGCCCGTTCCGCTTGCGGTTACAAAGGACAAGGCTGTTCGCTTCAAAGAAACCGTCGAGAAACACGAAATGGGCAGCGTTGTGCTCGACTTTCTGAACGGATAACGCTCCGAATGAAAGGAGGAGCGCTGTGCTCTACACAATAGGCGATCTTCATTTGCCGTTCGGCGTTGATAAGCCGATGAACATATTTCCCGGTTGGACGAACTATGTTGAACGTCTGCGGGAGAACTGGAACGGTAAAATCACCGACGAGGATACGGTGGTGATTGTCGGCGACCACTCGTGGGCGCTAAAGCTCGAGGAGAGCCGAAAGGATCTGGAGTTTATCGACAGAGAGCTTAAGGGCAGGAAAGTTCTGTCAAAGGGAAATCACGATCTTTGGTGGTCGACCACGAAGAAAATCACCGATTTTGTTGAAAGCAACGGCTTTTCTACCATTAGTTTTCTGTTTAATAATGCGTTTTTGGTCGAAGGTGTTTCGGTTTGCGGAACCCGCGGCTGGATAAGCGAAAACGGCGAGCCCGCCGATCAGAAAGTGCTCAACCGCGAGGCAGGCCGGCTGGAGGCTTCGCTCCAAGCGGGCGTTAAGCTCGGCGGAGAACTTGTGGCGTTTATCCACTATCCGCCGATATACGGCACGGAGGAGAACGCGCTCATAACGGAGATCTTCAGGAAATACGACGTGAAGCGCTGCTATTACGCTCATCTGCACGGATACAGTATAAAAAACGCTTTTAACGGCGAGCGCGGGGGTGTGACCTACAAACTCGTTTCGGCGGACGGTCTCGGGTTTGACCCGATGCTTGTCAATTAAAGTAAATAAAGGCGGAGCGTGTTTACATTAACGCTCTGATTCAAGAAAAAAGTTGTCTTAACGGACAAGGAAGGAAATTGAAATGGAAATCATATCTCAAAACAACACGGCGACAAATACTTACGCGATCGAGGTTAATTTCAGCGCAGACGAATTTGAAACGGCGCTGAATACGGTTTACAATCGTCAGAAGTCGAAGATTACTATCCCCGGCTTCCGTAAGGGCAAGGCTACGAGAAAGCTCATCGAGACGCACTACGGCGCGAATGTTTTTTATGATGACGCCGTAAATCTGCTGTACAACGACAATATTGAAGAGATTGTCGACAAGACTGGTCTCGAGGTCATCAACGTCGAGAATACCGAGGTCGTTGAAGTAAGCAAGGAGAGCGGCGTTTCGATGAAAGCCGACATTATTGTAAAGCCCGAGGTTGAAGTTTCCGACTACAAGGGTATAGAGGTCAAGAAAACTGTCAAGACTGTTACCGACGAGGCAATAGACGAGGAACTCAACAAAATGCGTGAAAGAGTTGCGCGTATCGTTACCGTTGAGGGCAGATCCGTTCAGGACGGCGATACTGCTGTTATCGACTTTGAGGGTTTTGTAGACGGCGTTGCGTTTGACGGCGGCAAGGGCGAGAAGTTCCCGCTCGAGATAGGTTCCAAGACGTTTATTCCCGGCTTTGAGGATCAGGTTATCGGCAAGAGCGTTAACGAGGAATTTGACGTGAACGTTACGTTCCCAGAGGACTATCAGGCGGAGGAGCTTAAGGGCAAGCCCGCTGTTTTCAAGTGCAAGCTCCACGAGATCAAGGCTAAAGAGATGCCCGAGCTGGACGACGATTTTGTAAAGGACGTTTCCGACAAGGATACCGTTGACGAGCTTAAGGCGGAGATCAGAGAGAAGCTTGAAAAGCAGTATGCCGAGGAAGCGGAGGACGAGTCCGATTCCGAGCTTATGGACAAGATGCTCGGCAATATGAAAGCGGAAATTCCGCAGGTAATGTACGAGCGCCGTATCGACGAGATTGCACGCGAGTGGGTAGCGCGCACGCGCATCAATATCAATGATTATCTTAAGTACACGGGTATGACTATGGCGCAGTTCCGCGCTAACTTCAAGGACGCTGCAAAGCGTCAGGTCGACCTCCGTCTGTGCCTTGAAAAGATCGCGCAGCTTGAAAATATCGAGGTTTCCGCCGAGGATATCGAGAAGGAGTACAACGAGCTTGCGGAGCAGTACAAGATCGACCTTGAGAACGTTAAGGCGGCTATCTCTGAAAAGACCCTGACTACCGACATCAAGATCGAAAAGGCTCTCGACTTTGTAAAGGACAACGCGAAAGTCGAGGAAGTCAAGGCGTAATCACGGCATTTTGACGGCGTTCCGCGTTTGCGGAGAAAGGAGCTTATAATGGCATATATTCCTTATGTAGTAGAGCAGAGCAGTCACGGAGAGCGTTCCTATGATATATTTTCGCGCTTGCTAAACGACAGGATCATTCTGCTGCACGACGAGGTAAATTCCGCAACGGCGAGCGTTGTTGTCGCTCAGTTGCTGTATCTTGAGGGGCAGGACCCCGACAAGGACATTTCCCTCTACATCAACAGCCCCGGAGGCTCCGTATCCGACGGAATGGCGATCTATGATACCATGCAGTATATCAAGTGCGACGTTTCCACGATTTGCACAGGACTGGCTGCGTCAATGGGCGCGTTTCTGCTCTCGTCTGGCGCTAAGGGCAAGCGTTACGCGCTGCCGAACAGCGAGATAATGATCCATCAGCCGCTTATTTCGGGGGGGGGGATTTCGGGTCAGGTAACGGATATCCAGATACGCTCCAAGTATCTTCAGCGCACCAAGGACAGGCTTAACCGTATTCTCAGCGAGAACACTGGAAAGGATTATGAGACGATTTGCCAAGATACGGAGCGCGACAACTTTATGACCGCCGAGGAGGCTCTGCAATACGGGCTTATTGACAGAGTTTACGACAGACGCGAAGAGAAGAAGAACTGACGGGGGTATCACTGATATGCTGATTTGTTCCTTTTGCGGGAAAAACGAGACACAGGTAAACCGCATTCTGTACGGTATGGGTGAACATTCGGTGATTTGCAGCGACTGCATTCTCACCTCTTACAATATGCTGGTGGAGAGCGGAGATATCCGCCCTGCCAAGCCGGGAAAGCAGGCGCGCCAGAAGAGCAGTTCGGAATTTCTGTCCAATGCGGACGAGCTTATGACTCCCGAAGAGATCAAGCGTTATCTCGACGAGTATGTCATCGGACAGGAGGAGGCTAAAAAAGTTCTCGCGATCTCCGTCTATAA
This sequence comes from uncultured Clostridia bacterium, assembly GCA_946567425.1. Classification (GTDB taxonomy): domain Bacteria; phylum Bacillota; class Clostridia; order Oscillospirales; family Ruminococcaceae; genus CAG-115. Next base: position 105,952 of record CAMNXF010000007.1, on the reverse strand, counting down.
TCACTACAAGCGCACGTTCCTCAACAGCGATGAGGTCGACGAGGTGGAACTCCAGAAGTCGAACGTGCTGCTGCTCGGGCCTACGGGTGTTGGCAAAACGATGCTTGCGCAGACGCTGGCTAAGCTGCTGAACGTGCCGTTTGCTATTGCGGACGCGACTACGCTCACACAAGCGGGTTACGTCGGTGAGGACGTTGAGAACGTTCTGTTGCGGTTGGTTCAGGCTGCCGATTACGATATTGAGGCTGCCGAGCGCGGCATTATCTACATTGACGAGATCGATAAAATTTCGCGCCGCAGCGAGAATACGTCCATTACGAGAGACGTAAGCGGCGAGGGCGTTCAGCAGGCGCTGCTGAAAATAATCGAGGGCACGGTTTCCAACGTTCCACCGCAGGGCGGCAGAAAACACCCGCATCAGGAGTTTATTCAGGTCGACACACGGAACATACTGTTTATATGCGGCGGCGCGTTTGAGGGGCTTGAAAAGATGATCGCGAAACGTGTTGCGAGTTCGGCACTGGGATTTGGCGCGGACGTTCAAAGCTCCAAGGAAAAGGAAAGCGCGGACATGCTTAGGCAGGTAACGCAGCAGGACTTGGTGAAGTTCGGAATTATCCCCGAGCTTATAGGTCGTCTGCCGATCGTAACGCCGCTTGACGGACTTGACGAGGATGCTCTTGTAAGAATACTTGACGAGCCGAAGAACGCGCTTATAAAACAGTACAAGACTTTGTTCAAGGCGGACGGTATTGAATTGGAGTTCGACGACGACGCAAAGCGCGCTGTCGCGAAAAAGGCAATAGAGACCAAGACGGGTGCGCGCGGTCTGCGCTCGATTGTCGAGGACACGTTGCGCGATATTATGTTCACCTCGCCGAGCGACACGTCGATCTCGAAGATAACTATCACGGTCGACTGCGTGAACGGAGAGGGCAAGCCGCTCATCACCCGTGACGGGGCAAAGACAAAGCCGCTTGCCAAGTCGGTTAAGAAAACCATTAAAAAAATAGGCTGATTTTTTAAGGCAATGCCGCATGGTGTTGCCTTTTGTTTTAGAAATTCATTTTCGGAGGAAATCGAGGGCTTATGGGAAAAGTTTACAGACGGCAGATGATAGAGGGTGTGACCATTCCCGCGATAATCAGAAACGGCAGCTACTTTTGGCACAGTATGGCGGTCTACGAGGACGGCACGGTGAGTTGCTGGAACAAGGTAGACTTGAGCGGTGTTCCGCAGAAGATCGCGTCGGGGTGGCTGCAATTCTCCGTTCCGGTTGGGCAGACGCTCAGCATCTATGCGCTTTGCTGCGTTAAAATTCTGTCCGCGGATTGGCGGTTTGACGGGAAGAGCTACTATGACTATCTCGTCGAGACGGTGCGTTCTATGAACCCCGAAATGGCAAACATTTACATGACCACTCAACGCGAGCATGATAAGTGGGAGAAATATCGTGTTGCGTTTTCAGCGAGTCCTACTCCGTGCAAACTGAGCGGAAATTTTGGCTACGATCTGCTCAAAGGCGACGACGCGAATATCTTCCATTACAAGGATGGGAAACTGATCCTTACCGAACTGTACGCCTACAAGGACGGCACGTTCTCGGTCGACGGGCTTGATGAGGGCTATCTTTCGTTCGAGGAACTCGGAAGGCTATTTAAGGATAAAACGCTCCGCACCTCGCCAAAAAGCGGTGAGGTCGTGAGTTTCGGAGTGCTCGGCGCGGCGGAGGTCGAGGCGGTTTCCAAACCAGTTTCGGCAAAGCAGAAGCTCTCGGAGATCGAGAACAAATCGCTGCGCGTACAGAACAAGCCCGACGCACATGACCGATGCATTGCCGCATATCACGCGTATCTCGTTGAACCGAGCGAGTTTTACAAGGAAAAACTGCGTGAGGCTTACGAGACTGTTCCTGAGCACGAGCGCTGCTTTCTCGGCGATATGGACACGCGTGACGGAGATTACCGGCGTATACTATACACCAACGACAAGAGGGAAGTGTAATGACGACATTTGAGAAAATTTATGAGATCGTGAGAAAGATACCGCGCGGCAAAGTAGCAACCTACGGGCAGATTGCCGTGCTTGCGGGAAACGCGAGGTGGGCGAGGGCGGTAGGTTATGCACTACATGCGAACCCCGACCCGGACGGAATACCGTGTTACCGCGTGGTAAACCGTTTCGGAGGGCTTGCTCCCGCGTTCGCGTTCGGCGGAATCGACGTTCAGGCGGATATGCTGAGGGCGGATGGGATAGAGGTTCGCGGTGACAATACGGTGGATCTCGAAAAATATCTTTGGAACGGATTGTAATATTGTGCGGCGTTGCCCTTGAGACAAAATACAAAATTTTTCACAAAATACGGACAAAATTTGTAAAACATATTGATTTTTTGACAAAAATATGAGATAATAAAAAAGAGTGTACTTGCATTATATTTAGGGAAAGAAGTTTTTTATGGCAAAGTTTTTTAATTTTGAGGAGGACTATTACGGTCTTACCGCAAATGAAATTGAAAAAAAGCTGTCAATGTATGGCTTGAATACATATACCAAGTCTCCGCGCGTGTTTATGGGATTTTCCTATAAGGACGTTCTGCTGTCGCCGTCGGTGCTGCTTATGCTTTTTGCGGGCGTGCTGTGCTTTCTCGGCGCGGGTATCGGAATGGGTATTTCTGTGTTGCTCATCGACGCGTTATACGCTGCTGTGGAGATACGTTTCCGTAAATCCGCGGACGACCGTCTTGATGAGATCGAGGAGACAACGGCGATGAAGTTCCGCGTTATACGCGCGGGCAAGCTGGAACTTATCGAAAAGGAGTTTATCGTGCCCGAGGATATGATAGTCGTACAGGCGGGAGAGCGCGTTCCCGCGGACGCGTTTATTCTCGAGTCGCGCGATCTTGCCGTTGATGAGGGCATATTCACCGAGAACAATACTCCAATCGCAAAATATGTCGGTGCAATGTCAAAGGGGGATCTTAATCAGACGTTTGTGTACGGCGGCACGACAGTAATTTCAGGTATCGCGGTGTGTAAGGTAAGATCAACGGGCGTTGACACGAAGTATTACCAGCGTTTCGGCGATGAGCCGGACCGTCATCCGTATTACACTAACCTCGAAAAGGTAGTGCGCTCAATGGTTCCGCTTTGCAGCGTTGTCGCGCTGGCGCTTGTTATCGCGATTATCGTTATAAAGCTGGTATCGGGCGCAGATATCGTTTCGTCAGCGCTGAGCGCTGTTACGTTGGGATTGTGCTTTATTCCGACGGGAATAGGCTCGGTTATACGACTGTACTACACCAAGGGCGCTATGAGCCTTATCAAGGGCGGCGCGGTGGTAAAGTCGCTGTCCGATATCGAAAAGCTGAACTCCCTGTCTGTGCTCTGCGTGGAAAAGGAGGGCGCTATTTCCCGCAATTCGCCCGAGGTAAGGGGCGTTTACGCGAAAAGCGAGGAGTTGCTGTACAAGGTCGCCGCGCTCGCCTGTGACCCGAACACCGTCGACCCGTCCGAACGCGCGCTTATGCAAAAGGCGTCGTTTTTTGACGAGAAGATTACGGACGTTTATACCGATAACGTTTTCATAGAGAAGATATCAGATGCGGGCGAGTCCATGAGTGGCGCGGTGTGGAACGTCGGCGGCGGAAGATTGTGCTGTATAAAGGGCATTCCCGAGCAGATACTGCCAATGTGCAGACTGAACGGCGACGCGCTGTATGCGGCGCAGAAGAAATACGAGAGCTACTATTCTAAGGGCTGGAGCGTTATGGCGGTGGCATGCGTCGACTCGGATACCGAGAATATGGACGTGACGGCGGGTTTTTCGTATACTTTTGTCGGGTTCGTGGCGTTTTCTGCGCCGCTGAGGGATTCGGTATCTGCGGCGGTAAAGACTTGCCGCCGTGCGGGAGTGCGCGTTGTTATGCTGACCGAGGAAAACCCGAGCGTCGCGGAGTCCACTGGTAAGATGATAGGGCTTTCCACAAACGCAGTCATCACCGGAAAGCAGATCGAGGAATCGTTGGACTATGGTACGCAGCTTGATTTTGACGCGGATATCTATGCGAAATTAACGCCCGAGCAGAAGCTTTACGTTATTGGCAAGTTCAAAGAGAACGGCGAGGTTGTCGCTATGACGGGAACCCGTACGGGCGACGCGGAGTCTCTCAAGGCGGCGGACGTGGGTATCACGATCTCGCAGCACTCGGCGGGCAGCGCTTACGAGGCTGCCGACGTGATAATGAACGACGACAATTTCTCGACGATCGCGGATATGATCGCCGCAGCGAGACAGGTCCACCGCAACATAAAGCGCGCGGTCTCGCTTATGATCTCAGGGTATATCGGGCTGATGATTCTCATTACGATCAACCTGTTCAGCGAGACGCAGCTTATGCTTACGCCCGCGATAATCGCGCTTGTGACTATGATTTTTCTGCCGTTTGCGGGACTTGGTTATGTGGGTTGCCGCTCGGATATGAAATCGGTCATGCCGCCATCGGATTTCGTTGCCGACCGCAAGATAAACTACCGCTTTATCGGTATGTCCGCGCTGTTCGGCGCTTTGTCGGGAGCGGTCGCTGTCGCGTCGTACTTGTTTATGTACAAGGGCACGAATTTCGAGCCCGCGAGAAGCTGCGCGTTTATTTCCTACGCGGTATGCTCAGCAGCGTTTGCGGTGCTGCGTCATTCCTACGAGTCACCGATAAGGACGTTCCTCGAGGCAGATACGATGTCAAAGGTATCCGTGGCGCTGTTTGCGTTTATGCCTATCGTGCTTGTTTACATTCCTTTTGTGAACGCCGCGTTCGGCTTGGCGGCAATTGACGTTCTGGCGCTGCTTATAAGCGCGGCGACGGGCATTCTGCCTGCGGCGGCTTTCTTCTTCATAAGTCACTTTATTAAATTCGATCATCAAGATTAAACTAATTAAGGAGCATTCATGAAAAAATTTATTGAGTATCTGAGATATTTTCTTTGCGGGCTGGTTTTCGGCACTGCCAACGTAATTCCCGGAGTGAGCGGCGGCACTATGCTGGTCGTTTTCGGCGTATTTGACAGGCTCACCGAAGCAATTTCGGGCATAAAAAAGATTTTTCAGAATTTCTGGTTTCTGCTTACTTTCGCGCTCGGAGCGGGCGGCGGCATAGTCCTTTCGGCGTTTGTGATATCGTCGCTGTTTCAAAATTTCGGTGTGCAGACCAATATGTTCTTTATCGGGTTGATTTTGGGCGGAGTGCCGCTTATCTACAAATTCGGCACGGAGGAGCATGGTGTAAAGCCATCGTGCATTGTGCCGTTTGTTATCGCAATGGCGGTCGTTATTGGGCTTACGGTTCTGGAGAAAACGGACGTGTTCAAGCTCGCGCCCGATGTCGTAACGGGCTTTGACGTTGTAATCTCGCTAAAACTGGTGGTTTGCGCGGCGGTCGCGGCAGTGACTATGATAATCCCGGGTATTTCCGGCTCGTTCGTTATGATGCTGCTAGGCGTATATGAAACGATAATCGGCGCTATCAAGGATATGAATTTCTTGGTGATCGTTCCGTTCGCGATAGGCGCGGTGATCGGCATTATCGGCGGCGCAAAACTCATTTCGATACTAATCAGGAAAAACAAGCTTATGGTGTATTCGGCGCTTATGGGCTTGGTTATCGGCTCGGTCTACGCAATACTTCCCGACGGTTTCGGGTTCAATCTGCAAACGGGCTACGGGTTCGCATGCGCGTTGTTCGGAGTACTGGCGGCGCTGTTGGTCGAAAAACTCGGCAAATCGGATAGTTAAAAAAGGAACGATAATTCACATGGCGTTATCAAAGGAAGAAAGCCGCATAAAGCGGGAGCGCAAACAGAAAATCAACGATATACGCAATATCGTTCTGTTTGTGCTGCTGACTGCGGCTTTCTTTTTTCGCGTAAACGACGCGTTGCTGCACATTGACGAAATTCCGTCGTCCTATGACGTTCTGCATTTTTTCGGCGGCGGAGCAAAACCGTTTGTTAAGCTTGTCGAAAATGAGGTGTCAGTAAGTTTCATTGACGTAGGACAGGGAGACTGCGAGCTTATCACGGCGGGCGGACGCAATATTCTGATAGACAGCGGTGACATAATGTACGTTGACAGAACGATAGGTTTTCTGCGTTCAAATGGAGTAAAGCGTTTGGATATCGTGATAGTAACACACCCTCACGACGACCATTTCGGCGGTATGTCCAAGATATTGAAGAGCTTTCCGGTCGGACAGGTCATTATGACGAAAACTGAAGCGCGCGGAAGTTCGTTCGGGAAAATGATGAGCGTTATCGAGGAACGGAATATTCCGTTGCAAAGCGCCGAGCCGGGCGAGCGGTTCGTTCTTGGTGAGAGAACGTTTCTGGATATTCTCGCGCCGCTGTACAAAGACTACACGGAGGAAAATAACCTTTCGGTCGTGACAAGGCTTATTCACGGCGAAACGTCGTTTCTGTTTACGGGCGACCTTGAGAGAATGGGAGAGCTTGACCTTGTGGACAAGGACTTTTTTCTCGATTCGGATGTACTCAAGGTCGGACATCATGGCAGCGCGGGTTCAAGCTGCGCGGAGTTTCTGGAGCGTGTCACTCCGAAGATCGCTGTATTCGAGTCGGGCGGAATAAATTATTACGGACACCCGCGCAGCGAGGTCTTGGACAGGCTTGCGGCGGTCGGCTGCAGGGACGCGTATTCCACCGCAAACAACGGCAATATCGTGATAGCAAGCGACGGCACAGAACTCCGTGTCGAGACCGAAAGAGAAACAGCATACGTGCTGATATAATAAACACCCCCTTTATCAGATGAATTGGTATACTTTGCCAATCCGTTCGATAAAAGGGGGTGTTTCAATAACAAAGTCTGACTATGGAAATATTTTTTCTCCACAATCGAAAACGCAAGCAGAGAGCTTTACGGCAAGTTCCGACAGCTTTGCGGTGATATCCTCCAAAGCGTTGCTACAGCAGACTTTCCCTTTGATGTAGGTAAATTCCACCGTTCCGCGCCATACAGCTCTCCTCCGTATCCTTAGCTTGAAATCTTTCTTTGTGACAGGGTTGACGACCGTTCCGTCCTCGGATAATTTCAGCCCCCTGTCAGAGGAAATGCAGCTCAGCCACTCGTCAAGAGTGATAACTCCGTTTTCGCGTTCAATATACAATTCCATTACTTTTCGGGAGCCATAAGGCGCACCATAACCGCTTTCTGCGCGTGCAGACGGTTTTCCGCCTCGTCGAAGATATCCGCCGCGTGCTGCTCGAATACCTTTGCGGTGATCTCTTCCTCGCGGTGAGCGGGCAGACAGTGCAGCACCATAGCGTCGGACTTAGCGACGCTCATCACATCGTCGTTTATCTGATAGCCCTTGAACGCAATTTTGCGCTTTTCAGCTTCGCCCTCCTGACCCATAGAGGCCCACACGTCTGTGTAGAGAACATCCGCGTCCGCAGCCGCCTCCTTAGGGTCGGCAACGAGCTTGAAGTTGTCGTAAGCCTTTGCAAATTCAAGGATACGCGGGTCGGGGTGATAGCCCTCGGGGCAGGCGAGCGAAACGCTCATTCCAACCTTGAGACAGCCCACGGTAAGCGAGTTCGCCATATTGTTGCCGTCGCCGATGTAGCAGAACTTCAGTCCGTCAAGCTTATTCTTGTATTCGCGGATAGTCTGGAGGTCGGCGAGCACCTGGCACGGGTGACAGAAGTCCGTCAAGCCGTTGATGATCGGAATGCTTCCGTATTCGGCAAGGTTCTCGACCTCGGATTGCTCAAACGTGCGTATCATAATACCATTGAGGTAGCGAGACAACACGCGCGCGGTGTCCTGAACGGGCTCGCCGCGCCCTATCTGGAGGTCGCGCGAGGACAGGAACAGTGCCTGTCCGCCGAGCTGGTACATACCCGTTTCAAATGAGACGCGCGTTCTCGTGGAGGACTTCTGGAAGATCATCCCAAGCGTCATACCCTTTAAGTGATGGTGGGGAATACCATGCTTCTGCTCGTATTTGAGTTGGTCGGCAAGGTTCAGAATGTCGATGATCTCGTCCGTGCTGAGATCCAGCAGCTTCAATAAATGCTTCATTTCAATTTTTCCTTTCAAAGTTAAGTTTATATAAACGGAAATTAAGTGTCTATCCTGACTATTTCCGTCAACGCCTTGTTTCTGTAAACCAAATCGCTACGCGGTATAAAGCCCATACGCTCCCAGAACGCGTTTCCGTCGGTGTTGCGTTCAAACACAACCAACGCGGTCTTGTTTATCCCCAAGCCTTGCAGCGCTTCGAGCGCGGAGTTCACAAGTGCCCTCGCAATGCCGTTTTTGCGGTGTTCGGGGTCTACGGCGGTATGGTAGATATATCCGCGCCGTCCGTCGTTGCCCGCGACTATCACGCCGACGATACCGCCGTCCTCCGCGACAAAACAGGTTTCAGGATTGCGCTTCAGAAAGCGCGCTATGCCCTCGCGCGAATCGTCAAGATTATTCAGCCCCATGCCCTTACATGACAGCCAGAGCGCGTAAACCGCGTCATAATCGGCGAACGTCATTTTCCTGATGTTCATATTATTTTTCCTTTTGATATGCGTACCCAAAATGAATAGGCGGCGCAGTGACCGAAATATACACAAATTCCCCGCTGCTGTCGTTCAGCAGACCGTGAACGTCCTTATCGGCGAAACGAACCACGTCTCCCGCCTCAAACGGCTTTTCGGTGCCGTCTTCGAGCAGCAGCTTTCCCGAGCCTTTCAGCGCGTACCATATCTGCTCCGATGCTTCGTGAATATGCCGCGGCTGACTTGCGCCCGCTTCAAGGTGAACCTCGGTTATCGTAACGCGCGTGCTTGCCGAGTTGTCGGGGTTCAGCAGCTGCCGCGAAATTACCCCGGGATTTGACATTGCTTTTATCTCGCTTGATTTTATAAATTCCATTGTTAACCTCCCGTTGTTATCCGCACGTCAATCTCGTCATCGGTCGGCGGTTCGAATATCGCTCCGAATTTCGCGGCAAGCCCGTCTTCGACAAAGTACGCGGAAAGCTCACCCTCGGCTATATTTTTGTTTCTCTTTTCAATACGATCACGCCACACTTCGTCCGAAACATCGATATAATGCAGCTCGTATTCAATACCGCGTGATTTGTAGAATGTTCTCGCTTCGTCACGTTCGGCTTTAGTCCAAACGCCCCAGTCAAGAACAACGTTTATTCCGCTGTCAATAATTTCAAGCGACTTGCCAAACAAATATTTCTCCGTCCGTGAAACGTATTCATCGTGCATTTCGCCGACGTTTTGCCCGAACATCATGAGCATTATCTCGTCTATTGAGAGCAGCACCGCGCTGTGTTCACGCCGTAAGCGTTCGGCATAAGTGCTTTTTCCGCTGCATATCTTGCCGCAAGTCATTATCACCTTAGCCATTGCAATCCTCTTTCAGGGAGTCGCTGAACGCTTTCAGCTCCCTTTTCTTCTCCTCGGAGAGCCTGTTGTATTCGGTGTTGTATATCGCGCCCTCAAGGGTATACAGGTGAACAAGACACACCTGCGGATACGTTTCCTTCAGCTTTCTGAACGCTCCCATAGAGCCGAGCTTGATGAGCTTTTCGGGAGAATCTATCCCGACCGACGTCAGTTTTCGCGCCATTTCCTTGCCTATATTCATCATTGCGGTTAGCTCGGACATATTGTTCTCCTTTCAGTCCTTGTAAAAGCCGCCCGTGTGAAAATTTTCGCCGCCAAGCTTTTCAGCGGTGAGCCTGAACGTCACCACGCCGTCGGGGCATACAAACTCCTTGACGTGCGGATTGTCGATAACGTTTCCGAGAGGGGAGAAGCCGCCTATCCGCCGCAGATCGCCGCCGCTGCGTACCGCCTCGAGCATAGGAAACAGATACGTCATCGATTTCTGGCAGAACCCGCGTCCGTTTTGGTTAACGGGGCAGTCGTAGGTGCAGCGGTAAACGTCGCCGACCTCGTCGCCGTTGCGGCAGTGACCCTCGGTCTTGCCGTCATGCGAAACGGCAATGACCTCGATGATAAAGCCATATTCCTCGTCGTACCACTTGTTCATTTCAGCAGCTCCTTCAGTATAGCCAGTCCCTTGTCAATCTCCTCATAAGTGACCGTAAGCGGCGGCAGCAAGCGCACCTTGGTCTTGGCGGTGAGCAGCAGCAGTCCCTCGCCGAGAGCCTCCTTTACAACATCCGCTGCGGACTTGGTTTTCAGCTCAATGCCTATCATCAAGCCCATTCCCGAAACGGACTTCACCTCAGGGATTTTCATCAGCTTTTCGCGGATATATTCGCCCTTTGCCGCAATTTTACCGAGAAATCCCTCGGAATTGACCTTGTTCAGCACCGCCAGACCGCCTGCGCAGCAAATCGGATTTCCGCCGAACGTCGAGCCGTGCGTTCCGGGAGTGAGCACATCTGCACACTTTTCACCCGACAGGCACACGCCGATAGGCACGCCGCCCGCAAGCCCTTTTGCAAGCGTAGTCAAGTCCGCCTTGTGACTGAAATTATCCCCCGCAAGGAACTTTCCCGTTCTGCCGACGCCCGTCTGCACCTCGTCCGCGATGGTCAGCACATCCTTTTCGGCGCAGAGCCTGAAGATCTCATCGACAAATGTCTGTTCCAGCGGCATTACGCCGCCCTCGCCCTGAATATACTCGAACATTACTGCGCACACGGTATCGTCGAGCTTAGCGCGCAGGTCGCAGATATTGTTCGTCTCAACGTTCACAAAGCCTTCCACGAAAGGGAAGAAGTAGTTGTGGAAAACGTCCTGCCCCGTTGCGGATAGCGTGCAGAGCGTCCGTCCGTGGAACGAGTTCACAAGCGTGATTATGTTGTGGCGACCCTTTCCATACTTGTCAAAGCTGTACTTTCTCGCGATCTTGATAGCGCATTCGTTAGCCTCCGCGCCCGAGTTGCCGAAGAACATATCGGTATATCCTGCCGTTTCGCAGAGCGCTTTCGCAAAATCCGCCTGCACCTTGGTGTAGTAGTAGTTCGAGGTATGCTGGAGCTTGCGCGCCTGTTCGCAGACCGCGTTCACCCAGTCCTCATTGCAGTATCCAAGGGAGTTAGTTCCGATGCCCGACCCGAAATCTATGTATTCCTTGCCGTTCTCGTCCTTGGCGCAGCGACCTTCGCCCTTGTCCATAACGAGGTCGTATCTGCCGTAGGAGTGCATTACATATTTGTTGAATTGTTCGATGGTATCCATATTTTTCCTTCCTTTTACTCTTGGTGTTGCAAAAAGCCCGGTTTTAAAACATCTTGTCAAAATAGCCAAGCGACAATTATCCGAATATGTCTTTCAAATGGAGCATTCATACAAAAACATATCAGCATAGTTGTTCACAGCAGCCACTTTGTCATAGGATGTATACACATTCACTTTTGTAAAACCTATGTCCCGCAAATATTGTTCTATTTCCCCCAGTTCATAAAGATGCGTTTGAAAATCCATCATCTCCTGTTGCAGCAATTTTGTTCTATCGTACAGTTCGTAAATGCTGGGCGAAAACTGCGTATGTGTTTTTTCATCGTAATAATTTTTCCCTTTCAGGATGAGATCGAACCCCTCTCTTGTTTTTACGGATATTGAGGTCTTATATTCTAAACCATTAGGGCATCTGTTTGCCACTGTGTCAACTGCAAAAACAAATTTACCGCCTTTTTTCAGTAAATCTTTCATTTTTTGTAAAATATTTTTACACAACTCCATATCTGTAAACAACGATACAGATCCAGAGGATATAAAAATATAATTGTATTTTTCTTCGGAAACATAATCTAGTATATCTCCTTGAGATACGATTGCATTAGGAGCCTTTTCTTTTAATTTTGCAATCATTTCTGTTGACAAATCTATTCCGCGAATATTGAAACCTCTTTCCAGGAAAGGAACCAAGAATCGTCCGCTACCACACAAGGGCTCTAAAATCGACATTTCTTTTTCCGCATAGGAAAGATAAAATTTCAATTCATCTTGTGGTGCGTTCGGGTGTAAAATCTCATACATTTCGGTACATAAACAGCCATAATAATTTTTCATCATGTGCTCCCCTTACAACTTACGAATTACTCTAATTATATTACGAATAACGCCGTATTTCAATCTAAGATTAGTGAAAACGACAAAGTCTATTATCGACAAGGAGTGTTTTTCACCTTACGCAATGATCATAGTGCCCGCGCCAATATCGGTCAGAAGCTCGATAAGAATGGAGTGCGGAATACGTCCATCAATGATATTCGCCTGTTTAACGCCGCGCCGTACAGCTTCCACGCAGCAGTCTATCTTCGGTATCATGCCGCCCGTGATTATACCCTGTTTTTTGAGGAACGGCACCTCGCTTACGCCCACGGTGCGGATAATGGTATTTTCGTCGTCCTTGTCCTCGAGCAAGCCCTTGATATCTGTCAACAAAATAAGCGACGGCGCGCCCATTTCGGCGGCGATACGCGCGGCGGCGGTGTCCGCATTGATGTTGTAGACTGTGCCGTCTTTGCCGCGTCCTATAGTCGACACAACGGGGATATAGCCGTTATCAAGCGCGTTGCGGATAATTTGCGGGTTGACCTCGGTTATCTCGCCGACAAGCCCGAGGTCGGGGTCAAGCTGCTCCGCTTCGATAAGATTGCCGTCCAGACCGCAAAGCCCGATAGCCGTACCGCCGTGGCTTTCCAGCATGGAGACCAAGTCCTTGTTGACCTTGCCCGCGAGCACCATCTGCACAATGTCCACGGTTTCCCCGTCGGTGTAGCGCAGTCCGTTCACGAACTTGCTCTCCTTGCCGACGCGCTTTAACATATCGTTGATCTCGGGACCGCCGCCGTGAACCAACACGACCTTAATGCCGACCGTCGACAGCATAACGATATCCTCCATAACGGCATGCTTGAGCCTGTCGTTGGTCATTGCGTTGCCGCCATATTTCACCACGACGACCTTGTTGTTGTATTTCTGAAGATAGGGCAGAGCCTCTATCATCACGTTTGCTCTTACATCATAATCTATTTGCATTTTTCTGCTCCTTTATGCCAATTCGCAATTTACAAAATCCTTAAGCTTTTTGCCGTTTTTGGAGCATTTCAGGTTGATAACCACCCAGCTCCATATATTCACGCGGTCGTCTGCGGTAAAACTCATTCCGTCGGGCGGATTTTCGACCATCTCCTCGGTGAACTGCTCCTCGTCGTCAAACTCTATCGACATTTCGACTTCAAAATCACGCTCGTCATCGGCGGCAGCGTCAACAAGTTCACTGTCGGGAACGGAGACCCCGTCGCCGCAGATAAAACCGTCGTATGCGTGCTTGGCAAAATCGAAAAGCTCAAACTCCATGCTGCAGTTACGGCACAACGCTTTTACAACAAGCGCGTACCTGTTGTTTTCGACCGTTTGAACACCTACGCAGTGAGGGGGATAATTCTCGCCGAAAAACCTTATCCCGAACGTTTTGCATTCGCATTCGCAGACGATATTTCCGGTCAGCGTGCCACGGTCGTCGTATTCGCTTACGCGGAGTATTTTTTCAAGATGTTCCGGAATAAGCATAGTCCTTTCTCCTTAGGTCCTGTATTCGGCGTTAATCTTGACGTAATCGAACGTCAGATCACAGCCCCAAGCGATAGCGCTGTATTCTCCGTCGCGCAAGTCAACCAGTATCTTGACTTCGTCCTCGGATAGAATTTCCGCAGCAGTTTCCTCCGAGAACGCGATTCCCGCGCCCTCTGCGCAAACGGTGAGCTTGCCCTTGGAGCTTGCCAGTTCAACTGAAACCTTTTCGATATCGAAATCCGCGTCCGCATAGCCCAGCGCACAGAGAATACGTCCCCAATTCGCGTCCGCCGCGAACAGTGCAGCCTTTACGAGATTTGATGAAATTACCGATTTAGCCGCCGCTCTCGCCGCCTTTTCGCTCGGAGCACCGGTTACTATGCACTCGATTAGCTTTGTAGCACCCTCGCCGTCGCGCGCGGTCTCGCGCGCAAGATTCATCATTACCGCGTACAGGGCGTTCTCAAATATCTCGTAGTTCTTGTCCTCACATATAATTTCGCTGTTTTTCGCGAGCCCCGAGGACATCAGAATAAGCGTGTCGTTGGTGGATGTGTCGCCGTCTACGCTCACCATATTGTATGTGAGGTAGTTCACCTTGCGTAGCGCCTTTTCGAGCAGCTCCCGCGCGATAGCGACATCCGTTGTGATAAACGCGAGCATTGTCGCCATATTCGGGTTTATCATGCCGCTGCCCTTTGAAATGCCGCCAACGTGACATTTTCTGCCGTCAAGATCGAACTCCACCGCAATCTCTTTTTTGCGCGTATCGGTCGTCATTATAGCCTCGACCGCGTCGCCGCAGTTTTTCGTTGAAAGCGATTTCGCAAGCGTGGGTATCATAATGCGTATGGGCTTGATGTCGAGTTTCTGTCCGATAACACCCGTCGATCCCACAAGAACGTCGTCCGCGTCAATATCGAGCGCCTGAGCGGTAAGCTCGCACATTTCCTCGGCAATTTCAATGCCGTCGGGATTACACGTGTTCGCGTTGCCGCTGTTCACGATAACTGCCTGCGCGTACCCGTCCTTTAAATGCTCCTTGGACACGATGATCGGCGCGCCCTTGACCTTGTTCGAGGTGAACAGCGCGGCTGTCTTGCAGCGCTCGGCGCAGTATATCATCGCGAGGTCGCGCTTTGTGGTGTTGCCCGTCTTTATCCCCGCGATAACGCCGCCCGCGGTAAATCCCTCGGCGGCACAAACGCCGCCGTCCACAAATTCATAATTTTCAAATTTAACCATTTTAAAAACCTCTCAAAAATTTATTCGTTTTTCAGTTCATTTTGAAGCTTTTTCGTGAGCTTGCTCACTACATATTCATACGAGCCGTCGACCATTCGCATAATTTCCTCATCGGGAACGCCGCCGCGAAGATTTACCGTATTGAAATACGGCTGCTGAACAGGCGGACAGTGATAGCCGCGTTTCACGTCGTCGGGGAACATTTTGCGGTAAAATTCGCCCGTGAGCGCGTCTCCGTTAAACGTGAACATAGGTTCGCCATTAAGGAAAAACAACTGCGCGAAAATGCGCTTTTTGACCTTTACACAAATCGAATTTTCGCCGAAAGGGGAGTCCTGATACGCGCCCTTTTTCGCAAGACAATGTTCCAATATTTCCTCATGTGTCATTACAGCAAACCATCCTCTAATTGCTCTACTATCAGCGACCAGAAGTTTTCACTGTCAGACAACGCGTCTTTGTCTAAACTCTCCAGTTTCCTTGCAAATTGTTGAGCACTTGCCTCGATCATCTCATCAGAAGCGTTTATGGGAAGAGGGTCACTATTCTTAAATAGCATCAACTCGGCGCAAAAAGTTGAAAGATCTTTTGCGGCGTATATTTCGACTTTTTTGCCGGAATTGATATCGCAAGGGTCAAGAAAATAAACCCTGCCGTAACCATCAACGCCAATGAGATTTTTCACGTAGTCCTCTGCAACGATAACATATTCTTTATTGTTAAATTTCAATGAATAAAATTCCTCACTCTTAAAGAATTTTATTTCAAGAATAACATCATCGGGAAGTGAAAAGTTCAATTCATCATAATACATAAGTCAAATCAGCCCCGTTTTCTCGTCAATTCCCATCATAATGTTAAGGCACTGTACCGCCGCGCCGCTTGCACCCTTACCTAAGTTATCCAGCCGTGAGCAGATTATGAGCCGCTCTTCATTTCCGTTTACAAATATTTCCATAAAGTTGGTGCCGCTTAGATTGTTTGAGCCGATAAAGCCGTCCTCGGGTTCTCCCTCGGGCATTACTTTTACAAAATACGATTCTGCGTAGTATTCGGCAAGCGCCTTGCGGATATCATCAGCGCCGTACTTTTTCGCCAGCAGACGTGTATGCAGCGGCAGTGAGACCACCATTCCGCTGAAAAAGTCGCAGATGAGCGGATTAAACGCGGGAGCGTACTCCAGACCGCATATCTTCTGCATTTCGGGGAGGTGCTTGTGCTGCTGAGTAAGCGCGTATTGCCGAGGACTGTCAAACTCGTCGGGGCGGTCGGCGCTCTCGTATACCGCGATAGCTTTTTTTCCCGCGCCGCTGTAACCTGACACGGCGTGCGCCGCAACGGGATAATCTACCGGCATAATGCCGAGCTTCACAAGCGGATAGACCATAGACGCAAAGCCGCTCGCGTAGCACCCCGGAACGGCGACGCGGCTGCTTTTCGATATCTTCTCGCGGAAATCCTTGTCAAGCTCGGGGAACCCGTATGCCCAGTCGGGGTTGGTTCGGTGCGCCGTTGACGCGTCAATAACCCGGACGTTCCCGTCTGCCATTGCGGCAGCCTCGCGCGCCGCAGCGTCGGGCAGACAAAGGAACGTAAAATCCGAGGAGTTTATCATGCGCTTGCGCTCGTCGTTATCCTTGCGCTTATCCTCGTCAATGCGGAGCAGCTCAATGTCGTTTCTGCCCTTGAAACGCTCGAGAATTTTCAGTCCCGTAGTGCCCTCTTGTCCGTCAATATATATTTTAGTCATAGTCATTCCTCTTTTCTGTAAGCGCCTTGACCTCGGATAATGTCGGGGGATAAAGCGCAATGGGATATTTCGTACAGGCGATACCCGCAACTGCGCTCGCGAATTTCACAGTATTATCGTCGCTCATCTTGTTGAACAGCGCGTAAACCACGCCCGCTTTAAAGCTGTCGCCCGCGCCCAGTGTTGAAACTACGTCAAGAGAGTAGGGCTTGAACCGCTTGGGCGGCTGTCCTTTTCTGCCATACATAAGTTCCTTTTCTCCCATGGTGAATATCACCAGACCGTCCGTGTTGTCGGTATAGTGCTTGAACAGCTCCTCAAAGCTCATATCGGGGTAATGCTCCTCTAAATGCTGATGAGAAACCGTATTTACCGCGCAATATTTGTGAATATAGCTGTCAAAAGCGCAGTCGATCGTCACGTAAGGCTTGCCGTGCTTTCGGCAAAGCTCTGCGGATATATCGCCGAAAAAATACGGGTCGATACCGCAGCATTCCGCGTTCTTTATTGAGTTTTCGCAAGGCGGATCGTAAAACGGCTTTTCTCTGCCGTAGAGCTTTTCCCATTCGCCGAAACAGGTACGCGTATTTTTGTCAATAAACACATAGTCGACAACGCCGTCAAAATCCTCTTGTACAAGCTCCGAAACGTCTGCGATGTCCTTGAAATAGTCGGCGATAAGCGCTTTGTTAAGCGTTCCCAGATGCGTTCCGCCGAGCTTGACCCTTACGCCGAGCGCCGCCAGAACCGCCGCCGCGGTTCCCGTTTCGCCGCCGACAAGGTGATAGCGCTCCTTGATCTCCCCGTACCCGTCGGGAGCGGGGAAGTCCCTTAACAAAAAGCTCTGCGTGGACATTATCTGCCCGTACATATAAACATATTTTTCCATTTTACAATGTTCCCAGAATTTCCCTAACGCTCTCAATCTGCGCGAGAACGCTCTCGGGTGACGGTCCGCCGAACGACTTGCGTTCCTTAACGCAGGTGTCGAGACTTATCGCCGCGTAAACGTCATTATCAAAAAACTCGCTCTGCTGTTTGTAATCCTCGATCGGCAGCTCCTCAAGCGTGGTATTCTTTGAAATGCAAAGAGCCACAAGTCCGCCCGTGATCTTGTACGCGGTGCGGAACGGCATACCTTTTTTAACGAGATAGTCCGCGCAGTCGGTCGCGTTGATAAAGCCCTTAGCTGCCGCCGCTCTCATATTGTCTTTGAGCACCCTCATAGTGTCGAGCATGGGGATAAACGTCACAAGACAGAGCTTGATATTATCCACCGCGTCGAAAATTGCCTCCTTGTCCTCCTGCATATCCTTATTATACGCAAGCGGCAGCCCTTTCATCATGGTGAGCAGGGTCATATTGTCGCCGATAACGCGCGCGGTCTTTCCGCGAATAAGCTCGGTAACGTCGGGGTTTTTCTTCTGCGGCATTATGCTCGAACCCGTTGAAAACGCGTCGTCCAACTCGATAAACTTGAACTCCCACGAGCACCACATAATTATTTCCTCGGAGAACCTCGACAAATGCATCATGCAGATAGCCAACGCGCTCGCAAGCTCAATGCAGAAATCGCGGTCGGAAACGCCGTCCAGCGAATTTGCCATGGGATAATTCATTCCGAGCAGGGAAGAGGTGCGTTCGCGGTCGATATCGTATGTCGTACCCGCGAGCGCACAGCTCCCGAGCGGACAAACGTTCATACGCTTTTCGGTATCGTTCAGCCTGTCAAGATCGCGAAGCAGCATCTGCGCATAAGCCATAAGATGATGACCGCACGTAATCGGCTGCGCCCTTTGCAGGTGAGTATACCCCGGCATAATGGTGTCGGCATGCTGTTTAGCGATCTTGCAGAGCGTTTCGATAAGCTCTTTTATCAGCTTTTTTATCTCGGCGATCTCGTCGCGCAGATACAGCCGAATGTCGAGCGCCACCTGATCGTTCCGAGAACGTGAGGTATGCAGACGCTTTCCCACGTCGCCAAGGCGCTTTGTAAGCTCAGCCTCGATAAACATGTGGATATCCTCGGCGTTCGGGTCGAATTCCAGCTTTCCGTTCTCGATATCCGCGAGAATTTCCTTTAAGCCGCCGATAAGCTCCAGACTGTCGCTCATACTTATTATGCCCTTTTCCCCGAGCATGGTCGCGTGAGCAATGCTGCCGGCGATATCCTGCCTGTACATTCTCGCGTCAAACGCTATCGAGGAGTTGAAAGCGTTCACCTTGCTGTCGACCTCCTTGGAAAATCTCCCCGCCCACATCATTGCCATATCAAAAAACCTCCGAATAAATCAATTCAAATTACTTCCGGACAGTTTAGCGTTATATCCCGCCGGAAATTAAAAATGAGACTGCCCGTAGGCTCGGTTTCCGAGCTATCATGTCTATTGGTATTAAAATATCGAACTTATAAAAACATATCAAAGCGGGAAAAGCTGTTTCCCGCTTTGAATGAAAATCGCAGAACAATTCCTTACTTGTTTCTCTCCGCGTCAAGCAGCGCCTTGACCTTGATAGGCAGACCGAACAGGTTGATAAAGCCGGCGCTGTCCTTCTGGTCGTAGACGTCGTCCTCGCCGAACGAAGCAAAGTCCTCGCTGTACAGCGTGTACGGAGAAGTTACGCCTGCGTTGATGATGTTGCCCTTGTAGAGCTTGAGCTTAACGTCGCCCGTGCAGGTCTCCTGCGTTTTGTCGACGAAAGCGTCCATAGCCTCACGGAGCGGTGTGTACCACTGTCCGTTGTACACGATATCCGCATACTTCTGCGCCAGACCCGCTTTGTAGTGCTGAGTTTCCTTGTCAAGGCAGATAGTCTCCAGAACTTCATGCGCGTGATACAGAATAGTACCGCCGGGGGTCTCGTAAACGCCGCGCGATTTCATACCTACCAGACGGTTTTCAACAACGTCGAACAAACCGATGCCGTTCTCGCCACCGAGCTTGTTCAGCGTTTTGATGAGCTTTACGCCGTCCATTTTCTCGCCGTTCAGCTCGGTCGGTATGCCCTTTTCAAAGTGAATGGTAATGTAGGTGGGCTTGTCGGGAGCCTGCTCGGGTGAAACGCCGAGTTCAAGGAAGCCGGGCTTGTTGTACTGCGGCTCGTTCGCAGGATCCTCAAGGTCGAGACCCTCGTGCGAAAGGTGCCAGAGGTTCATATCCTTGGAGTAGTTTGTCTCACGGTTTATCTTTATCGGAACGTTGTGCGCCTCCGCATAGTCTATCTCCTGGTCGCGCGATTTAATGTCCCAAATTCTCCACGGCGCGATTATCTTCAGCTCGGGAGCGAGCGCCTTTATCGTCAGCTCAAAGCGCACCTGATCGTTGCCCTTGCCCGTGCAGCCGTGGCAGATAGCGTCCGCGTTCTCTTTTTTCGCGATCTCAACAAGTCTCTTCGCGATAGGAGGACGCGCGAACGACGTGCCGAGCAGATAGCCCTCATACTTCGCACCCGCTTTCAGCGTCGGGAAAACGAAGTCGTTTACAAATTCGTCCTGGATATCCTCGATGTAGAGCTTGGAAGCGCCTGTTTTCTTGGCTCTCTCCTCAAGACCGTCCAGTTCCGCGTCCTGCCCCACGTTGCCCGCAACGCAGATTACCTCGCAGCCCTCATATGTTTCTCTCAGCCACGGAATGATAATGGACGTATCCAAACCGCCCGAATATGCTAAAATAACCTTTTTAATCTCCTGTGCCATAATAAAAGTCTCCTTTTGGAAAAATATTTACAATAGCTATTATACACCTTTTTTTTAAAATGTCAAGTAGTTTTATTCATAAAACGGAATATTATTCAATAATATGCGTTTTTTTTTTAATATTTTTTACGATAATCTTCTTTTTGGCGGATAATATGCGAGATAATGAATAAAAATAATTTTGCCGGCGGGACTTGACAAATTTGCTGTTCACTGATATAATATAAGTGTGAATGTCTGTAATTGCCAATTACAAGGACATATTTTCAGGAGGATATACGTTATGAAGATGAATGAAAAACTGGATATTATGCTTAACAGAAGACGCATAAGACGCGTGGATTTTGCGGAGAGCGTGGGCATTACATACCGTGCGTTCGCTTATTATATGAGCGGCACGCGCAAGCCCAGAAAGAGCGTTCTAGAAAAAATTGCAAAGCAGCTTGACGTAACGCCCGAGTTTCTCGCGGACGACAACATTGATATGGAGCTCACTATCGAGGAGCGTTTTATCAAGAGAATTACCGACAAGGGACAGGACCCCACTGCCGCTATGAAATTCCTTGTGCAGTCGCGCGGTCTGTTGGCGGGTAACTCCCTTTCAAACGAGGACAAGACCAACCTTATGCGCTGCCTGACCGAGATCTACGAGGATTCTCTTAAGAACGGGAAGTAAAAATGCGCCATATTATTGAAAAGGCGGAGGAGGTTCTTGAAGAATTCGGCGGCAGAAATATTTTCGAGACTGCCGAAAATTCGGGAGCGAATGTGTGGTACCGTCATCTGGGCGGGCTTAAGGGCTTTTATATCTGTGAGAACGGCTGCCGCTATATCGTCATCAATGACGAGCTGGACAGGACGACAAAGGCGGTGGTGTGTGCTCACGAGCTGGGGCACGATATGCTGCACCGCGAGCTTTCGGCGGGCGGCATACGCGAGAATACGCTTTTCCTCAGCAGCGACAAGACCGAGCGTGAGGCTAATTTGTTCGCGGCGTGCATACTGATATCCGACGAGAGCGTTCTGGACGAGGCGTCCTACTGCAACAGCATGGACGTTCTGGCGGCAAATTTGAGTTTTCCGAGCGAGCTTGTCTGGCTGAAGCTTGAAACTATGAACTTCAAGGGATACAATTTTAACCTCGCCGACATAAAAAATAATTTTCTGAAATAGGATGTGAATTGCTTTGGATATTAAAGCGGCACTCAAGGCGCTGACTGAGGAGACAGGCGTTTCGGGCGACGAGTTTTCCGCTTCCCGTAAGGTTGCGGAGCTTTTGACACAATACGCGGACGGCGTTTCCGTTGACGATTTCGGGAACGTGACGGGCTTTATAAAATGTGGAAGACCGAACGCGAAAACGCTGCTTCTCGACGCGCATATCGACAGCGTGGGCTTGATTGTGACCTATATAGACGAAAAGGGTTTTTTAAGCGTAGGCACTTGCGGTTCACCCGATATAAAGACGTATCTTGCGCAGTCCGTTACCGTTCACGGAAAGAGGGCTGTACAAGGCGTTGTTTCCGCGCTGCCGCCGCATGTTTCCAAAGACAATAAAGCGCCAGAGATAGGCGATATTTCGATTGACGTCGGAATTACTAAAGAGCAAGCAGAGGAGGTTATTTCCCTCGGCGACCGCGTTACAGTCAATTCGCGTTTCCGCGAGCTTTGCGGCAGTCTAATTTCCGCGCCTGCGGTGGACGACCGCAGCGGAGTATGCGCAATTCTGGAAGCGCTTGATATACTTAAAGGCAAGTCTTTGAGGTACGATCTGGCGGTGTGCTTCTCGGCACAGGAGGAAACGGGTTCGCGCGGCGCGAAGCAAGCGGCGTTCCGCATACAGGCTGACGAAGCGATAGCGGTCGACGTGTCGTTCGGCAGAACTCCCGACAGCGATCCGAAGGAGACGGCAATGCTCGGGAGCGGCGTTATGATAGGCTTTTCGCCGTGTCTTGACAAGGGGATGTCGAACGCGCTGCGGGAACTCGCCAAACGCTGTAATATACCGTTCACAAGCGAAGTAATGCCCGATCTCACAAGCACAAACACTGACGAGATCGCTGTCGCGGGCAAGGGAGCTAAATGCTGCACGCTTTCATTTCCGATACGGTATATGCACACTTCCGTTGAGACCGTGGATTTAAATGACATTTCGGCAACCGCAAGGCTTATCGCCGAATACGCGGGAGGTGTGGCAAATGCTTGAAAGACTGAAAGAGCTGTGCCTGTTGAACGGCGCGTCGGGTGACGAGGCTCGGGTGCGTGAGTTTATACGCATGAATATCCGTGCCGATAAGGTTTTTAAGGATAATCTCGGCAATCTTATCGCGTTTAAAAAGGGCAGAAAAAGTCCGAAACACAAAATAATGTTTGCTGCGCACATGGACGAGGTCGGCTTTATGATAACCGACGCGGACGAGGACGGTTTTCTGAGCTTCGGCGCGGTGGGCGGCATAAATCCCGCCGTCACGCTCGGCAGGGGAGTGACCCTTGAAAGCGGCGCGTCGGGCGTTATAGGCACGAAAGCGATACATCAGCAGTCCTCGGACGAGCGTAAGAAGATCCCCGATTTTGGCGATTTATATATCGACATCGGTGCGGCATTTCGCGAGGAGGCGGAGCAGCTCGCTCCGCGCGGAAGCTACGCTTATTTTGACGCGGATTTCTTTGAATTCGGCGATGGTTTCGTCAAGGGCAAGGCTATCGACGATCGCGCGGGGTGCTTGGTTATGATGGATTTGATAAATGACGGACCCGAATATGATGCGTGGTACGCGTTCACAGTACAGGAGGAGGTCGGAACGCGCGGCGCAAAAGCGGCGGCATTCACGGTCGCTCCCGATATCGCGGTTGTTCTGGAGACCACGACTGCCTGTGATGTTGCGGGAGTTTCGGGTGCAAGGCGCGTCTGCGAGCTTGGCAAGGGTGCGGTAGTGTCTTTTATGGACAGAAGCACTGTTTACGATCGCGGACTGTATTCGCTGGCATTCGAGACCGCAAAGGCAAACGGTATCCCCGTACAGACCAAAACTCTGGTCGCGGGCGGCAACGACAGCGGCGCTATCCACGTAAGCGCGGGCGGGGTGCGCACCTGCGCGATCTCCGTACCATGCAGGTATCTGCACTCGCCGTCATGCGTTATCAAAATGAGCGACTTTGAGGCGGTCAAGGCGCTTGCGGAGTTAATGCTCTCGGCTGTCGGCGAGTTATGATAAGGCGCGCGCAGACGGACGGGGAGTTGGACGGACTACCGAAACACGGTATCGAAGCGCAGAAAATTCGGGCGCTTCTGTTTTGCTATGGGCTGAAATACGATTTCTGCCGCTTTTACGTCGGGGAATTTCACGCGGGACGTGCGTTCCTCGCGGAATTAAACGGCGGTTTTGTGCTGTACGAGTGCGGAGAATGCGATTTTGAGGAGCTTGCGGAGTTTTTCGTGTTCGGCGGATTTGCGGAGATATTCTGCTCGGAAGCTGCGGGCGAGCGCCTGTCAAGGCTGCTGCCGTGCCTTCTTGAAAAGGTGAATGTAATGCGGTTTGAGGGTAATGCTGTGCCGTGCGATATCGAAACGGAGCCGCCGCTCGGCGACGTTTACGTCGTGCTGAAAACCGCTTTTGATATCGAATACGAGCCGTGGTACCTTGATATGTCGCATAGGACGCGGCACGGCGTGACGCGGTTCCGCAAGCTGGACGGCTCGGTGCTGGCGGTTCAGCACGACATTAACGGCGAGGTGCTGCTTTCGCAAATTGCGACGCTTCCCGAAAAACGCGGACGCGGAAACGCACGGCGGCTTATTTCAGCGGTCTGCGCGGAGTTTTCAGAGAGCAGAGTTTATGTTATCTGCGGGGACGGGCTGCTCGATTTTTACCGCAAGTCGGGGTTCGTTCACGTCGGATACGCCTGCCGCCTTTTATCGGAATAGTATTGCGAACGCTTTCGGGCTTGATTTCCCAAGGCGTTTTAGTTTTTTTACTGAAAATTTTACGTAAATATTGACTAAATTACAATTTTATGGTACAATATATATGTATCATTATGTATGAGAGCAGGTAAAATATGGGAAAAGGAAAAGTTGTTGTTTTAGAGGGACTGGACGGCTGCGGAAAATCTACACAGCTCGAGCTTTCCGAGAGTTATCTCAAGGACAGCGGCGTGAAATGCCGCGCGGTCAGCTTTCCCAATTACAAGGCGACAAGCGGAAAGCTGATCTCGGAGTACCTCAAAGGCGAGATACCGTGCGAGGGAATCAACGGTGCATATGCCGCTTCGGCAATGTACGCTGTCGACAGGTATATCAGCTATATGACCGACTGGCGCGATTTTTACGAGGACGGAGGAGTTATTCTTTCGGGGCGATACACCACATCCAACGCGATTTATCAGCTTACAAAGATGCCGCCCGAAAACCATGAGAGCTTCCTGAACTGGCTTATGGAGTTTGAGTATGTGAAGCTGGGGCTGCCCGAACCCGATATGGTAATTTATCTCGATATGCCGATCGAAATATCCCAGAAGCTTCTCAGGGAGCGCTATGACGGCGACGAGAGCCGAAAGGATATTCACGAGGCGGACATAAGATTTCTGGAGGAGTGCCGCAGGAGCGCGATGTATTCCGCAGATCAGTGCGGTTGGCAGATCATCAACTGTGCCGAGGGAGATCATCCGCTCGCTATCGAGGACATTTATATGCAGATCTGCGATATGATGAGGAATTTGTTAAAAAATGGCTGAAACGGAATTTAAAAGAATTGAGTTTTCCGATATGGAAAAGGCGCGCGAACTATTGGCAGAATCCGATTTTCGCGGCTGCGAGTACACGTTCGGGAATAATTTCGTGTGGCGTAATGTCTATAACGTTGAGGTTTGTTTCGCAGAGGGATTTTATTTCGTCAAAAACGGCAGCGGAAAAGGAACACGGTTTATTTACCCCGCAGGCGGCGGAGATATGAAAACCGCCGTCGGATTGCTGCGTGAATACTGTGCGGAAAAAGACACTCCGCTTACGATAGTCGCCAACAAGGACATTACGCAAAGGCTGACAGAAGCGTACCCGAACGTGAAAGCCGTTTTAAACCGCGATATCTGCGATTATGTGTACCTTGCGGAGGATCTGGAGAATCTCGCGGGGAAGAAATATCACGGCAAGCGCAATCACCTTAACCGATTTTATGAGAACGATTGGAGCTTTGAACCGCTTACCGCCGACAACATCGCCGAATGCAAGGAGATGAACGATCGCTGGCGTTCGGAGAACATCGAAAAATGCGAGATGTCTGAGCTTGCCGAGAGCAAGCGCGAGGAGCTTTGCATCGTGGAGTGCTCGTTCAAGCATTACGGCGAGTTGGGGTATACCGGCGGCGTGCTCCGCGTAAACGGCGAGGTACAGGCGTTCACGTTCGGCGAGCGGTCGTCGGAGGACTGCTTCGTCGTCCATGTTGAAAAAGCGCTGCGAGAGTTTCAAGGTGCGTACACGGCGGTGAACCGCGAGTTCGTCAAGTCGCTCGGCGGAAAGTACAAGTATATCAACCGTGAGGAGGATACGGGCGCGGAGGGTCTGCGCAAGGCAAAGTTGTCGTATCACCCGGTTTTTCTTGAGGAAAAGTTTGTAATAACGTTTGGAGGAGATCAACTATGATTTATGTTTTTTTAGCTGACGGATTTGAGGAAACTGAGGCTATTGCACCAATAGATATGCTGCGGCGCGCGGAACTCGACGTGGTAACGGTCGGAATAAAAAATGACGCGGTTAAAAGCTCTCACGGCATTCCCGTGCTGTGCGATATGACCGATATGCAGGTGGAGTTGGACGAGCGTCTGGAGATGATCGTGCTGCCCGGCGGTATGCCCGGGATGCTGAATATCGAGGCTGATCCCGTGGTTCAGGCATCGGTGGACTACTGCGTGAAGAACAGCATTCCGATTGGGGCTATCTGCGCCGCTCCGTCAATTCTCGGTAAAAAGGGATTGCTGGAGGGCAAAGAGGCAATCTGTTTCCCAGGTTATGAGAAATTTCTTAGCGGGGCAAAGCTCTCCGATAAAAAGGTTGTCACGGACGGCATTTTCACCACTGCTGCGGGAGCGGGTATGGCAATTGAGTTCGGGTTGGAACTGGTACGCGTGCTGTGCGGCGAGGAGCGTTCGGACAAGGTCCGCGCGGCTATCCAATGCGCGAATTGAAAAAGCAGCTCCGCCGCGAGCTTATAGAGCAGCGAAGGGCGATGAGCACGGCTGAAAGATCCGCTGCCGACAGGGATATTTTTGAGCATCTTAAACCGTATGTTGACAGCGCAAGAGCAGTGTTTACCTACGCTTCCACCGATATTGAGGTCGATACGCGGCGGCTTATTGCGTATTGTCTGGAGCGGAAAATTCCTGTGGCGCTGCCCGTTAGCGGCGATACCGAGCTGTCGTTTTACTACATAACCGACGTTTCGGAGCTGAAGAGGGGAAAATTCGGGATAGATGAACCGCCGACCGACAAGCCCGCGTTTGCCGATAAGGACACACTGTGTGTGATTCCTGCTTTGTGCGCGGACGGCTGCGGCTTGCGGCTTGGCTACGGCAGAGGATATTATGACAGATTTTTGAGCGATTTTCGGGGACGCAGCGTGATTTTGTGTTACAGCGCTTTCAAGCGTGATGTTCCCGCAGAGCTGCATGACATAAAGGCAGATCTTACAATTTTTGACAGGCACTTGACGGAGGTCGGATAATGGACGAAAATCAGTTTCAGAATAATGAAAGCACAGAGGACGAGGACTTCGGCAAAACGCAGGAAATGGACAGCATACAGCTGCCCAAACTCTCGGACAGCGAGAACCATGGGATAACCCCGCGCGACGAGTTTACCGAGCTTAATTCGGCGGATGATATGTCAAAGACGCTGCTTATGGACTCGGTGGCGGGCGAATTGCCCTATGACGAGGAATACCCTCCCGCCGAGAATCCCGTCCGCAAGCGCAAAAAGAAGCACAAGAAAAAGCGCACCAACCACACGCGAACTATGGGGCAGATATTCCTCGGGGTGCTGCTGTCTGCGGGAGCGTTGGCTCTGGGTGTGATTCTGTCGATACAGGTTATCAGCGGGATACGCGATATAACCGGACTTGCCAAGCCTAACAAGCTGACGGAATTCGAGATCGACGAGAATATGGGCATTAATGAGATTGTAGACCGCCTTCACGACGCGGGAGTGATCGAAATGCCCGTGCTTATGAAAACGTATATGAAGCTCACAAATCAGGATACGGGCTTTTTGAACGGCATTTACACGCTTGCGTCGAATATGAGCTACAATGACCTTATCGAGGTGCTTACAACCGAAAAGCATTACACTGAGACGGTCACCGTTATGATACCCGAGGGTCTGACCGCCGCGGAGGTCGGAAAAATTCTCGAGGAGAATTATGTCTGCCGCGCAGTTGATTTTGAAAAGTGCTATAAGAACAAGCTGAATAAGTTCGATTTCGAGGAGGATATCAAACCCGATCCCAACAGGCTCAATATGCTGGAGGGATACATTTTCCCCGATACCTACGAATTTTACGTTATCGATGATCTGAAGAAGCGTCCGAATTACGATACGACAAAATACGCCGCGGACGTTGCGGAAACGATGTTCAACAACTTCGATTCCAAGATAACCAGAAGTATGAGACTGCGTATGGCGGAACTCGGACTTACGCTTGACGATACCGTTAAACTAGCCTCGCTCATTCAGTGGGAGGGCTATAATGAGGAAAATATGGCAATGGTTTCCTCGGTATTCCATAACCGCCTTAACGACCCCGAAACGTATCCTCAGCTTCAGTCGGACACGACCGACACCTATATCGACGAGGTGATAAAGCCCGCGACAAATTCCTCGAACAGTGAAAAGATGCGGGCGATCACCGACGCATACGATACCTATACGTGCAAGGGACTGCCCGCGGGGGCTATCTGCAATCCCGGAATTGAAGCTATCAACGCAGCGCTCTATCCCGCCGATACTGAATATTACTATTTTGTGGCGAGCGAAAGCGGCGAGTTCTTCTGGGCACGCACCTTGGAGGGTCATGAGGAGAACATTGCGTATGTAGAACAGCTTGACGCACAACAGGAAGAATAACGATGAAGAATTATCATGACAGAAAAACGGAACTTCTTGCCCCCGCGGGCGACGAGGAATGTCTGCTTTCCGCGCTGGATTACGGCGCGGATGCGGTCTACCTTGCGGGCAAGACGTTCGGAATGAGAGCGGGTGCGAAAAACTTCGCGGAAGAGGAGATGTTCAGAGCCGTTCAGACCGCGCACGAAAGAGGCGTAAAGGTCTACGTCACTTGTAACACCGTTCCTTCCAACAGCGAGGTAGACGCGTTTCCCGCGTTTATAAGAGCGGTCGATGAATGCGGAGCCGACGCGGTGATTGCGGCGGATATCGGGGTGATCTCCATGATAAAGGAGCATGCTCCGAAGCTGGCGATACACGCTTCGACGCAGACAGGTATCGTCAATTACCGCACGGCTATCGAGCTGTATAAAATGGGAGTTTGCCGCGTGGTTCTGGCGCGCGAGGTCGATCTGGAGAACATCCGTACTATCAGGGCGAATATCCCCGAGGATATGGAGATCGAGGCGTTTGTTCACGGGGCTATGTGCGTGAGCTTTTCGGGGAGATGTCTCATCTCGGAGTATCTCACTGGGAGAAACGCCAACCGCGGTGAATGCGCTCAGCCGTGCCGCTGGGGATATTACCTTATGGAGGAGAAACGCCCCGGCGAGTTCTACAAAATTTTTGAGGACGAAAAAGGCTCGTTTATCCTCAACGCACGCGATATGTGCATGATAGAGCACCTTGACGATGTCCTTGATGCGGGAGTTACCAGCCTTAAGATCGAGGGGCGGGCGAAGTCGGCGTATTACACAGCGCTCACCACAAACGCCTACAGAGCAGCTTTGAACTGCGTTCTGCGCGGCGAAAAACCGCCGGCGTGGGTGCTCGACGAGGTAAACAAGATAAGTCACCGACCGTACTGCACGGGTTTTTTCTACGGTCACCCGAACGACGGCAGCGGCTCGCAGGATCCCAACGAGATAACCAACGGCGGACAGTATTTCACCGACAGCGGTTATATCCGCGATTATGATTTCGTCGCGACGGTCGACAGGTGTGAAAACGGCACGATGTACTTAACACAGCGCAATTATTTCACGCTTTCCGACGAACTGGAGATACTCGCGCCGAATCGCGAGCCGATAAGGTTTTCACCCGAAAAAATGCTCAACGCCGATATGGAGGAGATAGACGTTGCTCGCCACGCCATGAGCAGTCTGACTATTCCTACAGATATCGAAGTTCCGGCACATTCGCTTTTACGGAAAAAATTGTAAGACGCAGTGCGGAACGCACTGATAAGGAGAAAAATATGCCGCAATTCAAATTTCAGGATACTGCTTTGTCTGTTGACGAGCGCGTTCGGGCATTGCTGGACGAGCTTACTCTCGAAGAAAAGCTGCTTTTGATAACCACGCGTCAACAGGAGATACCACGCCTTGGGATAAAGGCGTTCAATATCGGTGCGGAGGCGGCACGCGGACTGGTATGCCGTTTCAGGGCGGACAACGAGAACGTCGACACAGAGCTGCCGACCACGGTATTCCCTGAGCCGTTCGGACTGGCGGCGACGTTTGATACCGAAATTATGCGGCAGATGGGTGAGGTCACAGGCGTTGAGGCGCGCATTTACAATAAACAGGGGAGAAACTCGCTTTGCTTGTGGGCGCCTACGGTCGATCTAGTGCGCGATCCGCGTTGGGGAAGAACCGAGGAGGGCTACGGTGAGGATCCGTTCCTCACTGGCGAAATGGCGGCGGCGTTCACAAAGGGAATGTACGGGAACGACGGGAAATACGCGCGCGTTATTCCGACTTTAAAGCACTTTTACGCCGATAATAACGAGGAGGACAGGACTGCCGACAACGCGTCCGTTCCTATCGCGCTGAAGCACGACTATTATCTGAAAGCGTTCGAGCGTCCGATAAGGCGCGGCGGCGCGCGCAGCGTTATGACCGCGTATAACCGTGTCAACGGTGTTGAAGCGTTATGCGCTCCCGAGCTTACTCCGCTTTGCAAGAACGAATGGGGAATGCTGTTTTCGGTGACGGACGGCGGTGATTTCGTCCAGAACGTCACCAACCACAAAACAGACGACACTCACGCGGAAACGCTCGCGCGCGTTTATAAAAGCGGCGGCGCGGATATTATGACCGACGACAGCGAGGTCGTTGAGGAGGCCGCGAGAAAAGCGCTCCGAGACGGCATGATAGCCGAGAGCGATATTGACAACGCACTTTTTGGAGCGTTAAAGGCGCGGTTCATTTTGGGCGAGTTTGATGACGGCTGTCCGTATAACGATATCCCTCAAAAGCTGCTGTGTAGCCCCGAATACCGCAAAACAGCCCGCAGCGCCGCTGAGGAATCCATTATACTGCTGCGCAACAAGCACCTTACGCTGCCGCTGAAAAAAAACGAGCGCATTGCGGTCGTCGGCGTTCACGCGAATATGAATTTCCGCGACTGGTATACGGGCTATTCCGACAGAAACCCGACCATTCTCGACGCGTTGAAAGGGCTTGTTGGCGAGGAAAATTTAAGTTACGAGTCGGGAAACGATATTATCGCGCTGCGTAACGCCGAGAACGGGTTCTATTTCTCCGTGAACGAGGACGGCTCGTTTGTCTGCGACACTCCGCTCATCAGTGAGAGCTGTCTGCTGGAGCTGTACGAGTGGGGCGACGATTATATTTCGCTGCGCTCGAAGTTCACGGGCAAATTCCTCAGCGACCGCGGAGTGATACGATGTGATTCGGACGAGCCTTACGGATGGTATGTCCGCGAGAGATTTACGTTTCTGAGGAACGGAAACCGCTGCACGATGAAGAACTGGCAGGAGCGCTGGCTGTATGTAACGCAGTCTGGGGAGATCGCCGTTTCCGATAAGATAAAGCCGCCGCGCGGTTCCGAGTTTGACGTGGAATTGTTTGCCTCGGGGCGCGACAGGGTGAGCAAGATCGCCACTGAAGCGCGGAACGTTGTGCTGTTCTGCGGCAATAACCCGATGATAGGCGCGCGCGAGTGTTACGACCGCAGACACCTCGATCTCCCGAAAAGGCAGCGCGAGCTTGCGGAGCTGATATTGTCCGTTAACGAGGATGCCGTGCTGTTTATGGTTTCGGGCTATCCGTACGCGGTCGACAGCCGTTTCGGAGCGGTTCTGCATACGCCGCATTCCGGACCGGAAATGGGCGCGGCAGTCGCACGGACGCTTTTCGGCGAGATATCGCCCGCCGGACGCTGTCCGATAACGTGGTATTCCTCAGAGAACGAGCTTGGCAGCATTAAGGACTACAACATAATCCGCACCGAAAGCACATACCGTTATTATAAGGGCGAGCCGCTGTTCCCGTTCGGACACGGATTGTCGTACACCGCGTTCCATTATGGCGCTTTGAGGCTGAATAAGACCGAATTTTCAAAGGGGGGGCGCGTTGAGGTCACCTTTGAGGTAAAGAACGTCGGAGCGCTCGCTTCGGACGAGGTCGTGCAGCTTTACGTCTCCTCGCCGAAATTCTCGAGCGCCGTACCGAAAAAGGAACTGCGTGCGTTCCGCAGAGTGCATATTCCCGCGGGGGAAACCATTACGGTATTGCTGGCGTTCGACGTTGACGAACTGGCAATGTGGGATATTAACACAGAGGGCTTTGTGCTGTTTGGCGGTTGGTATGAAATTCAGGTCGGCGCGTCGTCGGAGGATATTCTGCGGACAGCCGAAATTATCGTAAGCGCGGAGGAATACAAGGGGATAGACGTTACAAAGCCCGTTCCCGCAGCGGTCTCTTGGGAATATACGGGCGTGGAATTCTTCACGGACAAGGCAATGAACGAATATGCGCTGCTGAACGACTGGCAGAGCAGTATAAGCTACGAGAACTGTTGCCTTAACCACGAGCGCAGACTGGAGATCGTTGCCGCAAACCCCGCAGCAAGAACCGCGCTTCGGATATTCTGCGTGAACACGGGTGAGCTTATCGCGACGGCGGATATTCCGTCGACAGGCGGCTTTTCCGAGTTCACGACGGTGATTGTTGACGTTGCGCCGATATGCGGCATGAATACGCTTAAATTCCAAGCGGGCGGAATGCTGGCGCTGAAATCATTCAAATTTTTTGACAACGGAGATAGAAATGGATAATTCGGAAATTTTTCCTCACATAGATCACACGCTGCTAAAGGCGGCCGCGACCGAGGAGCAGATAACGCGGCTTTGCGAAGAGGCGCTGCTGTACAAGACCGCGAGCGTGTGCATTCCCGCAAGCTATGTCAAATTTGCGCACGGGAAATTCCCCGAGCTGAATATCTGCACGGTCATCGGGTTTCCGCTTGGTTATTCGACGACGGCGGTAAAATGCGCCGAAGCGCGCGGAGCGATAGCCGATGGCGCGAACGAGATAGATATGGTGGTAGATCTCGGTTGGGTAAAGGACGGCAAATTTGCGGAGGTGCGGCGGGAGATCGCGGACATCAAGGCGGCTTGCGGTGATAAGATACTTAAAGTGATAATTGAAACGTGCTATCTTACCGATGAAGAAAAAATCGAGCTATGCAAATGCGTTACCGACGCAAAAGCCGATTACATCAAGACTTCGACAGGCTTTGGCACGGCAGGCGCGCGTATCGAGGATATACGGCTGTTCAGGGAGCATATTGGCGGCGGAGTTAAGATCAAGGCGGCGGGAGGCGTCAAGACCAAAGCCGATCTCGAGATGTTCCTGAAAGAGGGCTGCGAGCGTATCGGAACAAGCTCGGCGGTAAAGCTGCTGACGGGAGGGGAATAAATGAAACGTGTTTTTTTGATAGTTCTCGACAGCTTCGGTGTTGGAGAAATGCCCGACGCGGAGGATTTCGGCGACAAGGGCGCGGATACTCTGCGCTCCTGTTTCAACACGGGAACGCTTAACGTGCCGAATATGCGTAAACTCGGACTGTTCAACATTGACGGCGTGACGGTCGGCGAAAGGGTTTCTGCTGCGGAGGGTGCGTATCTGCGTATTGCCGAGCGTTCTAAGGGCAAGGATACGACCACGGGTCACTGGGAGATAGCGGGCTGCGTTTCGGAGAAACCATTCCCGACGTTCCCGAACGGTTTTCCACCCGAGATTATTGAGAAATTTGAACGGGCGGCGGGGCGAAAGGTGCTCTGCAACAAGCCGTATTCGGGAACAAAGGTTATCGCGGATTACGGCAGGGAGCACGTTAAGACGGGCTCGCTTATCGTATACACCTCAGCCGACAGCGTGTTCCAGATAGCCGCGCATGAGAACGTCGTTCCCGTTGAGCAGCTGTATGAATACTGCCAAGCTGCGCGTGATATTCTTACGGGCGACTATGCGGTGGGGAGAGTTATCGCGCGTCCGTTCGATGGCGAACACCCGTATACGAGAACTCCGCGCCGCCACGATTTCTCGCTTGTGCCGCCGAAAAATACCGCGCTCGATATTCTCAAGGAAAACGGCAGGGACGTTATCGGAGTGGGCAAGATATATGATATTTTTGCGGGCAAGGGCTTGACGGATTTCGATAGAAAAATCGGCAACGCCGCCGATATGGAGATAACCTCGGAGTATCAGAACCGCGACCAGAGTCGGGCTGCCAATTGGACCGGGCTTTGCTTTACTAATCTTGTGGACTTCGATATGCAGTACGGACACCGCCGCGACCCCGAGGGCTATGCCGCCGCACTGAACGAGTTTGACGAGTGGCTGGGCGGCTTTATAAGCAAGATGCTCCCCGACGACGCGCTTATCCTTACGGCGGATCACGGCTGCGACCCTTGTCACAGCGGCACGGATCATACACGCGAGCATATCCCCGTGCTGATCTGCGGCGAAAAAATAAAGCCCGTAAACCTCGGCACAAGAACGGGTTTTGGCGATATAGGCGCGTCCATTCTCGAAATGCTGGGCGTTTCGTGGAATATCGACGGGGAGAGCTTCGCCGCCGAAATTATGCGGTAATTGCGCGATGAGGGGCGGAGATGTTTAAATTCGGTGTGCGTCCTGCGGGTTTCGGCGATTTTCCCGCAATTTATAACCTGAACGTGAAAATTCTCGGTTCAACGCTCGAACGCGAGGTTATGGAGTGCGCCTATCGGAACGTTCTGACGGATACGGAGCAGATCGTTTTCGCGGTGATACATTCCGGCAGGATCGCAGGGTATATTCACGCGAGACAGGTCAATAATCTTTACGAGGAAGCTTATACTGAGGTCGTCGGTTACGCGGTCTACGATTATTACCGCAGCAACGGCGCGGACAGGGCGCTTCTGACCGTTCTGGAAAAATGGTGCGTTCAGATGCTGTCAAATAAAATAATCGTCCGTCTCGGCGCGGAAAATCCGCAGACGGGAAATTGTCTGATTGAAAACGGCTTTCGGGAGAAAAATTCCGTAAGCTATGAAAAAAATATATTCTGAAAGGAAACAATTATTATGAGCGAATGTACACATGATTGCAGCAGCTGCGGAGAAAACTGCTCGGAGCGCCAGTCCGAGAGCCTTATCGAAAAGCCTCACGAGCTGTCGCATATAAAAAAGGTCATTGGAGTAGTAAGCGGAAAGGGCGGCGTTGGAAAGTCGCTTGTCACCTGTCTTTCGGCTGTGCTGATGAACCGACGCGGTTTCAATACTGCGGTGCTGGACGCGGATATCACGGGTCCGTCCGTGCCTAAGGCTTTCGGTTTGACAGAAAAGGCGAAGGGCGATGAGAACGCGATCTATCCTGTTGTAACCAAAAAGGGTATCAAGGTAATGTCGGTGAATCTGCTTTTGCCCGACGATACCGACCCCGTTATATGGCGCGGTCCGATAATCGCGGGCACGGCTAAGCAGTTCTGGACGGACGTTGTGTGGGACGATGTGGATTATATGTTTGTGGATATGCCGCCCGGAACGGGCGACGTGCCGCTCACCGTTTTCCAGTCGATACCGCTTGACGGCATTATCGTCGTTACCTCGCCGCAGGAATTGGTTTCGCTTATCGTCGGGAAAGCCGTAAAAATGGCGAATATGATGAACGTTCCAATAATCGGCTTGGTAGAGAATATGAGCTACGCGCTCTGCCCCGACTGCGGAAAGCACATCAACGTTTTCGGCGAGAGCCATATCGACGACACCGCGAAGAAATTCGGGCTAAAAGTTCTCGCAAAACTCCCGATCGACCCCGAAGTCGCGAAGCTGGTTGACGGCGGTATGCTCGAGCTTACCGAAACAACGGCGGCAGACCCGATCGCGGACGCTGTCGAGGAGTTCTGCAAATGAGCGGAATGACAAAGGGCGACGCTGCGTACAATAACTTTCTTGCAGGCTATAACTGTACGCAGGCGATTGCGGTCGCGTTCGCGGAGGAACTCGGACTTGACGCAGATACGGCTGCCAGGCTTTCATGCGGTTTCGGTGGGGGAATGGGCAGATTGCGCGAGGTCTGCGGAACGTTCTCGGGAGTGGTCATGGTGCTGAGTTGGCTTTACGGCTACTCCGAGCCAAAAAACCTCACCGCGAAAAAGGAGCTTTACGAGAAAATACGCGCGCTCGCCGCGAAATTCAGAGCGGATAACGGCAGCTTGATCTGCCGTGAGTTGCTCGGTCTCGAGAAAGCGGAGGAGTCCGCAACTCCCGAGCCGCGCACTCCCGAATACTACAAAAAGCGCCCTTGTCCTGAATTGTGCCTTTACGCGGCGAATTTGCTGGAGGAATTCATCAAAGAGAACCCGCCCGTCTGACGAAAGCGAGGTATTTATGAAGCTGCGTTGCAAAAGCTGTCAAAAGAAGATAAAGCTTGCCGATTACAGGTGTCCGCACTGCGGAGATGTAAATTTTCAAACCGACGAGGAGGTTCGCGCCGCCTATAACCGCCGTGCGCCGAAAGGAATTCACATAGCGCTTGCGGGCGCGTTTGCCGCCGTGAACACGGGTGCTGCAGTAATATTTACGGTAATTGCGGTTATGATCGCCTTGATTGTCGCAAATGTATGCCTTGCTGTCAAGGCGAATAATGATTGGGCATTTGAGCACGTTCCGAAAGTAACGGGATTTGCCGAGGCAAACAGCAGCGGGAAATTTGAGATCACGCGGGTGTACAGCGAAAGCACATATCCGTACTATGAGATGTACATGACCTACAACGGCGAGCCCGGGGATTTTATTCGCGAGAGCGTTTCACTGTGCGATATGCTGTATAACCATGCCTGTGAGGAGAGCAAATATAATCATCGTGACGAGTTTACTTTTAAGGTGACGTGCGGAGAAATGGCGTTTGTATGCAGCCGTTCGCTCTATGTCGAAACGAACGTGTTGTTTGATTATTCGGAGCTTGAGCTGTTCGGGCTGAAGTCGCTGACCGTGCATACAAGCAGAATGAGTGACGAGGAAAAGCAGCGGCTTGACGGCGTTTCGTATCCCTTTGAACTTGTGGTTATTGAATAGGCATACGGCAGCCTGAAAGCTGCCGTTTATTTATATCAGTACGCCGCCGCAATGGTCGATCTCATGCTGGATTATCTGTGCGGTAAAGCCCGTGAACGTCTTTATCCGCGTCTGAAAATCATCGTTCTGAAACCGCACCTTTATTTTCTTGAAACGTGTTGTCGGGCGCGGCGCTCCGAGCAGCGAAAGGCAGCCCTCTTCGGTTTTGTACGGCTCGGATTTTCCGATTATCTCGGGATTGAACATCACGCGGAACGTTCCGCTCTCGTTGAACACGATAACGCGTTTTTTAATGCCGACCATATTCGCCGCCATTCCCACACACTCGTCCTTGTGCGCGGTTATTGTGTCGAGGAGATCCTGTGCGGTCTGCCTGTCGTTCTCGTCGGCGGGCTCGGACTTCTGCGCTAAAAATATCGGGTCGTGAATAAGCTCTTTTACCATATCACTTCTCCCTCTCGAACGGCTTGTCGGTGAGCATTTTCAGCAGCGGCAGGAGCATTCCGCCGACGCTGTTTCCAACAATTACCAACGGTAGATAAATTCCCGCGTCAATTATTCTGCCCGTGAGGAAGAGATAGAACATATCCGCGATACAGTGGTTAAATCCGCAGAGGATAAACACCATTACGCAGAAAATAACGCCGACCGTCTTTTCGATATGTCCGCCTTCGGCTCGCGAAACTCTTGCGTTATCGACCGCGAGGAACATCAGCAGTCCGCAGAAAATCGCCAGAATAAATGCGCTCAGATACCCGTCGCCGAGTTTCGTTTCCACGTTCGTCTGCGCTTTCTCGTTTAGCGTGGAGAACACCCTTGTCTGCTGCAGGAGAAACGCGTCAATAAACGTTCCCAAGGCGTTGCCGGTAAGCGTGAACAGACATTCGAGCAGATACGGCGGCTTTCGCAGTGGAATATACCCGACCTTGCCCGTATACAGCCCGAACCCGAACTGAACTATCGCGAACAGCCCCAGCGAGAACAGCAGCGAGCCTATGTATTTATTATCGCAGGAAAGGCTTACGCAGCCGCCTATGCCGATCAGCATACCGCCGATAACGCCGTTCGCGAGCTGTGAAACTATCCGTTTAATGGTTGCTTTTGTGTCCATAAAAACCTCTTTTTCGATGAGTTTTTTAATATATGTTACCTTAATTATAACATATTACGCCAAAAAAGACAAGTACACGACTTGAATTTTTCGGAAAAATATGCTATAATATTAAGGCAATATTTTTGATATAGGAGAATAAAATGGATATTAACCAAATTCTGGCAGATGAATTTAAGCTCCGCCGCGAGCAAGTAGACAACACGATTGCGTTAATAGACGACGACAAAACGATTCCGTTTATAGCGCGTTACAGAAAGGAGCAGACAGGTTCGCTTGACGACACCGTGCTGCGCGAGCTTTCGGACAGGCTTACATATCTGCGCAATCTCGAAAAGCGCAAGGATGAGATAATCTCCTCGATAACCGAACAGGAGAAGATGACGGACGAGATAGCAAAGGCAATAGAGAGCGCAATGACGCTTGTAGAGGTCGAGGATATTTACCGACCGTTTAAGCCCAAGCGTAAGACACGTGCGTCCGTTGCGCGTGAGAAGGGGCTCGAGCCGCTCGCGGAGCTGCTTATCGCACAGGACAAGAAAACCGACCCCATTGCCGAAGCTGCCGCTTACGTCAGCGAGGAAAAGGGCGTGGCGACCTCCGAGGACGCGTTACAAGGCGCAATGGATATAATTGCCGAGGACATCTCCGACAATGCGGAGCTGCGCAAGCGTTTAAGAGAAGCGTTTTTCAAAGAGGGCACGATAAGCTCCAAGGCAGCCGCCGAGGACTCCAACGAGGTGTACAAGAACTATTTTGAGTACGCCGAGCCTGTGAATAAGATCGCCGGACATCGCGTTCTCGCGCTTGACAGGGGCGAGAAAGAGGAGCAGCTCAAGGTCGCGATAGACGTTCCCGAGGGCGTTGGAGAGGGAATGTGCACCTACGAGTACGTCAAGAACAACAGCAAGTGCGCAGAATATGTTCGCACGGCTTGCGAGGACAGCTACAAGCGCCTTATTTTCCCGTCGATCGAGAGGGAAGTACGCGCCGAATTGTCGGCAGAGGCGCAGGAGGGCGCTATAAAGGTGTTTGCGTCAAATCTTCGACAGCTTATTATGGCGCCGCCCGTCAAGAACACGGTAACGCTCGGTCTTGACCCGGGATACGCTCACGGCTGCAAATGCGCGGTGGTCGACAGTACGGGAAAGGTTCTCGATACCACGATAGTCTACCTCACGCGCTCCAAGAACGAGCTGGAAACGGCAAAGCGCGTTATAAAAAATATGATTGAAAAGCACCACGTTTCCACGATAGCGATAGGCAACGGCACGGCTTCCCGCGAAACGGAACAGTTCACCGCCGATCTGCTGAAAACCATAACCGAAAAGGTTTCGTATATGGTCGTTTCCGAGGCGGGAGCGTCGGTGTATTCCGCGTCAAAGCTCGCCGCCGAGGAGTTCCCCGATTACGACGTTTCGCTGCGTTCGGCGGTATCTATCGCGAGGCGTTTGCAGGATCCCCTTGCGGAGCTTGTCAAGATTGACCCCAAGGCTATCGGCGTGGGGCAGTATCAGCACGATATGCCCAAGGCGCGTATGGACGAGGCGCTTAAGGGTGTTGTCGAGGACTGCGTAAACTCCGTCGGCGTTGACCTGAACACCGCATCGTATTCGCTGCTGTCGTACATTTCTGGAATAAACGCCGCTGTTGCCAAGAATATAGTGGCATACCGCGAGGAAAACGGCGCGTTCACTGACAGAAAGCAGCTGCTTAAGGTTAAGAAGCTCGGCGCAAAAGCATACGAGCAGTGCGCGGGATTTCTTAGAGTTCCGGGCGGTAAAAATCCGCTCGACAACACTGGTATACACCCCGAGTCCTATGACACGGCAAAAACGTTTCTCGAAAAGTGCGGGATAACCTCCGAGGAGCTCGGAAAAGCCGAAATGGTACGCGAAAAGGTAAAGTCGGTCGGCTTGAAGAAAATCGCCGAGGAAACGGGCGCGGGAATGCCCACGCTCTCCGATATCGTCAAGGAGCTTGAAAAGCCGGGACGCGACCCGCGCGATGAGCTGCCGCCGCCCCTTATGCGCAGCGGCGACGTTATGGAGATCAAGGACTTAAAGCCCGGTATGGAGCTTATGGGAACGATACGCAACGTTATCGATTTCGGCGCGTTCGTAGATATCGGTGTTCACGAGGACGGACTGGTGCATATTTCGCAGATATGCAATAAATTTATAAAGCACCCTTTGGAGGTAGTCAAGGTCGGCGACGTTGTCAAAGTCTGGGTTCTGGACGTTGATGTAAAGCGCGGCAGAATTTCGCTTACAATGAAAGACCCCAATAAGGGCAGCGATAAAAAAGTAAGGAAAAATTAAGGAAATCTTAATATTTTCACAAGCAAAAAAGAACAAACGCGAGATTCCGCCGTGGTACAATATAAGTATCGCGGCGGAAAATTTTTTTAAATCGGGTGTAATTTCCCGCAAAATAATACGACATAGTTTATAGAGGAGGGAGAATATGGACGATTGTGAAATTGTCAGGCTCTATTTAGAACGTGATGAGACGGCGCTCAGGGAGACCGAAAAAAAGCACGGGAAACGCTGCCGTATGATCGCCGAGAATATTCTTAACGACCGTGAGGACGCGGCGGATTGCCTTATTGACTCGTACTTTAAAGTGTGGAACCTTATTCCCCCCGAGCGTCCGAAATTTTTCGGCGCGTTCGTGTCCTCGATAGTCAAGTACACCGCGATAGATATGCTTAAAGCGAAACGCGCTCAAAAACGCGGCGGCGGTGTTATCGAAAAAGCGATAGAGGAACTTGCTGACATGGTTTCCGACAACACTGATGTTGAGCGTACATACGAAAACAGGGAAATTATTGAGAAGATAAACGATTTTCTGGAGGGATTACCGTTTGAAAACCGCAAGATATTCGTACTTCGGTATTGGTACTGCTGCGAGATATCCGAGATAGCAGAGCGTTTCGGAATGCGGAAAAACTCCGTTTCCGTGATGCTCAACCGCACCCGCAGGCGGCTGAAAGAATATCTGGAAAAGGAGGGATATTCGCCATGAAGTCAAGAGAGCTTTTTATGCTCATCGATCAGATAGACAGGCGCTTTGTCGAGGAGGCATGGGAGGGCAGCGAGGACAGCGGAAAGGCTGTCGAGATAGTTCTCGAACGCAGCTCGTTTCACGCGGTAAAATATATCGCCGCAGTCGCCGCTTGTATAGTGCTGTTTGGTGTGGGATTTTTCACTATCGCCAACATTCGTATGAACGACCCTTTCAGACCGAACGACAGTGAAATAAGTTCAGAAAACAGCGGCTCTGCGTCAAGCAGTTACACAAGCTCCGAAAGCAGCGACACAGGCTCCGAAAGTGAGAGCAGCGACATTGAAAGCGTCGAGCCGATTGATGAATTCGATAAATTGGGTAAGTACGCGCTGGATTGTACGTTAGCGTCGGGGCGATCGACGGTAGGCGAAATTGTGACTAAAATGGATAATTATGAATATGCGGTAATCTATGTTGACGAAACGAACGCAAGTGAGGATGATCCAATCATCGTCACGATTTTGAGCGTTAACGAACACGGACAAATAAGCGACGCAATCAGCGAATCTTTGTATATAACGGGAAGAGGAAAATACGGATTTTATTACACCGAGTTGCGCGGCGCGGGCGCACCGTGTGTTCTGCTTCTGGAGCGCAAAGGTACGTTGGACAATGAGGAAAGCGATTTTCTGAGAATAATCGGTACGTGGGTGCCGTAAAAATGAAAAGGAGTGGCAAATATGGAAATTCTTGACAAAAACAACAAGCAGCAATTTTCGGAATATGAGCGATTTAATTTACTTCATGGCGGCTTTATGCAGTCGCTTAAATGGGCGAATGTCAAGAGCAACTGGGCTTGGGAGGCGGTGCTTTCGCGGAACGAACGCGGCGTACTCCGCGGGGTATGCCTTGTGCTGATACGGAAGATACCGTTTACGGGAACAGCTTTTATGTACGCGCCGCACGGTCCGATAGTCGATTGGTCGGACAGGGAAACGGTCGGGGATATTTTTGAGGGAATAAACGCTATAGCCGAAAAATACCGCGCTTACCGCTTTATGTGCGACCCGCTCTTTGAGGAGAACGTGCGTGCTCTGAATGCGCTTGGTTTTTCCCATAATGAAAACGCGGAGGAAACCATACAGCCGCGCGCGAATTACGTTCTGAAAAACATCGGCGGCAAGACCGAGGAGGAGCTTATCGCAATGTTTAAGCCCGATTGCCGCAACCGCGTCCGCAAGGCGGCGAGAAAGGGCGTTTATTGTCGGCGGTGCGGTGTTGAGGCTCTGGACGACTTTTACCCGTTAATGCGGCAGACAGGGCGGCGCGACGGATTTCTTATCCGTCCGCGGGAATATTTCGCGCGTTTTCTGAACAGCTTTACCGAGGAGCAGTGCAGACTGTTTATGTGTTATGCTGAGATAGACGGCAGGGAAGTGCCGCTTTCGGGGGCGGTCGCGGTGAGGTACGGAAACGTCGGCTCATACGTTTACGGAGCGTCCTCGGACGATAACAGAAACCTTTACCCCAACTATCTTATGCAATTTGAGATGATGAAGTGGGCGGTCGGGGGCGGCTGCGATGTGTACGACTTCGGCGGTATTCCGCACTTCGACGACGAGAACGATCCCGCCTACGGGCTTTACAGGTTTAAAAAGGGCTTTAACGGCGAGGTCGTGGTGTATTCGGGGGAGTACATTTACGATTTTAGACCGAACACCGCAAGGCTCGCGGATATCTGCTCGGGGATAGCGTTCGTCCGCCGCGAGCACGAGCGACGCAATACGCAGCTCAAGCACGAAAAAATAAACGCCTGAACCTATTGACAATTTGCGGCAGCGGTCATTACGGCGGCAGTCTTGGGGGCGGTGATGAGTATGGGCGTTTTTGCGGAGAATGAACCGGTTAAAATAACGGTGGCTCCGTCGGAGGGGCATAAGGCGGTCTCGCCTTACATTTACGGCGTGAACAGCGGCGCGGATCTCAGCGCGGTCTCGGCGAAGTCGTTCCGTCTGGGCGGCAACAGATTATCCGCGTACAACTGGGAAAACAACGTTTCAAACGCGGGTTCGGACTGGAAAAACAGCTCGGATATGCATCTTATTCAGAATATTGCGGACAAGTTTAAACTGGTTCCGGCAGGCGTTATACTGAACGCAGCCGACGAAGCGAAAAGGGGGGGTGTGCCGTATACCTTGATAACGCTGCAAATGCTCGGTTATACTTCGTCCGAGAAAAAGGGGAACGTTCACGAGGATGCCGCCGCGCCGTCTGACTATTGGTTCAAGGTAGTAAACCGTAAGGGCGGCGAGTTCGGCGAAAAACCGAACCGCGACGATGACGTCGTGTATATGGACGAGCTGCTGAATTATCTGATAACAAAGCTCGGCAAATCCGATACCGAAACGGGTATCAAGGCGTATTCGCTCGACAACGAGCCAGCGCTCTGGCACCATACCCACAGTCTTGTTCAGCGCGAGCAGCTTACCTGCTCAGAGCTTATCGAAAAGAGCGTAGACCTTGCGTCTGTCGTCAAGGAGATGGACGGCGGCGCGGAGGTTTTCGGTCCCGCGCTTTTCGGGTACAGCGCTTACGATTCGCTGGCAGGCGCTCCCGACTGGAACGGTATCAAGCAGGAAAACGGCTACCGCTGGTTTATCGATTTCTATCTTGACGAAATGCACAAGGCGGAGACCGTGAACGGAACGCGTCTGCTTGACGTTCTTGATCTGCACTACTACACCGAGGCAAAGGGCGCGTGCGGAGAACGCTCGTGCAGTCACTACGATAACGACGAATGCGTTAAGGCGCGGCTTGACAGCGTGCGTTCGCTGTACGATCCCGACTACCGCGAGAACAGTTGGATAATCGACACA
The DNA here is from genome assembly GCA_946567425.1 of uncultured Clostridia bacterium. Lineage (GTDB taxonomy): Bacteria > Bacillota > Clostridia > Oscillospirales > Ruminococcaceae > CAG-115. The sequence continues at coordinate 62,161 of CAMNXF010000007.1, read as the reverse complement.
GGAGCGGTGTTTTTCCCGCTACTGCCGAACGTTCAGCAGTCGATCGATAAATACTATCCAGGTATAAAGCTCGCGTTTTCGGAGTATAATTTCGGCGGCGGCGACCATATTTCAGGCGGTGTCTGCGAAGCCGATATGCTGGGCATTTTCGCGGAGTACGGCGTTTATTTCGCAACGATCTGGTCGTTCGATCAAAACGAGTATCAGCTCGGCGCTATCAATATGTTCACGAACTATGACGGTGAGGGTAACGGCTTCGGCGATACGCTTGTAAAAAGTGAGCACAGTGACGGTGATATTTCGGTTTATTCCTCGATCGACGGCGAGGACGAAAACACTGTGAAGATAATCGTTACCAACCGTTCGATCCACGATGACACGCCCGTCAGCATCACGCTTTCTTCGGAGAATGTCTACGGCAGCGCGGAGGTATACTCGCTGTACGGTGACAGTCCGATGATCCGCCGTCTTGACGGGGTAGGCGAAATATCGGAGAACAGCTTTACGTACACGCTGCCCGCGCTTTCGGTGACGGAGTTCGTGGTGAGCGTTCCTCAAAAAGCCCCCGAAATTTCGTCCGATGTTGTTTCGGACAGCGTCGGGAGCGAAAATGGCGGCAGCAATGTTCTGCCTTTCGCGATAGGCGGCGCTGCGGCTGTCGGAGCGGCTATTGCGGTTACGGCGGTCGTTCGCGGAAAGAAGAAAAAGTGATACCCCCCCCCCGATTAGGTCGGGGGGGACCGATTTAGCAAAATATGCTAAAGTTCTGAGGATTTCTGACGATATAATATATGAAATTATATTTTGAGGTGATCTTCATGAAAATAGGCGAGGCAAGTCAAGTTTATTCCGCGAAGATAAAAGCGCTGAACGAGCGGCGCAGTGCCCTCTACGAGCAGAAAAAGGATCTTGAGGACGGGAAGATTGAAATGACCGACGAGGAGGTTTCCGCGCTCGGAAAAGCGATAGACCGTGTGGAATCAAGCTGTGAAAGCGCGTCAAAATTTATGGAGGGCTTTAACGCGAAAAAGACGTTTCTGCAAAACGCCGAAAGCACCAAACGCGCAGGCGAAGCGGCGGCTAAGCAGGCGGACGAATACTCGAAGTGCCTGGAAGTCGCGCGGAGAATAGCACGCGGCGATAAAGTTCCCCCGAAAGACGAGCAAAAGCTTTTGGAATTCAGCTCGGAGATGTACCAGATGGCGAAAAATATGGCAGCCGCGGCGCATAATGAAAAAGTCAAAAAGCACAAGAGTATGTGGAAAGACGAGGACGAAAGTCAACAGCCCGAAAAGTCCGTTGACGAGGTCGTGGACAATATGGAATGCGGAATGGCGATGCCGCCCGAGATCTCCGCGGATATTGATACGGGCATTGAATGACGGAGGTGTTAATATGGCGGTAAACAGCGTTAAAAACGGTTCGGGCGCGGTGTGGAACGACAGGATGGCGGTCGGTAGGTTGGAAAAGGTTGATTTTACCAACTCGTTAAAGCCCGCAAATCTGGATAAGTTTGAGCTTAATCTGCCGACGACCGAGACGATCTATCAGCGAAAAGAATTTATCACCAACGAGACTATGAGCGAGGACTGCGCTTTTTGTTACACATATATGGAAAGGAAGCTCACGTTCGCGGACGGCAAGGGCGGTAATCTGACCATTTTAAGCGGCAAAAGCGACGGGGTCTGGCTGGTGAATATGAAAGGCAGCGAGCGCACGTTTGGCAAGAGCGGTGTGAATATGACCGAAATAGGTAACGCCGTTGAGGAAACGTGGGAACGCAGGGAAAGATCGGTGGAGCAATGCACTATAAGCGGAGGCTTGCTGGGCGCGGTTGCTGGAAACGGCGGTACGGTCGGCGGCGCTTTCGGATTTGCGGCGCAGAGTACGGTGTACAAGTATTCGAGCGCGAGCGTGACTAAAGGAACGGTCGCTTATAAAAACGGCGCTGCGGGCAATTACCGCGAGACCGCGTCGTCGAGCTGTGAAATTTACAACAAGTGCGCGGTTTTTCTCGCGGAGGCTTTTGGAGAAAAGAGCTCAGAGTTGGTTCTCGGGGAGAGCGATTACAACGAGCTTTTCGGGAAACTTGGCGGCGATGAGAAAACCTTTACCGTAAATATGGCGCAAAGACGTGAAAAACTCGACAAGCAGCTTAACAGGTTAAAGGAATTTATGGAGAAGAACCTTTCCGCCGTTCGTCGGAAAGACCCCGATAATAAAAGTCTGCGAACCTTTGCGGATACTTACCTGAAACTCAGCAAATACGATCTATCCGATCTGACCTCGCTTGTGGAGAGAATGTTCGCTGCTGAAAAATCCGTTAATACGGAAAAGTGATTTGCAATTCGGAAATTAAAACGCAATAAAGCGGAGAACTGAACGCCCTCCGCTTTTGTGTTGAATCTGATTATCTTATGCCGTATTTCTCGATAATGTAGTCCATATCCTTGTCGCCTCTGCCGGAAAGGTTGATGAGGATCGAGCCTCTGCCCATTTTTTCGGCGAGCTTCATCGCGTAGGCAACGGCGTGAGAACTTTCTATCGCGGGGATAATGCCCTCCAGTCTCGACAGCGTGAAGAACGCGTCGATTGTGTCGTCGTCGTTAATAACGTCGTACTTTACGCGGTCAATGTCGTGCAGGAACGCGTGTTCGGGTCCCGACGACGGATAATCTAGTCCGCTCGCCACGGAATAAACGGGGGCGGGATTGCCGTTTTCGTCTTTCAGCATAATGCTGTTGAAGCCGTGCATGATACCCTCCGAGCCGTAGGTAAGGCTCGCCGCGTGGTCGCCGAGATTAGAACCTCTGCCGAGCGGCTCAACTCCGTAAATGTCAACGGGATCGTTCAGAAATCCCGAGAAGAAGCCCATAGCGTTTGAACCTCCGCCGACACAAGCAACTATTGCGTCGGGGAGTTCGCCTGTCATTTCGAGGAACTGCTCGCGCGCCTCAATGCCGACAACGCTCTGGAAATCGCGCACCATCATCGGGAATGGGTGCGGCCCTACGACCGAGCCGATACAGTAAATGCAGTCCTTGTAGTCTCTGCTGTACGCCGCAAACGCTGCGTCTACCGCCTCCTTGAGCGTCGCCAGACCGTCCGTTACCTCAACGACGTTCGCGCCGAGTATCTTCATTCTCGCGACGTTGGGAGCCTGCTTCTTGATATCGACAGAACCCATGTAGATGTCGCATTCCAGACCGAAATACGCCGCCGCGGTCGCCAGAGCGACGCCGTGCTGACCCGCGCCCGTCTCGGCGATCACCTTTTTCTTGCCCATATATTTAGCCAGCAGGGCTTCGCCCATACAGTGGTTAAGCTTGTGAGCGCCTGTGTGGTTCAGATCCTCGCGCTTTACGTAGAGCTGAACATGACCCAGTTTGCCCGAAAGGCGCTCCAAGTAAGAAATGGGCGTAGGTCTGCCCTGAAATTCCTTGCGTATTCTGCGCAGTTCGTTGATGAACTTGCTGGACTTGCAGATTGTGAAGTATGCTTCAGTGATCTCGTCCATGGCGTTCTTCAGCTCGTCGGGGATATACGCGCCGCCGTATTTGCCGAAATATCCGTTCCTGTCGGGATAATTCTTAAAGTAGGTATCAAAATCAATTTCTTTGTATTTCATAAAAACCTCCGGGAATTATTTAAATTTATCAATTAAATTTTATCACTTTACCACGGATTTGTCAAGTGGTTATTTAAAAAAGTACTGGACAAGAGGTGTGGAAAATGATATAATGAAATTATGAAAGCGGCAATGATCGGCGTGGGAAAATCAACAACGGTTTAAAGTGACAAGCCATGAAAAAATTATATCTGTTGTTTTCGGGATATGTCTGTTGTGTGCGATAAGCGGCTGCGGCGGCAATGAGAGCACCGCTCCCGTGCTGCCGCAATACGGCACGGAAATCGGAAAGATTTCGTCTGCGGATAACTCCGTAAGCTACGCCGACGAAACGAAAAACGAGAACGGTTTTTATTTGCAGGAACGCGAAAATCCGTCGTCCGATGATCTGAATGGCGCGCTCGACTATATTGCGACATTGGCACAGTACACCAAAACGTTGAGGGACGTGTTCCTGTTTACGGACAAAAACAATTATTCCGATACCGCCATCGCCGAGGATATGTATAGGATTTTTTCTGACGGAACGGTGGGCTTTGCCTATTCCGAGGATATTTACCGTGCCGATTTCGAGCGTTATCTTATGGGCAGTATCACTCTTGATGAATTCATTACCGAAGCCGACCGAAAGCTCTCCACATATCTAAACGAATAGGAGCATACCAATGGAAAACAAGAACGGTAGATCGAAAAAACGTCTGAAATGGAACACCAAATGCAAGCTGTGTCTCGTGCCCAGCCTGCTCGGAACGGCGATGTTTTTCGTCGTTCCGTTTCTGCGGGTGCTGTATTATTCGCTGATCGACAATCAATTCCGCCGCAATTTTGTGTGGTTCGGCAACTATATTGAAACGCTGCAAAATAAATATTTTCTGTTGGCTCTCAAAAATTCGCTTCTGATAATACTGATTGCCGTGCCGATTTTGATAGTTCTTGCGCTGGCGATCTCGTTAGGGTTATCCTACGGTATCAAATGGGTGAGTAAAACGCGGTTCGCGTTCGTGCTGCCGATGGTTATCCCGACCGCGAGTATAGTCCTTATTTGGAGGAGCGTGTTCACCGGCAGCAGCACCGCGCTGCCGATCTATCTGCTGTTTATTTGGAAAAATATCGGAATATGTATCGTCCTGCTTACCGCCGCGTTTACCTCGATCGAAAGCTCCGTATTCGAGGCGGCAAGGCTGGACGGCGCGAACAGCTTTATTCTGCACACAAAAATAACAATTCCGATGATCGCGCCGACGGTATTTTTTACGGTTCTTCTGTCGATAGTCAACAGCTTCAAAATTTTTAAGGAAAGCTATCTGTTTTACGGGACAAACTACCCGCCCGACCATTCGTATACGCTTCAATACTACATGAACAACAACTTTCTCAAGCTCGATTATCAGAGCCTTGCGGCATCAGCGGTCTTAACTTCGATATTGGTTTTCGGAATTGTCACGGCGGGAATTTTTATTCAGCGGAGGTTCGACCGATGAGAAAAATAAATGCCCTCATTTTTACGGTTCTCGCGCTGATTTTCGTGCTTCCCGTCGCGGCGACGGTCGTATTTTCATTTCGCGCGGGCGGCGAATTTTCACTGCAGGGCTACGCCGATCTGCTGTTCGACTGCTTCGTTTTCTATCCGATGTTCTGGAATTCGGTGCTGTACGCGGCGGCAATCACGATTGTGCAATTGCTTGTCATTATCCCTTGCGCGTTCGGCTTTTCGCAGGCACGGTTCAAGGGCAAAGGCGCGCTGTTCGTCTTTTATATCATTCTCATGATGATGCCGCTGCAGGTCACCATATTGCCGAATTACATCGGCTTGCGCGATATGGGCTTGATCGACACGCCGTGGGGGATCATTCTGCCGATGATCTTCAGCCCGTTCGGCGTGGTGGTCATGCACCAGTATATGAAAAATATCGACAATTCGGTGATCGAGGCAACGCGGCTTGAAACCAACTCGATTTTCCGCGTGATTTTCACGAGCGTCATTCCGCAGATACGCGTGTGCATTTTCGCGGTGGTGCTTTTCGTTTTCGCGGACTGCTGGAATATGGTGGAGCAGCCGATGCTGTTCCTCAAGGATGATGTACTGAAAACGCTCTCCGTGTTCATCACAAACGCACAGGAATACACGGGCGAGGTCTTGTTTCCCGCGGCGGTGATCTTCCTTGTTCCGGTGCTGATACTGTACCTGTTTTTTAACGAAAATCTCGAAAAGGGATTGACCTTGGGGGAGCTGTCATGATGAAAAAAATATTGCCTATTTTCACGGTTTTACTTTTTACGGGAATGCTTTTTCTGACATTTTTCGCAGAGAAAATTCACGAAAATTTGCTCCCGAAAGTGACAAGTTCCCGCCCCGAGCAAAGGTCGTTCCCATACGAATATACCGACGAAAACGGCGAGTCGCAAACGGGTTCGATCCAAAAAATTGCCGTATCGAAATCCGCACTTGAGGACGGCGTCTTTATTGTTTATTCCGCCGAAAAGAACGGCACAAAGCGAAGCTTCGTGCGGCTCGCCGACATACAGACGGGCGAGGAGCATGACGGATATGTCGAGGTCGTTTCGGGACTGATGTTCTCCGACCGCATCGTAACTGGCAGCTCGGGGGAATTATACGACGGGTGCGAGGTCTGCGTTGTAAAGAATTAAAGTTCCGCCTGAATTGCCCATACACCATAATGACCTTGCCGTTTTTCGGCAAGGTTTTTTATATAAGCGGAGGTTTTGTTGTGTGTTGCTGACCGCGCATATCTGTTTTCCGTTCGCTATTGACTTTTTTGAAGAACAGTGATATAATATTTAATGTATATGAAATTGTTTCAAGGAGTGGATCAAATGACGATTTTTTATAAATTCGAGGGCAAAATGTATATCAATATCACAAACGGCTGTCCGTGCGACTGCGTGTTCTGCTTAAGGAACAATGCCGACAGCATCAAGGACAACGACAGCTTATGGCTGGAGCATGAGCCGTCGTTTAAGGAAATCTGCGCGGCTTTTGACAAATTCGACAAAACGGGTATCTCTGATGCGGTATTCTGCGGTTACGGCGAACCGACTGTCCGCGCCGATATGCTGCTGAAAACCGCCGAGTATATCAAGGCGAATTCCGATATATTGATACGCGTGAACACCAACGGCTTGTTGAAGCTCATTCACAAGGAGTTCGACCTCGCGCGCTTCAAGGGTTTGGTCGACAGTGTTTCGATAAGCCTTAACGCGCCGAATTCCGCACGCTACAACGAGGTGACGCGTCCGAGCTTCGGGGAGCGGTCGTTTGAAGTTATGCTCGGTTTCGCGGCTAAGATGAAAGAGTTCGGCATAAAAACGGGCTTTACGGTAGTTGACGTTATAAGCGCGGATGAGATAAGCGAGTGTCAAAGGCTTTCCGATAAGCTCGGAATACCGCTCAGAGTACGCGCTTACGTCTCCGATAACGAGAGCTACACATGAGAATATTAGGAATTGACCCGGGTTACGCGATAGTCGGATACGGAGTTCTCGAATATGACAATACGCGCTTTAAGGTGATAAACTACGGCGCTATCACTACCGAACCCGATACGCCGTTCGACAAGCGGCTCGCAGAGATATACGACGATATGTGCAGCATTCTCGATATGTTCAAGCCCGACTGCATGAGTATTGAAAAGCTCTACTTCAACACGAACATAACCACGGGAATAGACGTTGCTCACGCGCGCGGGGTGACAATGCTCGCCGCCGTTCAGCGCGGCGTTCCTATATTTGAGTACACGCCGCTGCAGGTCAAGGTTGCCGTAACGGGCTACGGACGCGCCGAAAAGCATCAGGTTCAGGAAATGATAAAGAGCATATTGCGCCTTAAGGAAGTTCCCAAGCCTGACGATACTGCCGACGCGCTTGCCATTGCGATATGTCACGGGCACACGGGCGGCTCGAGAATGTCCGAGCTTATGCGCGCAAACGAGGTCGCACAGTTAAACAAGAAACGAGGATAAACTATGATATACAGTCTGCATGGCGAACTTACACATTGGGAGGCGGGGCTTGCCGTTATTGAATGCGGAGGGGTGGGTTACGCTTGCCGCACGACAATGAATACGCTCTCAAAGATACGCGAGCTTGACGAGGTAAAGCTGTTTACATATCTGCACGTCACGGAGAATTCTGTTGACCTGTTCGGTTTTGCGGACAGCGCGGAGCTTGCGAGCTTTAAGCAGCTCATTTCGGTATCGGGAGTAGGTCCTAAGGCAGCGCTCTCGATATTGTCTGACATTACGCCGTCAAAGCTGGCGCTGTGCATTGCGACGGGCGACAGCAAAACGCTCACGAGATCGCCGGGAATAGGCTCGAAGATCGCTCAAAGAATAGTGCTGGAGTTAAAGGACAAGGTCGCCAAGGAGCAGAAGTTCACTTCCACGGAGCTGGCGAGCGTCCCCGTACAAGGGGGCAGCAATATTGCAGAGGCAATAACGGCTCTTCAAACTCTCGGTTTCAATCCCGCGCAGTGCGGCGCGGCGCTCTCCGGGGCAAACCCCGATTTGAGCGTTGAGGAGCTGATTAAATTCGGTCTGAAAAATCTCGGCTGACAACGAGCGTAAGGAGGTTATTACATAACAACGATGAAAAATGAAAAAGATAAGAAAGGCATAAATGCGCTGCTGATGTTTATTGTTGGCTGCGGTGTTGGCGTTGCGATAATGTTTTTTTATTACCCCGAAGATATTCCTTTTCTGGGTACGGTGGGCTGGATGTTCGGGATAGCGGCGCTTATGTCGCTGATAACATTTATACTCGCGAATATCGTGATGCCTTATCACAACAGAAGGAATGCCGCTATCCGCGCTCTCGGCAAGGACGGAATTAAAATAATGCGTCACGACGAGACCGCAAAACTCGCCTATAAAGGGATCTACGCGATAATGGACGGCAAATATCCGCAGGCTGAGGAGTATCTTCAGCAGGCTCTTGCGCATTCAGACGTGCGCCAGAACCAGATGTTCTGCGTTGAATGGCTTATCCGCCTGTACGAGGCAATGGACAACGAATCCAAGCTGCTGTGGTGCTACCGCAAATCGGTCGAGTTTTCTCCTGATAACCCCGATGCGCAGTCACGGCTCGGTCATGCGTATTTTGCGGACGGCAAGCTCGATCAGGCGCTGTACTGCTTTGAACAGGCGCTCCGTTACGACCCGAACAACGGCTATTCGTATTTCAGTATAGCGCAGATACAGCTTATCCGCGGGCAGGACGCGGAGGCTTTTGAAACGCTTCAGCAGCTTGTCAAGATAAACGAAAATCACCCGCTTTGTCACGCGGAGCTTGCGGATTATTACGCGCTTCAGGGCGACCGCGAAAAAGCGGAGGAGGAGTGCAGAAAGTCGCAGCTTTGCGGCTTTAAAGATCCTGACGAGCTTAACCGACGCATCAACGCGATGCTAAGCTTTAATGAAACAAAGTTTACGGGCGGCGATCTGCCGACAATGTATTTCCGCAAGATCGAAAAGCCGTCCGACAAACCTGATGTTCATTCGGGAGGACGTAACGCTCTTGATAATTGATTTGTCATATTCAGAAGGAGATTTGAAATGACCAAGGTTTATTTTGTACGGCACGCGCAGTCGGACAATACGGTTCGCGACAGCCGCGCAAGACCTCTCACCGACGACGGCCGCCGTGACAGCATGGCGGTTTCTCGGCTGCTTGCCGACAGGGAAATCTCCTGCATAGCGTCAAGCCCGTATGTAAGGGCGGTCGATACGGTCTCGCATTTCGCGGAGCTTGTCGGGTTGAAGATAAACATATATGAGGACTTACGGGAACGCAGCGCGGGCGGTTGGCACGGCGATAATTTCTTTGAGTTTATTGAAAAGCAGTGGGCGGATTTCGATTATCATATCGAGGACGGAGAATGTCTGCGCGAGGTACGGGAGCGTAACATCCGCACTCTGAAAAAGCTGCTGTCGGAGCACGAGGGTGAAAATATCGCGGTGGCGACGCACGGCACGGCGCTTTCAACTATGCTGAATTATTACTATCCGCAGTATGATTTTGAATGTTTTAAGAAGATAGTGAACTTCATGCCGTTTGTGATACGGCTGGATTTTGAGGGAGATACGCCGGTGAATTATCAGATCGAATTGATAATTCACAAAGAATATAAGAACTGAAAGGTAATCCGAAATGTTAGAAATGTCAAACGGCGAGTTCGATTTTAACGCGAACGACCGCATTGTCGAGCCGTCATTTAACGAAACAGACAGCGAGACCGACTTGACGCTCCGTCCGAAAACCCTTGCCGAGTACATAGGACAGGACAAGGTCAAGGAGAATATGGCAATATATATTGAGGCGGCGAAAAAGCGCGGGGAATGTCTCGACCACGTTCTTCTGTACGGTCCTCCCGGACTTGGAAAGACCACGCTGTCGTGCATTATCGCGGCAGAAATGGGCGTGAATATCCGCATAACGTCGGGTCCCGCTATCGAAAAGGCTGGCGATCTGGCGGCGCTGTTGACGAATCTACAGGCGAACGACGTGCTATTTATTGACGAGATACATCGGCTTTCGCGGCAGGTGGAGGAAGTCCTCTATCCCGCAATGGAGGACTATGCGCTGGATATCGTTATGGGAAACGGTCCTGCGGCGAGGTCTATCCGCATTGACTTACCTAAGTTCACGCTTATCGGGGCTACAACGCGTTCGGGGCAGCTTTCCGCGCCGCTCCGCGACCGTTTCGGAGTGGTGCAGCGGCTGGAACTGTATACTCACGAGCAGCTCTGCAATATCGTGCAGAGGTCGGCGGTCATACTCGGAATACCGTGCATGAAGGACGGCGCTATGGAGATCGCGCGGCGCTCGCGCGGCACTCCCCGTATCGCGAACCGTCTTCTTAAACGCGTCCGCGATTTCGCGGAGGTTCTCGGCAACGGTAAGATAACGCGTGAGATAGCGGATATCGCCTTACAAAAACTGGAAATAGATGAGCTTGGGCTTGACAGCCTTGACAGGCGTATGCTCGAAATGATGATAAAGGGCTACAACGGCGGTCCCGTTGGGCTTTCCACACTCGCGTCCGCGCTGAACGAGGAGGCGGTCACGCTTGAGGACGTGTGCGAGCCGTATCTTATGCAGCTCGGGTTTGTCGCGAAAACGCCGCGCGGACGTGTCGCGACCTCGCTCGCTTACCGTCACCTCGGCATTTTGCAGGACGGACAGCAGACTCTGGAGGATATTTGATTATGAACGCGCGGCTTGAATTTGGCGAAAACTTCCTTGAAATAGCGAATTTCAAGTGCTGGCCCGAGGAGGCTGCAAGAGGAAATCAGTACAATTCTTTGTTTGATTTGAACGTTCAAAGCATGAACGGCAAATTTGCAGGTGTCGGCGACTTTGAGTGCGACGTCAAGCAGATTTGGCAATTCGCGGACGAAGTTGATGAAATGTATGCTTTTAAGCGCAATTACGTAAAGCTGGAAAGCCTTATAGGCTATGAACAGAAGATCGAGCTTATAATGGAAAAGACGGGCCAGATCACTGTTTGCGGCACTATCACGAATTTTACGCACACGATGGAGTTTGAGTTTGATGCGGATCAAACGGCATTGCTGCCATTTATCAAGGTTTTAAAGGAAATATTAAGGGAGTACGAACGGTGAGCAATATGATCGCTCTTAATTCCGAAACGATATGCATGAGCAACGGCTTGACCGACGTGTTAATCGACGTGCTTGTGCTGAGCGGCTCGCGGCTCGCGCAGACCGTTGACGAAAGGCGGCTTATTGTGTGGCTTGCGGAAAAGGATCAAAGCAAGGTAGGTATTGGAACGGTAGGCTTTGATATTCGCGAAATGCCGTGGAATATTGAGCGTTTCGAGGAAAACCGTCAATTTATGCTGAAAACCGTTGAGCTTGCGCAAAACAGAATTGATTGGAAAAATTTGGATTATGCGCCCGATGAGAAAATGCTTTTTCCTGTCCTGCAACAATTTTCGGAGATGATCTCAAAGTTAACCGCCGAGTGTGTTCTCTCAAACGCGTTGGGAGAATGGATATTGGCGGCTGATAAGAACGACCCCGTATTATGCGATTTTCCGAGATGCGAAAAGCACGGAGCGCTGCTGTCCTGTTTCGGCTGCCATATTTGCAATAATTGAGAGCGTTCCGCAAAGCAGGAGGGAAAAATGATAACAAAACTGAAATACGGAAGCACAAACACCTACTTTATCAACGGATTGCTTATTGATACCGATTACTCGGGGACACTTTACGCGTTTTACAAAGAAATAAAGAAAAGTGGAATATCCGTCGCAGATATAAAATACGTTTTCGCTACGCACTACCACCCCGATCACATTGGGCTGATAAGCGAACTGACGGAGCTTGGCGTGAAATTGCTGCTGATGAAGCATCAGTCGGAATATGTTCACTTTTCTGACGAGATATTTCAACGTGAACCACGGCTGAATTACAAGCCGATTGACGAAAGTAAAGCCGTTGTTATCGCCTGCGAGGACAGCCGGGCATTTCTCCGCGGGCTTGGAATAAGCGGCGGGATAATCTCGACAAAAAGTCATAGCAGCGACGGCGCCGCCGTTATTCTGGACGACGGAAATTGCTTTGTCGGAGATCTCGAGCCGTTTGAATTTATCGGCGCGTATGAAAACAATACGGCATTGCAGCGGGATTGGGAGAAGATATTAAGCTATGCTCCCGTGACAATACATTACGGTCACGCGAACGAGGAAATATTGAGGTGAGCTATTCGTTTCAAAGCTTGACTCGGAACGTAATCGAAAGAATTTTGTGCTTGTTTTTTATCTATTATTAGGAGAATAAGGATTATGAGCAATATTACCTGTCTGAAATCCGAAGTGTTGAGTATAACCGATAAATTTTCCGCGCGTTTATATGGGTTTTTTTCGGACAGAGTATATCTGTATGTTCATGGGAGATATGGCAGCAATGAGGAAGCGGTAGAGTTTGCAAAGACAGCCTGTATAAAGGGATATCAGGTGTTGGCATTTGATCTTCCAAATCGTGCCGATTGCACCCCCTGGGAGGCTGTGCCTATCCTACGTGAGGCAATGAATTACGCTAAATTGCGCTGGAGCAGCATTTCACTGTATGCGGTAAGCATCGGTGCGTGGTTTTCTATGATTGCTTTCGGAGGAGACGTTTTACAAAATTGTCTTTTTGTGTCTCCTGTGTTGGACATGAAAGCGCTTATCGAAAATATGATAAGGTGGGCGGGCGTTTCCGAGAACGAGCTTAAGCAGCAAAAGATTATTCAGACTGATTTCGGCGAGACGCTTAACTATAAGTATTACCGATATGCATGCGAAAATCCGATAGGCACATGGAACCTTCCGACCAAAATTTTGTATGCGGAAAACGATAACCTTACGCATATAGAAACAGTCAAAAATTTTTGTGATAAAAACGGTTGTGGACTAACAGTGTTTGAGAACGGCGAGCATTGGTTTCACACAGAAGAGCAGCTTTTGTTTTTAAGAAAATGGGAGAGTGAGTGTATATGAAATTCAAATTCTGCCCTGAATGCGGGGAAAGGCTGATAACGAAGCCTATTGGCGACGAAGGAGACGTGCCGTTCTGCGAACGCTGCGGACGACCGTGGTTCGATATGTTTTCAAGCGCAGTGATAGTGCTCGTCGTTAATGAATACGGCGAGGTTGCGCTGTTGCAGCAGGACTATATGTCGACGGAACACCGCGTGCTCGTTTCGGGATACGTCAAGCCCGGCGAGAGCGCCGAGGAGACCGCGCGCCGCGAGGTCGCGGAAGAAATAGGAATCGAGCTTACGGACAGCCGTCTTGTCGGAACATATTGGTTCGAGAAGAAAGGAATGATGATGATAGGGTTTATTGCCCATGCTGATAATGCAGAGCTGACCCTTTCGGGTGAGGTCGACAGCGCGGAGTGGGTCGCTGCCGAGGATGCGATAAAACTTGTTCACCCTAAGGGAAGCGTTTCGTACGCGCTGTTGGACGAGTATTTTAAACGGAGCGTTTCCGAACGTTTTATCGAGGAGGTAAGGTCGATTAAGTGGTTCAAAAACAGCAGCGTTCCGACGGAGAAATATCTGCTTGTGCGTTCGGTGTATGACGCTTTTGACAACTGGAACGCAGATTATTTAAAAGTATGGGAGCCGCATGCCTGTCTTTTGGAGAAAATGGCGGAGAAGATGATCGGCGATGACGCGGTTGACAGTATTTTTGAGACAGTTTCAATGGCTTTGGACGGCGATATTTGGCGTGAATGGCAAGCTTTCAGAGCGCGTGCCGGTCTTGAAGAAGAAAGCTCTCTCGACGAGGAGAGCGTCGATATGGTAAAGCGCGATTTGTGTTGGGCGGCGGTGGAAAAGGCGTTGAACATAACGGGATTTTTCACCGAACTGCTTGACATTTATCGTGATGGTTATTTTCCGTGCGGTTGGGAGGGCGAATTTCCGGACGGGAGAGCGGCTGTTTTGTAAATTAGGAGGATGAAATGTTATCTGAAAAAGACAAGCGTTGGAACAGGTTTATAGATGAGGTAACAAGGAAGGACAAGCTGTCCGAAATTCAGCGGGCGGCTGTGTTGTGCTTTTGGTATGATGCGGAAATGCAGAGCGGCGGTCACAGCGGATATTTTGACTGCTATCCCGAAACTGTTCCCGAGGAGCTTATCTCCGCGATAAATCTTATCGGGTATAAGGAGATTGCCGACAATTTTCAAAAAGCATTGGAGGAAAAGGAGCGAGACGACGGTGACGAGGACGGCTACGAAACGGTCGATAACGCATATTACGATTTTGAACCGTCGCTTGGCGAGTTGCTTATGGAGTTTGTGGAGGACAACAAAGAAGAAATATTTAGAGGTATTTTATGAGGGTTTCCAAAAACTGGATAGACTATGAACTTATTGACACTGCCGACGGCGAGCGGCTGGAGCGGTGGGGTGACGTTACTTTGATTCGTCCCGATCCGCAGATAATCTGGAAAAATGAGGGCGAAGCCGTTGAATGGGGAACGGCGCACGCACAGTATATCCGCTCATCATCGGGGGGCGGTTCGTGGGATTACCGCCGCAAGCTCCCCGAGAGCTGGCAGATAAGCTACGGCGGATTGCGGTTTATGGTGAAGCCCACGGGGTTCAAGCACACGGGGCTGTTCCCCGAACAGGCGGTCAACTGGGATTACTGCGGCGATATTATACGCGCGGCGGAGCGTCCGATAAACGTGCTGAACCTGTTTGCGTACACGGGCGGCGCGACTTTGGCTTGCGCGGCGGCGGGAGCGAGCGTCTGCCACTGCGACGCAGTAAAGGGAATGATCGATTGGGCGCGCACCAACGCAAAGCTCTCGGGGCTTGACGATAAGCCTATCCGCTGGATAGTTGACGACGCTAACAAATTCATTCGCCGCGAAATACGCCGCGGTACACGCTACGACGGCGTTATCCTCGATCCTCCGAGCTACGGACGCGGAACGAACGGCGAGATGTGGAAGCTCGAGGACAGCATTTTCGGCTTAATGGAGGACATTACGGCGCTGCTGTCGGACAAGCCGCTGTTCGTGCTGCTGAACTCATACACCACGGGGCTGTCCGCTTCGGTAATGAGCTATCTGCTGCAAATGACTGTCGGAAAGCGTTTCCCGATAGAGGTGCTGTCCGAGGAGATAGGTCTGCCTGTAAAGCAGACGGGTATGCCGCTGCCTTGCGGAAGTACCGCGATAGTAAGTTTTAATTGATATTACATAAGAGCCGCGTTGTCGGCTCTTTTTTTATCAAATTTTCACTTGACTTATATGTATCCTTTGGTGTATAATATAAAATGTATGGCTGTATGCAGAAAGGGAGAAACGGTAATGGGCTTGACGGAAGAGCAGCGCGCAAGAATGAACGAGCTGCGCGAGTTACACAAAAAAGCCGCATGGGAACGCAGCGTAGTAAAAGAAAAGGCGCGCATTGCCGAATGTGTCGAAAACTTCGCGGAAAAATACACATTTTCCGATGAAAACGCTACGGAAATGCTTAATGGTATTCTTAACGAAATGCCTTTTATGAATGCAGGTCGGCTTGATCTCGAGTGTTTTTCCGAGCACATGGAAGTCTCCGCGGACGAGCTGAGCAGCCAAATGGTATGGATATGCTTTCTGATGGGCAGTCCGGAAACGTTTGAGATATATGTTTCGGGGGAACTCGGGAACGTACTCGGCGATTATGACGGCTGGTACAGTATCAGCCCGTATCTTCTGCTGATGTATGGTGATCTTGGCGGTTTCCTTTATATCGACGACGACGGAAATATGACAGAGGTTGTTCTTTAAACAAATAAAGACGGAACAAAAGAGGAATGAGAATTTGGACATTATAAAAACGGAAAATCTGTGCTATGACTATATTCTCCGCGACGACGACGGCAAGATAATCGAGCAGTCGGCGGCACTGCGGAACGTCAGTCTTAGCGTTCCCGAGGGGCAGTTTCTGGCGGTGCTCGGGCATAACGGCTGCGGAAAGTCGACGCTTGCGAAGCACTTCAACGCGATACTCACCCCGACCTCGGGAAAAGTTACGGTAGACAGGATAGACACGGCGGACGAGGACAGGCTGTTCGATATACGGCAGACGGTAGGAATGGTGTTCCAGAACCCCGACAATCAGCTTGTCGCGACGATAGTCGAGGAGGACGTGGCGTTCGCGCCCGAAAACCTCGGCGTGCCGCCTGAGGAAATACGCGTCCGCGTTGACGACGCACTAAAGCAAGTGGATATGTACGAATTCCGCGAACACGCGCCGCATCAGCTTTCGGGCGGACAAAAGCAGCGTATCGCGATCGCGGGCATAATCGCCATGCAGCCGCGCTGTATTGTCATGGACGAACCGACCGCAATGCTCGACCCGAAGGGCAGACGCGAGGTCATGAAAACTATAAAGCGGCTCAACAGGGAAAAGGGCATAACCGTTATTCTGATAACGCATTATATGGACGAGGCGGCGCAGGCGGATCGAGTCGTCGTTATGGATAAAGGCTCGGTGCTTATGGACGACGTTCCGCGGAAAATTTTCGCACGCGCGGACGAGCTTCGGTCGGTAGGTCTCGACGTTCCGCAGGTTACGGAGCTGTGCGGAATGCTGCGTAAATGCGGCGTAAGTATTTCCGAGGAAATTATTTTCGAGGACGAGTGCGCAGCGGCAATAGAAATGCTGCCCCTTAAAAGCAGAACCGCCGACATGGCCAAGACGGTCGCCGCAAAGATAGTCGACATCGGGGAAGAGGCGGCTCGGTTGGAAAATCTTACCTATAAATACAGCATAGGCACGCCGTTCGAAAAAACCGCTGTTGACAATGTTAACTTAACGGTAAAAAAAGCGGAGTTCGTCGGCATTATAGGGCATACGGGCAGTGGAAAATCCACGCTGATACAACACTTGAATGGTCTGGTGAAGCCTACTTCGGGGCTTGTTTTCATTGACGGCAAGGATATTTGGGGTAAGGACGCGAATATCCGCGATATCCGCTTCAAGGTCGGTATAGTCTTTCAGTACTCCGAGCATCAGCTTTTCGAGGAAACGGTAGCCAAGGATATCGCCTACGGACCGAAAAATATGGGGCTTTCGGGCGACGAGCTTGACGCACGCGTAAAATCGGCAGCCGAGAGTATGGGTATCTCCCATTTACTGGAAAAATCCCCGTTCGAGCTGTCGGGCGGACAGCAGCGGAGAGTGGCTCTTGCGGGTGTTCTTGCAATGGACCCCAAGGTGTTGATACTCGACGAACCCGCTGCGGGTCTCGATCCCAAGGGTAGAGATACGATTTTGTCACTGATAAAGCGCTATCACGAGCAGTCGGGTAAAACGGTGCTGCTGGTTTCCCATTCCATGGAGGACATCGTGAAATTCGCGACAAAGGTGCTTGTGATGAACAAGGGCAAGGTGTTCTGCTACGATGAAACGGACAAGGTTTTCGAGCGCACGGACGAGCTTGTCGCTATAGGACTTGACGTGCCGCAGATAACGCGCCTGTCGCATAGACTGCGCGAAAAGGGCATTGACATAGGAAACGATATATATACTACAGACAGGGCGGCGCAGAGACTGCTGTCGCTTATCAAAGGACAGGACAAATGATAAAGGATATTACGATAGGTCAGTATTTCCCGGGAAAGTCCGTAATTCATAGAATGGACAGTCGCGTGAAGCTGCTTCTGGATATATTGTATCTGGTGATACTGTTTACCTCGCAGACCTTTACGGGGCTGCTGGTCGGTATTTTGTTTATGGTGATATGTTATTTGCTTTCACAAATTAAACTGATAATGATACTGAAAAGCATAAAGCCGATACTTCCGCTTATGCTGTTCACGGGAATACTGAACTTGCTGTTTATAACAGGTGAGGAGCCGCTTTTCAAGTGGTGGATAATCTCGATATACCCCGAGGGTATACGCACGACGCTGTTTATGCTTTTGAGAATACTGGCGCTGATAGTCGGTATGTCGCTGCTGACGTATACGACCTCGCCGATAATGCTTACGGACGCGATCGAAAGGCTGCTTTCGCCGCTGAAAAAGGTGCGGTTTCCCGTTCACGAGCTTTCGATGATGATGACGATAGCGCTTCGATTCATCCCGACGCTTATCGAGGAGACGGACAAGATAATGTCCGCGCAGAAAGCGCGCGGAGCGGAGCTCGACACAGGCGGGCTGATGAAAAAGGCGAAGTCGCTCGTGCCCGTGCTGATACCGCTGTTCGTTTCGGCGTTCAAACGCGCGAACGAGCTTGCGACGGCAATGGAGTGCCGCTGCTATCACGGCGGCGAGGGCAGAACGCGTATGCGGCAGCTTAAGACCGCACCGAGGGATTATGCCGCGATCGTAATAATGCTCATACTGTTCGCGGGAGTGATCGTGCTGAACTGCATTCCGATAATACCGTAAACGGAGGTAAAATGCGTAATTTAAAGGTTTTTATCGCGTACAACGGCGTGGATTATCATGGTTTTCAGCGGCAGGATAATGCGATAACCGTTCAGGAGGTCGTTGAAAAGGCGATTGGCAAGCTGCTTAAAACCGAGCCGCCCGTCATATACGGTTGTTCGAGGACGGACGCGGGAGTACACGCGCGAAGATTCTGCTTTAACGTGCACATCGACAGCTCAATCCCGTGCGAGGGTTTCATCAAGGGAATGAACACGTTGCTGCCAGACAGTATCGCGGTGTTGTCCTGTGAGGACGTCGACGAGGAATTTCACGCAAGATTTTGCACAAAATCCAAGGAATATGTGTATCTCATAAACAATAAAACCATGCGTGACGTTTTTATGCAAAAGCTGGCGTACCATTACCCGTATTCGCTTAATATCAAAAAGATGAACGACGCGGCGGCGTTATTTATCGGCGAACACGATTTCGGGGCGTTCTGCCGTGCAGAGGGAAAATCGCGCGTCAAGACCACGGTTCGTACTATTTATGAACTTGGCGTTACACAAAAGGACGGTATTTGTGAAATAAAAATACGCGGCAACGGTTTCTTGTATAATATGGTAAGAATAATCGCGGGCACGCTTATTTATATCAACGAGGGAAGACGCGAGGTCGACGATATCGCCAAAGCGCTCGAGACGGGTGAGAGAGGCTTTGCGGGAGTTACGCTGCCGCCCGAGGGCTTATATCTAAATGATGTGCTGTACGAAGAGGAGGAGGTCATCGACTACAAAGCCGAACTGATAAAGAATTTCTCAATGCTTCACATAAAGGGAATGGGCAGAGAGCGCATGAAGAAAAATATTTACCTGAACACCAACAATCCCGTGAGGTGGTGCAAGGCGATAATCAGTGACGACAGGAGCGTCGTTGTCAAAAAAGGAAAAAATTATTATGTGATAGGCATGGGCGTTATAATTACGATAAACTCGAATAACTTTAACGTGATAACCGCCCACCGCAATCTGCCGCGCAACTATCCGCAGAGCTTTGCGGAGGATTTTCCCGATGTGACTGATGAGTGAATAAACGGGGCTTGACGAAACGGGTGTGAATGTGGTATAATATAAAGATAAACCAATGCTCGCCGTATGAGGAAAAATAAATGGACGAAAGAAACGATATGAATAAATTCCGCAGGAAACGCAAGCAAAAAAGTCTTGCGGTGAGGGGCATGGTATTCCTCATTGTGCTTATTGCGGTGATATTGATAGCAGCCAACTGGAGAAAGCTGATCGAGCCGTTCAAGGACGTTGCTCTCAATACGGGCGACGGCGGATTTCCCGTATCGCTGCCGGGCAGTACGCAGTATGCTATGGGCGAGCTTGGCGAAAATTTCTATCTGCTCACCGATACGTATCTGTATACGTATAACGCAGTCGGAGCCGAACTTTCGGGAATACAGCACGGCTTTCAGAACCCCGCGTCCGATTCGAATGCGCGCAGGGTCGTGGTTTTCGACAGGAACGGCAGTGGATTCAAGGTTTTTTCGAGGTCGTCCGAGATCTTCTCGAACGTCACTGAGGACAGTATCGTTTTCGCCAAGGCGGGCAATTCGGACCGCTGTGCGGTGGTTACTACTTCGTCAAGGTATTCCAATTATTTGTACATATTTAACGGAGAGGGAAAGCAGATATTCCGCTGGGCTTCTCCCAATGAAAAAATAATGCAAGTATGTTTCGGACCGAACGACGACAGCGTTTTTGCCGCGGTGGTCGGGGAACGTGACGGCGATTTGCAGACGAGCGTGCTGCGTTTTGACTTCACAAATTCCGAAAGCGAGAGCTGGCGGACTTTTATCGGGAACGATGTTTCGTTTTCACTGGAGCGCTGTAGCGACGGTATCTACGCTGTAACAAGCAGCGGAGCGTTCCTGCTTGACGAGCAGAACGGCGATATTTCCGCGCAGAGCGGGTTTACAAGGCAGGTCGTCGGTATTTCCGAAACGGACGGTCTGCGTGCGGTGTTTTTCCGCGATTCGGCATCCAACGGCGAAATTGCCGTTGCGTACAGCGAAACGCTCGATGCCGCAGCGGCGATAACGCCCGATGCCGTAACGGCGTTTGACGTGTGTGACGGAAAGCTGTATATTCTCAGCGGCAGCAAGCTTTATACTTACAATTCAATGCTTGAATGCACCGAAACGCACGCCCTTGAGGACGAGTATTCCGATATAAAGATAATGAACAATTGCGCTTATTTGCTGGGCTACAACAGCGTTCAGCGGATAGAGCTTTGAGGGGAGTAATATGGGACAGGAATTCGCAATAGTATTTGACGTGGTGATCGTTGTGATAGCCGTTGGATTTTTCTTCGCGGGCTGGAAAAACGGTTTCGCAAAGGTGATCATCGGTATGATAGCGGTCATTGCGGCGTTTGCGTGCGCTATGATATTCAGCAAGCCAATCGCCGAGACGGTTTATGATAATTTCATTCGGCAGCCGCTGGAGGAGCAAATCGACAATGCCGTAGACGAGGGGCTTCGTACAATGCGGCTCGGCAGTATTCCCGATATCGACTTCTCGAAAGTAGAGGTCGGGGGAGTGCCCGTAACGGAGATAACCCCTAATTATGCGGGAACGGGAAAAGCCGTTTTCGACCTTTCCGACGTTGACTTGTCAAATACGGGAATAGACAGCGCCGATCTTAGGTTGGTCGGTCTGAACGACGATCTGGATGTATCCTCGCTGAACGCCAAAACGGTGGATTTCACTATGGACGATATTGAGAAATACGGGCTTGGTAAGCTTGTTGTGTCGCAAGTGGTCGCGGTAAATCTCGTGGGACGAGAGGATTTTGAGCAGTTCAACGAGATCGCGGGTACGGTGGCGAAATATATGCCCTCGATAACCGGAACGACCAACGCTGATACGCTCGGAGTCGGCGCGGCAAGAACACTCGCGCTTACGATGATCGAGACAAAGGATACTATCCGCGGCTCGATCGTCGACGGAATAATCGCTCCTAACTGCATTATAATACTGCGCACGATCGCGTTTATTCTCATTTTTTCGATAGTTTCCGTAGTGCTCGGGGTGGTCGCAAACCTTACGAAAGTGATTAACAAGATACCTGTTATCGGCAAGGCTAACGCTCTCGCGGGCGGACTTGCGGGGCTGTGCGAGGGAATAGTGGTGATATGCGTGGTCTGTCTGATAACGCGTTTTATCGTGTCGCTGAGCGTCGGAAACGTAATTTTGTTCAATCAGACGGCAATTGATTCAACATATTTGTTTAAAAGGATTTATGAGGTCGATTTTCTTAATTTTTTGACTTGATCCCATAGAAAATGAAAGGGTGATTTTTATGATGATGTGTTCCAGATGCAAAAAGCGTCCGGCGGTGATGTTCATTTCGACAATGAGCGGCAGTGAACGTAAGAGCGAGGGGCTTTGCCTTAACTGCGCAAAGGAGCTCGGTCTGCCGCAGGTCAATGAATATTTGCAGCAGATGGGTATCTCGGAGGAGGACTTCGAGGGCGCTGTCGATTCCATTTTCGGCGAGGACGGCGTTGTTGACAAGGATATGCTGAAGCAGTTCGGCATAGGCGATAAGGATGATCCCGACGACGAGGACGACGAGTTTGACGACGCCAAGGACAGCGATTCCAAGGACGAGGATAATCTTTTTGAGCGCGGCGGCGCGGGTACAATGCCGAATTTCCTGAAAAATCTGTTCGGGTCGGATAAGGATGATACCGCACAGGAGAAAAAACCGCGCAAAAAGCAGGAGAAACCCGACAAGAAGCGCAAGTGTCTTGAGACGTACTGCACAAATCTCACCCGCAGAGCAAAAGAGGGCAAGATAGATACGATTGTCGGGCGTGAAAAGGAGATATATCGCGTATTGCAGATACTCTCGCGCCGCACCAAGAACAATCCCTGTCTGATAGGAGAGCCGGGCGTCGGCAAGACCGCGATCGCGGAGGGCATTGCGCTGAAGCTCGCGAGCGGCGACGTTCCGTTCAGACTTCAGGGCAAGGAGCTGTACTTGCTCGACCTGACCGCGCTCGTCGCAGGAACGCAGTTCCGCGGACAGTTCGAGAGCCGTGTGAAGTCGCTGATCGACGAGGTGAAGAACGCGGGCAACGTTATGCTGTTTGTGGACGAGGTGCATAATCTTGTCGGCACGGGCGGCGATTCCGAGGGTTCGATGAATGCCGCGAATATCTTCAAGCCCGCACTTTCGCGCGGCGAATTGCAGGTTATCGGCGCGACGACGTTCTCCGAGTACCGCAAGCATATCGAAAAGGACAGCGCGCTGGAGCGGCGTTTCCAGCCCGTTACCGTAAACGAGCCGTCCGTTGATGAGACGATAACCTTGCTCGGCGGTATCAAACAGTACTACGAGGAGCATCATAAAGTTCATGTTTCGGACGATATTGTGAAGATGTGTGCGGTGCTTTCAGAGCGCTATATCAACGACCGTTTTCTTCCCGATAAAGCGATAGATTTGCTGGACGAGGCGTGCGCGTGCGCGTCGCTTGGCAGCCCAAGTATTACCGAATATGAGAAGATGAAGTTGGAGCTTGCCGCGCAGAAACGCGAGGAGAGCGAGCTTGCGGGAGATTCAAATATAGACTACGCGCGTCTTGCGGAGCTGAAAACCACTATCGCGCAGAACGAAAAGAAGATCGACGGTCTTAAAGAGGCAGCTGAAAACGTTTATGTCAATATGGACGATTTGTCTAAGGTCATAGAGCTATGGACGGGTATTCCCGCGAATAAGATACAGGAGACCGAGTTTAAGCGTATGGCGACGCTCGAGGACAGCCTTAAAGCAAAGGTCATCGGTCAGGATGAGGCTTGCGAGCTGGTCGCTAAAGCGATAAAGCGCAGCCGCATACAGCTTTCCGACCGCCGCAGACCCGCGTCGTTCATCTTCGTGGGACCCACAGGCGTGGGCAAAACGGAACTTGTAAAGGTTCTCGCAAAGGAAATGTTTGACACGGTCGACCCGCTTATACGGCTGGATATGTCCGAGTATATGGAGAAACACAGCGTTTCCAAGATAATCGGTTCGCCTCCCGGATACGTCGGTTACGACGAGGCGGGGCAGCTTACTGAGCGCGTCCGCAGAAAGCCGTATTCGGTAATTCTGTTTGACGAGATTGAAAAGGCGCACCCCGATGTTATGAACATTCTGCTGCAAATTCTCGACGAGGGCAAGATTACCGATTCGCACGGCAGAAACGTAAGCTTTGAGAACACTATAATTGCCATGACCTCGAACGCTGGTTCAACGGGCGGTATAAACGGTATCGGCTTCTCGAAAACGCAGGAGGATATGAGCCGAGAGCGCGTAATGAAAGGCTTGCGTGACTTCCTGCGTCCGGAGTTTATGGCGAGAGTGGACGAGATTGTGGCGTTTTCGCCGTTGTCTGAGGAGAGCTACGCGAAGATCGCCAAGCTCAATCTGGAGGAACTGCGTTCGCCGCTTGAGGAAAAAGGACTGTCGCTTGAGATTGCCGAGGAAACGTATACAGCTATTGCTAAAAAGGCGTTCGGCGGCAAGTTTGGCGGACGCGATATCCGCCGCGTGATACGCTCCGATATCGAGGATAAGATTGCCGAGCTGCTTATTGACAACAACGAAAAGACGCTTTCCAAGGTGGCTATAACCGCTGAGGACGGCGAGATCGTCGTCAGCGTTGAATGAGCACGGTTCTGATTACGGGCGGCACGGGAGCGATTGGCGCGGCTCTCGCTGAGGAATTCGCGAAAACCGATGACGTGATATTCACATACAGCACCGCAGCGGAACAGGCTCGGCTGCTTACGGAAAAGCTGAACTGTTCCGGCATACCTATGGATATTTCGGATATCTCATCTGTGAATGATGCGGTGCGGAACGTCCTGCACGGGTTCGGGCGTATAGACGTTCTGGTGAATAACGCGGGAATTTCCATGATAAAGCCGTTCCTTGACACATCGCATGAGGATTGGCGGCGCATGATCGACGTGAACCTGACGGGTGTTTTCAATGTGACGCGGGCGGTTGTTCCGTCCATGGTGAGCAAAAAAAGCGGCGCGGTCGTGAACGTTTCCTCGGTCTGGGGAGTTTACGGCGCGTCCTGCGAGGTTGCGTATTCTGCGGCAAAGGCTGGCGTTATCGGCTTTACTAAGGCGCTTGCAAAGGAACTGGGCTTGTCGGGGATAACCGTGAACGCGGTTGCCCCTGGAGTTATCAACAGCCCCATGAACACCTTACACCTTACCGCGGAGGAACTTGCCGAGCTTACTGAGGAAACTCCGCTGAACCGTCTCGGACAGCCGTATGAGGTCGCGAAAGCCGTTCGCGCGCTTGCTGAGAACCGTTTCATTACGGGGCAGATACTCGGCGTTGACGGAGGTTTTGGCGGCTGATATATACGACGGTATGGTTTTGTGATAATAATATATTTTTTTAACGGTATTTTGTGCAAAGTGCTATATTTTAATGGCGAAACTTTGTTAAAAAAATTTTATATAAGTGGTTGAATTTTTTGTTAAAATATAGTATAATGATTTTGATTTCGGAAATAATTCTCGATTTTTTTCGAGCGAAAAAGGAGTAATTATAAATGAACATTGCGTTTAGTATGCTGTCAGAAAGCGGCAGCGCTATCGAAAGGATTCAAGGCTTGGGAAGTGCTAAGGATCAGCTTGGCGATCCCGATTACTGGGGTTCGGTCGGCATTCTCACCATTACGGGAATACTGGTAGTTTTCCTTATTCTGGCAATTCTCATTTTCTTCTTCTGGTTAATGGGAACGATCTTCAAGGCTATCGACAAGAGCAGGGCGGCAAAGAGAGCCGCGGCGCTTGAGGTGGAAAAAGTCACTGTTCCCGCGCCCGTACCGATTGCTGAGGCTACCGCTGAAGATGAAGCGCCGAATAACGACGAGGAGATCGTTGCGGTCATAAGCGCCGCAATCGCCGCTTATGCCGAGGCGGAGGGCACTGCGTATACGATAACGGGCATAAGCAGGCGCAAGTCCGTTCGCACACGGTCCGCGTGGAGTATGGCGGGTGTAAACGACAATATGCGTCAATTCTAAGAAAGGAAAACCGAAATATGGAAATATTTAAAAGTACGATAACCGGACTTATTGATACTTCCGGTTTTACGGGATTGAGTGATATCAGGTGTATAATCATGATACTTCTGTCGTTCGTCCTGTTCTATCTTGCAATAGTCAAGCAGTATGAGCCGCTGCTTATGCTGCCGATAGCGTTTGGTATGCTGTTGACCAACCTGCCGCTTACGGGGCTTTATCATCCCGAGCTGTGGGATCCGGCGACTAACCCCTACTTTGCGCCGACGTATGTTGACGCGGGAATCGGCGGACTTTTTATGTCGGTGTTTACGCCCGAGACCTCGCTTGATTACGGCAAGGTGCTCCACGAGGGCGGTTTGTTGGATATGCTGTATTTGGGTGTTAAGCTCCAGATCTATCCGCCGCTCATCTTCCTCGGCATCGGCTCTATGACTGACTTCGGTCCGCTTATCGCAAACCCCAAAAGCTTCTTGCTCGGCGCGGCTGCACAGGGCGGTATCTTCTTCACGTTCCTCGGCGCGTGCCTGCTGAACTTCTTCGACCTTTCGGGGATTGGCTTTGACGGCTTCACGCTTAAGGAAGCGGCTTCGATCGCGATCATAGGCGGTGCGGACGGTCCTACGGCGATTTACCTCACGTCCAAGTTAGCACCGCAGTTGCTGGGATCGATAGCCGTTGCGGCATATTCGTACATGGCGCTTGTGCCGGTAATCCAGCCGCCCATTATGAAAGCGCTCACGACCGAAAAGGAGCGTTCCGTAAAAATGGGTCAGCTCCGCGAGGTATCAAAGATCGAGAAGGTCGTATTCCCGATCGCTGTTACCGTTATCGTTTCGCTGATCGTTCCGTCGGCTGCTCCGTTGGTCGGTATCCTTATGTTCGGCAACCTGATGAAGGAGTCGGGCGTATGCGATAGACTTGTCAAGACTGCTCAGAACGAGCTTATGAACATCATCACAATATTCCTCGGTATCACCGTCGGCGCCACCGCTGTTGCAGACAACTTCCTCAGCTGGAAGACGATCTTCATTATAGTGCTCGGACTTATCGCGTTTTGCGTAGGTACCGCGTGCGGTGTGCTGCTCGGCAAGCTGATGTATATCATTTCGGGCAGAAAGATCAATCCGCTTATTGGTTCTGCGGGTGTATCCGCAGTTCCCATGGCGGCGCGCGTATCGCAGAAGGTCGGCGCGCAGACCAACCCCTCCAACTTCCTGCTTATGCACGCAATGGGTCCGAACGTAGCAGGCGTTATCGGTTCGGCGGTCGCTGCGGGCGTTCTGCTGTCAGTATTGGGGTAAGCCATGCCGAGAACGATAACAGTAAAGGGAATAGGTACTGCCTCCGTAAAGCCCGATTTTATCGCGATAACGCTCAATATCGTCTCCAAGGACAAGGAGTATGCCAAGTCCGTTGAGGGTGCGAATAAGCGCATTGAGTTGCTGCAAAGCGCGGTTGTTTCTTCGGGGTTCGCTAAGGAGGACTTAAAGACGCTTTCGTTCAACGTGCGGACAAATTACGAGGGCGAGACCGACGAGCACGGAAGATACCGCAACGTTTTCGCGGGATACGTCTGCCGTTACACGCTCAGACTGTCGTTCGATATGGACGCGAAGAAGCTCGCAGAAACTCTCACGGCGATATCAAACAGCGGCGCGGACGCGGAGTTCTCGATAAAATTCACCGTAAAAGAACCTGAGAAGATCAGCGCGGAGCTGCTCAGAGCGGCGACCGAAAATGCCCGTCAGAAAGCTGAAATTCTATGCGCGGCATCGGGTGTGAAGCTCGGTACGCTTCTCAATATTAACTATAACTGGACGGATATAAATGTCTATTCGGCGAGCGCATACACAATGGAAATGGAGCGCGGAGCAGTTTCGGCGGGCGCTGTTCCCGAGTTTGAGCCCGAGGACATCAATTCTAGCGATTCGGCGGAGTTCATCTGGGAAATAATGTAAAATAAAGGCTTGTCCAAACGGGCAAGCCTTTCGCTCTTGAAAAAAATACGCAAATGTGCTATAATAAAATCAGTCTTAATAAGCGGAGGAAAAATGAAACATAAACTCACAAAATACGAGCTGCTCGGCTCGTTGGCGTACCCCGTCGTAATCGTTATCTGGGCGGCGTGGAAATATTGGGGCACGGTTCAAATATTCGGCAGCATAAGCCCGCAGTACTTTCAGCAGTGGGGATACATAATCGCGGCTGCTGCGTGCGGCGTGCTGCCTATCATCTTCACGCTCGTTCTGCAGATCGACACCTCGGAGCAATTTTTGCCGCGTCTGCTGATTTTTGTCTGCACAGTCGCGGTTACTTCCTTGGCTAAGCAGTATATCGACTACAAGACCATGTTTATCGCAAAACCAGTTATGCTGCTTATTTCGCTTGTTTTTTCGGGACTTTTTTTCTACAAGGCGCGCCCCGTGAAATTCTCCGCGTGGCTGATTATCTTCCTTGCAAATCCGACACTCGCGGATTTTTTCACCTATCTTACACAACTGAAGGATATCAATCTGTTGGTAGAGCGCTATAACTTGACGTTTTTGTGAGGAGGAAGAATATGGTAAACAAGCTCACTGTAAAGCAAGGGATAGGGTCGCTTGTGTTTCCCACTATGGTTTTTGTTGTGGCGATTTCGTTTTTCTGCGGATTTACTGTTTATTTTGGGGATCTTCGCTTGGATTACAATTTCCAGCGCACTTTTCAGATAATTGCAGGCTTGGGCGGCGTTCTGCCAACAATACTGACATTTGTATTTAATACCGATACGTCTGTATATCTGCTGCGGCGCATAGTCTTTCTGTTCGCGTCGATCGGATTGCTGGCGCTGTTCGCAATGTTTTTGGGCAGCGAAAGCGCGGCGTTCCCACTGTTCTGCGCGGCGTTTGTGCTGACAGTGGTTGTTCCCACCGTCTATTTCGCGGTAAGGTGCAGAAACACCAAAGAGTGGCTCGTCGTATTCCTCTCCAATCCGATGCTCTGGCTCGGCATCTGGCTCATTGCTTTTGCAATAGACGCCTCGCAAGATGTTTTTCTGGCATATTCGTTTTAAAGTTAAAAGCCGAGCATATCGCTCGGCTTTTGTTGTTACAGAAGAATTCGCTCATCGCAGTACTCGCATACCAGAATATCGCCGCGGTTGATAAAGCTGTGCGGCAAATACTCCTCGGTCTGTGTAACGCACTTCGGGTTGGTGCAGCACACCTTGTTATGTATCTCGCCGACCAACAGCGGCTTTATTTTCGGTTCGCGCGTCATTGTGTACAGGATAAGCGCCATGCGGACGTACATTCCGTTGTTGGCTTGACGGAAATATGCCGCTCTGGGGTCGTCGTCAACGGCGACCTCGATTTCGTTCACGCGGGGCAGGGGGTGCATTACGATCATATCCCCGCGCGCGTACTGCATTTTCGCTTTAGTGAGACAATATACGTTTTTCTGGCGCTCGTATTCCGAATCGTCCGCGAACCGCTCGCGCTGGATACGCGTCATATACAGCATATCAAGGTCTCTGATTGCTTCATCTATCGTCTTCACTTCGGTAAACTCCGAGCCGTGCGCTCTGATAACGTCCTTGATATAGCTTGGCAGTGCGAGATCGGGCGTGGAGATAAGCACGAATTTGTTATTCGGGTAACACGACAGCGCTTTAACGAGCGAATGAACCGTCCGACCATATTTCAAATCGCCGCAAAGTCCGACTGTAAGGTTGTCCAGCCGACCGAGCTCGCATTTGAGCGTAAGCAAGTCGGTGAGGGTCTGCGTAGGGTGAAGATGTCCGCCGTCGCCCGCATTGATAACGTGGCAGTCCGCGACCAACGCCGCCGCTTTGGCAGAGCCCTCTTGAGTATGCCGCATTACCAGGATATCTGAGTAAGTGCTGACTATCTTGATCGTGTCCTTGAGATTTTCGCCCTTGGCAACAGAGGAGTTGCTTGGGTTGTCAAAGCCGATAATATTGCCGCCGAGCCGTATCATTGCTGCCTGAAAGCTCATCTGCGTGCGCGTTGACGGCTCATAGAAAAGGGTCGCCATAATTTTCCCTTTGCATTTTTCGCCGTATTCCTCGGGGTTCGCCTTGATTTTCTCAGCCAGCTCGATTATTTCGTTCCACTGCGGAACGGTGTAATCGTCCATATCAATCAGATTGTTAAAGTTGTTCAAAAAAACCACCCACCTTTTACAATAGATTATAACAGATTTCGACATAAAAAACAAGGCAATTATAAAAAAAATCTCTGCTTTACCAAAACTTGCGCTTGTCGTCCGTAAGTCCGCAGAGATAATCCAGTGATACATTATAAAAAATCGCCACCTTTATCAGCAGGTGGATAGGCATTAAGGCTCGCCCCGCCTCGTATCGTTGATAGGCTTGCTGGTTTGTAAGGCCCAGCGCCTCCGCCATATCCGCTTGACGCAGATCGCGATCCTCCCGCAGGTCCCGCATTCGTTCATAGTAATTTTTCACAAAAAAACTTCCTTTCTTTTATAACTTTGTACAAATTATATCATACTACAGATTTGTTGTATTGACAAAACCATAATTATGTAGTATAATGAAAATATTAAAACTACATAAAAGTAGTAAAACACAAATATAGAAAAATATGGGCAAAAGAAAGACTGTCGAAAGGCAAAAACGGATATAGCCACGATGTGGTTATATATAAACCGCCCGAATTCCTCGGGTGAAAAATTTTTACAGGAGGTCTTTACTATGATAAAGAAACTTCAGGCTCTCAGAGCAAAAAAAGGATTTACGTTGGTTGAGTTGATCGTTGTTATCGCGATAATCGGCGTACTTGCCGCAATTCTCGTTCCTACCATGATGGGCATGGTAACAAAGTCCAGAGTTACGTCTCTCGACCAGACCGCCGCAAAAATCAAGGATACCATTACTCAGTGGATGGTTGACCTCGATACAGCAGGCGGTAAGGTTCCCTCGAATGCGGTTCTGTACATTTCGGGCAAAAACACCGCAAATGGCTCCGCAGCTAGTAAATTGGAGGATACTGGTTGGACAATCACTGCTAATGAATTAACGGTTGCAAATGACGGAGCGGCAACAATAGGCAGCACAAAAACCGATATTTTTATTGCTAACGGTGATTCTGATAACAAGGGTGCTTTGTTGATCCTCGGCAAAAAAATATGCTCCGATTACGATTTTACCAAGGATATCACGGCGGCTGTTTATGTTCAGGACAGAAAGGCTGTAGCTTGTGTTTATACCGATTCTAAATATGCCGAATCAGATGCTGCAAAAGAGTTGGCTGCTGCTTTCCCGCTTAAGGGTATTCGCGGCGGTAAGTGTGGTTGGAACGGTAAGGACGCAGGCGTAATGGATAGCGGAACTATTGTTGGTACGTCTCCTAAGGTTGAACTTGATGATACTATGTCTAAGGATAAATTCGAGGGAAAGAAGTCGGAATAAACAAATGGCTTTGTAGACGTATTGCAAATTGTTGAGAAAGGGTGCATTACAATGCAAAAAAACAGACGCAAGTTCAGCTTTAAGCGCTTGAAGTCAAAAGCTGTCCTGATTGGGCGAAGCACGCTTGAATGCATCAAAGAATATCCCGCCATAAAAAAAGAGACGTCCACTTCGATTGTGGATATAATCTCAATGATATGCGCGCTGGGAATAAGCGTCGTGACGATAATCTGCGTGCTATCTGCGGACGTTCGTCCATGGCCTTAAAAGACCGAGACCTCGGAAAATTCCGGGGTCTCTTTCTTTCAGTAATTTTCGGGGCATATCTGAAAATAGCTTTGCGGCTTGGAGCAAACGGGGCAGGATTGTGGTGCGCTCGTTCCGACGACAATATGACCACAGTTGCGGCACTCCCAGACCTTGACCTCGCTGCGCTTAAAGACCTCCTGCATTTCCACGTTCTTCAAAAGCGCGCGGTAACGCTCCTCGTGGTGCTTTTCGATCTCCGCGACCATTCGGAATTTCGCCGCAAGCTCCGGAAAGCCCTCCTCGTCGGCGGTTTTCGCGAACTCGGCGTACATATTCGTCCACTCGTAATTTTCGCCTTCGGCAGCGCCCTTTAAATTTTGCGCGGTCGTGCCTATTCCGCCCAACTCCTTGAACCAGATTTCGGCGTGCCCTTTTTCGTTGTCCGCCGTCGTCTGAAATATCTGCGCGATCTGCTCGAAACCGTCCTGCTTTGCCTTTGCCGCGAAGAACGTGTACTTGTTTCGCGCCTGCGATTCTCCAGCGAAAGCTGCTTCGAGATTGCGCTCGGTCTGCGTTCCCGCGTATTTGTTCTGATTTCCCGCCTGTACCTCCACGATATCCGCGCCAGTTGCTCCGCATTCGGGGCAGACCGCTTCGGCATGGTTCGGCGCGTCGAAAACCACGCCGCATACCTCGCATTTGTATTGTGCCATAAAAACCTCCTAAAAAATTTATATGTATAGTTTTGGCATTTTTCGCGCGATTATGCGAAAAATACAAAATCCCCCGGACTGCTGCCCGAGGGATCGTTTTGTAATGTTTGACCGTACTTACTTAGCGTTCTGCTCGTAGGATTCGATCATTTTCTTTACCATCATACCGCCGATAGAGCCTGCCTGTCTTGCGGTCAGATCGCCGTTGTAACCGTTGTTGAGTGTAACGCCGACTTCATTGGCTGCCTGCATCTTAATGTTGTTCAGGTTAGCCTTAGACTGTTTGTTAGACATAATCAAAATTCTCCTTGAAATCAATAATAGCAAAGGCAAAAACGATCAATACGGAATATAAGTCCGAAGAACCTTTGCGCTATTATTATTTTCACGCGGCGGCGAATTATTAAAGGTAATTGTTTCTCAAAAAGACATTTTTTCACGAAAGGACTTGCATTATCTGTAAAAATATGTTATAATGTTATGAATTATTACATAATTAAGGAGACAACGTATGGAATTCAACATTTTTACCGTGATAGCGTTCGGATTGTACGCGCTTATCATTCTCGGTATCGGAATATGGTCGTTCAGGCGTTCTAAAAATATGAATGACTATTTCCTCGGCGGACGGCAGCTCGGCAGCTGGACGACCGCAATCTCGGCGCAGGCCTCAGATATGAGCGGTTGGCTGCTTATGGGACTGCCAGGCTCTATCCTGGTCGGCGGACTTACCCAAAGCTGGATAGCTATCGGCTTATTCATCGGTACGTACCTCAACTGGCGGATATGCGCGTCAAGACTGCGTAAGATGTCCTACGCGGCGGGCGACGCGATTACTATCCCCGAATACTTGCAAAAGCGCTTTTTCAGCACCTCGCCCGTGGTTCGCTTCGTCTGCGCGGTGATTATTTTCTTCTTCTTTCTGATTTACACCGCTTCGGCGTTCAGCGGCGGCGCAAAGCTGTTCAACTTCGTTTTCGGCGCGGATTACGTTCTCTCGCTGACTATCGGCGCTCTGATAATAATTTCGTACACGTTCCTCGGCGGATTTCTTGCGGTTTGCTGGACCGACCTTATTCAGGGAATGCTGATGTTCGCGGCATTGGTAATTGTTCCCATTGTGCTGCTTGTTAAAATTCCCGACCTCGGCGGCGCGTTTCAGAACGCGCTTAACTCGAATGCGGTCACCGAGTACTATTTCAGCTTCATTAAAGCGCCCGACGGCTCTCTCGCCGTAACGACCATTATTTCCGGTCTGGCGTGGGGTCTCGGCTACTTCGGAATGCCGCATATTCTTGTGCGCTTTATGGCGATAAAGAGCAGCGACCTTATCAAGAAATCGCGCCTTATCGCGACGATCTGGGTGTTTGTAACGCTCGCGGCGGCGGTTCTGGTGGGCGTGTTCGGAATGATGTTTCTGCATAATCCCGAAAACGCGGAGTTGCTCGCGAAGTTTAACGAAATGGGCGATAGTGAAAAAATCTTTATGTTTCTGTCGAGTTCGCTGCTGCCCGCTCTTATCGCAGGAGTTATCCTCTCGGCTATTCTGGCGGCGATAATGAGCACGGCGGATTCCCAGCTTCTGGTAACTTCCTCTGCTGTAACGAACGATATGTTCAAGCTCTTCAAGAAAAACGCGGGCGAGAAAACCCTTATGTGGATATCGCGCGGCACGGTTATCCTTGTCGCGGTCATCGCTTACGTTATAGCGCTCGACGAGAACAGCTCCGTTATGGGGTTGGTATCTTACGCGTGGGCGGGTCTTGGCGCGGCGTTCGGACCGGTTATGCTGCTGTCGCTCTTCTGGAGGAGAATGACAATTCAAGGCTCGGTCGCGGGGATAATTACGGGCGGAGCGTCGGTTATAATCTGGGAAAATTTGCCGATAATACAGATAAGTGAGCTGCTCGATACAGCGGCAAGCCCTACAGGGCAAGCGGGAATTTTTGCAAGGGGCGTTACGCTTAACGAGTACACGGGGATTTATTCGCTTGCTCCCGCGTTCGTGCTTGCTGTGGTGGCGATAATTGTTGTTTCGCTGATAACGAAGATCGACGGCGCAAAGGTGAACGAGCTTTTCGCCAAGGCATCAAAAACGGAGATCGACGGCAAAGAGACGTAATTGAATAACAAGCCCGTGCAATGCTCGGGCTTGTTGTCTTTATATA
Source organism: uncultured Clostridia bacterium (assembly GCA_946567425.1). Lineage (GTDB taxonomy): Bacteria > Bacillota > Clostridia > Oscillospirales > Ruminococcaceae > CAG-115. The sequence continues at coordinate 27,962 of CAMNXF010000007.1, read as the reverse complement.
TTGTCGTTTTCGGCGCATTTGCCGCAAATCCCCTTTAAGTTGAGTGAAACGTCCGTGATTATATGCCCGTGCCTTTTGAGAACGCGCTCCTCGATACCGTCGGGGGTCTCGCATTCAATATCGAAAACGCGTCCGCAGCGCTCGCAGAGCATGTGGCAGTGCTTGTCGGTCCGCGCGTCAAAGCGCTCCGGTGAGTTGCCGATATGTATTCTGATGAGCATTCCCGTTTCCGAGAGCAAATGCAGATTTCGGTAAACCGTGCCTATGCTCAGATTGGGGTGCTCTTTTTTCAGCGCCGTGTATACCTCGTCCGCGGTAGGGTGGACGGGGTAATTTTTTATCCGATTGTAAATTAACTCGCGTTGCTTTGAAAACTTGCGGTTAGCCGTAACAGTCATAAAAAACCACCTTATCGGTAATAGTTACAGTTATTATAGCATTTAATCGCGTCTTTGTCAACAGGAAATATTTTCCGAAAAAATGTCCAAACTATCATACTTGCTTCTATACAAGCATACAATACTAGCGATAAAGCATTTTACGCCACAACAAGGAGGATTACTATGGAAGAAATCACCAGATCTGCGGTACATATCGACGAGACCGTTTTTGACGGACAGTCGGAGCAGGGCGTTGAGCTTGATTATGTGCTGCCCGATTACTGTCCCGACATTTTCAAAATATTGTCATGCACTTTGACACCGAAGATTGTGTCGTACAGCGTATCGGGCGACTGCAAGCTGAACATAGACGGAGTAGTGTACATAAAGGTGCTCTACCTCGCCGAGAACAGCACCGACGTCTTCTGCATCGACCAGCGCTATACCTATTCCAAAACCGTTGATATGAGTCGCAAGGGAGCCGCCGTTTCACCCGTCGTATCACTGCAGATGAAAACCGACTACTGCAACTGCCGCGCGGTAAGCCCCAGACGTATCGACGTCCGCGGCGCGGTATCCTGCCGCATTAAAGCAGTCTCAAGCGTCGGATACGCGCTCCCCGAAATGCCCGACGGTCTGCAGATACGCACCCGCGAGATCGGCTGCTGCGGCGAAACACTCTGCGCGGATAAGCAGCTTATTGTCCGTGAGGAGATAGAAACGGGCGCGTCGGGGATAGCGTTTATTCTGCAATGCGACACCGTGCCTAAAATAACCGATCTGCGCGTTATTGCGGATAAGGCGGTGTTAAAAGGTACGGTCACAATAAACGCGCTGTACGGCGTTTTCAACCCCGAGACCAACGGCTCCTCCGAGACCGAAAAAATGTCGGCGGATATTCCTGTAAGCGCTATTCTCGACATAAACGGCATAACCGACGCGCACAAGACGTTCCCCGAAATAGGCGTAATGAACTGCGAGCTTATTCCGAAGTCCGACAGCGGCATTATCTCGTGCGAGCTGTTGGTGGAATGCCGCGTCCGTGCGCAGCTTGAGGAGACCGCGCAGATACCTACCGATATTTATTCCACGGACTACGAAACGGAGTTCACCGCAAATCTGCTGAAAATTTCAACAGACCCGAGAACGGTCACGCAGAACCTGTCGGTGCGCACGGAGCTCACCACCGACAAGGAGGACGTGCGGACGGTGTGGGATGTTTCGAGCGAACTGAAAAATCCCGTCTGCCGACCCAAACCTGACGGAGAGCTTGTGCTCACGGGGCAGCTTTATTGCAGAGCGTTCGGCACAAACACCGACGGTGTGCCGTTCTGCGCCGAGAAGCAGGAGGCTGTCGAGCAGGTTATCCCCGCCGCGAACGTAACGGAGGATACGATGATCGACTTTAACGTAATGGTCACCGACACGGGATTTTCGATAAAGTCCGACGGAGGTCTTGAGCTTTCGACTGCGCTTGAATTTACCGCAATACTGCATAACAGCAAGCCCGTCGAGGCGATAAGCGCTGTCACCGTACGCGAGGATAAGCCGAAGGATAAATCGGACGAATTTGCGCTCAGAATATGCTACACGGACGATTCCTCCGACTGCTGGAGCATTGCAAAGCGCTACAATACCACCGTTAAGGCACTTATGGAGGAAAATGAGATAGAGGACTGCGACGCGCCGCTTTCAGGCATGATCCTCATTCCGACAGTATAAAGGAGCGTGACAAATAATATGAATCATTCAATTTATTCCGATATTGCCAGACGAACGGGCGGCAATATCTATCTCGGGATAGTGGGTCCGGTGCGTTCGGGAAAGTCGACCTTTATCAGCCGCTTTATGAACAGCCTTGTTATCCCGAACATTCCCGACGAGTTCCGCCGCGAGCGCGCCAACGACGAGCTGCCGCAGTCCTCGGCGGGTAAGACGATAATGACGACCGAGCCGAAGTTCGTGCCCGAGGAGGCGGTCGCGATCGAGCTTGAGGACGGTGTAAAGATGAACGTCCGGCTGATAGACTGCGTGGGATATATCGTTCCCAGCGCTATAGGCTACATTGAGAACGAAGCCCCGAGAATGGTCATGACGCCTTGGTTCGACGAGGAGATACCGTTCAATATGGCAGCAGAGGTCGGCACGCGCAAGGTCATCACCGACCACTCCACTATCGGTATCGTTGTAACGACCGACGGCAGCATTACCGATATTCCGCGCGGGGAGTACGAGGAAGCGGAGGAGCGCATTATCGGCGAGCTCAATGAGATAAACAAGCCGTTTGTGGTCCTGCTGAACTGCGAGAACCCCAAAAGCCCCGAGAGCCGCGCGCTCGCCGAGGAGCTTTGCGAAAAGTACGGAACGGACGTTCTCCCCGTAAACTGCGTCGACCTCAACGAGGAGGGAATACGCGAGATACTTGGTGCGGTGCTACTGAAATTCCCCGTGCGCGAGGTTAAGATACGTATGCCGCGCTGGATAACCGCGCTCGACAAGGAGCATTGGCTGAAAAAGGACGTTATCGGCTGTATCAAGTCGGCTGCCGCGGAAATCGTCGGGATAAACGACGTCAAAACCGCCGCAGACGCTATTTCCGACTGCGAGTATGTAAAACGCGCGGTCGCCGAGGAACTGGATCTGGGCACGGGCTCTGGAATAATCGACATTATGCTGCAAAACGAGCTTTTCTACAAAATTCTTGGTGAGGCAACTGGTCTTGAACTTAACGGCGAAAACGACCTTATGCCTTGTATGATAGAGCTTGCAGGCATAAAGCGCAAATACGAGCGTGTGAAGAACGCTCTCGACGAGGTGGCGGCAACGGGGTATGGTATCGTTTTGCCGCAGATGGACGAACTCACGCTCGAGGAACCCGAGATAATCAAGCAGGGCGGCAAGTACGGTGTGCGCCTGAAAGCCTCCGCGCCGTCGATACATATGATGAGCGCGAATATCACAACCGAGATAAACCCTATAGTCGGCACGGAAAAGCAGTCCGAGGAACTGATAACGTATTTGCTTAACGATTTCGAGGAAAATCCTACCAAAATCTGGGAGAGCAATATCTTCGGCAAATCGCTCTCCGACCTTGTAAACGAGGGTTTGCACAACAAGCTCAACAGAATGCCCGTTGATGCGCGGCTGAAATTGCAGGAGACCATTCAGCGCATTATCAATGACGGCTGCGGCGGGCTTATCTGCATTATCCTCTAAAATACGTTTGATTGATCCTCCTTTTTATAATGCGGCTTGGGAGACTCCTTTATTCCCGAGCCGCCTTTTTGTTACAAATTGCGTGCCTGTTTTTTGTAAAAAATATTGAAATTTGTTTTGAGTTGTGGTATAATATACAATGTATAGTTGTGTTCGGACTGTCTTCGCCTGTTTGAACAGCGCCGCGCATATTTTCTTTTTGTTGTGAAATAATACTTTTAAAAACAAGAGGAGATAAGTATGAGCGATGAAAACAATGCTCCTTTTTCGGAGGAGCAGAACCAACAGATTATTGATACGGGAATTGTTGCGGCGAGCAACGCTCTGCATAATATACGCTGTCTGTCGATAATCGGGCAGATCGAGGGGCATTACATTCTTCCGCCGCAGAACAAGACTACCAAGTACGAGCACATCATTCCCGCGCTTGTCGCTATCGAGGAGGACAGCACCATTGAGGGCTTACTCGTTCTGCTGAACACCGTCGGCGGTGACGTCGAGGCGGGGCTTGCAATCGCGGAGCTTATCGCGGGTATGTCAAAACCGACGGTCTCCATTGTCGTGGGTGGCGGACATTCGATAGGCGTACCGCTCGCGGTATCGGCGAAGCAGAGCTTTATTGTGCCGTCGGCGACAATGACGATACACCCGGTGCGTATGAACGGCATGATGCTGGGCGTTCCGCAGACAATGCACTATTTTGAGAAAATGCAGGAGCGCATTACGCGGTTTGTTACCTCAAACAGCAAGATGAAGCCAGAGCGCTTCAAGGAGCTGATGATGGAGCGCGACGAGCTGGTGCTTGATGTGGGCACGGTACTTGAGGGCAAGGCGGCGGTAAAGGAGGGGCTTATCGACAACCTCGGCTCGCTGTCCGACGCGGTGAAGTGCCTGTACAAGCTCATCGAAAAGGAAAATAAAGCGCCGCGCGGCAGACCCAAGGGTTCTGCGCGGAAAACGACTGCGAAAAAGGTTGCTTCTGCAGCCAAGCCCGTCAAGTCGGAAACCGCGGCGCGGCGTGGAAAAAAGCCCAAGTCAGCCGCCGCTGCGGTAAGCGAAGCCGACGGCGGACTTTCGCGCGGCGATATGAGATTGGGAGATTGGAGTGGTGAAAGATGAACTACGCGATAACTGACCCGAACGAGGTTCTTGCCGAGCCGGAGCACCAGAATACCGAGGAAAAGCTCGACAAGCATATCAAAAGTGCAATGGCTTTCGACGTAATGCGGACAATGCTTTCTAACGGCAACTGAATTCTAACCTCGGCGGCGACCCGTCGGGGGTACATATAAAGGGGAATATTATGGACTACATAAATGTGATAATACAGGCGATAGTACAGGGGCTGACGGAGTTTTTGCCGGTGTCTAGCTCGGGACATCTTTCGGTGGTTCAGCATATCACGGGGTATTCGGGGGAAACGGCACTCGTTTTGTCGATAGTGCTGCACCTTGGAACTCTAGTTGCGGTTTTTGCGGCTTTCTGGCGGACGATACTCGGCATGATAAAGGAGTTTTTTCTGATGTTTGCGGATATCTTCAAAGGGAAATTCTCGTGGCGGGAAATGAACTCCAACCGCAGAATGGTGTTTATGGTGATTATCGCCACGCTTATTTTGGTGCCCGTGTATTTCGTCAAGGACTTTTTCACCTCGCGGCAAGGCGACGGCGACATTATCTTCGAGGGCGTTGCGTTTCTGTTTACTGCGGTGCTGCTGTTTCTCTCCGATAAATGCAGCGACGGCACGAAAACGGGCGAGCAGATGAAGGTCAAGGACGCGGTCGCGGTCGGTTTGTTCCAATGCGTGGCGCTGTTCCCGGGAGTATCGCGCTCGGGTTCGACGACGGCGGCAGGACTGTTCTGCGGTCTGGAGAAGAACACGGCGGTAACGTTCGCGTTTATACTCGGGATACCCGCAATACTCGGCGGCAGCGTTCTCGAAATCGGCGATGCTCTGAAATCCGATGTGGAGCTTGATTGGGTAATGCTCGGCATTGGCTTCGTTATCGCGGCAGTCGTGGGATTTCTCGCGATAAAGCTCGTTAAGTGGCTGCTTGACAAGGACCGTTTCAAGATTTTCGGCGTTTATACGCTGCTGATAGGCGTGCTGTGTATTCTTGGCGGTATCTGGGAGCACGCTTCGGGAGTGACTATCGCTTCGTTGTTCGGCAAATAATTTGTTTGATTAAGTAATAAGGGAAAATAATACATAAAGGAAAGATAAAAATGGCAGAGAGAAAAACGACCTCGCGCGGCACGGCAAAAAGCGCGGGAAGTACGGGGAAATCAAGATCGTCAACGGCGGCGAAATCGCGCTCCAAGAAAGCGGCGGAGCTGGAGGCGCAGCGTATCCGCGAGGAGGCGTTCCGCAGAAGTATGCGCCGCCGTCACATCTGCTCGGTCATAATGCTTGCGCTGGGCGTTGTGCTGACGCTGCTGGCGCTTATCCCGGGGAGTATGGGCTGGAAAGCGCTGTTTGACGTAATGCACGGACTTTTCGGGTTTGCGGCGTATGCCGTCGGACTGCTTATGATCTACGCGGCGATAGCAATCTCGGCGGGCAAGCCGAACAATACGATCGCGTTCACGATCTTCAGAATTTCGTTGTTTATCGTTCTGTTGTGCGCAGCGGTGGAGATATTCTCCGTCGGCGAGGTTCGCGGAGAGAACTTTGGAGAGGTATTCGTCAACCTTTACAAGAACGGCGTTTCATTCAGCGGCGGCGGGGTGTTCGCGCTGATACTCGGCGTTCCGTTGCTGTTTCTCGGCAGGCTCGGCGCGACTATCATCATAATTATCGCGGTTCTGGTCGCGCTGCTGCTCATCATCAACATTCCGCTGCCCGAGTTGTTTTCGGGTATCGGGAGATTTTTCCGTAGCGTCGGCGATAACGTTGCCGAGAAGAACGAGCGCCGCCGCGAGGAAGCGGCTATCGCAAACGAGGAGTACCGCCGCGTTCAACAGGAAAAGCAGCATCAGCGTGAACAGGAGCAGCAGCTTAAGCGCGAGCAAAGACAGCGCGCAAAATTTGCCGAGAGAGAAATTGAAAAGCAGCGTAAGCTTGACGATATGCGCGACGTGGTGAACAGCGTGGGCAAGCCGCTTGAGGAAACTCCCGCGCCCAAAAAGCCCGAGAAGTCCGCGGATAAATTCGATATGCCCGAGCCGCTTGATACCAAAAAAGAGCCGCCACTCAAGATGCCAGAACAGGAGCAGTCCGCGGGGCTTATCGAGGAGCAGAAGCAGGACAGCCGCGATTATCAGCAGGCGCTGAAAAAGTATATGGAAAAGCGTCACCCGATAATGCGCGACCCCGAGCCGCCCGATCCCAACAAATATGAGGACGGCGACGCGGACTTGGTGCCGATAATTGACGCGCTCGACAAGTTGAACGCAGAAAAGGGTCCCGCGCGTGTTTCGAGAATAGTTGACGCGCCTAAAAAGGACATTACTACCTCGGACAAGCTGGCGGGGGAGGGGAGCGCCGACGATATTTCCGATGTTGACGAGGCGGAGCTGCCGTTCGATCTCGACGATATTATCAACGAGAACCGTCCGTTACAGGGAAATTCGGGCTTTGTCGAGCCGCCCGTTTCCAAAACTGATCCGAGCCGCGAGATCGCTCCGTTAGGCAGCGAGCCGTTCAGAAGCGGCGGCGATCAGGTCACGCTTTCGGAGGTGTACACGCTGCCGCCGATGAATTTGCTGAACCCCGTAAAAAAGCCCGTTCAGCAAGCGGATATCGACGTGGAGATACGCCGCAACGCGGACAAGCTCGTTGAAACGCTGAAGAGCTTCGGCGTGCAGACTACCTATCTCGGGGCGAGCCGAGGACCGTCCGTTACGCGCTATGAGCTCCAGCCCGCGCCCGGCGTGAAGATAAGCAAGATATCCAACCTCGCGGACGATGTCGCGCTTAACCTCGCTGTAAGCGGCGTACGTATCGCGCCCGTTCCGAATAAGGCGGCGGTCGGCATTGAAATACCGAACAAGGTCAAGGATACCGTTTTTTTCCGCGAGCTTGTCGATACGCCCGATTTTAAGAAGACATTCAACAAAAAGCTGGAAACGGTTCTCGGAATGGACATCAGCGGCAATTCCGTTACATGCAACATCACGAAAATGCCGCATCTGCTTATCGCGGGAACCACAGGTTCGGGCAAGTCTGTCTGCGTGAACTCGCTGATAATGAGTATTCTTATGAAGTCCACACCCGACGACGTGCGGCTGATAATGGTCGACCCCAAGCAGGTTGAGTTTATGATGTACAACGGCATTCCGCATCTGCTGATACCCGTTGTTACCGAGCCGAAAAAGGCAGCGGGAGCGCTCGCGTGGGCGGTCACGGAGATGGAGCGCCGCTATACGCTGTTCTCCGAGAACAACGTGCGCAATATCGACGGATTTAACGACGCTGCCAAGGACGATGACGAACTGGAGCGTATGCCGCATATCGTAATCTTTATCGATGAGCTTGCCGATTTGATGATGGCGTCGCCCAAGGACGTCGAAGACAGTATCGTCCGTCTCGCGCAGAAGGCGAGAGCAGCGGGAATGCACCTTGTTATCGCGACCCAAAAGCCTACCGTACAGGTGGTTACGGGACTTATCAAGGGCAATATCCCGAGCCGTATCGCGCTGCTGGTTTCGTCGAATATTGACAGCCGCGTAATTCTCGACGCGAGCGGCGCTGAAAAGCTCCTCGGAAACGGCGATATGCTGTATATGCCCGTGGGAGTTCAGAAGCCGATACGACTGCAGGGTTGCTACGTTTCGGATGACGAGGTGGAGCGCGTCACAGAGTTTATCACGCAGACGTTCCGTGCGGAGTACGACGAGGGTATTATGGCAGAGATTGAACGCCAAGCGGAGATAGTAAGCTCAGGCGACAAAAATTCAGCGCCCGAGGACGATTCCGATGGGGACGACCGCGACGACAAGCTGGACGACGCGATAGAGTTTGTCGTGACGGCGGGACAGGCGAGCACATCCGCTTTACAGCGGCATCTGAAGCTCGGCTACGGCAGAGCGGCTAGAATAATCGACACCATGGAGAAAATGGGCATTGTCGGTCCGTATGAGGGCTCAAAGCCGCGTCAGGTGCTTATGACCAAGCAGGAGTGGTACGAGAGAAAGCTGCGGAGTTAAGAAAAGGAAAAACTGGAATGACGGAAAATTTATATAAAAACACTGAGATGATGAACAAGCTGGACGAGTTCCTGCTCGATATCCAGAAGCCCGCGCGCTACATAGGCGGCGAGGTTGGCTCGGTCATCAAGGACAAGAGCAAGGTGGATGTGCGGTTCGCGTTCTGTTTTCCCGATACCTACGAGATCGGAATGTCGCACCTCGGAATGAAGATACTGTACGGTCTGAAGAACGCCGTTCCAAACTACTGGTGTGAGCGCGTGTTTATGCCGCTCCCCGATATGGAGGAGCAGATGCGCAGACGCGGTATTCCGCTGTACGCGCTGGAAAGCCTTGATCCGATACGCGAATTTGACTTTATCGGCTTTACGATACAGTATGAGCTTTGCTACACGACGATACTTGAAATGCTTGATCTCGCGGGGCTGCCCGTGCTTGCCGAAGAGCGCACGGAGCTTACGCCGTTGGTCGTTGCGGGAGGACCCTGCGTCTGCAACGCCGAGCCGCTTTGCGACTTTATCGACCTTTTCATTATCGGCGAGGGCGAGGAGGTCAATCTCGAGCTTATGCGGCTTATGGAGCAATGCAAAAAGGAGAGCGCGCCGAAGAGGGAGTTTCTTGAACGCGCCGCGCAGATCGAGGGGATTTACATTCCGAGCTTATACGACGTTGAGTATAACGCTGACGGCACGGTAAAATCTATTACTGCCCGAAAACCCGCCCCTCAAACTGTTACCAAGCGTATTGTTCACGATATCGACAAGATGTACGCTCCAGATAATTTTGTTGTGCCGTTTTGCGATATTGTGCATAACAGAGCGGTCGTGGAGGTGCTCCGCGGCTGCATTCGCGGCTGCCGTTTCTGTCAGGCGGGGTATATTTACCGTCCGTTCCGCGAGAAAGGAAAGACCGCGATACTCGATCAGACGCGCTGCCTTTGCGAGAATACGGGCTACGACGAGGTGTCGCTCTCGTCGCTTTCCACAAGCGACTACAAGGATATTGAGGGCTTGCTGAAGACCCTCACCGATTACACCTCGAAGAACGGAATTAACCTTTCGCTGCCGTCGCTGCGCGTTGACAGGTTCAGCGAGGAGGTTTTCAAGGAGATCACCGACGTGCGTAAGAGCGGTCTTACGTTTGCGCCCGAGGCGGGTTCTCAGCGGCTGCGCAACGTTATCAACAAGAACGTTACTGAAAAGAACGTTCTCGACAGCGTGAAGATCGCGTTTGAGGGCGGTTACAGCGCCATAAAGCTGTACTTTATGCTTGGGCTGCCCACCGAGACTGAGGAGGATATCGAGGGTATCTACGACCTCGCAAAGGCGGTAGTAGAGCAGTTCTATGCCAATCCGAACCGCAAAAAGGGGAAAGCGCCGTCCGTGTCGGTATCGCTGAGCACGTTTATCCCGAAACCGTTCACGCCGTTCGAGTTCGAGCCGCAGGCAAGTGAGGAGGAGATACGCTCCAAACAGAAGCACATAATGGAGTACGCGAACGACAAGAAGATAACGATATCGCGCTCGAAGTACGACGTTTCGCTGCTCGAGGCTGTTCTGGCAAGGGCGGACAGGCGCGTCGGCAAGGCTGTTTATCTGGCATGGAAAAAGGGCTGCAAGCTGGATGGCTGGGAGGAATATTTCGATATGAATAAGTGGCGTGAGGCATTCGGGGAGTGCGGTCTGGATATGAGCTTCTACGCCAACCGCCGCCGTGAATACGACGAGACCGCGCCATGGTCGCACATCAATATGCTTGTCAGCCGTGAGTTCCTCATTAACGAAAACAAAAAGGCTCATGAGGGCGAGACAACGCCCAACTGCCGCGAGCAATGCTCTAACTGCGGAATTATAAAGAATGTCGGAGGTGATATCTGCCGTGCCATCCGTTAATACGCGCGTGTTTTTCAGCAAGACCGACCGTGCGAAGTACATTTCACACCTCGACTTGAACAGGGCAATGCAGGGCGCTATAAAGCGCGCAAAGCTGCCGGTGTGGTATACCGAGGGGTATAATCCGCACATGTACGTTCAGTTTATGTTGCCGCTTTCGCTGGGGCAGGAAGGCGTGCGCGAGGTCTTGGATTTCCGCTTGCTTGAGGACGTTCCGTTTGAGGAGGTCACCGAAAGGCTGAACAACGCGCTACCGCTCGATATTCGTGCTGTGGAGACCGCCGCGCCCGTGCTGAAAAATACCGACATCACCACCGCTGAATATGAGATAACCGCCGATATCGACAAAGAAGATTTTCTCAAATTCACGGAAAGTGAGAAAATTATCGTTGAAAAGAAAACCAAGAAAGGCACGTCCGAAATCAACCTGAAACCGCTTATTTCGGAGCTTTCCGTCTGCGAAAGGATAACGCTCAGGCTACCCGCGGGAAACGACTTTAACATCAATCCCATGCTGCTGCTGGACGCTTACCGCGCCGCTTTGGGCAAGGAGCTGTCGCGCGTGCGTATCGTCCGCACAAAGATACTCTGCGCGGACGGCAGCGAGTTTCGTTAGGTGAATTTTTTGTGTAAAGGCTTGCTTTTTCGGCAAAAATAGGTTATAATGATAACATATTATGTTTGAGGTATGTTATGGGCAGGAAAAAAAGTAACTATCCGAAGCGGGAAAAGCTCCCGAGGTCGGTGATTTTAATCAATATCATTATGGCGGTAATAATTCTGGCGATTTGTGCGGTTGTTTTTCTTATTATGTTCAACAACATGAAAAACGGCGGTGCGGTCGCCTAGATCGGCGGTGAGGTGTGCTATGGCAATAGAATGCGGCGCTATTACGGGTGTATTTTTGTTGTTTGTGTTGATTTTTTACAAGTCCAAGCGCAAGGAGTGGGCGTTGGCTACGCTGCCACTTATGCTTGTTCCGCTGACCGATTTTGTGCTTGAAATGATTGTTGTGCGAATGTTTGATGTTGAGGTGACGGCATTCGGCGGCATTCTGTCGTTGCTTATCGCGGTCGCGGTTTCGGCGGCATGGGTCGGAGCGTCGGCGAATTTGCTCAAGCATAAGCGTACTATGGCAACATATATAGGCATTTCTAATGCTTTTAATATCGCGCTTGCGGCTATTCTGATAAACGATATCCTGTCGAACGCGGGGCAGTTGGAGTCGCTTATTAAATAGCTTCACGATAATGATACAGAATATTTTGTAAATTTCTTCCGCGCTTTTTCGAGTGCGGAATTTTTTTATTCTTACGGTTTTCGTATGCATTGTGCTGTAATGCGTTCGGTAGTGATTTATTTTTGTTAGTTTGCTGAACCGTTAAAAAAATATGAAAATCACCTTGACAAAAGCCGTTAAATACTATATAATAGAAGTGTACTGTATAAACGATACAATATGTAGTAAAGCTAAGGAGTGCTCGGATAATGGCAATGATAACGATGATAAAAAAACGCGACGGAAGAGAGGTGCCGTTTAATATTGAGAAGATAGCGGGGGCTATTTTCAAGGCGGCTCAGTCTGTCGGCGGAAAGGACTACGGGGAGGCAATGCAGCTTGCGGACGACGTTTGCCAAAAGCTCTCCGAGTCGATAATAGGACGCAATCCCTCCGTTGAGGAGGTTCAGGATATGGTGGAGCGTATTCTCATCGAGGAGGGGCACACCAAGACGGCAAAGGCGTATATTTTGTACCGCGCCGACCGCACAAGACAGCGCGAGATGAATTCCACGCTGATGAAGATTTATGAAAATCTGACGTTCTCGTCGGCTGCGGACTGCGATATCAAGCGCGAGAACGCGAACATCGACGGCGATACGGCTATGGGCACCATGTTGAAATACGGCAGCGAGGGCGCGAAGCAGTTCAACGAAATGTACGTGCTTGACCCCGTTCACTCAAACGCCCACATCAACGGTGATATTCATATACACGATCTGGACTTTTTTACGCTGACAACGACCTGCTGCCAGATAGATCTTCTGAAGCTGTTTCATGGCGGATTTTCGACGGGTCACGGATTTCTGCGCGAACCGAATGATATCGCGAGTTATGCGGCGCTTGCATGTATCGCGATCCAATCGAACCAGAACGACCAACACGGCGGGCAGTCCGTTCCGAATTTCGACTATGCCATGGCGGAGGGCGTTAAGAAAACCTTTAAGAGAATGTATCTGACAAATCTCGCAAAGGCTGTTATGTACACGTTCAACGCGGACTACGACGAGATACGCGGCAAGCTCAAGGCTGCCGAGGAAAAGATTGAGACTGAGTTCGGACTTTATCCGAGATTACAGGACAACTACGATTACAAGGCAAAGGAGTGGGAGATACTCGCGCCCGAGTTCGGTGACAAGTTTACGGGGCTTCAGGACGAGGCGGAGAAGCTCGCGGAGGCAGAGACCGACCGCACAACGTATCAAGCTATGGAAGCGCTCATTCACAACCTCAACACCATGAACTCCCGCGCGGGCGCGCAAAATCCGTTTTCCTCGATAAATTACGGCACGGACGTTTCCCCCGAGGGCAGAATGGTTACGCGGAACGTTATGCTCGCGACCGAGAGCGGTTTGGGCAACGGCGAGACGCCCATTTTCCCAATTCACATCTTTAAAGTGAAAGATGGCGTTAACTATAACGAGGGAGAGCCGAACTATGATTTGTTCAAGCTGGCTATGCGCGTTTCGGCAAAGAGAATGTTCCCGAATTTCAGCTTTATTGACGCGCCGTTCAATCTGCAATATTACAAGGAGGGCGACTACAACACTGAGATTGCCTATATGGGCTGCCGCACGCGCGTTATTGGCAACAATTATGACAAATCACGCGAGATAGTTACGGGCAGAGGAAACCTCAGCTTTACCACGATAAATCTGCCGCGGCTCGGTATCGAGGCAAATCATGATACCGACAAGTTTTTCATGTCGCTTGACAGAATGATGGAAATGGTATTTGAGCAGCTTTTGCAGCGCTTTAAGATACAGTGCCGAAAATTTGTTCGGAACTATCCGTTCCTTATGGGGCAGGGCGTTTGGATCGATTCTGAGAAGTTGTCCGAGAACGACAACATCGGCGAGATACTTAAGCATGGTTCGCTTTCGACAGGCTTTATCGGTTTAGCGGAATGCCTTGTATCGCTTATCGGCGTTCACCACGGCGAGAGCGAGGAGGCTCAGAAGCTCGGCTTGGAGATAATCACTCACATGCGCGAGAAAACGGAGGCGCAGTCGGCTAAGATGGGGCTGAACTTTACTTTGCTTGCGACGCCCGCAGAGGGACTTTCGGGTCGGTTTATCGCTATTGACAAGCGCCGTTATGGGGAAATTCCCGGGATAACCGACAAGGATTATTACACAAACTCGTTCCATGTTCCAGTTTATTATCCGATAACCGCTTTTAAGAAAATTCGCATTGAAGCGCCCTATCACGCGCTGACCAACGGCGGACATATCAGCTACGTTGAACTGGACGGCGACCCGCTCAAGAACCTCGACGCGTTTGAGCAGGTGGTTCGCTTTATGAAGGATCAAGGGATAGGCTATGGCGCAATCAACCACCCGATAGACCGCGACCCGTGCTGCGGATTTACGGGGATAATCGACGACGAGTGTCCCATGTGCCACCGCCGTGCGGACGAAATTCAGCTCGATAGAATTGAGCGTCCGAGAAGATTTACGAAAGAGTAAATTACAACAGCCGCTTTTCGGCGGCTGTTTAATCTTGTAGTGCGGCGCGTCTGCAATTCGCGAAGCGAAAAACGCGGACGCATCGCGGCTTTGACGAGTGCACCCAAGCTTGCGAGTGGTGCGCGAGGAAAAGCCTTGCCGCTATGCGGCTGTTTTGGGAGGGAGTATTATGGATATACGGATATCGGGCACGGTTTCGGAGTCGATCGTTGACGGACCGGGATTTAGGTACACGATTTTTGTGCAGGGCTGTCCGCATAGTTGCCCGGGCTGCCACAACCCGCAGACGCATGATTTTAACGGCGGCAAGGTCGTCGATACGGACGAGCTTTTTCGGGAATGTACTGAAGACCCGCTGAACAAGGGCGTGACTTTTTCGGGAGGCGAGCCGTTTTCGCAGGCGAAAGCGCTTTACGAGCTCGGAAAACGTTTCAAGGAGCGCGGGTATGATATATGGTGTTATACTGGCTGGACGATGAGAGAACTATGGCAGATGCGCAAGAGCGAGTATTACGTCGGACAGCTGATGTCGATAATAGACGTGTTGGTTGACGGACGTTTTATTGAGCAACGAAAAACGCTTTCACTGCCGTTCCGAGGAAGTGACAATCAGCAGCTTATTGATATGAAATCGACATTCGAGGAGCATATGGTTATCGAATATACCATATAGAACCTTTAAACTGTTTTTATGGGAGAAGAGGAGTTCAAGTTGAAAAGAAAGCGTTTGGACAGGGATTTGAAATGGGGATTTCAGCACTTTCCCTATTATCAGACACGCCTGGATTGCGATGTTTATCATGGATTGGCAAGTCTGATAAAACTTACTGATGGGGAATTTTTTTATTGGGATTTTCCGAAATCAGGCATGACTGCGGTATGTGGAAAAGATATGCTCTGGTTACAACTTGTTCCCGATGAATGCAAGCGGTTGATTACAATTATGTTTCTTCCTGTTGAAAAGACAGTTAAGGGTAGAGTATATTCATATTCTGTTTCTGCAATATATGTCGATGTTATCGAACGGCTTGAATATGACGCAGACGGCGTGGCGGCATATATTGACAAATATCTTGATTTAATTCTTACGCCTTTTGAAGATTTACAGATTGATGACCGCGATGAATTGGATGAGGCTTTTAAAAACGGTGCTGCGATATCCTTGAAATAATGCATACGCAAATAATTCGTGGTTTGAAACCGATTGAGAATAGAATAAGCCGCGAAAAAATATTAACTCAACTATAAAATTGTAAGAAATTTGTAACAAATTTTTGTTGATTTTCGTGCTGATATATGTTACAATAAATTATAGAAAAAAGCGCAAGGGAGCGATTGACATAAATTTTTTGAAAAAGGCTGCCGCCGTGCTTTCAGCGAGCCTTATGCTTATTACGGCGGGCTGCAGCAGAAAGGAAGACGACGGCTGCGATTATTCCTACACGTACGATATCTCCTCAAATCCCGTTACTCTCGATCCCCAACAAGCGGACGAACCAAATTCCGAGCTGATAATCGAAAACGTTTTTATGGGGCTGTTGACGCTCGGCAAGGACGGCTCGGTCAAAGGCGGCGCGGCTTCGGATTTTGTTGTCTCGGAGGACAGATTAACTTATAATTTTAAACTGAGACAGGACATATATTGGATAGACAACGACGAGTTTGAACGGCAGTGCACTGCCAAGGATTTTGTTTACGGGTTTACAAGACTGTTCTTGCCGGAAACGCGTTCCCCGAGAGCGGAAGACTATTACTGCATAAAAAATTCCAAACTGCTGCATACGGGGAAAATCACCGACAGCTCTATGCTCGGCGTTAAGGCAAAGGGCGATTTTGAACTGGAGATTACGCTCGACCATCCTAACGCGCGTTTTCTGACTATGCTTACCGAGCCGCCCGCCATGCCGTGCAACGAGGAGTTCTTTTTGAATGCGCAAGGGAAGTACGGTCTTTCGGCGGAATGCACTCCGTCGAACGGGGCGTTCTATATAAGACGGTGGCTTTACGAACCGTATGCGGGGTTGGATTCCAATAATATTATTTTGAACAGAAATTCCAAAAACTCTGAAGCCCGCGAGATATGTCCGTCAAGTGTGACTGTTTATATCGACGATGAGAAAGAATTTATCAACAATTTGCTCGGTGGTGATATAAGCTGCCTTGCGGTGTCGAACGACGACAAGCCGCTTATAAAAGGCGATTTTGGCTGCGAGGAATTCTGCAATGTGACTTGCGGTCTGGCGTTCAACAGACGCTCCGACCTGTTTAAAAACAGCGACTTTTGCATGGCGCTTTCGCTGCTGGTTGACCGCGAAGCTGTGATGTCCGCTATTCCAGAGTTCAAGGCGGCAGAGGGAATAGTTCCGGAGCAGGTGTCAATGATCGACAAGAGTTACCGTGAGCTTACGGGCGGCTGCACACTCACGGATTATGACGCGAACGCCGCACAAGGTTATTTCAAAAAAGCAAAGCCGTCGCTCGATCTGAATAAGTTCACCGGAGCAAAAATTATCGTACAGAATTCCGCAGCGGAGACTGCCGTTTCGTATGTTATGCAGGAATGGCAGCGCGAATTCGGGTTCTACTGTGTTGTCGAAAATCTTTCCGAAAATGAGTTCCGTGAAAGATTGGACAGCGGGGATTACGATATTGCAGTGGTAGAGCTCTCAGGCAAGTACAACAGCCCATCTGCGTATCTGGAGCAGTTCAGCTTGTCGAACACCGCCAACTGTACGGGTTTCAGCGACAGCGGATTTGAAGCGCTTCTTAAACAGGCAGAGGAAGCCGCGGAATTATCTGAAAGTGCGGAGCTGTATAAAAAAGCTGAACAGGCTCTAATTGATAAGGCGGCGTTTGTTCCGCTATACTATAAAAACGAGTACTTTTTCACCGTTGAGGGTAGCACGGATATCGTGTACAATCCGTTTTCAAAGACCGTGGATTTCAGGCTGGCAAAGATATTCAACTGAACAAAACCGTCTCGTGCGTGACGCGCGGGACGGTTTTTATTATGATGAATATTGTACAAGTGTGTCGAATATACTTAAAATATGCCGACTGAAACAGCGGACGGCACGGATTTTTAAAAATTCCCGTCCGTTTCGTAGGCGTCGCGGTAGAGCGAGCTTTTTATTTCTGCGAATTGATCTTTCGACAGGGGAGAGGGTCTTGACATTATCATAAGACGGACCGCTTTTTCTCCCTTGTGATAAGGCGGCTGATAATATTCGTATTCGTTCGGGAAAAAGTCGAGCCGCCTGTAAAAGCCTATTCTGCGGACGGCTGTTTCACCCGATTCGGGCGGTTCGACCTCGAGAACTATCGGGCACTTAACGATCTCGCAGAGCTTTTCCATAAGCTCCGAGCCGAGACCTCGTCCGCGCTGCTCCTTGGCAACGGCGAAATGCTCCAGATACACAAATCCGTTAAGTTGCCAATAATTCATGAAGCCCGCGATATTTCCGTCTGTCTCGTACACGAGCGAACGGAACGGCGGCTTGGTAAATTCGGCATAATGATCCTCGAAATCGCGGCGTTCGCTTTTTGGAAACGAGTATTCTATTATCGCGAAGATACGCGTAAAAAGCTCGTGGGAGATCGGATTGTCAGCACTGTAAACGGTTATGTTATTCATATTCTGCTCCTTTTCTGTGCGGAGGTAATTTTATGGGGGTTCTGCTTTTAAAACTGGCGTTGGAAAATTTGCTATTTTTCGGTCTGCACTTTGAACGGAAAAATTTGTTTCCGAAACAGCTTACCCAAAAAGAGGAAGCGGAGTGCATTCGGCAAATCGCGCAAGGCGATGACAAGGCGCGTGACAAGCTGATAATTCACAATATGCGGCTTGTTGCGTATATTGTCAAGAAAAACTATCCTGAGGCAAAGGATGCGGACGACCTTGTTTCTATCGGAACGATAGGCTTGATCCGAGCCGCGGAAACGTTTGACTATCAGAAAGGAAATCAGTTCAGCACTTATGCGTCAAAATGCATTGATAACCAGATAAAAATGTACTTCCGCAAGATAAAACACCAACTCACCGAGGTGTACATAAACGACCCGATAGAAAGCGATAGCGAGGGAAACTCGCTTACAATCGCGGATATTTTCAGCAGCGGAGTAAACGTTGAAAACGATGTTGAACTTAAGATCAATTCCGAAAAACTGTACAAATTCATTGAAGAAGAACTCGACGACCGCGAGCGCGAGATCATCTGCAAGCGCTACGGCGTGACCGACGCTGACGGCAGCGTATGCAAGCCGCTTACTCAGCGGGAGATCGCAAAGCAGCTCGGCATATCGCGTTCGTATATCTCACGGATAGAAAAGCGCGCGTTGGAAAAGCTGCGTGCAAGGTTCGACGTGGAGTGAAGCCATTTGCACATTATATGTTTTTGTAGCAAATCAAAAAACAGGCTGTCATTTATCAACAACGACAGCCTGTAACTTTTTGCTCTGCGTTGAAAACGCGCCGTTAATTTTTTGTTACTTTTTTTTGAACTTGATAGCCACGATAAGCGCCACTGCAGCAACGGCGAGCACGACCATTACAATGACTATCCACATCACCGCGGTATTGTCGGACTTTTGCGCTTCGGAGCTCTCGTTCCTGCTTGTGCCAAAAACCGTGGAGCTATCGGACGAATTATCGCTGACCGACTGTCCGCCGCTGTTCGACGGAGATCCGCTGTTGTCAGTGCTGCCGCTGCTCGATGGCTTTTCCGGATCAGCTGCTGACGAACTTCCCGAACTTGAAGAACTCTCTCCGCCGTCCGAAACTGTCGACGACGTACCGCTGCTGACATAACTGTCCGTTCCCGAGGGAGCGTTGTTGGCGAGGATAAGCATACCGATCGCGTTTTCAAGCACCAGTAGCGCTTCATCGACCTCCTCCTGAGAAGCACCCTTGTCCGAGAGCACCGTCTCAGCCTTTTTCAGCACCTCAGCGAGCGTACCGTAGCTTTCCTCGGTGTAATCGGCGCGCTTATAGCCGCCCGCTCTGTTCACCGCGTCTGTAAGCGCGGACATATCGGCGGGCTCAACGGGTACGACAACGGGTTCGGTTTTGTCTGAGGAGCTTGTGCTTTCGGGAGGTTCGGAATAACCCGGAACGCTCGGAGCCGCCGACGATGAAGACGATGAAGACGACGGCTTTGTTGAAGGGGGCGTTGACGAGGAGGACGGAGACGACGGCTTATTTGACGACGAACCGCCCGTCGAAATAGTCACCGCATTCGGATATGCAACGTCGCCGCTCGGGGTCACAAGATCGCTGCCCCTTACGAATTTTATTGAACCCTCCTTTACGCTGACGTTTGCCGAGACGTTGCTTTCATTGAGCTTTATCCTGCCGACCGTAAGCGGAGCGTTCTCCAAAAAGAGCGCTTTTGTACCCGCAAGATAGACCGTAAGCACGCCCGTATCTTCATGATAACGACTCTCGACGATCTTCGCGGACAGTCCGCTGTCCGGAACAAACTCAACGTCCGCGCCGTCCGAAACGACAAGCGAAATCTGCATTGAAGCTATTTCCTCGGCGGCAGCCTGCGGAAAATCCATAACAAGCACCGCTTCTCCGCCATTCGCGCTTAGCTTTACGGACTGCGCCGCAGCCGCGAAAACGCCCGTTCCGAACGCCGCGGCGCAGCACATAAGCGCCGTGATAACTGCAAGCAGACCGTATTTCAAATTCACTTTAAACACTATTATTTACCGTTCCTTTCCCGATATTCCGTCAAGAATTACTTCCGAGGGTGATATTCGGAATATCGCTCGGAATATCGATAAAGAACGAATCGCTTACAAGTCTTTCGCCCTCGTTCGTGAGCGCGTCGTTTACGCGGTAAAGCTCTGCGCGAACCTTGCTCACATAGTCAAGCGCCGTCGTATCTGTCCAGTATATCCAAGTGCCGTCTGAAACGTTTCCGATAAATCCGTCCTCGGGGTCGTCGGCGAGGATTATCTGCTCCGCGTTCAGGCTACCGTCATCGGTGATGCTGCCCACAACGTCGCCGTTCTGATCGAACAGCATTACGACGTTGTATGCGGGGTTACCCTTGAACGTTCCCGTGAATACCAGAGAGCCCTTGGGAATAACTGCGCCTTCGGCAAATCTGTAATCGTCTGTAAGTATACCCACAGCGGGAGTGCCGTCGCCTGCGCGTCTGAAGTCAACGTTGTCGCCGCTTGCTCCCAGCAGATCAAATTCCGCGATAGAAATATCAGCCGCGCTGTTAATCACCAGCTTCACGGCGTCCGCTTTGTAGGTGCTTACGTATTTTCTGTCAGCATTCTCAAACCATACGGTCTTATTGCCGTCGAGCGAGCCATCTGCGGCATTGCGCCACGTTCCGTTCTCGCGAACCATAAGAGTGTAGTTCAGCGAGTTTCCGACGTACTTGAAGCCCGAGATTGTCTCCTGCTTGTTCAGCTCGAAGATTATTTCCGCACCCGCAGCGGCACTGCCCGTATAAACCGTTGCCGAATTGCCGTCGATCGTGCGGATAACAGGGTCAACAGGCTCGGGGTCGCATGGAGAGCTGTCGTCTCCTGTGCTTGTGATAATGCCGTCCGCCTTGATACCCGAAGCGCTTGCCGTCCAGCCGCTCTTGTTGAGACTTCCGTCGTCGGTTATCTTGATAGGATCAAGCGCCAACGGAGCGGAGCGGTAAAGATACTTATCCACAGCAACTATCTCGTAGGTAACCACGCGGTTGTTAAGTCCTGCAGCGTAGTCCGTGAACGTGTTTTCGGTCGTGAACCCGACCGCCTCGTGCTGAACGCGACCCTCCGCCGTCGTACAGCGAATTATCTCAAAGCCCAGTAGTTCATCCTCGGGAATGTTCACGCTTTCAAGCGTAAGATTGATCTGATAAGCGTTTCCGTTTGCGGGAGCTGCGGAAGTACCGCCGCCAACCGCGTTCACATCACTGTTTGTTCCAAGAAAGCCGCCGTCGGGGTGGTTTATGCGGTAAACGCGCGAATTATCGTCCGCGTAGTAAATTGCGCGTTCCTCGTCGGGGAACTGCTCCGCATACTTCACAGTAGCGCTGTCGGGTATTTTGCCCCAGCGCTCGAAAAATTCCAGTACGTTCTTTTCGGCAGCCGCGCAAGCAAGCCGCATAAGGCACTGATCCGTGCCGCCGCTCAGCGTAAGCGCAATTCCGTCGGGAGCGGGAGCATCCGAGGGAGTACGCGCATATGTGTCAACCCTCGCGTAGAACAAGCTCTTAAGCTGCTCCATGCGGTCGTTGAACGTCTTGTAGTTGTATTCCTTATCGTAAGCCGCATGCAGCTGCCAGTACATACCGAGCTGCGTCGCGAGGTTGGACGAATTTCCGAGAGTGCGCGAGGTTACCTTGTCATAGATATTCTTGTAGTTAAAGCGCATTCCGTCATTAGTATCCTTAGCCTGTGCGAGCTGCGCAAAGTAGTTGTTGGTTATCTCGGCAACGGCATAGCAACCCTGATTTATGCAGTGACCTATCTCGTGACCGATACCCCAGCCGAAGTAATTGCCGCTAATATATTTGCCGTTATCGTCGAATTCCACAGAGCCGCACGAGAGCATACCGGGGCAAGAACCCCACTCAATGCCGATGTGGTTGCCTGCGGCATACATAAATGCGTTCGCGAACATTCTTTGATAGCGTATATTAAGATGACCCTTGGGGAAAGTATTAATCGCCTCCGACGCATTTTTGTTCAGCCCCTTGTGCTGATAGAACAGGTTCATCATCTCTTGCATTGCATCGAGTGAAGTAACGGCTTTCGCAGCTCTTTCAACTGCGCTGCCAGAGCCGGCTCCCGCGAGTATCTGCGCCGCAGGGAGCGACAGCAGCATATCGTCAAGCAGAATGTCCGAAGCGCCCAGAATGCAGTTCTGCGCCTCATAAGCGTAAGCGTTCACGTTTTTGTTGGACGAAGTCGCATGATTTTCGGCGTGAAGAGTTTCCAGCCGTGTTGTGTAATCCGCAAGCTCGGTCATATAAACCTCTGTTCTTTCCAGCCTTTCCGCTTCGTCGGAAACTCCGTATAGGTCGAGTATCGGCACCTTAACGCCGCCGCTCACCCTCACAGCGTAACGGTCGTTCGCGTTGCTGCCTGTGTACTGAACGTACAGCGCGCCGCCCGATTCCTTGTCAACGGTCCAGAGCTTGGGAATGTCAATAATGTTTACGCCCATCTTGAGCGAGCAGACCGCTCTCGCGACCGAGCCCGACTCTGCGTGATACTGCGTAGCGACAAGTTGAAGATTGGTGCTGTCGCCCGTCTTCTTAGTGTTGTGACCAACGTAGACTGTGACAGTCTCACCGGCCGCCGCAGTAACACCGACAGGCTGCCAAGCGTTCAGACCGCCAAAGCCTCTGTTCACATCGTTAGTTGTTATAGAACTGTGAATATAAACCGGAGCATTCAAATTTTTGCAGTTGAGGATATCCTCAGCGTTTTTCAGCTCGCGTTCGAGAAGTTCCCTGTCGGGATTAAGCTCTCCGCAAGCGGGGTCGGGAGTATTTATGCGCTTGCGCAGCGCGTCAATATCGGACTGATTTACGTCGTCTCTCAGCACAAGGTGCAGATCGTCCTCGTACAGCGCCATGATGTCGTCCGCAATGCTGTCATAACGGTAAAAATACACCTCCGCAATATTGATATGTCCGCTCGACACATAGTTTGCAAGCGCAATCTGAATACGCTCCGCGGATATCTTTTTCGGAAGATCTATCTGAAAATACTTCCGTCCCTCGCTGTCGAACTTTTTGGAAACGGAGAGTCTGCCAAGCTCAGTCTTATTTCCGTCTCCGTCCCAATAATTGACGCGCGCGTAGAAAAACTCGGGACTGCCGTAAACGGACTCATAGAGCGCAATCCGCTGCATATCGTAAACGCCGTCAAACTCGTAGTACAACCCGTGGTCGCCGATATTGTTGTAGCCGCCGTCGTCCCACGTATTGCGGTAGTAGTACGATGCAGCGTCGTGGTCGACCGTGCCCCAGGCGCTCTTATCGTCGTCGAGAGTGCTGTCTATCATCTCGCCGTAATTATGCGACGCGTCAACGATATGCGCGCCCTTTTCGCCCTTTTCACCCGTGTTTATAAGGTTGAATTTCGGCATTTCGGGCGGATTTATGTCGGTAGTCTCCGCGACTGCCGACAGCGACGGACCGCTCTCGCCAAGTTCATTCAGCGCAGTAACGTAAAGCGTGTACTTCGTCTTGTCATCCAACTCGGATATCGTATAGCTTGTAGCGGAGATATCGGCGATCTTTGTGAACTCGCTGTCGCCGGATTTCTTGTAGTAAAGATTGTATTTATTTGCATCTTCGGTCTTTTTCCAAGATGCTTTTATACTCTTATATCCGCCGACAGCGTTCAGTCCGTCAGGCTTTAGAGGTTTTTTGGAGGCCTTCGGAGTAACGTTCACCGAATCGCTCCAGCCGCTTCTCCATGCGCCGTTCACAGACTGTACTTTTGCGGAGTATGTTGTGCCGTTCACAAGCTCCGAAGTGCCGAACGACGAAACGCTGATCGAGTTGCCTGTCACCCTGTAAAGCTCGGAGCGTCCGTTGAGAGTTACCTCGACCTCATAGCCCGTTACGTTCACACAAGAATTCCATTTGAGAACAAATTGCTTGTCGCCGATCTCAGCCAAAAGCCCCTCGGGAATATCGGTCGCGGGCTCGGAAATCTTGTTCTCCATGCCGTTAACGAACTCAACGGAGGAAATTTCGGCAAGCGTGTTGTCTTTCTTCATGCCGAAAATCTTAAACGTCACCTTTTTAACCGCAATCTGAGAGCCGAGGTTGATATGTATGTTCCCATGCCCGTCAACCTCAACGAGAACATCTTCACTGTCGAGCAGATGATGAACTCCATCCTCAACAAGCGCGATCTGAGTTGCCTCCGCGCCGTTTTCATCAACATAATCAATTTCAAGCTGAGCCTTTGCAACGGGGTTATCCTCCGCAACGGAAATAACGATACCGTCCGCTTGCGCAGCCGTCTTGTCAGTTATCTCGAACTCCAGCGAAACGGGGTCGTTGTCCGAGATCGCACCATTCGCTGCGCTCAACTTCACGTTACCCTTGTTGATAAACAGGTCGTCAAGGCTGCCCTCAACTAGCGTTCCTTCTCCCGCCGACGGCGAAATGACCGTCGACGGTATTATCGTCTCGGAGACCGCGTGCGTGTCGTCCACGTTGTAGCCCTTTGCGAGATACTCGAGGTCGACGAGGTTGAACTCGCCGTCGCCGTTAAGGTCGACGAGACCGTCCGTGCTGCCGCCGTCCACCGCGTTGGTGAGCTGCTGTCTATCCTTATCGTCGATCATGCCGTCGTTGTTGACGTCACCGATGAGCAGCGCGCCCGGGTGCGGTCCTCTTTGATAGTCGATACCCTCCGCAAACCCTGTCATCAAGCAAACGTTAGCAGCCTGGCTGCCAACATTCACAGTCTGAATATAATCCGCAAAGCCGTTGGCAGTGACTTTCAGCTCATACTTCCCTTCTGCGAGATTGGTAAAGCAAGCTTCGCCGCCGCTGTCACCATCGAGCGTAATTTTTTGAGTGTTCCCCGAAAGCTCAGCCGTAAAGTCCACGTCGCCTGTCATAGCGAGCGCGGAGGCTATCGAAACGTTCACCTGTCCCGTATAAGCGTCCGCAGCAGCGCTTTCCGCGTTCTCCGCGAAAACCGCACAGTTAGCCT
Source organism: uncultured Clostridia bacterium (assembly GCA_946567425.1). Taxonomy (GTDB): domain Bacteria; phylum Bacillota; class Clostridia; order Oscillospirales; family Ruminococcaceae; genus CAG-115. The sequence goes on along the minus strand of CAMNXF010000007.1, from coordinate 2,875 downwards.
GAACCGCGAACATCAGCGCCGCGGCTGCGGACGTCAGCCTTTTCACCCTGTGTTTCATAAAATTGTCCTTTCCCCATGGAGAGAAACGAGGGCAGCAAATATTGCATGCCTTTTTCTCTTGTCTCTGTAGTGCGTGTAGTCTCTTTGAAAGGGTCAAAGAGCGGTGCAGTGCCGTTATACTTATTTAATATACTAACTAACACTGCTTATTATTAGCATAATACCATATTTTTCACCAAATTTCAATAAGCATTTTGCACAAATTTTGACTGTTTTTTACTTATTCGCGCACGGGAACGGTAAAAATCAAGCCGCCCGTGCTTACGCGCCAAGCGGCAATGAATTATGGACTTGCGGTATTTTTTAATTACTTGCCCGCAGCGATAAGCGCAGTGAGCGATGCGACCTCGGAATCGAGCTTGTTTGCGGTGTCGTGCGCCTCTCGGGAAATATCTGAATTTCTCTGCGCGACCTCGGTGATACGCTGCATACTGCCCATTGCGTTATTAACGTCGTCTGCCTGTTTGTCGGAAGCCTTTGCGATCTCTCCGACAAGGTCGACGCTTTTTTCGATACCCTCAATCGTACTCTGCAAGGCTTCTGCTGCCTGCCGTGCGATAACGTTGCCGTTTTCGACCGCGTTCATGGTCTCGGAAATGAGCTGAGTGGTATTTTTTGCCGCCTCGGCGGATTTGGTGGCAAGGTTGCGCACCTCGTCCGCAACGACCGCGAAGCCCTTGCCGTTTTCGCCCGCTCTCGCCGCCTCGATAGCCGCGTTGAGAGCGAGTATATTGGTCTGGAACGCAATGTCCTCAATCGTCTTGACAATGGATTCGATTTTCTCAGAATACTCGGTAATCTGCGTCATGGCTTCCTTCATATTTTCCATGTCCTTGACGCTTCCGCTTAGCATATCATGTGCGTCGCGGGATATGCCGCTTGCTTCCTCGGCGGTCTTGGCGCTGTCGCGGACCTCGTTTGCGATAGCCTCGAACGCGTCGTGGATCTCGCGAACGGTATCAGCTTGCGCGGACGAGCCCTCGGAGATTTTCCTTGAAACATCCTGCATGACCTCGGAGTGGCTGTTTATGCTCTGTGCGGTATTGGAGACCTCGCTGAGCAGCGATTCCATAGAGGAGTTCAGCCGATTTGTCTCTTGCATCTGCACGCTTATGCTGTCTAGCATTCCGTTTATGCCATCGCTGAGATCGTTAAACTCGCTGCAGGTTCTTACGTTGACCCTGATATCGGCGTTGCCTGTGGAGATCTGTCTCATATCTTCGCGGATAACGTTCAGCTTTGCGATAATGCTCTTGTTGACAGTCGTTATCGTAATATAGGACAATATCGCGATAATGATGAGCGTAGTCAGCACAATTATCACCGTAAGCGCCAAGGTCTGATTTGTCGCTTCGGACACGGGAATAAGCGTTCCGATAAAGTAGTCGCCGTACTCCGAAACGCACATATAGTACTTTGCGCCGTCAACGCGCACTGATTTGATCTTGCCCTCGCCCATATTTAGCATTTTATCGTTGATACCGATCGCCGCTGCCGAGGTTCCTATTTTCGAAGAGTCCTTGTACGCGAGAAGGGTAAAGTCGGCTTTGTTTACGGCGAACATTGTGCCGTCCTGACCGACGGTAAGTCCGCTGAGCACGGCGTTGGGCTGACTGTTCTGAAGCGCGTCGGAAAGCCGCACGGGCTCCATTCCGACCTGAACGATACCCGGTTTGTCGTATCTTGAAACGCTTATGTATTGAAACAGCTTTCCCTCGGCTCCGTTGGGGGTAGGCTCCTGTGCTAGCTCAAACGTGCTGTCGGTGAGTATCGGCAAAAACGGCTTGGTCTGCTCAGAGGTTTTAAAGTCAAAGCCGAAATACCCCTCGACCGTGCCCCATCGGATAACTCCGTCCTCGTCGGTGACGTGCAGCTCGTCAACGCCCATCTGAACCCTTATCTGTTCGAGCTTGTCCGCGTCCTCCAGAACTGCAGGGTTTGCACTTATGATCTGCGAGAACATTTTCGCCTTGCTCAGATATTCGGCGTTAAGGTTCTCCGTAAGCTCCGCAATCTCGCTGCTGCTTTGCGCCAATCGCTCCTTAGCGTCGGATATCCTCACCTCCGCCGTTTGCATTAACGAATACTTTGAAAACGACACCTGCGTTACATAGCTTAAAATTCCCATAGCCACAAGCGCCAGAATGCCGCTTAAAATTATGCTCCGCAAAATGGTTTTCCTTATTGAAACGTTCATAAAGTTTTCTCCTTTGCCAATTTATTCCTAAGTATATTATATATTATTTGGACTGATTTGTAAATAACGAAATCACATAAAATGTAATTATTGACATTTTTAATCAAAAAACAAAGAGATCTTTGTTGAATTTGCCGAAAGGGTGGGTGTTTGTGCTATTTGACAAGCAGAACCCAAGAAGTAAAATAAGCAGCAAAATATACGAAAATCCTGAATTTTTGGCTTAACCACGCTGAATTTTCTTGCATGAGCGCGAAATTTTATAAAAGATATGCCCAAGGGTTTTGTCAAAACTTTTCGGGCGTTTTTTGTCATTTTGTGAAAATGTGAGGCTTTTTTTAGCAAGGACATTTTCTGTTTTCTCACGGACACTGTCCTTGTCAAAAAAAATACTATAAAAATAGTAATTATTTTTACTTCTTTGTGCAATTTTTTATACTTAATTAAAATGTATTTTTTTGAGGAAAGGAAACAGTTTTTTGGAGCTAAGAAAAAAGCGGCATTCTTGCAATGCCGTTTCAGCCTGTCGAAAAAGTCAGCCGAAAGGCTGGCTTTTTAAATACAGATGAAGTATAATAGAAATAGAGGTGAAGAGAAATGTTGAGCAAGAATAGGAAA
>CAMNXF010000006.1 GCA_946567425.1 uncultured Clostridia bacterium | reverse complement strand
TGCTTTTCAATTATATCACATCCTCTCTTTTTTGTCAACTACTTTTTTGAAAAAAAATAAAAATATTTTTGATACCGAAATTCCCATTAACAACATATATAATCATTGCTCTACGAAGCGTAGGTTGACTTTATCTGCAACAGATGTTATAATATTTACGAAAGGAAGTGGTCGAATGGATGTCAAGAATACGGGCTTGTTCATTTGCGAGCTTCGCAAAGAACTCGGTCTTACGCAAAAGGAACTCGCTGGCAAAATAGGCGTGACCGACAAGGCGGTCTCAAAATGGGAACGCGGACACGGCTTTCCCGACATAGCAGTGCTGGAAATACTTGCCAAGGAACTTAACGTATCTATCGCGGAACTTATGAGCGGCGAACGCTCCACACCTGAAACGCTGATAAAGCAATCAGACAGCGCGCTCATCGAGACGCTTCTGTACGTTAAACAAATGAGCCGCAAGACGGTTGCCGTACTGCTCCTTATCGCAGGCGTGTGTATGTTTTTCTCTCCGCTGTATACTGCGGGAAATGCCACGCCGATATTTGTTATGGGAGTTTTTGTAATTATCGGAGGAATTTTTATGCTTACGTCAAAAAGATTTTTTAAGCTGTTTGATTTACCCAAAATATTGCTTGAGAGCATTTCGCTGGGAACGCTCGCCGCCGCGATAGTTCTGGAACTGCTGCCGAACGGAGTGGTATTGTTGTGGGCGACCCCGCCCGGTGTAGAGCCGAAGCAGGATATGTACTCTTACTTTGATCCTCTTCCGTTTGGCGTCGCGATGTTTCCGCCGTTTATTACAGCGCTGATGACGGTCGTCGTTACGGTTTTCACGGTGATTGTAATGATTGTTGGAAAACGCTCCGCTAAACCTCGGAACGCCCTGTTCGTCTGCATAATCACAACCGCCGCCATATCCGCCTGCCCCGTTCTTTACGGTCTCGACCGCGTCACCGTGACAGGCGTTCTGATAACAATCATGCTTGTGGTCTCCGCCGTTTTCAGAGCCGCCGCTAACTCCAAAAGCCTGTAATCGGAAACGGTTTTGCAGCTTACATATCATAATATTGCCGATCGACAATTTTTTACGTCACTCAAATTTCCCCTCTCTCAGTTTTTAAAAATCTTCTAAAAAAATATATATAATTTGTCAACATTTTATATAGTTCCTAATTACTGACAAAAAATTTCATTTATGATATAACTATATATGTATAACAATGGCGAGCAATATTTTATGAAAGGATGTTTAGTATGGATGGCATAAATATGACGCAAAAAACGATCAACTTTCACACGTGATTTGTAGTGGCAGTATGTGTGTGGTATTCGACGGCATGAATATGTTAATGGAGGGCGGACTGATCATCGGTATTACTATTACAATCTGCGGACTTATCTCGGGTGGATTTGCCGCGCTGCCCAAGAGCCGCTTTTCCTTATACGCGCGGTATCGTTTTGTCAACAGTACAGCTTATGCTGCTGACAGTCGCTTCGTCTTTGCGGCACGAGCTTCACGGAATGTCTCCGCTGATGCTGGCGTCTATGGTCATCTTCGAGATCTATTTCGACAAGTGCAACCTGACGATACAGTTCGTCCTTATCGACGCAGCTTGGAAAGGATCGTGAGCGAGTTCCGCAAAAGCGAATAATACATATTATATAATATATGTACTTGCCGGTTGACAAAGTTCGACCGGCATATTTTGCCATATTCTGTAAGAAAATTTTTTAATAAAATTTCAAAATACCTCTTGACAAAACTGTATAAACTGTATATAATATAACTATACAGTTTGAAGAAGCAAGGAGTGATGAAGTGACAGTATTTATAGATAATAAGAGCGGAGTGCCTATCTACGATCAGATATACTCACAAATAAAATCGCAGATAATAAGCGGGGCGCTTTCCGAAAACGAAATGCTCCCGTCGATACGCGGGCTTGCCAAGGATCTGAAGATCAGCTTTGTGACGACAAAACGCGCGTATGAGGAGCTGGAAAAGGACGGTTTCATCTACACGATACAGGCGAAGGGCTGCTATGTCGCGCCGAAAAACGTGGAACTGCTCCGCGAGGAAAATCTCCGCAAGATTGAGGAACATCTCGACGAGATCGTCAGACTTGCTCCTACGTGCAATCTGACAAATGACGACATAATAGAAATGCTGAGGTTCGCTTTAAAGGAGGAAGAACAATGAACGCACTTGAAATCAACGGGCTTACAAAATCATTTCCCGGATTTACGCTCGACAACATCAGCTTTACCTTGCCTAACGGCTGCATACTCGGACTTGTCGGAGAGAACGGCGCGGGAAAAAGCACCACGATAAAACTCATTCTGGATATGCTTCACAAGGACGGCGGCAGCATTAAGGTGTTCGGCAAGGATAATACTGAGAACATCAAATCCGTAAAAGAGGACGTGGGAGTCGTTATGGACGAGGCGGGCATTCCCGATTGCCTGAACGCGCGGCAAGTCGGGAAGATAATGAACGGCACGTTCCGCAACTGGAACAACGGCTTTTACCGTGATACACTGCAAAGGCTGTCAATTCCCGACAACAAGCCGTACAAGGACCTCTCGCGCGGTATGAAAATGAAGCTCGGCATAGCGGTCGCGGTATCGCACGGAAGCAAGCTGCTTCTGCTTGACGAACCGACAAGCGGGCTCGACCCCGTTGTCCGCGACGAGGTGGTGGATATGTTCGGCGAGTTCACACGCGATGAAAACCACTCGATACTCATTTCCTCGCATATCGTGAGCGATCTTGAGAAATTGTGCGATTACATCGCGTTTCTGCACAAGGGGAAGCTGCTTTTGTTTGAGGAAAAGGACGTTCTGCTCGGCGAATACGGAGTTATCCACTGCACCGAACAGCAGCTCGCCGAGCTTGACGAAAACGCGCTTTTACATAAAAAGGTGACCCCATACGGCGCGGAGGCTATCGTCCGCCGCGGAACGGTACCCGGTTCTATGAGCGTCAGCCCTATCTCGATCGAGGAACTTTTCGTGCACATGGTAAAGGAGGAAACAATATGAAAGGTCTGCTGCTGAAGGATTTGTATATGATAAGGAAGCATTTCAAAATGTATTTGCTGATAGACGCTATTTTTATCGCAGTAGCTTTTTTCGGCGACGAAAATATGATGTTTCTGGTAGTCCCGATGATGCTTGCGAGCGTTATACCGATAACGCTGCTCGCCTACGACGAACGCAGTCACTGGACGGAATACTGCGGATCACTGCCCTATGGCAGAGCGCAGATAGTCTCAGCGAAATATCTCATCGGGCTTTTGATGGAAGCGGCGACCGCTCTTGCCGTTTTTGCCGCATTGCTTATCAAAGACCGGAGCGGCACGGTCAATCAGATATTTGGCGCTGTTTTTGTAATGTTTGTCATATCGCTCATTTTTCCCACGTTCTGTTTGCCGTTTTCGCTTAAGTTCGGAACGGAAAAAGGCAGATTGATCTATTATATCGTTATCGCCGCGGCGGCCGGCATAATAGCGCTGACGGCAAACCGCGTCGACGACATCACATATTTGCTCAATGCAAACACTCATCTCCTGCCGCTCCTTTATTCGGGAATGCCCGTTCTGTATGCTCTGTCATGGCTGCTGTCGATCATTCTGTATAATAAAAAAGAGGTTGGAAAATAAAGTATAATTTAAAATAAACACGCCATTATATTAACGGCGCGTAAACCAAATATCGGGCGCGGACAACGCCCGATATTTTTTAGTTTGCGAAAAACTTTTTGTGCAAAGTCAACAAAGCATTCTTCCGCAAATTGTAAACTTCTCTGAAAAGCGAGACTTTATGAAAGTTTTTGAAAGAAATTGATTGACTTTTAAGAACAATTATGTTATTATATAATCATATTAAGCCAAAAGGTCTCAAAATCTTTCAAAAGGGAAGTGATGAAATTGCTTACGGAAGAACGGCATTCGATCATACTTGACGTACTCGCACGTCAGCGAAGCACCAATCTCGCCGAGTTATGCGAGCTGCTCAATGCGTCGGAATCCACGGTGCGCAGAGATCTCGCGATACTCGCGGAAAACGGAATGCTCGTCAAAGTGCGCGGCGGCGCAATGGCGCTCGGCGAGAACTACACCTCGTTTGAACATAACGTCGAAGAAAAGGCAAATATGTTTGTAGAGGAAAAAACCGAGATCGCCCGATACGCCGCGTCGCTCATCGAAGACGGCGACTTCGTCTACCTCGACGCGGGCACGACCACCGAAAAGATGATCGGTTTTATTCCGTCAAAATCTGTCACATTCGTGACAAATGCTTTCATGAACGCGAAACGGCTGGCGCAGAGGGGCTTTAGGGTGCTCATCCTCCCCGGCGAGGTCAAGCCCTCGACTGAAGCGATAGTCGGCGCAGAGGCGGTCATAGCGCTTACACGGTACAATTTCACGAAGTGCTTTATGGGCGTGAACGGAATTTCGATACGCGGCGGATTTTCCACTCCCGACATGAGCGAGGCAACGGTGAAGTCCACCGCCGTAACGCGCAGCAAAAAGGTGTATGTTCTTGGCGACCACTCGAAATTCGGCAAGATAACCGCGTCGAAATTCGCCGAGCTGAAAAAAGGGCAGATAATTACTGACAAGGCAACGGACAGAAAATACTTAAGCGAAACGTCTGTAAAGGAGGTATTATAATGGTTTACACTGTGACCTTCAATCCTGCTATCGACTACGTTGTGCATACCGACAAGCTGGCGATCGGCATGACAAACCGTTCAAAGTCCGAGCAGATGTACGTCGGCGGCAAGGGGATAAACGTTTCAATGGTACTTGCCGAGCTTGGTATACGATCTAAGGCTTTGGGCTTTGTGGCGGGCTTTACGGGCAGAGCTATCGAGGACGGCGCAAAGGAAAAGGGTGTTGAAACGGATTTCGTTCATCTTGAAAGCGGCTGCTCGCGCATCAACGTTAAAATTAAGTCGGGCGAGGAAACGGAGCTTAACGGGCAAGGACCGAAGATCCCCGACATGGCGATCGAGGAGCTCTACGGCAAGCTCGACAAGCTGGAAAACGGCGACGTTCTGGTGCTTGCGGGAAGTATCCCCGACACGCTGCCGAGCGACATCTACGAAAAGATACTCGCGCGGCTCTCCGACAGGAAAATCAAAACGGTCGTCGACGCAACAAAGGATCTGCTGCTGAATGTCCTGAAATACAAGCCGTTCTTGATAAAGCCCAACAATCACGAGCTTGAAGAGATGTTCGGAGTTAAACTGAAAACCGAAGAGGAAATAATTTCCTATGCAAAAAAGCTCCGCAAAACGGGCGCGGCGAACGTGCTTGTTTCAATGGCGGGCGACGGCGCAATTCTTGTCGACGAAAACGGAAAAGTCCACAAATGCGGCGTGTGCAGGGGCACGGTAAAAAACTCCGTCGGCGCGGGAGATTCCATGGTCGCAGGATTTATCGCGGGCAGCGAAAACGGCGATTATGAATACGCGCTCAAGCTCGGCACGGCAACGGGCGGCGCGACGGCGTTCTCCGACGAGCTTGCCAAAAAGGACGAAATTTATGAACTGTTGAAGCAATTATAACTTTTACGGAGGGAACATTATGCGTATTATAGATCTGTTGAAACCCGAAAGCATATCGCTGAACGCGTCCCCGAAAAGTAAATCCGAAGCGATAGATATGCTGGTGGACTTGCAGGTAAACGGCGGCTGTATCTCGGACAAGGACGAGTACAAAAAGGGAATAATCGCGCGTGAGGAACACGGCTCGACGGCGGTCGGCGAGGGTATCGCGATACCTCACGCAAAAAACAAGGGCGTAAAATCGCCGTCGCTCGCGGCGATGACAGTCCCCGAGGGAGTGGATTATGAGGCGCTTGATGACGAGCCGTCAAATCTGCTGTTTATGATAGCCGCTCCCGAGGACGGCGGAGACATTCACCTTGATGTTCTCGCAAAGCTGATGACTATACTTATGGACGAGGATTTCAGAGCCAAGCTGCTTGAAGCAAAGGACAAGAGCGAGTTCCTGAAGATAATCGACGATATGGAAACGGAGAAGTATCCCGAGGAAACTTCCGACGCTCCGAAATCCGCCGAGACCTCCGACGGCGCGATAAAGGTTCTCGCGGTCACCGCTTGTCCAACGGGAATAGCGCATACTTACATGGCGGCGGAGGCGCTCGAAAAAGCGGGCAAAAAGCTCGGCATTTCCATTAAGGTCGAGACAAACGGCTCGGGCGGCGCTAAAAATATTCTCACGAAAAAGGAGATCGAGGAGTGCGACGGGATTATTGTCGCTGCCGACAAGACGGTCGAAATGGGTCGTTTCGACGGCAAAAAGGTGATAAAGACCAAGGTTTCCGACGGCATTAAAATCCCCGAGGAGCTTATCAACAGAATTGAATCGGGCGACGCACCCGTTTATCATCACGCGGGCGCAAAGAACGAGAGCGATTCGAGCGACAATGAGAGCTTCGGGCGCAAACTCTACAAGCACCTTATGAACGGCGTTTCCAATATGCTGCCGTTCACAGTGGCGGGCGGTATTTTCATCGCGATTGCGTTCCTGATAGACACGATAGCGGGCGCTCCGCAGGACGGCAACTTCGGCTCGCATATCGCGGCGGCGGCGTTCTTCAAGAAAATGGGCGACTTTACGTTCAGCTTTATGGTGCCCATACTCGGCGGCTATATTGCGATGTCCATTGCGGACAGACCCGGTTTCCTTGTCGGTATGGTGGGCGGCTATCTTGCGTCTACCGGCTCGACGTTCGCGAACGTTTCGGGCGGCATCCCATCGGGATTTCTCGGAGCTCTGTTGGCGGGTTTTGCGGGCGGTTTCTTAATGCTCGGCATTGAAAAGCTCTGCGACAGAATGCCCAAAGCTCTCAACGGCATAAAGCCCGTTCTCATTTATCCGCTTGCGGGTCTGGGAATTATCTCCGTTATCATGTGCGCGGTCAACCCGTTTATGGGCATGATAAACACGGGGCTATCCAATCTGCTCGAGGGCATGGGAGGCTCCAGCAAGATAGTTCTCGGCTGCATTCTCGGCGCTATGATGTCTATTGATATGGGCGGTCCGTTCAACAAGGCGGCATACGTTTTCGGCACGGCGGCAATCGCTTCAGGCAGCTACGACATTATGGCGGCGGTAATGATAGGCGGTATGGTCCCGCCGATAGCTATCGCGCTCTCCACAACGTTCTTCAAAAACCGATGGACGGAGGAGGAACGCAAAAACGGTCTTGTAAACTACATCATGGGTCTGAGCTTCATCACCGAGGGCGCTATTCCCTACGCGGCATCCGACCCGCTGAGAGTTATCCCGTCCTGCGCTATCGGCGCAGCGACTGCGGGCGGACTTTCAATGGCGTTTGGCTGCACACTTATGGCGCCGCACGGCGGTATCTTTGTTATCGCGGTAGTTGGCAACTGGGCATTGTATCTGCTGTCGTTGACGATTGGCTCGATAGTCGGAATGCTGCTTTTGGCGCTTCTGAAAAAGAAGAAATCTTAAGAGCGTAACCGCAGACGCGGAAAAATACAGTAAAGGCAACACCGCACAATTACCGCGCTACGCGCTTTGTCGCCCAGATTGCTTTGTTGGCAGCGTCCTTGCCGCCTCTTGGCAATCTTGCGACAACGTCATGTTGTCGGCGTTTGCTTGCACGCATTATGTGCTTCGCGCAAAACGCTATTTCCGTCATAGGGTTGACCTTTGGTCAATTCGTGCACAATTTGTCCTAGCAAGGCATACAGCCTTGCGTCGTCCTCATTGTACAATCTGACGAAAAATCTGTCTGCGCAACCGCTCGACAATAATTATGCGGTGTTGCCTAAATATTTTACAGGAGGAACTTATTATGGTATCGAAAAAAGTAACGGTGATCAACGATCAAGGTATGCACATGCGTCCCGCCGGCGAGCTTGCAAAGGCGGTAAAGGCGCACCCCGACTGTGAGGTAACCCTCAACGCAAACGGCAAGACCGTCAAGGCGAAAGCTCCCATGCAGATAATGAGCGCGTGTATGAAAAAGGGCTGCGAGGTCGAAATAATATGCGACGGCGCGGACGAACAGGCAGTCCTTGACGAGATCGCGGGAATGTTTGAAAGCGGCTTCGGGGAATAACCGCCCCGAACTCTAAAAAAGGGGTGAGATCATGAAAACATATCAGGGCAAAGGCGTATACGGCGCAATAGCCGTCGGCAAAATTTCGCTGTTCAAGAAATCCGACGCGGCGGTAAAGCGTATCCGCGTCGTAGACACCGACAACGAAAAAACACGTTTCGAACAGGCAAAGACCTTGGCGATACGGCAGCTTCAGGAGATATACAACAAGGCGTTAAAAGAGGTTGGCGAGGCAAATGCGGCGATCTTCGAGATACATCAGATGATGCTTGACGACGACGATTACAACGACTCGATCAATAACATAATCGACAGTCAGAGCGTCAATGCGGAATACGCCGTCGCAGTGACGGCGGACAATTTCGCGGAGATGTTCGCGGCTATGGACGACACATACATGAAAGCACGTGCGGCGGACGTGCGCGACATCTCGAACCGTCTGATAAACAATCTTTCGGGTAATTTCCGAATAGAAGCGCCCTCCGACGAAAAGGTCATTATCTGCGCGGGCGACCTCGCGCCCAGCGAGACGGTATCGCTCGACAAGGACAAGGTTCTGGCATTCGTGACGGCTTACGGCTCGTCAAATTCGCATACCGCTATCCTTGCGCGGAATATGAATATCCCCGCAGTTATCGGTGTGGGCGACGAACTTCTGAACGGGATAAAGGACGGCGACGAAGCAATCGTTGACGGCTACACGGGTGAAATTTTTATTGATCCCGATGAGGAAACGCACGCTAAGCTCCTTGAGAAACAGCACGTCGACGAAGAGAAAAAGCGTCTGCTGCAAGAGTTAAAGGGCAAGGAAAACATTACGCTCGACGGCAGAAAAATCAACGTCTACGCGAACATAGGTTCTGTCGGCGATATCGGAAAGGTTCTCGCGAACGACGCGGGCGGAATAGGCTTATTCCGCAGCGAGTTCCTCTACCTTGAAAACTCCGACTACCCGACCGAGGAGCAACAGTTCGCCGCGTATAAAAAAGTGCTCGAAAGCATGGCGGGCAAAAAGGTCATCATCCGCACGCTCGACATCGGCGCGGACAAAAAGGTTGACTATTTCAATCTAAAGCCGGAGGAAAATCCCGCGCTCGGATACCGCGCGATACGCATTTGTTTAACGCGCCCCGAGGTATTCAGAACACAACTCCGCGCGCTTTACAGAGCCTCGGTTTTCGGCAATCTCGGCATAATGTTCCCGATGATAACAAGCGTTTCGGAGCTTCAAAAAATTATGGCAATATGCGAAGAAGTAAAGTCTGAACTAAAGTCGCAAGGTGCGGAATATTCGGATAAGATCGAGCTTGGCATTATGATCGAGACACCCGCAGCGGCGATAATAAGCGACAAATTAGCGCCCATGGTAGACTTCTTCAGCGTGGGAACGAATGACCTTACACAATACACACTCGCGTGCGACAGGCAAAATCCCGATATCGAGCAGTTTGTCGACACGCACCACGAAGCAATTCTCCGTCTTATCGAGATGAGCGCGGAGAACGCTCACAAGCACGGCGCATGGATAGGCATCTGCGGCGAGCTTGGAGCGGACACGACGCTTACGGAAACGTTCCTGCGTATGGGTATTGACGAGCTTTCCGTTTCGCCGACGTTCGTGCTAAAAGTTCGCGACGCGGTGAGAAGCATTGATCTGTCAAAATAATAAGTTGAACAAAAGATATAGATAAAGGGGGCAAGAAACCGAAGTTTTTTGCCCCTGATTTATCTGCACTAAAATACGCACTGCGTGTCTCAAATGCTTTCGGCGATTTTTATGTAGTCCTCTAGCGCAAGCTCCTCTGCGCGCGCCGAGGGCTTTATCCCGAGCGACCCCAGCAGCGCGGAAAGATCCTCCTTACTCTTGTGAAGCTCCCCCGAAAGCGGATTGACGAGCTGCTTTCGCCGCTGCGAAAACCCCGCTCTTATCAGACGGAACAGCAGCTTCTCCCGTTCCTCGGGAAGAGCATTTTTTTGCGATATCATCATTCTTATGACCGCGCTGTCTACGTTAGGCGAAGGCATGAAGCTGCCGCGGTTCACCCTGAACATCAGCTCAGGTGTGCTGTAATACCGCACCGCATACGAGATCGCACCGCATTCGCGCGTGCCCGGAGCGGCGCAAAGTCTGTCTGCCGCCTCTTTCTGCACCATGACCGTCATCGAGCGCACGGGCAGACGGCTCTCCAGAACGCGCATAATTACGGGCGAGGTTATGTAATACGGCAGATTTGCGCAGACCGCAGTCTCCGCGCCGCCGAGCTTCTCCGCGATGACCGCCGCCAAGTCCGTTTCCATAACGTCCGCGAAAACGACCTCAACGTTGTCAAAATCGGCGAGAGTTTCCTCGAGTATCGGCTTGAGTTTCGTATCAATCTCAACCGCGACCACCTTTTTATAACGCTTTGCCAGTTCGCGCGTAAGCACGCCGACGCCCGTGCCTATCTCCAGAACGCAGACCTCTGAGGGCTCTTTCGCGCCCTCCAGACCCAGCTCCGCGATCTTCGGGCAAACGGCGGGGTTTATCAGAAAATTCTGGCCAAGCGATTTCGTGAACGAAAACCCGTGCCGCGCGAATAATTCCTTTATCGTTCCGATATTTGTAAGCTTCATATCAATACCCGTCGTTTTCTCCAAGGCTGTCGTCATTGTCCACCCAATCGCTCACGAGGAATATTCTGTACTCGTTCGGCGCGGTGCGCACAATAACGCGCTCTATCCCCGCGTTGATTATCATTCGCTTGCACATGGCGCACGGCTCGACCGCGCCGTACAGCCTGCCCGTTTTCGCGTCCAGACACGCAAGGTATAGATCCGCGCCCAGCATATCCGAGCGCGGCGCGGAAATTATACAGTTCGCCTCGGCGTGCACCGAACAGCAAAGCTCGTATCGCTGCCCTTTGGGAACTCCCAGAATTTCGCGGCGGCAGCTTCCCCTGTCGGAGCAGTTCAGCCGACCGCGCGGCGCGCCGTTGTAGCCCGTCGAGATTATCTCGTCGTGCTTCACGATTATCGCGCCGAAATTTCTCCGCAGACAGGTGCCGCGCTCCGCGACGGTCTGCGCTATATCAAGGTAGTAATTTGTTTTGTCAACACGTTCCATATTTCCTCACTTTGTCCCGTCCGCGCCCTTCGGTTCCCCGGCGGCGCTCTCCGCCCCGTCCATTGCGGTAATTACCGTTTTCATCATCTCCAGAGTTCCCGAACCTTTAACGTCCACCAGCATTCGCGGTCTGCCTATGGTCTCCAGACGCATACGCTTGCCGACCACCCTTGTGACAGCAGAGAGCTTCGCCATGTCGAATTTGCTCATATAAAACACCAGATCGTCGCCTATCTGCGATATCTCCGAAACATTGGACAAAGCCGCCATATTCCGCAGCCTTGCCACGTCGATAAGACCCAGCACCGAAGCGGGCGGGTCGCCGTAGCGGTCGATAAGCTCGTCGGTGATGTCCTCCGCGTCCTCTGCGGTAACTATCCTCGCTATCTTGCGGTAGCAGTCCACCCTCTGCGCCTGATTGGAGATATACTTTTCGGGAATAAACGCGTTTATCCGTATATCGACAAGACACTCCTCCTTGTGAACGTTCTTCTCGCCGCGCTCTTCGCGGACAGCCTCGTCCAGAAGCTGCAAATACATATCGTAGCCGACGTTCGCCAGATGTCCGCTCTGCGACGAACCGAGAATATTACCCGCGCCGCGTATCTCAAGGTCGCGCAGCGCAATGCGAAATCCGCTGCCGAACTGCGTGAATTCGCGGATAGCGTCAAGACGGCGCTGCGATATCTCCGACAGAACTTTCCCCGGCTTAAACGTAAAGTACGCGTAGGCGCGCTTGTTGGTTCTTCCCACGCGCCCGCGCAGCTGGTGAAGCTGCGCCAGACCCATATAGTCCGCGTTCTCGATTATCAGCGTGTTGACATTCGGAACGTCAACGCCCGTTTCGATTATCGTCGTGCACACCAGCACGTCAAGCTCGCCGTCGAGCAGTCTGCGCCAGACCTCCAGCAGCTGATCCTCGGACATTTTGCCGTGCGCCACGCCTATCTTCGCTTCGGGCACAAGCGACTGCAATTTATCCGCGCACTTATAAATGGATTCAATACGGTTGTGTATATAGTAGACCTGTCCGCTGCGGCGCAGCTCTTTCTGTATCGCTTGCATAACGATACCCCAATCGTGCTCGATAACGTAACTCGCGACGGGCTGTCTGTCCTGCGGCGGCTCATCAAGAACGCTCATGTCGCGGATACCGCTCATCGCCATATTGAGCGTTCTCGGGATAGGCGTTGCTGAGAGAGACAGAATATCCACGCCGCTGAACGAGGTCTTGAACTTGTCCTTGTGCGCAACACCGAAACGCTGCTCCTCGTCAATAATGACAAGCCCCAAGTCCTTGAATTTCACGTCGTTCTGGATTATCCTGTGCGTGCCGATGACCATATCAATGCGACCGCTCGCCAAGCCTTTCAGTATCTCCTTTTGCTCCGAAGCGCTCTTGTAGCGCGACAACAGGGCGATATTTATCGGGAAACCCTCCATTCGCCCGCCCGCGGTCTGATAGTGCTGCCACGCAAGCACTGTCGTAGGCGCAAGCAGCGCGCACTGTTTCCCCGCCTCCACGCACTTGAACGCCGCACGGAGCGCCACCTCGGTCTTTCCGAAGCCCACATCGCCGCAAAGCAGACGTTCCATGGGCTGCGGACGCTGCATATCCGACTTTATCTCGTCGATACAGCGCAGCTGCGAATCAGTCTCGATATACGCGAAATGCTGCTCGAAATCCTCTTGCAGACTGTCATCCTCGGGGAACGCAAAGCCTTTCGACCTCATTCGCTTGCCATAAAGCTCGATAAGCTCCGCCGCCATTTCCTTTGCGGCAGCCTTTGCCTTGGCTTTAGATTTCGTCCACTGCTCGGAATTCAGCTTGTTGAGCTTGACGCTCGAAACGTCGCCCGTACCGATATAGCGCGACACAAGGTCAAGCTGCGTTACGGGAACGTGCAGCACGTCCGCGCCCGCGTATTTTATGCGTATATAATCCTTTGCCACGCCGCCTGTTTCTATCTTGTGAACGCCGTCGAACACGCCTATACCGTGCGCGTAATGCACCACGAGGTCGCCCACCGCTATATCCTCAAGCGAGCGTATCTCCTCACCCTTTTTCTTTTTGGGAACGCGCCGCCGCGCCGCGTGCACCGCCGTATGCGTAAACACGCACAGTCCGCTTTCAAGATACTCCGCGCCTGCCGAAAGTGTGCCCTGCGCGACTAACACCTTTTCGGGGATGACGTCCTCGGGATTATCGTAATACTGCGCGTTAAAGCCGTCGTTTATCAGGTCTTGCGCGAGATTTTTTGCGCCCTTTTCCGTTCCCGCGAAGATAAAGCAGCACATTTTCTTCTCAAGGAAGTTTTTCAGCTCGTCCTCGAGAATTTTGTATTCGCCGCTCCAAGTGCCCGTTTGAACTGCGCAATGAACGTTTATCATCGATCCAATCTCCAGCCCTCCGCCGCGCATAAACGAATCGAAATACACACGCGTTCTGCCGTCCAACACGGAATAAAGCTCCGATTTAGTGAGCATAAAACGGTCAAGCCCCTTGCAGATACGCGCCTCGTCGACCAATATCTTCAAGTCCTCGGCGTGCTGCAAAGCCGTGCCGCGAAAGCTCTCGCGCACTGTGGTATTTTCGCACACGAAAACGCGCTGCGCATAATCGAACACGGTAGCCTCTTCCTCATAGCAAAGCGGAAAAAACCTGTCGGAGCTGTACAATTCCATACCGCCGCGCAGCTTTTTCACGTCGTCCGCAAGCCGCGTTTTAATGTCCTCGGCTTTCTTGCCGCGCAGCTTTCTGGCGAGCGCTTCGATACGTCCGCAAAGCTCCTCGGCATTGTCGAAAAGCGTTTCGCGCGCGGGAGAGACCGCTATCCTGTCAAGCGAACCCGTTCTCCGCTGCGTTTCGATATCGAACTCCGCCATACTGTCAATGCTGTCGCCCCACAGCTCGATACGATACGGTGCGCTGCTGCTCGGCGGGAACACATCCACAATGCCGCCGCGCACGGAAAACTGCCCCGCGCCCTCTATCATATCCGCACGCGCATACCCCGCCGCTATAAGCCGCGCGGTAAGCTCCTCGAGTGAGATCTCGTCCTCGTCCGAGAGCGTGACCGTGCACCGCTTCAGTTCCTTGGGCGGTATCGTCAGCTGAGCCGCCGCCGCTGCCGAACATATTACCGCCTTGCAGCCCTCATTCAGCAGTGCGTTCAGCGCGAAAATGCGTTTGTGCTCGTACTCACGAGAAGCCGCCTCCGCGTCCGCCAGCACAAATTCCTTTTCGGGATAGAGCAGCGCCGCGTTTTCCCCAAGCATAATATTGATGTCCGTACAGAGCTTCTGCGCCTCGCCCTCGCTCTCCGCAACAACAAGCGCGGGCGTATCCGAACTGACGAGAGCCGCGATAAAATGCGCCTTGTGAATATGCGAAACGCCCGTTACAAGAGCGGGCAGCGTGTTTGAGGGTTCGCCGAGATACTTTTGCAGACGGACAAAATCGGAATTTTGCCGTGCCGCGTTTACAAAAAAATTCATTCCGTCCACCTTATTCCGGTTCAATGCCGCATTTTTCGGCGGCTTCCTCCGTGTACATAATGCTGTTTATCATCGGGAAACCGCACGGCAGCCCCGAAAGAGCTTCCTCGGCAGCCTTATAATATTCCTTGTCGAAATTGTCCGCATTCAGCGCTTTCACGTCGAAAAGCGTTAAACGCAGCTGATTGCCGTTCGCCGAGGTAAATAAAATTTCGTTGCATACACAGCCGAATTCATTTGTGAATTTCTGTGTAAAATCGACCTCCGAGATCACCTTACCGCTCATAGACGCCTCACGAATTGTATTTATTCATAGCCTCGTCCGTTTTCCCCTGAACCATAAGTTCAAGACAGGCGACAGCGTTCTGAAAGCAATGCTCCAGCTTCTCGCCGTCCTCTTTCTTAAAATGACCGAGAACCCAGTCGGCAAGCTTGTAGTCGGGGTGCGGCTTTGCACCCACGCCCATTTTTATCCTCGGAAACGCGTCGCTGCCGGACAGGTATATAATGCTCTTTATTCCGTTGTGACCGCCGTCGCTGCCCTTGCGCCGAATACGCAGCCGCCCCGGTTCGAGCGAAATATCGTCGAACACGATAAAAGTGCGCTCGGGCGGTATCTTGTAGAAGCTCATCGCCTCAGTGACCGCCTCGCCGCTGTTGTTCATAAAGGTTGTCGGCTTCATTACCAGGCAGCGTCTGCCGCCGATCACCGCGTCGCACGTCAGCGACTTGAACCTCACCTTTTTACAGGATAATTTATACTTTTCGCAAAGTGTATCGACCGTCATAAAACCGATATTGTGGCGAGTGTTCTCGTACTGCGTACCGGGATTTCCCAGCCCGCAGATGATGTATTCCGCCGCACCCGACGGCTCGGGCGTTCTGCCGCTTTCAAGCTGCTTGAATATATCAAAAACAGACATTTCCATAACCTTTCCTTAATTGAAACGCGCAAAGCCCGCCCGAAAATTTCTCCCGAGCGGTAATTGCTTTTATAATATTGTATCACATTTTCGGCGATTTGTCAATAACGACGCGTCATTAAGGTGAAATTTTCGTCCCCTACTTGAAAAATCCCGCAATTTGTGGTATAATATTAAGCGGTGTGTTATATACATAAAGCGGACAGACTTTATTCCGTCAATTTAGCTGAAAATTGAGGTCAAAGAAAACCGAAAATTGTGAAATATGAGGTGACTTATGAAAGCCGATTTGCACTGCCATACTACTATATCCGACGGTTCTCTCGGAATATCGGATATCATCAAGCAAGCTGACAGGGACAACGTTCGCTATCTTGCGATAACCGACCACGACAGTCTGGCATCGCTCTCACGCTCGGCGGTATTGGGCAAGCGCTACAACGTAACGGTCATTCCCGCCGCGGAGTTTTCCGCATTTGACAGCGCACGCAAAAGAAAGGTGCATATTCTCTGCTATATGCCCGAGAAGCCCGACAGGCTCGAGGGGCTGTGTCTGCGCACCTCAGAGGGCAGAATGAAGCTTGGAAAAAGTATCGCCATGCGCGTTCTGGAAAAATATCCCATCACACTGGAGAGCATACTTCGGTATTCCGCGGGAAGCAAGGCCATCTACAAATGTCATATAATGCATGCCCTTATGGACTACGGCTACACGACCAACCTGTACGGCAGCGTTTACGAGGAAATATTTGACGCAAAGGACGGTCTGTGCGCGGCGCAAGTTCAACAGGAGGCGGACTTCTACCCCGACGTGCGCTTCGTGACTACGCTCATAAAGGCAAGCGGCGGAATTTCGGTAATGGCACACCCCGGGGTCTACGACAGTTTGGATTTACTTGAAGAACTGGCTGCCGAGGGCGCTATCGACGGCGCAGAGGTGTGGCATTCCAGCGCGGACGAAGCGTTCCGCAGTCAGGTGACGGAGCTTTCAAAGCAGTACGGGCTTATCACAACGGGCGGCTCGGACTTCCACGGGTTCTACAATCACTACGCGATACAGATAGGCTCCAATCCCACACCCGAAGAGGAGCTTGACAAAATATTAAATCACAAGATAAAGGCTATGTAAAAGAGGTTTGGAAAATGGACATCAAAGAACAAGCACTGAAAAAGCATTACGAATGGCAAGGGAAGATCGAGGTCGTTTCCCGCGCGCCGATAGAAACGCGCGAGGACTTGTCGCTCGCGTACACTCCCGGGGTAGCGCAGCCTTGTCTTGAAATTGCAAAAGACCCCGAGCTGTCGTACAAGCTCACGCGGCGGAGCAACCTCGTCGCGGTCATCACGGACGGCACGGCTGTGCTGGGTCTGGGCGACATCGGCGGACTTGCGGGTATGCCCGTAATGGAAGGCAAGTGCTGTCTGTTCAAGGAATTCGGCGGCGTTGATGCGTTCCCTTTATGCGTGAAAAGCAAAGATCCCGACGAGATAGTCCGCACGATAGAGCTTATTGCCGACAGCTTCGGCGGCATAAACCTTGAGGATATTTCCGCGCCAAGGTGCTTCGAGATTGAGACTAAGCTCAAAGAGCGTCTTGATATTCCTGTGTTCCACGACGACCAGCACGGCACGGCGATAGTCGTCGGCGCGGCGATGATGAACGCGGTAAAGCTGGCGGGCAAAAAGCTCGGCGAGATAACCGTCGTTATCAACGGAGCGGGCTCGGCAGGTATCGCGATAGGCAAGTTTTTACTTAAATTGGGAATTGGAAATTTAATAATGGTGGATATCGGCGGCATAATAAATCGTGACGAGAACTACAAAAATCCCGCGCACGCCGAGATCTCAAAAATCACCAACAAGAACAACGTAAAGGGCGGTCTGGCGAACGCAATGCGCGGCGCGGACGTGTTCGTCGGCGTGTCCAAGCCGAATCTGGTAACGCCCGATATGGTGAAGTCGATGGCGGACAAGCCCGTACTGTTCCCGATGGCGAACCCCAATCCCGAGATAACCTATGAGCTTGCCAAGGAAAGCGGCGCGTATATCGTCGGCACAGGGCGCAGCGACTACCCGAACCAGATAAACAACGTGCTGGTGTTCCCGGGAGTGTTCAAGGGAGCGCTATCCGTCCGCGCAAAGGCTATCACCGAGGAAATGAAGCTTGCGGCGGCTCACGCAATTGCGGCGCTGGTTACGGACGACAAGCTGTCGGCGGATTATATTATCCCGTCCGCGCTCGACAAGAGCGTTGCCGACGCGGTTGCCAAGGCAGTCGCGGACGAGTGGGTACGTTCACAGAAATAAGCGGTAAACATCGGGCAAAACGCACAGACTTGCCCTTTTAATATCAAGGAGGATAAAAATGACTTACGAATATACGCCGCGCGGGGTGTGCTCGCGCAAGATGATTTTGGAAGTAGAGGACGGCATAATTACCGACCTTAAAGTTGAAGGCGGCTGCAACGGAAATTTACAGGGAATTTCCAAGCTCGTCAAGGGAATGAAGATAGACGATGTGATAGAGCGTCTGTCGGGAATACGCTGCGGCGCAAAACCCACTTCCTGCCCCGCGCAGCTTGCGGAGGCGCTCAAGCAGCTTAAAGCCGCAAATTAACGGAGGTGGCGTATGCGCATACCCGAATTGTTCAAGGATGGTCACACCGTTTTTTCGTTTGAGATTTTCCCGCCCAAAAAGGACGGCTCGATTGAAACGGTCTACAAAACGCTGGATGAGCTTACCGATCTTAAGCCCGATTTTATCAGCGTTACATACGGAGCGGGCGGCTCGCAGCCCGGCTGCTCCACGCGCGAGATCGTGAGTATTATCAAGGAGAAATACCGCACCGAGTCGATAGCACACCTGACTTGCGTAAATTCGACGAAAGCCGATATCGACCGCGTTATTGGGGAGTTTAAGGAGCACGGCATAGAGAACGTGCTGGCGCTGCGCGGAGACATAAACCCCGATATCGAGCCGAAAAAGGAGTTTCTCCACGCCTCCGACCTAATCGCGTATATGAAAGAGCGAAGCGATCTTAGCTTTTCGGGCGCGTGCTATCCCGAGTGTCACGCTGAGGCTGCCTCGCTTGACGAAGATATCGCGAATTTAAAGCACAAGGTCGACGCGGGCGCGTCTCATCTGGTGTCGCAGTTGTTTTTCGATAACGAACATTTCTACGCATTCCTCGAAAAGGCGCGCGCGGCGGGCATAAACGTGCCGATTGAAGCGGGCATTATGCCGTGCGTCAACGCAAAGCAGATACAGCGTATGGTGACTATGTGCGGAGCGTCGCTGCCCGTGAAGTTCACGCGGCTTATAGCGCGTTACGGCGACGATCCCGACGCTATGCGCGAAGCGGGTATCGCTTACGCGATCGATCAGATAATCGACCTCTCGGCGAACGGAGCGGACGGTATTCACCTGTACACGATGAACAACCCGTATGTCGCACGGAAGATCAGCGAGAGCGTTTCCAAGGTGATAAGATGATAGACAGGTCATTAGCGCTGCGCTACATGGGCTGGCGCGGCGAACCCGACGAGCGCGTTTGCGCGCTTATGGACGAATGCGAGACGGAGCTGCTCGCGGCGGCTAAGCCGCGTTTTGTCTGGAGAGTATTTGACATATCGCGCTCCGAGGGCGGGATTGAGCTTTCGGGGTGCGGTTTTCTGTTAACGGGGAATGATATTGCGCGGCATCTGGACGGCTGCACAAAGGCAGCGATCACGGCGGCTACGCTTTCTGCGAACGCGGACAGGCTGCTGAAACGGCTTCAGCTCGAGGACGGCGCAAAAGCAATGGCGGCGGACGCTCTGGCAAGCGTACTCGCCGAGCAGACCTTGGAGTCGGCGCGCGGGGATATTCTCGCCGAAATGGATGATTACTCCGCAACGTGGTGCTATGCGGCGGGTTACGGGGATTTTCCGCTTGAAATCACTCCGCTGCTGATAACAGCCGCCGATGCGACCCGAAAGATCGGCATAAGCTGCACGGGCTCGAATATGATAACGCCGCAGAAGAGCATTGTCGGTATCATCGGACTGTCCGAAAACGAGGTCGGCAATAAACAACAAAGGAGCTGTGAAAACTGCAATATGCGCGAAAGCTGCAAATTCCGCGCTGCGGGAGGAAAATGCACATAAACCGTGCAAGTTGTTTCCGTTTCTAATTTCCACTAAAATATCACATGATTTCCCTTGACAAATTTTTGTGATTGTTATATAATAAATCTATACAAACAAAGTATTTAGCGGACTAATGCGGTAATACTTACCGTATGCGGCATTGTCCGGGAATTATGTGCAGAAAGGAAACCGATGCAATAATGGATGTTGAAAGCTATCATCTTAATTTCGTCACGGAGGAATACGGAGAGGACGGTATCCTTAAAAAGTTCGGGATAAAGTACCCCGACAACTTCAATTTCGGCTACGATATAATCGACAAGTTCGCCGAGCTTGAACCCGACCGCCGCGCGCTCTGGTGGGTCGATCTGGAGGGCAACGAAAAGCTGCTCACGTTCGGCGACCTGTCAAGGCTGTCGAACAAGGCGGCGAATATGTTTATGGATATGGGCATCAAAAAGGGCGACTGCGTAATGCTCGTTCTTAAACGGCACTATCAGTTCTGGTATGCCCTGTACGCGCTTATCAAGATCGGCGCGATCGCGATACCTGCGACACATCTGCTCACGCCCAAGGACTTCACCTACCGTTTTAATGCCGCGAACGTCAAGGCGGTAATCGCCACACACGCAGGCAAGGTGGGGCAATATATAGAGGAAGCGGAGAAGCTTGCCGACCACGATATCGACTGCAACTTTATGGTGAACGGCTGCCGCGACGGCTGGATAGACTTTGATGAAGAAATCGAAAAATATCCCGACGCAATGGAGCGCGTCGACACCAAGGCGGACGAGCTGTTTCTGATGTACTTCACCTCGGGAACGACGGGCTATCCGAAAATGGCGGTGCACGACCACA
Source organism: uncultured Clostridia bacterium (assembly GCA_946567425.1). Taxonomy (GTDB): domain Bacteria; phylum Bacillota; class Clostridia; order Oscillospirales; family Ruminococcaceae; genus CAG-115. The sequence continues at coordinate 160,121 of CAMNXF010000006.1, read as the reverse complement.
CGATCGCCCTCGCGCAGATACAGACCGCCAAGCACTGGCACAAGGTCGACCCGAACGGAATACATCTCACCATTTCGGACACGGGCTGGGCTAAAGCCGCATGGGGCAAAATTTACGGGCAGATCGCCATGGGCACGTGCAATTTCGTGTACGATTTCGACAAATTTATTCCCGACAATATGCTGCGGATAATCGAGAAATATAAGATAACCACGCTCTGCGCGCCGCCTACGATGTTCCGCTTTTTCATCGCCGAGGGTCTGGAGAAATACGACCTGTCGAGCCTTAAATACTGCAATATCGCGGGCGAGGCGCTCTCGGCGGAGGTGTTCAACAAGTGGTACGAGTACACGGGGCTTAAGCTCATGGAGGGCTTCGGGCAGTCGGAATCCACCTGTCTTATCGGAAACATAATCGGAATGGAGCCTAAGCCCGGTTCAATGGGCAAGCCCACTCCGCTGTATGAGGTTGATCTCGTGGACAGCGAGGGCAACTCCGTGCCGCCGGGAGTAGTCGGCGAGATAGTCGTCAAGGGCGAATACTGCAAGACTCCGGGACTTTTCCGAGGTTACTACAAGAGCAAGGAGCTTACCGACAAGGTGTGGTATGACGGCTATTATCATACGGGCGACACCGCCAAGCGCGACGAGGACGGCTATTACTGGTATGTCGGGCGCAATGATGACGTTATCAAATCCAGCGGCTACCGTATAGGTCCGTTCGAGGTCGAGAGCGTTCTGGTGACGCACCCCGCAGTGCTGGAATGCGCCGTGACAGGAGCGCCGCACCCTATCCGCGGCGAGGTCGTTAAGGCGACGATAGTCCTCGCGAAAGGCTACGAGCCGAGCGAGGAGCTTAAAGTGGAGATACAGAACCACGTCAAGCGCAACACCGCACCGTACAAATATCCGCGCGTGGTGGAGTTCGTGGACGAGCTGCCCAAGACGGTCAGCGGCAAGATACGCCGCACTGAGATACGCAAACACGATTTTGACAGCGCAAAGAAATAAAAACTTTTTTTACAAGCAAAGCCCGAGCGGAAAACTCGGGCTTTAATTATTCGGATTTTAATTTCCAGTGCGCCAGCGTTATCGCCTCAAACCCTTGCGGCGAAAGTATCGGCTTTAAAATGCGCTCCATTGTTTCAGGGGAGAGCTTTCTGTTTTCCGCAAACTCCGCGCCCGCCTTTTTCACGTCCGCGAGATAACCCTCGCGCTGGCGTTTCGCCTTTTCCGCGATAAACAGCTCGCCCTCGGGACACATTATCGCCGTGTAGTGACCGTCGCCGCAGATAAGGTCGTACTCCTTGAGCAGCGCGGGGTACATGGGCTTCGCGTCGACGTAGCCGCAAGTCGTGATAACTACAAGGCGCTTTCCGTGCATACTTTCGTCGCGCAGCTCGTGGAACGACGCGTTTTTGTCTTCGACAAGATTCCCCATATACGGCAGCATAAACGGCAGACATCTGTCCGTCATTGCCTTAAGCTGGCTCGGCATTCCGAAAAAGTACAGCGGAAAGCTCTCAATAATAATATCCGCCGCCTCAATCTTGCCGTAGAGCTCCTGCATATCGTCCTGTATCACGCACTTCCCCTGCGTTTTGCTCCAACAGGAAAAGCAGCCAACGCACGGCTTTATGTTCAGCTTGTACAGGTTTACGTACTCGACCTCCGTGCCCTCGGGAAAGCCGCTCACAAACGCTTTAGTGATGTTGAGCGTATTGGAGCGCTCCGATTTCGGGCTGCCGTTCAATACCAAAACTTTCATTTGTTCTCCTTATTTTACAGGCTGCGCTCCGCCATCGATCTCCTCTTCTTCGGGGAACAGGACCTCGCGGCGCGCGTTTATACTGTAATAGTACCGTCTCCCGCAGACGGTGATCACGCCCTCGCGGAAACTCTCGCCGTTCAGGTAGGCGCATTTCAGATTGTCGAAAATATCCGAGCCTATGCGCTTGACATAGGATTCGCGCCTTGTCCACGCGGTGAAAAACTCGGCTGGCTTGTGCGCGGAACTGCAGAACTCCGCAAGCTCGCTCTCGGTCATAAACGCCTTTGCAAGCTCGTCCGTTTTCTCCGCCGAATACGGACGTTCGCGCTGAACGTCAACGCCGATATTCGCGCCTTCTCCTATCTCGATAACGCACGCCGCGCAGCCCTCGCTGTGCGATATGCTGAAATCCAGATCGTCGCGGTCAACACGCGGACGACCGCGCCCGTCTAGCGTTATGTTCAGCTCCGCGCGGTTTATTCTGTTCTTTTGCAGCAGATTATCCAACAGCAGAAACCCGCACGCCGAGTCGCAAAACGCGTTCCCGCGCTTCGAGAGGATGTCCTCGAAATAGCCTCGGCTGCCCTCGCCGTAATTCACCGCCGCGTTCTCGATACGCGCGCGCAGAATGCTCCCGCCCGTCACTATCGAAGCCGTAAAATCAATCTTCGTCATTTTCAATCATACACCGCACTTCTATCCATTGAGGTAAACAGCATACTTCCTTTAGCCTTTACCGTGCCGTCCGCCGAGATCACCGCCGAAAACTCATACGCACCTGCGCCCGACATCGTGCATTTCACATCTATCGTGAGCGTATCGCCCGGGATAACGGGCTTCAGAAACTTGAAGTCCTTGACCTTTAAGAGAACGTACAGCTTGCCTTCGTCGTCGGCAGCGCCGTCGGGCGCTATCACCAGACTGCAAAGCTGCGCCGCGCATTCAATAAGCAGCACACCCGGCATTATCGGCGCTTCGGGGAAGTGCCCGATAAAATACGGTTCGTTCACCGAAACGTTTTTAATGCCCTTTGCGGAAACGTTCGGTTCAAGCTCGACAACACGCTCTATCATCTGAAACGGCGGACGCTGCTTAATGCGCTTGTTTATCTCGAGCAAATTCATCATAAGCTGAGCCCTCCGTCAAGCACTACGACTTGCCCCGTAACGTAGTCGAACGCCTCCGAGCAGAGCGCCGCGACCATATTCGCCACGTCCGCCGCGCTGCCGAATTTCCCCATTGGTATCGCCTTTATGTAGGCTTCCTTTTTGTCCTCGGGGATAGCGTCAATCATTTCCGTTTCAATAAAGCCGGGCGCGACCGCGTTTACGGTTATGCCGCGCGGAGCAAGCTCCTTTGCGAGCGTCGCGGTCATGGAGTTCACTGCGCCCTTGGTCGCCGAGTAAACGCCCTGACCCTCCACCGCCAGCACCGAGCTTACGGAGGAGATATTGATTATCTTTCCGCGCTTTTTACTCATCATTTTGAGCGCCGCCTGCTGCGCGCAGTGGAAGTAGCCCTTTATGTTTATATCGAGACTGCGCGACAGCGAGTCCTCGTTTATCATCAGCAGATACGCGTCGTCGACAACACCCGCGTTGTTGACAAGCACGTCAAGCTGTCCGAACTCCTTCTGCACCCCGCGGAACATACCCTGAACCGCCTTTAAGTCGGAGGTGTCCGCCTTAAACGCAACAGCTTTTCGTCCGAGCTTTTCTATCTCGGTGACCACCTCCGCAGCTTTCGCTTCATTGGAGTTGTAGTTAACGGCAATGTCGTAGCCGCACTCCGCGAGCTTTACCGCGCAAGCTCTGCCTATTCCTCGTGAACCTCCCGTAACCAATGCAACCATAACGTCACCTCACTCCGCTTTCTTCAGAACAACAGCCGAATATTGTCCGCCTACACCGAATGAAGCCGCCAAAGCGCACCTGTATTCGTTCTCGGCGATCATCTTAGCCGCATACGCTGCCTGTTTGGCGCTTGCCGCTGCTCTCGATTCGCCTATATCCCGCTTAAGCTGCACCACGGGAACGCTGCCGAACAATTCCGCGCAAACGTTCTTTTCGATTTCGTCAACGGTTTTGTTGCCGTTCGCGAAGCCGCACACGAGGTCAATATCCTTGACCGAAACGCCCGCCGCCGCGCACGCTTCCTCCATCGCCGTTTTAAGAGCGCTCTCCGAGCCTTTCAGCGTACCGAACTCGACGGACTTATGCGCAGTCGCCCAGCCCGCAAGTTCCGCATATTTTTTTGCGCCGCGCTCGTCCGCGCTGTTTTCGTTTTCCAGAATTACCGAAACCGAGCCTTCTCCGAGCATTCCGCCAAACAACCCCAGTTTGCCGTACAGATATTCGGTAACATCAGTGTTTTCGTCTGTACCCGAGGCTACCATAATTTTTTCGTCGCCGTTCCTGATAACATCGGCGGCGTAACAAAGGCTCTGCAAGCCCGCCTGAATGCTGTTCGCATTGGTGACGTTGTAACCCTTTATTCCCGCGAAAATGCTGAAATAACCGCCCGCCGCGTTGTACACGGTATTTGGGAACGAAAACGCCGAGCCGTTAGCCGTGCCGTTCTCGATAACGTTCTTCTGAAAACCGACAATTTCGGTCATAGGACCGTCCGCTGTTCCCACTACTATACCGATATCCTTTTCGTTCTCCTCAGAGACCGTAATACCCGCGTCCGCAAGCGCTCTCATTCCGCTTATGAGCTGCAGCTGCGAAAAACGGTCGAGCTTGCGGTAAAACGCCATTTTAATGCCGTGTTCTTTGTAGTCGTCCGAAATTATCTCGCACTTCGGATTCCCCAAAAGCTCGCCGATGCCCGTAATGAAAATTCTGTCCTTGTTGGTGCGGTCGGGAATTTCGCGCGGCTCTTTCGCGAATACGATAGACGCGTTGTTGCCGCCAAACGCGAACGAGTTGGAAGCCGCGTAATTGATATTTTTTTCACGCTTGGTATTCGGCACAAAGTCGATAGCGCCCGCCTTTTCTTTCAGCGTTTCGAGGTTCTCATCAGTATAGCCGATAGTCGGCGGCACGGTATTCCCACAGACTGCCTTGACAGTCAATACCGCCTCGATAGACCCCGCCGCGCCCAGACAGTGTCCCGTCATAGACTTAGTGGAGCTTACGGACAAATGGTCATTCCCGTCGAAGAGAGTGTGCAGCGACAAAAACTCTGCCTCGTCGTTCTTCGCCGTGCCTGTGCCGTGCGCGTTGATGTAGTCGATATCGTCCGGCGTAAGCCCCGAATTGGCAATCGCCCGTTTTATCGCGAGCATCTGCCCCTTGCCCTCGGGGTCGGGAGCGGTTATGTGGTGTGCGTCGGAAGAAACTCCGCTGCCCAGCACCTCGCAGTATATCTTCGCGCCGCGAGCCTTTGCGTGCTCGTAGCTCTCGATTATAAGAACACCCGCGCCCTCGCCGAGCGTAATGCCGCTCGAACGGTTAAACGGCGAACAGGAGTTCTCGTCAAGCGCGTGCAAAGCGTGAAATCCCGCGAACGCAAGCGACGAAAAGCTGTCCGAGCCGCCTGCGACAAACGCGTCCGCCTTTCCCGCGCGGATAAGGTCAGCCGCGTAGGAAAGCGAGATAGTTCCCGCCGCGCAGGCGTTTACGATATTCGCGGTAGTGCCGTTCAGCCCGAAATGCATAGCGACATTGTTCGCGATGGCCGCCGCGGGCATTTTCAGGATATCGGCTTTATTGCCGCCGCCGTTTTTCAGCTCGTCGGTGAAATACTTGTCGATACTCGCCGCGCCGCCGACGCAGTTGCCGACGATAACGCCAATGCGGTCGGAGTTCTCCTCGGTTATCTCGTACCCCGAATCTGCGAGCGCCTCTCCAGCCGCCTTAATGCACAGCAGCGATGAGCGGTCGTAGTCCTCATCCGACAAATCCTTTGAAGCGGCCAGAACCTCCGCGCCCACGTTCGCGTAGCAGCCATCGGTGTTGACGGACTTTACCTCACGGATACCCGTCACGCCGTTCACCGCCGCGCTCCAACACTGCTCGGTATTTTCGCCGAGCGCGCATACAAGCCCCAGACCCGTAACAACAACTCTTCTGTTATCGCTCATATCACTCACCCTGATGCTCCTCAACATACTTTGCAAGCGTCTCGATAGTCCGGAAGTTCTCTCTTGCCGCGCCCGTCATCTGCACGCCAAAAAGGCTGTCGATACCCGCGATTATCTCAATAGAGTCAATGGAATCCAGCCCGATATCGTCGCCGAAAAGCTCCGAATCAAACTCAAGCTCGTCCTCGGGGATTCTCAGATTTTCCACCAGCATACCCTTGATCTTCTCGCAAATTTCCTGATTAGCCATTGTAATTTCTCCTTTGATAAATATGAATTTTGGTTATAAGAACCTGTCCGCATAGCCCGAAATGCACGCATTATGCTACGCAAAACGCTGATTGCAAAGCAAATTTCCGCAGTCGTATTGTATGTACGTCAAGAAAAAACGAAGTTATGCGCAAAATTTGCCGCAAGACGGACGTTGAGCGGCTATGCGGACAGGTTCTAAGCCATTACTTAATGATATTGACCGCAGTCGCCGTAACGCTCGACCATTTGAGCGTACAATCCGCGAACCGCCTTTTCCGCTTCGGCGATAAGCTGCCGCGCGTATTTGCTGTGCCGCATATTCTCGGGGCAAGCGCTCTCGATAGGCTCTCCGACGAGCAGCTTCTGTCTCATTCCGAATACGGGCGAATACGTTCCGTAAACCGCGCACGGCACGATAGGCACGCCCTTTTTGGCCGAGAGCAGCGCCGCTCCGGGCTTAAATTCGTGTATCTCGCCATCGCGCGAAAGTCCTCCCTCGGGGAATATCATTAGCGTGCCGCCGTTGTCGACGACCGCTTCAGCCGCCGCGTACCAAGAACCGTCCGCCTCGTCAAGATTTATTGGAATGCTTCTGCACCACGAAATCATTTTGCCCGTGCGCTTCTTCTCGTACCACTGTTTCTTGACGAGAATGTACGGCTTGTAGCGCCACAGCACTGCGGGCGCAAACGCTCCGTCAAAGTGGTGCGTATGGTTGCCGACGAAAACGCACGGCATACCTTTCAGCCGCTTCTTGAGCGTTTTGTCCGCGTATATTACCTTTGGACGAAACAGAAAATACACCGTCCATGTGATTAGCACCTGAAAAAAACTGCCCCACGGCGTTTGCTTTATCGGGGATTTTTCGTTCACAATACCGCCCCTTTTAATTGCGTTTCAATAGACTACATTAAATATTATAACCGCCCCGACAACTTTTTTCAATGGGCAAACGGTGACAAGCTGAGACATAAGGGTCAACCTGCCGCATAATTGTTGCGTTGGGGCGGTTTTTCTACTATTTAAACAAATTGAGCAACTGATTGGACGGTTTCGCTGATATTTTAGCTAACGAGTATTAACTTTTGTTAATATATCCGAATGTGGTTTACAGTCTATTCCAAACTCAGATCCTCAACCAGACGCGAAACCTCGGCGCGGTTTTTCAAACGTATTCCCTCCTTGAGAAGCTCGGCATCGGCGGGGTAGAGCGAGCTTATCGGGGTCTTGTACACGGCAAGCGGCTCGTCGCAGCCCTCCTCCATAAGCGCGATCTTTCCCTCGTATTCACGCAGCACAAAGCACACTGCGTCCGCCGAGGCGTTGGCGAGCGTTAAGGTTTGCGCCGTAAGCAGCAGCGACGCGGCAAGCACGATAGACTTTCCGTATTTTGACATAAAAACAACTCCTTTGCGTTTTTTTCCGATAAAGGTATTATCCGCAAAACGGGCTTCTTTATACTTAGGCTGCGGCTGAAACGAGTTAAGGCAACACCGCACAAAGATCGTGTACAGATTACGCAGTCAGATTGCCAAAAACGACGCAGTAATACCAACGTAGCGTTTTGTACAAAGCGCATAATGCGTTTAAGGGGGGGCAAAAATGACAAAAAAATGCAGGCAACATGCGTACAAAGCCGCAAGGCTGTCTTTGTGCGATGTTGCCTTAATTTGCCGAAAAACAAAAGACGCTGCCTATACGCGGCAGCGCTCATGTGTTATACCTCGGTAAACGCGTCCTTGCCAAGACCGCAGGTCGGACAGGTCCAGTCGTCGGGGAGATCCTCGAACTTTGTTCCAGCCGCGATACCGTTGTCGGGATCGCCGACAGCCTCGTCATAGACGTAGCCGCAAGGGCATTCATACTTCTTCATGTCAAAAACTCCTTTCTGATTTTTAAATAAATTATAGCACTGTTTCAAGACTTTGTCAAGCCGAAATTTGAGCGTTTTTGTCTTTTTTCGGAATGAAAGTCAGAGCCGCTATCATGACAATCATTACTATCGTTTCGGAAAGGCTGCCCTCCAGACCGAACGTTCCTCCCGTCCAAAGCTCCATATTCTCCGCAAGCTCAAATCTGAACACCGAGCCGCCCGCGTCCATTCCGCTTACGGGAAGTCCGTAGAAATTACCCTGAACCAGATTCCATATCGAATGCGCCGCACAGCATACGAACAAGCTGTCAAAGCGGAGCGCCAGCAGCGCAAACATAATTCCCGTCAGAGTGAGGTTTATGAGAACGATAAAGTTAAATCCCGCATTCATTATATGCATAAGCGAGAAGAACAAGGAGCTTATCAGCACCGCCGCCCACAGCGGCAGCCTTTGTGACAGCGACGGCATAAAGAAACCACGGCAGAGTATTTCCTCCTCCGCGCCCTGAATGAGCCAGCCTACGCACATCAGCACAAAAAACAAACCGTTGTCAAGAGACGTTCCGACATATTTTGCCGCGCCGAAAGCAAGGGATATCAGCAGCGTCAAGGAGAACATCGCAAACCCCGCAATAATTCCGATAAGGTATTTTACGGCAGAGCCCTTTTTAATAAATCCCATGCTGTTAAGGCTGCGGCGCTCGATAAAACGGCAGTAGATCACACACAGCACGGCGGGAAATATCGTCGAGAGCAACTGCGTTATCATAATTTCAGCTGTCGGGTTCATGCTCCACTGCATTATAAGAGCGGATATCTGCTCCGCGTCGGGCGCAGGCTGAAATGAAAACAGTTTCACGAAGATCGCGACATAAATTGCGATACTTTGAGGTATCTGGACTATCGAAAACACCAGTACGAACATAATTATCTGCACAGGCCACGGCGGCTGAAATTTCGCCTGTTTTGCTCCGTCCGTAAAATGCGTTCCCGAAAAAACAGTTTGCAGCTTCATAATATTTTCTCCTGTTTATAATGTATATCTTTTATATATACATTATACTAGATATACAATTATTTGTCAATATCTTTTTCAGAAATTCTCAAAAAAATTTTGCCTCATATTTTTGAGGCAAAATCGGTTATTGCTCTTCCTTGCCGCCGATCATCCGCGCCAACTGCGACAGAAGGCTGCTGCGCGCGTCTACCGTTATTTCGCCGACATTCGCGCATATTTTTTCAATATATTCTAACTCTTTCAGCCGCCTTAGCGTTGCGTTTTCGTCCATAAGCTTTGCTGTGTTGAGCAGACTGCGCGTGGACGCCACCTCCTCACGGCGCGTGATGACGTTCGCTTGCGCGCGCTTTTCGGCAGCGAGTACGGAGTTCATTATCGCGGTGATCTCACCTGGCAGTATAACGTCCTTAATTCCTGCGGAGAGTATCTCAATGTACATTTCGGACGTGCGGCTTTTCAGCTCCCCGAGAATTTCCGCTCCGATATTTTCGCGGTCGGCGAGTAGCTCGTCCATTGTTTTCACGCCCAGATAATCACGTAGTGCGAGCTGCGCCGCGGTATACAGAACGACATCAAAATCGCCGTACTCCTCGGCGAGCTTCTTGTGATCGGCGATCCTCCAGTTTGCGGTAAAGTTTACCCGAACGCCAACTTTATCCTTGGTGAGTATCTCCTGACCGCTTATCGAGAGCGTCTGCACGCGCATATCGTAAATACGCGCCGCGACCTTGACCGCGCCGTTCCAATAGAAATAACGGCCCTCGTCAAGATACTCAGCGGTCTTTCCGTTATAGCTCACGACAGCCTTATTCTGCGCGGAAACGTTTATTTCGGTGACGTATGCCGCTCCAAGCCGCGCAAGCACTGTCGCGGGAACGTCAACTATCTTCGGCTCGGCAGTCGAATATACGTTAAATTCATGCTCGCCGCGCTCGCTCCAGAACGCATGCCGCCCCGCCGTCAGAACGTCCTCGAAACAGCCGTCGACATAGTGCAGACAAACCTCACCGTTCTTTACCGTGACCTCGGTAGTAAGACCTTTTGCCCCGGGGCAGTCAAGGAGCTTTTGCAGCGGACACCCCGACGGCGCGATCTCCTTGTCGAGCGGAAGCACCTCGATCGTCTTGCCGCCAAATGTTAAGTATTTGCCCGCGCCAATGATCTTCAGCAGAACGCCGTTTTGAAACAGTAATCCCTTTTGGCTTTCGTTAATAATTGTTTTCATAATCGAATATTCCTTTCAGTTTGTGTTGGTAACGCTGCGTTTGATATGAGTTTTTCTTGAAATGTCGTCTTGTTGCGGTTTCGTTTTTTTGTCATCTCACGGTCGCGGAAGGACACCCTTCGGGGAGGGCGAATCAACTTCGTTGACCCTAACAACAAAATCTGACAAAAGTGCGGAGTTCCTCCTCCCCTACGGGTTTCCTCTCGCAACAGCGCGTCAACACAAAAAAAATAAACGAAACCACAGGTGACAACAAAATTTAATTTACACAGCACACAATGACCTCAAACGCCCCGTGCAGCAACACAATAATTTAAAGAAACAAAGGCGAGCACCAGAAAAAACAATAAACCAAGCGCAGCGTTATTACACCCGGCGCAGCGCCTAGTCTGCTTCATTATCAATGGATTTCGGAATACTTGCATATCCGCTGTCAAATGTTATTACGCATTGGCAGCCGGGGTGAGCGACCCTTAAAAACCTCGTGATCTCCTCTGTGAGCGCCGTTTCTTCGAGACCGCTGTCGGACGGGAGAACGCAGTCGAATATCACCTTCTGCGCGTCGGAGCACTGTACGACGCGAACGTCATGCACCGAAATACGTTCGTCAATGCTTGTAACGATCTTGTTCAGCTCGGCGTTTATCTGCCCGATATCGGAGTCGTCCGAAACTACGGGATCGGGGTGAACCAACATATTCATGCCATCGCGGAGAAAATCACGCTCTATGCCGTCAATCAAATCGTGACATTCCATAAGCGACATCTCCGCGGGAACCTCAACATGCACCGAGGCGAATTGCCGCCCCGGACCGTAGTCGTGTATCATAAGGTCGTGAGTTCCCAGAATACCGTCGTAGGCGAGAATTTTGGAGCGTATCTCCTCGACCAGCTCCGCGCTCGGCGCTTTGCCGAGGAGCGGATCAAGCGCGTCCTTTACCAGTCCTATGCCGCTGTACAGTATAAACACCGCGACCGCCGCGCCCATAATTCCGTCCAGCTCCACGGAGCAGAAATGCGAGATAATCAGCGCGGCAAGCACCGCCGTTGTGGAGATCACGTCGTTACGGCTGTCGGCTGCGGCGGCAATAAGCGTTTCCGAGCTTATCCTCCTACCGATCTTTTTGTTGAACGTCATAAGCCAGAGCTTAACAAGTATCGATAGAACAAGAACCGCGAGCGGTATGATGCCGAATTCCACCTCGCTCGGCTCGACGATCTTCATTATGCTGTCGCGCAGAAGCTGACCGCCGATCACCATTATCAGCGCCGCGACGATAAATCCCGCAAGATACTCATAGCGGCCGTGACCGTAAGGGTGCTCCGCGTCCGCCGAGCGCTCGGACAGCTTAAAGCCGATAAGGCTTATCAGGCTTGAAGACGCGTCGGAGAGGTTGTTCACAGCGTCTGCGGTAACGGACACGCTGCCCGAAATTATCCCGACAAAAAATTTCCCCGCACACAACAGGATATTGCAGAATATCCCGACCTTTCCCGCCATTTTCCCGTAAGCGGAGCGCACGGCGGGAGTATCGGCACCGCCGTTTTTAATAAACAATTTAGTTAAAAGTTCGGTCATGAATTACCTCAGCGCTTGTCGTCAAGTATCGACGGAGCTTGCTCGTTTGCCTTTTGTACGCGTTTGTCTATCCACTTCGGAAGATTTATCAACAGCATTATAACGATAGTGATTACCGTGATAAACAGGCACGGCATATACAGCGCCGTCGGTCCCTTTGTCGTATCCACGTCACGGAACATCTGCTGATACGCCGAGTAAGTTACAAACGTTCCCGCGGAAGCGATAAGGTGTACCGCCGTTGCCGTCTTTGAATGTCCAAGCATCAGAATAAACAACCCGATAATATACAGCGCCGAAGTTATCAGCCAATAAATCGACGACGGGTCGCCCGATATTTCCGGGTCGTCCATTGCGCGTATCGCCAGCGGCCCGAATATTCCGAGGCACAGCCCGAATATCGTCGTCATTATCAGCTCCAGAACCTTTAAAATTATGACCGCGACGCGTGCCGCACCCGTGCCTTGATCGCGTACAAAAAAGAAAAATCCCTCCTTTTCCGCACTTTTTTCGGACACATTTTTATTGCTCAATTTGATTTTTTTCCCCATACTTAACTCCTATAAAATCGACAAGACCTATTCTCCGCGATATCCCCAGCGGTCTATCCCCGCGCGGCGCATTGCGCCGAATATGCGCATCTTTACGCCTCTGTTATCGTGCTCCAGTTTTGCGAGAAACTCCTTTGTGGACTGGCGCGCGGTAGTTTTGTCGGCTGGGCATTTTGACTTTACGATTTCAAAATTATTTCTCCGCGCACAGGATATCACCGCGCTTTCGGGCGCGAGCACCAACGGACGTATCAGCGTGATGTCCTTTCGCGAGAGATACGATATCGGCGCGAAACAGCCTATCCTCCCCTCATTGAACAGGTTCATCATAAACGTTTCGATCGCGTCGTCGTTGTTGTGACCAAGCGCGATTTTATTGCACCCGAACGACTTCGCCGCGTCATGCAGCGCGCCACGTCGCATTTTCGCGCACAACGAGCACGGGTTCGGCTCTTTGCGGATATCGAAAACTATCTCGCCTATGTCCGTTCTTATCAGGCGGAACTCAACGCCAAGCTCTCTGCACAGCTGCTCCACGGGCGAATAGTCGGTCTCAGCGCCGTCGAAACGCGGGTCGAGAGTTATCGCGACAATATCATACTTTTTTTCGTAGAACCTGCGCATTTTCGCCAGCCCCGCCAGCAGCACCAGACTGTCCTTGCCGCCCGACACGCCGACTGCTATTTTATCGCCGTCCTCTATCAGGTCAAACTCTTGACAGGCGCGGCGTATGTATCCGAGAATTTTCTGCATTATGCCCCTCCAAGCAAGCCCGATTCGAGGACTTACTCTATTATTATATAGCATTTTTGCTGTAAAGTCAATAGCAAACTGCCATGGAACGTTCGACAAATAAAAACCCCGCCAATTTTCATTGACGGGGGCTGTCTTACATTGACTTACTTGGAGAAGTACTTTATTGCGTTATTGTAGCAAACATCCCTGACGATTTCACCGACAAACTCAACGTCATCGGGGTACTCGCCCTCCTCGATGAGCGTACCGAACATATTGCAGAGTATGCGCCTGAAATACTCGTGACGCGTATACGAAAGGAAACTGCGGCTGTCGGTGAGCATTCCCACGAACTTGCTGACAAGTCCGAGCTGCGAAAGCGCCGTAAGCTGCTTTTCCATGCCGTCCTTCTGATCATTGAACCACCAAGCCGAGCCGAACTGAATTTTTGCGCAGGTGCCGCTCTGTTGGAAGCAGTTTCTGATCGTCGCCAGAACCTCGTTGTCGCGCGGGTTCAGGCAGTACAGAATGGTTTTGGGAAGCTCATCGGTGCTGTCGAGAGTGTCAAGCAGCATAGACAGCTTCTTCGCGAATGTTTGATCCTCGATAGCGTCAAAGCCCGTATCGGGACCGAGCAGACCCATGTAACGTCTGGAGTTGTTGCGGAGAGCGCCGATGTGGTACTGCTGTACCCAGTGCAGACGAGCGTACTGCTTGCCAAGGTGAACGAGAACGTAGCCCTTGTACTGCTCGATCTCGAGAGGCGTAAGGTCGTCGCCGCCGAGCGCTTTCTTGACGATCTTGTCGACCTGTTCCTTTTCTGCGGGCGCGAACATTACAACGTCCAGCGCGTGGTCGGAGCATACGCAGCCCACGCTGTCAAAGAACTCGATACGCTTCGTGAGTGCCTCGCAAAGGCTGTCGATACCGTCAATTCTTACGTCGGCAGCGTCCGCGAGCTTCGCGATATATGGAACGTAGGTCGGCAGCTCGATATTTATCGCCTTGTCGGGACGGAACGCGGGCGCAACCTCAACGTCGAACGTTTTGTCTTCTTTCAGCAGCTTGTGGAAGTGCAGATCGTCGATAGGATCGTCGGTCGTGAAGAGCTTCTTAACGTTGCTGTTCTTGATGAGCGTGCGCGCCGTAAGCGTTTGCAGCTTCTCGTTGCACTTGTCGAAGATCTCCTTCGCGGTCTTGGGCGAAAGCGTATCGTTGATGTCAAAATAACGCTGAAGCTCCAGATGCGTCCAGTGGTATATCGGGTTTCCGATAGCGTAGGGCATAACCTCGGCGTATTTCATAAACTTCTCGAAGTCGTCCTTGTCGCCCGTGATATAGCTTTCATCAACGCCCATTTCGCGCATTAAACGCCACTTGTAGTGATCGCCGCCGAGCCAGCACTCGGTGATATTCGCGAACTTTCTGTCGTTGTAAATCTCCTCGATAGGGAGGTGGCAGTGAAAGTCGAAAATAGGCATATCCTTTGCGTAATTTTCGTACAGCGTTACGGCTGTCTGATTTTTAAGGACGAAGTCCTTATCCATAAATTTCTTCATAGCTGTAAATCTCCTAACGTATAATTCAAGCCGCCGCTAAACCGCAACGGCTTGTAAATTCCAACCAATGTTTTTCAAGAATTTTTTCCGCTTTTATCCAAAAGGACAAGCAGCAACCCCACCAGTCCTATCGCTAAACCGATCGCCCAACAGAATATCAATTGGGCAAACCCACCTAACGAGACCAGTATTCCGAACAGAATTAAAGCGATCCCCTTTTTACTCATGACGACCTGCCGCCTTTCTGAAATTGTTTTTGAGGTAATATAACAAATAAATGCTTTACTGTTTCGGTAAGCCGCTTAAAGAGTAACACCCGTCTTGAATATCGCGATATCGCGCGCTCCGTAGCGCTCGTTTACGGTCTGCTTGCCGTTTGCGGTTTCGACTACGAGGTCGATAAGCTGCTCGAGCTTGCTCTCAAAGCTGTCGCCCGCCGCAATTCCGCCCGCGTCGAAGTCGATCCAGTTCTTCTTGCGATTTGCGAGATCGGTATTCGTTGCGATCTTTATCGTGGGAACGAACCCTCCGAACGGCGTTCCTCTGCCCGTCGTGAACAGCACCATGTGGCAGCCCGCGCTCGCGAGATTGGTCACGGCAACCATATCGTTGCCCGGACCGTTCAGCAGATTAAGCCCGTGTGCCGTCAGTGCGTCACCGTCGAACAGCACGTCGCAGACCTCGCGCGTTCCCGATTTCTGGGTGCAGCCAAGGGATTTGTCCTCGAGAGTGGTTATACCGCCCGCCTTGTTTCCGGGCGAGGGGTTTTCATAGACGGGCTGGTCGTGCTTCTGATAGTACTCCTTGAAACCGTTGACGAGCTTGACGATCTTGCCGAACGTCTCGTCGTCCTTTGCCCTGTCCATAAGAAGCTGCTCCGCGCCGAACATCTCGGGAACCTCGGTGAGCACCGTCGTGCCGCCGACCGTCGCGATATAATCCGAAAATCTTCCGACAAGCGGATTTGCGGTAATGCCAGACAAACCGTCCGAGCCGCCGCACTTCAAGCCCACCTTCAGACAGGAAATATCCTTTTCGACGCGCCTGTCGTCCTTTATCTTTGCGTAGAGCTTTTCGAGCAGCTCAACGCCCGCCGTCAGCTCGTCCTCGACATCCTGCGCGATAAGGAACTCGGTGCGCTCCACGTCGTAGTCGCCAAGCGTCTCCTTGAACACATCCATGCGGTTATTCTCGCAGCCGAGACCGAGCACCAGCACGCCGCCGCTGTTGGGGTGCTTTACCATTCTCTGGAGAATGGTGCGCGTGCGCTCATGATCCTCGCCTATCTGCGAGCAGCCGTATGGGTGCGTATACGCGAACACTCCGTCAATGCCCTCCAAGTTAGGATGGCGTTTCAAAAACTCCGCCGCGATAGCGCGAGCCTGTGCGTTCACGCAGCCGACCGTCGGGATTACCCACAGCTCGTTGCGTATGCCGACCTCGCCGTTTTTGCGCTCGTACACCATTACCTTGCGGCTCTTTGCCTCTGCCGCAGGCACGATCTCCTTTTTGTTGTAGGAGTACTCGAGCGTGCCCTCGAGATTGGTCGCCATGTTGTGGGAGTGGATATGCTCGCCGGGCGCGATATCGGCGGTCGCCCGACCGATAACCTCACCGTATTTTATAACCTTTTCGCCGCTCTTGATGTTTTTCAGCGCGAACTTGTGACCCTTTTCAATATTTCCCGTGAGCGTTACACCCTCGTATTTCTCGCCCTTTTTTAGCGGAGCGAGCGCCACTCCTACGGAATCGTCCGGAGTTATAACAATGGTTTTCTTCATATCATTCACCCAGAAAAGCCTTTAATGCGGCTCTCTCACCATTCTTTACTATGCTCTCGATATAGCCCGCGACTACCGCGACGTTGTCGTCGTCCGCCGCAAGGTCCTGCTCCCATATATCTGTTCTCGACATAACGGTTTTCGCGACGTCGGTGTAATCGGTCTTTGTCCACAGCTCTTTCCAGAAGTCAAGATACTTCTGATCGTCAGCGAGCGCGATGTCCTGTTCGCCGCGCCTGCCCTTGTAGAATACGCAGAGCGATGCGAACGAGAACAGAATATGCCGCGGCGATTTGCCGAATTTCTTGCGGTAGTCGTTGTAGGTCGGTAGCAGACGCGTCTTGAACTTGGTCGTGGAGTTGAGCGCTATCGACATAAGCTCGTGACGGATAAACGGGTTCTTGAAGCGCTCGATAACGCTGTTCGCAAACGCGTCCATTTCGTCCTTGGGAAGGTCGATCGTCGGCTTTATCTCGTCGTTGACAAGCTCCTGTACGAACTTGCCCACGTCCTCGTCCTCAACGCTCTCACGCACGGTGTCAATGCCGCTCAGATACGCTACAGGAACCATTGCGGTGTGCGAGCCGTTGAGTATCTTTACCTTGCGCTGCTTGTAGGGAGTGATATCGTCCGCGAAGATAACGTTCAATCCCGACTTGTCGGCGGGGAGCTTCTCCTGTACGAACGGCTCCTTTTGGAGTACCCACAGGTGGAATATCTCGCCCTTTACGATGTTGTTGTCTTGGAAACCAATCTCCTCGCAAATCCCGGCAGCCGCGTCGCGCGGATAACCCGGTACTATTCTATCTACCAGCGTGCTCGTGAAGTGATTAGCCTCGGTGAGCCATTTTATGAAATCCGCGTCGAGCTTGTTTATCTTGGCAAGCTCCAGCATTATCCTTTTCAGCTCGTCGCCGTTGTGGTCGATAAGCTCGCAGGGAATTATCGCCAGACCCTTGCTCATATCGCCGTTGAAGTGCTCGAAGCGCGTTTTCAGCAGCGCGAGCAACTTTCCGGGAAAGCTCTTCGGGCATTTGGTGAAGTCTGTGTCCGAAGCGTCGAGCGCAATGCCCGCTTCTGTTGTGTTGGAGATGATTACCTCCAAGTCCTCGCTCTTTGCGTAGGAGAGGTACTTGTCGTATTCCTCGAACGGGTTGATGAAGTCGCTGAGCACGTCGATAACGCGGCGGCTCTGCACCTTTTCGCCCTTGTCGATACCCTCAAGGCAAACAGTGTACAAGCCGTCCTGTTTCGCGAGCTCGGCAACTCTGCCCATGGGCATGGGCTGAACCACCGCGACGTTGGAATTTATAACTCCGCTGTCGTTAAGATTTTGCAGTATCCAATCAACAAAAGCCCGCAAAAAATTCCCCTCGCCGAACTGGAGAATTTTTACGGGTCTTTTGACGCTTTTCGTATAATTGCTTCTGTTAAGATCATTCATAATTCCACCTCAAAAAATCATAACTTTACATTGTCTTTGGTTTTGTGGTGCTTTATCTTCAAAAGGCATGCCATGCCGATAACCACCGACATAAGCCCGATACCGACGTTTGATATCAGCATCGCGATACCGAGACTTTCCGCTCCCATATCGGGAAAGCAGTTTATCATAACGAGCATAGACGGTATTCTGAACACAAAAAGCCTTGACAAATTACAGATCATCGACAGCTTGGTATATCCCAGACCGTAGATAAGCCCGTTTACCGCGGAGTTTACTCCCAGCGCGATTATCCCGACGCGCTCAAACGAGAATATCTTCTCGATAAGCTCCGCCTTTTCCGCGCCGCCGTCTCCCGCGAAAAACAGGGAGATCGGTGCGCTGAACACCGTCAACAGAATAAACCCGATAGTCGTGATGATCAAGTTTACCGCCAGCGTGCAGAAGAAAACCTTTATCATTCGCGAGTAATATCTCTGGCTCAAATTATAGCTTATTATCGAGCTTTCAGAGTCCTCGCTGTAAGTGGTAAGGTGCGTCACCGAGCCGCTTATCTGGTTGGAAACGCCAAGCGCTCCGGGAGCGTCGGGTCCGTAGTCGATAGCAAGTCCGTTGACGATGACCTTTCCCATCGAAAACACAAATTTCCCCAGCGAAACGGGGATAGATAACGAGCACAACGGCTTGAAAAAATCTACGGTATACATCACGTTTTTCGGGTTGAACCTGAACAGGTAGTTTTTCCGTATCAAGTTCACAAACGCGTAGATTGTCACCGAAATGTCCGCGCAAAGCGTACCGCCCGCGACCCAAGCCGTGCCGAGATTCAGCACGTTCACAAAGATCAAGGTAAACGCGAGCTTCAGCGCCATTGACATTATGTTTATCAGTGTAATGTTCTTCATAGCGCCGCGCGCCTTTTCGAGACCCATAAACACCTGATTGAACAAGCCCACGCCGATAGACACTATCTGTACACGAAAGTACCCGATACCCATCGCGATCATCTCATCATCAAGACGCCCGAGCTTCAGAATTCCCACGGCAAATATCTGAATGACCGCGATAAGCAGGACAGCCAAACCGAAGAACACCTCAAGCGTGGTGTTCGCGGCTTTTTTCGCCTTGTCGTATTCTCCTCGCCCGATAAGACGCGAAACGATAATCGAGCTGCCCGTAGCGAAGCCCGCCCCCAGCGCTGTAATAAGCTGCTTTATCTGCGAGATCATAACGACGCTCGAAACTGCGTTGTTATCGGTGGTCGAGACGACCACCGTATCAATAATGCTGCTGATATAAGAGAAAGCGCCAAGAGCCATAAGCGGCAGGGAAATATGCAGAACGACCGCCATGGGGTTGCCGTTCAGAATAAATTCCCGCCGTTTGCGGTCCTTTTCGCTGACTTTTGTTTCGTCCATTACTGCTCTTTCAGCTTAATGCGCTTTTCGGTCTCCGTGTCGAACAGATAAACGTTCTCGAACGGGATCGCAAAGCTGATCTTCGCGTCGACTGCGGGTGAATCATGCGGATCAACCTTCAGAATGGTCTTTACGCCGTGAATGTCAACGTAAACGTTGGTGTTGTCGCCGAGCAGCTCAGTCAACTCTACCGTACAGGGAATGGTGTACGCCTTGCGCACGTCCTCCTTGCCGACAAGCTTTATGTGCTCGGGACGGAAGCCCAAAGCTATTTCCTCACCCTCGTACTTTTTCAGCACGCTTTTGTCCGCGATAGCCTCAAGATCGATTATGTTGCCGCTTATGTTCATCTTGCCGTCGTTCACCTTTGCGGTGATGAAGTTCATGGGCGGCTCTCCGATAAAGCCCGCGACAAACATATTCACGGGGTTGAAGTACAGATCGTAGGGCGTTCCCACCTGCTGAATATAACCCTCTTTCATAACTACTATTCTGTCCGCCATGGTCATAGCCTCGGTCTGGTCGTGAGTTACATAGATTGTCGTAGCGCCTGTCTCGCGGTGAATCTGCGTGATCTCCGAACGCATGGTAACTCTCTGCTTCGCGTCGAGGTTCGACAGCGGCTCGTCCATAAGGAAGATATCGACCTTGCGGATTATAGCGCGTCCTACCGCAACTCTCTGACGCTGACCGCCCGAAAGCGCTCTCGGCTTTCTGTCAAGGTAGTCCGTAAGTCCGAGTATCTTCGCGGTGTTCAGAACGCGTTTTTCGATAACGTCGTCGTCAACGCCCTGCAAGGTGAGACCGAACGCAAGGTTATCGTAAACCGACATATGCGGATAAAGCGCATAGCTCTGGAAAACCATAGCGACGCCGCGTTCGCGGGGACCCTTTTCATTCGCTCTTTTGCCGTCAATGAAGAAATCGCCTTTGCTGATGTCTTCAAGTCCCGCAATCATTCGCAGAGTTGTCGATTTTCCGCAGCCCGACGAGCCGACGAATACGATAAACTCGCCTTTCTCGATCTCGAGATTGAAATCGTGAACAGCGTGAAATCCGTTCGGGTAAATTTTGTTAATTCCTCTTAAAGTTAAATAAGCCATAACAAGTCTCCTATGGTTTTTTATTAAAAACAGAGCCTGCGCCTGTTTTATCTCAAATCAAAGTTTCCGATGTTGTCCATGTCGTCGTAGGTCTGGTTCTCGCCGCACATACCCCAGATGAACGTATAGTTGCTTGTCGCCGTGCCGCTGTGTATCGACCAGCTCGGAGAAATTACCGCCTGCTCGTTGTGGAGAATGATGTGGCGCGTCTCCTGCGGCTGACCCATCATGTGGAATACTACGTTATCCTCCGAAAGCTCGAAGTAGAAGTAAACCTCCATTCTTCTCTCGTGAGTGTGCGAGGGCATTGTGTTCCAGCTGCTGCCGACTGCCAGCTCGGTCATACCCATTGCGAGCTGGCAGCTCTCGCAAACTGCGGGATTGACATACTGGTTGACAACGCGCTTGTTCATATTCTCCGCCGTGCCGAGCGGTCTGTGGACCGCCATATCCTTGGTGATGTATACGGTCGGATAGGTCTTGTGCGCGGGACAGGAGTTGATGTAGAACTTCGCGGGGTTAGCCTTGTCGTCTGACTTGAACACTATTTCCTTTGTGCCCATTCCGATATAAATACCGTCCTTAAAGTCCAGCGCGTACTCCTTGCCGTCGAGTACTACCGTCCCCTTGCCGCCGACATTGATGATGCCCATTTCGCGCCTTTCGAGGAAGAACTCCGTGCCCAGCTCCTTGGTGCTGCCGAGCGAAAGCTCCTTGTCGACGGGCATTGCGCCGCCCGCGATCATTCTGTCCTGATGAGAGTAGGTCAAAGCAATTTCGTCCTTAACGAACACCTTGTCGATAAGGTAATGCTTCCTTAACTCCTCGGTCGTGTAATGCTTTGAATCATCGGGGTGATTTGCATATCTGATATCTAAAGTCATATTTTTCTCCTTAACCGATTATTTTCTTTATATGAGCCGCCGCAAACGGGATATCGTCACCCGTCGTGCCCTCGAAAACGAGGTTTGCGTCGGGGCAGACCTTTTTTATCTCGCCGAGAATACGCGGATAATCGAACATTCCCTTGCCCACGCCACACTGTTTGAGCGAGCCGTCCTCGTCGATAACGCAGTCCTTAATGTGGAACACGCATATCCTGTCGCCAAATGTCTGCAAGCCCTCGTTGAGAATATCGTACATCTTATCAACGTTCGACTTGTCGAGGTAATTGTACAGGTCGAAAATTATCTTGATGTTGTCTCTGCCTATGCTCTTAACGGCGCGGTCAAGAGTTCTCACGTCGAAGCAGACATGCCCGAAAGCTCCCTCCATACCGACGTAAGCGCCGAAGTCCTTTGCGTAGTCGCACAACTCCGAGAACGTCGCGATAACGCGGTTTACCGCATCTTCGGTGCGGTTCTGCGGGTGATATGTCCACTTGTCGCCGTTGTACGAGCCCGTCTCCGAGCCGACGATATTGCAGCCCAACTCATTCGCGTGCACAAGATAATCCTTGAACACGGCTATACCGTTCTCGATCTTCTTTTCGTCGGGGTGAACGGGATTGAAATATGCGCCGATAAGCGGCACGGTTTTCCCCGCCGCTTCAAAGGTCTTGCGGAACGCTTCTGCGCGTTCGGTCGTTATTGAGCCGGGCGTGTAGGTTATCCCGTCAAGGCACTTGTACGCGACGAGCTGAACGCCGCAAAGACAGAGTTCGTCCAGTCTCGCGGCGATATTGTCCTCGCCCTTGACCCCGAGGTCGTGAGCGCGAATAAACAGCTTCATCATAATTATCTCTGTACGCGTCCGGAAGCGTCGCCGCCCGCAAGCGTCTCAACGTCCGCGCGGGTAACGAGGTTAAAATCGCCCGGAATGGTGTGCTTCAGTGCCGAAGCCGCAACCGCGAACTCCAGAGCCGCTTTCATATCCTTGCCGTCAGCCAGACCGCAGATAAGTCCGCCCGCGAACGAGTCGCCGCCGCCTACACGGTCAACTATCGGGTTGATGTTGTACTTTCTCGAGTGGTAGAACTCGCGGGTCTTGCCGTCCATAATGCACGCGGACCAATCGTTGTTGGAAGCCGAATGGCTCTCGCGCAGAGAGGAGATGATGTACTTGAAACCGAACTTGTCTGCCATCTGATTGAAGATGTCAACATATCCCGAAAGCTCCAGCTCGCCCTTCGTAACGTCGGTCGCGCCGGGCTTGAAGCCGAGAACCTTCTCCGCGTCCTCCTCGTTGCCTATACAAACGTCAACGTACTGCATAAGGTTGGTCATGACCTTCTGAGCCTTTTCGCTCGACCAGAGCTTCTTGCGGAAGTTAAGGTCAACGGAAACGGTAACGTTGTGCTTCTTTGCAGCTTTCAGCGCGATCTCGGTGACTTCCGCGGCCTTGTCGGAAACGGCGGGGGTGATACCCGTGAAGTGGAACCAATCCGCGTCCTTGAAGATGTCGTCGAAATCGAACTCCGAAGCGTCAGCGGTCGAGATAGAGGAGTGCGCTCTGTCGTAAACGACGTTGGAGGCTCTCATGGATGCGCCTGTCTCAAGGAAGTAAATGCCGAGACGCTCACCGCACCTCGCAATGTGCTTGGTTTCAACGCCGTACTTGCGGAGCGCCGCGACTGCGCACGCGCCGATAGGATTATCTGGAACGGCGGTAACGAACTCCGCCTGATGTCCGTAATTCGCAAGCGATACGGCTACGTTAGCCTCGCCGCCGCCGTAGTTAATGTCAAATTCGTCCGCCTGAATAAACTTTTCGTTGTTGGGGGTGGACAATCTGAGCATTATCTCACCCATAGTTACTATCTTAGCCATTTTTTCGGTACTCCTTATCTGAATTTACGGTCTCCGCAACGGGCAAACGTTCCGTTTGCCCCACACGCGGGAACTGTTCCGCTTCGCTGCACAGTCCCCGCTACTGCGGAAGACCGCGTTTATTTTCTCTCTACAAGATGTACGGCAAAGCCACTGAACTCGTCCTTGAGGTAAACTGCCTTGGTGTCCGCGTCGATCTCGGTTGCCTTTTTCTCGGTCTCGATACCCATTGCGTTGAGCTGATAAACGGCCCTGCGCAGGCTGTTCGTAGCGACCGCGATGTGACCGTTCGTGCCCTTGAACGGACTCTTCATGCACTCGATAGCCGTACCCGCGAATACGCTGCTGTTGCCGACCTTCTGCTCCCAGCCGAACATCTTCGCGAATTTCGCGGTGGTGTCCTTTGCCTCGTCCTCGTTCGCGCAGTTCATGCCTACGTGAACGATTTGGAAGTCGAGCATCTTGTTTACCGCCGTGCGGCAAAGCGCGGTGATACCCGCCCAGTCGCAAGCCTTGATGAGCTTGTCGGGAACTATCCAGCTGCCGCCGCAGCAAATTATCTTCTTGAAACCGAGGTAGGTGTTGAGATTATTCTCGTTGACGCCGCCCGTCGGCATAAACTTCATATTCGAATAAGGAGCTGCAACGGACTTGATATACGCAAGGCCGCCCGCCTGCTCCGCAGGGAAGAATTTAACGAAATCCAGACCAAGCTCCATAGCCTCCTCGATCTGGCTGCCGTTCGCTACGCCGGGAGCGAAAGGAACACCCTTGTCAAGGCAGTGCTTGACCACCTTGGCGTTGAGACCCGGCGCAACGCAGAACTTCGCGCCCGCCGCGATTGCCGCGTCGCACTGCTCGATCGTGAGCACTGTGCCTGCGCCTACGAGCATATCGGGGAATGCCTTGGTCATATCCGAGATGACCTTATCCGCACCCGCCGCGCGGAAAGTTACCTCCGCCGCGTTTATACCGCCCTCGCGCAGAGCCTTTGCAAGCTCCACCGCCTTGGACGTGTCTTCGAGCTTGATGACGGGGATTATGCCCGTAAATTCAAGCTGATCCTGAAAAGCCTTCATATCCATAACAGTATCCCTCCGTTATCCGTCATTATCTGCCGAGCCAACCGCCGTCAACAGCGAGCGTAAAGCCGTTCACATAATCGCTTGCGGAGGACGCGAGGAATATCGCCGCACCCATGATATCATCAGGAGTGCCCCAACGCCCCGCAGGAATGCGGTCGAGAATAGCCTCGCTTCTGTCCGCGTCCGCACGGAGAGCCTTGGTGTTGTTGGTCGCCATATATCCGGGCGCGATAGCGTTTACGTTAATGCCCTTGGAAGCCCACTCGTTCGCCATAGTCATCGTAATGCCCTTGACGCCCGACTTGGAAGCCGTGTAACTCGGAACGCGAATACCGCCCTGATAGGACAGCATACTCGCAACGGAAATGATCTTGCCGCCCGTGCCTTGCTTAACGTACTGCTTTGCGCATGCCTGAGAAAGGAAGAACAGTGTGCGGAGGTTTACATTCATGACCAGATCCCAGCTCTCAACGCTGAAATCAATGGTGTCCTCGCGTTTGATAACACCGGCGTTGTTTACGAGAATATCAATGTGTCCGAAAGTATCGACCGCCGTCTTAATTATATTCTCAATGGGGTCAAGCGTGGAAAGATCCGCCTGAATGAACTCGAAATTCTCCTTGCCAAGCATTTCCTGCGTTGCCGTGCTCGGCATATTGGAAACGCCCAGAACCTTTGCGCCCGCCTCGACAAACGCCTTGGAGAAGCCCTGTCCGAGACCTGTGTCGCTGCCCGTTACAATTGCTACCTTGCCGTCAAGTCTGAATTTGTCCAGAATCATACTGTTACCTCCGAAAATTTATTCATTTTTTAGTAGACACAACGCGGAAAATTTCGCCATTGCACCTATATTTATCTTATATCCAATCGCAAAAAAATGCGAGTGTAAAATCGTTTACATTTATGCACAAAACGGATTTGTCAAAAAATTCCTATTACCCGCAGAACAGTCACGTAAATGAAGATCGTCAACGTGCTTACAAGGCTGGTCCAGACGACCAGCTGCCCCGCGAGCTCACCGTCCGCGCCCATTTCTTCCGCCATTATCGCGCTTGCAACTGCGACGGGCGTCGCAAACACTCCAACGTAGGTCGCGAAGTGCTCTCCGCCCAAATTGGGAATGAGGAAATACGCGCCCGCTAACCCGAGTATCGGAACGGCAAGCGTGCGTATCGCTGTGCCGAAAATGATCTCTCGGCGCAGTCTCGCCACCGCCGAGAACTCAAACCGTCCGCCGAGAACTATCAGCGCGAACGGCGTGCATATCGACTTTACGTTCTCGAGCGACTTGTACAGGAACGTAATATCGCTTAAGCGGAACTCAACGCCCCACATCACGAACAGCTCCCTTATGCCGAGAACCGCAAGCCCCGCGACCGTGCCGATTATAAGCGGATTTTTCACTATGCCGAGCAGTATCTTCCCGACGTTCACCTTTTGCTTTTTTTCGCCGTTGAATATCGAAAGCGTGATAACGCCCAGCATATTGAACAGCGGCACGCAGAATGCCGACATAACTCCCGCCGCAGCCGCTCCCTTATCGCCGAAAAGCGAGGTCGCGAGCGGTATGCCGATTATTGCGTAATTCGAGCGGAACGTCGCCTGTATCAACGAGCCGCGCTTTGCGCTGTCCTTTGTGAACGCGCAGATCACGGCGATCGCCAGAAAGAATATCGCTATCACCGCGCCCATGCCGTACAGCACAAAGGCGGGTTTTATCTCGCTGAAACTGCCTATGCCGTAAACGTTGACGAACAGCATAACGGGCAGCAGCACACGGAACGTCAGCTTATTACCGACGTCAAGAAACGGCTTTGTCAGCAGCCCTATGCGTTTGAGCACGTAGCCGAGCACTATCAGCAGCACGATAGGCAAAACGGCATTCGCCGAAAAAACAAGAGCGTCAATCATAATATCGGTTTATCCGGGGAAAAATATTCCTTTAAATATTTGCCCGTCGCCTTCACCATTCTCGTGAAAAGCTCGCGTGCGTCGGAAAGCCGCAAATTCGAGCAAAGCGGCTGATTTGCGAACGCCTCAAAGATACGCCCGAAATCGCGCTCCTTTATACCGTAATAAGTGTTCTCAATGTTAAGCGCGTTCCGCAGAACAAGCGCGTTCACGTCCTTCGGCAGCGGCTTTGCGACGATAGGCTTTACGCTGTCGCGCGAGAAAACGCAGTTCGTCTCGACAACCGATCCAAGCGGCAAATCCGCCATTTGACCGACGTTGACGATATTCGCGTTCGAGACGGTCGGCGGAATAAGCCCCAGCAGAGCTTTCATCAGCTCCACGACCTCCTCGTCGCTGCGCTTTACCTCTATTGCCTCTGTGCCGTCCGCGATTCGGCGCGACTGCTCTATCTTGTTTATCCTGTCCTGTTTGCGATACGCAACGGTCGTCAAGTGGTACTGCCATTCATCCACAGCCGCCTTGTCGCCGATGTACCACGAGTTGTTCATAAACTCGACAAGGTGACGGTCACCGGCCGCCGCAAGCACTCCAAACCGCTTAAACAAGTCCATTTTCACCTTGTTGCCGTACAGAAACGGGTCATCGTGATAGTCGTCGGGAGCAACATCCGCGCGCTCGCAGTAGCCCTTGTCGTAGAATTTGTCGATAAACTGCGGCAGAATTTTCAGCATATCCGTGCCGTTGTAGTTTGCCTCGGTTATCCAAGTGAAGTGGTTGACGCCGCACGCGTCGATGATCATTTCTCTGCGCGAGGGACGTTCAACGCCGAGTATCTCATGCGCCGCGCAGCACAGAAATTCCTGCGCGTGGAAAACCTCGTGACAGCACCCGAAAGCCTTTATTTCGGGGAAAACGTCGTACAGTGTTTTTGTGCAGGCGGTCATCGGGTTCGTGAGATTGATGACCCATGCGTCAGGGCAGTGCGCCTTTATTCCGCGTGCAAAGCCCTCGTAGATAGGAACAGTCCGCATTGCGCGGAGAACGCCGCCCGGTCCGACCGTGTCGCCGACCGATTGGTATATTCCGTACTCCTCGGGGAGATGCACGTCGCTCTCCATTTCGTCGAACGTTCCCGGGAGTATCGAGCAAGCCACAAAATCAGCGCCGTCAAGCGCCGCGCCGATGTCCGTGTACACCTTGTAGTCCCACTTGGAAACGGTGTTCGGATTTTCGTTTATCCTCGCGCCGATCTTTTGGTTAAGCTCCGCCGCGGGCACGTCAATATCGTACAGCGCGATCTCGCCGCACAAGTCCTCCGCCAGCGCCAGATCGGTCATGAACACTCTCGCCCAAGCCTTAGAGCCGCCGCCGATATAAGCTATCTTTATCTTCTTCATAGATATTGCGTCCTTTTATTTTTTAAGGTTATCCGCCTTGTTGAAAAACGCCGCGCGAAGTACCGAAAGCTCGCTTTCCGTGCAGACCTCGACGCACTTTTGCTCATACGCGCGCGAACGCTTAAGCAGTTCCTCCGTTTTCACACACGGAAAATCCGCGCACTCACTGCACTTTGAAACGCCGTGAGCCGCCGTGCACTCCACAAGCCCATAGGTGCACTGCTTTTCGGGAGAACAGCCGCAGCAGCGCATTTCATCGGGCGGCAGAATGCTCTCGCGCCAGCCTATCCTGTACCACAACTCCGCAACTGCCGAAAGCTCCTCGTCGGTTTTCGCGGTATAGCGCGGACATTTTAGGCAGTCGTCTCCGCACAGCGTTATAAACTCGTTCATCTGCCCGTCCTCATGACCTCAGTATAGCACAGCACGAAAGGCGCAACGCCCTTTGCATCGTTCTCCACCACGGGCTCGGAGATGTAGTATTCGTAGCTGCCGTCGCGGCGGCGGTTATCCTCAGGACCGAGACCCGCCACAAGGCAGATACCGCCCAGATTGAGGTCGCCGTCGTCGTTTACGCTCAGATATTTTTCGCAAATGCCGTCAAAGGTCTTTTTGCCCATATCGGCATACTTTTTGTCGATAACGCCGAGCCGCGCGCCTTTCATCATCGCGTAGGCGATCATGCTGCTGCCGCTCGTTTCGAGGTAGTTTCCATCGCGTCCGCCTTGGTCTACCACCTGATAGTACATACCCGTCTCGGGGTCGGCGTACCGCGAAATACCCTTGATTGCCTCAGCAAATATCGCGATAAGCTCTTTACGGTTGTCCTCATTGTCGATATAGTCGATATTATCGACCAGCGAAATGCAGAACCACCCGATAGCCCTCAGCCAGAAATTCTTGGAGCGACCCGTTTCCTTATCTGCCCAGAACGCGGTTTTCGAGCAGTCGCAGCCGTGATAGTACAGCTTTTTCTCCTCATCAAACATCAGTCTGCGCACGTTCTTGAACTGCGCAACGGTATCGGAATAATCCCCGCCGCCGAACTCCTTTTGGAAACGCACATAGAACACCTGCGCCATATACAGCCCGTCGAGCCATATCTGGTTGGGGTATATCTGCTTATGCCAGAAATTGCCTGTGTTGGTGCGCGGCTGCTTTTCAAGCTGCTCGCGGAGCAGGAAAATCGCCTTTTTGTACTTCTCCTTACCCGTCGTTTTGTACAGATCGAAAAGCACTCTGCCCTCGTTCACATCGTCGAGATTAAATTTCTCCATTGAGTAGCCCCGAATAGAGCCGTCCTCGGAAATATAATAGTCGATAAATTCCTCGGCAAAATCCGCGTAACGCCCCTCGCCCGTAATCTCTGCAGCACACAGCAACGCCGTGATCATACAGCCGTCGATGTAGTTCCAGTGCGGCGGCTTACCCTGTCGAATACTCTCGATATTCCAGTATGGCGCTTCGGGAGTGGATTTGTCAAGCAGCCGTTCAATATAACGGTCAATTTTGTCGTACATCGTTACTCCTTTATCAGCTCGTCAACATTATTCGCCATAAGCTGCTCGCCGTCGCAGCCGTCAACCTCGACGTTCTTCACAGTGAGCTTCTTGACATAATCAAAATACATACCGCCGCGACACATTTCGACATTGTTGTTCTTCATCGACGGATAACCCGCCTTTGCGTCTGCGTCGTAGGTGAATTTGATATTCTCGACCGTGACCTCCTCGATAGGCATTTCGGGGAGACCGTCACAGTAGCACGCAGCCACTTGACAATTCTCGCAGACCATATCGCGGAACGTGAATTTCCCGAGATACGGCGTTCTGTCGTCCACGGGGAGCTTCTCACGCGTGGTGTTGTACTCCGAGAAACGGTCGGGATCACAACAGTTGTACCACATATTTATAACGATAGGCGTAAGCACTCCGTCCATCTTGATATTCTCGAACAGTACGCCGTCGATAACAGCGTCCTTCCCGCGTCCGCGCCGCGTTTTAATGCGCAGTCCGCGGTCGGTATGGTTGAATATGCAGCGGTTTACGGTTAAGTTTTTCACACCGCCCGCCATTTCGCTGCCGAGCGTTACCGCGCCGTGACCGAACTGCATAATGCAGTTGCGGATCGTGTGATGATCGGCGGGCTGCTTGAACTTGCGTCCGAGCTCGATCTTGCCCGATTTTATGGCGATACAGTCGTCACCGACGCTAAATTTACAGCCGATAATGTTCACGTAGTCGCATGCTTCGGGGTCTAGAGCGTCCGTGTTGGGGCTGTTCTTCGGCGCGTTGACCGCAACGTCCAGAAAATCCAGATGTTGCGAGAAATACGGGTGCAGTTGCCATGAAGCGGCATTCTGTGCCGTGATACCGTGTATCGTAATATCCTTGCAGCGGTTGAAGAAGATAAGTCTTGGACGGCCCGTCACTCTCTCCTTGACGTTCACCCACCACTCGCTGTTCTGGGCGTTTCCGTCAACCGTGCCCTTGCCGACGATACGGATATCCTCCGCGTGCTCGGCAAACAGCAGCGCTTGATGCATCGGGATAGCGTTGCCCTCCCAAGTGCCCGTGTGAACCTCCTCGCCCGTTACAATGTCAGTAACAGTTCCCGGGATTACAGGATAGCGCGAAACGTCCGTGGAACCGAGCAGTACCGCATTCTCCGCAAAATCGAGCGTAATGTGGCTCTTCAGATTTATCGGAGCAGTGCTGTAGGTGCCCTCGGGGAAGTACAGCCGTCCGCCCTCGGGCAGACAGTTCACCGCCGTCTGAATACTCTCAGTATCGTCGTGCTCGCCGTCGCCGACCGCGCCAAAGTCCTTCACGCTGACCGCGCAAGCCTCGCTTATTGTTGTGAATTTAACGGAGTCGTGTCCGTCTATTTCAACGGTGTATTCGGTGTTCGGCCGTAGCGGATAGAGCGAGAACACGTTCCTGTCGGAGGTTGTGACCTCCTCGCCGTTGAGGATTACCTTATATTCCTCCCCACAGTAATATGGGGAATTATTTTCCAGCTCAAAGCAAGCCGAGACCGAACCTACATATAATACGTTTACCATTATTTCTCCCAATGTCAATAGTTATTTGTTCCCCGAAACCTTTTTTTCGGCGTCGCGGAATATCTTGATCAATGTGTTCTTTATTGTGATAAACAGCATATCAAAGCCCATGAAGAAAAGCCCGAACAGTATCGGCTCAACGCCGAGCGCCACGTTTTCGGCAGTCGAAACATCGCCGACCAATATGGTGTTTATTACCTCGTAAGTCTTCACCACGCAGAACAGCAGCACGCCCGCATAAGGGATATTCACGAAAAACGACCACCATTTTCTTGACGTGACCATCATCCATTTATCATACGCTCCCTTCTCGGGCTCAAAGTAGTGCAGGGTGTGATTTACCAACAGATCCATTGAAACGCCGAGCGCTATCGCGATCACGACCATAAGATCGAGACCTGCGAGGTACATTCCTATTCCCCAGAGGAAAAAATAGCATATCGCTCCGCTGAACCAGAACTTTATAAACACGATCTTGAGCCACGACGGAATATGGAATTTGCTCTTTGAAGTGTACTTGCGTATCTCTGCCTCGGAGACTTGCGGCGCATCCTTTGCGTTCACCAATTTGTCAACCGCGTCTATCTTCAGGTCGTAATAGTTCTCCGCCGCTGTCGTTGTTGTTTCGTTAATTTCCTGCTGTTTCTTTAATTTCTTTGACATAACCGCTTATCCTTATTGCAATGAAAGCAACAGCAGCCGCGCGGCTGATGTTGCTTTTTCATCGTTAATTTTATTCTTCGCCCGAAATATCAATAGCGTCCATTTCGCCGTTGTCCTCAACATCGATAGAGGTATTGATGTTTTTAAGAGCCTTTGCGTAAAGAGGCAGCGTAACAAGCAGCAGCATAGTGATCGCAAGGCATATGATATGCGCTACGACAATGTTCTGCGCAACCGCAATATACGCCGTTTCAGCCGTTACGGCAATCCTGTTTTCGGTGCGGGTGACCGCGTCAATAACGCGCGAGTAATAAATGCAATCCGCAAATATCATACCCGCCATCATTACAAACATAACCGCCAGCATAACCATCTTCGGTTTTTCGCGTCTGGGAAATGCTCTTAAAAAGCACACAAACGCAAGAATTGAAAACAGCATTGCCACAAACTCGCATTGTCCCATGTTCGCCGAATTTATCTTCGCCGTCGTATTCGCAATCGCCGAAAGGTTGAGCGAATAAATCAGAAACGCCGCCAAAAGCGCAACAAGCGGGATTCTCTGCGGACTGCGCTTCAGAGAAACGATAAACTTACGGATAAACTCTTTAAATCCCCGCCCTTGAGCGGCGGTAGCCGTTTTTTGTCCCATTTGTCCCGCCTCCTTACTTAAATCTGATGGCTTCGGTCGTTTCCTTGTCAAAGAAGTGTTTCTTCTTGAAAGAAACGTTTACCGAATCGCCGACCTTGTAGTTACACCAATCGCGGAACTTACAGGTTACTTTATGCTTGCCAATAACGCCGTTTACAAGGGTGGTCTGACCCAGATTTTCATTTGAGAAAACGTTGACGCTTATGCCGCCGCCCTCGACAATGTCCTCCGGACGAACGCCGAGGACGATCATTCTGCCCTCGTAACGCTCGAGCGACCCTGCCTCCTCGGGAGTAAGCTCGACCTTAAAGCTGTCGCATATAAGCTCGCCGTTCTTTACCTCAACGTCGAAGAAGTTCATCGGCGGAAGTCCGATAAAGCCTGCTACGAAGAGGTTTGCGGGAGTATCATACAGCTCAAGCGGCGTACCGATCTGCTGAACGTGACCCATGGACATACACACGATCCTGTCCGCAAGCGTCAGCGCTTCAGTCTGGTCGTGGGTAACATAGAGCATGGTTGCCCTAAGGCGCTTATGTAAAAGCAATATCTCGCGTCTTGTAGCTCCGCGGAGCTTTGCATCGAGGTTCGACAGCGGCTCGTCGAAGAGGAATACCTTGGGTGTACGAACGATCGCGCGTCCCATGGCAACTCTCTGCCGCTGACCGCCGGAAAGCTGATTCGGCTTTTTATTGAGCTGATCGGAAAGTCCGAGTATCTCGGCAGCCGACAGAACCTTCTGGTGAATCTCGTTCTTGTTTTCCTTGCGCAGCATAAGCGAAAACGCCATATTTTCGTAGATCGTCATGTGACCGTACAGAGCGTAGTTCTGGAAAACCATGGCAATGTCGCGGTCTTTCGGCGGCATTTTGGTAACGTCCTTGCCGTCGATGATAAGATTGCCCGCGGAAATATCCTCAAGACCCGCCACCATACGCAGCGTTGTCGATTTGCCGCAGCCCGAGGGACCGACAAGTACGATAAGCTCGCCGTTCTTGACGTCAAGGTTAAAGTCGAAAACCGCTTGAACCTTATTGTCATAGATTTTATCGAGATGCTGTAATTTCAAATCACTCATGACTAGCTCCCTTTATGCTTTTTTCTCTTTTTCCACTTCAGCCAGACGTTCCTGCAGCGTGCTGGTCTTGATAAATGCGACAATTCCCGCAATGATGCAAAGCACCGCCGAGCCGATAAGGTAAATGCATACGCGCATAAACTGTCCGTCTTCCATAACTACTTGCTCTGTTCCGCTTATGGAAAGCGTCGCGTTCTTTGCCTGAAACGGAATGATAAATATGCGGACGATCTGCCCCGCTCCTATGCCCATAAGAACAAAGGAATAACCGAGTTTGTACGCCTTGACGCCCTCTGAACAAAGGAACGCGGTAAGCATGAAAAGCAGATTGTAAACAACGGATACACCAATCATCAGATTATAATAATATGTTCCGACGTCGGATTTATAGATACTGACAAAGTAGAGGGCGTTAAGCACAATTGCCAGCAGCGTAAGGTTTGAGGAAAGCTTGTTTTTGGTGAATCTGAGCCTATCCCGTTTAATGAGGGCTTCATTGTTCATCGTCATGCTCTCACATCCTTTCTGCTACCGATAAGACGCTTTTCTTCCTTCATCAAAATTTCTTTCAAAATTAAATTAACAACAAGCAACACGGTGATCAGAAGCAAAACTCCGAACACTGCAAAACTGATGTCAAACCACATGGTCGATTCGGTGTACAGCGTGTTCATGCCCTCGGCGTGTTCCTTAAGTTCCTCAAAGTTGATCTGCAGGAACTGTGCCTTATATGTCATGATCTGTGAAATTGACCATACAGAGAACCCAATATTATATACCGCAGACAACGCCGTTGTGATTATGTTTCCGATGTAGTATTTTCTGCGGCAATGGGTGTTTGTGACAAACACTGTCAGCGTCACCAGAATGAGGATGATCGACATATTTGTGAACGTTTTGTTGAAGTCCTGCATATCGTAGTATATCCTCGAGCCTGTAACAGTTGTTCTGTCAAGGTTTTTCGGATTTCTTATTGTCGAATACAGGGCATCGTAAAGATCGGTCATAATACCCAAAGAGTAAACGAAAACCAATGCGGACGCAATAAGCAGCGCGAAGCATACTATCCGCTGAAATGTCATTTGTTTCTTATACATACAGACCTTCCTTTATGTTGAAGGGGAAGGGAACTACCCTTCCCCCAAGAACATAATGTGGATTAGAGCGATGCCGTTTTTACGCGGCACCGCGTAAATTTAACGAATAGGGTATTTGCTTGATTGAATTACAGGCTGTTGAAGTAATCAACGAGATCCTGCCATGCCTGCTCCTTGAGCTTAAGGTACTGTTTGCCGTTCCAAGTCTCAGAGACCATCTTAACGGTCTCTTCGGCATTGGACATGCCGTCCTCGGAGTAGCCCTTTACGATCATATCAACAAGCATATTTGCGTTGCCGTCCTTGGACTGGTTGAATCTGCCCTTTGTGGACAGCTCAGTGTAGCCAGCGATCTGGTCGTTCTCAGCCTTTGTGTTCGGAAGAACGGTAGGAACAGAGGTGTACCATGGATTCTCTGCGAGTGCAAGCAGCGGGTGCTTGATAGTGCCGGCAGCGATAGCGTTGGAGATGTAGCCTGCGCCCTCCTTGCCGACTTCGTGTGTGCACTGATACTCAAATGCCTGGCTCTTTGCAAAGCTCAGAGTAGAACCAAGGTACTGACGCGCGTAGTTAGTGTAGTTGCCATTCGCCTTATCCCAAAGCTCCTTGTATGTTTCATCTGCAATAACAGGCATTGCCTTGCCGTTGAAGTCGAATGTAACATAAGAACCGTCTGCGTTGGTCTTGATGAACGCGTCGGGACCGTAGGACATAAGAATCTGACCTTCCTCGCTGTATGCGAAGTCGATAAGTCTGAGAGCCGCATTGAGCTTATTCTCGTCGTCGCCGACGCCTGCCTTGGATATTCCCCAACCGTCGGTCTTAACAGAACGCCAAGACTCGGTAAATCTCATGAACTGCTCACCTGTACCGTCGTTCCAACGAGCAACGGGAACCATAGCAGCCATGTACTTTTCGCCCTCCTGGAGCTTGGTCTCATTGTAGAGGGTCTGGGTCTGGTTGTAGTCGTAGTGCATAAAGCCGAGGTCGTTCTCGAGCATTGTCTCAGATTTTTCCTCAGAGTTGTCAATAAAGGACTTGGAGATAAGACCTTCCTTAACAAGGGCATTCATCTTTTCAATTGCCTTGTAAGTATCAACCTCCTGGCGAGCATCGTGGAGCACACCGTCGTTGCCTACATACAGATAATCCTGTCTGGACTCGAGACCGCGAACGCCGAACAGAGTACCCGCGAAACGGAACATATCAACACGTCTCTGGTTGTTGTTATCTTCACGAGAGAACAGACCCTGAATAGTGTCTGTGCCGTTGAGCGTCTGTGCGTTAGCAACTACGCAACGGAGCAGAGCAACAAGTTCGTCTGCGTCCCAAGCAGCGTTCTGACCGCAGAACAAGTCGGAACGTGTAGTACCGTAGTAACCCTCATAGGTATCGTCGATGTACTTGCGGAGCATATTTACCGCTTCAACACCTGTCATAGAGCCCTTATCGTTCATCAGCTTGATGATGTTGTTGCCCTTGTCATAGTTTTCTTGATCGTCTTAACGGTCTTGCCGTCTTTCTCTACAACGTCAACGTCAACAGAACCTTCGGTAGGCATATAAGGCTGATATTCGGGAGTAGCAGTGTTGCCGCTCGCCTCTGCCTTGAACTCGCCCTCGCCGTCAAGCAGCTTCTGAACCCAGTCAACTCTCATCAAAGGCATACGCTCGATATCATCAACACCGTCGAAGTACGGCGAGAAGTAGATCGAACCGTCAGCCGTGTCACCCGTGATAGAGAGACGAACAATGGGGTTCTCATCAAGATACTTGCTGAAGTTGGGCATCTTGTCGAGGTACTCTGCGATATTTACGAGCTTGCCCGCAACGCCGTTCTCGGTCAACTTGGAAGCGGTACCGCTCACCATATCGACCTCACCGAGCTGCGGATCCCAGTAGTCATACTCTTCACTTGCGCTCTTGCCCTGATACTTGTTCTCGAACTTCATTCCGAGTTTCTCTTCAACAGCTACCCATGTGGGCTTAAGGTCGCCCGAGTTGTAGGTCTTGCCGTCCGCGAGTGTAACGCCGTCCTTAGCAACGTCGGGATCAAAGAACAGACCGGTCTTGGAGTTGTTATAACCTGTAGCCATTCTCAGAACCGTGCCGGACGCAAACGCAAGACTTTCAGCGGGATCTACAGCGGGTTTGTTGTCCGTGGAGCTTTCGCCGCCGGAGCTTTCGCCGGTAGAGCTGCTGCCTGTGCTGCTGTCACCGCCCGCAGAACTGTTGCCGCCCGAGCTGGTATTGTTCGAGCTGCCGCCTGAGCTGTCCGAATCACTCGGAACCTGTGTACAACCTGTCAACAGTGTTGAAACTGCGACGGAAACCGCAAGCACTGACGCCGCAATTTTTGATTTCTTCATTTGTTGTTCCTCCTTTAGGATTGTCGCAAGCGGAATGCCGCCTGCTTGTATATATCAACCGCGGAGTGCGGCTGATTAACAAAGTAATAATAATGATTTATTCCTTTACGCCGCCAACATTTACGCCCTTTGCGAAATATTTCTGGATAAAGGGATAAATAACAAGAATGGGAATGATAGAACAGATGATGAGCGAATAGATCATCGAGTCCGAGGAGTAGGGGTAATCCCAGCCCGTCATCTGATCGGGGTCCTGATAAGTCTCAAGCTGCAGACGGATAAATACCATGAGCGGGTGCTCGTTGCCGTTAGTGATCATCTGTCTCGCCCAGAAGTATCCGTTCCAGCGTGATATCGCGAAAAACAGCGTTACTGTCGCAATTATCGACTTGCTCATCGGCAAGTATACTTTCCAGAGAACCTGCATTTCCGTTGCGCCATCGACAATGGCAGCCTCTTCTATCTCACTCGGCACGCCCTCAAACGAGTTACGCAGCAGAATGATGTTCATCGCCGCCATACCCATTGCAATAACGACCAGCCATTTATCGTCCATAATTCCCACGGAATTGAAAACTTTCTTCGTAGCTATGTAGTTCAGATACTGGGGAACAAGACCCGCGCTGAACCACATGGTGAATACCAGGAAGAAGTTGAAACCTCTGCGGAAGAGCAACCTCTTTTTAGACAGCGCGTAAGCGCCGAGAACCGAGAGGAAGAGCTCCCAGATAGTTCCGTAGAGTGTAAGGAACAGTGTGTTTGTATATGCGTTCCAGAACATATTGTTGCCGAACATCGCCGCAAACGCGTCAAACTGAATGTCCTTCGGGAACAAAACAATTTCGCTGTAATCAACCGCATGTCTGCCGCTTATCGACGCGGATATCGTGTACAAAAAAGGATACAGACATGCCAGCGCGAATATCGTAAGCAGAGTATAGCTTATAATTTTGAATATAAGCTCTGAAATTTCAAGTCGTCTTTTCATAGCATACCTCTTTAATAGAGTGATACATCGGACGCCTTGCGGGAGATCGTGTTAGCGCCGATAACCAACAGCATTCCGATAACGTTGTTCATCATTTCGGCAGCGGATGCCAGACCTTTCATACCCGTGCCCGCAATACCGTATCTTTGCGAGAACGTCGAAACAACATCCGCGGTAACGTAGGTGTTGGGGTTATACAAAAGGAGAACCTTCTCGTAGCCTATATTGAGCAACGAACCTATTCTCGTGATAAGCATAATTACTATCGTGGACAGAATACTGGGCAGCACCACGTATTTCATCTGGGCCATCTTGCCCGCACCGTCGATCTGCGCCGCCTCGTAGCTCGTCGGGGAGATCGCAATGATCGCTGCGAAGAATACGATACTGTCATAACCCGCCGTCTCCCAGATACCGCTTATCTGATAGATGGCTCGGAAGAAGCTCGGGTTATTCAGAAGTCCTACCGTGAATGCCGTTTCGTGGTCGATCCAGCCGATATTCTCCATAAGCTGCGAAAGAATACCGCTGCCGGAGGTAAGCGAACCCTGCTTTACAAGCATCATTACCAGCGACGTCATAACGACCGTCGACATAAACTTGGGAAGATATGTAACTACCTGGTAAAAGCTGCGCATGATGTTCGAACGGATTTCGTTGAAGAACAGCGCGATGATGATCGGCATCGGGAAACCGAAGCACAATCCGTAGAAGCTCAGCAGAAACGTGTTTCTGAACGCCCTCCAGAACTCGGTCGACAATGTATCCCCTCCGACGAGCAGCCTCTTGAAGTAGGAAAATCCGGAAAACAGCTGATCTGCTACGGGCAGTGTGTCATCCGTTACCTTGAAGCACCCGAGCAGCTCATACATCGGGAAGTAGCGCCAGAACAGGAACACCAGCAGCATCGGAATGAGCATCAGGTACAGACGCCAATCCTTGAGTACCGTTTTCAGAACGTGCAGCCAATAATGTTTTTCAACATCATCGCGAACCGCCTGTTCCGGATTTTCGATATAAGTGCCGCTTTCCTCATCGAAAATCAAATAATCGGATACGCTCATTTGCATCTTTGAAAACCTCCTAATTTAAGATATTTTCGAGCTATATTATAAAGTTTTCTTATTCGTAATTATCGGGATCGCTGTTCGGCTCGTCGGTAAGTTTTGCGAGTTCCGCGCGCCGTCTTTCCTCAGCCGTCCGTATGAGGTACGATTTCTGATCCTCAAATAAACCGTCCACTCTGCGCGATATCAGCACCACAAGCACCGAAAAAGCGAGTGTGAGCGAATCTGTCGTTATAAAGCGAAGCAGCGCGTCAGGCGTTCCTCCGAATATCAGACTGACCAACCATCTTCCGATTTGCACCGCCGCGAACGCGACCGCCGTGAACACTATCGAAAGCAAAACGCCGTCCTTGATCTTCTGCTTGCCGAACTTCTTTATAAGCAGTAGCGAAACGAGCGCGAACAGATTTCCGACACAATATATCGCGAACTGCTGCCCGGACGCTCCCAACGCTATACAGTACGCCAACCCGCCGACAAGTGCGTGTATCGCGGCAAATCCGCCCCAACGCATCATAACTATGCACACTATCGCTATCGTGGGTGACAGCATATACATCTGACCCTGAAACCACGTTCCCGCCGCCTTTGCGATAAGCGTTTCCACGGCAAACAGTATAACCGCCATTATTCCGAGGTCGATCGCCCTGTATTGCCCGAAGGATATTTTATTCATCCGTTACACGCTTCCTTCCGCTTGCGACAAAATAACAAACAATATTCCTGAAAGTTACAACTTTTTGTCTGTTATCTACAAACTATTTTAACCTAAATAAACCAAAAAGTACAATGAAAATACAAGACTATTTATGCACATTTCGGACATTCGTCATTTTTTTGAATTTCTGATTTGTTCTTTGTTTCAACAATATTTGACAATATTTTACAAAAAACAACGCGTTATTTGTCTGATTTCAACAAATTTTGTTAATACTTATTGAAAAAAGACCTCATAACATAGTATAATCAAAATCAGAGGAAAACATTACTTTTTCGGTCATAAAAGGGGGTTAACATTGTGAAAGAAATAACAGCCGCGTCTTCCGCTGAACTTGAAAAGATGATCCGCACTGCGAAACCGCACACCCGCATAAATTTAACGGAGGGCGTTTTCCGCCTCAAGCTTGAGATAGGAGTGCCGTATCTGGAACTGGTCGGAGCAGGTGCCGACAAAACCGTTATCGTCTATGACGACTACGCCAACAAAATTCACGAGGACGGCAAGGAGTACAATACTTTCCGCACCTACACCGCTGCCGTTACCGCGCCGCATGTAAGCTTCAAGCATCTCACGGTCGAGAACGACTCGCTGAGACCCGAGGATAAGGGGCAGGAGGTCGCGCTTACCGTATACGCGGACGATTTCACCGCCGAGGACTGCCGTTTCGTCTCCACTCAAGACACGATATTCTGCGGTCCGCTGCCGCCCGACCTTATAACAAGGTACGACGGTTTTCTCAAGGACGAGCTCCGCGCTGAGGGATACACGCGGCAGATCTTCCGCCGCTGCTATATAGCGGGCACCGTAGACTTTATCTTTGGCTGCGCCGACGCACTGTTCGAGAACTGCGAGATAAGATCGCTGTACGAGGTAAGAGGTCACGGTTATGTTGCCGCACCCGCCCACGCTTTGGAACAGGAAATCGGCTTCGTGTTTGACCGCTGCCGCTTCACCCGCGACGAGCGCACCGCCGACGGCTCGGTATTTCTTGCCAGACCGTGGCGCGA
Organism: uncultured Clostridia bacterium; assembly: GCA_946567425.1. Taxonomy (GTDB): domain Bacteria; phylum Bacillota; class Clostridia; order Oscillospirales; family Ruminococcaceae; genus CAG-115. The sequence continues at coordinate 119,861 of CAMNXF010000006.1, read as the reverse complement.
TTATGGAAAAGCGTCCTTTATCGACTGCACCTATGACACTCATATCGCGTCGGAGGGCTTCGACAAATGGAACGACACCGACCGCGACAAGACCGCGCGTTTTTCGGAGTTCGGCTCGGACCGTAGCGGCAGAGTGCCGTGGAGCACGGAGCTTTCATCTTCCAAAAAAGACGCCCTGCTGAATTTTTTTGCCGGGCGCTGACGATGTAATCCTTTTCACTAATTTGGATTATATCATATAACATTTCATTTTTCAACCGGTTTTTAATAAAATTGTTGAGAAGCAACAAATTCCACCGTTAATAATTAGGATATATTACTATCCCGGGAATGTAACAAGTTTACAGGAGAAAGGCGGTTATTTATGAACAATATCACATACGTTGGCAAAAATCTGATCACCTTTTCAATGCATCTTCACTCCCACGAAAACTGGGAGCTAATCTACTGTACGGGCGGTTGCGGGGAATTCGTGTTCAACGATTCCTCAATGAAATACAACGTGGGAGATATCGTTATTATCCCGCCCGAGATCCCGCACACGAACAACAGCGAACAGGGCTTCACAAACGTTCACATGAACATCACGGACGCCACTCTGCCGTTCAAGACGCCGATAGTTATTTCCGACGACAGCGACAACCACATTCTGACCGCGTTCAACGACGCGTTCTACTACTTCAACAGTAAGATAAACAACAAGCAGCTTATTATCGCGGCGTTTGGAAATCTCATCGTGAACTACGTTATCGCGTTCCAGAGCACAAAGCCGCTGCGCAACGTTATCGGCGCGATAAAGAGCAACATTATGCAGAATTTCACCGACTGCGACTACGAGCTTGACACTTATTTGAAAACTATCCCGTTCAGCTACGACTATCTGAGAAAGCTGTTCAAGAGCGAAATGGGCATGACCCCGCACAACTACCTTGTAAGTCTGCGAATGCAGATGGCGGAAAAGCTGCTTGTCACCACGGGCGGCGACGAGCAGAATATCTCTCAGATAGCCTATGTCTGCGGGTTTGCCGAGCCGCTGTATTTTTCTCGGGTGTTCAAAAAGAATTTCGGCTGCTCCCCGAAAAATTACGCAATGAAAATGCAGCACAAAAAAACGGCGGACGATGAAAAAACCGACGGCGAATAATAACATTCGGCATTTTTCCATGCCTTTGGGCGAACGCCGTCATTTTCGCTTTGCTTGACAACAGCACCGCGTTGTGGTAATATCTAACAAAGGGGTGAGTGAAATGAAAAACAGCAAACTGCAGGTGCTTCTGTTGGGGAACGGCATAAACAGAGCGTTCAACAGCGATTCTTGGGATATGCTGCTGAACTCTATCGACTGCCGCGCCAACAAATACGACCTTGGGAAATTTCATTGCCCGGAAACTCTCAAGGCCGTTCTGGTAACGGAGGATAATGTCGACAAGGCTCTCGAGCGAAAAATGAACGACCTCGGCAACCTCGGAACTAAAAAGCCCGAAAAGCAGCTTGAGCTGTTAAGGCGGCTGCTTTCGATACGCTTCGATCACATATTGACGACAAACTACAGCTACGAACTGGAAACCGCCGCGCTCGGCGAGGATAAGATCAACGAAAACGCGCTGAAAAGAATACAGCGCCACACCTCCGCAGCAAGACGCTGCGAGGCAAGTCTTATGCTGCATACCTATAACCGCGTGGAATTTGACGGCGAGCGGAAGATCTGGCATATTCACGGCGAAGCACGGAAGCCCGATTCAATGGTGCTGGGGCATTATTATTACGGACGGCTGCTCGGGAAAATGCTGGAACATGACCGACGCTATTCTGCCGTAAAGCCGTTCAAAATTTTAAGCTGGACGGACGCGTTTATTCTCGGAGACGTGTATATACTCGGGTTCGGTTTCGGGTTCGCGGAGAGCGATATGTGGTGGCTGCTTAACCGAAAAAAGCGGGCGGGTACGGGCAGCACGGTTTTTTATGAGCTTAACCCGCCCGACGCGAGCAACAATGCAAAGCTCGATCTGCTGCGGCTTATGAACGCCGAGGTCGTTCCCATGACTGTGGAGAACAACAACTGGACGGAGCTTTACGAACGCGCGATAAACGATATGGAGAAAAGGATAATACGCGAACCGCAGACCCCAAAAACGCCTCCTAATGCCTGAGGCATCTAGCAATCCCAACAAAAACGCCCCCGATAGTTCGGGGGCGAATTTCTGTCAGGCTGCAGTGACCGTTTAAGACATCACACTAGCAGCGGCGTGGTTTATTGAAAAAAATCAGCTGACAGCGATAGCGGAAAGGTAGAACATTGCGGGACCGTCCTGCGATTTCGGCGTAATTGTTATGGTATGCTTGCCCTCGGAAAGCCCTGTGGCAATCTGCTCGAACTCGACATAATTGCCCCAGCCGCCCGGGAACGCAGGGTTAATTGTGCTTACCACCTCGCCGTCTATGGCAACGTCGGCAAGGCAGCTGTTGGAGGTGAGTTTGCCGTAAAGAATGCCAACATTTGTTCCTTCAAACTCGAACTCAATACCCGCGTCGTCTCCGAACTGCCCGTCGGTCGATCTCACGAGCCATGGATTCTGAAAGTTTCCGAAATTTGTTGTAGTTGCCGTAAATACTCCGAGTTTTGTCGGCTCGACGCTTCCGCTCATAAGCAGCTTTGCGTCAACATAGGTGTTTCCGATATCGGTAACCGAAGCAAAATCGCTCTCCTCGCCCGATATATTGTCCAGATCGTCAATTACAGACTGGAGATAATTGGTTATAAGATCAGTAAGCAGCGCGTGTCCGGGAACGTTCGGGTGGATGTTGTCGTCCGAAATATCCGTCCACTTGATATAGCCCTTGTCGATAATATCAAGGATCGCGTCCTTGTAGGATATCATCGGAATATCGAACTTCTTTACGACCTCACCGTGGTATTCAATAAAGCTCGTGCCGTTATCCTGCGTCATCGCGATAGTAACGATCGCGGGATTTGTCGAATAGTTCCACAGCTTTCTCAACAGGCTCGCGTAGGTTTCCTTGTTTATCTCGGTGCGCTCGGTGGTGTCGTTTACCGAGAAGTCGATGAAAATGAGATCGGGGTTCTTGGAAAGCACATCGTTATCCGCGCGGTGAACGCCTATATACGAACCCGTAGCGCCTATACCCGCGTTTACATATGTGATCTTCGCGTCGGGGAATTTCTCCTGAAGCCAGTTTGTGGTAAGCCGCGCGTAGCACAGATCGTTGCCCGCGGAAGTGCCCTGTGTTATTGAGCCGCCGAGATAAGCGACCGTTACGTCCTCGCCCGCCTGCAGCTTTTTAATAACGTTTGCGAGACGCACCCGATTTCCGACGTTGTAACGCGAATTGGCGATCATTGTAGGAGTAAGCTCGCCGCCGAGCGTATATGCAACCTCCTCGATCTCGGGCGTGCTCGAACTGTTCTCGGTGCTTTTGTTATCGGAAGTGCTATTATCGTCGGAAGAAGTTCCCGAGCTGCTGTCTGTGCTCGTGCTGTTATCAGCGGTACTCTGACTTCCCGAACTGCTTTCGGAGCTCTCGCCAGAATTACTCGTGCCGCCGCAAGCGGTCATAGTAAACATAAGCGCTGCACACAGCGCTATAGCGGAAATTTTCTTCATACAAATTTCTCCTTTAAAAATATACTGCGTTAATGGAAAACCAATTAATATTATGACACTTTTTTTACTGTTTGTCAAGGGATTTTCTGAGAAAATATTTTTATGTTTCTTTTTTCTTTATGTCCTCTCACCCCGTGTGCGTCAACACAAAAATCAAAAGAAACGAAACCACAGGTGACAACAGAGAAAACAATAAGCCAAGCACGGCGTTTAATTATAAGTTTATATCAATAATCTCTTGACATTCACAAAAAAAAGTGGTAGAATATATATTGCTGGGGGTACTCCATGGGAGTTGAGAGGACGCTGTCCAACCCTTTGAACCTGTCGGTCAATACCGTCGTAGGGAAAGCGGAAATGAAATTTTTCGCCCCTCGCCGCGAGGGGCGTTCTTATTTTAAGGAGTGTTTTTATGAGCGTTAAAAAGTGCCTTACGATCGCGGGCTCGGACTGCTCGGGCGGCGCGGGGATACAGGCGGACTTAAAGACCTTTTCGGCGTTCGGCTGTTATGGCGCGAGCGTTATCACCTCGGTGGTCGCGGAGAACACGAGCCGCGTTATTTCGGTGCATAACGTTCCCGTGGAGGAGATCGAAGCGCAGATCGACGCGGTGTTTGAGGATATCGAGATTGACAGCGTAAAGCTCGGTATGCTCCCTACCTCGGGAATAATACGCGCAGTCGCCGCGAAGCTGCAAAAATACAAGCCGAAATTTATTGTCTGCGACCCCGTGATGATCGCCACAAGCGGTGACGCGCTCAGCGAAAACAACGTTGCGGGTGCGTTTATTGAGCACCTGTTCCCACTTGCCGATTTGATAACGCCGAATATCGTAGAAACGGAAACGTTCCTCGGCGGTTATATCGACGGCGTTCCCGACATGGAGGAATCGGCGCGGATCCTTTGCGAATACGGCGCAAAAGCCGTGCTTGTCAAGGGTGGTGATATCGACGGGGAAAACTCAACGGATATGCTGTTCGACGGCAAGGAATACGTTAAATTTTCCGCAAAGCGCGTAAATTCGCCGAACACGCACGGAACGGGCTGCACGCTGTCCTCGGCGATAGCCGCAAATCTGGCGCTCGGGAACGACCTTAAAAACGCCGTTCGGCATGCAAAGGAGTACGTTACCGAGGCTATCGAAAATTCCTATACGGTTGGCAAAGGACACAGCCCCGTGCACCATTTTTACAAATTATGGTCGTAAGGTCAAGCGCGGATCACTCCACCGAGGAATATCCGCTGCTTGAGGATTTTCTGTATGAGGCGATATTTATTTCCAAGGGCGCGGAAAGCCGTCGTTTGCGATCTCGCTTTATGAGGAATACCGAGGACATGGCACAGGCGCGGAGCTTATGCGGAAAATGCTTGAGCTGCTCGCGAATAAAGGTTATAAACGCGCGTCGGCGGCGGTGCAGAAAGAGAATTATGCCGTAAAGATGTACAAAAAGGTCGGGTTTGAGGTCGTCGACGAAAACGAACAGGAGTTTATAATGTCTGTCGAACTGAAAGGAGCTTGAAATGCCGTATATTACAGTTGAGAGCGGAGCGCTCTCGGACGAGCAAAAGGAGCAGCTGATAAAGCGGCTGACAGAGGTTTCCTCCGAGATAATGAAAGTTCCGCAGGAGTTTTTTGTGGTGACTATCAAGGAATTGCCGGACAAGAATTTCGGTATCGGCGGCAAGACTATTGATATTGTGAAAGCAGAATATATGCGGGAGCATAAATAATTTTACCGATAAAGGAGAAAAATGAAGCAATACATAGCAGACGCGTTCACAGACGAACTTTTTAAGGGCAATCCCGCGGCGGTGTGCATTATGGACGAATGGATAAGCGACGAGCTTATGCGGAATATAGCACAGGAAAATAATCTCTCCGAAACGGCGTTCGCGGTCAAAGAGGGAGACGGCTATCGGCTGAGGTGGTTCACTCCGAAAAGCGAGATCGACTTTTGCGGTCACGCTACGCTCGGCGCTTCATTCATTATCGCGAATTTTATTGAGCCGAACTGCAAAACGATAAAGTATCACACACTTTCGGGAGATATGGGCGTTAAGGTCGACAAAGGCTTGTTCGTTATGGATTTTCCTCGTTACGCCCTTAATCCCGTCGAGGTCACGGATACCATGGAAAAAGCGCTCGGAGTAAGACCCGCAGCCGCCTTTATTGACAGAGATCTGCTTATGATCCTTAACTCCGAGAATGACATTTTCGGGTTAAAGCCCGATATGGAGGCAATGAGCGAGCTTGACGGGGTTTGTATCGCCGTGACCGCAAAGGGAACGGAGTACGACTGTGTTTCGAGAGTATTCGCGCCCGAGCTCAGTATACCCGAGGACCCCGTTACGGGTTCAACTCACTGTATGATAGCGCCGTATTGGTCGGAACGGCTTGGGAAAAATACGTTAACCGCGTTTCAGGCTTCGGAGCGGACGGGCGTGCTGTACGCGGAGGTCTGCGGCGGACGCGTTAAGATATCAGGCAGTGCAGTCCTGTTCGGCGTTTCCGAAATTCTCGGAAAATAAAGACGATCAAACGGAGGAATTAAAAATGGCAAAAGCAGTTAAAGTACCGACATTGGAGGAAATACGGGAATACTTGAAATCGTTTAAGGCAGACCCTATCCATAATCAAATAAACGACGCGGATCACGCCGCTATGCACAAGGAAATGACACAGCGAATTTTCGCGGTCGAGATGGCCGACGACGTCAAGCTTACGGCGTGGAAATTCTGCAAGGAATTGACAAAGTTCTCACACGCGCCCATATCTCCCGCCGAGTACAAGCGCATGGAGAAATGGCTGACCGAAACGGGACTTATCGACGTGCTGCTCAAGGCTTGCGACGGCTATTACCCGGACCCCGCGTTCAAGTACAGCTTTGACACTATCGGTTTTTCTTATTCGATAGCGCTTATCTCGCAATCGCAGTACAGACGGCAGGACTGCCTTGCGCTGCTTGACAGGATCACTCAATACTATGTCCGCACCAAGGACGATTGGTATACCGTTCTGCTGCGGAATATGCAGAAGCTCGTCAAGCAGTTTCCCGATCTGAACGGGTTCATGACCGCTCTGGAGAGCATTTGAGGCAGGAAATATGACGTTTGCCGCAAAGCTCTTTCACGAGCTGACTGTCGCCGAAATATATGAAATACTGAAAGCGCGTTCGAGGGTGTTCCAGCTTGAACAGGGAATACGCTATCTTGATGAGGACGACGTCGACTATGACAGCCTGCACTGCTTTTTCGAGGAAAACGGGTGCGTGATAGCTTATCTGCGCGCCTTTCCCGACAACGGGAAAATACGCGTCGGCAGAGTGCTTACCGTAACGCGCGGACAGGGTCACGGCAGGCTGCTTATGGCGCGGAGCGTTGAGGCGGCGCGTGAAAAATTCGGTTCGCGCGCGGTCGTAATGGACGCGCAAAAGCATGCCGAGGGATTTTACCGAAAACTCGGTTTTGTCACGACCTCGGGGGAGTTTCTTGAGGAGGGCGTGGTTCACGTCAAAATGGAACTTCCGAGCGGACAGACTGTTGAATGAAGGGGAACTTAAATGTCAAAAAGAGACGATAATATAACACGTGCAGAAGCACATATTGCGGAAATGGACAAGCGTTTCGGCGAAAAGATAAGGTATTCGATCGAGAACAGCGTTTTCTACGGCGGCAGCGGCAAACACCCCGCGGGCGGTGCGAACGGCAGCGGCGCGGAGTGCGTTGTAATAAACGTTGATTCCGCAGCGGCGGTGCTGAAATATCCCGGAGCGGTTTTGCTGAATTTCGCTTCATACAGACACGCAGGCGGCGGGTTTGTCACGGGCGCGTGGGCGCAGGAGGAAGCTGTATGTCACGATTCCACGCTTTATAACGTGCTGTGCCGCTTTGAGGCTTTTTACGCCGAGAACGAAAAGAGTCTTAACAGGTCGCTTTATACGGACAGGGCGATCTATTCACCGAGGATAGTTTTTGAGCGTGGTGGAGCGTCCGCGGAGTGCGGAGTGATAACCTGTGCCGCTCCAAATTACGGCTCTGCGAAGTTAAAGGGTGTTACCCGTGCCGAGAACAGGACGGCGCTGGCGAGCCGAATAGATTTCGTGATAAGCATTGCCGAGGAACAGGAGTACGACACCGCCGTTTTGGGCGCGTGGGGCTGCGGAGTGTTCGGGCAGGACCCCGCCGAGGTTGCGGAGCTGTTTGGAGCGCGTCTGGAGAAAAGCACGCTCAGGCTCGCGGTATTCGCGATCCCCGGGCAGAACAGAAACTACACGGAATTTGAAAGGCGGTTTAACGGAGGATAACCATGGGGCATAAAATAACAGATTGCGCCGACGGTGATATCGACGCGATATACTCGGGGCTGACCGAGAGCAACTGCCGTAAGGTTCCCGAGCTGCGAAACGGCAGGTATTACGAGATAAATAAGAAGATCGCTGACGAGAGCGGCAAAGTCGTAGCGGGCTGTGTAGCCGAGGTCAATCAATGGAACGCACTGCATATTGACGCGCTTTGGGTAAGCGAGGACTATCAGCGGCGCGGTCTCGGCTCAAGGCTGCTGAAAGAGGTCGAATGCGCCGCCGCAGAGAACGGCTGCACGCTTGTACATCTTAGTACGTTCGATTTTCAGGCAAAGGATTTTTATATCAAGCACGGCTTTGAGGTGTTCGGCACATTGGAAAACTGCCCTGAGGGGCATTGCAGATATTACTTGAAAAAGAATTTGAAAGGATAACATTATGAAAGACATTAAGAATTTTGAAGCGCCGAAGTACGGCGGAGAGGACTACACGCTTGTCGAGGAGGGTATTTACAAGACCGAGGAAAACGGCGAAGCGGTTTACGTGACCTCACTGTCGTTCGTTCAGGAGCCCGAGTACGGAGAGGGCGCGAACGCCGCGGAAATCTCGCAGTACCCGCTTGAGGAGATACTCGACAATTTTATGTGCTATATCTCCGATTTCTATCCCGAACTGAATACCGCAGATTCTCAAGCATGCTATCAGGAATTCGCGAGCGGCGATATCGAGGACTTGCAGGAGCTGCGCGCGGCGCTCATCGGAAAGCACGCATACGAAAAGCAGAACGGGCAGTATGCGGAGCTTTGCATTGAATAAGTCGGAGGAAGAATCATGAGAGAATACAAGACCCAAATGGAAGCGGCGAAAAAAGGAATAATCACCCCCGAAATGAAAACCGTCGCCGAAAAGGAATATACGGACGCGGAGAATATCCGCTCCAGGGTTGCGGAGGGCTGCGTCTGCATACCCGCGAACGTTAACCACACCGAGCTTTCGGCGGAGGGCATCGGCAGCGGACTGCGCACGAAAATAAACGTCAACCTAGGCATTTCGGGCGACGCAAAGGATTACGGCCTCGAAATGCAGAAGGTCGATATGTCGATAAAATTTGGCGCGGAGGCAATTATGGATTTGTCTAACTACGGCAAAACCAACACGTTCCGCAGTGAGCTTATCGCGAGATCGCCCGCTATGATAGGCACTGTTCCCATGTACGACGCTATCGGCTATCTCGAAAAGGATCTGCTTGAAATTACCGCCGAGGATTTCCTGAAGGTTGTCCGCGCTCACGCGGAGGAGGGTGTGGATTTTATGACGATCCACGCGGGAATAAACCGCCGCGCCGTTGAGGCTTTCCGCCGCGATCCGCGCAAGATGAATATCGTGTCGCGCGGCGGCTCGCTGCTGTTCGCTTGGATGATGATGACGGGCAACGAGAACCCGTTCTACGAGCATTACGACGAGGTGCTTGAAATTCTCCGCGAATACGACGTGACTATCTCGCTCGGCGACGCGCTGCGCCCCGGCTGTATTGACGACAGCACCGACTCGGGGCAGATTTCGGAGCTTATCGAGCTTGGAGCGCTCACCGAACGCGCTTGGGCAAGGGACGTTCAAGTAATGGTCGAGGGTCCCGGGCACATGGCGATGAACGAGATCGCCGCGAATATGCAGCTCCAGAAGCGTATCTGCCACAACGCGCCGTTCTACGTTCTCGGTCCGCTGGTCACAGATATCGCCCCCGGGTACGATCATATCACTTCGGCTATCGGCGGCGCTATCGCGGCAGCCTCTGGCGCTGACTTCCTTTGCTACGTCACTCCCGCCGAGCATTTGCGACTGCCCGATCTTTCGGACGTTAAAGAGGGCATTATCGCGAGCAAGATAGCCGCTCACGCCGCCGATATCGCAAAGGGCGTTCCTCACGCGCGCGACATCGACAACAAAATGGCGGAGGCTCGTCACGCGGTAGACTGGGAGCGTATGTTCGAGATAGCCATAGACCCCGAAAAGGCGCGCGCCTATTTCGAGAGCACCCCCCCCGCCGACCGTCACACCTGCTCCATGTGCGGCAAGATGTGCGCGGTCCGCACCACAAACATGATACTCGAGGGCAAGGAGGTCAAATTCTGCTCCGAGAAGTAAGACAGGAGAAACGTTGATGAATCGTAAAATATCAAAGATCGGCGCGGCTGTCGTTACCGTTTCTGTTTTTCTTTTTGCAGTGTGCTTAATAACCGATCTCAGCTTCGGCTCATACGTTGTATGTATGTTTTTGGCGATCGGATATATTATGATGACGGCGGGATTTCACCACGAAAGCGGCGAAGATCATAAAGTCGCGGCAAACGTCGGAATGATCTTTTCCGCAATATACGCCGTGCTGATCTTTCTTGTATATTTTGCGCAGACGACAAGCGTCCGACTGGACGGTCTGAACGAACAGGCGTTAAAGATACTTGATTTCAAACGCGGCGGACTGATTTTCAGCTATGATCTGCTCGGATACGGAATGATGTCGCTTTCCACATTTTTCATCGGCTTGACAGTCAAGGTGAAAAGCAAGGCGGACAAATGGCTGAAGTCTCTTATGATAATACACGGGGCATTTTTCATCGGTTGCTTTATAATGCCTATGACGAGCATTTTCAGAGGAATGTCCGACGGCGGCACAAGCATCGGCGGTGTAATTGCGCTTGTGTTGTGGTGTATATATTTTCTGCCGATAGGTATATTGTCGTTTATACATTTTAACAGCGGAAAAAAACAATGAGCACTTGAAAAATCCAAAAACCGATAATGCCGCCGAAATAAGCGGAAGTCGGTTTAACAAGGTAACAGCGGAGCAATGCTCCGATATGATACACGCCGCGCGGGGAGCGCCGCAGCGGTGATATTTTCAGCGAGGGAACGTATGTTTTACGGTGAGAGGATACTTCTGAGTATCGACCGACGGACGGGGATAACTCTGTACGTAACGCAGTGCGCGGCTGAAAATATTGCCGCGCGGAGCAAGCTGCGAAAGCCATTTGCAGCGCTGATACAAAACGCAACTAAGTATCAGAGCCGTTTCGCAACTTGCTTTAAAATAGGAGGTATCATTATGAAAAACACAAATGTACGAAAGCTCTGTATGGCAGCGTTTCTTACGGCGCTGGCGGTCGTGGGGTCGCTGTTTTCGTTCCCGTTTCTGGGAGCGAAATGCTCACCCATACAGCACATGGTGAACATCATCGCGGGCGTGTACTTGGGACCGTGGTGGGCTATGGGCGCAGGCTTCTGCGCGGCGCTGATACGCAACATTACGGCGCTCGGCTCGCCGCTGGCGTTCCCGGGGTCAATGGTCGGAGCGTTTTTGTCAGGCGCTATGTACCATTGGATACTTAAGGGCAGACCGCAGTACGTCCGCCTGCCGTGCGCGTATCTCGGGGAGCTTTTCGGAACGTCGGTGCTCGGCGGTATGCTCGCCTACCCGATAGCGTTCCTGATAATGGGTAACGAACAGGCGACGCTGTTCGGGTTCGTGTTTCCGTTTTTCGTTTCGTGTGTTGTCGGCACGGCGGTCGCGGCGGTGCTCGTTACCGCGCTGAAACGCGTTAAGACACTTGACAAGCTGTTCGACACAGAGAAGAAAAGTCCGTCAAAGGTATAAATTTAAAGCGCGTCTTTTTGAGACGCGCTTTTTAGTTACGTTTTATCCTTTACGGGAACCCATATCTCGCTGCGGTAATCGGGCGAAGTCATGTCGCCGTCCTTGTACGCCTCAATATCCATTTCATACGTCGGCTCGTACTGCGACGACGGGAAAAACTCCGTGCATATTCTGTGCCAGAGCCGCTGAACAGCGTCGGGCATCGCTCCCTTGCACTCAAATACCACCCACGTCCGTGCGGGAATAACGTTCGCCGAAAAGCCCTCGGGCACGTCGGCGCTTCCGTCGACTTTCGCAGCTATCGAGTAATCGAACGTCTGAGCTTTCTCCTGCGTGTGCGCATAGCAGATACCGAAAATATCCGTCTTATCGGAGGTCAGCTCCAACAGCCTTTTGACCGTGCCGTCCGCGTGACAGCGATCCCAGAACGCGGGGATCTCATTGTTGCTGTCGCCGTTTACCGAGCAGACGATCTTTTTCTCAATGACCTTGAAAGCCTCTTTTTTTACCACTTTGTAGTCCATAACACTACCGCCTTTCATTGTAATAGCGACGGAAAGACGTGCGTAGGATCGTATCGGAGCGCCCTTTTTCGCCGCCGAGGGTGAAACTCCGTGAAATTTCACGAACGCGCGCGCAAAGCCCTCGGGTGTGTCGTAGCCGTATTTCAGCGCGATCTCGATGACTTTCCCGTCCGAACGAGCCAGCTCGCCGCCCGCAAGCGCGAGCCGGCGGCTGCGGATATACTCGCCGACCGAAAAGCCGCATATTATAGAGAATATCTTCTGATAGTAGAACGGGGAAATATTCATCAGACGCGCTATATCATTGATATCGAGCGGTTCTGTGATATTTTTCTCGATGTAGTCTATCGAGCGCTGAAAGCTCCTTGTCCAATCCATTACGTTCCCTCCCGTCTGTGAATATTCTATCACAAACGGCAATTATTTTCCCGACATTTTCTGTCCGGTTAAATCAAGATAAGCGGACTTTAAATGCGGTTACTCTTGGTGACGTAACGTTTTGCGCCCTTTAACAGATCGGGACGAAGAACATAAAATCCGTTTCCCGAATAGAATTTGAGGCGCCCCGACAACCGCCCGTAGGTTTTGAGAACGTCAAGCCGCGGCTCGTTGGACTTGCAGCGCAGCAGCATTACGAATATCGTTGCGGCGGTCTTTCTCCCCAGACCCTTGAAGATATTTTTGTAGTCCTTATAAATGTTCTCCTCCTCTAGAAAGCGCCTTATCTCGCCGTAAGCGCGGACATAGTCCTCGACGCTCGCGGACTTTATAGATCCTGTAATGCTCCCCTTGTGGCTGACGTAATTGTACAGCTCGTCCTTAATAACGGCGATCTTCTCCGCGCGCCGAAACAGCTTCGGCATTACGGAAACATCCTCGAATGTCATTCCGACGGGAAACTCGATGCCGTTATCCATAAACAGCGAACGCAAAAATATCTTGTTCCACACATATCCGCGCACGGTAATATCCTCCAGCAGGTCGCCTAGCATCAGCTCCGAGGAAAAAACGCCGCTTCTGTGCTTAAGGAAACAGCCGACGCTGACCGTTCCCTCATCGTTTACGCGGCGGTAATTGCAGCAGGCGATTTGCACATCGTTATCCTCTGCGGCATGATACAGCGCGGAAATGTAATTCGTTTCAACGTAATCGTCGGAATCTACAAAGATAACATACTTTCCCCGCGCATAAGAAAGCCCCATGTTACGCGCCGCGGACAGCCCCGCGTTCGGCCGGCGGAAAACGCGGATAATATCCGAGCCTTCCGCTATACGGTCAACTATCGCCGACGAGCCGTCCTCTGAGCCGTCGTCAACGACAATAATCTCGTAAGAACAGCCGCAGTTCTGAGCCAATAGCGATAACAGGCACTTTTCCACATACTTTTCGACGTTATAGACGGGAACGATAATGCTCACGTCGGGAATGCTGTTTTGAAATTTCATAAATTTTATCCACCCGAATGTTAAAAAATTAGCCACATACTTTAATGTCGTAAATAAAAAAATCAAACAGTCCGATTGTACCATTTCAAATAGTACAATTATTATACATCACAACTCCTCTTTTGTCAATAGGTATTTTAAAAAACAGTAAATTTTTTTCCGACAAAAAGCCGCGCCAAGCGGCGCGGCAAATATGCGATATCACTCCAGTCTGAAACGGCTCACCATTTCATTGAGCGTTCTTGCCTCCTCGTTCAGCGACGCGGAAGTCTGCGTGTTTTCCTCGGCAGTGGAGGAGCCTGTGTTTATAGCAGCGGAGATCTCATCAAATCCCGCTGTTATATCCTTTATCATACCCGCTTGTTCCTCGGAAGCGGCAGCGATCTTTGAAACGATCTGCTCGACGTTTTCGGTAAGCTCCGATACGCCCTTAACGGAGGCATAGGTCTTTTCGGCAATCATGTTGCCGTTGTCGACGGCGGCGATCGTGCGCCCGATAAGCTCCGTTGTATCGTGAGCTGCCTCGGCGGATTTAGTCGCGAGATTGCGGACCTCGTCCGCGACGACCGCGAAGCCCTTGCCCGCAGCGCCCGCGCGCGCCGCCTCGATAGCCGCGTTGAGCGCGAGGATATTCGTTTGGAACGCAATGTCCTCTATCGTCTTTATAATATTGTCAATCTCGTTTGACGCGGCAGAAATATCGTCCATAGCGGAACGGAGATTTTCCATTTCCGAAACCGCCGTCTCAACGTGCTCAGCCGTTTTCGCGACGAGACCGCTTCCCTCTTCGCAGCTTCCGGTAGTCTCGGTGACCTTGTCCGAAATGTTGTGAATGGTCGCGTTAAGTTCCTCAATGGACGCCGCCTGCTGCACGGAGCTTTGCGAGAGCGTCTGCGCGCCGTTAGATACCTGATCTGCGCTGTTGGAGACCTCTTTTGCGGAGCCTATTATTTGCCGCAGAACGCTGCGTAGTTCGTCGTGGATCGTCCGTATAGCCGTAATAAGCTCGCCAAAATCTCCCTTGTATGCGTCCACTCCCGCCTTTGACTCTATCGCGAAATTCCCCGCTGCCATTTCCGAAAGCAGATAATTCGTGTCGCCGATTATGCTGCTCATACTTGTGACAAGCGTGTTTGTCGCGTTGGCGAGGATAATCGTCTCGTCCTTTGTGCGGATATCGGGAACGGGCGAGGACAAGTCGCCCTGAGAAAGACTTGTCAGCCTGTCCGCACAAAGCTGAATTGGCTTGACAATACGTTTCGCAACGACCATAGAACGCAGTACCGCAATGACTGCCGCAAGCAGAAACAGGAATACGACAACGGCTATGGTCAGATCGGTTGTGCGGAGGAAGTCTCCCTGCGGCGCAACGATCGCCAGCGACCAGCCTTTGACATTGTCAATCGGAGTATAGGCAACAAGCATGGTTACGCCGTTCTTGGTACGGGTATCCAGTCCTGTTTTTCCCTCCCGCATAGCGGTGTATGTATCGCCGAGATTGCCGATTATCGTTTCCTTGACCTCGTCATTGAGAACGTTTTCGGAATTGACGTGCGCGGCAATATTTCCGTCGCTGTCAACCAAAAAAGCGTAGCAATTGTCGCTTATGTTGATCTTGCGCATGATCTCGTTCATAAAATCGTCATTGGCAATGAAATATGCGCAGCCTATCGGCGTTGAGCCGTATTCGCCGCCCTCCCAAAGGGGCGCGGCAACTATCTGAATTATCTCGTTTGTGAGTCTGGAAATAGTCGGGTTGTAAACGCACGTTTTGCCGTTCATTGCCTCCTTAAAATATCCGCGGTCGGAGAAATCATTGCCGTCGGTTATCTCCGTGCCGTCGGCTTTGATCAGGTTTCCGCGTTTCAGTCCGTTTTGCGCGGCAAGCTGATTTATGACCTCCAGCTTTCTTTCGTCGCTTGATGACGGATTGGACAGTGTAAGGTTCGATCCCGCAGATTCGGCATAGGCGATATAGGTGTTGAATTCCCACTCGACATACTCGGCGGCAAGCTCCGCCATAATTCCCATGTCCTTTTTCGAAGTATTTATCGCGGAAAAATAGCTCGAAAAGATACAGAAAAGCATTACGACCAGCAGCGGTATAAGCGACAGCAGCAGCGTAAGTTGCATTATACGGCTGCGTATGGATCTGATTTTCAAGTACAGTCACTCCTTAAATTTTTGTCATAAATCAATTATAGTCGATAAATGCACATTTGTCAAGATATACATATAATTTTTGTTCAATATGCATTGTAAATATGTGATTTCTGCAGTTTTTGGCAGATTACCACAAGAAATTCACAAAAAACCGGAAGAATTTCTCTAAACATCTTAAAAAATCATAACGTATGTGCTATAATGGCGAAAGAGATAGATTTATACAAGAGGACTACCGCCTCTTAAAGTCGCTTTATTTCCTTTTACAAAGGACATATATAAACCTCCCTTATACGATAGAATTACTCTATTGTTGAGGATAACCCTTTTTAAATATATCTACAATTATATATTATATAAATGAGATAGGGAGCATATCTTAGGAAGTATAAATCATCTCCACCACTATTAAGTTAGCTGTATATAAACAGCTTATTAAATTTTATTTTATGGAGGGTTTATACTATGAGTAGATATATAGCTGGTCCAACAGCGATAGCTATGAGTTTCTATGAAAAAGAACATGTAAGATGTTTAGAACGAGACGAAACTATTAAAGCAAAAATATCATAAACCAGAAGTGGTTGTAATAAATCAGCAAGCTCCTGTTGCTTCGACAGGTCAATCTGATTTAGTTTTAAGATGTCAAGATTGTGGTTCTAACTTTGTATTTTCTGTAGGAGAACAGAAGTTCTATAAGAGTAAGGGTTTCACCTACCCTTGTAGGTGCAAATACTGTAGAAAAATACGAAAGAATAACAAGTAAAAGACAAAGGATAGATAAATGATAATGATATATAAAAGTAAATCAGGTAGACAAAAAATATAAGGATTAAAAAATAAAAAGAAGTAGTTCTAGAAAATAAGAACGAATACAAAGAAACAAATCACAATCATAATGAAAGTAGTATTTTATGGTGGTTGTAGATTTATAAAAATAAGGATGCTCCTTATTTTTTCTTAATTTGCCCTTGGAACATAGTAATAAAACTGTCCAAAATAAGGAGGATTTATTTTTTATGAGCTCGGTTTGTATAATGCCTGTCTTTAATCGGAAGCAACATTATACAGACCGTATTTTTATTGCCGTAAATGCGAATTTGCAAAATAAAATCTCTTTATTTTTTGCCATATATTACCAATTGATACAGCAGATACCAAGTTAAAAATTAAAAAATAAGAAATTTTTTTCCCTAACATCTTGAAAAATCGGAAAGTATGTGTTATAATGTATGTGTGAAGTTATATTTGCGAGGAGAAACTTATGACCTATAAGGAAAGCTTTATCAAGTTTATGGTGGACAGCGGCGTGCTGAAGTTCGGCGAGTTTACGCTGAAAAGCGGCAGAATAGCCCCCTATTTCATAAACTGCGGAAACTATAAGACGGGCGCGCAGCTTGCAAAACTCGGCGAGTATTACGCAGAGTGCGTAAACGATCACGGTCTTAAGCCCGATACGCTGTTCGGTCCGGCATACAAGGGTATCCCGCTTTCCGTTGCCGCTTGTACCGCGCTTTACAACAAGTTCGGTATGGACTGCAATTACTGCTTTGACCGCAAGGAAGTCAAGGATCACGGCGAGGGCGGAATGTTCGTCGGGAAAACGCTTGAGGACGGCGAAAAGGTCGTTATCATAGAGGACGTTATGACGAGCGGAAAGGCATTGCGCGAAGTCCTCCCGAAGCTGCAGGGTGCGGCAAAGGTGGATATCGAGGGCATGGTCATCACCGTGGACAGAGCCGAAAAGGGTCTCGCATCCAACAAGTCGGCGGTACAGGAGGTCTATGAAGAGTTCGGCGTAAAGGTTTACTCGATCGTGAATATCAACGATATTATCGAGGCGCTTGAAAACGGAATTATTCCGGGCGCAGAGTATGTCGATAAGATGAAGGAATACCGCATACAGTACGGAGTATAACAGGGTTTTGCACAGATCGGTCATGATGACCGATTACATAAATCAAGAAAGGATTGATGGTTATGACAGTAGGTAACACCGCAAGATTACAGTTGAATATGGCACAGGCTCAGACAAAGTACGGAAGTCAGCTTGACAGTCTGAATATGTCGTATCTTATGGGGAATAAGTTCAACAGATACGGCATTAAGAATACTAAGGCTACTCAGACGCTGGAAGAGCTGCTCAAGAGCCGTTCGCTCAAGAACAAGGACGAAAACTACCGCAGTCAGTTCAGCGACCTGTATAAGAGCATTTACGGTGCGGGCGACGACAGCGAGGACGATTCCTCCGTTAGCTCGGCGCAGTCCGTAAAGGTAGCTTCCGCAAGCGCGGGCGGCGCGGCCGAGAGCATCAAGAACTACGCCAACGGTTTGAAGTTCGGCGGAGAGCTTGACGTTGATTCTTATAAGGCGCAGGCGCAGAGTTTTATCGACAGCTACAACTCTATGATAGACAAGGTCGGCAATTCTGACAACAGCCGCGTTCTCCAGAAGGGTGTCCTTATGGTCAATACCGGCAAGGTTTATTCCAGCGCTTTAAAGCGTGCGGGTATCACCGTCGGCGCGGACAACAAACTGTCTTTGAACAGCGATCTTTCCAAGGTTGACGCTACGGACGTAAAGTCGCTTTTCGGCTCGAACGGTTTCTCGGATAAGGTTATACAGAAAGCGGGTCAGATCAATTCGCTGACCGGCGGCTCGGGCGTGTTTACGGCAAGCGCTATAAAGGGTACGGGTTCTTCGTCCGTTTCTTCCGATTACACCGATAATTCGGGAACGATGAAGGAGCTTACCGCAAAGGTAAAGGAGCTTGCGACCGCTGTAAAATCGTATGCACAGGGTCTCGGCTCGGCAGACAGCTCATACAAGCCCGAGGATTACACCAAGGTTGCCAAGGATTTTGTCGACAGCTACAACAGCTTTGTTGACGAAGCGGCAAAGAGCGACAAGAGTGCGGTTCGCAACAAGGGCGTTACACTCGCAAGCAGCGCTAATGCATATAAGTACTCGCTCCAGCGCGCGGGCATCAACGTTGACAAGAACGGCAGACTTTCTCTCGCGGATCAGGATAAACTTGCAAAACTCACCGACAAGGACATCAAGTATTCGTTCGCGAACGGCGGTTTCTTAGACAAGGTTAACGATAAGGCGGATCAGGTCAAGTCTCTCGTAAGCAGCGCCAGTGCAATGGGCTACAACGCGAACAAGACCTCTACATACGCTTATAACACGGGCGCATTGTACAGCGTTTACGCTTAATTAAAAATTTTAATCCCCCGTTTTGGCGGGGGATTTTTTGTAAAAACCGCGCTTTCTGTTGAAAGCGCGGTTTATTTACAGTTTCACAGATATTCTTTCCAGAGTTTTCAGCAACCGTTCCACCTCGTCCGCAGTGTTGAAAACGGAGGGCGAAAAGCGTATCGTGCCGCCGTTTATCGTCCCTATTTTTTTGTGAGCGAGCGGAGCGCAGTGCAGTCCGCCGCGCATATAAAAACCGTTCGTGCTGAGCATTGCCGCACCCTCGGCGGAGGGTACGTTCCCAATATTGAACGAAACCACGGGCGCGTATTGTTCCGAATTTTGCGGAGTAATATCATTATACAGATAAATTCCGCGTATTTTTTTCGTGCCGTCACAAAAACGTCGGCAGAGGGCAAGCTCGTGGGCGAGAATTTTTTCGGGAGTATGCTGCAGTACAAACTCCACGCCCTCCCCTAACGCGATAACTCCCGCAGTGTTTATCGTTCCGCTCTCAAAGCGGTCGGGGGTGAAATCAGGCTGGACGATACTTTCCGAAGCACTGCCCGTGCCGCCCTCGATTATAGTGTTCAGCGGGAATTTCCCGTCTGTTATCAAAAGCCCGGTACCCATAGGACCGTAAAGCCCCTTATGCCCCGCCGCGCAGATGATGTTTGCACCGTCTTTAAGCGTTATCGGGAGCGTTCCCGCGCCCTGCGCCGCGTCAACAATAAAGCATATCTTTTTGCGGCGGCAGAGCGCGGCCAATTCCCTCAGCGGAGTGCGCAGTCCGATAACGTTGCTTGCGGCGGTGCATACGAGCGCCACAGTCTCGCTTCGAATAGCGCGCTCTGCGTTGTAGACCGTTTGTTCCTCGTCAGCGCTTGCCTCAAACATGGTACACGAGCCGCCGAAATTTTTAGCCGCGGCGTATACGGGGCGAATTGCGGCGTTATGCTCCATATCGCTTGTCACAAAATGGCAGCCGTTTTCGGCTATCCCTTTTATCGCGAAGTTCAGTGCGTGTGTGCAGTTCATCGTGAAGATGGTGTTTTCGGGCTGGGCGCCAAAAAACTCTGCGCATTTCGCACGGCTTTTGTAGACTGCTTCGGCAGTTGACTGTGAGAACTTATGACCCGAGCGCCCGGGGTTTGCGCCGTAAGCGCTCATGGCATACGCCCATTTTCGGTACACCGTCTGCGGCTTGGGGAATGTGGTCGCCGCGTTATCAAGATAGATCACAGCTTACTCCGATCGAGCCGAGCAACGCGCAAACCTCCGCCCGACTTGCGTTCTTGTCCGTTACTTTCAGTGCGAAGCCGCACCCCGATCTGCCGAAACTGCGCTCGACAATACAGCGTATCCCGTGCTTTTGCAGATAAGAGAGCGCTTTTTGCGCTTGTGTAAAGGATTGTATATATATAATTGTCATAAAAACATCTCCTAAAATTATTCGGCGTAAACCGCCTACAACATTATATGCAGACGGGCAAATTATGACAATTTTGTGCCGCACTCAACGCATTAGTGTTCACATTAACCGAAAGACGGGCGTTGAGCGTTAATGTGAACACGTTTCGGTTTTTTGGCCGTGTTATTGTTGTGAGTGTACTGTTGTGGTTTAGTTTCTTTTATTTCCTCTTGCTCCATGTGCCGCAACACAGGAAATAAAAGAAACTAAACAATAACAAATTACATTTAACCTTTTACGTCCCGAGACAATATTTTATATAAGATTTATATAAAAATTATCGCCGCCCAAAACGGACGGCGATAAAAGTTATTCGGTGCGCAGCGCCTCAACGGGGTCTTTCTTTGCCGCAACACCGGCCGGAAACAATCCCGCAATAAGCGTGAGCAGCATACTTATAAAAATAAGTATCACGCCGCCTTGCCACGGCAGCAGCGCCACATTCGGAATATCGGTGATGTTCTCGATTATAATGTTGATCGGAATATTAAGCAACAGTGTAACGCCTATTCCGATAACTCCCGCCGCAAATCCGACAATAAGCGTTTCGGCGTTAAATACATTGGAAACGTCGTGTTTTGAAGCTCCCATAGCGCGGAGAATACCTATCTCCTTAGTGCGCTCGAGAACGGAAATGTAGGTGATAATACCGATCATTATCGATGAAACAACAAGCGAGATCGCCACAAACGCGATCAGAATATACGAGATAGCGTCTATCGTCGTAGACACGGAGGAGATCATCATTCCCACATAGTCGGTGTAGTTGATAACGTCCGCTTCTTTGCCCTCCGCGGCTTTCTTGCTGTTGTAATCGGAAATGAGATCGGTTATGCGCTCCTTGCTGTCGAAATCCTTTGCATATATCGAGACCTTGCTCGGTATCTGAAGATCGGCAACGCCGAGTATCTGCAAATTGCCGTCGTATGTCGCTTCGGTGGTCTCGGGAGCTTTGGTCATTTCCTCCAGCTTCTGCATTTGCTCGGCGGTGATAACGCTCATAAACGCCGCTGTTATCTTGGTCTGCTCCGCCATTTCAAAAATTGCGCCTTGCTGCTGTTCGGGAGGGAGCTGCATAAGCTCCGCCTGCTGCTCGGGAGTGAGCGTCGCGATAATGCTTTGCGACATCTGCATCACCTGATCTTCGGTCATGAAACTCATAAGCTGCTGCATTGCTTCCTCGCGGGTCATAGGCTCTACGGGCTTTTCGTCCTTTTTCGGAAACTCAATGCCCGTGAAGATGTCGACCTCGGGATTATCCTGCTGCTTTTTCACGAGAGCGCTCTCGTTTGTCTTGGAGATCATGTGCTCCATAAGATCGTGAGTGTAGCCGATACCGCCCGTGGACGCTGTCGAGATAAGGCTGTCTCCGTTCGGACGGATTACGCCGACTACCTTAAGCTCCTCGCCGTTTTTGAGCGTTTCGTTCATAAATTCCTCGTCCGCGCTCATATTATCGTATCCGCCGTCCTCGTTCTCCTTGAACAGCTCGGGAGCGGTCACAAGCGTGAAGCTCAAGTCCATAAGCTCGTCGTATGTAAAGCTGAGATTGCCCGTATCCAGATCAAACGTTTCGCCGGCCATAACGTGGCTCATCATTTCTCCCAACTCTGCCTGATCGCGCAGACCGAGAGCATACAATGTAAGGTTCGACAGTTCATTGTGTTCGCTGATGATAACTACAAGCTCGTCGTAGTTCTCGGGCAAACGACCCGCGACTACGTCATACTGATTGGCGGTCATTTCATTGGAGAGAAGCTCCTCAAAAACGTTTCCGCGCGAAGCCATATCGCTGCCGCCCATAAACGTTGACGCCATACCCATCATATCCTCCATGCCCGAAGCCATGCCCTCGCCGAACATTGCCTGCATTGTCGTGGACGGATTTGCACGGACTATTTTATCTTCAACGCCACGCGTGTATATGTACAGATTGGAGTTGAAGGTGTACTTTATCTCGCTAATACTGTCCTTGATATTATCGGGGTTGCTGTTGACATACTCCATAAAATCGGTAAGATTGTTCTCCTGTATCTCAGAGAGCAGAGACTTCATCATCTCGGTCGACATATCGTTTGTGTAGACGCGGTCCGGCTCGCGTTCTTCGTCGAGCGCGTCATCATGGATATCCATCATTGACGACATAAGCCCCGAATAGTTGACCGTCTCGCGCTCCAGTTCAACGGGGTAGGACGCGAGCGTAGAGCGCTCAACGCCGTCTATGTACGCCTGAACGCCGTGCGACAGCGACAGTATCAGCGCGATACCGATAATCCCGATACTCCCCGCAAACGATGTGAGGAACGTTCTGCCCTTTTTTGTGAGCAGATTATTGCGTGAGAGCGCCAGTGCCGTGCCGAACGACATTGAGGGCTTTTTTCCGCTCTTTTTCGGCTCGGACTTGCTTGCGGCGGATTCGAACGGATTAGAGTCGCTCTTTATCTTGCCGTCGACAAGACGGACAATGCGCGTTGCGTAGTCGTTCGCGAGGTCGGGATTGTGCGTTACCATTATTACAAGGCGATCCTTGGCGATCTCCTTTACAAGCTCCATAATCTGCACCGAGGTCTCGCTGTCGAGCGCGCCCGTAGGCTCGTCGGCGAGAAGTATCTCGGGGTCGTTTACAAGCGCTCTTGCAATGGCGACGCGCTGCATTTGTCCTCCCGACATCTGGTTCGGACGTTTGTTAAGCTGATCTCCCAAGCCCACCTTTTCAAGAGCCTCTTTAGCGCGCTGGCGGCGCTCCGCTTTTGATACTCCCGAAAGCGTAAGCGCAAGCTCGACGTTCGACAAAACTGTCTGGTGCGGTATCAGATTGTAGCTCTGGAAAATAAAGCCGACCGAATGGTTTCGGTAAGTATCCCAATCCCTGTCCTTGTACTGCTTGGTGGAACGTCCGTTGATGATGAGGTCGCCCGTGGTGTACTGGTCAAGACCGCCGATAATATTCAGCAGCGTGGTCTTTCCGCAGCCCGAGTGTCCGAGTATCGCGACAAGCTCGCAGTCGCGGAAGCTGATTGACACGTCACGCAAAGCGTGCACTTTATCCCCGCCCGTGTCATAGTCCTTTGTTATATTTCTTATCTCTAACATTTATCTGTTCTCCTTTCCGTTATCTCCTTGAGTACCGCGTCGACAAACCGTCCGTGCAGTTCGACCATTTGTGAAAGCTCCTCGTTCGAAAAAGCCCTCATCGCGTTGTCGAGCACGGAGAAGACATACTTCAGCGTCCGCGAAAATTCACGCTCTCCCGCTTCCGTGACCGCTATACGAACGTTTCTGCGGTCGGCGGCGTCGGAAAAACGTTCAATGTAACCCTTTCTTGACAAGCCCCTCAGCGTTCTGGAAATCGCGGGAGCGGAAACTCCCAAGCGCTTTGCGGCAGGCGCGACGCAAATGTTTTCGCCCGTTTCACTGTGAAAATCCAACGCCGTATACAGCAGCATTGCCTCGGAATTTGATAAGTCCGTTCCCGAATGAGCCATCGGGTTCAGGTTCATAAACCTCTGCAAATTTCCGAGAAATGTCTCAAATCCGTCTCCTGCAAGCCTGTCACACGGCGGCAGCAGACTTTGGATATATTTCATTAAATCACCCTCTTAATTAACGGCTGTTATTATTTTACATCTGTTAAGCAATTTTGTCAATAGCGGCAAGCGAATTTCGTCAAATTGCATAAAATAATTAAATCAGCTAACACTATTTTATTATCATAAAATGAAAGTTCGGTGAAATTCTTGAAAAAGCATTGGGGAGCGTTTTGGATAACCCAATCTGTTTTGTTGGCGGGGGTGTCGGCTGCGGCTTTGGCGCTTTTAAAAGTACATTATGCGTTTTCCGTGCTCGCGGGTGTTTCGGGAATTGTCGGCATGACGGCATATTGGCTGCATTTCCGCTCGCTGGATTACGCGCTCGAGAACGGCAGTATAATAATATGCAAGGGTGTTCTGATAAAGTCACGTCGCGAGATACCGCTTGAAAGCGTTCTTATAACTCAATCTCTGTCTGTCTTGGGGTATACGCTGCTCACCTCCGTAACGACCGCAGGCGGCAGCGCGGTGATGTTCTGTGAATTAGCCGACAAATGACCCGCATTTCATTCAGCGAAACGCGGGTACAGTCTATTTTCTCTTGATACAAAGTATATTCCCCGCGAACCAAAGCACGGCGGTCACGCAGATGAATATCAGCACGAACACGTTAACCTCCTCGTGCCAGCGCATAGCTAGCACCAGAAAATCGCCGAATATTGCGATAAGAAACGGCATAAGCGAAAAATCGCTCTCGCCGTCGCCGTCGTAAAACTTAGAGAGCATTATCGTGAACAGCGCGACCATTCCCGCCGAGACCACGGATTCCAACGGAACAAACACCGCCGCGAGTTCGATATTCGTATGATACACAACGGGTATCGCCATTGAGTACGCCACGATGTACGCGAACGAAAGCCATTTTTTGTCCGCACCATGATGAAGCTTGACGTTCTGTATAGTGTGTATCGCCATGGAGATCAGTATCATTCCGTATGAAATGAACTGCATAACGGGTATCGAACCGTTTGTGTGCACCATACCGCCGAGCAGGAGTATTCCCGCCGCGATCGCGAGATTACCGAAAACGTCACCGTTCGGCTCGAAATCCTCGTCGTCCTGACGCTTTGACGCGTCGGTGCATTTCATCACAGCCATGATATACGCGCCGAAGATCGCGAATATCGTCAGCGCTATCATGTAATAGTCCAGTCCGTCCAGCTCCGACATATCTCCCGAAAAGCACACCACAAGACTTATCACTCTCTCGGTCGTCAATATCAGAAAATACAGCGCCAGAAAAATAAATTTCAGACCGTTGACCTTTGTATCGTTAATACGTCCGCCCACAAAATCACCTCTAACAGCTTATGTATTCGCCCGTCGTCATCACGGGCGCAACGTTTAATGTAAAATCGTGCTCCTCAATCAGTCCGCGCCCCTCCAACAGCCGTTTTGCGCAGCCCCTTGCAGTGGCGGGGGTGTTGTTCTCGCGCGACAGATGACCGAGTATAAGGTGCCGCGTTCCTCCGCGTACAAGTTTTTCGGCGAATTCCGCGCTGTCCGTGTTTGACAGATGACCGTGTCCGCTCATTATGCGACGCTTCAATTCCGCGTGATAATTGGGGTTTCGCCGCAGCATATCCTCATCGTAGTTGCTCTCGAGCAACACCGCAACGCAGCCGATAAGCGCCTTTTCCGCCTCCCCGGTAACGTGACCCGTGTCTGTGCATACGCCGTAATATTCACCGCCGTAACGCACCTTATAGCCTACGCTGTCTGCCGCGTCGTGAGAAGTACCGAACGCGCACACCTCGAACGACGCGCTTTTATAGCCGTCGTAAGCGTCGTAGATCACCGCGTCACGCGGTACCTTTCCGTTTGCGCGCAGCGCCTCGGCGGTCGCGGGGGTCGCAAACAGCGGTATCTTCGTATGCTTGACGATCTGCTCCAGACCTTTTACATGGTCGGTGTGCTCGTGGGTGATAAATATCGCCTCGATGCCGCTCATATCGGTGTCTATCAGCGCCAGCGAATTGTTCAGCGCGCGAAACGAACAGCCCGCGTCCACGAGGATTCCGTGACCGCGGGTGCCGATAAACGTTGAGTTTCCCTCGCTTGAGGAACATATCGGAAAAATTCTTGCCATTTCGCTCTCCGTTAAATTGCCGCCTTTACCGACGCGTCAGAAGGATCGGGTTCGTATACCTTGCGGATATCCGCGCCCAAACCGCGCAACTTTATTTCCATATTTTCATAACCGCGTTCAACGTGGAAGATGTCGTATATCTCGGATGTGCCCTCCGCGCTCAATGCAGCAACAATAAGCGCCGCACCCGCACGCAGATCGGTCGTCTTTACGGGTGCGCCCTTCAACCGCTCAACGCCCTCGATAACGGCAACTCTGCCCTCCACCGAAATGTTCGCACCCATTCTGCGCAGCTCGTCGACATAACGGAAGCGGTTGTCAAAAATGCTCTCCGTGACCATAGACGCGCCCTTTGCGCAAGTCAGCACAGCGGACATCTGCGGCTGCATATCGGTCGGGAAACCGGGATGCGGTTGGGTCTTTATTGTCGTGCCGACGTAATTATCGCCGCCGATAACGCGTATTGAGTCGTCAAACTGCTCCACCTGAACGCCTATTTTCAGCAGCTTGTTGGTGATGGGCTCAAGGTGCTTGGGTATGACGTTCTTTATCAGAATGTTGCTGCGCGTTGCCGCTGCCGCCGCCATAAACGTTCCCGCCTCGATCTGATCGGGAATAACGCTGTACGTCGTTCCGTGCAGCTCGCGCACTCCGCGTATTTTAATAACGTCCGTGCCCGCTCCGATAATATCCGCGCCCATGGAATTCAGACAGTTCGCCAGATCGACAACGTGCGGCTCTTTCGCCGCGTTTTCGATTATGGTAAGTCCTTCGGCTTTTACCGCCGCCATAACGCCGTTTATGGTCGCTCCCACGGAGTTCTTGTCAAAGAATATCTGATTGCCCACCAGTTTATCCGCGTGGAGGTTGATCATGCCGCCGTCTATCTCGCACTGCGCTCCGAGCGCCGAAAAGCACTTCAAGTGCTGGTCGATAGGACGGTCGCCGAGATTACAGCCGCCCGGCATGGAAACGTGTGCCGAGTGAAATCTTCCCAGCAGCGTGCCGAGGAAATAGGTCGTCGCGCGCATGAGTTTCGCTTTTTCATACGGGATCGACATATTTTTCAGCGGACGGGGATCTATCTCCACCGTTGTTTTATTCAGCATACGGATCTTTGCTCCCATTTCCTGCATAATTTGTAAGGTAATGGTAACGTCGCTTATATTCGGTATATTTTCAATGATACAAGGCTCATCGGAAAGAATAGTCGCGGGAAGAATTGCGACAACAGCGTTTTTAGCGCCGCTTACAACAACCTCTCCCGAGAGCTTTCCGCCGCCCTTAATTACATATTTCTCCAAAACAGCACTTCCCCCTGTCCGCTTACGGTACGCACGGAAACCGTGCGGCAAGCCGTACAGCTTTCCCCGGGCAGACATTCTCATAAATTTATATATGTATCAAACTAAACAGTTTTGCGATCTAATGACACATCATGCGCTCAAAAAAACGCGCACTCATACTTCTACATTATAGCATACTTTACATTTTTTTTAAAGCCCCAAACCAAAAAAAATTCCGTTCTTTTGATTTTTTGTTACAAATGACTAAAAAGCGAGGTAAATTTAAAACATTTTAGAACTTTTACAAAATAGGCTGCAAAAATATTATTGACGAAAAATCGCTTTTTAACCTTGACAAATCGACAAAATTGTGATTTAATTATAGTGTATGATAATTTTTTATGAAAGGAAACGACGATAAATGGCGAAATTAAACGAAAACTTTTCAAAGCTGAAAAAGAACTACCTCTTCATTGAGATAGCAAAGCGTATCCGCGCGTACTCCGAGGAGCACCCCGAGGAGGCGAAGCGGCTTATCAGAATGGGCATCGGCGACGTTACGCGCCCGCTCGCGCCCGTTATTGTGGACGCTATGAAAAAGGCTGCCGACGAGATGGGCGTTCGCGAAACGTTCCGCGGCTACGAGGATTCGGGCGCGGGCTACGACTTCCTGCGGAACGCTGTCTCCAATTATTACAAGAGCTTTGGCGCGGACGTTTCCGCTGACGAGATACGCATTTCCGACGGCGCGAAATCCGACTGCGGAAACATTATCGACATATTCGGCAGCGGCAACGCCGTGCTTGTCACCGACCCCGCTTATCCCGTTTATGTCGATTCCAACATTATGAACGGAAACGATGTCGTCTACGCGGATTCCACCGAGGAAAACGGCTTTGCCGCTATGCCCGACAAGTCCGTAAAGGCGGATCTTATCTACCTCTGCTCGCCGAACAACCCCACAGGCTCGGTCTACAACACGGCTCAGCTTAAGGAGTGGGTGGACTATGCGCTGGCAAACAACGCGGTGATCATCTACGATGCGGCTTACGAGGCGTTCATCACCGAGAACGACGTTCCGCGTTCTATTTACTGCATTGAGGGCGCGAAAAAGTGCGCTATCGAAATTTGCTCGCTCTCCAAGACGGCGGGCTTTACCGGAACACGCTGCGGCTACACGGTCGTGCCGAACGATCTTATTCAGAAAGACAGCGCGGGCAATGACGTTAAGCTCTGCGAGATCTGGGCGCGCCGTCAAGGCAGCAAGTTCAACGGCGTATCTTATCCCGTTCAGCGCGGCGCGGAGGCTGTGTTCACCGACGAGGGGCAGAAGCAATGCAAGGAGAATATCGCGTATTATCAGGATAACGCGCGCGTTATCGCCGAGACCTGCGACGATCTGGGCATTAAGTACACGGGCGGTGTGAACTCACCGTACATCTGGCTGAAATGCCCGAACGGCATGGGATCGTGGGATTTCTTCGATATGCTCCTGACGAAGATTCAGGTGGTCGGCACTCCCGGCGCGGGCTTTGGAAAGAATGGAGACGGCTGGTTCAGACTTACTGCGTTTGGCACTCACGAGGCTACAAAGGAAGCTATGGAGAGACTGAAAGATCTGCTGAAATAATTTACCGTACGAAAAATCCCCCATCAGAACGATGGGGGATAAATTTTTTGCATTTATACGGATCACTTGATAACGCGAACGCCGACGACATTCTCAACAGCCTTGAGCTTATCCTCAATACCCGAGGGATCTCCCTTAACGTCGAGACAGGTGTACGCATAGTCCTTCTTGGACTTGCTCTGCATATTTTCGATGTTCATACCCGCCGCCGAGATAGGCGCGGTGATGTTGTTGATAACGCCCTCTACGTTTTTGTGGATAACGCAGATCTTCGCGCTGCCAGTAATCGCCATTTCCATATTCGGCAGATTTACGGAATTCTTGATGTCGCCGCGTTCGATGTAGTCTCTGATTTCGTTGCACGCCATAACCGCACAGTTGTCCTCACTCTCGGGAGTGGAAGCGCCGAGGTGCGGCAGCGTAATAACGCCCTCGTGACCGATAAGCGCGTCAGTCGCGAAATCGGTAACATAGCAAGCCATGCCGCCGTTGTCAAGCGCGTTGATAACAGCCGCCTCATCAACGAGAGCGTCACGTGAGAAGTTCAGCAAACGCACGGATTTCTTCATCTGCGCGATAGCCTCCGCGTTTATCATTCCCTTAGTCTCAGCAGTAGCGGGAACATGCAGCGTGATGTAATCGCACTGCTCGAAAATTTCCTTATTGGACTTCACATAGTGAACCTTGCCCGAGAGCTTCAGCGCGTGCTCAACGTTGAGAAACGGGTCAGCGCCGTAAACCTCCATACCGAGAGCCGCAGCAGCGTTTGCCACGAGCACTCCGATAGCGCCCAGACCGATAACGCCGAGCTTCTTGCCCATTATCTCGGGACCTACGAACTGGCTCTTGCCCTTTTCAACGAGCTTTCCGACCTCGTCACCCTTGCCCTTGAGGGTCTTTATCCAATCCATGGAAGCGGGTATCTTGCGGGAGCTTAACAGCAATCCGCAGATAACAAGCTCCTTAACGGCGTTAGCGTTGGCACCGGGGGTGTTGAACACCACGATACCCTTTTCGGAGCACTTGTCGATCGGGATATTGTTTACACCCGCGCCCGCTCTCGCGATAGCGAGCAGGTTATCGCCAAGCTCCATATCGTGCATAGCCGCCGAACGCACAAGAATAGCGTCGGGGTTTGCCATGTCGTCCGCGAACGCATACTTGCTCTTGTCGAGCAAATCGGTACCGCAAGTGGCAATTTTGTTTAATGTTTGTATATTGTACATTGTAATCATTCCCTTTCGGTAAATTTTAGTTTTGTTTCTCGCAAATTGCCTCGTACTTCTCGATGAGTTTTTAAAAATCATCAAGGGTTTGGCAGGCTTTCAGTTTGTTCAGGCTGCGCCGCAAGCTTTGCAATCATTTCCGCCTTGTTAGGCATTATTTCCACCTTAAAGTAGCATCAGCCCTTTATTTTGCGCATTAACAAAATATTTATTTGTTTTCAACAGGAGTAACAACAGGCTTTCCGTCCTTGTCGAGCAATGGTGTAAGACCGCCCGAATATCCGGATACATGATAAATGTAATTCACGCCCGTTTCGGTGTCGACCCAGATCTCGGTAACATTTGAAATGCCCTGTGAATAGACCTTAACAAATCTTTCCTTGTTTGCCATTTGTTCCTCCGATAATCAGCCGTTCTCCTCTTCAAACTTCTTCATGAAGACAACCAGCTTCTCAACGCCCTCAATTGGCATAGCGTTGTAGATAGACGCTCTCATACCGCCGACGGTTCTGTGACCCTTGAGGTTCTCAAAGCCCGCAGCCTTTGCCTCCTTGACGAACTTTGCATCCAACTCCTCGTTGCCCGTAACGAACGGCACGTTCATCAGCGAACGATCCTCGGGGCGAACCGTACCCTTGAACAGCTTGGACTGATCGAGGAAGTCATACAGTATCTTGGCTTTCTTCTCGTTGTGAGCTTTCATCGCCTCGAGACCGCCCATTTTCTTTATCCACTTGAACACCTTGCCACAGATGTAAATACCGTAGCAGGGGGGAGTGTTGTAGAGGCTGTCGTTGTCCGCCTGAGTTTTCCACTTAAGCATAGTGGGAGTGCCGGGAAGAACGTCGTCAGTAATAAGATCCTCGCGGATAATAGCGATAACAACGCCCGCGGGACCAACGTTCTTCTGAACGCCGCCGTAGATAACGCCGTACTTGGTAACGTCAACGGGTTCGCTCAAAAAGCAGGAGGAAACGTCGGCAACGAGAGTTTTGCCCTTGGTGTTCGGCAATGTGTGGAACTTTGTGCCGTAGATAGTGTTGTTCTCGCAGATATAAACGTAATCAGCGTCCTCGGGAATGTCGAGGTCGGAGCAGTCGGGGATATACGAGAAAGTCTTGTCTGCGGAAGACGCAACGTCAACAGCCTCGCCGTAGATTTTCGCTTCTTGGAAAGCCTTTTTCGCCCACTGACCCGTAATGATGTATGCAGCCTTCTTGTTCTTCATCAGGTTCATCGGAACAGCCGCGAACTGCTGCGAAGCGCCGCCCTGCAAAAACAGCACCTTGTAGTTGTCGGGAATGTTCATCAATTCGCGGATATCTTTCTCGGCGGTCTTGATGATGTCGTCGTATGCCTTGGAACGGTGCGACATTTCCATAACGGACATACCCGTGCCGTTGTAGTCGAGCATCTCGTCGGCAGCCTCTTTCAATACTTCTTCGGGCAGAACCGCAGGTCCCGCGCTGAAATTGTAAACTCTCATTGGAATTCCTCCTGTAAAAATTTTCCAAATTATTTCGGACATAACAGCCCACTGTTTCTATTATATGACATTTTGCGCGATATGTCAAGACAAAAAAGGGGCAAAGCGAAAATTTTTGTTAATTTTTTGTTAAAGATAATGCGCCCTGTTTGCACAAGGCGCATTTGAAATATTGGAGAAAATTACTTTTTATTCTTGGCAATGAACGCGACAGCGCAAATCAATGCCGCGACAGGAATTGCTGATACGGCAGCAAAGCCCGTCGAGGGATTGGATGTTTCGGGGGTGACGAAGCTACTCTCGGGCTGGTTGTTTGCCGCAAGATCGTCGGGCGAGATCACATAGGTACTGAAATGCGTCGTATCAAAAGTTACCACGCCGTTTTTTACGGTCGCTTCAACTCTTGTGTATTTTCCGTTAAGGTAGTGGAAAACCTTGAGAAGGTCTTCGTTCACGTCCTTGAATTTCGGCGGTACGGGAACGGATACCGTAACAGTCGCGCCGTCTTTGGGCTGAACTGCCTTGCCGTTGAGCGTAAAGGTGATATCGAGCGCAAATACGTTTCCGCCGTCAACGGAATCGTCCTTTTTAACGGTAAGCGCTGTGCCCGCTTCAAAAGCCGCTTCGGGAGCGGAAACCTTTATCTCGGCAATAACCTTTGCGGTTTCCTCGTCAATCGTCTCGTCGACGCCTGTCACGGGAACGAATTCCACTGTCTTATCGGCCGTACTGCCCGTTGTATCATCGGGAGCGGACGGGGTTGATGGAGAGGACGGTCTCGAAGGCTCTGACGGCGTTGACGGATTAGAGGCGGTCGGAACAGTCGCCTTGCCATTTTCATTGTAGCTTAAAAGCACGTTGCCCGAGCTATCCATAACGTCAAGCTGCATAACTTTCATTTTCGCTTTGTTGTCACCCCATTCCTGAACAGCAAACATCATATGCTCGATTTCTTGAGTATCGCCGTTCGCAAGAGGATTATCCAGCAGCTTTGTGGTTAACTTATAAGTGTAATCGCCGACCTTTTCAGCCAAAATATCCTTTTTGACAGCCTGCGTATCAATATTGAGAGCGTCGTCCTTTACGCCCCACCATTCGTATCCTTGCCAAATGTATTTATTCCATAGTTCCGTGTTTCCGACGTGAATGTCTCCGCCCGCTATTGACAGAGTAAGACCTCCCGCACATTGACCGTCGAAGATATCCCTGTCCTCTTCCACTACTGTAAGGGTAGCGGCAAACTGCGCGACTTTTGAGTAGTCTATGTCAAATTCAAGAGCGGGATAGGGTTCGCCGGTTTCCCCATTAGTCATATTGCCCTCGCTGTATCCGAGCGCGTACCACATTGTCGGCGTTGTAACTACTAAGGGCAACGCAGGATCTTCAACCACCGCCAATGCCCCGGAAGCGGACGGTTCCTCGGACTTTTCAATATTTGCTTTGCCTTTGCCGTCAAAGCTGATAAGAACGTTGTCTTCGCTGTCCATAACGTCAACATTTGTGACCTCTAAGCGGGTAATATTGCCGCTCCATTCGGAAAAACATATCTGCATGCAACCGATTTCATTTGCGTCACCGTTGGCAAGCGGATTTTCATACACATTGCTTGTGATTTTATATGTATATTCTCCGACCTTTTCGGTTATAACCGCCTTTTCTTTATCAAGCGTATCAATGCCGAGAGCAGCGTCCTTTACTCCCCACCAGTTTTGCGTTGACCAATTGTATTTTTCTTGTAACGGGTGAGTTTTTTTCTTTGGTATTTTTTCGCCGTTTTCATCAAGCAAAAAATCATCGGTCGCATAATCAGTTTCATAAACTATATCGCCGTTTTCGTCGGTTTCGTATATGATATTCCCATTTTCGTCGGTTTCGTATATGATATTCCCATTTTCGTCGGTTTCATACATCGGAATATCCCCGCCGTTTATAGACATTGTAAGCCCGCCGCCGACTTTACCGTCCCAAATTTCGCGATCTTCCTCTGTGACGGTAAAGGTCGCGGAATATTTTGCGACCTTTGAGTAGTCGATGTCGTAATTTGTCACGAGCTTGTTTTCCACTTCGTTTCCCTCATTATAAAGCTGAACCAGCCATGAAGCTGTGCCGCTGCTAAGCCCCGGCTCGGGGTTCTCCACAACGACAAGTTCCGCGCTTGCGGTCGCCGCCAATGTTACCGCGACGGCAAACGCCATTGCCGCCGAGAGCAATTTCTTAAATCTCATAAAATCTCCTCCTGCAAAATATTTCGGATAAAACTTCCGTTGTATATTATAACACAAAAGTGGCACGATGTCAATAGCTTCTCGGCATTATTTCAACATCTTAACGGTACCGTAATAAAGCTAGATTATTTAGGTTGAATCGTGTACCATTTCAGTATGGAGGTGAAATGAAATGAGTACGGTTTTCTTCAATCTGAGAATTGACGAGACGCTCAACGAGAAACTGATAAAAATATCCGAGGAGGAGGGTCGGAGCAAAAACAAACAAATCGAGTATATACTAAAGCAATACGTCAAGCAGTACGAACAGAGCAACGGCACGGTCTCCGCAAACCAATCAAACAGCCGCGGCGCTGCCACAGGCAAAAAGAAATGAAACTCTCCCCTCACGCCGAGGGGATTGTTCATTATCGACCGATTTTCAACATTATGTGACAGCACGCGACCTCCCGCTCGGGTGAAATTAACACTTAAATAGCGTAAAACCCCGATTGTTATCGCATTTACAAAATTTTGGAAAATTTTTCCAAGAAATTCAAAAAACCTATTGCAAAAATTTCCAAAATATGGTAAAATAAAATCACACCAAAAGAAAAGGTGACGAAAACATAATGCGGACAAGCTGTGCTTGCCGTATAATGACAATTGGAGGAATTTTAAATGACAAATCAGATCAAGGTACTTATCGGAAACGACGCCGCGGACTGCGGAATGGCTTGGGCGGGCGCTCTCAAAAACGCGGGAATGTACGCGATAACCCGCCGCTGCGACGGAAATTCCGTGCTGAATTCCATTAAATCCGAGGCTCCCGACGCGGCGGTGCTCGAGGCGAAAATGCCGTTCTGCGACGCGATAGAGGTGATACGCCGCCTTAAGGTCGAAAAGAAGTACGTTCCAAATGTGATAATCGTTTCCAATAATGCCGACCCCGTTCTGGAACGCGAGGCTGCCGCACTCGGCGCGTCGTTCACGTTGAAGCCGGTCGACCCGCAGTTTCTTGTAGACAAGATAAACCGTCTTTGCGGAGTTGCCGAAAAGCCGTCCGATACGCCCGACGAGACCGATTTGGAATGCGCCGTTACGGAGATAATCCACCAAGTCGGTATCCCCGCGCATATCAAGGGCTACCATTATCTCAGAACCGCAATAATGCTCTCCGTCAACAACGACGAAATGATAAACAGTATTACAAAGCTGCTCTATCCCACAGTCGCAAAGCAGTACGACACCACCTCCTCGCGCGTTGAACGCGCTATCCGTCACGCTATCGAGATCGCGTGGGACCGCGGAGACATCGACGTGCTCACCAAAATTTTCAGCTACACGGTACACACCACCAAGGGCAAACCCACAAACTCGGAGTTCATCGCGCTTATCGCGGATCACCTCCGTCTGAAATTCAAACAGAACGCAAACAAAAACGCGCTTGCGGCTGCTTACCGTTAATTATCCTACACAATTCATTCGGCCCGTGCGGAATTACTGCACGGGCTTTGCGCGCGTTCGGGGACTATTGACAAATTTCGTTTTTTATTGTATATTTGGATATATAAAATCTCTCACAAAGGACTGCTTTTTTATGAACGAAAAAATTCTTGTTGTTGATGACGAAAAAGAGATAGCCGATCTGGTCGAGGTTTGTCTGAAGAACGAGGGGTATTCCGTGTGCAAGTTCTACAACGGTACGGACGCGCTGAAGTATGCCGAAACGGGCGATATTTCGCTCGGAGTTCTGGATGTTATGCTGCCCGATATCGACGGCTTTACGCTTGTGCAGCGGCTGCGGAAGCGCTTTGTTTTCCCGATAATAATGCTTACCGCCAAGGTCGAGGACTCCGACAAGATAACAGGACTTATGCTCGGCGCGGACGACTATATGACCAAGCCGTTCAGTCCGCCAGAGCTCGTGGCGCGCGTCAAGACACAGCTGCGCCGCTACACGCGCTACAACAGCGGAGAGCTTAGCGACGGCGACAAGAAAAAGCCCCAAACCGAAATAGATGTGCGCGGACTGAACATCAACTCGGAAAGTCACCGCTGCACGCTCAACGGCAAGGAGATCGTCCTCACGCCTATCGAGTTCAGCATACTGTGGTATCTCTGTTCGCGCAAGGGCAGCGTGGTCTCGGGCGAGGAGCTGTTTGAAGCCGTCTGGGGCGAAAAATACCTTGACAGCTCCAACACCGTAATGGCGCATATCGCGCGGCTTCGCGAAAAACTCGGCGAGCCGCCGCGCCGTCCGCGCTACATAAAGACAGTCTGGGGCGTGGGTTATACCGTCGATTAGGAAGTGAGCAAATGAAAAAGATTAAACGCGGCAAACGCAGCCGCATTACGCGCCGGATAATTTTTCAGTATATAATAGCGCTTGCCTGCTTTGCGGTGCTGCTTATCGGCATAGTGATACTCTGCCAATGGATATGCTCGAATTTTTTCTGGTATTGGGACGACCCGCTTTTTCAATTCCTGAATTACATACGAGAACATCTTTTTCAGGTATGCACGCTTGTGATGTTTATGGGTTCGCTTGTGATAACCTACTTCTTTGTTATCCGTCCGCTGAACTACATAGACGAAATAGCGGCTGCGGCTAAACAGCTTGCCTCTCCGAGCGAGGAGGAAATATCGCTCAGCCGAGCACTTTACGAAATGCAATACGAATTGAACGTCGTGCGCGAAAAGGCTCTGCGCAGTGCCGAGCTTGCGCGTGAGGCGGAAAAACGCAAAAACGACCTTATCGTCTATCTCGCGCACGACCTGAAAACGCCGCTCACAAGCGTTATCGGCTATCTTGCGCTGCTGAACAACGAACCCGATATATCTGCCGAAACGCGCGCACGCTATACGGGAATAGCCCTCGACAAGGCGGAGCGGCTGGAGCAGCTTATCAACGAATTTTTCGACATAACGCGGTTCAGCTTCACGACGCTTACGCTCGAGCCTGAGCGCATCAACCTCAGTCTTATGATGGAACAGACGGTAAGCGAGTTCTACCCCGTGTTCGCCGAGAAAAACCTCTCCTGCAAAGCCGATATTCAGCCGAATACAGAGCTGCTCTGCGACCCTGACAAGCTGGCGCGCGTGTTCGACAATCTGTTCCGCAACGCCGTGAATTACAGCTACCCGAACAGCGAAATAAGGCTCTCCATGACCGCCGACGGCGACAACGCGACAATTATCGTCAGCAACCGCGGAAAGACCGTTCCCAAGGAAAAACTCAATCGCATATTTGAGCAGTTTTTCCGACTTGACAGCTCGCGCTCCAGCGGCTCGGGCGGTGCGGGGCTGGGGCTTGCGATCTCCAAAGAGATCGTCAATCTTCACGGCGGAAAAATTTTTGCTGAAAGCGAGAACGAAAGCATAATTTTTACGGTAGTTTTGCCACAAAACTAAAATATCATAAAAAAATCATAATTGTAATAATTCTGTAAGAATTTTTAAGGAAAGCGTTATTTTCCCGAAATAAAAACCGAATAAACTTTTCCGTCCGTTGTGGTAAAATTTTATCACAACGGAAAATTTTAAGGGGAGTTTTTTATGGAAAGGAAAAATATCGCGGTCATTTTCGGGGGAACGTCCTCAGAGTACGGAGTGTCGATACAGTCGGCGGCTGCCGTGCCGGTAAACTTTCCGAAGCGTTACAGCGCCGTTCCCGTGTGAATAATGCGCGGAGGTGATTGGTTTTACCATGGCGGCGACATCGCGGCTGTTTTCGCCATGGACGGGATTACCACCATCGGAATGTTTACTCACCTTGCCGCAGACGATACCGACGTCGGACGCGGACGCGAATTCACCAAAAGACAAGCGGGACGTTTCCGCAAGATCGCCGAAAAACTGAAGACGCTTGGGTACGTACCCAAGCTGCATTTGCAGTCAAGTCTCGGCGTGATGAATTATCCCGAGCCAGCCGCCGACTATGCGCGGACGGGGCTGGCGTTGTACGGGTATGCTCCGGCGCGGCTTGCCGATACTATCCCGAACGAGATAATCAGCAGATTGGGAATACGCGTCAAAAAAATATACTTGCCGTAACATGGCAGCAATTTTCTCTTGATTTTCTTTTTAAAATGTTGTATAATAATATTTGCAAGTCGAAAAATTCACAAAAGAAAGGTCTATTTTATGGAAAGAAAAATCATAGCGGCGATACTGTGCGGCGTAATGGCGCTGTCGCTCGCCGCCTGCAATAAAACGGACGAGCTGCCGAGCGTTCCCGTATCGTCCACGGGCACGGGTGAAAACCTCCCCGATACAAAGCTGCCCGAAAAACCCGAAATAACGCTCAATTCGGCGATAAAACCCCTGTCGGAGTTCGACGTTTACAGCGAGGGGGTGTACATGGTAAATCTCGAGACCGACACCGTAGTCGCATCGAAAAACGCGGATAAAAAGCTCTATCCCGCGTCCACGGCGAAGATAATGACCTGCCTTGTGGCGCTTGAAAATGTGAAAGACCTCACCGCCAAGGTGGAGTGTCCATATGACTGCTTTGACGAATTTTACGGTGACGACCCGAATTTCTACGACGCGGCGTCCGCGGGAATCGAACCGCTGCAGGATAATCTTACATACACCGACTGCCTGTACGGGCTTATGGTTGCGTCGGGCTGCGACGCGGGAAACGTTATTGCCTACAACGTCGGCGGCGGAGATATTGAAAAGTTCGTCAATATGATGAACGATACCGCGAAAAAAATCGGCTGCACCGGCACGAATTTCACAAATCCGCACGGACTGTTCGAAGAGGATAACGTCACCACCGCGCACGATCTGTATCTGATAACCCGTTACGTAATGGACAAGCACCCCAATTTTATGAAGATATGCAGCACTTACGAGTACGAAATGCCCGCGAACGAGACGTTTCCCGAAGGCTATACGCTGGTACAGTCGAACGCGCTGATGCGCGAGGACAGCGAGTTCTACCGCAAGGAAGCAAAGGGCATAAAGACAGGCAGCATTTATGCGTACTACCTGATGAAAGACGGCGAATGGGATCTCGACAATGAAATACTAGGTTTCACTTCACTGGTGTCGAGCGCCGAAAAGGGCGGCTTGTCGTATCTGCTGGTGACGCTCCAATCCCCGTACAGCAACGAGGAGGACGAGCACGGAATGCATTTTGCCGACCACAATATGCTGTACGATCTGGTATTTGGGGAATACGAGCTTGCCAAGCTCGTCGAAAAGGGCAAGGCGTTCGCGCAGATAGACGTTCTCAATGGAGAAACGGAAACCGTGGAGCTTACGGCTGCCGAGAGCTATAACACGATCATTCCGAAGTCGCTCGAAATTTCATTGATAGAGCGTAAGATCGTCGTGCCCGAGGCTCTTGCCGCGCCTGTTAAAAAGGGGCAGCTTGCGGGATATTTGGAGCTTTTGTTGGACGGAAAGACGTTCGCGGTGATAGAACTTACGGCGGCAAACGATGTTGCGGAAAAGTAACATTACCAATAAAAAAACAGTGTCGGCAAAACATTCCGACACTGTTTTTTGAATAAAATAAGCCGCATTTAATACGGCTTACCAATATGTATAATTTCGTTACTGCGCTTTTTAAAGTCAGCCCTTATTATCGTCCTTTTTATCGTGGGAGGGGTGAGCCGAAATTACGTCTATGGCGTTCGCGACTGCGACGTTTATATCAATGGTGCTCTGGCGAACCGTTGCCGCGAGCTTTGAAAACAACTCGCCGTTATGCGTACTGACATATCTCGCGGGAAGCTGATTGAGCGCCTTCGCTTTCATATCCTCAAAGCAACGGTCGCATTTGCAGCAGTCCTCGGCCTCAAGCATACGGTGCAGCTTTTCTTCAACAATGTTTTCCATTACATTTACCAGTGCCATAATATCCTCCTGTGGATGATCCCGACCGCTTTGCCGTATTGACGCGCGGCAGGAAAAAAAATTTGCGATACATACCTCTATATAATATATTGTACAACAAAATATGCGATTTGTCAATAGTTTTTGTGAAAATGTTTTAGCGGCTTGTCATATTTGTCCTCCTAAGCGCATAACAATAGAGCAATAACGACAATATACGGAGGAAAATATATGAGAGCTATAACGTTTACCAAAAAGCAGATCAAACGCATTGCTGCAGTCGGCGCTCTTGCCGTTGTTACCGCCGCAGTGGGGATAACGGCGGCGGTGACCTCTGTCGGAACGCGCGCAGCGCAGCGGCAGCTTCCCATTTACAGCGTGGAACGCGGCGACAATAAGATCGCGCTGACATTCGACGTGGCATGGGAGAACTCCAATACGCAGGAGCTTATCGACATTCTGGACGAAAACGGCGCGAAAGCTACGTTTTTCATTACGGGCGATTGGTGCGACCGTTACCCCGACGACGTTAAAGCATTTCACGACGCAGGTCACGAGATCGAAAACCACTCCGACCAGCACCCGCACGTCGAGGGAATAAACGTCAACGACCTTATCAACGACACCAAGGAATGCAGCAGGAAGATCAAAATGATCACGGGCGAAGAACCAACGCTTTACCGCGCGCCCTACGGCGAGTTCGACGACAGCCTGATAACCACTCTCGACGGCATGGGAATGAAGGTCATTCAATGGGACGTTGACAGCGTTGACTGGAAAAAGCCGTCTGCGGAGCAGATCAAAAAAAAGGTGTTGAAAAACGTTAAGTCGGGGTCTATACTGCTCTTTCACAACGACCTTGAAAACACCACCGAGGCGCTGCCTGATATTCTTAAATCACTGAAGACCCAAGGCTTCGAGTTCGTCACCGTAAAGGAGCTGATCTACCCCGACAACTACACGATCGACGCAAACGGCAGACAGATACCGACAAGCCAAAGTTCGATAAATCTCAGCGAGGAAAAGATAGAAGCCGTTATGGCTCAATATTCGGATATGTTCGCGGCTGCGGGGATAACTGACGAACAGATCGCGGCGGCGGTCTCGGCGATAAAGAGCGGCGATCTCAGCGCACTGCCCGAGGAGCTTCAGCCGCTAGCCAAGGAGGTAATGGCGCGCGTGAACAACGACGCAAGCTCCGGAACGTCCTCAAGCACCTCGTCAACAAGCAGCACGACAGCCAAAAAGTAAAACATAAAATCCCGATACGGAGCGTATCGGGATATATTTTTATATTTGTTCAGCTCACCGAAACGGAATAAATTCCGTCCATTTCGCGGGAAATATGCCCCAGCAGCTCCAGATCTGTCAGCGCCTCGGATATTGCGGAAAAATCAAGATCGCTTTTTTCGACTAACTCGTCGGCGGTCGCGGGCTTCTCGGATATGAGCTTCAGAACTGCCGCGTCGTTCGGTTCGAGCGCGGAGAAAAGCTCCTCGCCGAGAACGGCTTTTTTCGGCTTGACGGGCTGCTCCTGCGACTCGGACGCGCCGTCTTTCCGCTCCTTTTGTGGAACGGTCACGGCTGAACCGCCGTTATTATCGTCCAGCATTTTGCGGAAAAGCTCTCTGCCCGAATAGCTCTGCATAAGCTGTGCCAGGATGTCTGTATACGCGAACACGCACGTCGCTCCGTCGCGTATCAGCGGAGCAACGCCCTCGTACCGCGCGGACATAATGTCGTGCGGCGGTATGCAGAAAACGTCGCGGTTCTGGCTTGCCGC
Organism: uncultured Clostridia bacterium; assembly: GCA_946567425.1. GTDB lineage: Bacteria > Bacillota > Clostridia > Oscillospirales > Ruminococcaceae > CAG-115. Next base: position 78,340 of record CAMNXF010000006.1, on the reverse strand, counting down.
ATGGTTAGCCGTAAGCAGAGAACCGCTGTGTCCGCCCGCTTCGATAACGAGCGTGCCGTGGCAAAGCCCCGAAATAATGCGGTTTCTCATGTGAAAATAACGGGCGAACGTTTTCGTGTCGGGCAGGAGCTCGCTTATCAGCGCGCCGCCGCTGTTCACTATCTCGCGTTTGAGCAGCGCATTTTCGGCAGGATAATTCACCATTATGCCGCACCCAAGCACGCCGGCCGTGTATCCGCCGACGCTCAGCACGGCTCTGTGGGCGGCAGCGTCCGCGCCTACCGCAACTCCGCTGACTATGCTCACTCCCGTTCTTGCGAGCGGAGCGATCACCGCTTGTGCTGCCAAAACGCCGTACTCGGAAATATTACGCGCTCCGACCGCGGCAACGGCGGGGCGTTCGCGAAGACCGTCAAGCGTTCCCGCGACAAAAAGCAAAATCGGAGGATCGGCGATGCTCCGCAGCAGTTCGGGATATTCGTCGTCATCAAGGGTCACTATGCGGATATCGTTTTGGCGGCAAAGCTCAAGAATAGGTCGTATGGAGCTCATGCGTACTTCCTTGGCGCGCAGCTTTTCCTTTTCGCTCAGAAACGGAAATTCCCCGTCGCGTATCATGCGCGAGGCAACGGTTGCGTCGCCGCCGCACTGCGCCAGTATCTCGACGGTTTTGGAATTGTACGGCTGCATTACGAGCAACAGCCAGAGCCAGACCTCAACGGGACTTTTTGCCATACTTATCCCTCCGTTTTACAATATTTCACTTGCGGCAAAAACGGACTACGCCGCAAAATGTTTTATTTGCATTGCAGCCCTTACGAAATTACTCGACGGTATAATTTGCCATATTCAAGCGCTGCGGAATAATTTTCCGGGTTTAGACGCGTTAAGATACCGCCAACCGCCAAAGTTCTCCATAAAGACGGTCAATTGCCGCAAACAATTACCTACTCTATTTGGATTGGGAATAGGATATTGCGTGCTTAGCACTATTGTTATGCTATGGCTGTTAAATTTATATTTTTTGATAGCTTTCCTGTTTTTAGTCCTTGCGTTCGGATTCTGAAAGAAGTTGTTATAAGCGTCTACCGCTTGCGCAAATATTGTTTGAAACCACAAGGTAGCTACCGCATATCTAAAAACCGGATTTACTAACTCGATTTCAAATCGATACAATTGATTTAATTGATACATATTCGTCCTCCATCATATTTTGAATACTGCGCTCGTAAACGCGGGGAGCGTCAAGCCGCCAAGCTCCTGTTTTTCTCCCGTGAGGAGATTTTCCGCTTCGCCGCCCATGTTGAGATTGAACGTAAACGGCGCGCCGTCCGCGTTGATAACGGTGAGCAGTGTCTCTCCGCCGCCAGTGCGCGAGAACGCATACTGTCGGTTGGTGAGCTGCAGCTGCTTGTAGTCGCCTTCGGCAGCCGCGGGGTGGTTCTTCTGTATCTCGGCGAGCGCGCGGATGTGCGCGGTGAGGTCGCGGTGACCCTCGCTCTTCATCTTTTCGAGGTCGAACTCGGGACGAAGCGCGTCATCACCGCCTCCGCGCTTATCACCCTCGACCGCGAACTCGCTGCCGTAATAAACGGACGGAATGCCCGGCATCATAAACATCAGTGTGTAGACGAGCGGCAAGTGCTCCTTGGTCTTGAGAATAGTCGCGACGCGCGTTACGTCGTGATTATCAACAAACGTGTACAAGTGCTTTCCTCTGTACAAGCACCAGTTTTCGCTGCCGAACTGGCGGTTTATCGAGTGGGCGATCTCAAACATATTCATATCGTTGAAGCTGGAGAACAAGCCCTTGTAGCACTCGTAGTTGGTAACGCTGTCGAGCATCTGATCGTTCATCCACATATTGTAATCGCCGTGGAGAGTTTCGCCGAGCAGGAAGAAGTCCTCGCTGAGCCACTTACAGTGACTGCGCAGCTCGCGGAGGAAATTCTGATCGAGACAGTATGCAACGTCAAGGCGCAGACCGTCAATGCCGAATTCCTCTTTCCAGCCCGTGATAACGTCCTTAATGTACTGCTTTACCTCTGGGTTGAACAGGTTCAGCTTTACAAGCTCATAGTGCCCCTCCCAGCCCTCGTAGTAGAAGCCGTCGTTGTAGCAGGAGTTGCCCTCGCGGACGTGGAACCAGTCCTTTTTGGCGCTGCTGAGCTTGTGTTCGCGCACGTCGCGGAACTCGGTGAAATCGCGTCCGACATGATTGAACACGCCGTCGAGCACGACCTTTATGCCGTTCTCGCGGAGCGCGCCGCAGACCTTTTTGAAGTCCTCGTTTGTACCGAGACGGCGGTCTATCGTCTTATAATCAATAGTATCATAGCCGTGTGCCACGCTCTCGAATACAGGACCGAAGTAGATCGCATTGCAGCCGAGCTCCTTGATGTGCGGAATATCTTCGATCAACTTCAGAATTTTGTGCGACGGCTCGCTTGACTGATCGTTCTGACGGGGACAGCCGAAATAGCCAATTGGATAAATGTGATAGAACACCGCGTTTTCATACCATTTCATAATATTACCTCTTTTTCCTTTGATTTTCTTTTACGGCGGAATTTTGTATATAAGCCGTTTTAAAGCTGTAAACCAAAACAATTTACATTTTTTATTATACCATGTTGTGACAGATTTGTCAATGTTTTTTGTGCAAATCGCCTAAAAAAATTATCTGTTTTATTGCATAACTGAAAAAATTACACTAAAGTATTGAAAATTTATTTTCAAACTGTTATAATAAAATAGTGAAAAAAACTCTGTTACAGACAGTTAAAAGCGAATTGTAAGGCAGCAGCCTCCGTTGGACAGTGTTACCTTAGGTTTTATTTTTTCTATCCGGAGTGCCTTTTGGGGGGATCGTTTATGAACGGGCTGCGAAATTTAAAGAGAACAGCAGCGCTTATATTGGCGCTGATCATGCTGGCAACGGCATTTCCGCTCATATTTGCAAGGGCAGAGCAAGCGCATACTTTTGTTATCGGCGCGAATGAGAAGTTCGGAATTACGGAAACCAATTCCGGCATCTCGGGGCTTGCATACGATTATCTGGAGCATATTTCCAAATTTACGTCCGACCGTTTCACATATAAGAAAGGTTCTCCCAAGGAATTGTTTGATATGCTGCGGAACGGGAGCATCGACGCTATACCGTGCGTCACCGAAAAAGAGCTTGATCTGTATGGCGGCGGGGAACTTAAGACTGCGGGCTTTTCGATGATAACCAAGTTCAACGCGATATACGTTTATAACTTCGGAAAAAATAAGGACGTAAACTTTAACGACGTTGACGCTATCAAACGAATGAAGATAGGATATCTCCCCGAGGACGAAGCGACGTTTTTTGAAAACGGACGATTTGTCCGCAGCGAGCTGGAGAACGCGGAGTTTGTCAAATACAGCACCGAGACCACAATGCGCGACGACTTTGTTTCGGGAAAGCTGGACGCGGTCGCGAAGAACTGCTTTCGCCCGTGGGATAACGAGACAATCGTTTATCAGTTTGGAACGGACTCATGCTATTTCGCGGTAAGGAACACGGACACCAAGTTCCCCGCGCAGATAGCGGACGGAATGTCAAAGCTTTTTATGAGTTATCCGTCGTTTCCGGGAGATACATACCAGAAAAACATTGCCTGCTACGGCTCGCAAAGATACGCTTATTCCGTTTCGGAGCGCAATTATCTCGCAACGCACCAAGAAATAAAAATGGGATTCAATATCGCCAACGATACAATGCAGTCGTTTGATCCGTCAAAGAAGGAGCTCGGCGGAATAATCGGCTCTATAATCGACCGGATTTCCGTGTCGTCGGGGCTTGATTTCAAAATTATACCCTACAACTCGCTCGCCGAATGTATGGACGCGCTTGCCTCGGAACAGGTTGACGTTATTTACGGCGGCATTCCAGAGGGCGGGGTGCCGGGCTATTCGGGATACTACGTTTCCGCACCCGTAATGCGTTCGCCGATAGCCATTGTCGGAAGAAACGACAGCGGGCTTTCCGAAACTACCGGTATTGCGGTCGCGGCGGGTCACAGTGATACTATAAAGTATCTGGAGCGTTTCCGTCCGAAAGCGGCCGTTTCGCGCTATTCTACAAACGTCATCGCGGGCGAAATGGTGATGTCCGGCAAAGAGGGAGCGGCGTGCATGGATTGTCACGACGCGTATTATCTGAAAAGCACGCTGTACGCCGACCTGAGAATACTGGACATTCTGCCGATATACCGCGCAGAATGCTTTGCCGTGACGCGCCGCTCTGCGGATTTGAAAAGCATTCTGGGAAAGGCGATAGCGCAGATAAACGGAAACGAGTCCATAGCCGACATCTACAATATAATCAATTCGCAGGAGAGCGCCGCCGAAAACCACGACTGGCATATATGGCTGATAGTAGGCGGGTTTGTGATACTCGCGGCGGCAATGACGGTATTTATCGTGCTGAACAACATCAAGACGCGGCGGCTCGCGGAAATCGACGCGCTGACGGGCGGACGCACTAAACACAGATTTTTCTCCGACTCCGAAAAGGTCGTAAGGAAATCCAACCCCGAGAGTTGGGCTGTCGTGGTTTTCGATATCGACAAGTTTAAATTCATCAACGACCGTCTCGGCTACGAAGAGGGCAACCGAATGCTGGAGCGTCTGTACAAAACCATAGGCGATCACCTGGAGCCGTATGAGATATACGCGCGTATTTCCAACGACAACTTTGCGTGTACGGTCAAGAACGCCTCGGACAACGAGCTTGAAAACCGCATAAGCAATGTGTTCGCAGAATTTGAGCGGCGCAATTCGCTGTTCGTGTCCTATCCAGTACTGTTCAGCGCGGGAGTTTGCAGGCTTGGTCAGTGCGTTGACAGATACGGCGCGGTGGATTTCAATGTAGCGATAGACCGCTGCAATATCGCCAAAAAGACAATAAAGGGCAGACACAGCAACGCGATAGCGTTTTACGACGGCAAGATACGCGAGAACGCTCTGCGCGAAAAGGACTTTGAAAACATAATGCCCGCCGCGCTCAAGGAGCACGAATTTATGTGCTACATTCAGCCGAAATACGGCACCAAGTCGCGGCATATAGAGGGCGCGGAGGCGCTTATCCGTTGGGACAGCAAGGATTTCGGGTTTGTGTTCCCCGACCAGTTTATACCGATCTCCGAAAAGAACGGATTTGTTGTGGAGCTGGACTTCTTTATTCTTGAGGAGGTCTGCAAGGCAATGCGCCGCTGGCTGAACAAGGGGCTTACTCCCGTGGTAATTTCCGTCAACCAGTCGAGGCTTCACCTGAACAACGACGACTACATCTGGCGTCTGCGCGAGATAGTCGACAAATACGAGATACCCTACGAGTACATAGAGCTGGAGCTTACGGAAAGCGTGTTCACCGAAAACGCCGACCTTATGCTTAAAGTAATGCAGAAGCTCCACGAGATCGGCTTTAAGCTGTCGATCGACGATTTCGGCTCGGGATACTCCTCGCTCAATATGCTGAAAGATATTCCGGCCGACGTGGTAAAGATAGACCGCGAGTTCTTCAACGGCACGGTCAATTCGCAGAAAGGACGGGCGGTAATCTCGACGGTCGTCGATCTGGCGAAGAACCTTGATATGCAGGTCATATCCGAGGGCGTTGAGACCGTCGAGCAGGTGGATTTTTTACAGGACATCGACTGCCACATGGTTCAGGGCTACTACTTCGCGAAACCTATGCCCATGAAAGACTTCGAGGAGCTTTGGGCAAAGGACCTGGCCGCAGCGGAAACCGAGCGGACGCAATCCGACGTTACCGATCAGTTGCAATAAACACAAGACCTCCCGCACCGACTGCGGGAGGTTATTTTTCATTCGGCTTTTGTTCAGCTTACCGCCGCGTAACGCTCACTCTCGATAACCTTGTTCATTATGATCTCGGGGGAAATCTCGCCGCCAATGACCATATCGAAGATCGCGGGGGAGAAGCCCGAAACCAGCGCCGCGCCTGTATCCGACATCTTCACGGGGAAGTTCTCCTGAATGCTGTTTACGTTCCAGAAAACCACCTCGGGCAGCTTGTAGCCGTGCTCGGCGTAAAGCGCCTTCATCGTGTCGAAAAGCGTACCGTCATTGCCGCCTGTTACGCAATAATCGAACTCCATATCGGAGATGATGTACATACGCTCGGGCATTTCGCTCTGCTTTACGTTGTTGTTGACCGCCGCCGAGAGTATCAGACGGAACGTCGCCTCAAGGTTGGTGTTCGCTATCTCGTTGAACGTTGCGCAGAAACGAGTCTTTTCAACGATATCCTTACCCTTGATCTCCACCAGACGGGGAGTTGCCGAGAACGTGATGAAGTGGTTTGCGAACGCTCCCGTATTATGCTCCGCGAAATAGATGCCCAGCGACAGCGCCGCATCAATGGGTCTCACGCTCTGACGGGGCGCGTATGTCATTGAACCCGAGCCGTCGATCACCGTGATAGCATTGCCGCCCTCGCCGTAAACAGGAAGATTTCTCCAAGTGGTATCGAGCGCGGCTTTTTCCTGCTCGGATATCTCCGCGCCAAGGCAGGCGCGCACTATGTCATAGGGGAACAGCGCGCCCGCGCGGAGCGTTGCCTCGCCGCTGTTTACAGCGTTCAGGAACTCAGTGTACCGCTCGTTGTCGTTGCGCATAAACGCTTTCCTGTACTTGAACATCGCGCATGAGGGCTGCTTTTCGTAGTCGAACGTGTAGTCGCGCTCGCGTAAACGGTTTTCGAGAATGTCCGAGTACTTGCGCAGCTTGGACAGCGTCTGACGGTACGCCCTTTCAGTGTAGCCGAGACGCTTTGCGAGCGTTCTCCCGTTAGCTCTTGCGGCAGCGGAGGATGTGTTCACCGAGGGCAGCCACTTCGCAAGCAGGGACACCTGACCGCCGTTCTCCATTGCCTTTACGTCCCCGTTCAGCCGCTCGCGGATAACCTCTACCGCCTTGCTCTCGCACTGGGTGCCGAGCAGCGCGCAGAGGTCGTCGTATCTGCCATACTCCGCGAACAAGGGAACGTTTCTCTCGACCGCCGCGGGCGCAAACGACGCAAGCGCCTTTACCGCCGCGCGGAAGAAACGGCGCTCGCCGAGACCGCCCCTAGCGTCACGCGCGAAAAAAACGATCTTCAATGTCTTAACAGGATCCTCCGCGTAGGCGCGGCTGACCGCCGCCGCGATCTCCTCCTCCGAAGCCGAGCGCATCGCGCCCGCGCGGAAGAACAGATCAAGGCAGAACGAGCCGCTTGTGCGGTTAGTTACCGCACCGTTGAGCGTATAAGTCTTATTCATTTCGTTGTTAATAAAATTAAGCATTTCAATTCTCCTTTCAAGACAGCGTTTTCCTCAACGGATCGCTCCGAAGCGGCGGGATTCGAACCCGCAGTAACCAATCTTCATATTGCAGTTGCTGTCTTATAAACTCGGCGCCGTTTTTAACGGCGGTAAGCCGAAGCCCCATCTCCGTTCCCCTGAAATAATGCGGTCAACGCCGAAATATGTGTTCGTCAAATCGTAACACGGCGCATTTGGCGATGCTCTGCCAACTGAGCTACGAAGCAAACGCTTCGGCGGGAATCGAACCCGCGACACTCATAAATATTTGCTGTGTGCGCCGTTCACGAATAAAATTCAGACCGTTACTCGGCTCGGTTTTCATACGGAACCCAACGGCAAAAGCCGACGAGCACTCCGCGTCAAAATAATGCTGCACGAGCCGAATGGTCGTTCGCCGAAAAAACTCTGTACAAGGCACTTTTAATTCATTATAGTTATGAAATTTAAACTCGCTGCTGTACGCGCCTTAATAAAATGCACGGTGCCCGCAAATAGCCTTCCGGTATTCCCGAAAGCGTTCCGTTTCGGAACTATTTGGGGTTCTTTAAATGCTGTATGCACCGTTTTTGCTTATGTCATCATGTACACGGCTCACCGATATTTCTTGGCAGGAAATAAATATTGCTACTGTACGAGCCGTAATTTCGTAATTCCGTTATCCGTTAAGTTCCCTTAAAAGCTCGGGAGCTATGTATGCGTAACCCTCGTGCGTGGTAGTGTAGAAAAGCGCCGCTCCGCCGCTGTCGAGAAACGCGATATCGTCAAGTCCGAAGTCCGTTTCGCAGACGCTGTTGAAACCGTTCTCATCCGTTTCGGCGAAAAAGAAGCATTTATATTTGCGCAAGTGCCTGAAAACCTCTTTGTCCGCACGTATCGTGAATTTCGGAGAGCCGCGCCCGCCCTGTTTTGTGCCATGCCATTTGTTGGATGCCTCTTTTTTTATAAGAAACGGCACAGCCGCCTTGATAAGCGGTTCGTCCAAATCCTCGCCGCATATCTGCACTATCTCAATCGTCCGCGTTCTTTTTTCAAGAACGTCAAGCAATGTCAAGTACTGCCTGTGCGAGGTAATCAGTATGCTTTCCATTTGTTTTTCCTTTCACGGCTCGTTGGGGCGTTCCGCCGTTTCCCGATAATGGAGGATTTTTTTGCTGTTCGAGCCGTATCAAATCAGAGCCGTTCCGTTTATCCCTTGACCACCCCTATTGTAAACAGCTTTTTCACGGGTTCGGTAAGGTCGGTCTGACTTGCCATTACCTGATCTATGTCCTTGTAAGCAAACCGCGATTCCTCGGCGACGTCGGCTTTGTTGTGCTTCGCTAGCACGACGTTCTGCTCCTTGAGGTCGCACATTACGCTCTCCACGGAGAAATTGGCGACTGCCGCCGTCCGCGAGTACGCTCTCCCCGCGCCGTGCGAACTGGACATAAAGCTCATTTCCTCGCCCTTTCCGCGGACTATGTAGCTGAACGACCCCATAGCGCCCGGGATAATGGCAAGCTCGCCCTCGCGCGCCCGTATAGCGCCCTTGCGGTGAACGTAAACGTTCTTGCCGTAGTGGTTCTCAATAGCCGCGTAGTTGTGGTGACAGTTGATCTCACAGGAATACTCGGGCTCAACATTGAGGTATTTCAGCGCGTATCTCGTGAATGTTTCCTTGATCTTTGCGAGCATTACCGCGCGGTTCTCGTAGGCGAAATCCATTGAAAGCTGCATCCACTCAAGATAGCGCCGCCCCTCGTCGGTATCGACGGGCAGGAACGGCAAATTCCACTCCGACGGCACTTTTGAGTGCCACTTGTCGTTGAGTGCGCGGGCTATCTTATTGAAGTACTGCCCGACAACGTTTCCGAAGTGACGGCTTCCCGAATGCAGCATTATGCAGCACATACCGTTTTCGTCCTCCTGAAGCTCGATAAAGTGGTTACCGCCGCCGAGTGTGCCGACCTGAAAATAGCCCTCGTCTATCTGCGGCAACAACTCCTTGTCAAACTCATATTTTTCGCCCTGTTCTTTTGCCTTGTCGAGAACTGCGGAGGGCTGCGTTTTTTTGTAGCGGTTAAATCCCGTCGGGATATTGCGGAGAATATCGCCGCAGATCGCCTGTACGAGATTACCGCTGCCGGTCATAGTCTCACGGAGCAGTGCCGCGGGAACGTTCGTCTGCACAAACGCCATTCCGCAGCCGATATCCACGCCGACCGCGTTCGGTATGACTACGCCGTCGCAGGCGATAACGCCGCCTATCGGCATACCCTTGCCCGCGTGCGTGTCGGGCATAAGGGATACCCATTTATATACGAACGGCAAGCGCGAAAGATTTTCCGCCTGCTTTAAGCAGCTCTCCTCTATTGCTCCCATATCCGACTGCCATATCTTTATCGGCGCGCCGTCGTCGGTCTTATGTACAAACATCACGTTCATTCCTTTCATTTCGCTTTTTGTTATGTTTTAATTCTAACACATATTTCCTGAAAAATCATATAAAAAAATCTGCGAACACTAAAGGGGGTGAAAAAATCTCTGATTCTGCTATTATTAAGAGATTATCCAACAATAACTACGGATGAACTTGCAGCGATCTGCGCCAAACAAAAACGGCGCAGGCAAAGCAGACCCGGATATTTGTCAGCTTTCTTCTCAAAACGAATAAGAAGTTTTCTGAACCTGTTTATCCGGGAATGCACAACATCCACAACCCGGCGGCGAGCTTTAAAGTCCGGCTCGATTTCAATTTCTTTTTTCTCTTCGCCGCGCGGTTTGATATGGACAACATACCCGTACTTTGCACACTTATCGTAATATCCTGTATAACCCGCGTCAAGACATATTTTTTGAACATATTCGTTAAAATCCGGGCGTTCAGTTACTATATTATTAAGCGTTATTTAAAGAAGCTGAGTATCGTGGACATTGGCTCCCGAAATTGTCCATGATTTATAGCTTTTCTCTATTTTTATCACCCCTTATATTTTTCTGCTGATATTTGTATTGTTGGATAGGTTTTAAGTTACATTCTCAAAGCCTCTGCCGGGCGGAGCTTAGCCGCCTTTGCTGCCGGATACGCACCGAACGCCGCGCCTATCGCCGCCGCCGCGAATGCCGATACGATCAGCGAACCGACGTTGACTGTAAACGGCACCGCCATAATAACGCACCCGACAAGCGACGCCAGCAGCCCGAACACTATTCCTGCGGCACTGCCGAGCAAGGTCAGTATCACGCTCTCGGCGAGGAACTCCAGCCATATATCGGAGCTTTTCGCGCCGATCGCCTTTTTTATGCCGATCTCGCGGGTGCGTTCGCCGACGCTCATCATCATCGTCGTCATTACGGATATTCCCGCAACCGCCAGCGATATTCCCGCGACCATTGACAGCGCGGTCGTGACGATGTCCAGAATGTCGTCAAGCTGCCCCTTCTGCGAAAGGAGATTATTGCAGACATACCCGTCCGTAAAACCGTTTTTGCGGTTAAGCTCGTCCGTAACACGATCGACGATCGCCGTGTCGGAGTTCATATCGACGAGCTTTACGGCAATTTTGTCGTAGGTAGTCCGTCCGCACAGACCCTGCATCGTCGTTATCGGAATATACATAAATCCCGGCATAATATTTGTCAGCATACCTTGCAGTGACGAAAGCCCCGACTTCGCGACCCCTATTATCTCAAAATCGTAGTATTTTCCGCCAAGAAACATCGAGAGCGTTTTCCCCACTATGTTGCTTCTGCCGTAGCTTGCCAGCGCAAACTGCTCGTCAATAACGCACACCTTTGAGCGCGCGGCGGTGTCCGAATTATTGATAAGTCTGCCATGCTTCGCTTCGAGCGAGATCAGCTTGTCCGCCGATTTGTCAACTCCCCAGACGTAGCAGTCAAGACGGCGGTTTATCATCTTCGCTTCGGTGACGCTCGCCATAAGCGGCATTACGTCACTCACCCCGTCGATCTCACGAACTGCGGAAACATCGCCGTCGGTCAGCGTGACCGAAACGGAGTTTTTCGCGGATTGTATCAGCAGTGTGTCGACCCCCATTGTCACCAACGTTTTGCTCACCTCTGAAGTTCCGACCGCGCCGACCGTCGAAATAAGCACCACCGAGAACACCCCAACCGCGATGCCCGCCATCGTCAGCAGCGAGCGCGTTCTGCTTCTGAATATGTTTACAAGCAGTCTTGTTATTGTCATTTTTACCTCAATTCTTCCCCGTTATGATATTCGTACATAATTTTTTTCGGCGATCTCCTGCGGGTTGTCGAAGACGATATCGCTTGTCGAAACGCCCTTTCTGATCTCCGTGCCGTCGGCGAATTCCGCGCCCGTGAAAATATCGCGCCGAACAGCCTTTCCGTCCTCATAAACGTAAACGTACTCGCCTGCGCCGTCCTGCGCAATCGCCGAATACGGGAGAACACAGATCTGTCTGGGCGCGGAAAGCTGTATCTCGACCTCCGCCGACAGCCCCGATCTCAAACGCCCGTCGGGATCGTCGGGCGTTACTGTAACGTCGACCACCGTTTCGAGAACAGCCCCATTATATTGACTTCTCGCCGCCTGTGCTATTGCCGAGACCTTGCCGAAAAACACGTCGCCGGGGTACGCCGCAAGGTAAAAAATCACGTTCTGTCCGACCGCGACCTTTGCGATGTCAAGCTCGCTTACCGCCGCAGTGACCGCGAGCTCCTCCGTCTGCGCGACAGTCGCGATACTGTAACCGCTCTGCACAGCCTGTCCGCTGTTAGCCGTGGAAATAACGCGTCCCGAGCAGTCCGAGGTTATCTTCTCGGGGAGCAATGCGACTGCCGTAGACAGATTGCTTGCCGAAATAGCCAGCGCCGTGACCTGTCCGAGACTTTCGATAAGCGCGGCGGATGATTCTCTGTCAATGACCGCAACGGTATCGCCGACCTCAACTATGTCTCCCTCGCGAACCAATATTTTTTCAAGAACCAGCGGAAGTGCGGATGTTATCTCGTGCTGACCTAAGTAAGCGAGCTCGCCTGTTCCGACTACGGATTCGTTATAGCTCCTCACGCTTGCTCTGAGCGTTTCGGAAACGGGCGTTGCGCTCTCCACCGCACGCGGGACAGCCCCGGCTATTACCGCCAGAACCGTCCCTATCCCCAAAACTGCTATCACCTTTTTCATCTGTATCAGCCCCCTCATTAAATTCAACAAATATATTGTTGCGGTATTGAGGGAAAATATTCCGCAAGTCTCGGGAAAATTTTTTGCCTGTAACAGGTCGGAAAATCAGAACTCCACCATTTCCGAAACGATAAGCCACAAGCACCGCCAGAAGTTCATTCTCGGGATATCGTGAGCGGCTATCATCTCCGAGCGGAACACCTCCGCGCCGTCAAGTGTTACAAGATATTCCCCGAGAAACTGCCCTTTTTCAACGGGTGCTTCGCATTGCTCGACAAACGTGTACTCATACTTTACGTCGGCGGAGCGTCCCTTTTTGATAACGCAGTCCACCCCCTGCGTCTCGATTATCGGGTCGATCTCCTGTTCCGTGCCGTGCGTCACTTTTATCGGCTTGATCTGCGTATAGTCCGTTTCGGGAGTGAATTTTTCAAAGCCGCCGAACCCGTAATCCAGCAGTTCTTTTGCCGAGGAGAAACGCTCGTCGTCGTCCGCGCAGCCGAGCGTTACCGCGACCAGCCGCATATCTCCGCGCTCGGCGCAGACGGTCAGACAGCAGCCCGCGTTGTCGGTTGTGCCGGTTTTTCCGCCGAGGATACCGTTGTAGGTGCGTATCAGCTTGTTGGTGTTCACGAGCTGAGTTTCTCCGCCGCGCAGATAGTCCAGCCACGTCAGCATCCAGCCGCGGTAAACCTCGTGCTTCATCAGCTCGGCGGTGACTATGGCGATGTCACGCGCCGTCGAGTAGTGCAGATTGTCGTCGTACCCGACGCAGTTTGCGTAGCGCGTATCGGTCATTCCGAGTTCACGGGCGCGCTCGTTCATGCGCTTGACGAACGCAGCCTCACTCCCCGAAACGTGCTCGGCAAGCGCGATGCAGGCATCGTTCGCGGAGCTTACGATAACCGCCTCAAGCAGCTCCGCCGCCGTCATTTCCTCGCCCGCGTTCAGCCAGATGACCGAGCCCTCCGCGCTCGACGCGTAAGAGCTTGCCTTGACATTATCCTCGACCGAGAGTTCTCCCGCGGCAATTTCCTCCGCGAAAATAAGCAGCGACATGGTTTTGGTTATCGACGCCATGGGCAGTTTTTTGTCCGCGTTCTGCGAAAACAGCACCTGTCCCGTTTCCGCTTCAATCAATATTTCCGCCTTTGCCGACGCCGCGTAAGCGCGTTCGCTCGGCATAAACAGCGCCGCCGCAAATAATGTAAAACAGGATAAAACACATACGAGCTTTTTCATAAAATTCTCCTTTGACGTTATTAAAAGATAGTTTTTCCAAAAGCCGCTGCCGCTATTCTTAAAGGAAAATTATGTAAAAAATGCCGGTCTCCAGATCGGAAACCGACATAATTATAACGCGGCACGGACGCTTATTCGCCGCCCTCCAGAAAATAGCTTGCCTCCATATCCGCTACCGACAGCGCGAACGCCAGAGGGTACTTTTCGAGCGCTCTGCCGATAGTGTTCTTGTCCTCGATACCCGAGAAACCCATGTGCCATCGTATAGCCATAGCCTCCTCGCGCGAGAGCCGAATAAAGCCGCTTACCATATATACGCTCTTTTCCCCGTGACCGTAGGGCAGCGTATCGTTTATCGTATAGTACGGAACTTTTTCCCACTGTCCCGTCTTTTCGTCCTTGGCGTTGCGGTACGACACGGTGTAGAAGTTCACCTTGCACACGTCGTGCAGCAGAGCGACGACCGCTGCGGTCTCATCGGAAACGTTCAGCTTATATGTATCTTTAACGCGTTCGCGCTCAAGATAATGCACAAGGCACTCGTAAACGTTCAGTGAGTGGCGCAGCAGACCGCCCTCAAACGCGTTATGGTACCGCGTGGACGCAGGCGCGGTGAAAAAATCGCTTTTATTCTCCAAAAAATCAAGCAGTCTGTCCGAGCCCTCGCGGGTTATGTTTTTCCTGTAAATGTCCAGAAAAAGTTCCTTGTCGGTCATAATATCTCCTTTGACGAGTAAACTTGAATTTACCTTAATTCCCGCATATAAATTTTTTCAATTTCTCCCCACGGCGCTAACCGTTCATCTATCACCTCAAACCCGTATTTTTCATACAGGTTTATATGATCGCTGACTATATAAACCTTATCAAAACCCAATTTTTTCAGGTAAGACATTGCAAAAAGAATCAGCTTCTGACTCAGCCTGTTTCCTCGGAATTCCTCGCTCACAAACATAAATCCTATATAAGGCGTATATAGAAGATCGGGAATACAGTCTGTTTTTGCAGCGGTACAATAGCCCGAAATTTCCCCATGATTTTTTGCGATGATCACGCGTTCCCAATCTTGAAAATCATTTTGGCGCATTTTATCCGCGAGAGTTTTTCCCGCGCCCCACGAACAGCCCTCAGCAAATTCGATAACCCTGTTCCATTCCGCACTTTCCGATGTTATCAATTTTATGTCCAATATTTTACCCCCACAGAAATTTAATTATCAATCCCCCACCCGAGAAACTCCACTTTTCGTTTATTAAGCCGCCGGTTTTCAAGGTCAAAAATATACTCGTACTTCTCGACCATAAGCGACTTGCCGGAGGGCGTGTATACGCACAGGTGCTGCACCATTCTCCCTTTGCCGCGAAGTTCCGGGTGAGTTCCGCGCGGCTCGGTTTTTGTGCCGTTTTCGTATATGTCAAGCTCGGTAAGCTCGCCGTCGAACACGGCGAAATATCGTCCGTACTGCGGGATCTCAAGTTCGTTTGCCTTATAGAAATCCAGTTGAATAATATCGGGATAGTCCTCCGCCGCAAAATCACGCATATTGGAAATTATTCCGCAGCCGTATGATATTCCCTCGGCAACGCTGTCCAGTATTATAAACCTTTCGCCCTCGGGAACGTTGATCTCAAGCCTGCTCAGCTCAGTTCCGTCATTTGAAAGAACGACCCCGAAATCCCCGAACGTATCACCGCTTTTCTCGCCCGTAACGCTCACCGTGTAGTATTCGCCCTGAGAGTAAACGTTGTCCAGCGTAAAGGTATAAGTGCTGCCGTTTATTGCGGAAGCGGCTTTAGGTTCGGGTATGACGTTGGCGGTTTGTACCGCTTCGGGTTTGCTGCCGTCGCTTTTTGTGGAATTTCCCTCTGCTGTAGGGCGTTGGTTTTCAACGGAAAACGCCTCGTATGTGCCGAATTCGTCCTCGGCGGTCTCTGTGCAGTTTTCGGGGAGGTAGTTCTCCTCCACCTCGCTGCAACCGCACAAATGGATAATCCCCGCAAGCAGCATTGCCGCCGAAAAAAGTCCGACAATAATTCTTTTCATAAATACACACCTCCGCAATTATGGTACTGTAATTATAATCCAATATTTTCCAAAAATCAATACGAATTACAAATTTAACTGCGAGGTATGTCTTATTATGGGAAAACGAAGCGAATTATTCTTCTTCGGTGATTATCCCTGCGCCGGTAAAGCGCGTGTACTGTCCACGACCAATCGGCATAAATAAAGTAGATTTTTCATTTGTGAACGTAAGCACGGCAGGTGCAGCCCCGAACTTTTCCGCCGCGGCGCTTTGCAGCTCCGTGATACGCTCGTCCGTCGGGAGCATTACGGGAGAAACGCGGTTGAAATTCTCCTCGACCCATTTAAATGTGCTGCGTGAGGGTATGTTCACAATCGCGATATGCTCTAAAAACGGGTTGAGACTGTCCTCAAGTATATCCGCAAAGTCCTGCGGATCGGTAATTAAAGCGTCGTCTTCAAGTATCACAAGCATCGGAGTATATTTCTTGCCCTTTGCCTCGTTCGCGGCGATCCTGTATTCCTGTGCGATCTCGTCAAAATGACGCGGAACATGGACTTTCAGTCCCAGCGCTTTCTCAACCTTTTTAAATGCAAATTCGGAGCAGCCGTGCTGGTAGTCTGCAAACCCGGGGTAGAATGCTAAAAACGCGCGTTCTATATACATACTCATGCCCTGATAATATTCCTCGTTAAACGGCACAAACAAATACGCCTCGTCCTGAAACTCCTCGCTGTTGTATTTTTCCGTGCCGAAATATTTCTCAGCGTAGTCGTCAACGTCGGCGGGGTAGAAGTACTCCGCGTCATTGCGCTCCCAATTGTAATAATTATGAACAAAGCCCGCGCCGAGAAAGTTGAGCTGATATATCTCAAGGTCTCCGTCAAAAAAGCGAAGTATAAACTCGCGTATGTCCGTATCCTTGCCGCTCTTTACGCCCTCGACGATATCGGGACATTCGCGGTAGAACTCAGGTGCGACAAGATTGTGTTCGATACACCAACGCATAAATATCGCGATATGGTTTGCGCCATTGATAAGCGGAAGCGGGAGCTTCTTCTCGGTTATTTTGTCGGCGTGGTCGCTTATGCAGTCGACGGGTGTGTGCTTTGGCGGCTGATAATCCGCGCAGGTGTTCTCGCGTTCAATGTTGACAACGTGACTTATATTCTGCATTCTCTCCAGCAGAGCCTTGGTGTCATTATCGATCTTGAGATCCATTTCCTCGCGGTAGATAGGTATCACCTCGAAGAAGTTGACGTTATCGCCATTCGGAAGAACGCAAACATCCGCGCCGTCTTCGACGTTCTCAGGATATATAAGCAGCGAGCCGCAAAGCTCGGTCGTTTCCGCAAACGGCTGCTGATGATCGACGGAGTGCCCCCAGCCGAGCCATGTATCGCAGTTTATAGGCAGGCGGGCGAGATTTTTGAGCAGCGAAATAGGCCAGAACCACTCCTCGCTGTTCTCGCCGACCTTCCAGTCGGGCGGCAGACAGATGAGCAGCTCGGCTCTGCCATACTCCTCTTCGGCTAGCTCTTTCGGGATATTCATGATATGCGCGCCCATGCCCATTGTAAGCAGCGTATAATAATTCCGCTCCTTGCTCGGCGGAACTATGCAGATATCGCAATGGATATCGGGCGAGACTATCTCGTGGAAAACCGTCGGAAAATCGCCGTAGTACTCCTTTATATGCTCCTCGATAGCATCGAGCTCCTCTTCCTCGTACAGTTCAACGTCGTCGCCGTCCTCGTCGATCTCGTCCTCGTCGTCACCGCGCAGATCGTCAAGTTCGTCCTCGATACGCTCCATATACCTGTCGGCGGTTTCAAGCGCGGACTCGGGAGGGTTCATATTCATTCCGCGCGCCAGAGCTACCTTGGCGCGTTCAAGAATATTGCGGCGCAGACTGTCGTCGTCCTCGCACTCCTCGTCCCCGGTAGCGCGGTACAGCGCAAGCCCCATGCGGAAATGCCATTTGTAATCGTCCTCAAGACGCGGACGCTGGCTTTCCAGAACTGCAATAGCTTTCTTGTACTCGCCGATATCTATGTACGCCTCAACAAGCCAATCGAGGATGTCGTCGTCGAGAGCGCTGTCGGGAAGAGCAAGAACCGCCTCAACGATTTTTTCATTCTCGTCGTCCTCGCGCCACTCCCGAAATAATTCAATAAGTTGGTGTTTATTCATTATTGCTCCTGTAAAAAAATTCTATTTCATAGATCCGCTGATTTTATTCTGTCTTAACCCGCAACGGGGTTATGCTCCTTACAGCAGAACTCGCCCGCAGTGAATTTCAGAATAGCGTAACTATTGAGGGACTGCTCGGAGTATTTGCTTTCGGGAGTTCCGCCAAAGTACTTCTTCATAAGCAGATTAAGCCCCGTTATCTTGTCGACACCCGTGATGTTCTCTATTGTTCCTGTGCCGGTAATGCTGTGGTAATTCGCGGCAAATCCGCACTCGGAGTCGGTCTTGACTATATCGTGCAGCTTGTCGATCTCGAACGCGGCGTTGTTGTTCGCCTTAATAAGGTCGATCTTCTTGCCCTTTTCCTCGCAGCGGAAGTATATCTCCAACTTTCCTCCCTTGAGGTTATAGCCAAAGCACATCGGGATTATGTACGGATGCGCTCCGTCTATCAGCGCAATACGGCACACCCTTGCCGAACGCAGTATATCTTCAATTTCATTGATGTCCGTAATTTCTCTTTCTACGCCTGTCATCATACGATTCCCCTTCCTAAAAAATCACCCGCAAACCATGTGTCTGCGGGCGAAACCTTGCGATTATGCGTTTGCTTTCTTAGCAAGCTGAGACTTCAGACGAGCTGCCTTATTCTTGTGAATAAGACCCTTGCCGGCAGCCTTGTCAACGCTAATGCTTGCAGCCTTGATAGTCGCAGCGTCGGCGCCCTCTGCACGAGCCTTCTTGATCGAAGTTCTCAATGCTGACTTTGCGCTCTTATTAGCTTCGGTTCTCGCCTCAGAGATGAGAACTCTCTTCTTGGCAGATTTAATATTCGGCATTATTTTTCACCTCCGTGCTGTTATTCAATCGAAAGGACCGTATTTTGCGCGCTTTTTCGGGTATGATTTATTTATATTCACCAAAAAATTCCGCGCAAAATTACTTTTTATTGTGATTTCGATTTATTTTTTCTCATAATACATTTAATTATAACACATAAGACGGTAAAATGCAAGGGGTTTTTCAAATTTTTTATTAAAGGGAGCGCTTTGCCGGACGTTTTGTTTTTTGTTGCTCTCTGTTAGTTCGTTTGTTTTAATTTGATGTGTTGCCGCACGGGTGTTAGGGAACACCGTGTGCTCTTGACTTTTTTCCTCGGTTGTCACTTGTGGTTTTGTTTCTTTTTTGTGTCGTCTCACAGTTGCGAGAGGACACCTTTTGGGGAGAGGGAAAGACAAAATCCGACAAAAATGTGGATTTCAGGGTCAACAAAGTTGATTCGACCTCCCCCTACGGGTTTCCTCTCGCAACCGTACGGCAACACAAAAAAATAAGTCATGGGCACACGTTGGCCTTTCGTACCCGTGAGACAACGCAAGTATTATAAGGAGAACAAAAATGGACAATACCGGTCTTGCCTTTGAGGCGGCGGAGATTCTTTCCCGAAAGGACGGGATCTCCGCGATTACACGAACAATAAACGGCATAAAAATAACGGACGTTAAGATCAGCGGGGCTGCTGCCGCGCGCGTCAGCAAGCCTCCGGGACGCTATATAACGCTGGAGGGCGAGCCGTATGCGCACGGTATGACCGCGTTATTTCGCCGTGCGCTCTTGCAGGTGCTGCCGCCGCGCGGACGGCTTTTCGCGGCGGGACTGGGCAATCCCGATATCACACAGGACAGCCTCGGGGCGGCTGCCGTGCGTTTAATGACCGCCCGCCGCGGAGCGCGCTACTCTCTTTCGGCGATCGAGACGGACGTCGCCGCAAAAACGGGTCTGGATACGGCCCGTCTGGTCAAGGCGGCTGCGCGTGAGCTTAAAGCCGACTGCATTATCGCCATTGACGCGCTCGCATGCCGTGATCCGCGCTATATCGGCATGACCGTACAGATCAGCGATGCGGGGATCGTTCCAGGCAGTGGAGCGGGTTCCGAACGCGGAGAGCTTTCGCGCGGGCATCTCGGCATACCGACAGCAGCAGTGGGGATACCGACGGTTGCGGCGCTGTCTTCGATAACGGGGAATAAATCGGACTCCGATCTTCTCGTTACAACTGCTGATATCGACGCGGTGGTTAAGATGTGGGCAGAGGTTCTGGGCGGAGGGATAAGTTCGCTTGCCGATTAGCTATATTTATAATGTATAATACGGTCAAGCAGATAACCCTATATGATGTATTTCATTTTCTTTAACAAATCAAAATGACACTGTATTGTGCAAAGTTCACAAAAATATATTGAAAAAACGGCAAAAATTCTCTGCGTCATTGGAATAATATTTTACTTTAGTGGTTGAAAATGGCGGCTGTTTGTGGTAAAATAAATAGCGGTGGTTTGTGAAAACAATGCCGCCATGGCGATGAAGTCGGAGGTTGCGCGGCGTGAAACGCGGTCGCGGTAATTTCGACGGAGTATGTCCGAATTAAATTCGGGCGAAAAGTTTTACGGAACGGGCGTTCGTTTTGAAAAGCTCCGTTAAAGTGTCCGAGAGAACTCGGGTAACTAACAGGTGCGTTCAAGAAAACGAAACACACGGCTCGGTGGATTTTTCAAATTAAGCCTTCGCCGGCAATTTGTCTCCTCACTTGCGCAAAAGAGGGGCAGAAAGAAAAAGCGGAAAGTTACTCGTCCGCTGAATAACTAACGAAGAAAGGTTGAAAAATCAATGGCATCTAACGAGAAAGTAAGAATTAAGGTCAAGGGTTACGAGCACAGCGTAGTAGACGCGGCTGCGGCGAAGATCGTTGACGCTGCAAAGCGCAGCGGCGCGAGAGTTGCGGGTCCTATTCCGCTCCCTACAGACAAGCAGGTAGTAACCATTCTGAGAGCGGTTCACAAGTATAAGGATTCCCGCGAGCAGTTCGAGATGAGAACTCACAAGCGCCTTATCGACGTTATCCGTCCGTCCCAGAAGACCGTTGAGGCTCTCCAGTCGCTGGAGCTGCCCGCAGGCGTGGAAATTTCAATGGATATCTGATTATAGATTCGATTGGAGTTATGTTGGCGGACTTTCGCTCACGAATGTACAAGCCAACCACTAACCAAGCGCGTTAAGCGCGAGGTCACGTTGAGGAAACTCAACCAATAACCAAAGGAGGAAAAGCCGAAATGAAAAAGGCAATCATCGGCAAGAAGATCGGTATGACGCAGATCTTCGACGAGGCAGGCAAGGTCGTTCCCGTAACCGTTATCGAGGCGGGTCCCTGCGTGGTCGTTCAGAAGAAAACGGCTGAAAACGACGGCTATGAGGCAGTTCAGATGGGCTTCGGCGACGTATCCGCCAAGCACGTGAACAAACCCGAGCAGGGTCATTTCAAAAAGAATGACGTTGCTTTCAAGAAAACCCTTAAGGAGTTCCGTTTTGACGACATCAGCGGCTTCAACACCGGCGATGTTATCAAGGCAGACGTATTCGCAGAGGGCGACGTTATTGACGTTGCGGGCGTATCCAAGGGCAAGGGCTACGCGGGCGCTATCAAGCGTCACAATCAGCACAGACTGAGAGAATCTCACGGTACGGGTCCCGTTGCACGTGAAGCGGGCTCTATGGGCGCTTGCTCCAGCCCGTCGAGAATTTTCAAGGGCAAGAAGATGGCAGGTCATTTGGGCGCGGAGAACGTGACCGTTCAGAACCTTGTCGTAATTAAGGTTGACGCTGAAAACAACCTTATCGCGGTAAAGGGCGCGGTTCCCGGACCTAAGGGCGGCGTTGTAACTATCTGCGACGCGGTTAAGGCATAAGAGGGGAGGACGATACTATGTCAAAGATAAACGTAGTTGATATGGCGGGTAAAGTCGTTTCCGAGCTTGAGCTTAACGACGCGGTTTTCGGCATTGAGCCGAACAAGACCGCAATGCATTCCGCAGTAGTAAACTATCTCGCAAATCAGCGTCAGGGCACGCAGTCCACTCTTACCAGAACAGAGGTAAGAGGCGGCGGCAAGAAGCCGTGGCGTCAGAAAGGCACAGGTCACGCAAGACAGGGTTCGACAAGAGCTCCGCAGTGGAGACACGGTGGTATTGCGCTTGGTCCGAAGCCCCGTTCTTACAGATTTACTCTGAATAAGAAAGTAAGACAGCTCGCTATCAAGTCGGCGCTGTCGAGCAAGGTTCTCGAGAATGAGATGATCGTTGTTGACGCTATCACGACCGAAGAGTTCAAGACCAAGAATATGGTAAACATGCTCAAGGCGATCGGCGCGGACACAAAGACGCTCATTGTTCTTGATTCCGCAGACAAGAAAGTAATCAAGTCCGCGAACAATATCGAGAAAGTAAAGACCACGCAGGTAAACACGCTCAACGTTTACGATATACTCAACTGCGAGAAGTTCGTTATCGTAAAGGGCGCTGTTGAAAAGCTTGAGGAGGTGTACGCATAATGGAAAAGGTTGCACAGGACATTATCATCAAGCCCATTATCACCGAACATTCCATGGATTGTCTCGCGCAGGGAAAGTACACCTTTAAGGTTGCGAAGTCCGCAAATAAGATCGAGATCGCCAAGGCGGTAGAAAAGCTGTTCAAGGGCGTTCAGGTCGCAAAGGTAAACACCGTAAGCGTTCGCGGAAGAAAGAAGAGAATGGGCAGAAACGAGGGCTACACTTCCGATTGGAAGAAGGCTATCGTTACGCTTAAAGAAGGCTCTAAGACAATTGAGTTCTTTGATGGAATGATATAAATAAGGAGTGAAACTTTATGGCTATTAAGGCATACAAGCCCGTCAATAACAGCCGCCGCGGCATGACCGTTACGGATTACAGCGGGTTATCAAAGGTAGCTCCCGAAAAAAGTCTTCTGGAGCCCGTTAAAAAGACTGCCGGCAGAAACAGCTACGGTCGTATAACCGTAAGACACATTGGCGGCGGCAACAGAAAGAAGTACCGTATTATCGACTTCAAGAGAAACAAGAGAGGCATGAACGCAACCGTTAATACTCTTGAGTACGATCCCAACAGAAGCGCGTTTATCGCTCTGGTTCAGTACGAGGACGGCGAGAAGAGATACATCATCGCTCCCGACGGACTGAAAGTCGGCGATACCGTTCGCGCGGGTTCGGACGCGGATATCAAGCCCGGAAACGCTCTCCCGTTGGCGGATATTCCTGTTGGTACGATCATTCACAATATCGAGCTTTACCCCGGCAAGGGCGGACAGCTTGTTCGTTCCGCGGGTAATATGGCTCAGCTTATGGCTAAGGAGAACGGCTACGCGCTGCTCCGTCTGCCAAGCGGCGAGCTTAGAAACGTATCCGTAAACTGCTATGCATCTATCGGTACGGTTTCCAACCTCGACCACGAGAACGTAAACCGCGGTAAAGCGGGTAAGACCCGTCACCTCGGTATCAGACCTACCGTCCGCGGTTCCGTAATGAACCCGAACGACCACCCGCACGGCGGCGGTGAGGGTAAGTCACCCGTAGGACGTCCCGGACCCGTTACCCCGTGGGGCAAACCCGCTCTGGGCTACAAAACGCGTTCCAAGAAGAAAGCGTCCGACAAGTTCATCGTTAAGAGAAGAAACGGTAAATAATCCAATAACAATAACCCGAAAGTTGCTGTTAATAAGAACGGCGTTGCGCATTTGGGGCGCGGGAGCAGCAGTTCCCGCAGATGCTCCGCCGAGCGCGTAAAACCGCTTTCCGCTGCTCATTAACTTGCAGCTTAACTGAAAGGAAAATTACAATGGGAAGAAGCATTAAGAAGGGACCTTTCGTGCAAGAAGCTCTTATGAAGAGAGTTCTTGACATGAACGAAAAGGGCGAGAAGAAGGTTCTCAAGACTTGGAGCCGCGCTTCGACGATTTTCCCCGATTTCGTAGGTCACACGTTTGCCGTACATGACGGCAGAAAGCACGTTCCGGTATACGTTACCGAGGATATGGTAGGACACAAGCTCGGCGAGTTTGCTCCCACGAGAACCTATAAGGGTCATGCGGGCAGCAAGACCACAGGCAAGAAGTAAGGAGGAGGAAATATGGAAGCTAAAGCCATTCTGACGCAGGTTCGTATTTCTCCGAGAAAGGTCGGCATCGTGCTCGATCTCATCAGAAACAAGCCTGTGGAGGTCGCTATGGCGATACTCAACAATACGCCCAAGTCCGCGAGCGAGCCGCTTGCAAAGCTGCTTAAGAGCGCTGTTGCAAACGCGGAAAACAACCACAATATGGATACCTCCAGATTGTACGTTTCCGAGGCTCATGTAGGACCCGGCATTACGCTCAAGCGTATAAGAGCAAAGGATCACGGCCGTGCTCACAGAATTTTAAAGAGAACGTCCAACATCACGCTGGTTGTTAAAGAAGCTGAATAAGGAGGAGAATTACAATGGGACAGAAGGTTAATCCACACGGTCTCAGAGTGGGTGTAATCAAGGATTGGGATTCTCGCTGGTTCGCGGGCAAAGCAACCTTCGGTGATACACTTGTTGAGGACTACAACATTCGTGATTATCTCATGAATAAAAGACAGTTTGTCAATGTCAAGGGCGAAAAGACCCCCCAACTGCTCTCCAGAGCGGTTGGCATTGCAAAGGTTGAGATCGAGCGCACGGGTGCGGATAAGATCAAGATCTACGTTCACACCGCAAAGCCCGGTATGCTTATCGGACCGAAGGGCGTGGAGATCGACAAAATTCGCGGCGAGCTTGAGAAGATCGCGGGCGGCAAGAGCATTTCGCTCGATATCGTTGAGATCAAGAATCCTGATACAAACGCACAGCTTGTTGCGGACAACATCGCAATGCAGCTTGAGGGACGCGTATCGTTCAGACGCGCTATGAAGCAGGTAATCGGCAGAACGATGAAGAGCGGCGCAAAGGGTATAAAGACCATGGTAAGCGGAAGACTGGGCGGCGCGGAAATCGCGCGCTCCGAGAGCTACCACGAGGGTACCATTCCGCTTCAGACGCTGCGCGCGGATATCGACTACGGCGTAGCAAGAGCGAACACCACTTACGGCGTTATCGGCGTTAAGGTTTGGATCTACAACGGCGAGGTTCTCAAGGGCGAAATTCCCACGCAGAGAAACGAGCGTAGCGACAGAACAGACCGCCGCCGCAACGACAGAAATAACGGCAGCAGAGGCCGCGACGACCGCCGCCCCCGCAGACCGAGAGAAGCTAGAAAAACAGAAGGAGGTAACGAATAATGCTGCTTCCTAAGAGAGTAAAGTACAGAAGAGTGCAGAGAGGCCGCCGCAAGGGCGTTGCTACAAGAGGCAACACCGTTTCCAACGGACAGTACGGCTTACAGGCACTCGAGGCTGCATGGATAAAGTCCAACCAGATCGAGGCGGCTCGTATTGCCATGACGCGTTACATCAAGCGCGGCGGTCAGGTTTGGATCAAGATCTTCCCGGATAAGCCCGTTACGACAAAGCCGCTCGGCACTCGTATGGGTTCGGGAAAAGGTTCTCCCGAATATTGGGTAGC
The DNA here is from genome assembly GCA_946567425.1 of uncultured Clostridia bacterium. Taxonomy (GTDB): domain Bacteria; phylum Bacillota; class Clostridia; order Oscillospirales; family Ruminococcaceae; genus CAG-115. Next base: position 52,943 of record CAMNXF010000006.1, on the reverse strand, counting down.
TGTAGTAAAGCCCGGACGCGTTATGTTTGAAATAGCAGGCGTTTCCGAAGAGACCGCAAGAGAGGCAATGCGTCTCGCGATGCACAAATTGCCCATCAAGTGCAAATTTGTTAAGAAGGAAGACGGAGGTGAGCTTTAATGAAGGCTTCGGAAATCAAATATCTCTCGGAAACAGAGCTTGAAACTAAGCTCGCCGAACTCAAAGCAGAGCTCTTTAATCTTCGCTTCCAGCTTGCCGTAAATCAGCTTGACAATCCCACAAGAATAAAGGCTGTCAAGAAAGATATCGCCCGCATTAAGACCATTCAGCGCGAGCGCGAGCTTACGGCACAGAATTAAGGAAGGAGGATAAGAACTAAACATGGAAAGAGCTTTAAGAAAGACAAGAGTCGGCAAGGTAGTCAGCAACAAGATGGACAAGACGATCGTCGTTGCCATCGAGGACAATGTTCGTCATCCTCTTTACAAGAAGATCGTAAAGCGCACCATTAAGCTCAAGGCTCACGACGAGCAGAACACCTGCAATATCGGCGACAGAGTTGAGATCATGGAGACCCGTCCGCTTTCCAAGGACAAGAGATGGCGTCTTGTAAACGTAATTGAGCGCGCTAAGTAAGCGGTTTTAATTCAGTTATTCTATGAAAGGAGAAGTAATGCCATGATACAGATGCAGACATTGCTTAAGGTTGCCGACAACACTGGCGCCAAGGAGCTTATGTGTATCAGAGTGTTGGGCGGTACCCGCAGAAGATACGCAAATATCGGCGACGTTATCGTTGCTTCGGTTAAAAAAGCTACACCCGGCGGCGTTGTTAAAAAGGGCGACGTTGTAAAGTGCGTTGTGGTTCGCTCGGCTAAGGGTCTGAGACGTGACGACGGCACATATATTCGCTTTGACGAAAACGCGGCGGTAATTATCAAGGAGGACAAAAATCCGAGAGGAACTCGTATTTTTGGGCCGGTTGCCAGAGAGCTGAGAGACAAGGACTATATGAAGATCCTCTCCCTCGCTCCGGAAGTACTGTAAGGAGGCATCGCGATTATGAATAAGATACACGTTAAGACAGGCGATACCGTAATGCTTATGGTCGGCGATAAAAAGGGCGACAAGGGCAAGACCGGCAAGGTGCTCACCGTTTCCCCCAAGGAGGGCAAGGTGATCGTTGAGGGTATCAACATGGTTACCAAGCACGTTAAGCCCCGTCAGCAGGGTCAGCTTGGCGGCAGAGTTCAAGCGGAAAGCCCGATTTATGCCTGCAAGGTAATGCCCGTTTGCCCCAAGTGCAATAAGCCCACCAGAATCGGTCACAAGATCGAGGACGGTAAGAAGATCAGAGTTTGCAAGCACTGCGGTGCAGAGCTTAAATACTAATAACCGGAAGACGTGTCGGGTATAAGCAGCACGGAACGATAACGGCGGATAATTCCGCAGGTTCTTCCGTTGCTAAAATCCGGCAGATAGGAGAAGTAACAATGGCAAGAATGAAGGATTTCTACAAGGAAACCGTAGCTCCCGCCCTTTTCAAGAAGTTCGGCTACAAGTCCGTAATGCAGACGCCGAAGCTTGACAAGATCGTAGTCAACGTCGGCTGCGGCGAGGCTAAGGAAAACGCAAAGATCATCGAAAACGTAATGGCGGAGCTTGCAGCGATCACGGGTCAGAAGCCCGTAGCGTGCCGCTCCAAGAAGTCCGTTGCGAACTTTAAGCTCAGAGAGGGTCAGATCATCGGCGTTAAGGTAACTCTTCGCGGCGAGGTCATGTACGAGTTCCTCGACAGACTGTTCAATGTAGCGCTCCCCCGTGTACGCGACTTCAGAGGTATCAACCCCAACTCGTTTGACGGACGCGGCAACTACTCGTTTGGTCTGAAAGAACAGCTGATCTTCCCCGAGATCGAATACGACAAGATCGACGCTACGCGCGGTATGGATATCAACTTCATCACCACCGCAAAGACCGATGAAGAAGCAAGAGAGCTGCTCACGCTTATGGGCGCTCCCTTCGAGAAGTAATTTGGAGGAACAAGATGGCAAAAACGTCTTTAAAGCAGAAGCAGCAGAGAACGCCTAAGTTCTCCACTCGCGCTTACAACAGATGCAAGATCTGCGGCAGACCTCACGCTTATCTGCGTAAGTTCGGCATTTGCAGAATTTGCTTCAGAGAGCTTGCTTACAAGGGTCAGATCCCCGGTGTGAAGAAAGCAAGTTGGTAATACCCAAAAGCAAAATCAGAATTTTTACCTCATCGGACGAAAGTTTGCATTTAAGTCCGAGCAAGAGGAAAATCAAGTAGGTACGACGGACAAAATAGCGTCCGTAACGGCTTACGTTTAGGAGGTAAATGAATGCAGATCACTGATACTATTGCGGATATGCTGACAAGAATTCGCAACGCGAACTCCGCAAAGCACCCCACTGTTGACATTCCCGCTTCCAACCTCAAAAAGCAGATCGCGCAGATCCTGCTCGATGAGGGCTACATCAAGGCTTTCAAGGTCATTGATGACAGCAAGCAGGGCGTTATCAGAGTAACACTCAAGTATACCGACAGCAGAGCACAGGTAATTACCGGTCTGCGCCGCGTATCTAAACCTGGTCTTAGAATTTACTCAAACTGCAAGGATATGCCTAAGGTAATGAAGGGTCTCGGAATTGCGATCGTATCCACTTCCAAGGGGATCATGACCGATAAGAAGGCACGCGAAATGAACGTCGGCGGAGAAGTTCTTGCGTTCGTATGGTAATAGGAGGAATAGTAATATGTCAAGAATTGGTAGAATGCCTGTTACTGTTCCCGCAGGCGTCGATGTAAAGATCGACGGACCGGTCGTAACAGTAAAGGGTCCTAAGGGAACTCTCTCCAAGGAGTTCAATCACCTTATGAAAATATCTCACGAGGGCGCGGAGATAATCGTTTCCCGTCCCGACGACGAGAACCTTTCCAAGTCTCTCCACGGACTTACGAGAACGCTTATCCACAATATGGTAGTAGGCGTTACCGAGGGCTTCAAGAAAGAGCTGGAGATAAACGGCGTCGGCTTTAGATGCGAGAAGCAGGGCAAAAAGGTAATCATGAACCTTGGCTTTTCCCATAAGGTAGAGGTTGAGGATACCGACGATATCAAGCTCGAGGTACCTGCACCCAATAAAATTATCGTAACGGGTATCGACAAGCAGAAGGTCGGACAGATGGCATCCGAGATAAGAGGCAAGCGTCCCCCCGAGCCTTACAAGGGCAAGGGCATTAAGTACGCCGATGAGGTTATCCGCCGCAAGGAAGGTAAAGCCGGCAAGGGCAAGAAGTAAGGAAAGGACTGAAGAAAAATGGTTAAAGCTATTGATAAAAATAAGAGCAGACTTCGCCGTCATAAGCGCGTTCGCTCTAAGATCACAGGCACTCCCGAGTGCCCCAGACTCAATGTTTTCCGTTCTTCCATGCACATTTACGCTCAGATTATTGATGACGTAAACGGCAAGACCTTAGCTTCCGCGTCGTCGGCAGTAAAGGGCTTCGGACAGTACGGCGGAAATATTGAGGCGGCAAAGAAAGTCGGTCTCGCTGTTGCAGAGGCGGCAAAGGCTGCGGGTATCACCGACGTCGTATTCGACAGAGGCGGCTACGTATACCACGGCAGAGTTGCGGCTCTCGCAGAGGGCGCAAGAGAAGGCGGACTTAATTTCTGATAAGGAGGGAAACAGACTTGGCTAATTTTGAAAATACAGAAAACGAGCTCTCCGAGAAGGTTGTTGCTATAAACCGCGTTTCCAAGACGGTAAAGGGCGGACGTATCATGAAGTTCTCCGCGCTTGTAGTAGTAGGCGACGGCAACGGCACAGTAGGTTTCGGTATGGGCAAATCCAACGAGGTTCCCGACGCTATCCGCAAGGGAATTGACGACGCGAAGAAAAATCTTCACAAGATCGCGCTCAAGGGCACGACTATCCCCCACGAGATCACGGGTAAATTCGGCGCAGGAGCGGTTCTTATGCGTCCCGCTCCCGAGGGTACCGGCGTTATCGCGGGCGGTCCCGTTCGTGCCGTTATCGAGATGGCGGGCATTAAAAATATCCGTACAAAGTCTCTGCGTTCCAACAATCCCTGCAACGTTGTAAGAGCTACAATGCAGGGTCTTACGAGCCTGAGAACTGCGGAAGAGGTTGCGGCGCTCAGAGGCAAGAGCGTTAAGGATCTCTAATCTATACGCGGGAGGTTAATGAAATGGCTTTAAAAATTACGCTTGTACGCTCTTTGAACAGCTGCAAGAAAAACCAGATCGCCACTGCGTATTCTTTGGGACTGCGCAAGGTGAATTCTGTAACAACACAGCCCGACAATGAGGCTACAAAAGGTAAAATCAAGACTATCGCTCACCTGGTAAAGGTTGAAGAGGTTTGATTATACAAGAACATCGAATTTTTACTAGGGGGTGCAAAGCAATATGAAGCTTCACGAATTACAGCCGGCGGCAGGTTCGGTCAAGGAAGTAAAGCGCATCGGCCGCGGTCACGGCTCCGGACAGGGCAAGACTGCGGGCAAAGGTCATAAGGGTCAGAAGGCGCGTTCGGGCGGTTCTATCAGACCGGGCTTTGAGGGCGGTCAGATGCCGCTTCAGAGAAGAATGCCGAAGAGAGGCTTTAACAACATTTTCGCAAAGGAATTTGCGGCTATCAACGTCTCCGAGCTCGAAAAGAGATTTGAGAGCGGCGCTGTCGTTGACGCGGCTGCTCTTATTGAGTGCGGCGCTATCAAGGACGCTAAGGACGGCGTGAAAATTCTCGGCAACGGCGAACTCACCAAGAGCCTGACCGTAAAGGCGGTAAAGTTCACCGCTGCCGCTCAGGAAAAAATTGAAAAGGCAGGCGGAAAGGCTGAGGTGGTGTAATTGAACGGAATGCTTACAGTCTTTCGTAACGCGTGGGTCGACACTCAACTGCGTAAGAAGATCTTGTACACGCTGTTTATCCTCGTCTTGTTCCGTTTGGGATCCAGCATTTTCGTTCCGTTTCTTGACAACGCCGCGATCACGGAGATGATCTCCGGCGCTTCCCTGCTCAATTACCTCGACGTAATGACGGGCGGCGCTCTCGGAAAGGGCACGCTGCTTGCGATGTCCATTACTCCGTACATCAACGCCTCGATCATTATCCAGCTTCTGACGGTCGCGATACCGCCGCTCGAAAGGTTATCCAAAGAGGGCGACGCGGGCAGAAAGAAGATCAATATGATCACCAAGTTCACCACGCTCGGAATTGCGATATTCCAGGCGACGGCGTTCTATTTCACGCTGAGAAACGGCATAACCAACGAAAACGGCACGCACAGAGCGATATTGAGATACGGCGACGTTCTGGATAAGTCGAGCGACACGTTCTCGGTCATTCTGACAGCGATAACTATTGTTGCGTGCTTTGTTGCTGGCTCGTCGATCATCATCTGGCTCGGCGACCGCATCAACGAAAAGGGCATCGGAAACGGTATCTCGATGATACTGTTCGCAGGTATCGTCGCAAGACTTCCCGAGACGATCTCCAACTTTATTGGAATTATCTCTGCAAACCCCGACAACATCGGCGTAAATCTGGTGTTCATCATTATTACGGTGATCATCTTTGTAGCGATGATCTGGTTCGTTATCTTTATGACGAACGCGGAAAGACGAATTCCGGTGCAGTACGCAAAGCGCGTTGTCGGACGCAAAATGTACGGCGGTCAGTCGACGCACATTCCGATAAAGGTAGCTATGAGCGGCGTAATGCCGATCATCTTCGCGATGTCGCTGATGTCGCTGCCGCAGACGATTTGTTTCTTCTTTGGAGTTACCGGAGAGGGAGACGGGTTCTGGGACGGTTTCGTGAGATTTTTCGCGCAGACCTCTCCCGTGTACGCGGTCATCTACTTCGTGCTGATAATCGCGTTCAACTACTTCTATGTGGCGATAACGTACAATCCCGTTGAGATCGCGAACAATCTGAAAAAGAACAACGGCGCTATCCCGGGCTACCGCCCCGGCAAGCCGACGTCCGATTTCATTTACAACTCGCTCAACAAGATAACGCTTATCGGCGCGATGTTCCTCGGAATAATCGCGATATTCCCGATAATCCTCTCGTGGATCAACCCGAGCTTCTCCGCTGTATCGCTTGGCGGTACTACGATGCTGATCATCGTCGGCGTAGCGCTCGAAACGGTTCGTACACTCGAGAGCCAGATAATGATGCGTCATCACCCGGGCTTTTTGGACTAAGACAATCACGTTGAATAAACAAGATGCGATAGGAGCTTAATTATGAATATGATTTTTTTGGGCGCTCCCGGCGCCGGTAAGGGCACACAGGCGGAGGTCGTCTGCAAGGAGCTGAATATTCCCGCGGTTTCTACGGGCAATATGCTCCGTGAGGCCGTTAAGAACGGCACGGAGGCGGGTCTCAACGCCAAGAAGTTTATGGACGCGGGCGAGCTTGTTCCCGATGAGGTCGTTATCGGCATCTTGAAGGACAGAATTGCTCAGGACGACGCAAAGAACGGTTTTATTCTCGACGGATTCCCCAGAACCGTCGCACAGGCGGAAGCGCTTGAGAGTATGGGCGTACAGATCGATAAGGTGATCGAGATCGACGTTTCCGATGAGGCGATCACGGCAAGAATGAGCGGCAGACGCGTTTGCGAGGGCTGCGGAAATTCCTACCACATCGAGTTCAAGCCCACAAAGGTCGAGGGTATCTGCGACGCTTGCGGCGCAAAGGTCGTTCAGAGAATTGACGACAAGCCCGAGACCGTTCAGGCGCGCTTAAAGACCTATCACGAAAAAACAGCTCCTCTCAAGGACTACTATCAGTCAAGAGGAAAGCTCGTTACGGTACAGGGTCAGAACGACATCGCGGACACATCCAAGCTGGTTCTCGCTGCGATCAAGGGCTGAACCGGATAGAAAGCGTACAGGCAAATGATCCAGATTAAAAATCCAACCGAGCTTAAAGCTATGATGAAAGCGGGCGAGCTTGCAGCGCAGGCTCTGGCGCTTGCGGGAAAGCACGCCGTTCCCGGAATTTCGACGTGGGAACTCGACAAGATAGTCGATGAATACGTTCGTTCCAAGGGCGGACACTCTCCCTGCAAGGGCTTTGAGGGTTTTCCGGGGCATAACTGCTACTCGATAAACGAGGAGCTTATTCACGGTATCCCTTCCAAGAAGAAAATTCTTAAGGAGGGCGATATCCTCTCCTGCGACATCGTAGCGGAGCTTAACGGCTTTATGGGCGACAATACCAAGACATTTATGGTCGGCAAGGTGTCCGATGAGGCGGCACGGTTGATGAAATACACCGAAGAGGCGCTGTACAAGGGCATTGAAAAGGCTGTCGCGGGCAACCGCATAGGCGACATCTCCCACGCTATACAAGCTCACGTGGAGAGCGGAGGGTACGTCTGCGCCGAAAAATTCATCGGTCACGGGATAGGACGCGATATGCACGAGGATCCCGAGGTGCCGAACGAAGGCAAGGCGGGTCACGGTCCGAGACTTATGCCCGGTATGACGATCGCTATCGAGCCGATGGTTAATTCCCACTCGCGCCGGGTAAGGATATTGAGTGATAAGTGGACGGTGGTCACCACCGACGGAAGTCTTTCCTGCCACTTCGAGCACACGGTCGCCGTCACGAACGGCGAACCTGTAATTCTGACACTGGAGAGCCACTGATGGATATAATAGTCGGAAGAGTGGTTATAAGCTCCGCGGGGCACGACAGCGGTCGACGCATGGTCGTGACGGGGGCTGACGGCGGATTTGTTTTCGTCGCCGACGGAAAAGAGCGCAGGCTCGATTCCCCGAAAAAAAAGAACATTAAGCACGTCCGAACGACCTCGGACTCGGTAGAGCTTGAGGGAATGACGGACAAAAGGCTGCGGCAGACGCTTCGCGCGTTAAGCCGGGACACGTTACAGGAGAGTGAATAGCTTGTCTAAAGAAGATGTATTGGAAGTAGAAGGAACAATTCTCGAGGCGCTCCCGAACGCACAGTTCAAGGTTGAGCTGTCTAACGGACACCAGATTTTAGCGCACATCAGCGGCAAGCTGCGTATGAATTACATTCGCATACTGCCCGGAGATAAGGTGACTGTCGAGATGTCTCCCTACGACCTTACCAAAGGCAGAATCACATGGCGTGCCAAGTAATTGCATCACACATCTGATGCTGCCGCAAACAGTGAACCTTTAAGGAGGGTATTACGATGAAAGTTAGACCTTCGGTAAAGCCCATTTGCGATAAATGCAAGGTTATCAAGCGCAAGGGCAAAGTTATGGTAATTTGTGTTGAACCCAAGCACAAACAGAGACAGGGCTGATTAAGAGCCAAAAGCGCAACAGAAAAAATGTTAAGCATAGCGAAGCGACTTCGTCGCACCTACGGTTGCGGACATTTTTTAGCGAACGAAGTGAGCGCAGCGTTGTTGCGCGCTATAGAATTAAGGAGGAAATGCTATGGCAAGAATTGCCGGTGTGGACCTGCCCAAGGAAAAGCGAGTAGAGATCGGCTTGACCTATGTTTACGGAATAGGCAGAAAGTCCGCGAACGATATTCTGGCAAAAGCGGGAGTTAATCCCGACACGCGCGTTAAGGATCTTACCGATGAGGAAGAGGCGAAGATCCGCGAGGTCATCGACAAGGACGGTTACGTTGTAGAGGGCGACCTGAGAAGAATGGTGGCGCTCAATATCAAGCGTCTGGTCGAGATAAACTGCTACCGCGGCATGCGTCACCGCAAGGGTCTGCCCGTTCGCGGTCAGCGCACAAAGACCAACGCCAGAACCCGCAAGGGTCCGAAGAAGACCATTGCAAACAAGAAGAAATAATAGGAAAGGCGGTAAATAAATGGCACAGGCAAAAAAACAGGTTATCCGCAGACGCCGTGAGCGCAAGAACGTCGAGAACGGCGCGGCTCACATTCAGTCGTCTTTTAATAACACTATCGTAACCATCACCGACCTTCAGGGAAACGCCCTTTCATGGGCTTCCGCAGGCGGCTTGGGCTTCCGCGGCTCGAGAAAGTCCACTCCTTACGCAGCGCAAACCGCTGCCGACGTTGCGGCTAAGGCTGCTATGGAGCACGGACTTAAGACCGTTGAGGTATTTGTAAAGGGTCCCGGTCAGGGACGCGAGGCAGCTATCCGCGCGCTTCAGGCTGCGGGTCTTGAGGTAAAGCTCATCAAGGACGTTACCCCGATTCCCCACAACGGATGCCGCCCCCCCAAGAGAAGACGTGTCTGATCACGCTGAGGTCAACAATGCAGATAACGGTAAAATAATGGAGCTGAGCGCAACGTTTGCTCAGCGTCGGTTCGTGAACCGATATGTTTTAGATTAACGGAGGATATTTATTATGGCAGTAAATCGCGATCCTATCGCAAATAAGTGCAGAACTCTTGACATCAGCCCCGCTGTACTGGGATATTCCGAGAAGAAGATTTCTAAGAGAAAGCACCCCGAGGCAAGCCGCAGAAAGAAGGTTTCCGAGTACGGTCAGCAGCTTAAGGAAAAGCAGAAGCTGAAGTTTATCTACGGCGTTCTCGAAAAGCAGTTCTACCACTACTACGAGCTGGCGACCAAGGAAGAGGGTATCGCCGGTGAGAACCTTATCAGGCTGCTCGAGAGCAGACTCGACAATATCGTTTTCAGAATGGGTATGGCTACAACACGCCGCGAGGCGCGCCAACTTGTAACTCACGGTCATTTCTGTGTGAACGGCAAGAGAGTGGATATCCCCTCTTACAGAGTTAAGGTAGGCGACACCATCACCCTCCGCGAGCAAAGCAAGAAGAGCAAGAAGTTTGAGCAGATCGCAGAAGTTGCGGGCGCCAGACTTACTCCCATGTGGCTCGACGTGGATAAAGAAAAGCAGACAGCAAAGGTAACACGTCCGTTCCAGCGCGACGATCTCGACTTTGAGATCGCAGAGCACTTAATTATCGAGCTGTATTCTAAATAATAGCGGCAGCCGTTTCATCAAGACGCGTGCAAAACCGACGGCAGTCTTCCGCTTTCGCCGGAATGAGCCGTGTTTTGGTAAAATAAAAAATGGCTGTAATGCATACAGATATTTAGTGCAGTTATTTTTAATTCACGCCCGGCGCGGTGTTTGCGCCGCGTAAAATGCGTCAATACTTTATTGTATAAGGCGCAGAGTGTGATTTAAAATTAACAGTGAATACGGCGGGCTTGCGGCGCAAGCCGATGCACAGGATAATTAACTAAAGGCAGTTAACACTGCCCTCGTAAAAGCTGGTGGGAGGGTTACCAAATGCTTGAAAAAATCGAAAAGCTCAACATAGAGACCTTCAAGTTAAGGTCGGACGGAACTTATGGAATGTTTGTTCTGGAGCCTCTCCAGAGCGGATATGGAAACACTTTGGGCAATAGCCTAAGAAGGGTTTTACTCTCCTCATTGCCGGGAGTTGCAGCGACGTCGGTAAAGATTGACGGCGTTCAGCACGAGTTTTCCACCATTCCCGGTGTTAAAGAAGACGTTACGGAAATAATTCTCAATATCAAGGGACTGAGAGCGAAGATGTACGGCGAAGCCCCCAAGACGATCTACATTGAGGCTGAGGGCGAATGCGAGGTCACCGCGGGTGATATCAAGACCGATTCCGAGGTGGAGATACTCGATCCGGGTATGCACATCGCGACATTGAGCGCAGGCTCAAAGCTGTATATGGACATCACGCTCGACAGAGGCAGAGGCTATGTTGCGGCAGAGCAGAACAAGGAACAGCTCCAGCCCGTGATAGGCGTTATTCCGATTGACAGCATTTATACCCCCGTACTGAAATGCAACTACACCGTTGAAAATACGCGTGTGGGACAAAGAACGGACTATGAAAAGCTCATTATCGAAATATGGACGGACGGCACGATCTCCGCAAAGGAAGCCGTTTCCTATGCGGCGAAAATTCTTATCGAGAGACTTCAGCTTTTTGCGGAGCTGTCCGACGAGACCAACCCGCAGGAGCTTATGGAGACAAAGGAGGAAAGCCGCAAGGACAAGGTTCTCGAAATGACTATCGAGGAACTGGAATTGTCTGTGCGCTCCTTCAATTGCTTAAAGAGAGCGGGTATAAATACCGTTGAGGATCTCGTAAACAAATCGCCCGAGGATATGATGAAGGTGAGAAACCTCGGCAAGAAGTCCTTTGACGAGGTCAAGGCGAAGCTCCAGTCCTTGGGGTGCGACCTTATGAGCTCGGAGGAAAACAACTGATACGGCGCTGAAACAGGGCGCATACGATAAATTCTACCGAAAGGAGAAAATAAAATGCCAGGTTCAAGAAAGCTGGGAAGAGCCAGCGACCACAGAAAGGCAATGCTCAGAGGCATGGTTACATTTCTGTTTGAAAACGGAAAGATCGAAACTACCGTGACCCGCGCAAAGGAAGTTCGCGCGGAGGCGGAGAAGATGATCACATTAAGCAAGGCGAACACGCTCCACACAAAGCGTCAGGTGTTCTCGTACATCACCAAGGAGGACGTTGCTAAGAAGCTGTTTGACGATACGGCGGAGGGCAAGTACGCAAGCCGCAACAGCGGTTACACGAGAATTTACAAGCTCGGTCCGCGCCGCGGCGACGCTGCGGAAATGGCTATCATTGAGCTTATCCGCGATTGATATAACGCTTATCCCTCCCGGGCTCGGGAGGGATTTTTTGTTAAAATAGTCAAATCCCGCTGTTAAAGTCTGTATAAAAGCACTAATGCAATAGTATTGACAAAATATTATAAATTATGTATAATGATAGTGTAAAGGGAAATGTACAAAACACATAAAAAATATGAACTTTGTAGAAAGGATAACTATTATGAGAATTAAGAAATTTTTAGCAGCAGCTTTAGGAACGGTCATGGCGCTTACAACAGGCGCAATATCGGTATCGGCAGATAACGCTTTTTTCCCTGATGATAATATGACTTTGGTAAGCCGGGAACGTATTGACAACGGAGGGCTGTATTCTATTGACAGCTTTTGGGTCTCATATGACGGTGAGCCGTTTACTATTGATGAAAAGGGGGCGCCCACTGAAAGCGAACAATCACTTTATGACAATGATATGACTTTGGTAAGCTGCGAACGCATTGATGACGGGGAGCTGTATTATATCGACAGCTTTTGGGTTTCAGACACACAAAATAAAAGCAGAATATACTATGAACCGTGTCGCGTACAATATCGACGTGAGATTTATGTTAATGACAATCCGGAAGGAATAAAAATAGCTGAGATATTTGCTTATGCTGTATTTGGCTATAATACGGAGGAAAATGACGTCGTCGTAGCAGAGCATGACTGCCGCGCATATTCGGTTATAAGTCAGGAGTACCCCAAGGTTCATGAGAAATCATATAAAGTAGAGAACAATCTTGGCGGTTTGTTTTTTGGAAAAAAATATGCACAAGTCGAGTATTCAATAGAGCTTGAGATTGCAAAAGGAGAAAGGTTGCTCTACGGTGTTGTGCTTCAGGCAAATGTTGAGGGAGAGCCAAATAAGTATCCGATTTAACTACGCGTAACGCACGTGCTGTTCTGACCATACAAGAGGGTGATCACAATGAGAAATAGCAACTACAAAGAACTGAACGCTTATCCGGAAAGCGCTCTTATAAAAACTGCTCTCGCAAAGCTGTGGCAGAGGAAAGCCGTAAAATTGACGGTATGCGGCGCAGTGGTATTGCTTTGTGCGTACATTGCCGAAACAATCCGCTCTAACCAAGTAACGGGCAGGCTGTTCGACGATATAATGGAAACGGTCGTTTTTGCGGTAATGATATTGGGCGCGGCGTATTTTACGGCTAACATAGGCGCGTTCAATAAACGGAGGTTTATAGAGGACGCGTCCGTTGTAACCGTGCTGCTCTGGGCGGCATCTTCTGTTTGGAGAGTGATTTCGGGTTTTGATCCTACCCAAATGACGGACATTTGGCAGGTGGTTTTCCGTGTGGCTCTGTACCATGTTCCGACGTTCCTTATTGCGTTCGGGATGGTTATGGCTCTGGGAACGCTGATTTTCCGTCAAAAAAAGCAAGCATAAATTCTTATCCCTCCCGGGTTCGGGAGGGATAAATTATTACAGAATTGTAACCAAATTGTAACCTTTTTGTAATCGCATTTTTTTTAATAATATGCTACAATATAATTAAGCGGAACGTTTCTTTATCAAAAAAGCTCTGTTAAGTTTACCGTTAAGTTGATAAAGCCGAAGCGCTACATAAAATTACCTTGTCATTGTGCAATATTACAGAAATTTACCGTCGGAAATTAGCTGATTTTGATATTGAAATAAATCCGTGATTAGGTTATAATAAAATATGATAAGGTAATACGAGCCGCCTTTGTTTTTCGTTCCGTGCGAACGAGTTTCGGGGCAGCCGTCCGACGCATATAAAATTTATCTTATATGCGTCATAAAGCGTGCAACGCTTAATTATTATGGAGGTGCATCAATGAAAAAGTTTAAGTCAGTTATAGCAGCCGCATTGGCTGTTACAATGGTGCTGACGATGACCGCGTGTGACGAGGAAACTCCGGGTCCCGGCGGCAACAGCGGCAGCACTCCGACCCAATCGGGCGGCGCTCCCGCACAGAATTCGGGTTCAAGCAGCGGCAGCTCTTCAACAGGTTCCGTTGCTACTACAAGTTCAACATTTGTGGATCAAAATGTCGTTGACGCCGTAGGGGCGCTGAAGGATCAGCTTGAAGAGCCGGATATGAAGGTTGACACCCGCCTGAAGTGGCTGGCATGGTACGATATCGACGAGACCGCTGCAGCAGGCGAGTTGTTCAAGTCGGTTTACGGCACACCCGCAAACGGTGACGATCCCGAGCGCGCGGGCAAAATCTTCGAGTGGATGAACGTTTCTTACGAGAACCGCTATGACAGACTTTCTACGCTTATCCAGGGCGACGAGTCTCCCGACTTCTTCCCGTTCGAGGGCACAGACTTCCCGTACGGCATTCTGATGAACAGATATCAGGCTGTTACGGATCTGTTTGACTTCTCCTCTAAGAAGTGGGAAGCGTCCAAGGATCTTATGGAGCAGTTCAAGCTCAACGGTCAGTACTACTGCGCATTCTGGGAGATCACTATCGGTCAGCTGATGTGGTACCGCAAGAGCGTTATTGATACTGCGGGTCTTGATGATCCTCAGACCCTCTTCAACGAGGGCAAGTGGGATTGGGATGCGTATCTCGACATGGCGAGAGCGTTCCAGGCGACAGGTACGACCGAAGAGCCCAAGTATATTTCCGACGGCTTCGGCGCGGAGGATAACTTTATGCTGTCCACCGGCGTTCCCATGGTAAGCATTAAAGACGGCAAGCTGCAGACCAACTTGCATGACGCAAACTATGAGAGAGGTATTGAATTCCTCAACACCATGCGCGAGGAGCACATGGTTTACCCGAGACACGAAATAAACAGCTGGAACCCCAACTACAGAGCTTGGACCAGCGGAAACACCCTGTTCTTCTGCAATGGTGTCTGGGATTATGAGACCAACTTCCAGAAGTTCAAGACCGCTTACAAGTGGTCTGATGACGAGATCAAGGTCGTTCCTTTCCCGAAAGACCCGAAGGCTGACAAGCACTATGTACAGCTCAAGCAGGATTCTTTCATGTGGGTAAAGGGTTCTACCAACAGAAACGGCGTTAAGGCTTGGATCGACTGCTCCGCGACTGCGGCAATGGATCCCGCTACCACAGAGGCCTCTAAGGAGCGCGCTATCAATAATCCCTCGCAGAATTGGACGCGCGAGCTTCTCGACTTCCTGTACCCGCTGTACAAACTCGACGGCTCCAGCCCCATAACTCCTATCGTAGAGTTCAAGACAGGTCTTGGCCCGTCCGTTTACGACAGCCAGAGCGGTGAGAGCCCCGTAAACTGCCTTGTTGGTTATCCGTACCTGACAGGCGCAGAGTCGTTTGTAACTCTTCGTGAGACAAACGAGCCTATCATCAATTCGGCGCTCGACGAGATCAACGCAAAGATCCAAGGCTGATAAGACTTCGGCTTAAATCGGATATTACGCTCCCTCCGTTTTACGGAGGGAGTTTTTTGCGCTCAGAAAGAGGAGCGTTGGAAAAATTTTCGTTATTTTTCACATTTGCCATGGATATTTCGGTTGAATTATCGCTTGATATGTGGTATAATAAAATGTGTATGTGTATGCATTTTTGCGAAAGGAAAAGACAATGACAAGATTTGAAAATAAAATTTGTCCCGTTTGCAAAGCGCCGTTCAACCGTGACGCGGATATCGTGGTGTGCCCGATATGCGGAACTCCCCACCACAGGATATGCTATATGGTGAAGAACCAATGCGCGCTGGAGGAGCTTCACGAAAAGGGCTTTGTCTGGAACGGCAGACTTCCCGACGAACCCGGGCCCGTTATTGAAACGGCTGCCGAAATCGCCGAAACCTCCGAGAACACGGACGAGCATCACGCGGAATATCCGCAGGGTACTCCGATCGTCGACGAAAACTCGATCTTCGACGAAATGGGCATTGATAACCCGATGCGCGATTTTATGTCCGGCATAGCCGACAAGACTATCGGCGCGGACGGCGTGAGTATGCATGAGCTTTCGGCGTATTCCGCGACGTCTATTTTCCATTACGGCAGAGCGTTCCGCTCGTTCCGCGGAATGACGGACGGCAAGCGTCATAAGGTGTCCTTTAATATGTGCAGCGGACTGTTTGCGCCCGCGTTCCAGTTCTACCGCAAAATGGATCTGTTCGGAGTGCTTGTGCTTCTGCTGCTGACTGTGCCGTATATGCTTATGGTTCTTCTGGCTTTGAACAGCGAGGGCGGCAAGGTAAACGGACTGGCGTATACTCTGCTGAACTCCGTTTCTACGGTGGTGATGATACTGCTTTGCATTTTCGGCGACTATATCTACTACCGCCACGCCGTAAAGCGTATTCTCAAGATACGCGAGGAATTTAAGGACAGAGCGACCTCCGACGAATATTATATGGCGCTTTACGAAAAAGGAAAGCCCTCGTTCGCGAGAGCGGCACTGGGTCTGCTCGGAACGGCGTTTATGGAAGCGTGCATTATCGCACTGCCGAATTTGCTTGGGATATCATGAAGCTACTGATCCAGATACCGTGCTACAACGAGGCGGAAACGCTCGGCGTGACCGTAGCCGATTTGCCGCACCATATTGACGGCATCGACGAGATCGAGTATCTTGTGATCGACGACGGCAGCACTGACGGCACGGTTCTCCGCGCAAAGGAGCTCGGTGTCCACCATATTGTGAGCTTTACGCACAACCGAGGTCTCGCAAAGGGATTTATGGCGGGGATAGACGCGTGTCTGAGATTGGGCGCGGACATTATTGTCAACACCGACGCGGACAATCAGTACTCGGGCGCGGATATCGAGAAGCTGGTTCGCCCCGTGCTCGAGGGCAGGGCGACAATGGTGATCGGCAACCGCAGGACGGACGGCATACGTCATTTTTCGCCGATGAAAAGGCGTTTGCAAAAGCTGGGCAGCAGCGTCGTGAGAAAGGCGAGCGGCACGGACGTTGCCGATACCACAAGCGGTTTCCGAAGCTACTCGCGCGAGGCAGCAATGCGGCTGAACGTGCTTTCGGGCTACACCTATACGCTCGAAACGATAATCACGGCAGGCGCGGACAAAAACAAGATAATCTCAGTCGATGTGGAGACAAATCCCGAGCTGCGCGAGAGCCGCCTTTTCAAGACGATGTGGGGCTACATAAAGCGCTCTGCCGCGACGATAATCCGCAACTACGTTATGCGGAAGCCGCTCAAAACCTTTCTGATAATGGCGTCGGTTTTTGTGCTGGCGGCTTTGGCTCTGGGAATACGGTTTATCGTGCTGGCGTGTATGGGCGACGGCGCGGGGCATATACAGTCGCTGGTGCTTATGGCAATATTGATGATCGTCGGCATACAGATTGGGATATTCGGGCTGCTTGCGGACGCGGTCTCGGACTGCCGCCGCGTAATGGACGAAACGCTTTTTCACGTTAAACGGATAGAATACGACAACACCAATCCGAATTATCGGAAAAACGTGAACTACAACGTTTGCAGCTACACTAAAGAGGATATAGAGAAGTAATGAGACAAAGACTGGAACAATTCTATACCGCGTTCGGCGACAAGGGCGTTATGTTCATATTGTACGCGTTTTCTCTGGTGACGAACTCTCTGCTTACCGTAAGCATGGAGCTGCCATCGGTATATCCCGACGAAATAAGCGTGGCAGGGATCGCCGCGTTTTATTCGGGAACAAGCTGGTCGGGGCTGCTCGAGCAGATCGGCGGAGATTGCGGATATATTCAGGCGCTGCTGTACGCGCCGCTTTTCCTCGTTTTTAAAAACCCGTATGCGCTGTACAAGGCAATGCTCATTATAAACGGTATTCTTGTGAGCTTTATCCCGATGATCGCCTATCATCTCGCATCGAAATTCGGCGTGCTGCGCGTGCGTTTCAAGCTGCTTATCGCGCTGTGCTGCGGAATGTACTTTTCGTATCTCACAAGCTCCAAATTCATCTGGAACGAGGCTGTGACAAGCCTTTTCGGGTGGCTGCTGGTGTTGTGTATGTTCGGCGCGTGGGACAGGAAAAACCGTTATACACGCTTTACAATGTCGCTGCTGACAGGATTTCTCTGCGCCGCCGCGTATGCCGCCGACAACCGTATGCTGGCGGTGGTGCTGGCGCTTGTGCTGACCGTGCTTCTTTCAAGGCTGGTATTCAAGGAGAAGATCGTCAATATGCCAATCTTCTTTGTGTCGCTGATTATTTCGTTTTTCGCGGAATTTCTGGCGCGTTCCATGATAATCCAGAACGTCCGCAATGGAGCGGTAACAGGCGATGCGTCGTTGATACCCGGGCGGCTCGGACCGAGCGGCAATTTCTTCGGGGTGTTTTTCTCGCACGTCTACGCGTTTATGACCTCAACGTTCGGCATGGGCGCGGTCGCGGGGGCGATATTCACGATACTGATTATAACGTGGGTGACCGAGGTGATAAAAAACCGCGCGAAAGCTCCCGAGGACGACGCGAAGGTCTACGAGCCGATAAAGCACAAATACAGTCTGCGTATCACGATATTCGCGATGTTTCAGTTTCTGGCAATCGGCTGCACGTCCATAGTGTCGGCGCTGTTCAGTTTCGGAACAGGCGGGGCATACGGCTCGTCGGTTTTCGGTCGCTACACGGACAACATAGCGCCGTTTGCGATGTTCCTTGTAATGGTGTTTGTCGTGCTGTATGGCATTGATCTGAAAAAGCTGTTTTTCAGCGTCGCAATATACGCCTATGCTTGCCTGTGCTTTGCGATATCGGGCTATCCGTGCGTTGGCGTAAATGATTACATGAACGCCTCGATAACTGGGCTGCTGCCGCTTAATCTGAACGGAAGCGCGACCGACGCGCCTACGGGAATAAGCTATGTTATAATGTCCTCGTGCGTGTTCTCGGTGCTGGCGCTTATGATCGTGTTCGCGTCGTGCTCGAGAAAGCACCGCACGGTGCTTGTTCTGCTGTCGATACTGTTTATGATAGTATACACTTCGGCGTATTCGGGGCTGTTGTATCTGCCCGATGTCGGCGCGGAAAACGCCGAAAAAGCCGAGCCTTATGTGGAGGTCTCACGGCTGCTGTACAATACCCCGCAGTCTCCGCCAATAATCGTTTACGAGACAGAACCCGACCTTGCCGCAACACTTCAGTTTCTCGCGCCCGACACTAAGGTCACAATGCTTAAGCGCGGCGGACGCGTTCCCGAATCGTGCTTGCTTATCGCGGAAAACGGCGTTGAGGCTCCGTTTGCGGGCGGCTCGTACGATATGGTCGGGAGAACGGGCAGCTACTCCGTTTACGCCTACGGCGAAAGCGCGCGCGACTTTATGCGCTACAGCTCTGCAAACGAGGGTTAGACATGGACGTAATTCCCGAAACGGCTGCCGTCAAAAAAACGCCGCAAATGCGCGACGGGCTTATTATGACGCTGCTTTACGCTGCTGCGCTCGCCTTGCATCTGCTGATGACGCGCGCAGCGACTATCTTCAATCTCACCCCCGACGAGTATTCGGTCACGGCGATTGCCGCGTACCTGAACGGACTGGACTGGTCGCCGACAGTCTCAACAGGCGGCTATTACGGGTACTTTCAGAGCCTGTTTTACGTCCCCGTATTTTGGGCAACGGACGACCCTTATCTGCGGTATCGGCTTATGCTCACGGTGAACGGCGTATTTGTGAGCCTTATTCCCGTTATCGTCTATTGGCTCTCGCGCAGGGCGTTCGGGGTGAAGAAACCCGCGGCGACGGTTTTCGCGCTGCTCTGCGGAATGTACCCGAGCTATATGCTGCTGACGAAATTCACGTGGAACGAGACCATGTGCGTCGTTCTGCCGTGGATATTCGCACTGCTGATGTACAAGTCGCTCGGCTGCGAAAGCACGGCGAAAAAGCAGATATTCTCCAGTCTGGGCGGACTTGCTTTAGCCGCCGCCTATGCCGCTCACGGTCGAATGTTATCGCTTGTTGCGGCGGGGATAGTACTGGAGCTTGTCGTGTTCTTTTCGATGAAGCGCAAACGCGTGTTCTCGTTTGTCGGATTTCTCGGCGGAGCGGCGGTCGGGTTGGCCGTTGACAAGCTGTTGAAGGGATATTTTCAGAGCGCGCTGTGGAACGTAGGCAGCGGAAGGACTTCACCCGCAAACACTATCGAGAAAATGCTCGGACAGCTTTTCGGCGAGAACGGGAAGCTCACGGCGGGACGGTTTTTCGAGACGCTTATCGGGCATTTCTTTTACTTTTTCTCGTCGACGTGGGGTTTCGGCGCGGTGTGCGTTGTCGCGGTCATCGCGGCGATAGCCCTGTACTACCGACGGAGAAACCGCATTCCCGAAACCGCTGAAAACGGGGAGACCGATCCGAAAACTTTGCCATATATCGACGACAAGACGGCGGTTTTCTGCTGGTTTACACTGTTGGCAATGGGAGCGGCTTTTGCGGTGAGCGTGCTGTTCAAATGTACATCCTCGATCTACGACAAGCGAATGGACACAACGATCTACGGTCGGTATACCGAGGGGTTCTATCCCGTGGCGATATTGTGTACGCTGATACTGATATACAAGGGCAGGCTCGCGCGGATGCACGGACTTGCCGCGCTCGGATTAAACGCGGCGGTCATGGGGCTTACGCAGATATTCACCGTGCCCGTGGTCGTCAATTCGGAGACGTTCGTTAGCGCCATGGTGCTCGGGATATCCCACATGAGGTATGGCGAGCCGCTTAAAGCGCTGTATACGCAGGAGACCTTTGTCAAGATATACGCTACCGTGCTGGGAATATCGGTTCTATGGGTGGTCATCGCCTTGATAAAACAGCTCGGGAAAGCCCGCTGGGCGGCGTTCTGCGTGCCGCTCGCGTGGCTTATGATTTGGTCGGGGAGCTACGGTTACTTGACATACATAATTCCCCAAGCGAAAAACGCGCAGCGCTCCGCAGACGTAATGACCGAGGTAATGGATAAGCTCGGCGGCGAATTTGACGGGGTGACGCTTTACGCAATGCCGCGCGACCGTTACGTCAAGACGCAGTTTCTCTATCCCGAGACCGGTATAGAGGTCGCGTCCTCGGTCTCGGCGTATCGAAAGCTCGAAAGCAAAACGGACATAGTTTTAGCGAATAACGAGGAAACACCCGAGCTGTGGATAGACGATCTGCGGCTCATAGGCTCTCTCGGGAACGCCGTGCATATTTATGCCGCTTCGTACAAGGCTTGCGAATGGGCGGAAAATCACGGCTACAGATTAGCCGTGAGCGGCTGCATAACATATACGGCGGCGGAGCTTTACGTCAACTCAAAATGCAAAAAATTGGGTCACGACGAATACGCGGACTTGGACCTCGCGGACAGCGCCGAAGACAATGTAATCATATCGCTGCTGAACGGCGGCGCGGTTTATACGGGTTATATGACTCTGCAAAAAGGCTCGTACAGCTTTACGGTTTACGGCACGAGCGTCGGCGGAAACGAAGTTAAATTCACTGCCGACAAGGGCAAAACGAAGCTGCCATCCGAGATAATTTCGGATAGTGATGGCGAGCTTTGCGCGGCGGTTACGGTCGGCGAAAAAACCGAGAACGTCCGCTTTACGTTCACCAACTATTCCGAAACGCCTATCGCGGTCGACAAAATAGTCATTCGGCGAATAAGGCAATAATGCATTACAAAGGGGGATATTATGCCGATATTCAAAAAGGCGGCAAAGCGCTTTAACCCCGCGCGGACGCTGGTAATAGGGTTCGCGGTGATAATCGCGGTCGGAACGCTGCTGCTGTGGCTGCCGATCTCCTCGAGATCGGGAGAGTTCACGCCGCTGTTCGACTGCCTGTTTACGGCGACCTCGGCGAGCTGCGTAACGGGGCTTACGATCTACGACACCTATATGCACTGGTCGATCTTCGGGCAGATAGTTATCGCTCTGCTGATACAGGTGGGAGGTCTGGGATTTGTCACGATAATCACGTTCTTCAACGTTGCGGCGGGAAAAAAGCTCGGCTACCGCACGTTGAAAAACGCCGCGGGAGACCTCACCGAAAGCAGCTTTGAGGGCGGCCGCAGAATTTTCGTCAGCATCATCAAATATTCGTTCATCTTCGAGCTTTGCGGGGCGGCGGTGCTTTCGGCAGTATTTGTGCCGAGGTACGGCGGCTACGGCGTGTGGATGGGATTGTTTATGAGCATTACGGCGTTCTGCAACGCGGGCTTCGACCTTATGGGCATGGAGGGTGAGGGCACAAGCCTTATCACCTGTCAGAACGACCCCGCAGTGCTTATAACTATTTCGATACTGATAATCGTAGGCGGTCTGGGATTTATCGTCTGGGAGAACTTTCTGAATATCCGTTCGCGGAAAAAGCTCAGTCTGCACACGCGCACGGTGCTTGTTATGACGTGCATTCTGCTTGTCGGAGGAACGCTTTTCTATATGCTTGCGGAGAGCAGAAATCCCGCGACCATGAAGGATATGTCCTTCGGCGAAAAGCTGCTTAATTCGTTCTTCACCTCTGTCTCAGCAAGAACGGCGGGCTATGACAACATAGGAATGAGCGGGATGTCCGAGTTTTCGCAGCTCGGCACGATAATGCTGATGTTCGTCGGAGCGGCTCCCGGCTCTACGGGCGGCGGAATTAAGGTAACTACGCTTATGGTGCTGATTATGACCGTGGTCTCCTATATCCGCAACAAAAACGACGTCGAGCTATTCCGCCATAAGATCGACAAGCTGACGATCTACCGCACGCTGGTCATCTCCGTTTTGTCGATGTTCGCGGTGGCGGTGTGCTTTGTCGCGCTGTACTTCTCGATGCCCGAGGATACGGGAGCGGGCGCGGTGCAGTGCCTGTTCGACGCAGTGAGCGCGTTCTCCACGACGGGATTGTCGGCGGGCGCGACGGCGCTTACGGGTCCCGTGGGGAAATGTCTGCTTATTGTGACGATGTTTATCGGCAGAGTGGGTCCTGTGTCGCTGATAATGTCGCTCGTTATGAACAGCCGCGAACGCAAAAATCTGGTAGTTCCCGACGGGCAGATATTGATAGGTTGATTTATGGAAAAATACATTGATATTGATGATGAAAAACTTGGGATTCTTGAAGGGCGCGACTGTATTTATATTGATACGGTAGCGCTCAATAATGCCGATATGCTGTCATTCGAGGGTGAGATAAACGGTTTGCTCGCGTCAAGGATATGTGAGGAGAAACCGATACCGTTCAAGTTGGTTTTTAACCGAGTGATATTTTATTCGGCGTGTGAACTTGACACGTTTTTGAACCGCGGTCATGAAGGACGCCACAGCTGTTTTTTTGTTATCGAAAACAGCGAACAGCTTGCGGCTCTGCCGATACGCGGCGATCTCAACAGATCGGTTTACAAGCATTTTCGGGTATTTACTTATGACGTTGTGTTTGATATTTTCGCCGTCGGATTTGAGTTGACGGCGGACTTTGATAAAATAAAAAAGCTTTGACGGCAGGTCAAACGGCAGACCTGTCGGCGTTTGAAACGGAAAGGTGTGGAAAAAATGGAAACAGAGGTATTTCAGCTTGGAAAGATCAAGATGTACGTATCGGAGGATCACCGCTTCGGCACGGACGCTTTTTTGCTGGCGTATTACGCGGGTATCCGCCGCGACAGCGTTATATGCGATCTGTGTACGGGCTGCGGCATAGTTCCGCTGATATTCTGCAAGAATGCGCAGCCTCAGCTTATCTACGCTATTGATATTCAGAGCGAGGCAATCTCGCTGCTGCAAAGGACGGTCGACGAGAACGATCTGCGGAACATCATTCAGCCCATAGAATGCGACCTGCGGCATATTCCGCAGAGCGTTCTCATGTATGAAACGGTGGACATCGTCACGGCAAATCCTCCGTATATGCCGAGCAATTCGGGCTTTGAAAAGGCGTCACAGGCGCAGGCTATCGCGCGGCACGAGCTTATGTGCACGGTGGACGACGTTTGCGCGGCGGCGGGAAAGCTCCTGAAATACGGCGGTCTGCTTAAAATGTGTCACCGTCCCGAACGTCTGGGCGACGTTATCTGCGCGATGCGTCACAACAAGATCGAGCCGAAGTCCGTAACGTTTGTTCACAACAACATAAACGAAAAGCCGTGGCTGTTCCTTATCAGCGGCAAAAAGGGCGCAAATCCCGGAATGATAGTTGAAAAACCCATGATACTCCGCAATGACGATAAATCGTATACGGAGGAATATTCAAGAATATATGAGTAACGATACAGGCAGACTTTCAATAGTCGGCACTCCGATAGGCAACCTCGGCGACTTCAGTCCGCGCGGAATTGAAACGCTCGAAAACGCCGATTACATTGCCGCAGAGGACACACGCGTAACGCTGCGGCTGCTGACGCATTTTGGCATAAAAAAGCCGCTTCTCTCCTGCTACAAGCCCAAGGAGCAGGAGAGAAGCGAGAAGATAATTACCCTGCTGCTCAAGGGAAACAATATCGCCATGGTCTCGGACGCAGGTATGCCGTGCATTTCCGACCCGGGCGCGGTTCTGGTCGCCAAATGCTATGAGCGCGGTATTCCCGTGGAAATAATTCCCGGGTGCAATGCGGCGGTCGCGGCGGTCGCGGCAAGCGGTCTGGAGGTCGACCGCTGGGCGTTCGAGGGGTTTCTCCCCGTGTTGAAAAAGGAGCGCGCGGAGCGGCTGGACGAGGTGAAAGCGCTCCCCCACGCGCTGGTGTACTACGAAGCTCCGCACAAAATAAAGCAGACGCTGATCGACCTTGAGAGTGCTCTCGGCGGGGAACGCCGCGCGGCACTCTGCCGCGAGCTTACCAAGCTCCACGAGGAAGTGATACGCGGAACGCTTGGAGAGCTTGCGCGTTTTTATGACGATATTGAGCCGCGCGGAGAGTACGTTATCGTAGTCAAAGGCGCGGAGCGGACAAAGGGCGAATTTACATTGGATCAGGCGGCGGAGCTTGCGCGGCAGCTTATAAACGGCGGCGAAAAGCTCTCGGAGGCTTGCAGACAAGCGGCAAAGGCGACGGGTATTTCCAGACGGGATATTTACTCGGCGCTTTCAAACGAATAAATTTTGGAGGACAGCATTATGAAAATTGAAAAACTCAACAAAAAAGTTGGACCTGTAGGCAAGACGGTGATTCCGATAATTACGGCAGTGATAGTAGTCGCGGCGGCTGTTGCGTATATCTGTTTGAAGCTCGCGGACGAAATGCGCTACAACGAAAAATGGAAAGACTATGACGAGTGCGGTTGGCACTGACGAATAATTTCATGCGAGGAGGCAGTTATGCTTTTTAAAGGGCTGAATAACGAGGATAGTTGGGTCGTCGTTGCTTACGCGGCTACATGGCGGTACGGCTACGATTTTATGCTAGACGCGGCACAGATCATGCTTGACGATCTCAAGGACGGGCTTCAAAGGTTCGCGAAATTTGAGATATTGAACGAAAAACCCACTGAGATAGTCGAAGAAGTCAAGGCGTGCGGCGGCAGGCTCAGAGACTGTAAGGCGCTCGACGATGAGTGCGCGGCTATTGCCGTCGCGGGCATAAGCAGCACTATGGAGTGTCCGGTGCAGCTTATGTTCTTCAATCAGACAAATGTTGTACGATTGAATTGTCCCGTCCAGAAAATTTTTGACGACCACGGAGAACACGTTTTCGATAATTACGTGAACAGCATTGAGATCAAGGCATATTGCGCCGACACGGAACGCCGCACTATCGCGCGGCTTGAAGAGGAATAATTATGGAACAGCCGAAAATCACAAACACGAAGCAGGCGCGGGATTTTTATAAAAGGTACGTTCACGGCTGTCCGCGCGGCTGCGATTTGTACGAGGCGTTTACTCCCGAAACGCTGAAAGCCTATGAGGAGCATTCGTCAGACGAGCTTGAACTGCAATGGTGTTTTGAGGAATTTGAAAAGTATTTTTCGCAGATCACATCGAAAAATCCCGGCAATCATAAGCTGCTTAAATCCGCATGGGAATGGCATAACGAATGTACACCGATACGGACGGTGGCGGAAAAGCTTGAAACTATGATGAATGATTGTAACGGAAAGCCGGATAAAACACTACTCAAATGCGTTATATCCGCAGCGCTGGAGACAGATATCAACAAATCCGACGAGGAAGAAGAAAAGCTTCTGATGCGGCTTATGGAGCTTTGCGAGCCATATGTCAACGGTGAGGAGCGCGATCAGCTGCGGCTGAAAATAACAGGTCCCGTTTCCGAGGCGGAGGCAAAGCACCAATATATGCTTAACCGTTTCTCGTATGATCCCGACAGCATTTCGGACGACTTTCAGACAAACGCCGCCGAGCAGAATTTCAGGCGTTTCGCAACACCCGAAAATATGCTTAAATGGAAACAGGAGTACTTTGACGAATGGACCGGCAAGGAGTATTTTTTCTCAAAGGAGAATATGCAGTGTGTAAGTGTTATCGAGCTTGGAGCGCGAAATTACGGAATATACAGCAGGAAAAATCTGCAAAAATTGTTTGATAAGCTATCCGATTACAAAAACTGTGCTGCTGAAGATCAATACTGGCATATCGCATATGAGCTCGTGAGCAATCTCTCAAAGCGTCTGTTTGAGGACGAGGAGTACGATATGCTTGAGAAATTTTTCCAACTTGCGGTTAAAATGCTTTGCGACGCTCCGGACTGTTGGAGTAGGGAATATTTCGGTAGTCATGCGCTTGATATAATAGATCAATACCGCGACCTTATGGATGAAAAAATGTTTGATATACTTAGGGGAACGGAGCGCGATATCGAGCCGTGGACGGAGCTTGTGCGCAGTATGCGCGATAATTTCCCGGGGCTGGAGACCGACGCGGGCATGGACGACTACCGAAACACGGTGCTTGAATTTATGAAAGAAAACCGCGCCCTCTGCGCCAAGGACAGCGGGAGAATCGTCGGTGTACTGCTGTATTCGGTAACGCACAATATGATATGCTGTCTGGCGGTTTCTCCCGAATACAGGCGAAATGGCATAGCCTCCGCGCTGATAACCGAGGCGCTCGAATGGCTCGACCATTCGCGTGATATCACCGTGACGACGTTCCGCGAGGACGACCCGAGGGGCGCAGCGCCGAGAGCACTCTACAAGAAATTCGGCTTTGTTGAGGGCAAGCTTGTTACCGAATTTGATTGCCCGAGTCAGATGCTCGTGCTCCCGCCAAGCGCATAATCGTGCGGTGTAAAACGATTTTGACATCAAATATCCGACAATGTAAAAGCGGTTTTGTAGACATTTCCCCCCAAAACCTCTATAATGATGGCACAAGGAGTGATCGAAATGGAGATCGGCAGCAAGCTGAAAGCGGCGCGCGCCAAGATCGGCTTGACGCAGGAAAAGGTCGCCGAGGAGCTGGGCGTATCGCGGCAGAGCGTCTCGAACTGGGAGAACAACCGTTCCTACCCCGATATAGTAAGCGTAATAAAAATGTCTGACCTGTATTTGATTAGCCTTGACGAATTATTAAAGGAGGACAAGAAAATGATCGAACATCTGGACGAAACGACAAACGAGGTAAAGAGCCGAAAGCGCCTTTCAAAGCTTATTGAGGTGGGGAGCTTTCTGGTGATATGGGCGGTATCAACGATAGCGTTCTGGGCGGGCGCGGGCAAGGGCTCGGACGCGTTGATTTATTCAATACTGATCTTCTATATCATAATGCCCGTGAGTACGCTTACGGTTTCGCTATTTATCGGAATGGATAAGGGTTGGAATAATCTGAAGTGGCTGATGACGCTCTTTTTCGGACTGGCGTGGATGCTTACGGACATGGAGACTTTCGGTATTTCGTGGCTGTCCGCGCATGAGAACGAGGGAGTGACCGCTGCGGCGTTTTTCTCGACGTTCCATTTTCCGTTATTTGTCATAGGCGCTGCGATTTCGGTTGTCGGTATAGGCATAGGCACTGTAACGCGTAAATTCCGCGAAAAAAAGCAAACGGAGTGATCTTACTGAAAATCATAACCCTCCCCGACGGGAGACAGCTCTCCTACGAGCTTACCCGAAAATGCGTGAAAAACGTAAATTTCCGCGCCAAGAACGACGGGATAGTCTACGTATCCGCAAACACAAGAGTAACCGTAAAAGAGGTCGAGCGCTTTCTCGCGGAGCGCGCCGACTTCTTTTTCAGCGCGTTCGAGAAATTGCAGGCGCGCGAAAAACGCAGCGAGCTCAACACCGAGACGGTGAATTGGCTGGGTCGGAAATATCCCGTGCGTATCATTCTCAATGCTCGTGAATGCGCCGTTCTGGACGAAATCGAATGCAGGGTATTCACAAGGCTCGGCAACGACGCGGAGTATGTGCTCACATTGATACGGCGCGCGGTTGCGGACAGATTTGCGGCGCTTTGCCGCGAGCTTAACGAGGAAGTCCGCGCGGAGCTTCAACGAAACGGGTTTACGCCGCCGATAACTCGGATCACGATAAAAGACATGAAAACGCGTTGGGGGAGCTGCTCCTACAATATAGGGCATATTTCAATAAATGTGCGGCTCGCCGCCTATCCGCGAGAGACCGTTCTGTCGGTTTTCTGGCACGAGTATGCACACTACTGGCACCACGACCACTCAAAGAATTTTTACGATTTTCTACTGCGGTGCTATCCCGATTATTACCGCTGGAACGATCTGCTAAAAGAAAAATAACCGCTCCTTGACTGCTGTCTTGGAGCGGTTATTTTTATCTTGAGAAACTCGGCGCACCGCCCGTTGAAGAGTGTCGGCTTGAACCGTTGGATGCTCCTGTTGAACTTGGCGCGCCACCTGTTGACGATGGTCGGCTTGAACCGCCGGGCGTTCCCATTGAATTAGACGGCGAACTCGTTGAGGCAGAATCGTCGGCCGACGCTTCAGGAACGCTGCTTTCATCGGGCTGCGAGCTTTCCTCAACCTCGGACGTATCCGCGATTACGGAGCTGCTCGACGTCGGCGGGGCGCTTTCTCCGCCGTTGCCGTTATTAAGGATATTCATTGCGAAATACCCCGCCGCTCCGAGAACTATCACAGCCGCGGCAAGTCCAATAAAAAACGGCGCTT
Source organism: uncultured Clostridia bacterium (assembly GCA_946567425.1). Lineage (GTDB taxonomy): Bacteria > Bacillota > Clostridia > Oscillospirales > Ruminococcaceae > CAG-115. The sequence continues at coordinate 24,263 of CAMNXF010000006.1, read as the reverse complement.
TCGATTTGTTTTTCGGTGAAGCCGAGCCGTTTTTGTAGGACGCTCCGCAGCTTGGGCAGAACTTGTCCGTATCGTACATGGACTGTCCGCAGAATTGGCAACGGAAAAGGTTGCCGCGCGGCGGTTCACTCTGCACGGGAGCGGTGTTCTGACGCGGCATGGGCGGCGGAACGGGCTGACTGAAAAAGTCGTCCGCGCTGAAAGGAGCGGGCGTTTCAGGAGCTTTCGGAGCAGTCGGCGCTTGCACCGCGGGCTGTTCGGAAACAAACTCCCCTATTACGGGCTCTGTCTCCTCGATAACGGGAGCGGTCTCCGTGAAGGTCAGCGGCTGCACAGCTTGAACGGTCTGCGCGGGCTCGGGTTCTTTGACGGGAGCGGTCGTCTGCGGCTTTGAGAACAGCGGTTCGGGAGCGTCCTCCATGGACGCGTTGAGGAACTTGTACGGGTCAAGATTAACGTTCTCATCTGGCTTTTCGTCCATCGAGTAATTCCCGATAACGGGAACGGTGTCGTCCGATACGGAAACGGCAGCGGAGTCGCCACCCATATTGAAATCGTCGACGCGGCGCTCTACGGGACGCTTTTCGAGTTCGGTTATCGGCTCATGCTTTGGAGCGTCGATTGCTTCTATGCCCGGCATTTCGTTTGCCGCGCTGAAATTAGCGAGCTGCTCGGAAAGCGCCGCGAAATCATTTGCGGAAATGTCGCTGCCGAACAGGTCGGGTGTGGAATTATCCTCCACGGCGAAGATCGGGATATTCCCCGTGCCGCTCATAAAGCCCGTTATCTGCTCGATATCGCTTTCGGAGATCCCGTCAAGACCGCCCCCGATACCGATTGAACCGCCTATGGGGTCGATATTCATAAGCGGAACGCCGCCTGCCGACATCGGAACGTTTTTCGGCTTTTCGCCAAGCTTCATTCCGCATTTGTTACAGCGGTAGGGATCGCTTTGCATATGCATTCCGCAGTTGGGGCAGAACACCAGCGTTTCTGAACTTTCGTTGCCGCCGAGCGGTTCGATACCGGGCATCGACGACCGCACCTCCGAAACGGTATTCTCCTTTTTTTCGCCGCCGTCCTTCTTTTCGGACGCGGGAACGCTGTCCGCTTCGGGCTTGGGTCTGCCCTCGTCGTCCGTTCTTCCCGGCATTCCGCCCTCCTCGAGAACCTCATGGGGCACGGGAGAACCGCACTCCATGCAAAACGCATAGCCCCTTATCAGATTTTTTCCGCAATTAACGCAAACCATTATATTTCCCTCTCGCCGATTATTGTGTGTATTATTATGAAAATAACACGATCACCTATTCTTATATTATACAATAACATGAGGGAAATGTCAATTCTTTTTATTAAAATTGTATAAATAGCTCAAAGCCGCACATCTGTTTTGTGCTAAACGACCGAGAAATACAGTCCCGCGAATACCCCCGCAACGATTGCCATTATCGCGACCGCCGCCAGACACATCATAATATGTCCCAAAGTATACCGACGTTCGGGCTTGCTTTCCTTATTCAACTCGGCAGACTGCACGGGAATAACGTTTGCGGGCGGCGCGGAGAAAGCGGTCGTGCCTGAGCCGTATGTCGGGATAACGTTTGGAGTGGGCACGTCAGAGGTTACTTCTTCCGCGCTTTCAACCGTATTTTCCTCTGCCGCCGTCTCAATAACGCTTTCGGTATTTTCCGAAGTTCCGTCGGAAATGTTTTCGGATATATTTTCCTCCACGGGAATACTTTCGATTTCCGCATATTCGGGAGTGGGCTGAACCGTCTGCGAAACGGGCTGCTCTTGCCGAACTGTTTGGACGGGCTGCACGGGAACGCTTGTCGCAATATGCGCTCCACAGAAGTTACAGAATTTCGCCGTGTCAATTATTTCCTTGCCGCAATTAGTACAAAACATAATTTATTTCCTTTCAATAGCTGTTGATCTAAAAAGACGAAAACGTCTTATATATTCATTTCCATTTGTATGTAAAGCCCTTGTTGAAAGATTATCTCAAATCCGAAGCTCCGATATAGTGAAACGGCGGGCTCGAGAGTGATACGTGTGTCAAGAAAGAGCTTGGTACAGCCCTTGGTTTTAGCGTAGCTTTTCACAACGGCGAGCAGGGCTTTGGATATTCCCTTTCCGCGGTAGCCGCCGCGGATAAACAGCCGCTTGACCTCGCCCGTATCGTCGGTTTTGGTACGGTAAGCGACACAGCCTATCGGCATATTCTCCTCATACGCGACCCACACCTTTTCTATATTTTCGGCGGCGCTGTATCGGGTATAGCAGTCCTTGTCATTGCCGAGAAAATTTATCATATAGTCGTCGTGCTCGGAGAAAAGCTCCAAAACCTGCGTATCGGAAACATTCATAGATACGATATTCATCCGCTCCTCCTTACACCTTTAATCCGTCGTTGTTTCTTACGTAGTCGAACAGATATTGTTGGGCTACACCCTCCGCGCCCTTTGTACATTCGGGAAATCCGTCGGGGTAGAATTCCGCCATAAGGCGCTTAACCCACACATCCTTCGGGAACGCGTCAAGCTTATGGAACGCGAACAGCAGAACACAGTCCGCGACCTTATCGCCTACGCCGACTATCCTCTTGAGCGTTTCGCGGGCGCTGTCCAACGGCAGCTCGTTAATCTCATCAAAGTTTATCTCGCCCGAGTTTACGCGGTTCACCGCGTCGGCTATGTACTTCGCGCGGAAACCCGCCCTCAGCGGCGCTAAATCCTCAGGCTCGATGCCGCGCAGCTTTTCGGCTGTCGGAAACGCAAAATCTCCGCCGCCGATACTCTCGCCAAAACTCTCGCAGAGTCTGCCGATTATCCCCGAAATTCGGGGGATATTGTTGTTCTGCGATATGATGAAGCTGATGAGCGTCTCAAACGGCTCCTGCCGCAGTATGCGTATCCCCGGCGAGCTTTCGCACGCGGCTTTCAGCGTCTTGTCGGCGGAAAAGCGGCGGATAAATTCGGAGTAGTCGGTGTCAAGGTCGAAATATCTGCGCCATTTGGGAATATTTTCCTTTTGAACGCCCTCGATAATAATTTCACCGTTCTCCTCCCAAAGTGTCAGCTTACTGCCCATGGCGACCCCCGAAAACGCGCCGCTGCCGTTTTCTTTCCAGCGGAAGCACTGTCCGCAGAGGAAGGTCTGTTTCAGATCAAAATTGGAATTATTTACTTTTATATTCATTTTTTTCAAAAACCTCTTGATTATTTACTTTAATTATAATACAATATAAATAAGATTTCAAGTGTTTTAAAAATTTTTTCAGCAAAGCAACACAAAATCATAACCGAGCGTTCTCGGAGAAACCAATACCGAAAGGAATAAAGACCAATGAGAGAGAGCATACTTACTATCCCGATAAACGAGGTGTTCGAGCCGAGGTGCGGCTGCCCTATCTGCGCGATGCGCAACACCGTCGAGGAGCACATCTGCGAGTACATTATGGGCGCGGCAATGATGGAGCCCGACGTGCGCGAGGAGACCAACAAGCTCGGCTTCTGCCACGACCACTTCAACAGCTTGTTAAAGCAGAACAACCGTCTGTCGCTCGGGCTTATGTTGAATACCTATCTCGCGACGCTGCGCGGGGAGATATTCGAGCGCAGGGGTATCTTCTTCACCAAGGGCGCAAAGGCGAAAAAGGCAAGCGAGATAGAGGAGACCTGTTTCGTGTGCAGCAAGGTCGATTGGGGAGTACAGCATATGCTGGAAACGGTGTTCGAGATGTTCAAAAAGGACGAGGGCTTCAGAAAGCTGTATTCCAAGCAGGAGTATATCTGCATTCCGCACTATAATCTGCTGATGTCCAACGTCCAGACAATGCTGCCGAAAAGCGAGCACAAGGATTTCATCGAGGCGACGGACGCGCTTCTCGAGAATTACATCAAGTCGCTTAACGCGGACGTTCAGCAGTTCTGCGACAGCTTTGACTACCGCAACGCGAAAAATCTTCACAGCGAAGAAATGGAGCACGTCCGCAGCTCTATCGAGCGCGCTATCGAGTTCATCACGTCCAGAAAGCCGGATGTAAAATGACAGCGGATATACCTGATCTTGAAAGTACGGACGGCTATCGCAGGTTTATACGCGCCGCGTTAAGGTATGCGGACAGCGTCGGCGTTTGTTACACCTCCGATTTTTCCGCTTTCAAGGAATCCGAATGGCAGGACGAGCTTGGAGAAAGTGTTATCGGTCACGGGTATGACGAATACGGCGGGCTTGAGCTGCTGCTAAAAACGGACTATGCCGTGTACAATTGGCTGATGAGCAAGAAGAGCGTTTTTGATTTCGGTGATTTCGGAGATGACGAATTTCTGTGGGATTTATGTCTTTACAGGGAAAACAGAGAAATATTCGGGTCTGTCACTCACGAGAGAGAATATTATATTTCCGATGAATTATGTGCATACATAAAGGAGAGCAAATGAACATTTTATCAATAGAAAGCTCCTGTGACGAGACCGCCGCCGCCGTTATCCGCGACGGTCGGGAGATAGTTTCCTCCGTGGTCGCGACGCAGATAGAGGAGCACAGATTATACGGGGGAGTAGTTCCTGAGATCGCCTCGCGGCGACACTGCGAGAGCATTGTCGGCGTGGTGAACGAGGCTCTGGAAAAAGCGGGTCTGGCGGCAAAGGCCGTCGACGCGATAGCCGTGACGTTCGCGCCGGGACTTATCGGGGCGCTGTTGGTGGGCGTGAATTTCGCAAAAGGGCTGGCGTATTCGCTCGGCAAGCCGCTTGTTCCCGTACACCATATACGCGGTCATATTGCGGCGAATTACCTCGCCCACAAGGAGCTTGAACCTCCGTATATGTGCCTTGTGGCAAGCGGCGGACATTCGCATATCGTCTGCGTGAACAGCTATACCGAGTTTGAGACGGTCGGCAGAACAGTCGACGACGCAGCGGGCGAGGCGTTTGACAAGGCGGCGCGCGCTATGGGATTTCCGTACCCCGGGGGCGTGTTTATCGACAAGGCGGCAAAGCTCGGCGACCCGACAAAATATCGGCTGCCCAAGCCGAAAACTCAGAACCCTTACGATTTCAGCTTTTCGGGCTTGAAAACCGCTGTTATCAATCTTATTCACAACGCAAATCAAAAGGGTGGGGAAATAGACGTAAATGGTCTCGCGGCGTGCTTTCAGAATACAGTGAGCGAAATATTGACAGAGAAATTCATCGCCGCCGCCGAGGAATACGGATATAAAAAGATCGCGCTCGCGGGCGGAGTTGCCGCAAACAGCGGACTGCGCGAAACGCTCTCCGCGGCGGCGGGAAAGCACGAAATGGAGCTGTATATTCCTCCGCTCCCGCTGTGCGGCGACAACGCGGCTATGATAGGCTGTCAAGGGTATTACGAGTTCCTCGCGGGGAATATCGGCGGAGAAAATTTGAATGCAGTCGCTACCATGAGCTTGGATAGGGTGACGTTTTAATGAAGAATATTGTGCTTATCGGAATGCCCGCCGTCGGGAAGTCAACTATCGGGGTGCTGCTCGCGAAAACGCTGGGGTTCGCGTTTATCGACACCGATCTGATAATCCAACAGGATACGGGCAGACTGTTACAGGAAATAATCGACAAGAACGGTCTTGACGCTTTCTGTATCGCGGAGGAGCGCGCGATCTGTTCAGTTTCCGCTGCGGGAAACGCGGTCATCGCGACGGGTGGCAGCGCCGTGTACAGCCGCGAGGCTATGCTGCACCTTAAAAAGAACGGCATAGTCTACTATTTGTCGATACCGACGGAGGAGCTTACGGCGCGGCTCAAAAATATAAAAACGCGCGGAATAGCCAAACGCCCTGAGGATACTATCGAGGACGTGTTCGCGCGGCGTATGACGCTTTATGAGGAATACGCGGACATAACCGTTGACTGTCACGGAAAGACCGCCGAGGATACGGTCGCCGAAATTTGCGGCTGTCACGAGCTTGCGGGGAAATAATTTTTTTCAAAATCCTATTGACAAACAGACAGAATTATGTTATATTGTGTATAGAGTTTATATACAATATAAACTGTCGAACGGGAAAGGGTGAAATTTATGTCCGAGGAAATGATTGAAATAAACGCTGCGGGCGATTTAAATATGTCAAACGGCGTGGAGGGCGGGGAAAGGTCCTCGCTTGTGCCGGGCTTCAAGAGTATATGCACTCGTATCGGAATTATGATGATAATAGTGTTTGCGTCAAGATCCGCCGTCGACGTTTTGGCGGTGCTTGTATCGCCATATCTGAGCACGCTGCCGCTTACCCCGACGATCGCGTATCTGATAAACGCGGTGCTGTCGGTAGTGTTTTTGTATCTTATCCCCATTATTTCGGCGGTTTTTCTGCTGAAGAGACCGATGAAAGACCGAATGGGCACGGTTTACGGAAAGCCAAAGTATTTCGGGCGCGCGCTGGCTATGTTCCCCGCGGGGTACGGCGTGGCTATAACCTGTAATCTGCTGACGCAGCTGCTCGGCTCGCTGCTGGCGGGCACGGCGGTCGGCGATTCGTTTACGGTGGTGCAGGACACGCTCGCCGCTCCCGATATGGGCAGCGCGGTCGTGATGTTCATTCAGCTTACCGTGCTCGCGCCGATCTTTGAGGAATTTTGGTGCAGAGGGCTTATCATGGAGAGCCTGCGCCCCTATGGAAACGGCTTCGCGATATTCGTTTCGGCGCTGCTTTTCGGCACTATCCACGCGAATTTCGCGCAGTTCTTCTACGCGACAGCGCTCGGCATCTTCCTCGGCTACATCGCCGTATCCACTCGAAGCCTTGTCACGACGACGATAATGCACGCGATGTTCAACAGCATTTCGGGTATGATAATACTGCTCGCGGCGGACGAATCGGTCGGGAATTATCTGCTTGCGGCGCAGAACGGCGCCGAAACGGAGGTCACTCCGACAGTCGTGCTGTATATGGTGTGGATGGGACTTGTGATGCTCCTGTTGGCGGTCGGCGTTATTATGGCAATTTACAAGTTCATTAAGATTAAAAAATACCGCGTTCCCAAGGTGCAGACCGAAATGTCGACAGGCAGGCGCTGGGGGATATTCCTTTCGCGCGCAAGCGTTATCGTAATGATACTGCTCGCGGCGGACACTTTTTCGCTGCAAATGGTGCCAAGGTTCTTCGTCTGTCTTGTGACGGGCAAATGGGAAAATTTTTAAATGAAATTTTTGTTTGAACCGCTTTACATTTAAGTATATTTGTGATATAATTAACCTGTAGTCATAGTTATACGGAGGCAAAAATATGGACAATAAAAATCCCTCGGTAAGCCTGAAAAAGAAGAACGTTCAGCCGTGGACAGACCCCGCAACGGGCGAAATATACCCCGGCGGCAGACCCGGCGAGGTTTCCGAGCCGATAATGTCACAAAACACTTATCGACCCGACGGAATACCCGTTCCCGTAAACGATACGCCCGTTCAGTCCGCGCCGCAGGTGACGGTGCTCAACGACGGCATGAAGTTCTGCAAATTCTGCGGACAGAAAATACTTATGGAGGCGGTGGTCTGCACCCACTGCGGACGGCAGGTCGAGCAGCTTCAAGCCGCACAGACCGTGCAGCAGCCTATCGTCATCAACAATAACAACAACTTAAATCAAGCGGTTCAGCCCGTTATCGTCGGCGGCAGAGAAAAGAACAAGGTGCTGGCGGTGCTGCTGTGCTTTTTCCTCGGAGAATTCGGCGTTCACCGTTTCTATGAGGGCAAGGTAGGCACGGGGCTGCTGTGGTTCTTTACGTTCGGTCTTTTCGGCATCGGCTGGCTTGTTGACTTTATCATTCTGCTCACGAAGCCGAACCCGTATTATGTATAACTTTCGCCCTCCGTTTACGCGGAGGGCGATTTTTCATGTACCCGTTTTTTCGTTTTGACGGTTCGTTGACAGCTTTCAATGAATTTCGGTAAAATTTTCCTCAGCAGCCAAAACAGCAGATATCCGATGACCGTACCCGTAGTGTTGGCGACGATGTCGTCGATACTTGAATAGCGGTCGAGGAACGGCTGCGCTCTCAATTCGATAAAGTATGTGAGCATAAAGCCGACAAGCACCGTTCGGCGGAAGTTAGCTTTTCTCCAAATTATCGGCAGAGCAGCGCCGAGCGGCACGAATAAAACCGTGTTCAAGAACAAGTCGCGAATAGCGGAGCGGTCAAAGCCTTTAAGCTGCGAGAACACGAAATCGAAGCGTGTGAAGCTGCGCCAAGCCCGAAAAGGCGGTATAAGGATACGCGGGTCGGAAAAATTGCGGATAAGCGAACCGATATCCGTGGTAAGGCACAACAGGAACAGCATAGTCATCCACGCGACAAACAGCAGCCGCACTGTCTCGTTAAGGCGGCATTTTCGGCGCGTTTTGGCAAAATCCGCGCCGAGACGCTTTTTATGCCAAGCCCGCCGCGCGAACCAATAAACCGCGCATACCGCGAAAACGATCGGCAGCCCGACCAGAATTTCGCCCACCCCCGACGGAAATCGGTGAAGAAACGGCAAATAATGAAAGACGATATAGTCGAGCATTTTACTCCTCCAGCTTTTTGAGAGCCTTTATCTCATCGCTGTTGACGCGTATTCTGCCGTCCTTGATGACGCGAACCTCCTCCTTGTTTATTACTATCGGAACGTCAGGCTTTTTGTCGAGCTTGACCTTGAGTATTCCCGTGAGCAGATTAGCCTCTTCGACCGAGCCGCGCCCGTCGGGGGTCTCAACGTAAGCGCCGACCTTGGGCGTTGTGCGCAAGAACTCCTCGTAGCAGTTCTGCTCATATTTAAGGCAGCACATAAGTCTCCCGCACGTTCCCGAGATTTTTGTCGGATTGAGTGAGAGCGACTGTTCCTTTGCCATTTTTATGGAAACGGGCTGAAACTCGCCGAGGAACGACGAGCAGCAGAACGGTCTGCCGCATATTCCCAGTCCGCCGAGCATTTTCGCCTCATCGCGCACGCCAATCTGCCGCAGCTCGATGCGTGTGCGGTAGATAGCCGCCAAGTCTTTTACAAGGTCGCGGAAATCCACCCTGCCGTCCGAGGTGAAGTAGAACAATATCTTGCTGCCGTCGAACGTGCAGTCCACGTCAATAGGCTTCATTTCCAATTTGTGGAATCGTATCTTCTCCGCGAACGTGCGCATTATCTCTTTTTCCTTTACGCGGTTCTGTTCGAGCTGCTTGACGTCATTTTCGTCGGCTTTGCGGATTATCTTTTTCAGCGGCGATACCAGTCCGCTTTCGGGGAACTCGCGGTTTGTAAGAACGATCTCGCCGCACTCTACGCCGCGCGATGTTTCGACAATAGCCTTGTCGCCGTGTTTGAACTGCTCGCCGTTCGGCGAGAAATAGTATACCTTTCCCACGTCCTTGAAACGCACGCCGATTATCTCGACCTTCGGCGAATTTTCGTCCAAAACCGTCTGCATGGGCTTAACCGCGGAAGCGTCCGCAGCGGGTTTGGGTCTGCGCGGATAATTCCCCTTGCGGCGGTTGTCAGAGCGCTGTTCGCCTTGGTTATCCTTTTTCTTCGGAGCTATCTTTTCCGTAAAATATTCGTTGTTTTCCATACTTCTCCTATTCTTTAAATCGGCTCGCTGTGCTTCATCATATACGCGTCTGCTTTTTCAAGGAACGCCGCAAACCGCTTTGCCGTTTCAATGTCAAGTCTGAAACGGTAGCCGATATTATTGTGCGTCCACAGCTCAAATTCTATATAATCCTTTGCACGTTTCCGATAGGAGATATTCCAGCTTATTCCCCTGAACGAAAGCACCTCGCGCCTGTCCTCTTCTGCGTTTTTAATAAGCTCGTTGATAATACAGGAGTAATTCGTAAAGCAGCAGTCCTCATCGCTGTACGAGCCGAACGAGGTTTTTTCGCCGTCTTCGTCAATGCATATCTTCCAGCTGTAATAGGTCTTGTAGACCTGTTCCCACTCGGTTGGGCAGAAATCGTGAAATCCGTGTATATGCGACTCCTCCGGATAAAACCTGAATATAAGCCTGCGCTTATCGCTGTCCTCCAGCACAAAGCCGAAACTTTTTTTCTTGCCTTTATTTATGATGTCCATATTATTCTCCCGTATATACAGAGCCGTATCCGTATTTTTATATTATAACACATTTTCTCGGATTTGTAAACCTCTTTAAAAATATATTATAAAATTATTGTTTACGTTATTTTTCATAAAAATAACACGGCGATTGTATCAAAAACGCCAAAATTCTCCCCAAGTTATTGACAGCGCCAATAGATTACGGTAAAATAATAAACAGAAGTCAAATAAATAAAAAGGAGTTTTCCATGAAAAAGAACCGTGTAAATCTGATCGCGCTCGTTGTCGCCCTCGCAGTGATCGTAATGTCGATCGTAGTCGTCGCGTCGGGAACCGAGACCTACGCCACGTTCTGGGCGCTCGTTCCGCCGATAGTCGCGATAGGACTGGCGCTTATCACCAAGGAGGTCTATTCCTCGCTGTTTGTCGGACTGCTTGTCGGTGCAATCCTCGGAAGTCCGCTTACGTTCAACGACGCGGGCGAGGTTGAGGCTTACGCGGGCAGCCGCGTCACAAACACCATAGATCACGTCGTATCAAACGGTCTTATTGCGGCTGTCTCGGGAACGGCGGGCATTTTCCTGTTTCTGGTAATTCTTGGCATTATCGTCTCGCTTATAAACAAGGCGGGCGGCAGCGCGGCGTTCGGACGCTGGGCGGCAGTTCACATCAAATCGAGAATAGGCGCGCAGCTTGCGACGTTCATTCTCGGTATACTGATCTTTATCGACGATTATTTCAACTGCCTGACCGTCGGTTCGGTAATGCTCCCGATAACCGACAGCCACAAAATATCCAGAGCTAAGCTCGCGTACCTTATCGATGCGACGGCAGCTCCGGTATGTATGATCGCTCCCGTAAGCTCATGGGCGGCGGCAGTCGCAAGCTACTCCGAGGGAACGGGAATGTCGGGGCTTGACCTGTTCGTCCGCTCGATACCGTTCAACTTTTACTCGCTGCTGACGTTTTTGTTCATTATCTTTATAGTCGCGTTCAAGGCGGACTACGGCCCTATGGCTAAGCACGAGCGCAACGCGGTCGATAAAAACGACCTGTTCTCCACCGACGAACGTGTCAGCGGCGAAACCTGCCAATCCAACGAAAATGGCAGAGTTATCGACCTTATTCTGCCGATAATCGTGCTGATCGCAATATCGGTTTTCGCACTGGTTTATATCGGAGGAATGCTCGACCCCGAAAACGCGAATTATGGAAACTTCATTTCCGCGTTCGCCGCCACCGACGCCACTGTCGGACTTCCGTGGGGCGCTTTGATCGCGCTGGTTGTTATTATTGCGTACCTTATCTGCCGTAAGCTCATCACGTTCAAGAGCGCAATGGAATCCATTCCGCAGGGATTTATCGCCATGGTTCCCGCGATAACGATACTGACGTTCGCGACCTCGCTGAAGAACGTTTCCAACGATCTTTTGGGTTCGGCGAAATTCGTCGAGGCGATGATGAAAAACGCAGCTCCCGAACTTGCGAACTTCCTGCCTGCGGTAATTTTCATCGTCGCGTGTCTGCTTGCGTTCGCGACGGGAACGTCGTGGGGAACCTTCGGCATACTTATCCCGATAGTATGCAATATGTTCGAGCCGACCAATCCGCTGCTTTTCGTGGGAATTTCCGCGTGCCTCGCGGGTGCGGTCTGCGGCGACCACTGCTCCCCTATCAGCGACACGACGATAATGTCCTCGGCCGGCGCGCAGTGCGTTCATGTTCTGCACGTTTCCACCCAGATACCGTATGCCATCGCGGTCGCTGTCATCAGCTTCATCTGCTTCCTCATTGCGGGATTCATCCAGAACGCGGTTGTCTGCCTGCTTATCGGCGCGGCAATGATCGTACTGTTCCTGTGGTTTATGAGAATGAGGAATAAAAAATTAAATAATTAAAATATTAAGCCGCCCTTGTCAAAGCAACGGGCGGCTTTCATTTCAGCGCAATAAACTTACGCAAACAGCTTTGACGTGAAATACGCCGCCGTAAGCGCGATATTCAGGTTGTATATCTCGTTTTCGGCGACCTCGAACGCCGCATCCAGCATCGCCAGAATTTCCCCCTCTGAGAAACCCGAGGCTATCTTTTTTGACTCGCCGCGCCCGAAAAACTCTGACTCGCCGCCGCATTTCAGTGCCAGCGCGTCGCGGATAATTCTCGACAGATACTCCATGACCTGCGCGAATTCGGCTCTGCCCGACTGCTCGGAAAGCGCCGCCGCCGCGCCGTATTTGTCACGTCTGCCTATCGCCGCCGCGGCTTTCCGTGCCGTCTCGATAAGCTCGAGTTCGCTGCCGCCGTCAAGCACCGCGCGGCATTTCCCGATATTCCCCGCGAATGTCTCCGAAAGCTCCCTTGCGCGGTTCGGGTCGACGCCGCTGTCAACGAGACAGCGTTCGCATTCCTTAATGCCCGTGTCGGGAACCTCGAACTCTGTCACGCGCGACAGCACTGTTTCCGGGATAACGCTCGTGTTTTCACACGTGAAGATAAACCGCAGATGCACGGGCGGCTCCTCGATCAGCTTCAGGAGCGCGTTCTGGTGCTGAGGGAGCATGGTGTCCGCGTCCTCGAGAACGTAAATTTTAAGGTCGCCGTTGTTGGGCTTGACCACCGTATCGCGCAGAACCGCGCGGAACGGCTCCATTGCGTATTTCCCGCCGCACGCCGCCTTAACGAAGATAACATCGGGGTGACCGTCGTGCTCGATGTTGCGGCACGCCGTGCACTGTCCGCACGCCCGATCGCCGCAGAGGAACAATTGCGCGATATACCTCGCGAGCGCCTTTTTTCCGCAGCCCGAGCGTCCCGAAAGCAGTATCGCGTGGGAGAGCCTGCCCTTTTCGGCGATGTCGTCAAGCCGCTGTTTCAGTCCGTCTTTTCCGTATAATATCATACCTTTTCAAATCTTTCTATGTTAGTCACAAATACCGTCGCGCCGCCGACCGTTACCTCAACGGGGAAGCTGGTGTACGTTCCCTGTCCGAACGCCGAGGAATTGGGCACGAACTGCTGGCGTTTATGAGAGTGTTCCTTGATAACGTCGATTATCTCGTCAAGCTTGTCGTCCTCGGAGCATATCATAAACGTGGTGTTGCCCGCCATGAGAAATCCGCCCGACGACGCGAGCTTCGTCGCCTGAAAGCCGCTCTTCGTGAGCGCTGACTGCACCGCGTGGCTGTCGTCGTTGTTGATGATCGCAAATATCAGTTTCATATTGTCCTCCAATAGTAATAATTTATATTAAAGACCTCAGTCTTTATTTCGTATATCTCCGTGACCGCTGCTGTACCGACGGACTTGCCCTCGAACGTCAAGAGAATCGTTACAGGGTTTTCCGCTTTTTTAAGGGAACGTGAATATTTTTCCGCGTCGTCCGCCGTGCCGCAGAACCGCAGCTCAAGCTCGCAGACAGAGCTGCTTTTACGCAGACTTATCAGGTACAGATAGACCCGCGAGGACGAAAGCTCCGTTTCAAATATGTTCCCCGTGCGGAGGTATTTTCTTTGCTTTTTAGTGGGTTCTATCGCCGCGCGCACATTCGGTTTAAAGTTAAATTCCCCGTCAAATATCGGTATGGTCTCATCAACAAATGTGAAATTGCTTTCGTACTTCATTATATTATTGCGCCGTGCCGCCGCATAAATAATCAACACGGTCTCGACGGCAGCCGCTGGCGGCAGAACTTTCGGAATGATGTTTGTTCCAAGCAGCGCCGCGATAACGGAAGATATAAATACCGCAAGCACTATAAAAATCGAAACAATACCCGGCATCAAAAACGGTTCATTCAAGAGCTTTATTCTGACGCCGCACTCGGAGCAGTACATATTTACCGCGCTGTTCCATATTTTGTTCCTTTCAAAGGTTTCCTTGTATCGGCTTGCTGTCGTGACTTTCTCGCCAAGATAAAATTCGTGATATTTATCGCCGAGAACTTTACCCATAAGATACAACGGCTTTCCGCAGCAAGGGCATATTCGTCTTCCTTGTTTAAGCATGACTTCACCTCCCCGCGACGTAAAACTCTTCTATTATATTATACACCATTTTTTGCCTGATTGCAACCATCTGTTGTTCCTAGGTTTAAAAAAACGCGCGGCGCTGTGCGAAGTTAGTCTTTGCTAAGCAAAATTGTACAAAAACATGCGGCAATTTTCTCCGAAAATATACTTGATTTTTTCTGAAAATATGATAAAATATAAAGTGATACACCTAGCGTGTAAGACCAAATCAGGAGGTAATTAACTATGGCATATCAGATTTCCGATGAGTGCATCGCTTGCGGCGCTTGCGCAGACGGTTGCCCCGTAAGCGCAATTTCCGAGGGTGACGGCAAGTACGTTATCGACGCTAACACCTGTATCGACTGCGGCGCTTGCGCAGACACCTGCCCCGTTGGCGCTCCCCAAGCTAACTAATTCGGCTACATAAGAAGCGCCCGAGCGTTTTGCTTGGGCGCTTTTTTACGCAAAAAAGGGGCTGTATCGCGATCGTTCGTCGCTTTCGTGATACAACCCCTCTGTATTTACTTAACGGTTTACTTAAAATAACGCCTAATCAGCAGGTTTACTCGATCGGCGCGGTGAGCCTGAACGTCCCCGCTCGGTTTACCTCTCCGTATCGCGCTCGAAACCGATCTCTGCGTTAATTGAAATTTGCCGTTCCTCCTGACATTGTTTTGCGAAACACAGCCGCCCCGCGCCTTTCCTTGCAAAGGGACTTTTCCGCAAGGTTGTGACAGCTGAAAACCTATTCGATTTTCGGCGCTTCAAAGCTGAAATTCCTTAAACCTCCGCCGTTTCGGTCGGGCAAGGCGGACGATTTTCTTCGTCCACCTATATTTTACTTTATTTTCTTCAAAATGTCAAGAGTTTTTTCGTAATTTCACCAAAAAAGAGCGAATTTGTATATAATACGCTTGACTTTTCGTTTAAAAAGATGTAGAATATAATTGCGTATCTGTATCCAACAATACGCGGATTAAAAACGGTTAGGCATTCGTATAGCCTATCGGAAAGGAATTTACTATGAAAATTACACTGAAAAACGGAGAAGTCAGGGAATTTGACGCGGGTATGTCGGCGTTTGACATCGCGCGGGAGTTGGGGCTTGCCAAGACCGCCTGCGCGGCGGAGATCGACGGCAAGGTCTGCGATATGCGAACTACCCCTGACAAGGACTGCACGCTGAATTTGCTCACGTTTGAGGACGAGCAAGGCAAACGCGCGTTCAACCACACTGCGTCGCACGTTCTGGCGCAAGCGGTAAAACGCCTGTTCCCCAAGACGAAGCTGGCGATAGGTCCCGCGATCGAGAACGGATTTTACTACGATTTCGACACGGACGAGCCGTTCACCTCCGAAACTCTTACCAAGATAGAAGCCGAAATGAAGAAGATCGTCAAGGAGAGCATAAAACTCGAAGCATTTACGATGTCTCCCGACGAAGCAATAAAGTACCTTGAGAAACAGGACGAGCCGTACAAGGTCGAATTGTGCAAGGAGCACGCTGACAAGGGCGAGCCGATTTCGTTCTACAAGCAGGGCGATTTCACCGATCTGTGCGCGGGTCCGCACATGATGAGCACGTCATCCATTAAGGCGTACAAGCTCACTTCGGTAACGGGCGCGTATTGGCGCGGTTCGGAGAAGAACAAGATGCTCACACGTATCTACGGCTGCGCATTCCCGTCAAAGGACGAGCTGAATGCTTATCTGGAGCGCGTTGAGGAAGCGAAAAAGCGCGACCACAACAAGCTCGGACGCGAGCTGGAATATTTTACCACCGTTGATTATATCGGGCAAGGTCTGCCGATACTGTTACCGAAGGGCGCAAAGGTTGTTCAGATACTCCAGCGCTGGGTCGAGGACGTTGAAGCCAAACGCGGCTGTCAGCTCACTAAAACGCCGTATATGGCGAAACGCGAGCTGTACAAAATTTCGGGGCACTGGGATCACTATCTCGACGGAATGTTTGTTCTCGGCGATCCGCACGACGAGACCAAAGAATGCTTTGCGCTGCGTCCGATGACCTGTCCGTTCCAATATCAGGTATTTCTGAACCGCCAGCGCTCCTACCGTGATCTGCCCATGCGTTTAACGGAGACGAGTACGCTGTTCCGCAACGAGGACAGCGGCGAAATGCACGGACTTATCCGCGTGCGCCAGTTCACGATATCCGAGGGTCACTATATCCTCCGTCCCGAGCAGCTCGAGGACGAATTCAAGGAGTGTCTCGACCTCGCGAAATATATGCTCAATACGGTAGGTATGCTCGAGGACTGCACGTTCCGCTTCTCACAGTGGGATCCCGCAAACCCCAACAACAAGTACGAGGGCACGGCGGAGCAGTGGGAGCAGGCGCAGACGGCAATGGAGAAGATACTCAACGACTTGGGCGTAGAATACACCGTCGGCATAGACGAGGCGGCGTTCTATGGTCCGAAGCTTGATATACAGTACCACAACGTATTTGGTAAGGAGGACACGCTTGTAACCATTCAGATAGATATGCTGCTCGCGGAGAAATTCGGCATGGAATACGTCGACGTTGACGGCACAAAGAAAAATCCGTATATCATTCACCGCACGTCGCTCGGTTGCTACGAGAGAACGTTGGCGTACCTCATTGAGAAGTATGCGGGTGCGCTGCCGCTCTGGATGTCGCCCGAGCAGGTGCGCATTCTTCCCGTAACCGACCGCGCGAAAGAGTACGGCGAGGGTATTGCGAAGCGGCTTGACGACCTCGGCATACGCGTAACGGTCGACAACCGCAACGAGAAGATAGGCTACAAGATACGTCAGGCGCAGCTTGAGAAGATACCGTATTTCTTCATCGTCGGCGATAAGGAGGTCGAGGAAAACACCGTTTCGCTGCGTTCGCGCAAGGACGGCGACCTCGGCGCTTCTCCGCTCGACGAGATAATTGCGAAGATCGTTAAGGAAAATGCGGAAAAGATAAGATGAGGTAACGCAATGGAACTTGTTCGAATAACTCCGGAGAATCTTGACAAAGAGCATATCTGCTGCGCGATCTCTAATAATAAGGATTGTCAGGTAATGTCAAAAAAGGCTTGGCTGAAAGAACGGCTTGACGAGGGTCTGGTGTTTTTGAAGGGCGACGTTCGGGGGAAGTGCTTTATTGAGTATATTCCCGCCGAACACGCTTGGGCACCCGTTGACGCGGACGGTTATATGTATATTGATTGTTTGTGGGTCTCGGGGCAGTTTAAGGGGCAGGGAAATTCAAGCCTCCTGCTGGAGGAATGTATACGCGACAGCGAAGCTAAAGGTAAAAAGGGGCTTGTCGTTCTTTCGTCTAAAAAGAAACTGGGATTTCTGTCCGATCCGAAATATCTGAAATACAAAGGCTTTGAAACCGTCGATACGGCTTCCCCGTATTTTGAACTGATGTATCTTCCGTTCGGCAAGAAAGCGGAGAAACCCCGTTTTAAACAGAGCGTTAAAGATACCGTGCATACGGATATGCCGGGCGGATTTGCGCTGTACTATTCAAATCAGTGTCCGTTTACTGCAAAGTATGTGCCAATTCTTGAAGAAATGGCAAAGGCAAGGGGAGCGGAGTTTCATACTATCCGTTTTGAGAGCGCGGAACAGGCTCAAAGCGCTCCCTCGCCGTTTACAATTTTTACGTTGTTCTGCAACGGTGAATTTATAACTCACGAAATTTTATCCGAAAAGAAATTTGAAAAAATTCTTGCGGATAATGGATTTTAATGAAGGGAACAACTGTTATGAAAAGACTGTTGCTTGCATTAACAACGTCGGCGGCGCTGCTCTGTACGGGCTGCGCCCGTCAAACCGCTGAAACCGTTCTCGGCGGCAAGAGCTATGTCTACGAAAACGGCGGCTTTGCGGGCATTGGCAAGTTCGGGATACGCTTGGACACCGATGGAACGTTCAGCTATTACGAGGGTTGGGCAAGCAGCTATGTCGGTTACGGAAGTTGGAAGATCGAAAACGGCGTGCTAATTCTTTCGACCGACGACGGAAATTATGTAAATCGGTTCATGATAGAGGGCGGCGATCTGGTTTTTCTTGAGGATAATTCGACAAATTTCCTTTATGTAAAGGTCGCCGACGGCGAAAGATTTTTATGTGACAACAACTAACGAAAGGCGGAAAATATGGCAGAAGAAAAAAATACAATGGCAGACGATTACGAGTGGACGGAGGATCTGAAAAATCTTAACAAAGAGCTTGAGGAGCGCATTCTGGCGGCGAACGAGGATCAGACCAAGGTCAAGTGGAACAAGCTGCTTCCCGACCTTATGACGGCGGAGGTGCTTATTGTCGGACAGTTCAACCAAGGCATACAGACCGACAAGACGCTCAATATTCTGATGATACAAAAGGACGGTCACGCTATCGTGCCGTTTTTCACCTCGCCCGAGCGTATGAGCGTACTCGTCAAGCCCGACAACAACAATTTTGAGGTAATGAAGGTAAACACAGTCCGTTTCTTTCAGTCGATAAAGGGGAGACCCTGCGTGCTCGACCCCATGTCGCCTTACGCGCGTGTGTTCAACCCGTTTGAAATGAAAGTTCTCGCTGCGGAAAACGAGGATAAGGTCCCGCCGCTGCCTGCCGAAAAAGCCGTTTAAATTCCCGATAAAATGGAGTGATTAGTCTTGAATACGTTTAATAAATTACTCAGTATAATAGTACCCTGTTACAATGAGGAGGAAAGTGTGCCGCTGTTCTACGCGGAGACGATAAAGCAGGAGGCATTCTTTCACGAAAAGGGCGTGGAGTTCGAGTTCGTTTTCGTGAACGACGGCTCGCGCGACAAAACCGTTGAGCAGGTAAAGCTGCTTCACGAAAAGGACGAGCGCGTTCACCTTGTTTCGTTCTCGCGGAATTTCGGCAAGGAGGCTGCGATAGTCGCCGGCTTTGAAAAAGCAAAGGGGGATATTGTCGTGCTTATGGACGCGGATTTGCAGGACCCTCCCGCGCTGCTCCCCGAAATGTACGAAAACATCGAGAACGGTTACGACTCCGTGGCAACAAGACGCGTCGACCGCAAGGGCGAGCCGCCGATACGTTCATGGTTCGCGCGGCGGTTTTACGGGTTAATGCGCAAGATCTCCAAAACGGACATCGTCGACGGCGCGCGCGATTACCGTATGATGACGCGTCAGGTCGTGGACGCGATACTCTCAATGCGCGAATACAACCGCTTCTCGAAAGGCATTTTCGGGTGGGTCGGTTTCGAGACGAAGTGGCTCGAATACGAGAATATCCAACGCGCGGCGGGCGAGACAAAGTGGTCGTTCTGGAAGCTGTTTTTGTACTCGCTGGACGGCATAATGGCATTTTCGACCGTGCCGTTGTCTATTGCGTCGTTTTTGGGAATATTGTTCTGCGTTATCGCGTTTGCGTTCCTGATATTTATTTTTATACGAGCTCTGGCGTTCGGCGACAATGTGGCGGGCTGGCCGTCAACGATCTGCGTTATTACGCTGCTTGGCGGCTTACAGCTCCTCTGTCTCGGCATTATGGGGCAGTACCTCAGCAAGCTTTATCTTGAGGTCAAGGATCGTCCAAAGTATCTCGTAAAAGAGGAGTTCTGATTTTTCGATTTAATATGCGGCAGCCGTGAGTTTTTGCTTGCGGCTGTTTTTGCGCTTTTGTTTGGAGAGTGATATTTCATAAAATCCAATGATCTCATAGATTTCTCTGTTCGGCAAATTCCGCGAAACGGCTTAAGAAAAGCTTTTGCGTCATTTCCTATTTTCCCTTTCCGCCTGCGGATAAAATTTTTTGAAAAACCGCTGGACAAATATTCGTAAACGTGCTATAACGTATTAGTAGCTGATAGCGATATGGAGAAAACGCCGGAGTAGCTTAGTTGGTAGAGCAGCTGATTTGTAATCGAAGTGAAAACCTTAATTAAAATGTAGAAATATAGGCGCTTAACCAAAATATTGAGCGTTTTTTAGTTTTCTTAGAACGCCGACAAACTACACTGTTATAGGAAAATCCAATCTTGTGTGTGCTTAAATTATGCTTGTTTGATAAGTAAAATCACTTAAAATATGGTTATTGAGCGGCTGCTATTCGGATGCCAACCTATATAACTGAACACAGATATTAAAAAGCCGTCCGATTGCTTGGACGGCTTTTATTGTAAAACAAACAAATATTAACAGCGTAATTTAAACTATTGAAATAAACTCATCGGGCTTTATTATTTTCACCTCTGCAACAATACCTGTAAATTCCTCGCCGCGGGAAATAATATAGTCGGCGTGAACGTTCTTAGCTCATACCTCAACTAACACGTTCTCAAGATCCTCGTTCGACAAATCCTTGCGAGTTATTGGATAGACCTTATATGTATCCAACAGAGATCCGAGAGCATCATTTGCTTCTTTCCTGCTTCGAGCCTTACTGTATAAGAAGAAAATATCCGTTGCGGTGTTTGCGGTAAAACAGCAGTCGAGCTTTCCGCTCTGACCAAGCAGCAGAATTTTCTTAGACGCAATATCAAGGGACTGTCGCTCCTGCAGCGCATCCATAATAATATTAGTATCAAGCAGTACCGTCATTTGGATAGCCTCTCTGTCTTAATATCCTCGTGATCGACATGGCAATGATTTTGTCAATATCGATTGACACATTTTTCTCAAAAAAAAACGAGTTTTTTCGGTATACGCAATATTTACGGAGCGAAGCGGAGTGGATATCGCTCAGCCGGAGCTTATGCGATGGATTTTAATGCTGCGTAGTAGCGGCGGCGCTTTTCGGCAGGCGGTATACTGCCAATTGCAGAACAGATCCTGCGGTTATTCCAATAGCTCACAAAATAGCGCCAGACAAGGGTTTTCAGCTCATCAACCGTGAAATTTTCGGATTTACGCCCGCGCAAATAGAACAGCTCGTTCTTCATCCGCGCCCACATACTTTCGCAGCGCGCGTTATCGTGGCACCTTCCTCCCGCGCTGTTCATGCTTTGGATTATTCCAAAATCAACGATTGCACTGCGGTATTTTTCGCTTGTGTACTGACTTCCGCGATCCGGATGGATAATTGCGCTTGGCATATCTTCAAAGCTTTTGCATGCGTTTCCAACGCCCTGAACACACAGCTCGGCGCGCATATTATCCGCCATCGCAAGTACAGTCAAAAATCGCCGAAACGTATAATTTTCCGTCCTTTCCCGAAATTTCCGTGATGTCAGTAACGCATTTTTCGCAGGGCTTTTCAGCCGTGAAATCACGCTTTAACAGGTCATCCGATTTCCGAGCTTCACGATCCGCCTTGGTTATTCCGTTGGGCTTTCTACGCCTTGGATGATTTGCGCCGATAACTCCCATTACTCAATATACCGTGCTTTCACTTGGAATTTCTTCCTCCGGATATTTCAGATTTAATGCCTCCCGCATTCGCTTTCTTCCATATGCGTTGTTACATTCATCCTCAACTATTATGCTGTTTATCAGCTCTGCTAAGTGTTCGTGCTTCCATGGCTTATTCCTGTTTTTCAGGTAGTCATAAAACCCCTGTCTTGATACCTTTAATGCCTCACAATACAAGCTGATTTTTCCCTTTACCTCGCCGTCTTCCGTCTTTTTTGCTATGAACTTTAATCGTTCGTTTTTCCCGACTTCCGAAGGATCGCCGAGAAAAAAGCTGACGCCTCCTCCAAGAACTCGTTCAATTCGTTGAGACGCTTGATCTCCTTATCTCGCTCCTTTAACTGCTTGCGCAGCTCCTCGCACTCGGCAACAAGTGTCAGCGCGGTTTCAGGCGTTTGTTCGCCCTTTCAAAGATCTAATCTGCCGTTCTTTGCTTTATGAACCCACCCGCTCAGCGTGTTTACCGGTATCTCTAACTCCTCCGCTACGCTCTTTGTTCCTTTCACTTTCGCTAACTTTACTGCTTGTACCTTGTACTCTTTGTCGTATCTTCTTGTTTTTCTCATTTTTGAAACCTTCCTTTTCTTTTATTATATTTCTTTGTGGGCTTAGTGTCAAGTTTTATTATACAACATCTACGTGGCATGATTATTCATTCCGATCGAGGAAGTCAGTACACGAGAGAAAAATACCGCTGTGCAATTGCGGATTTTGGAATAATCCAAAGCATGAACAGCGCGGGAGGAAGGTGCCACGATAACGCGCGCTGCGAAAGTATGTGGGCGCGAATGAAGGAAGAACTGTTCTATTTGCGTGGACGAAAGCCGGAAAATTATGCGATAGATGAGCTGAAAACACTTATTTGGCGTTATTTTATGAGCTATTGGAATAATCGTCGGATCTGCTCCGCGATTGGTGGAATCCCTCCCGCCGAAAAGCGCCGCCGCTATTATGCGGCATTAAAATCCGTCGCATGACCGCCGGGTGCGTGTCCGACTCTGTGCAATATCCGCTACGCTCCGTGGATATTGCACAGAGAATTCAAAAAACAAGAGTTTTTTGAAAAAAATGTGTCAAGTGATATTGACAAAATCACTTCCTCGATTTCGGCAATAAAAAACGTGATAACAACCGCAGGAACAGCTTTGGGCATAGGCGCGGGCGGATTTGCACTTGCAACAGGTATTGGCGCGGGATTTGGTTTGATTATGGGCGGGATCATGGAGCTCAGTAAAGCCATAATGGACGAAAAGATCGCTAAAAAATTCGGTGATATAAGATTGAGCTTCGAACAAATCGAGGAGCTGTGTGAGCCCATCGGGAGCGGCTATGAGGAACTGGCACAAAAATTTGAAACACACAGAGGGAAAGTGAGCGATCTCAAGGACGAGTTTACAGGTATGGCTGATGCAATGGATAAAACTTTCTCAAAGTATCAGACGTTAGGTACAATATCGCTTGATGATATTCCCGATTTTTCGGATAGGTTAAATGCGTCAATTGACAAGATCAGCGATTTGCTTGATGAACAGACATTCGGCGCAGCAACGATTCTTGAGGAATTTTTTTCGCTTGACGGAATTGATGAAGATGAACGAAAGTCATTAGATGAGATCGCCGGCTTTGGTGTTACACTCGAGGGAAAAGTTGAAAATATACGTTCGCAAATTCACTCCATTACACAGACTGCTGTAGATGAAAATCGCGGCTTATTGGAAAGCGAAATACAAAATATCCGAGATTTGTACGACGAGCTCGAACGGTATGCCAATATTAAAACAAACGCATTCGCAAAAGCAACATGGGATCTGTTGGAAGCCGATATGGGCAATCTGCAAATCGACAAAACTTCGTATGAAATGCTGCTGCAGCGAATTGGAGAGGCACAAGACGCTGCTCTTGAGGCAGCGGCATCACAGCGGCGTGAGGCATACGAAAGCATAAACGAAATAGCCGTGTTAAAGGAAATTGACGGCGTTTCCCAAGCCGAAATAGAAAAATTTCTTGAAGATAATTTTAAACTTATTGACAAAACTTACGATGACGTAAGGGTCGATGCCGTTGTAAAATCTAATGATTTACGCAATCGTATTGCGGCAGGACTGGCAGAATCTATTGTTGGCGAAGATGGTTTGACTAATGTTAAAACTGACTACGCCAATCCGATCGAGCTGCTTATGAATTATGATGATATCACTGTAAAAAACATGGTCGATAAGATCACAAATGATGTTAGAGCAGCGGAAAATCAAATTCTTGACTCTGCATTCGATAAAGATCGTGCGCAACAGCGTTTTTCTGATTCGTACAAAGCAATCGAATGGGAAGCGGTGAAAGAGGATATCGAGGAAAAAGGCATTTTGATCGGCAGCGCGTATCAAAGCGGCTTTAATGACGGCTCGGCAAATCTAGATTTGCTCAACATCCCCTCAAATGAGGTGTTTAAGGATAGCGGAATAGAAAGCGGCAAAGCGTGGAATGCGGGTTTTGAGGAAGCACTTAGGAATTCCGGTGACACCTTTGAAATGCCGATAGTTAGCGAAAAAACGGTTGACGATCTTATCAAGCAACTTCCAAATGCTGCCAGCTATGCCGCCCAAGCGCCGTATGCCTACGGCAATACTCCGCAGCAGACACAACAGACGTTCGAGTTCCCGATATACATCGACAACAAACTGAGTGAAACGGTCAAAACGGACAGCCCTGTGGCGCTCCGTCCCGACCCGTGGATCAATAATTTAAAGGGGTCATGATCATGGTACTGCTAACGGTAATATCCAACGGCAAAAAGGTCGCGGTAGGCGAAGGA
>CAMNXF010000005.1 GCA_946567425.1 uncultured Clostridia bacterium | reverse complement strand
GTCAAGAGCTTTTTGGAAAATTTTCAGCGAAAGGAGAGATTTTTTTGGAGTATTTAACCACGGCAGAGGTCGCGGAGCTTAAGGGAATAACAGAGCGTCATGTACGTCGGCTTTGTCAAAGTGATAAGTTGGAGCATACGGAGAAAGACGACGCGGCAAATAATCGCACTGAATATCTTGTGCCGTTGGCAGCTTTAACTGAGAAGCATCTCTTAAATCAGAGAGATTATTCATGGGCGCTTTTTTGTTTTCAGAATCCTGACAAAAAAGATCCATACGGGATTTGAGCCCTTTTAGCAACAAAATTTTTGTGGTTGATTTTGGGCAAAATTATGAAGCACAAAAAAGAAAGGCGGTTGATAAGCAGAGCAAAAACCAAGCGAAAAACACAACGACTTTATGAAAATAAGAGGTCATAGATTATGTACAATATAAAGGAAAGCAAAATGACAAACACCGACGGAATGAGGCTTTGCGCAACCGTTGTAAATCGGCTTGAAATGCCGACCAATATAGAGTATTACAAGGATTTGGCGAACGTCATTATTCTTCAGGCGGTCGAGGATTACCGAAAATGGACGAAAGAATATTCCGGAAGTCGTGATGACCGAAAATTGCGATATTCTCGGTCATAGCTCTATTTCAATCACGCAGATATATCTTCATTTATCCGGCAATTACGCGCTCATTAGGTCGTCGCATAATTCACATGTAGACCGCATACAGGAAAATTTGTGCAATTTTAACAAAGATAATAAGCTTGGGACACCCTAATTTCGGGGGTCTTGTCAAATTGCGTAAAAACGGCACAAAAAAAGCACTGTCAGCCTTTGATTTTTGGCTTAACAGTGCGTTTTTTGGTGATCCACCCGGGAATCGAACCCGGGACACCCTGATTAAAAGAAATTTATAAGGTGGTGATTTTTTTGAGTGAAAATATGGATTGGATAGACATTGCCGTACTTTCTGACGATGCCGACGAATAAGAGTATATCTCGATATAGTATCAGCCCGAGGGTAAACTTCGGGCTAATTCTGCTATAAAAAAGAACTGTAAAAACTGATTGCGCGAAGCGCATGGGGTTGGAAACTTTTTTGTAGCTTTAGACAGCAAAAGAATGAGCGACGGACGGCTTGATTTGGTTATGATCGTGGTTCAGCTTTGAAAAACCAGCTCATATATGCGAACAGTTTGTCCCAGGAGCGATTTCTTTTGATGGCTAAAGCGTTAAGCAAAAAAGTTTTCAACGCCACTAGCTGCCTATGACATAGATCAACCTTGCCGAGAGAGTTTATCCGAAAAAAGAGCAGCACTGCCACAAAGTCGGACGCTGCCTAAGCGAAAGCATATAACGCCGCGCGGAAACCTGGGAACGGCGGGGTCAGCGCGCCCCTCCGGGGCGAGCCCCCGCCGCCGCGCGGCGGCTTGTATGTCCGCCTAGTAAAACGGACATACAAAATACAAAAATAAAACCATAAAGTCTTTTCTACATAACATTTGTTAGCATTTGGAAAAGTATGGAAATTTACAAATCAACAATGTTGAAAGTGTTCAAATTTTCATTAAAATTCATATTGTTCAATTGTAGTTGAATATATATAAATGTATTGACAATTGCAATAGATTTTGATATAATGTATATACAGGTAGAAAGGGGGTGTTATTATGGCACAAACGAGTATAAATATCCGAATGGACGAGAATTTGAAAAAGGAATTCGATAGCTTTTGTTCTGATGTCGGAATGTCAATGACAACTGCGTTTTGCTTGTTTGCTAAAACTGTTGTTCGGAAACATAGTATTCCTTTTGAAATTACCAACCTCGATGAAAACGGTTTTACTCCTGCCGAAGCAGCGGAGCTTAAAAGTCGAATAGCAGATATGAAAGCGGGGAATGGAAAGGAGCATAAGCTGATTGACGTATGAATATTATCTGGCATGATAAGGCTTGGGGGGAATATGTCGACTGGCAGACTACCGACAAAAAACTGTTGAAGCAGATAAATAAGTTGATAACCGATATTCAGCGAAACGGCAATTCTGTTGGCATAGGAAATCCCGAACCGTTAAAGGGAAACTTTTCCGGATACTACAGCAGACACATAAACGGCGAGAACCGTCTAATCTACCGTGTTAATGAGGCAGATATACTGGAAATAATTTCCTGTAAAGGGCATTATCATTGAATAATTTATCCCCCTCGATTGAGTTCGGGGGGGATTTTTATGTGTATTTATTGATTTTGTGCAGTAATTTTTTCTTAGCCTTAACTTCCAGTGGATTGGATTTATTGGTAAGTATTTTTATTGCTACGTTCATTACTCCATTTTCTTCTTGCTCTGAGTATATGTAGTTTGCAGAGGTCGCATATTTGGGAGAGAGTTTTTCGGGTTTGAATTTGTCTTTGATTTCGTTCCAGAACTCTTGCCCGATCTGGCTTTCGAGGTTGATTTCGATTTTGATGTCGTTAATTATAACACCCTCACTCTCGGTGGTTTCGTTTGTGAGCTTGTAGCCCTTGATCAATCCGATCTCTCGGTATACATAGTGCTTGTACTCCTTGTGAAGCTGCTCTATTTGTTTGTTTTTTCTCATTGCTTGTCGTTTCCTTTCATTATTTGATTTTCGAGTTCTTTTACTTGGTTTTCTAATTCGTGTGTTTTAACCATTAGATTGTTAAACTTTTTTTGTTGTATTTCTTTTTCTGTTCTTGCTTTCCTATATTCTCTAATTACTAAGACAATTATTGAAATATTTATTACTAATTGGATTATTTCAGCTACACCTATCATTTTATGTCCTTTCAATTACGCTTCTTTGGAAATATCTGTATATTTTTGGTACTGTGGGTTTTGTGCAGACATTTCCGCTATGCCTAATACATTTCTTTTACCCTCGTCTGTAAGCTGTCGGAATGCTTTGATTAGACGTTCTTCTTCTGGTGGCTGCTCATTGGTGCTGTCTGTTTTTCCA
Organism: uncultured Clostridia bacterium; assembly: GCA_946567425.1. Classification (GTDB taxonomy): domain Bacteria; phylum Bacillota; class Clostridia; order Oscillospirales; family Ruminococcaceae; genus CAG-115. Next base: position 194,372 of record CAMNXF010000005.1, on the reverse strand, counting down.
AATAGAAGAAAATCGGTCGTTACGTTTAAACGCACTGCGATTTTCATTACTATGTCTGAATTGGGTGAAGCGCCCTTTTTCCAACCGCTTAACGATCCTCTATTTCCACCGCATTCTTCTACTAATGGTGTGATTTTTAGCTTTTGCCTATCACATTCCTTTTTTAGATTGTCATAAAACACAAAATTTCTCCTTTGTTCTTGGTTATTTTTCACAAAAGTGCAAATAAACATACTTTTTCGCTTGACAAATGTATTTTATTGCACTATAATGTATTTACAACCTACTTTCTGGTTGAGGGTGTATTGTGATTAGCAGTGTCTGCTGGGCTTGGCAAATTTGCTCATTAGGGATAAGGCAACTAATACAATAAGCGTGATAAAAGCTGCTTGTGTGTTTCCGAAAATGAGTAGCAGAACAAATACGAACATTGCGATTGCTCGTATAGCGTCAAGTATTTTATTCACGATTTCACCTCTTTTCTGTTCGTGTTCAGCCGGGTGTGTGTAAGTGTTCCGGCTGAACGTGGACTTATTCAAATTACATTATACCATATAGTGGTAAAAATGTCAAGTTAGGAAAGGAATTTACAATGAAAGAATTAGAACGCTTAATAGTGCTGTTGGGAGCAGCAACCGCATTTCTGCTCGGCGGTCTGATCGCGGTCAGTCTGCCGGAACGCCGACACACGGGCGGCAGCTTCCGCGAGCTTTACAGAGACAACGCCGAAGCTCTGAAAGGCGGTGATCGTAAATGAGCGCAGATGAAAACATAGTACTTATAGACTGGCTGACGTTCACTACAACGAAGCTGGAGCTTGACAGGCTTATAAGTTTCCTCGGTTTGGAGCGCGTCAACTTTGTTGATTGTAAAGGACGTTATGGTTATAAGCAAGCGAAGCAGTTCGGCGGTATCTGGATAATGTACGACGGCTTCAAGAAAGATATGGGAATATGTGTTGAGATGTCTGCTCAAGGTTGCCGCCAGTATGAGACATCGGGTCTCTACGATCTGGATTACCTGTGCAGCTTTCTTGCGCAGAACAGCGATAAATACCATATAACGCGCCTTGATGTAGCCTTTGACGACATAGACTGTGAGGGTAACGGGCTTCTGGATATGAGCGTAATAGTTGAGTATTTCCGCCGCAATCTGTTTTTTTCCCGTTTCCGTTCAAAATCGGTTCAGTGTTCGGGCAAGCATACGACTTCCGGCGATGACGTTACTCTCGCGTTGTCCTGTTATTTCGGCTCTGTGCAGTCGAATACACGGTTCAGAATATACGATAAATCGCTGGAGCGCGGCGGACTTGACTACCACTGGACAAGATTTGAAATACAGCTTCGGGATAAAATGCCGCTTGTATTTCTGCTTGATAATCATAAGCTAGGGGATAAGTTCTACGGTCTTATAAATAGCAATCTGCGTTTCATTGAGCCGAACGATACAGATACTAATCGCCGCCGCTGGGCAAGCCCCGAGTGGTGGACGGCGTTCTTACAGTCGGTTCTGAAGATATCCGTCTTTACGGAAAAAGGGGTGTAACGCGATGAATGAGCACGGCAAAGATGAAATAAAGTTTCTTTCTTTATCCTTGGCTTTTATGTTCATCTTATTATCCTTTATGCCGTTATACGAAGTCAACGGAGGACTTCCGGTTAACGACTTTACAGAAATTCAGGTATCGGAGTGTATTTTCTGGGCATATTTCTTTTTTTGTATTCTTTCTTTATTTTACGGGCTCTCTCATTTTATATCAACTGCGTGTTGTTATCTTGTTTATTTCGTTCAACGTTACTGGTACTTGCGAAAGCTGCGCAAGCCGGAGCGAGTATATACCGGAGACCCCCTGTAAACGTCCGTTAGCGGTTCGGACGTTAATCCAACCGCCGCCAACCCCTAAAGGGGTAAGCGTTCTAATGCCATAGGCGGCGCTATTGCCACAATGGCGCTTGTCTATGGTTACGGTACGCGCTTAGCTTGTAATCACAGCCGTGCATTCGGGTGATTAAATTTTTTACAGCCCAGAGGGCAGAAAGAGAGGTCTATTATGATCGTTATTGGAGGATATCAGAAAGAGGGTACTATCGTTGACCAGGTTACACACCGTACCAACCACTACGATAGCGTTGAATTCGGCTGCTTTGCTGATAAGTGGCCCGCTAAGATCGGATTGGACGATACCAGCTACTTCCGTTTCGGTACGCCGTTAAAGCTGGTGAAAGTTCCGACTGCTGCGGTAGTTGCCGCGCTTGGTATTCCGTTCACGCTCAACGAGAACAGCCGTGATATTCTGCGGCGCTTTGACTTTGAAAATCGCGTTGTCGGCGGCGAGATACTCCCCGTCTACGATGAAAAGGGCAAAGTCGAAAGTGTTGTTTTCTCGCTTAATGACGGCGTAACTGCGGAAGTTCCCGCTAATATGCTTGATGATGTTAAAGTCGAGGACACTACTCTCAGCGAGTTTGACGAGAACGCAAAAAAAGCTGCGGAGACTTCGGGCAGTAAGTCGAAAAAGAACGGTTGATACCGTCTTTTAATATAAATGGAAGGAGTTGTTTACATGTCTGGTTTGCTTATGTTAGCATCTAGCGGTGAAACAGCACTGCCGGGAGGAGGTTCTAATATGGCAGGCATTATCGGCGATCTTACCACTGCGGTAACCGGTATTTACACAATGGCGGGCGAGGGCTTCAATTTTATTGCAAGTAACCCGTTGTGTATGTTAATGGTCGGTTTGTCTTTTGCCGGTGCAGGTCTCGGACTTGTCGGACGTGCCTTTAAGACTTCCCGCAGATGATGTTCGGCTGGGGGCGGGGAAACTCGCCCCTATTTCTTTGATTAACGGAGGTTTACATATATGCGTAAAAGAGGGTTAAATTTCAGCGTGTTTATTGGCGGCGCTATGTTTATATTGGCGATCGTGTGTATAATTCGGTTCTTTGTTCTTGTGGGCGGAGGTGGCTGATATGCGTTTGTTAGGACGTTTTATTGCGGTAATGCTTTGTGCTGTGGTGTTCTGCTGCTCGTTCGCGGTAACGGCGTTCGCGGCTGGTGTTATTGAAACTATTGGTATTTGTGTTGATTTAGCAAATGAAGTTTCCAATACATGGGGTCAAATAAAGCCCTTAATAGAATCTATTCATTCTCTTAATGAGAGCAATGATTTAAATAAATCAAGCCGTCTCCTTGTTTTTTGGCGCGATCTGCTAAAGAAATACCCTTTGACAAAGGAACAGTTTATTGAATTCTGTACGGATTTTTACTCTAATGATACATCTACTATTATGGAGAAATACGGCGCAGAGGGCGTTCAGTATTCCGAGGAGATGTATGATTCCATTGCTTTTTCAATTATTTATTTCAAGGGCATTGAGGGTCTTGCAAATAGGCTGTTTGATTCGTCTGTTAATGATTACGAGATTGATAGCGACAATAACGTCAAAGTTCCTGCGCCTGTTTTAAAAGACCATATCAAGACCACAAACAGCTATTACTTTCCTAAAAACACCACAAACCGCATATCATACCGCACTGACGAATTTTATAAAAATAGTTCGGGTCGCGCACTTAACGGCGATTTGAGCTTGTATACCCTCGAGGGCGGTTTCTGTAATGCAGGCTTAGGCTACGATCGCGAGGTCTGGCTGTGTCCGTTCTATACCAACGGAACAGATACATATTACGGGCAGGAGCATATACATATTTATCTTGAATTGGGCACAGATGATGACGGAAATCCCTGTACTTTCGTAAAATTCGATATGTACAATGTTTTTAACAACCCGTCCGAGCCGCAGCTTATGGGCAATTATACCTTTACTAATTTGTATTCTCCGTCTTTTTTGTTAATACAGTTTGATTATGGAAATTGTGAAATTTATTCTTATACTTCGCGTTCAGATTTTCTATCTCGTAAAAACGGCTCTCTTTCAAAAGGTTATTTCAATTTTTCTTATGATCTATATAGCGTTACTAACGCTCAAAAGTCATATCGTTATGATAGTTCTCAAAAGTATGTTCATTTTTTCTGGAACACTTGGGAAAGTCACGATGGATTTTGCAGTTACGGTGCACTTGAAGATATAGGCTACATTTTCAGCAATAAAATGATCGAGTTCAATTACTCTATCGATGTTCCACAGATCCCGAACAATTACTACATCACGGTAAGCGGCGATACGATCTATGACTACAGCATAACGAACCCTGAGACAGGTCAAAAAGACACGATCCAGAACTTCATAACCAACAATTACACGTTCACGACCAACAACGAGGGCGACACCAATATCAGCGGCGGCAACGGCTCGGGCGGCAGCATAAACGGAGATGTAAATGTCGGCGGCTCTGTTGCGGTCGGCGGTAAAGTCGATATCGGCGGCAAGGTGGATATAAACGTAAACGTCGGCGGCGGTAATAACGAAATAGTCAGCTTTCCTGAAGTTGATATAATAGACAATCTTCCCGAAACTCCTCAGAATTTCATTGATTACCTGAAAAAACTTTTTGATTTTCTCCCCGGTCAAGTTCTTGCATTGATTATTGCCGCTATTGCTTGCGCTGTTTTTTGTAGGGTCTGGGGGCGTTAGTATGGAAATAATGAGCTGGTGTTTTAGTTTTATCTGGGATAATTTTTTTAGGTTTATGAACTGGGAATTGAATTTCGGTGATGTTTGCTTTACGCTCTGGCAGTTTATGCTGGGCGGTATAATCATTTTCGGAATTATAGCTGCAGTTATTCGGCGAATTTTGCAGTAGTGAGGTGATATTTTGGAAGAAATAATTATAACGATCATTCTCCAAGCCTTGGAGACAGCCATATCCAAAGCTATCGAAGAGGGTATCAATTATATTATCCGTAAGGTGGTTGACGCTGCGGGTAATGTTGTAACTGAGATAGTTTATCAATTTGACAGCGACGGTGGCGGCTCTATTGACGGGGAACAGGTCATTTATACTTTAGATACGCTTATTCCCAGCTTGGATAACGGTTATTGTCTGTGTAATAAGGGAAATGAAATAGGTCTCGGATTTCCGCAGTTCAAACTTGTTGATGGTTCTCAGATCACCGATTTGATTGATACCGATATTGTAACGGGTAACGATAACGGATTTATTGTTGATCTTGACAATGACGGACAGAATGATGATGTCCTTGTACCGCTCCCGGATTTTACGGGAGACGGTCTGCCGGATTGGGGCTGGCTTGTAGATGATAACGATGACGGTCTGCCGGACGTTTCTCCGACTTCTCCCTTTTATCCTGTAGGTTCTGAGGGGTATCACGAGATAATCAGCAGGGTTACCGTTGAGGACTATACAATAATGAACAAGCCGATCTCGGAATATACCGTAACTGAGGGAATTTTGCTTATATTTCTTATTGTCGGCGCGTTTAAGCTGGTCGGCAAGGCTTTCAGAAGAAAGAGGGTTGTTTAATGAATTTTGACGGATTAGCTATAGTAAAGTTTCTTGAGCTTTTAGGTTGGGGCGATTGGTTCAAAATGTTTGTTTTGAACGAGGAAAATTTAAATATTACTTTCGCCGATCTCGTTTTCGGTACGCTGCCGTTTATGTTCCAGTTGTTTTTTGTAATTCTTTTGCTCAATTGGGTTTGCGGCATTATAGGTGACGTTTGCAAAATTATTGCCAGGGGTGGTAGGTTTTTATGATCGCCAAGCTGATTTTTAAACGAATAAAGTGTTTCCCGCATTTCATATTCCTTGTTATTCTGGACTTGGTACAATGGCTCAAAAATCGCGGTTGGACGATTTTTGAGGGTTGGGGTATACATATTTATATAGGTCCTTTCGGGCAGGGGAAAACCTGTTCAATGGTGCGTGACGCTTATAGTATTTGCTGCACCTATCGTAATATGAACGTTATTACTAATTTAAATCTTATCGGTTTTCCCGAGGATACTAAGATATCAAAGCTCAAATCCGCTATAGATATTATAAACGCTCCCGATAATACCATAGTGGTTATAGATGAACTTGGTACTATCTGGAACTCGCGGGATTTCGCGGACGGTAAGACAAAGGACGGCAAAGGCGGCGGTTTGTCTAAGTCTACATTTCAGAATATTGCACAGTGCCGTCACCGTCATGTAATGATTTTAGGCACTGCGCAGCATTGGAAGTTTATGGATATTCTTCTGCGGCGTATTACCGATGAGGTGATCGTATGTTCTTCGGCATTCGCTCACCCGTTCTCCCGAATGATAACAAACAGGATATATGACGCTAAAGAATATGAACTTTTTGCGGATAATCCTCTGCTCCCGCTTCTTCCTGTTGACGTTGATTGTTTCGTCCAGACGGATAAACTGCGAGGTTTGTATGATACCCGGGAAATGGTTGATACGCTGCTTACAATGGAGTATATTCCCGATACCGAGATAATTGCAAACCAGATCGGCGAGGTCGTTGCTGCTCCTGTGGAAATTCCCGTAGATAAAAAGAAACAGCAGCAATTATTAAACAAAATTCGTAAAGGTGGTTTATAATTATGGTTGCCAATGTTACTAATCAGTTAGACTGGCTTACATTGTCTTGTATGACATCAAACGAAATACATGTCGGCGAATTTCTCGGCAGAGTCCTCGAAACGCTTCGGCTTCATGATATTTGGGAAAATTTTGTGCTTGTCGGCAGAGATAAATTTTATGAGAGCGTTTTCCGTTATAACGATATCTCTGTCCTTGTTTGCCGTGATACTCCCGAGAAGCTCCTCAATCAAGGCGTATGCATTAAATTTTCGGGTAACGGTCTGGCGTTTTATCAAGAACATTTGCGTACAGTCTGGCGCTGCGATCTTCAACGTATTTGCCGTGAGTGGCGCAGCTTGTCTGTAGGCGGTTATTTTACCCGCTGCGCTCGTTTTGATTACGCTATCGACAATATATGCCGCAATGATGAGCGTCCGTTAATTACTATGCGCAAGGTCAGAAACGCTGCTAAAAAGCATGAGTTCCGCTCGCGTCTTGCTGCCAATCGCCCGCGGCATAAAATGGAAGTAGATTTTGACAATACTGTCAATGGTGAAGTGTCTCTTGGTGATACTGTTTATTTCGGAAACCGCAGAAGTACCGTTTTTTGCCGTTTTTATGATAAGCTGCTGGAACAGCGTCATTTTCATATTGATGTTGATGAAGATATTTCATCATGGGTTCGCTGCGAGTTTGAATTCAAAGGTGCCAGGGCTATGGCTGCATTCAATGCGTTCTGTGATATGAGTGATGATGATTTTAAGGGCTATATGTCAAGGGTTTTCAATAACTATATTTGCTTTATAAATAATGATGATGTCAACCGTTCCCGCTGCACCGTTAAGCGTTGGTGGGCTGAGTTTCTCGGTACTTCCGAAAAGGCAAGCCTTGTTATTCCTCCTTTCAAGCCCGTATCTTTTGCCGGTGTATCTGCGTGGCTGCAGAAGTCTGTGTTTCCTACGTTAGCATACTATATTAAATGTATAGGATATTCAAATTTCCTATCCATGATGAATAAGTATGTCAGACGAGAGCCGACGAAGCGCATAAAACAAATGGTAGATGATTTTGTTTCTGTTTTCTCTTTGGCTTTCAAAAGTTCCAATAAATTTAGGTTTCCCGATATAGATGATCCCTCTGCTGTCTTTAAACGTTATGTTCAGCGATCGGGCATTGACCTGTGGTTGTATACCGGGGCGGGTTCTGCCGAGCAGTTGGAAAAGGATTTCGAGAAATATCATGTTAAGGTGGGCGAGGATTGGGAGCCGTTCGGACTGTGCGACTATGGTATTCAGCTTACTTACGACGACTATCCGCCGGAGTTTCTTACAGATGAATATGATGACGAAGAGTATTTGGAGAGTTATACATGACAATATCAGACGCTTACGATAATTTCATGTTTGAGCAGCGTGTACGCAACAATTCCCCAGCCACAATAGATTTCTATACCGCTGTTCTGGGCGCTTTTATTGATTGGGTAAGTCAAAGCATTGAAACAGTCGAAGAACTTACCATAAAGCAGTACAAGGAATACATAATACATTTAAGCAGCAGCGGCTTGAAGTCTACCAGTATAAATACGCATATCCGAGCGGTCAAGGCGTTCTATAACTTCCTTATCGACGAGGATATAATCGGCGATTGTTCCCATAAGCTAAAGCTGATACGACAGTCAAAAGATGAAATTATTCCGCTTACTGATGACGAGATCGGCAGACTTTTAGCATGCTTTGACGTTTCCGACGTTTTGGAACTGCGTAATAAGTGCTTTGTTCTGCTAATGCTCGATTGCGGACTTCGCCGCTCGGAACTTACTCGACTAAAGGTATCTGATGTGGACTTTCTTCAGCGGTCGCTGCTCGTCAATGGTAAAGGAAATAAGCAGCGCATTGTACCAATGGGCGCGACTACCGCTCAGTATCTCTGTGAATATGATAAACGTGTACAAAATAAGAGGAACGGAAAATCCTCGTCGCCCTTTCTGCTTGACAGGTTCGGGAACGGCATAGACAACAACGTTATTAAAATGGTGTTTCAAGACCTAAAGGAGCAATCGGGTATAAAGCGCTTACACCCTCATTTGTTGCGGCATACGTTCGCCACGCTCTATCTTGTTGACGGCGGTAATCTGGAGATGTTGAGGTGTATTCTCGGTCATAGCTCTATTTCGATTACGCAGATATATCTTCATTTATCCAGCAATTACGCGCTTATTAGGTCGTCGCATAATTCACATGTAGACCGCATACAGGAAAATTTGTGCAATTTTAACAAAGATAATAAGCTTGGGACACCCTAATTTCGGGGGTCTTGTCAAATTGCGTAAAAACGGCACAAAAAAAGCACTGTCAGCCTTTGATTTTTGGCTTAACAGTGCGTTTTTTGGTGATCCACCCGGGAATCGAACCCGGGACACCCTGATTAAAAGTCAGGTGCTCTACCGCCTGAGCTAGTGGATCAATTAGACAACGTTGACATTATACCAAAAAAAAAGCAGTTTGTCAACCCCTTTTTTCAAAAAATTGAATATTTATATAAAAAAAGCAAAATTTTGAAAAAATTTCGGTAAAATATTGCAAAATTGTCGGCAATGTGTTATACTATACTATGTATGATTATGTGACGAGGGATACTATTTGACCGAAAGAAAAAATTTCACAGCACAAAGGCTGAAGTTAATTATATTGAGGAGGCGATATTGTGGACATCCACGTAGGCGACGTTCTTGTAATGAAGAAAAACCACCCCGGCTGCGGCAGCAACCGTATGAAAGTGATTCGCGTGGGCGCGGATTTTAAGCTGACGTGCATGGGTTGTGGGCACACGTTTATGACCGCGAGGTCGAAGTGCGAGAAGAAAATAAAGTCCGTTATCCGCGATATTGCGGAGGAAAAGGGTTAGCGGCGCTTTTTACCTTTAACAATCAAGATTTTTTGGAGGTAGAAAATGTTGGAAAAAATAAGTGCGGCGCAAGCTCGGTATGACGAAATAAGCGCGAAACTCTCTGACCCCAAAGTGGTCGCGGATAATAAGTTGTACACGGAACTTATGCGCGAATATAAGAACCTCACGCCGCTTATAGACAAGTACAAAGAATATCTCAGTGCGGAGTGCAGTTGTAACGACGCGAAGTCAGTTCTTGACGATATGTCGGCGGACGCGGAACTTCGAGAAATGGCGGAGTTGGAAATGCTCACCGCGAAAGCCGATATGGAAAAGTTCGGCGAGGAGTTGAAAATACTTCTTCTGCCGCGTGACCCAGACGACAACAAGAGCGTTATTGTGGAGATACGCGCGGGCGCGGGCGGTGAGGAAGCAGCGCTTTTTGCGAATTCAATGTTCAGAATGTACTCGATGTTCGCGGCGCGGCAGGGCTGGAAAATCGACGTGATGAGCAGCAATCCCACCGAGCTCGGCGGCTACCGCGAGATAAGCTTCGGCGTGGAAGGTGAGGGTGTATATGCTAAATTAAAGTACGAAAGCGGAGTGCACCGCGTTCAGCGCGTTCCCGAGACGGAGTCGCAGGGGCGCATACAGACCTCGACGGTAACGGTCGCGGTTCTTCCCGAGGTCGAGGATGTCGACGTAAGCATCAATCCTGCCGACCTTACGATACAGACGTTCCGTTCGAGCGGCGCAGGCGGTCAGCACATCAATAAGACCGAGTCGGCAGTGCGGATAATTCACCACCCGTCGGGAATGGTCGTTGAGTGTCAGGAAGAGCGTTCGCAGATGAAGAACAAGGATAAGGCAATGAAAATGCTGTATAGCCGCCTTTACGAAGCTGAACGGACTGCGCGCGACAGTGCCATTGCCGAGGAGCGCCGTATACAGGTCGGTACGGGCGACCGCTCGGAGCGTATACGCACCTATAATTTTCCGCAGTCGCGCGTTACCGATCACCGCATAGGGCTGACGCTGTACAAACTGGACGATATGATGAACGGCGGCTGCGACGAGGTGTTCGAGGCGCTGCGCGTCGCGGATTATTCCGCAAAGCTGCTGAAACAGGGGTAAGAAATGGAGTATGATATAAGGCGCGAGCCTGTTTACGGGTCGATGAGACTTGATAAAACAAGGCTTGTGCCGTACAACAGAGAGAGCGCTCTCGAAGCCGCCGAGCTGCTGAAATACGGTGAATTGGTCGCTATCCCCACCGAGACCGTGTATGGACTGGCAGCGGACGCGCTGAACGAAAATGCCGTAAAACAAATATTCCGTGCCAAAGGCAGACCGCAGGACAATCCGCTTATCGTGCATATCGCGAGTATGAAAATGCTCCCGCCGCTCGTGAGGGAGATACCCGATACCGCAAAAGCGCTTGCGGAGCGTTTCTGGGGCGGTCCGCTGACAATGATTTTTCCAAAGTCGGACAAGGTGCCATGCATTACGAGCGGCGGTCTGGACACGGTCGCAGTGAGAATGCCCGCGAGTGAAGCCGCTTGCGAGATAATAAAAAGATGCGGTTTTCCTCTCGCAGCGCCTTCGGCGAACCTCTCGGGAAAGCCCAGCCCCACGACCGCGCGGCACGTTTTCGAGGATATGAACGGCAGAATACCGCTGATAATCGACGGCGGCGAATGCGAGGTCGGGGTCGAGAGCACGGTAATATGCTTTAAGGGAGATAAAATACACATTCTTCGCCCGGGGGGGATTACCGCGGAAATGCTTTCGGAGTTCGGCGAGGTTGAGGTGGATAGAGCTGTCACGGCTCAGCCTGAAAAGGATGAGCGCGTGCTCTCGCCCGGAATGAAGTACAAACACTATTCGCCGAAAGCGGACGTTTACGTTGTCAACGCGCACGGCAAGACTTTCGAGGAGTACTGCATAAAGCGTTCACGGTTTGAGAACGACTTGATTGTTTTAGGCGCGGGAGTTGCCGAGCGCGGCGTTTTCCATGATTACGGCAGCACTCCCGAAATACAGGCGCAGCGGCTGTTCGCGTTATTGCGCAAAGCCGACGAACTTGGTGCTAAGACTGTTCTCGTGGAGATGCCGGAGCATAGCGGAATGGGGCTTGCGGTGTACAATCGGCTGCTCCGCGCGGCAGGGTTTAAGATTATTGAATTGGAGAAGGAGTATGGGAATAATTAAAACTAAACAATTTCAAATATTAACGGATATTGATATTATTTGGGATTTTATGACTGAGATATATGATCCCCATTATAATAACGGCGTGGCAGCTCCGTTTTTTGAGTATGCGATCACGTCGTCATGGATGAATAAGGATTATCTTCATCTGGATTGCCTATGGTTTGACGGCGATAAGGCGGTGGGATTTGTTTTTACGGAAAATCCCGTTTCCAACATCTTTTTCAATTTGCGTCCCGGTTATGAAGAATTGGCTGATGAAATGCTTGAATACGCAGAGAAAAGTTTTCCGGTTGTCGGCGGAGAGAAAGAGCCTGTTCTTTTCCAAGGACAGAGGGCATTGATACAAGCTGCTGAAAAAAGAGGATATACGGTCGCGTATGAGAATGTGGATATGTTGTTTGATTTCAAAAAATCGGAATTAAACTTTGAGCTTCCTGAGGGATTTCATTTCGTTGACCCGCTGAATGCCGACCCGATTAAACTCGCTGAATGCACATGGAACGGATTTAATGCCGAGGAGCTTGGGGTGTTTGAGAATTGGGATGAACCAAACCCCGAAAGCCCTTGGAATCCGCACAAAGCGTATAACGATGTTCTAAGCTCAGCTATCGCGCCGCCGCCGCATTCAACCTATCAATATAATGTTATCATCGCTGATGATAATGATGAATATGTGTGCTTCTCGGGAATGTGGTGGGTTCATGAAAATAAGCTTGCTTATATGGAGCCGCTGTGTACGATTCCAAAATACAGAAAAAGAGGACTGGCTGCGGCAGCACTTACGCAACATTACAGACATTTAAAATCGCTCGGAGCAGAGTATATGACAGGCGGCGGAAATGATTTTTACCGAAAGATCGGCTATGAGGACAGTATACATTGGCTTCATTGGAAAAGGAATGGTAGACGTGTATAACCGATTGCTCCGCGCGGCGGGGTTCGGGAGGATCGACGTATGAGCGGTTGGTTTTTAACGGAGCGGATAAGCGACGATACAGCAGTGATAAGTGAGTACGGTCATCCCGAGGAGACGCACTGCTTTCTTCTTATCGGCAGCGAGCGCTGTCTGCTGATTGACACAGGTCTTGGTGTCGGGAATATTTCCGTTGAGACGGCGCAATTAACATACAAGCCTATCACTGCTGCCGCGACGCATATTCATTGGGATCATATCGGCGGTCACAAGTATTTTCCCGATTTTTACGCTCACGCGGAGGAACTCGATTGGCTGAATGGGAATTTTCCGCTGCCCGCTGCTGCGGTGAGAAAAATGCTTGCCGACGGCGAACTCCCCGATGATTTTATACTTGAGAAATACACGATATTCCAAGGGAAACCGTCAAAGCTGCTGAACGACAGAGATAAAATAGAGCTTGGCGGAAGAACGGTAACGGTTCTCCATACGCCGGGACACTCTCCGGGACATATATGTTTCTGGGAGGCTGACAGAGGGTGGCTGTTTACGGGAGATTTGGTTTATAAGGGAATTTTGTACGCGAATTACCCGTCGACTGACCCGGAAGCGTATCTTCGGTCGTTGAAGAAAATCGCGCAGCTACCCGTAAAGCGGATATTTCCCGCTCATCACTCGCTTTATATCCGCCCCGGAATAATTTCCGAGATGGCAAATGAGCTTGAGAAACTGAAAGCAGACGGCAAGCTGTGTCACGGCAGCGGACGGTTTGATTTTGCAGAGTGGTCAATATTGCTTTAAAAACGGTATCCACCAACGTTTTGGGGGTATAATAATGGTAGATCTGCCAAATATTATGATAATAGGTTTGACGGGGCAGAGCGGCGCGGGTAAGTCGACGGTTCGCGGAGTGTTCGCCGACAACGGCTTCACGGTGATCGACTGTGACGGTATCGCGCGAAAAGCCGCCGATAACAGGCACTTTCTCAATGAGATCGCGCGGTGTTTCTCCGAAAAACTGCTGAACTCCGACGGCACGCTGAACCGCGCGGTGACCGCAAAGGTGATTTTCACCGATAATGAAAAGCGCGGACGTTATCAGCGAATAATTTTCCCGTATATCATAAACGCGGTAGTGAACAGGATAAAGTCGGCAAGCGGCAGCGTTCTGCTTGACGCGCCAACGCTTTTCGAGGCGAAGCTCAATATGATATGCGACAGGATAGTGAGCGTAACAGCGGACGCGGACAAATGCGCGGAACGCATTATAAAACGTGACGGCATAACCCCTGAACAGGCGCGGGAGCGGCTTTTCTCGCAGCACGGCGCGGAGTTCTTCAAGGAGCACTCCGATTATAATATAGAGAACAATGGTACGTTGCGGCAGCTTATAGAACGCACCGCAGCGGTGATAGACAAAATGAAAGGTGACAGATGAACAGGCGCAGACATAAGAGGAGCGCAGCTCCCATAATTATTGTAATATTGATCATAACGTTGATACTCGGCGCTGTCGGGTATTTCGGGTATCGGTATTATCTTGAAAAGACTTATCCTTTAGGATATAGCGATTATGTTGAAAAGTACTCAAAGGAAAATGGCATTAACAAATATCTGGTATACGCGGTCATCAAGACCGAGAGCGGTTTCCGTCCCGACGCGGTCTCCGACGTTGGGGCGCGCGGACTTATGCAGATAATGGAGGATACGTTTGACTGGATAAAGTTCAAGTCGGACGATGAGGAAACGGTCTACTATGAGATGTACGACCCGAAAACAAACATAGATTTCGGGTGCAGACTGCTCGGCTATCTTTACGAGGAGTTCGGGAACGTCGAAGCAGTCGCGGCGGCATATCATGCGGGGCGCGGCGGTGTTAACGAATGGCTTGCGGACAGCCGCTATTCCAAGGACGGCGTTCATCTCGACGAAATACCGATACCCGACACCGCCCATTATGTTGACAAGATAACTAAAGCTATGGATATGTATATCGAGCTTTACGATAAATAATCGAAAGGAATGGTTTATTATGGCAAAGAAAGCAACAACGGCAAAAGAGCTTAAAGAGCAGCTTTTCCTGCAAAAGAAGAACGCGTATCTGTGTATGAGCGACGCGGAAATAAAGAAGTGCGACAAGTTCTGCGAGGGCTACAAGGCGTTTCTCGACGCGGCTAAGACAGAACGCGAGGCGGCGGGCTTTATAGAGCGCGAGGCAAAGGCTAAGGGCTTTATGCCGTTCGACAAAAACAAGACCTACAAGGCGGGTGACAAGGTATACTATGTGAACCGCGAGAAGTCTGTTATTCTTGTGATAATCGGCAAAGAGCCTATTGAGAACGGAGTTAATCTCGTGGCGGCGCATATCGACAGTCCACGTCTTGATATGAAGCAGAACCCCCTCTACGAAAAGGATGATATAGGCTACTTCAAGACACACTACTATGGCGGTATCAAGAAGTATCAGTGGCCGACCGTTCCGCTTTCGCTGCATGGAGTTATCATCAAGGCGGACGGCACGAAAATAACCGTTTCTGTCGGCGAGGACGAGAGCGATCCCGTTTTCTGCGTTTCCGATCTGCTGCCGCATCTGGCGAATTCACAGTACAAGCGCCCGACCACCGAGCTTATACGCGGCGAAGAGCTGAATATCATCATAGGCTCACGTCCGTTCAAGGACGACGAGGTTAGCGAAAAGGTAAAGCTGAGCCTTATGGTGCTTCTGAACGAGAAATACGGCATAACCGAGGGCGATTTCCTTTCTGCGGAACTTGAGGCTGTTCCCGCGTTCAAGGCGCGCGACATCGGCTTTGACAGAAGTCTTATCGGTGGATATGGACAGGACGACAGAGTTTGCGCGTACACCGAGCTTATGGCGGTGCTGAACGCGAAATCGGTCAAGAAAACGGCGGTCGCTATCCTAACCGATAAAGAGGAAACGGGCTCGGACGGGAATACGGGCTTGCGTTCCGCGTACCTAAAGTATTTTATTGCAGACCTTGCGGCGACGTTTGGGGTGCGCGGCAGGGAGGTGCTGTCAAATTCGAGGTGTCTTTCCGCCGACGTAAACGCGGCTTATGACCCGACGTTCCCCGACGTATTCGAGAAGAACAACGCGTGTGTGCTTAACGGCGGCGTATGCGTGACCAAGTACACGGGTTCGCGCGGCAAGAGCGGCACTTCGGACGCTTCTGCGGAGTTTGTCGGCGAGGTAAGACGGCTGCTCGATAGCAAGGGTGTTATCTGGCAGACGGGCGAGCTCGGCAAGGTGGATATCGGCGGCGGTGGAACGGTCGCGGCATATATTGCAAATCTCAACGTTGACACGATCGATGTTGGCGTACCCGTTATGAGTATGCACGCGCCGTTTGAGATAACTGCGAAAACCGACGTTTACGCGGCGTTTAAGGCGTTTGAGGCCTTTATTAACGGTTAGAAAACCCGCGGTTTTTTTCGACAAACGAAGTTTGGCGAAAAAATCGCTGAAACATCGCGAAGCGATGTTTCAGGACAAAGCCATAATTCACACTTTTCCCTAATAAACATAAAATAGGGGAGAGGTGAGTTATGATGACTAAAGCGCGCAAATTTTTCCGCAGACTGGGCGTAAAGCTGATAGCGTTGGCACTGATACTGATAGGGCTGTTCTTTGTCGCCGACCTGAGCTTTCGTCCTATAGTCGAAACAGTAAACGCCTACGAGTGCCACGAGACCGTTTCGCGCATTATCAACAACGCGGTTCTTGCCGAAATAGACCGCGTCGGCGCGGAATATTCCACGCTCGTGAATTTATCGACAAATAACGATGGCGAGGTTATTTCAGTTGAAAGCAACGTAATAAACATCAACCGCCTGAAAACCGAAGTCGCTGAACGCGTTGAACGCGAGATCGAGCGGCTTTCGGCTATAAATATCGAGATACCTGTAGGCACGCTTACGGGCGTTCAGCTATTGCACGGCAAGGGCTTCAATATCGGAATGAGCGTTCAGCCGCTGGGCTATGCGACGACCTCGATAATCAGCGAATTCACCTCTGCGGGGATAAACCAGACACTGCATAGGATCGTTATCGAGATAAGCGCGGACGTTGACGCGATAATACCGGGGTTTTCCACGCGCGTTTCGGTCTCGACAACGATAGTTGCTGCGGAGACTGTCATCGTCGGCAGAGTTCCCGATGCGTATACTCATGTTGTTACCGAATCGGGCGATCTTGCGGGAACGCTGAACGATTTCGGCGCAACTATTTCATAATTTCACAGGAGAAGACAATGGATATAAACGAAGCAAAAAAGCGGGTCGACGAGCTGAAAATTCAGCTTGAAAAGGCAAACCACAACTATTACGATCTGGACGCGCCGACCATTGAGGACGACGAATACGACGCGCTTATGCGTGAGCTGCGCGGTCTTGAGCAGGATTTCCCCGAGTTGCTGACGGAGGATTCGCCGTCGCAGCGCGTGGGCGGCACGGCGCAGAACACGTTCGCGAAGGTGCGGCACGAGGTGCAGATGGGATCGTTACAGGATGTTTTCAGCGTTGACGAGGTCAGAGCGTTTGCGGAGCGCGTAAGTGGTGAGGGCGCGGACGAATTTACCGTTGAGCCTAAGATCGACGGTTTGTCGGTCTCACTCGAATACCGCGACGGCGTTTTAACGCTCGGCTCAACGCGCGGCGACGGCTTTATCGGCGAGGAAATTACGGCAAATCTCAAAACCATACGTACGATACCGCTGAAGCTCCCCGAAAAGCTGCCACTTATCGAGGTGCGCGGCGAGGTGTATATGCCCAGGTCGAGTTTTGCGGAGCTGTGCGAGCTTCAGGAAAAGAACGGCGAACCGCTCCCGAAAAATCCGAGAAACGCGGCGGCGGGCTCTCTGCGGCAAAAGGACAGCAAAATCACCGCGTCGCGAAAGCTGGACATATTCTGCTTTAATATTCAGCGCGCGGAGGGCAAGGAATTCAAAACGCACTCCGAGTCGCTGGAATATCTGGAGAGCATGGGCTTTCACGTTATCCCCGACGTGCACGTATGCCGCACTGCCGACGAGATAGTTCAGCGCATTGAGGAGATCGGACAAATGCGGCGTTCGCTGCCGTTCGATATTGACGGCGCGGTTGTTAAGGTGAACAATATAGCGCTACGCGAGGAGATAGGCGCGACATCAAAAGTCCCGAAGTGGGCGGTGGCGTTCAAGTATCCGCCCGAGGAAAAGGAGACTACTCTTCGCGAGATCGAGATAAACGTCGGCAGAACCGGCGCGCTCACTCCAGTGGCGGTGTTCGACCCCGTCCAGCTTGCGGGAACAAGCGTTTCGAGAGCAGTGCTGCACAATCAGGATTTCATCGCCGAGCGCGATATCCGTGTCGGAGACCAAATAATCGTCCGAAAGGCGGGCGACATAATCCCCGAGGTCGTAAAATCGGTATCTCACGCGGAGAACTCCGAGCCGTTTTTCATTCCCGACGTTTGTCCCGTGTGCGGAGCTAAGGCTGTCCGCGATGAGGACGAGGCGGTTATCCGCTGCCAGAACCCCGACTGCCCCGCGCAGCTTCTGCGCTCTCTGGAGCATTTCGCCTCGCGCGGCGCAATGAATATCGACGGTCTGGGAGAGGCTATCGTCGAGCAGCTTGTTCAAGCCGATCTCGTTCACACGGTAGCCGACCTGTATACGCTCGATCTTCAAGGCTTAACAGCACTTGAACGCTTCGGACAGAAGTCCGCAGAGAATTTGCTCAAGTCAATCGAGAACTCCAAAAAAAACGAGCTTGACAGGCTGATATTTGCTCTGGGAGTACGCGGTATAGGTCAAAAAGCGGCGACGCTGCTTTGCCAGAAGTTCGGCAATATGGATAAAATAATGGAAGCCGAACAAGACGAGATCGCCGAAATAGACGGCTTCGGCGATATACTTGCGCAATCGGTCTGCACAGCAATGCGCGAACCCCACAGAATAGTGCTTATAAACCGTCTTAAGGAGCTTGGGCTTAATATGACCTACTCCGAGCAAAAGGTCTCGGACAAGCTGGCGGGGTTGACGTTCGTGCTTACGGGAACGCTCCCGACACTAAAGCGCGACGAGGCTAAGGAGATGATCGAGAAACGCGGCGGCAAGTGCAGCGGCTCGGTCTCGAAAAAGACAAGCTACGTCGTCGCAGGCGAGGAAGCGGGCAGCAAGCTCACCAAGGCGAACGATCTGGGTATCACGGTACTCACTGAGGAGCAGTTCTTGGAGATGATCGGAGAGTGACGATGAAAAAGGCATTGTGTGCCGTTTTGACGGTTTGACACCGACAGTGACAACAAAGCAAGAGATTGTCGATAAATACGTTGACCCTGTTCCAAAGGATAGTAAAGATGATTATTTTTATAACGGTATTCATAACGGTTCAAACAAAAGCACGGGCAGGGCAAATGACCATAGTATAGGCATCAGGCTTGAGAACGATGTTGTTAAAGAAATCAGCATAGCCTATGCCGATTTAACAAAAGAATACTGAATTATGGAGGAACTGATAATGAGTATTGACGTAAAGCATTTGGCAAGGCTTGCCCGTCTGCGTATCGAGGACGACAAGCTGGCAAAATTCGAGAAGGATATGGAGAGTATAGTGGCAATGGTGGAGCAGCTTCCCGAGGTAAGCGGCGACGCGTCGGGGCTTGACCCCGAACACCCCATGAAGCTCCGCGAGGACAAAGAGGGCACTGACAAGCTCACGAGAAACGAGCTGCTGGCGAACGCTCCGAAAATGCAGGCAGGCTGCGTTGTTGTGCCTAAGACAGTAGAATAAAGAAAGGACGATATAATGGAACTTTACGAATATTCGGCTCACAAGCTGTCGAAAATGCTTTCCGAGAAGAAATGCAGCAGCGAGGAGATTACCAAATCCGTGCTTGACAGGGCGGCAGCGACAGATGAAAAGGTCGGCGCTTACCTTACGGTATGTGAGGAAAACGCGCTGAAAAAGGCGCGCGAGGTCGACGAAAAACGCGGGAGGGAAACTCTCCACCCGTTGGCGGGCATTCCGATAGGAATTAAGGACAACATCAGCACAAAGGGCTTGCTGACGACTTGCGCGTCTAAAATGCTGTATAACTATGTGCCGCCGTTCGATGCGTTTGTAATGAAAAAGGTTAATGCCGCCGACATGGTGGTAACGGGCAAGCTGAATATGGACGAGTTTGCAATGGGTTCGTCCACCGAGAACTCGTATTTCAAGAAAACTCACAATCCGCATAACCTCGACTGCGTTCCGGGCGGCTCTTCGGGCGGCTCGGCGGCGGCTGTCGCGGCGGGCTCGGCGGTCATCTCTCTCGGCTCGGATACGGGCGGATCTATCAGAATGCCTGCGTCTTACTGCGGCGTTGTCGGCTTAAAGCCTACTTACGGCAGCGTTTCGCGCTACGGACTTGTGGCGTTCGCAAGCTCGCTAGACCAAATAGGTCCGTTTGGCAGAAGCGTTACCGACACGGCAATGCTGTACAGCGTTATCTGCGGTCACGACAATATGGACGCGACCTCCGCCGACCGCGAATATCCCGACTTCACCGCGCTGCTCAATAGCGACGTTAAAGGTTTGAAGATCGGTATTCCCGAAGAATATTACGGCGAGGGCGTGGATAACTCCGTCAAAGAGACCGTGATGAACGCGGTCAAGGAGCTTGAAAAGCGCGGCGCGGAGATCGTCAATATCTTGCTGCCGAGCACAAAATACGCGCTGAATGCGTACTACATCATCTCCTCTGCCGAGGCAAGCTCGAACCTTGCGCGCTTTGACGGCGTAAAGTACGGCTACCGTACCGAAAACTTCACCGACCTTACCGATATGTACGAGAAAACGCGCAGTGAGGGTTTCGGCGACGAGGTAAAGCGCCGCATCATGCTTGGAACATTCGTGCTGTCTAGCGGCTTCTTTGACGCGTACTACAAAAAGGCGAAACTGGTCGCGCTTGATATTGTCAAGGAGTTCAACTCGGCGTTTGGGAAGTGCGACGTGATAGCAACTCCCGCTACACCCGCGACAGCGTTCAGGCTCGGCGAGAATATCGGCGATCCGACCAAGATGTACGCTGCCGATATATGCACGGTTACGGTGAATATCGCTGGGCTTCCCGCTATAAGCGTACCCTGCGGCAAAGTGAACGATATGCCCGTGGGTTTGCAGTTTATCGGACGGAAGTTCTCGGAGCAGATCTTGCTTAATTCGGCGTTCGCGGTCGAGAATATTTTCGGTGAGTCTAAGCCGATAAACGTTTAAGAGGGGGGAGCGCAGCAGCTCAAAGGTGAAACAGATCGAACCTTTGGGAAGCGTTGCTGCGCGTTTCAGATAAGGAGAAAATAATGGAATACGAAACGATAGTGGGTCTTGAGGTTCACGCGGAGCTGAACACCAAGACCAAGATATACTGTAACTGCAAAAACGCGTTTGGACTTGAGGTAAACACCCAGATATGTCCGATATGCACGGGTATGCCTGGAACGCTTCCGACGCTGAATGAAAAGGTGGTTGAGTACGCGGTCAAAATGGGTCACGCCACAAACTGCTCGATAAACAACGTCTGCAAGCAGGATAGAAAAAACTACTTCTATCCCGACCTGCCCAAGGCGTATCAGATATCGCAGTCGGATATCCCGCTTTGCGAGCACGGCTACGTTGACATTATGCTGAACGGCGAAGAAAAGCGCATAGGCATAACGCGTATCCATATTGAGGAGGACGCGGGTAAAATGCTGCACAACGACGCGTTTCAGGGCTCGCTCGTCGACTTCAACCGCTGCGGAGTGCCGCTTATCGAGATAGTTTCCGAGCCGGATATGCGTTCCAGCGCCGAGGCTAAAGCGTATCTTGACACGCTGAAGTCGATTTTGCAGTACATTGACATTTCCGACTGTAAAATGGAGCAAGGCTCTATCCGCTGCGACGTGAACGTTTCCGTGCGTCCCAAAGGTTCTACCGAGTTCGGCAAGCGCGTCGAGATGAAGAACGTCAATTCATTTTCGGGCGCGATGAGGGCTATCGACTACGAGGCAAACCGCCAGATTGAGGCTCTTGAGCGTGGCGAGGAGATAAATCAGGAGACCCGCCGCTGGGACGATCAGAAGGGCGTGAACGTTCTTCTGCGTACAAAAGAGGACGCACAGGATTACCGTTACTTCCCCGAACCCGATTTGACAACGATATACGTTCCGCTTGAAAAGGTAGAGGAGCTTAAAAACGATATTCCCGAGCTGCCGAACGCAAAAATAAAGCGTTACGTCAAGGTGCTTGGTTTGTCGCAGATCGACGCGGAGCTTATTGCGGAAA
Organism: uncultured Clostridia bacterium; assembly: GCA_946567425.1. Classification (GTDB taxonomy): domain Bacteria; phylum Bacillota; class Clostridia; order Oscillospirales; family Ruminococcaceae; genus CAG-115. The sequence continues at coordinate 172,560 of CAMNXF010000005.1, read as the reverse complement.
ATCTGCCGCGCTGCCGTTTGTTCGACGAGTGCGTAAAGATTTGCGGTTATTTCGGAAAGGATAGCGTCTCGCCGAAAAATCTCAGCAATTGGGTATTGGGCGACGTATCCAAATATATGAATGAAACGGGTAAAGATATCGCCGATACGCCGCTTGACGCAAATCTGCTTTGCAAAATAGTTGAGCTTATCGAAACAAAGGTTATCTCCAACACCTCGGGCAAGGTGATTTTCGAGGAGATCATGAACGGCAATACCGACATTGACAAGATAATCGAGGATAAGGGGCTTCGCCAGATATCGGACGATTCCGCTATCGAGAAGATAGTTAACGATGTTCTCGCGGCAAATCAGAAGTCTGTGGACGACTATCGCGGCGGCAAGACCAACGCGCTCGGCTTCCTTGTAGGACAGTGCATGAAAGCGTCCAAGGGACAGGCTAATCCCGCAAAGTGCAAGGAGCTTGTGCTGAAATATCTGAACGGATAATCGAGTAACATTGTAATAAACAAACAAAAGCCCTTTTTGAGAGAGGGCTTTTTGTGTAATATCTGCCTTGCAAAACAATGGACTGCGTGGTATAATTTTCTTGTTGGCAAATTATGTTACACCGAAAGGGGGATAACAATGAAGAAGATTGTATTTTTTTCATGGGAGCGCTTATTTTGGCGGCTGTAAAAGCAGTCTCGTTTAAAAACAAAAAATTTCCAAAAACCCTTTACACGTCGCTAAAAAAGTGCTATAATAAATATGTATTAAAATAAATCGGAGGGAACAATAATGGGAATGACAATGACGCAGAAAATTCTCGCGAAGCACGCGGGTCTGGAGAGCGTTACCGAGGGTCAGCTGATAAAGGCGAAGCTGGATATGGTTCTCGGTAACGACATCACAAGTCCCGTCGCTATCAACGAGTTCAACAAGAACGGCTTTACGGATGTGTTTGACAAGAGCAAAATTTCGCTCGTAATGGATCACTTCACGCCGAACAAGGACATCAAGGCGGCTATACAGTGCCAGCAGTGCAGAAATTTCGCGGATAAGTATGATATTGTGAATTTTTACGACGTCGGCAACGTCGGCATAGAGCATGCGCTGCTCCCCGAAAAAGGTCTTGTTGTGCCGAGTGACTGCGTTATCGGCGCGGATTCGCACACCTGTACCTATGGCGCTTTGGGGGCGTTTTCGACGGGAGTAGGCTCGACCGATATGGCGGCGGGTATGGCAACGGGCGAGGCTTGGTTCAAGGTGCCCGGGGCTATCAAGTTCAACCTTACGGGCGAGCTGAATAAGTGGGTGAGCGGCAAGGATGTTATTCTGCACATTATAGGAATGATCGGCGTTGACGGCGCTCTGTATCAGTCTATGGAGTTTTCGGGCGAGGGTTTGAAGAACCTCTCCATGGACGACAGGCTCTGCATGGCGAATATGGCTATCGAAGCGGGCGCAAAGAACGGCATTTTCGAGGTTGACGAGGTAACGCTCGACTACGTAAAGGGTAGAACCGACCGCACGTTTGAAACGTTCAAGGCTGACCACGACGCGCATTACAACCGAATTATCGACATCGACCTTTCTGCGATAAAGTCAACGGTGGCTTTCCCGCATCTTCCCGAGAACACAAAGACTATCGACGAGGTGGGCAAAATCAAAATAGATCAGGTAGTCATCGGCTCGTGCACCAACGGACGTTACAGTGATCTTGAGACTGCTGCGGCAGTTGTTAAGGGCAAAAAGGTGGCAAAGGGCGTTCGCGCTATCGTTATCCCCGCGACGCAGCAGATTTACCTCGACGCGCTCAGGAACGGGCTGCTCGAAATTTTCGTAGAAGCTGGAATGGTAGTTTCCGCGCCGACTTGCGGTCCGTGTCTCGGCGGACACATGGGCATACTCGCGCCGCATGAGCGCGCCGTTTCCACGACCAACCGCAACTTCGTTGGAAGAATGGGCGACACGACCTCGGAGGTATACCTCGCAAGCCCCGCGATCGCGGCGGCAAGCGCGCTGACGGGTTATATTTCCGATGTTGAGGATTAAGGAGGAATAATGGATGAAAGCACACGGAATTGTACATAAATACGGCGACAATGTTGATACGGACGTAATTATCCCCGCTCGTTACCTCAACACCTCCGACCACAAGGAGCTTGCTTCCCACTGCATGGAGGATATCGACAAGGATTTCGTCAATAACGTCAAGGACGGCGACATTATGGTCGCGAATATGAACTTCGGCTGCGGCAGCTCCCGCGAGCACGCTCCCATTGCTATAAAGGCGAGCGGTATCGGCTGTGTTATCGCTTCGACATTCGCGAGGATTTTCTACCGCAATTCGATAAATATTGGACTGCCTATTCTCGAATGCGACGAAGCGGCAAAGGATATTGACGCGGGCAACGAGGTCGAGATTGACTTCGATACGGGAATAATTACTAATATCACTAAAAGTAAGACCTATCAGGCTCAGCCGTTCCCTGATTTTATCAAGGAGATAATCAACAAGGGCGGTCTGCTTAATTCGCTTAAATGATATGAGGATTGACATCAGACCCGCCGTGCTTTCCGACGTTGAGGGAATGTCGCTCGTACTCGACAGGGCTTGGCGGGAGAACTTCAAGGATATTTTCTCCGAGGAGCAGATCGCCGCGTACACGGGTGAATACCGCCGTGAGAGCTTCACAAGGCTGATAAACGGCGGCAAAGACGTGTTCGTGCTGCTATGCGACGGAGAGGTTATCGCCGTCTGCGCGGCACAGACCTGCGAAGAAAAGTTGTTTGAGGGTTACGCGGAGATAAAGCTGCTGTACGTTCTTCCCGAGTGGCAGCATAAGGGTGTCGGTAAGAAGCTGCTCTCGCATACGCTGCGGAAAATGCGCGGCAAGGGTTACAAAAGCGCGGTGCTCGATACTGCAGAAAAAAATCTGTCCGCGCGGAGATTTTATGAGAAATTCGGCTTTACCGAGCGCAAAACCGCCATAAGCCGAAAGTTTGGCGATGTAATAATGGTTATTTATACGATTGATTTTTAACTATGAAAGATTTGAAGAAAACAAGCGTTTTCATCAGCTTGATACTGCGGCATAAGCCCGAAGCTATCGGCATTTCGCTCGACGAACACGGTTGGGCAAGTGTTGAGGAGCTCATCGACGGGATAAACAGAACCAAGGGTTACGGGCTTGATATGGAAATATTGGAAGAAATTGTCAGAACGGATAACAAGCAGCGGTATAGCTTCAGTGAGGATAAAACGCTTATCCGTGCCAATCAGGGGCATTCAATAAACGTTGACGTCGAGCTGAAAGAAGCCGAGCCGCCGGAGCAGCTATTTCACGGAACGGGCGAGCGCTTTGCCGCCGCTATCCGCAAAGAGGGATTGAAGCCTATGTCACGGCTGCATGTTCATCTCTCCAAGGACAGGGAGACCGCCGAAAAGGTCGGCGCACGCCACGGGAAACCGCATATTTTCTTCGTTCACTCGGGGAAAATGTTCCGTGCGGGCTATAAATTTTATCTCTCCGAGAACGGAGTCTGGCTTACGAAATCTGTTCCGCCCGAATTTTTGGAGGAGCGGTAAAATGTGGGGTTATACTACGGTACTCCGTGCCGAGTTTGAAAAGCGTAAAGATTTTGTTGAACAAATTATGTTGGAGCTTGGCTGCGAGATTGTGGATACCGAAATTACATACATGCAAGAAACCTCCTTATTCGGAGAAGACGTTAAAGAAACGTGGTGTTCAAACCGCCCGCTCTATAAGTTTCAAAACGGATTTTACCGCATTGACGAAGTTTTGTTTGCCGAAAAGCCGTTTATTGTGTTGGAATACGCCGACACGGAGGATATGGTAAGAATGAACGCCATGGAGGATTGCGATCCGTTTCCTTACGGCCTCTCGGACGAGGATACGATTAAGGAGGTGCGGTATTCACTGGGTATAGAACCATACCCTCAAAGCTGATTTATTAAAAATTGAAAGGGTGGTCAATATGGAAAAAAATATTGCAGTGATCAAGGGTGACGGCATCGGACCTGAAATTGTTACCGAGGCAATGAAGGTGCTTGATAAGGTCGCCAAGAAATACGGTCACAAATTTAATTACGAGCAGCTCCTTATGGGCGGCTGTTCGATAGACGCGAACGGCGTGCCGCTTACGGACGAGACGATCGAGCGCTGCAAAGCTGCGGACGCGGTACTTATGGGCAGTATCGGCGGCGACACGACAACCTCTCCGTGGTACAAGCTCCCAGCGAACCTCCGCCCCGAGGCGGGTCTGCTCGGGCTTCGTAAGGCGCTCGGGCTGTTCGCGAACTTACGCCCGTGCTTGCTGTTTAAGCAGCTTTCCGACGCGTGTCCGCTGAAAAAGGAGATAAGCGCAAAGGGTTTTGATATGCTGATTATGCGCGAATTAACGGGCGGTCTGTACTTCGGAAAGCGTTTCACTGAGGATCGTGACGGCGTTACGGTCGCGGTCGATACTCTTGAATACAGCGAGCCCGAGATACGCCGTATCGCGAAAAAGGCGTTTGAGGTCGCGATGCAGCGTCGCAAAAAAGTGACGAGTGTCGACAAGGCGAACGTCCTCGACAGCTCGCGTTTGTGGAGAAAGGTAGTTGAGGAGGTAGCAAAGGACTATCCCGAGGTCAGACTCGAGCACATGCTTGTCGACAACAGCGCAATGCAGCTTGTTAAAGACCCTGCGCAGTTCGACGTTATGGTAACGGAGAATATGTTCGGCGATATTTTGTCGGACGAGGCTTCGATGATAACGGGCTCTATCGGTATGTTGGCAAGCGCGAGCATGAACGAGACAAGTTTCGGCTTGTACGAGCCGAGCGGTGGTTCAGCGCCCGATATCGCGGGGCAGAACAAGGCGAACCCGATTGCGACTATCCTTTCAGCGGCGATGATGCTGCGCTATTCGTTCAAGCTCGATAAGGAAGCAGACGCGGTGGAGAGCGCCGTAAACAGCGTTCTTGAAGCGGGCTTCCGCACCGGAGACATCATGAGCGACGGAATGACGCTCGTTTCCTGCTCGGAAATGGGCACGAAGATCGCAGAATTTATCTGACTATATAGCCGCCCAACGCTTAAGAAAATGCGTCGGGCGGCTTTGGTTCTTTTTTGTCCAAGCAGTGCATACAATTAAATATGCTTGAGTTGAAAATACATAAAACCGTACTGCGGCTGGATTTTTCTTTTTTTGCCGTAATTGCGCTTTTCCTGCTGCTTGATACGACAGGATTCGGGATAACGGCGCTGTCAGCGTGCGCGCTGCATGAGCTGGCGCACATGCTGATTATGTCAATATTTGGGATCTATGCCGACGATATTACGTTTTACGGCGCGGGAGTACGCATATCTTCGTCGCGGACGGAATACGCTAGGCCGCTTGTAAAGGCGCTTATATTATGCGCGGGATGTGCGGCAAATTTCGTAATTGCTGTATTTTTCCGGAATTATGGTCAGCCCGAAGCCGCAGCTATAAACTTGTTCACGGGAATATTCAATCTGCTGCCGATAGGCGAGCTTGACGGCGCAGGGCTGCTGAAGCTGCTTCTTATCTGTACCTGCCGCCCCGAAAAGATCGATGGTGTTATGAAAATTATCGGTGCGGCGTTCTCGGTTATATGTATATCGGCAATTGTTTTTTTCGGCAGAGGAATATCGTTTACGCTGATTACAACAGCGCTCTATTTTATAATAGTCAGCAGCCGCAGAGTTTAAAAAATATCCAAAAAAACGCCTCGGAATTTGTAGGAATGAACAAAATAGTTTCTCATGCTTGACAATGCTTTGATATTACTGTATAATAATAAGGGTAAGTGATAATTGTGTGAAATCACGTCCAAATGGTATTACAGCGGTTAAACCGTTGAAAAAAATTTTAAGGAGCTAAAATTATGAGATACGAAATTAAGGGTGAACCGTTACCCGTCGCACTGGTTTATCTTGAGGGCGGAGAGAGTGTAATGTGTCAAAAGGGCGCAATGTCATGGATGACGCCGAATATGAAAATGGCGACCGGCACAGGTGGAATAGGCAAGGCGTTCAGCAAGATGTTCTCCGGCGAATCTATGTTCCAGAATACATACACCTCCGAGGGCGGTCCGGGTATGATCGCGTTCGCGTCGAGCGTTCCGGGTTCGATAATTCCTTTCGACATCAGCCAGGGTGATATGATTGTTCAGAAGGGCGGCTATCTTGCGTCCGAGCCTTCCGTCGAGTTCTCTATCGCGTTCCAGAAAAAAATCGGTGCGGGTTTCTTCGGCGGCGAGGGTTTCATCATGCAGCGTCTGCACGGTAAAGGCATTGCGCTTGTCGAGATCGACGGCTATGTTGTAGAGTACGATCTTCAGGCGGGTCAGCAGATGGTTATCGACACCGGCTATCTCGCGGCAATGACAGGGACGTGCACCATGGATATTCAGACCGTAAAGGGTATCGGAAACGCGCTGTTCGGCGGCGAGGGCTTGTTCAATACAGTCGTAACGGGCCCTGGCAAGATCTACTTGCAGACGATGCCTATCAGCCAGCTTGCGGGCGCGGTAGCTGCGGTTATCCCGAGAAGCTGATATTTTGTAAAACAATAAATCTTGTGCGGCGAATTTCAACGCCGCACAAAATATATACTCTTTTTTACAAAAATGCCAAAATCCTCTTGCAATTTCGGACAAATAGTGATATAATAAATATGATGAATTTTTTTGACAATGCAATTCTGCATTGCCTTTAACGATCGGAGGTCGGAGTTATGAATATTTTATATGCAGCAAGCGAAGCATTACCCTTTGCGGCGAGCGGCGGACTTGCCGACGTTGCGGGTTCTCTGCCCAAAGCTTTGGTTCAGGCGGGTCACGACGCGCGCGTCGTTATGCCGTATTATGTTAATACCATAAAACCCGAGCAGAAAGAGAAAATGCACTTTATCACCAACTTTACCGTACCTGTTGGTTGGAGAAGTCAGTATTGCGGAGTTTTTTCACAGGAGGCAAACGGCGTTACTTATTACTTTCTCGATAACGAGTACTATTTTAAGCGCGACAGCGGACTGTACGGTTACTATGACGATGCGGAGAGATATGTTTTTTTCAGCCGCGCTGTACTGGAAATGCTCCGTCATATTGACTTCCATCCGCAAATCATCAATTCCAACGACTGGCAGTGCGCTTTGATACCCGTTTATTACAACCTTTTTTACAAGAACGAATGGGGATTCGGAGATATCAAAAACGTGTTCACCATTCACAATATCGGATATCAGGGACAGTACGGTCTCGACCTTGTAAAGGATATCGTAGGCATTCCTCCGCATAACGTTAATATTATTGAGTACGACAAGGATATTAACTTTATGAAAGGTGCTATCGAGATGGCGGACAAGGTTACTACCGTTTCGCCGACCTACGCGATCGAGATACTCGACCCGTGGTTCTCGCACGGTCTCGACAGGATACTGCGCAACAAGCAGTACAAGACTTGCGGTTTCCTGAACGGTATCGACATCGATTTGTACAATCCCGAGACCGACAATACTATCGCGGCAAAATTCTCCGCCAAGAACCACAAGGGCAAGGCGGCGTGCAAGGCGGCTGTTTTTGAGGAATTCGGAATGCCGCAGTACGATATCCCGTGTATCGCAATGATTTCGAGATTTGCCGATCATAAAGGCTTTGACTTGGTAAAATATGTTTTTGACGAGATAATCGCTACCGACGTTCAGGTGATGATACTCGGTTCAGGCGAGCGTCAATATGAGGATTTCTTCCAGGAAATGCACTGGCGTTATCCAGATAAGGTAGGTTTCTACCGCGGTTATAACCCAGCTCTTGCCAAGAGACTGTACGCGGGTGCGGATATCTTTCTTATGCCGTCCAAGAGCGAGCCTTGCGGACTTGCGCAGATGATTGCGGCAAGATACGGAACTATCCCCGTTGTACGCGCTACGGGCGGTTTGAAAGACAGTATTGTCGACGCGGGCGACAACGGTATCGGCTTCACGTTCCAGAGCTACAACGCTCACGATATGCTGACTGCTATAAGACGCGCCAAGGAATACTACGACAACCGCAGCGATTGGTCGAAGCTGATTACGCGCGCGATGAAAGCCGATTTCAGCTGGGCGACATCCGCTAAACTCTACATTGGCTTGTACAAGGAGCTTTGCGGCGAGTAAAAGATGTTTAAATGCGGCGTAACGGGGCGAATGCTTATGTTTTGCCGCATTTTTTAAAGGGGAGTGGAGCTGTGAGGAGTTGTGTTCCCGTTGTGAGATTGGAAGATATATGCGCTCTGCTTGACGGTCTCGGGTGCAGGTACACGCTACACCAAAATGACGAGGACTATTTTTCCTACCTGAAAAACGACGAGGTTTCCGTGGAGATACCCAACCCATATACCGAGAGGACAATGTTTATTGATTTTCAGGACGAAATATCGCTGTTTTTCGGCGAAGATTGGCATTGTCATTATTCGCCTGATGAGGAGTGCTTTCACGAGCTTTGCAAAACGATCAGAGGTATAATGAGCAATGAACTCTGCAGCGTCGGGAAGTTTAGCGGGGAGGGGCGGCAATTCGGCGGCTGTCTCGGGGCAAAGTCGAACGAATGCAAAAGGTTCGGCGAGTACTTTGCCGTTCCCGTTTCCCGACTTATCGAGGAGTACTCGGAAGCGTGGGCTGATGAAGATGAAAACATTGAGGTTCGTTTTAAATTCTGGAACCCGAAATTTGACAAGACGGTCAAAATAGAAAAGAAGTGATTTGATGAACAAGGAATTTAATACATTGAACGTTCTGCCCGAGATAAGGAAACTGCTTGACGGGCTAAGCTGTAACTACAAGGTTCACCGCCAAGGGGATGAGGGGTTTGCTTATCTGGACGGTTTTGCGGTTTGTGTGACGATATTCGCGCCAAATTCCGACAGGACGGTTTTTATCGACAGCGAATGCGGCATTTTCCTTTATTTCGGGGAAGAGGATTGCGACAGCCTGTGTGAGAGCAACTTTAATTCGTTCGCCGAAACGCTCACAGCAGTGCTGAAAAATGAAATATGCTCCGCGTCTATCTATGTGGGGGAGACGAAAACGTTATTGAGCAGCGGATTGAAATCCAAGTCAGAGGTTGAGGAGAAGCCTGTTGCCGAGCTGTTTGCTGCACCCGCGCTTGCCGATTATTACAAAAAGGTGATCGAAAAGGACGGCGCGGAGGCTCGGTTCATTTTCTGGGATAGAAAATTCGACAAAACAGTCGTTATCGAAAAGAAATCATAGTGGGAGGTTATTATGAAGAAATGTCTTAACGCTTCGTTGATCTACGCGGTCGCGGCGCTTGCGGGCGGCGTTTTTTACCGCGAGTTTACGAAATTCAACAATTATCTCGGCGAAACTGCGCTCGGCAAGGTACATACGCACCTGTTTATGTTGGGAATGGCTGTGTTTCTGATTGCGGCGCTGTTCGCTAAGGGCAGTTCACTGGAGAAGGAAAAGACGTTCAAATCGTTTATAATCGTGTATAACATCGGAGTGCCGATATCGGCAGTGATGATGGCGGTGCGCGGTGTAACGCAGGTTCTCGGCACGGAGCTTTCCAAGGGTGCGGACGCGGCTATTTCCGGTATCGCTGGAATAGGGCATATACTCACGGGTGCGGGGATAATACTTTTCTTGACTGCATTGTTAAAGTGCTCCGACAGAATAACGGCTGCAAGCAAAAACTGAAATATTTCCCGCTCCGACAGGTGCGGGATTTTTTCATAAAGTACTTGAAATAATTCTCATTTTGTTGTATAATTGTTGCTGTATAGATATTGTATAATATTTGCCAAAAAATACTTGCAATATTGTTGATATTGTGGTATAATAAGATGATAGATATAAAATCAAAAGGAAAGGATTGTATAAATATGGCAAAAATAGCCGTTCTGGGCTATGGCGTGGTAGGCTCGGGAACCGTTGAGGTTTTCTACAAGAATAGGGAAAATCTGGAAAAGAAAGCCGGCGAGCCGCTTGACATTAAATATATACTGGACGTGAGGGATTTCCCTGACAGTCCGTTCGCGGAAAAGTTCGTCAAGGATTTTAACATAATTCTGAACGATCCCGAAGTAAGCGTTATCGCCGAGGTAATAGGCGGATTGAAATTCTCGTATGGGTACGTTAAGTCTGCGCTGGAAGCGGAGAAAAGCGTGGTTACCTCAAATAAGGAGCTTGTTGCGGCAAAGGGCGCGGAGTTGCTGAATATCGCAAAGGAGAAGAACGTCAACTTCTTTTTCGAGGCGAGCGTCGGTGGCGGTATTCCGATCATCAAGCCAATTCACGCTTGCCTTGAGGCGAACGAGATAGACGAGATCGCAGGCATTCTCAACGGCACGACGAACTTCATCCTGACGAAGATGATACGTGACGGAATGGGCTTTGAGGAAGCACTGAAAATCGCTCAAGAGCTCGGTTACGCCGAACACGACCCCACCGCGGACGTGGAGGGTATCGACGCTTGCAGAAAGATCTGCATACTGGCGTCGCTGGCGTTCGGAAAGCACGTTTACCCCGATAACGTACACACCGAGGGCATTACTAAGGTAACGCTCGAGGATGTTGAATACATGGACAGCTACGACGCAAAGATAAAGCTTATCGGCTGCGCTCGCCGCGAGGACGGAAACGAGATTTCGATCGGAGTTTTCCCTGCGGTCATCAAGGACGAAAGCCAGCTCGCAGGTGTAAGCGACGTGTTCAACGCGATATTGGTGCGCGGAGACGCTACGGGCGATGTGGTGTTCTACGGCAAGGGCGCAGGAAAGCTCCCGACGGCGAGCGCCGTGGTATCCGATATTATTTCGGCGGTGAAACACTCCGATACCTCGCGTTCGCTTACGTGGACGGACAGTGAGCAGTCGTTCATCCGTCCGTTCGAGAGGTTCACTTGCGCGAACTACATTAGACTCTCCGCGGATAGCACCGAGGTAACAAAGGCGGTTATTAAAGCTCTCTTCGGCAATGTTGAATACTTATCATCCAAAAAACAGCCCGAGAACGAGCTTGCGTTTGTCACGGGCGTGATGTCCGAGAAGGATACGTTGGACGCTTGCGAAAAGGTGTCCGACGGAGCAAAGATTTTGGGTAGAATAAGGGTTCTGGACTATTGATCTCGGGGAGGTAATGTGATGAGTGATGTTGGAACGCTGAGGTATAAGCGTGTTCTGCTGAAATTAAGCGGAGAGGCGCTTGCGGGCGACAGAGAAATGGGTTTGGATATGCCAACTGTCGAAAATATCTGCCGCAGTATCAAAAAAACGGCGGAGGCGGGTGCGCAGATAGGCATTGTCGTGGGCGGCGGAAATTTCTGGCGAGGCAGAAGCTCCAACAGCGCCGACAGGGCACGCGCTGACCATATAGGTATGCTCGCGACGACCATGAATGCGCTGGCAGTTGCGGACGTGCTGGAGGGTCTCGGCTGTACGGTTCGCGTACAGACGGCGATAACCATGCAACAGGTTGCCGAGCCGTTTATTCTCGGAAAGGCGCTGAGGCATTTTGAAAAAGGCAGGATCGTCATTTTCGGGTGCGGCACGGGAAATCCGTTCTTCTCGACGGACAGCGCTGCGGCGTTAAGAGCTGCGGAGCTCAAAGCCGACGTTATCTTAAAAGCGACAATGGTCGATGGAATTTATGACAAGGACCCAAAAAAATTCCACGACGCGGTTAAGTACGATGTCATCACTCACCACGAAGTACTGGTAAAACGTTTACAGGTCATGGACAGCGCAGCTGCCGCGATTTGTACTGAAAACAATATCCCGATAATCGTGTTCAACCTCAGCCGCCCAGATAATATCTACGACGCGGTTATGGGCGAAACAGTGGGCACGCTGGTCACAAAGCATAAATAAATATTGCAGATTGGAGAAATACTATGAAAGAAGTTATTGACAATACAAAGGAAAGAATGGGCAAGTGCATTACAGCGCTTGAAAACGAGCTTGGAACTATCCGTGCGGGCAGAGCGAACCCGACGGTTCTAGACAGGATTACTGTAGACTACTACGGAACGGCTACTCCGATAAATCAGATGGCGTCCATTTCGGTCGCCGAGGCAAGAATTCTGGTTGTTTCACCGTATGACGCTTCGCAGTTGAAGCCCATTGAAAAGGCTATTCAGGCGTCCGATCTGGGTATCAATCCGACGAACGACGGGCGCGTTTTGCGCATCGCGTTCCCGCAGCTTACGGAGGACAGACGTAAGGAGCTTTGCAAGCAGGTGAGCAAGATCTGCGAGGAGAGCAAGGTGGCAGTTCGCAATGTGCGCCGCGATGGTATCGACAAGATCAAGGCGAAGAAAAAGGCTAACGAGATAACCGAGGACGACGTTAAGGAAGCGGAGAAGAACATTCAGAAGCTCACTGATAAGTTTATTGAGCAGATAGACAAGATAGGCGAGGAAAAGGATAAGGAGATCATGGCGATTTGATGGAGAATGTTCCACAGCACATCGGCTTTATTATGGACGGAAACGGGCGCTGGGCGAAAAAGCGCGCAATGCCGCGTAATTTCGGTCATAATCAGGGGGCGGCGGTATTCAAGAAAACGATAAACTGGTGCCGTGAGCTTGGTGTGAAATGCGCGACGTTCTACGCTTTTTCTACGGAGAACTGGCGCAGACCGTCTGATGAGATAAAGGGCATAATGGACTTGCTGCGGCGGTACCTAAAGGATATACGCGCTTCGGCGGATGAGAATATCCGCATTATCATACTCGGCGATACAGAGCCGTTTGACAAGGATATCCGCGACGAGCTTGAAGACATTATGCAGACCTCAAAGGACAACACGGGCTTTATTGTAGGGATAGCGCTGAACTACGGCGGCAGAGCGGAAATATGCAATGCCGCAAAGCTGATAGCCGAAAATTGCGTTTTGGGAAAGCTGTCGGCGGAGGATATAACCGAGGAGCTTATCGGGGAATATCTCTACACAAGAGAAATGCCGCCGCTCGATCTGGTGATACGCCCGAGCGGGGAACAGCGCTTGTCAAACTTCTTAATATGGCAGGTCGCGTATGCCGAGTTTGTTTTTATGGACGTACTTTGGCCGGATTTTACAAAAAAAGATCTTGAATACGCAATACGTGAATATGTGGGAAGACACCGCAGATTCGGCGGCATTTAGTATTCAACGGAAAGGCAAATTTATGCTCAAAAGAATTGTGACCGCATTCGTCGGTATAGTGGTGGGTGTGAGCATTCTGTTTTTCGACAACAAATGGCTGTATATGTCGGTGCTGTCGATTTTCGGAGCGATCGGAACATGGGAGATAGTTCATGCCGTAAAATGCGAAAATCATAAGGGACTTTGCTGGTTTTGCGTGTTTTTTTCGCTTATAGTGCCGTTTTTGTACAATATACCGGTGCTGAATCGTTTGTCTGTACCCGTTTATCTCGTATACGTTCTGATACTTCTGTCAATAATGCTTTTCTGCTATAAAACTGTCAAGTTCGAGAACATCGCGACTTGCGGAAGCGCGGCGTTAGTAATTCCCGCGTCACTGAGCTGTATCGTCTATATCCGCTATCTCGACCCAACATGGGATTTCTACCCCGGTGTGTTTATGGTGGTGTATCTGTTGTTCTGCGCTTGGTTCGGGGATTCGGGAGCGTATTTTGTGGGAACGTTCCTCGGCAAGCACAAGCTTTGTCCGGAGATAAGCCCGAAGAAAACGGTCGAGGGACTTATCGGAGGCATCGTTACCGTCGGAGTGGTAGTTGCGGTGCAGTGTCTTGTCTATAATCTCATTCTTCCGACTGACATTAAGATGAACTACGCGGTGCTTATCCCCGTGGGAATGGTCGCGTCCGGTGTGGGCGTTTTGGGGGATTTGTCTGCGTCCGTTATCAAGCGTCAGTACAACGTTAAGGATTTTGGCAACCTTATGCCCGGTCACGGCGGTGTTCTTGACCGATTTGACAGCGTACTGTTCGTCGCGCCGTTTTTGTATGTGGTGTTTAAATTTCTTTCTCCGATAATGCAATAACGAAAAATCCCCATTCATACGTTTGAATGGGCGATTTTGTTCAACGGATAACGCGCAATTTGAAAGGAATTCGGGTTACAATATGAATGACATAGTATTGCTCGGGTCAACGGGTTCGATAGGTACGCAGACATTAGACGTCTGCCGTGCGCATAATATAAGAGTGAGGGCTTTGTCCGCTAACAGCAGCACTGAGCTTCTGGAGCGGCAGGTGCGGGAATTCAGACCCGAATATGTTGCAATCGCGGACGAGAAATATTTTAACGATATCAAGGCGCGCCTTGCTGATACGGATATCAAGGTGCTGTCGGGTATTGAAGGGCTGCGCGAGCTTGCGGCGCTGAAATGCGGACGCGTCGTGAACGCGGTTGTGGGAATGGTCGGTCTGCTGCCTACGCTTTCTGCGATAGAAGCAGGAAACGACGTCGCTCTGGCAAACAAGGAAACGCTCGTTGCGGGCGGAAAACTCGTTACCGATGCCGTGAAACGGCACGGCGTTCGACTGCTGCCGATAGACAGCGAGCATTCTGCGATATTCCAGTGCCTTATGGGAGCGGGGGAGAACCGCTTTTCCAAGATAATATTGACTGCCTCGGGCGGACCGTTCTACGGGAAAAAACGCGGAGAACTGGCAAATGTTGCAAAGGAGCAGGCGCTCAAACACCCGAACTGGATTATGGGCGCGAAGATAACCATAGACAGCGCAACGTTGATGAACAAAGGGCTAGAGCTTATCGAAGCAGTGTGGCTGTTCGGCGCTGAGCCCAAGCAGATAGAGATCGTGGTACAGCGGCAGAGCATTATACATTCGGCGGTAGAGTTCGAGGACGGCGCGGTCATCGCGCAGCTTGGGAGCGTGGATATGCGGCTGCCCATTCAATTGGCGCTGACCTACCCGAAAAGACTGCCGTGCCCCGCAAAAAAGCTCTCGCTGTTCGACGTTGGCGAGCTTACGTTCGGACGCGCGGACGAGGAAACATTTACCTGTCTTGCCGCCGCAAGAAAGGCGATAGCAATGGGCGGGAACGCCCCGTGTATCGTAAACTGCGCCAACGAAGCGGCGGTTTCGCTGTTTTTGCACGATGAAATTAAATTCCTCGAAATAGGAGAGACGGTCAATGCCGCGCTTTCGGAGGTACATTATACAAAAGATCCGTCGCTTGACGACATACTTGAAACACAGGCGGCGGCGGAAAATTATGTGCTTGGGAGACGCTTTCGATAAGCGCGTCCCGAAAAGTATGGAGAGTAAATATGCCTATTGTAATAGCAATTCTTGTATTCTGTTTTATAATTTTACTGCACGAGTTCGGGCATTTTATCGCCGCGAAGCTCTGCGGTATTTACGTCAAGGAGTTCGCGCTCGGAATGGGACCCGTAATTCTGCGTAAAAAGGGCAAAGAGACCGAGTACGTTATCCGCGCGCTGCCGATAGGCGGCTCGTGCTCGTTCGAGGGTGAGGACGGCGGCTATGCCGAGAGTGAGATCGCTGCTGATTCAAATCCGCGAGCGTTCAACAGAAAACCCGTCTGGCAGCGAATGATAGTCATTCTTGCAGGGCCGCTTATGAACCTGATACTCGGGTATATCGTGGTCGTCGTTTCGCTTTTGACGTCTTCGGCGATAGCATCGACTACTATCGTCGAGTTCCGAGAACAAAGCGTTTCGAGCAATTATCTTATGAAAGACGATGAAATTCTGAGCGTTGACGGAATGACGGTTTTTTCCATTTCGGACGTGACCTACAAGCTCCAGAGCAGCGACCGCAAGAACGCAAACGGAAATCTTGTGTTCGATTTTGTTGTGAAACGCAACGGCGAGAAAGTCACTCTCAAAGACGTTGAATTTATGACTACCGAAAACGAGAACGGCACAAACGGCATATATTTCGATTTTTACGTTTATCGCCTTGAAAAGAACTTCACAAACATTGTCGTGGAGGGTTTCCGCGAGAGCTGCTCGACGGCGCGTATCATCATAATGACGCTTGTGGATATGCTGCGCGGAAAATACGGGCTGAACGATCTGTCTGGTCCTATAGGCGTAGGAACGGTCATTTCCGAAGCAGTGCGCGAGTATACGTTCTCCGATTTTATGAGCATTGTTTCGCTGATAACCATTAACGTCGGAGTGTTCAATCTTCTGCCTATACCCGCACTGGATGGCGCGAGGTTCGTGTTCCTGATAGTCGAAGCGATCCGCAGAAAGCCCGTAAAGCCGGAGGTCGAGGGTATGGTGCATTTCGTTGGATTTGCGCTGCTTATGCTGCTTATGGTCGTAGTGACGTTTAATGACATTGTAAAGCTGGCAACAGGAGGATTTAATTGAAAAAGGTAAAAGTTGGTAATTTTACGCTTGGTGACGGGAATATCTATGTTCAGTCAATGTTGAGCATTCCCGCCGATAATGTTAAAAAGAGCGTGGAACAGGCGATTGAGCTTGAAAAAGCGGGCTGTGAGATAATTCGCGCGGCTGTTCCCGCAATAGAGAACGTGTCGCTGATAACTGCTCTGAAAAATGCGGTTTCCGTGCCAATCGTCGCGGATATACATTTCGACTATAAAATTGCGCTTGCATGCGTTGAAGCGGGAGTTGATAAGGTTCGCATAAACCCCGGGAATATCGGCGGCGCGGATAAGGTAAGGGCAGTCGCCGACGCTTGCCGCAAAAACGGCGTTCCGATACGGATAGGTGTAAATTCGGGTTCACTGGAGCGTGAGCTGTTGGAAAAATACGGAAGCCCCACCCCTGAAGCGCTTGCCGAGAGCGCTCTCGGACACGTCAAGCTGCTTAACGGCTGCGATTTTGACGATATCGTGATAAGCATTAAATCGTCAAACGTTCGACGAATGATTGCGGCTTACAGACTGCTTGCGGAAAAAACGGACTACCCGCTGCACCTTGGAGTTACCGAGGCGGGAACGGAGTGTATGGGCGTACTGAAATCGGCGGTCGGGATAGGCTCGCTGCTGTGCGATGGAATTGGCGATACTATCCGCGTAACGCTTACCGCCGACCCGATAAAAGAGGTGTATGCCGCGCGTGATATTCTCAGAGCGTGCGGAATTGGCGGCGGCGCGGAATTGGTTTCCTGTCCGACGTGCGGACGCACCAAAATCGACTTGATACCTTTGGCAAACCGTGTCGAGGAGATGCTGCGCGGAATTGACAAGCCGATAAAGGTTGCGGTCATGGGCTGCGCGGTGAACGGTCCGGGCGAGGCACGTGAAGCCGATATCGGTATTGCGGGAGGTGACGGCGAAGCGCTGATTTTCGCAAAGGGAAAGGTCTTGCGTAAAGTTCCCGAGGACAAGATTTTAGAGGAACTTAAAAAGGAAATTGAAAAGCTGTAAGAGAGGAAATTTTAATGAGTGCGACGTTGTTTGATCTGCTGGAAAATATAAGTCTGCCCGAGGTCGTAGGCAAGGGGCGCGTGCTGAAAATTATGCGCGACGAGACGAAAAATATGCTTAACATAAATCTGGAGTTGGACGAGCTTGTGCCAATGACGGAGCTGCTCGCGGCGTCCGACGTCATTTCGGACGAGCTTGACAAAACGAATGTCACGCTTTACCCGAAATATCACATCAGCCTGTTCAGCGACGAGTACATATTTGATGTTATCGAACTTTTAAAAAGAAGGAATATTGCAGTAAACGGTTATTTTGACGGCGCGGAGCTGTCCAACGACGACAGCACCTACGAACTTACCCTGAAAAACGGTGGAAAAAATCTTCTGACCGGTATGGGAATGGAGAAGAAGATAGAAACGTTTGTTCATGGATTTTTCGGCAAAAACATAACCGTAATACTGTCCTCGGATAACGAGCTTGATGTTGACGAATATATTCAGCAGGAGCAGAGCACGCCTGTCGCGAAGGTTTCCGTTTCCGACGACGTTCCGCTGCCTCTGCGCGAGAACGGAGCGGGCGGAGGCTACTCGGGCGGGGCGCGTTCCAGAAAGCCGCAGTTCCTCGCCGAGCCGACCGAAATCATACTCGGCTTCGAGAACGAGCACTTCGGTGATACCGCAAAGCTGTTTTACGGAAAGGGCAACTTCGATCCTCCCGCGCCTATGTCCGAGCCGTTTGGAGATCAGGACGAGGCGACGGTCTGGGGTACCGTGTTCAAGACGGACGAGCGCACCTCACGTGACGGAAAAACGCTGATATTCACCGCGTATTTCTCGGACAGAACCTCCTCGCAGATATTGAAGATTATCACAGGCGTGGAGAATACCGACGCGGTAAAGAGAAGTATCGCGTCGGGAAAATCAATTCTTGTTTCGGGAAAGTTCGAGTATGACACGTTTGCAAAGGCGCTGAATATCCGTCCGAACTCTATTGCGGGCGTTACAACGCAGTCGCGCAAGGATACCGCAGAACAGAAGCGCGTGGAGCTTCACATGCATACCAATATGTCGGATATGGACGCGATAACTCCCGCCGCCGAGCTGATAAAACAGGCTCACGAGTGGGGGCATAAAGCTGTCGCGATAACCGACCATGGCAATTTGCAAGCGTATCCCGAGGCAATGAACACTATTGAGAAGATCAACAAGGACGAAAAGGTCATGAAGATGATCTACGGCGTTGAGGCGTATTTCGTAAACGACAGCGGTTCACTTATCTCGGGCTGCTGCGATTATCCCGTTGACGGCGAGATAGTTGTGTTCGATCTTGAGACCACGGGATTATCGCCTGTAAACAACAGGATAACCGAGATCGGCGCTGTCAAGCTCGTGAACCGCGAGATCGCTGAGGAATATCAGTCGTTTGTAAACCCGGGAGTGCCCATTCCCGAGGAGATAACTAACCTCACGGGCATTACCGACGATATGGTGGCAGAAGCTCCCGACGAGAAAAAGGCGCTTGACGATTTCTTGAAATTTGTCGGGAACTCAGTACTTGTCGCGCATAACGCATCGTTCGATACGTCCTTTATCAAGGCGGCGTGCGAACGTCAGGGCGTCGAGTACAGGTACAGCTCCGTTGATACTGTTGCGCTGTGCAGAGCCGCGCTGCCCAATCTTAAAAACCACAAGCTGGATACCGTTGCCAAGCAGTACAAGCTCGGCGACTTCAATCATCACCGCGCCATTGACGACGCGAAAATGCTCACGGCGATATTTCAGCGACTGCTGTCCGATGCGGGCAAGCTCGGCAATCTGGAAAAGCTTGGCGACCTAAACGGCATACTCGGCGGCGTTGACCCGAAGAAACTGCCGCCGTACCATATGATAATTCTCGTGAAGGATAAAGAGGGATTAAAGAACCTGTATAAGTTGGTCTCGCTGTCGAACCTTAATTACTTCTACAAGAAGCCGCGTATACCGCTTTCGGAGCTGCAGAAGCACCGCGAGGGTCTGATAATCGGCTCGGCTTGCGAGGCGGGCGAGCTTTTCCGCGCTATACTTGACAACAAGACGCAAGAGGAGATTGAGCAGATTGCCGCGACTTACGATTATCTGGAAATCCAGCCGATCGCGAACAATCAGTTCCTTGTGCGCGAGGGGCGTGTTCCCGACGAGGAGGGACTGCGTATGTTGAACAAGCGTATCGTCGACCTCGCGGACAGGCTCGGGAAAAAGTGCGTTGCGACCTGTGACGTTCACTTTAAGGACAAGGAGGACAGCATCTTCCGCACAATTTTACAGGCAGGACAGGGGTACAAGGACGCGGACAATCAGGCGCCGCTCTATCTGCGCACCACAGACGAAATGTTAAAGGAATTTGAGTATCTAGGCAAGGAAAAGGCGTTCGAGGTCGTTGTTACAAACACGAACGCCATTGCTGATATGATAGACGACGATATTCGGCCTATTCCCAAGGGAACGTACACGCCGTCGATAGACGGCGCGGAACAGGAGCTTCAGGATCTTTGCTGGGGCAGAGCAAATGCGTGGTATGCATACGAGGACAAGCTGCCGGAGATAGTTGAAAAGCGTTTGCAAAAGGAGCTTGACGCGATAATCAAGTACGGCTTCTCGGTGCTTTATATGATCGCGCAAAAGCTGGTCAAGTACTCCGAGGACAACGGATATCTGGTCGGCTCGCGTGGTTCGGTAGGTTCGTCGTTTGTCGCGATAATGTCAGGAATTTCGGAGGTCAATCCGCTTGCCCCGCATTACCGCTGCCCGAAGTGCCGCTATAACGAATTCATTACGGACGGCTCTGTTCAGTCGGGCTTCGATCTGCCGCCGAAGAAGTGTCCGCACTGCGATATTGATATGATACGCGACGGACATGATATCCCGTTTGAGACGTTCCTCGGCTTTAAGGGCGACAAGGCACCCGATATAGACCTTAACTTCTCGGGTGAAGTTCAAGGCAAGGTTCACCGCTACACCGAGGAATTGTTCGGCAAGGATCACGTTTTCAAGGCGGGAACTATCTCTGCCGTTCAGGAAAAGACCGCGTTCGGATTTGTTAAGAAATACTGCGAGGAGCGCGGTATAACCTTTAACAACGCGGAAATGGAGCGGTTGTCTATCGGCTGCACAGGCGTTAAGAGAACGACCTCGCAGCACCCCGGCGGAATGGTCGTCGTACCTAACGATTACGAGGTCTACGATTTTACTCCCGTTCAGCACCCCGCCGACAAAACCGAGAGCGATATGATAACGACACACTTTGACTTCCATGCGCTCCACGATACGATTTTAAAACTCGACGAGCTTGGACACGATGTGCCGACGCTTTACAAGCACCTTGAGGATATGACGGGAATGAAGATCGCGGACGTGCCGACCTCCGACCCCGCGGTTTATAAGCTGTTCATATCGACCGAACCGCTCGGCTTAAAATCCGAGGATATAGGCGTGCAGTGCGGAACGTGGGGAATCCCCGAATTCGGCACCGGCTTTGCAATGCAGATGCTTATCGATGCGCAGCCGAAGTGCTTTTCCGATCTGCTTCAGATATCGGGTCTGTCGCACGGCACGGACGTATGGCTCGGCAACGCACAAGATCTTATCAAAAACGGAACGTGTACCATTTCCAACGTTATCGGAACGCGCGACAGCATAATGGTTTACCTTATGCACAAGGGGCTTGACCCATCTATGGCGTTCAAGATAATGGAGATAACCCGAAAGGGCAATGCGAAGAAACTGTTCAACGATGAAATATATCAGGCGTTCAAAGACCACAACGTTGAGGAATGGTACGTCGAGAGCTGCAAGAAGATCAAATATATGTTCCCGAAAGCTCACGCGGCGGCATACGTTACGGCGGCGGTCAAGCTGGCGTGGTTCAAGATATACAGACCCGCCGAGTTTTATGCGGCGACGCTCACAAAACACACCGACAATATGGAGCTTGAGGTAATAATGCAGGGCAAGGAAGCGGTAAAACAAAGGATAAGCGCAATAAGGTCAATGCCGAACCGCACGGCTAAGGAGGAGAGCGTCGTTGACGCTTTGCAGCTTATCTACGAAATGATGATGCGCGGCGTAGAGGTGCTGCCTGTCGACGCAAAGCTCTCAAATGCCGTCACATACAAGGTTGAGGACGGCAAGCTCAGAATGCCGTTTATGGCAGTCTCGGGCTGTGGTGAGAACGCAGCGGTGAAGCTAAAGGACGCTATCGACAGCGGCGAGTGCATCAGCATCGACGAGATACAACAGGTAAGCGGCGTAAACAGCACGGTTATCGAAAAGCTGAAAGCAATGGGCGTGTTTAACGGTTATCAGCAGTCGGCGCAGTTTACGTTGTTTGATATGTAATTACAACTAAATGTTTTGCGGAGTGTTGAATGTTTTTGGGCTTATTCCTGAAATATTCCGCTCCGCTTGACAATTTGGTTTTAATGTGCTACTATATTATAGTAGCACAATACCATGCTAACACATTGTTATGCTAAAGTGTAATGGAAGGGAAATATGGTTTTGAGACGAAATGATTTACTTACTCCCGAGGGAACACGGGACCTATTATTTGAGGAGTGCGCCGCAAAGCGCACGGTCACCGAACGCGTTACAAGGCTTTTTGAGAGCTACGGCTATTCCGAGGTCATCACCCCGGGGCTGGAGTTTTACGACGTATTTAATGGAAAGGTAAGGTATTTTCCGCAAGAGACTATGTACAAGCTCGTCGACGGCAAGAACCGGCTTATGGTGCTGCGCCCCGACAGCACTATGCCGATAGCGCGGCTCGCGGCTACGCGTTTATGCTCCGTGGAGTTGCCGTTAAAGCTGTTCTACAATCAGAACATTTTTATGGTAAACCCCAAGGACAGCGGACGCGACGATGAGATTGCCCAGAGTGGCATTGAGATACTTGGCGGAAACAGCGGCGCGGCGGATTACGAGGCACTTGTACTTGCGGCAAAGGTGCTTGCCGAGTGCGACGGGGATTTTCGTCTGGAAATAGGTGACAGCGGCATTTTCCGTGAGCTGATTGCGCAGTACGGCTGTGACGAAAAGACTGCGGAGGAAATGCGCGAATCTATCGAGAACAAAAATTTCCCCGCGTTAAAGGCGTTTGAGTACGATAATCCTACGGCAAGGGCACTTGTTGAGCTGCCGAGATTATTCGGCGGATTTGAAGTTTTCGGGAAAGCGAGGGAATTCCTGTACGGCGAGATCGTTGGACGGAAGCTCGACGATCTCGAAAAACTCTGCGTGGAGCTTTGCGGCATCATTCCCGAAGAGAAAATTCGCGTCGACCTTGGTCTCGTTCACAAAAAGGACTACTATACGGGGATAATTTTCCGCGGCTATGTAGAGGGATACGGTCAGCCCGTGTTGTCGGGCGGACGGTATGACACGCTGCTCGGCGATTTCGGACGCGACGCGGCGGCGGTCGGCTTCGCGGTGAACGTTGAGGCTGCGGCAAAGGTGCTTCTGCAAAAGGACAGATCGCGGTTTATGAAATCTCCCGACGTGCTTGTTTTCGGTGAACAGGGCGCGGAGATTGCCGCGTTAAAGTATTGCGGTGAGCTGATATCCGAGGGGAAAACGGTGTTCAATTATCCCGAAATGCATATTGACCTTGCGAGAAAATACGCGAAAGAGCATAATATCGGGCGCGTAGATATTGTGGATAAGGACGGAAAAATAACGTCCGAGGAGGTGTGAGCCGTGGAGAACAAAAAGGTAAGAATTGCGCTCACAAAGGGGCGTATTGAAAGTAAGGCTGTTGATATTTTGGAAAAAGTAGGCTACGATGTTTTAGAGCTGCGAAACAAGGGCAGAAAGCTAATTTTGTCTATCCCCGGTGAAAATATCGAGGTGGTTCTCGCGAAAGCGGCGGACGTTATCACTTATGTTGAGCACGGCGTATGCGACCTCGGCATCGTCGGCAGAGATACGATAATGGAGCACGGCGGCAAGTTCTATGAGATAGCCGATCTTAACTTCGGAATATGCAAATTTGCGCTCGCTGTGAAAAAGGGAACGGATTTCTTCGCGGGCTACGGCGTTAAGACCGTTGCTACAAAATATCCCAACGTAACGCGCGGTTATTTCGAGAAAAAGGGGATCGACGTCGATATCGTGAAAATAGAGGGCAGCGTCGAGCTTGCGCCGCTTGTCGGGCTTGCCGATGGAATTGTGGATATCGTTGAAACGGGAACGACGCTTAAGGAAAACGGACTGGAGGTCTGCCGCAACGTTGCGCCAATTTCCGCGCGACTTATCGTAAACACGGTTAGTCTGAAGCTAAAGCAGGAACGTGTGTTGGAAATAGTCGATCTCATCAAAAATGAGAGAATACGCGAAAATTCGTAAAATGGACGGATTTAATGACGAAGGAGAAAAATTATGATAAAGATTATAAAGGCGGACGGAGATGAAAAGAAGTTCCTCGCCGAGGTCGAAAAGCGTGCGGGCGAAGTCAACGCCGAGGTCGAAAAAACCGTCAAGGTTATACTTGAGGACGTTAAGACGAACGGCGACAGCGCGGTCAAGGCATACACCGCGAAGTTCGACTGCCCGAACGCGCAGTACTACCGCGTTCCCGACGAGGCAATACAGGACGCGCTTACCGCGGCAAACGAAAAGTCTCCCGATTTCGTGAGCGCGATGCTGAACGCGGTCGAGAACATCACCGCGTTTCACACGCGCCAGAAGCGCGAGGGCTTCTGCGTGACTGAGGAAAATGGCGTTATTATGGGACAGCGCGTGCGCGGTCTTGATAAGGTCGGGCTGTACGTTCCGGGCGGCACGGCGGCGTATCCGTCGTCGGTGCTGATGAACGCTATTCCCGCGAAGATCGCGGGCGTAAAAGAGGTCGTAATGGTAACGCCTCCGCTCAAGGACGGCACGGCGAACAATGATATCCTCGTCGCAGCGGCGCTCTGCGGCGTTGACAGCATTTACCTCGCGGGCGGCGCGCAGGCGATAGCGGCGCTCGCTTACGGCACGGAGGAGATACCGCGCGTTTCAAAGATAGTCGGACCGGGCAACATTTTCGTCGCGACGGCGAAAAAGCTCGTTTACGGCACGGTCGACATTGATATGGTCGCGGGACCGAGTGAAATTCTCGTTCTCGCCGACGAGACCGCGAACCCGAAATACCTCGCCGCCGACCTTATGTCGCAGGCGGAGCACGATAAATTAGCGTCTGCGATCATGATAACTACGAGCATGGATCTTGCCGAGAAAACTCAAGCCGAGATTGAGCGCCAAAAAGCGTATCTCCCGCGTAAAGATATTATCGACGAATCGCTCAACAGTTACGGCGGCATAATCGTGTGCGACGATATGGACTACGCGGTTGAGATTGCGAACAAGATTGCTCCCGAGCACCTTGAAGCGGTTGTCGAAAATCCGCTTGAATATGTCGGAAAGCTAGACAACGTAGGCTCGCTCTTCCTCGGACAGTATTCTCCCGAGCCGCTCGGCGACTATTACGCAGGACCTAACCACGTTCTGCCGACCTCGGGAACGGCGCGTTTCTTCTCGCCGCTTGGTGTAGACAGTTTTGTTAAACGTTCGAGCTACATTTATTACACCAAGGACGCACTTATCGACGCGGCGGACGACATTATTCTGATAGCGGAGCGCGAGCAGCTTACCGCGCACGCAAACTCCATAAAAGTGCGCAGGGAGGACTAAAAATGGCAAGCGACAGCTATAATCAGTTAAGAGCCGACGTAGGTTTAGTCGATTTGACTGAATGCACGCCGCAGGAAAATGAAAGATTCGCCGAAATGGAGAAAAACGGCGGAGAGCTTCCGAAAGACGTTTGCAGAGCCGCAGAGGACGACGCGGACAAAAAGCCGAGATACTATCGCTGCACGTCCAAAACATTGTCCGAAAAGGAAGAATTATACGTTCTGATGAAAATTTCAAAGGATCTGAATATAATAAAGGTTATTCTTGAGGTATCGCTTGCGCTTTCGATCATATCTATAGTATTTGCGATATTGTATTAAGGAGAAAACAATGACAAGAACAGCGGAAATCACAAGAAAAACAAAGGAGACCGACGTTGCCGTAAAGCTGGATCTGGACGGCGGTGAAGTCGCCGTAAATACGGGAATAGGCTTTCTCGATCATATGCTGACGTCACTCGGCGTTCACGGAGGGTTCGGGCTTGAGGTGAACGCAAAGGGTGATCTTTACGTCGACGGGCACCACACCGCCGAGGACGTTGGTATCGTTCTCGGGCAGGCGTTCGCGGAAGCGCTCGGTGACAAGTCGGGAATAATGCGCTACGGCAGCGCGTTCATTCCCATGGACGAAGCG
Organism: uncultured Clostridia bacterium; assembly: GCA_946567425.1. Lineage (GTDB taxonomy): Bacteria > Bacillota > Clostridia > Oscillospirales > Ruminococcaceae > CAG-115. Next base: position 146,846 of record CAMNXF010000005.1, on the reverse strand, counting down.
TTGACGTTCTGTGCGCTCGATATCAGTGCGCGCCCGTTTCTGGTGTTTAACGCGGAGTTTACAAATGAACGCGTCGGCGAATTTGACACCTGCCTTACCGAGGAGTTTATGAGAGCGTTCGCGTTCAACGCGGGGATAACGCTGCATCTGCGCGTGGAGTACGGTGCGAACGACCACCACAAGATCGAGGCGCTGTTCAAGGCGCTCGCCTACGCGCTCAAAGCCGCGACACGCCCCAACACGGACGGCGCGGCGGTCTCCACAAAGGGAACGCTGTAATGCAAGGGTATAACGTTATCGCGGTTTTTTCTCCCGACAGACGGACAATGCTAATGTGTAAGCGCATTAAAGAGCCGTATAAGGGGCTGTATAACTTTGTCGGCGGCAAGATCGAACAAGGCGAAAACGGTTCTAATGCGGCTTACCGCGAGTTGTACGAGGAAACTGGAATAGACAAAACGGATATTCGATTAGTTCATTTAATGGATTTTTCCTATCCGCTCTGTGATGAATACGTTGAAGTTTATGTCGGAGGACTAAAACGCGATATAACGCTTCGCGAGGAGAAAAATCCGCTCTTGTGGATAAGCACGGACAAGAACTTCTTCGATATGAGCGTATTTGCGGGCGAGGGGAATATCGGGCATATCATGGAGCATATCAAGTTGCACAAAACGGAGATATTCGATGAGCATATTTGAGATACACAAAATACGTTGGGGCTGGTTTGAGGTTTGCTTTACTCCGCACGGAGAAAAGCAAGGCTTTCTCACCAACTCCGATTATCTGCAATGCGACGCGCCTGCACTGTTCCTGGACGCGCTCGCTAACCTGTCGGAAAACAAATCGCGCGAGGAATGGCTCTGCTGGCAAGACGAGCCGGGAGCATACGTTCTGTGTATCGGCAGCGAGGGGGAGGATATTTCGGTCGGGATATACTACTCGAAAAAGGATTCCCTTGATTTGCCGTACAGCGGCGCAGAGCTTGCTGAAGATTTAGATGAATTGGTATATTCGCAGGTTTTCAAGATACAGGACTTGCTCGACGACGTTTTGACGGAGTTTTCACTCTACGAAAACGGAAACGGCTTGCGGTGCTACAACACGCACTGGGGCGATTTTCCTCAAAAGGAATATCACCGTCTGCGGCAATGCGCAGCGTCGTTTGACAAGACGCTCGGCAAGTATGATAAAATGTTCTGTTTCAGTTACTGAAAGAAAGGTCAGACAAATGATCGCAATTATTGATTACGGCGCGGGAAATATGTTCAGCGTAAAGAACGCGCTGGACTTTCTCGGCTTTAAGAATAAGATAACAGCCTCCGCGGACGACCTGAAAGCTGCCGACAGGCTGATACTCCCCGGTGTGGGGGCTTTCCCCGATGCTATGAGAATGCTCGGCGAAAGCGGTCTAATCGGCGTTATCAAGGAGGAAGCACAAAAAAAGCCGCTGCTCGGAATATGTCTCGGAATGCAGATGCTTTTCGAGAAAGGTTACGAATTCGGCGAAACAGAGGGCTTGGGTCTTATCAAGGGCACGGTCAAGCTGATGGAGCCCGAGGGTTTGCCCGTTCCGCATATCGGCTGGAACTCGCTGGAACTTAATGAAAAATGTCCGCTGCTCGAAAGGGGAGGGGAGTTCGTTTATTTCGTGCATTCGTTTGCGGCAGACTGCTTGAGTGAAAACGTCGCGGCTTACTGCGATTACGGAATGAAAGTGCCCGCGCTGGTGTTCTCGGGGAACGTCTACGGCGCGCAGTTCCACCCCGAAAAAAGCGGTGAAACGGGCTTGAATATCCTGCGGAGGTTCAACTCGCTATGACATTCACCGAAGAACGCGGCGATTTATTCGCAGAGGAGATAATGTCGGGCGGTTACGCACTTTGTCATTGCATAAGCGCTGATTTTGCTTTGGGCGCGGGTATCGCCAAGATATTCGCGAAAATGGGCGTAAAAAAGGAGCTAAGCACGAAATTTCCCAAGCGGTGGCAAGGCAGAGGGTACTGCCTGATGACCGTAACAAACGGCGTTGTTGTCGGGAATTTGGTTACAAAAGAACGCTTCTTTCACAAGCCGACACTTGAAATTCTGCGGCAGTCGCTGGAGGACTTGCGCGGACAGGCTCTTGAAGCGAAAATACAAAGGCTTGCAATGCCGAAAATAGGCTGCGGATTGGACAAACTTGAATGGATTGATGTTCGTGGAATAATTCAAGATGTTTTTGCCGAAACGGATATTACGATTTTAGTAAAATATATTTAACACCGTTGCGCAAAAGTTAAATTTTACGCAATAAAATATAAATTTAAAGCAAACGGGGTGAACAGGGTGGATGACAAGGAGCGTCTTATTCATAAATACGGGTTATTGCACGAGGACAACGCGTGGTATTCCGATAAAGAAAACTCGCACAAGCACCTTATTTTTAAGGACGCGTTTGTTGAGCGCACGGACGTTATCGGACTGCTGTTCCGCGTGAACAAGCTGTGTATGGCAAAGGTGAAATATTTCCGCGGAAATATTGACAAATTCGAGCCGCTGAGGTATGACTACAAAAAGGGCTTTATCGCCGTGCCGCTCTGGGACGCGGATTTTTTAAAGCACCGCGCTTCGGGGTATATTCTCGATTTCCGTTATTTGCAGACCATTACGGTTTATGAGAATTTTCTTGCTCTCTGCCGCGAGCTGGAAGGCTATGAGGAAAAATAAATTTGAGGTGATAATATGGTAATTTTACCCGCTATTGATATAAAGGACGGCAACTGCGTGCGCCTGTTCAGGGGCGACTACGCGACTGCCGAAAGGGTTGCCGACAGCTATCTTGACACTGCGCTGTCGTTTGAAGCGGCGGGCGCGGAGTGGATACACATGGTAGACCTAGACGGCGCGAAAGAGGGCAGACCTGTCAACACGAAAATCTACACCGACGTTGCCGAAAAGACGAAATTAAAGGTCGAGGTAGGCGGAGGAATACGCAGCATTGAGACTATCGAGGAGTATCTTAAAATGGGAATTTCGCGCGTTATACTGGGCTCTGCGGCGCTGAAAGATCCTCAGCTTGTCAAAAATTCGGTGGAGAAATTCGGCAGCGAGAAGATAGTAGCCGGCATAGACGCGCTTAACGGTATGGTCGCGACCGAGGGCTGGCTCGAAGCCTCCGACGTGAACTACATTGACCTCGCGAATAAGATGATCTCGTTTGGCGTGAGATACTTCATTTTCACCGACATCTCCAAGGACGGCACGCTCTCGGGCGTGAATGCGGAGCAGCTCAAAGCGCTGTACGACGGTACGCGCGGCGAGTGCTGTATCATCGCGAGCGGCGGCGTTCACACAATGGACGATATCGTGACTTGCAAGGAAATGGGGCTGTATGGTACTATCTGCGGCAAGAGCATTTATACGGGCAGCCTTGACCTTGCCAAAGCCGTTGAGTACGCGAAAGAGGAAATATAATGCGTGACGATATTATTGAATATCTTCAACGTGAAGTAAAACGCCGCTGCGAAAGCGAAAAAAACTTTTTCGGTATGGGCTGCTACTATCATATATGCGCGGTAGTCGAAAACGCAGCGTTCCTTGCCGAAAAATACGGGGCGAACGTTGAGGTGGTGACTATTGCGGCATGGCTCCACGATATCGCTTCTGTTACCGATTATTTTCTTTATGACGACCACCATATTCACGGTGCGCGTATTGCCGGGGAAATACTTGGCGGCTACGGTTACGGCAAGACCGATCTTGTGAAACGCTGTATTTTAAACCACCGTGGAAACAAGCCGATTGCAAAACTCAGCGCAGAGGAGATATGCGTTGCCGACGCGGACGCAATTTCGCATTTCGATTCCGTACCGTCGCTGTTTTATCTCGCATATGTGAAACGAAAGCTGGATATCGCGGAGGGCGTTGAATTTGTGCGCGGAAAGCTTGAGCGCAGCTTCAACAAAATGTCCGAGCAGAGCAAAGCACTCTACGCCGACAAATACAGTGAAGTAATGAAGGTTATTCGATAGTTAAAGGAGAAAATTATGCTTGCAAAGAGAATTATTCCGTGCCTTGACGTGCGCAACGGAAAAGTGGTCAAGGGCGTAAATTTCGAGGGAGTAAAGGACGTCGGCGACCCCGTCGAGCTAGCGATAGAGTATAATAAGCAGGGCGCGGACGAGCTGGTGTTCTACGATATAACAGCATCCTACGAGGGGCGCGGCGTTATGCTTGACGTTGTGAAACGCACCGCACAGAATGTTTTCGTGCCGTTGTGCGTCGGCGGCGGAATCTCCTCTGTCGAGGACTTCCGCGATACGCTGCGGGCGGGCGCGGACAAGGTTTCCGTGAACTCGCAGGCGGTCAAAAATCCAAAGCTGATAAGCGACGCGGCGGAGATATTCGGCAGTCAATGCGTTGTGGTCGGCATTGACGCGAAACGCGACGGCAAGGGCGGGTTTACCGTCTACATCAACGGCGGACGCGTCGATATGCAGCTCGACCTTGGCAATTGGGTACATGAGATCGAGGAGCGCGGCGCGGGCGAGATATGCCTTAACTCCATTGACACGGACGGCGTTCGCGGCGGTTTTGATATCGAAATGCTGAATTTCGTCTGCGAACGCGTTAATATCCCCGTTATCGCGAGCGGCGGCTGCGGAGCTATCGAGCATTTCTCGGAGGTTTTCGAGCAGACAAATTCATCGGCGGCGCTGGCGGCTTCGCTGTTCCATTTCGGCGAGCTTTCCGTCGGCGAGGTCAAGGAATATTTAAAGGAACGGGACATTCCCGTAAGGAGTGTGTGATATGGCTGTTATATTTTGCTTTTCGGGTACGGGTAACAGTCTGTATGCCGCTAACAAAATCGCTGCTTCCATAGGCGCGGAGGTATGCAATATGCGTGACGCACACGCTGTCGGAGACTGCGCGGATAACGTTATCGGTTTTGTATTTCCGACATATTTCTGGGGGTTGCCGAAATCGGTTTGCAAATTCATGGCGCGGCTTCGCGTTACCGACAAGAGCGCGTATATCTTTGCCGTTACCACCTACGGAGGAGTTTCCTCGGGAGTGTGCGACGCGGTGAACGTTTTGCTCAAAAAGCAAGGGGTCAAGCTGTCGTACAGTGCGAAAGTCAAAATGGTAGAAAACTATCTTCCCGCATTTAAATGTAACGATTCCGATGAGCTTTGGATGAAATCGGACGCAAAGCTCGACAAGATAATCGCCGATATTTCGGGGAGAAGGCGAGTGTTCACAGCGCCGTACACGCTGAAGAACGGTATCGCTCAGAAGCTCTATCCGTCCAACAAGTCGGGGTGTGCGGAGAAGTTCACCATAGATAATTGTATAGGCTGCGGCTTATGCGCGAAAGTATGTCCTAACTCAAACATTGTTATCAAGGATGGCATTCCCGAATTTGGTGAAAAGTGCGATTTGTGTCTTTCGTGTCTGAACAATTGCCCTAAGGACGCTATCAATTACGGTAATTCCACGCGGGGTAAAAAGCGTTACAAGAACCGCAGAGTTTCGGTGAATGAAATAATCGCTTTGAACCACCCGAAAAAATGAGTAAGGAATGTTATGCCATGTTTCCCAAACACGCTCAAAGCGTAATGCGCTATCTCGGCATTCAATGTGAATATTTCCCGAGGGGAACGGAGATCGGCACGGTTGTGAACGCCTACCGTTCCGCGCTGTCCGAGGGAGTGTGTACTCCGCTGCTTATCGTTATTGAAGGTCACATGATGTTTGACGATGAAGAATGCTCGGCAGATTTCCAAGAAAAGGTTTTCTCAGCGCCGATGACAGACCCCGTAAAATGGTTTGAGGAAACTGTCAAGGCGCATGACAGAGATTTTTGCTACGAGCCTAATTCCATTATCGGCGAGATATCGGGCGGCAGGACACGGACGGAATTTTCGGCGATAATCGACTACGGCATAAAGAAGACGTGGGATATCGTTCTGGCAAAAATACCGACGGAAAAACCGTGGGAGGTGTTCGCGTGGTTTCCGTTCGGCGGCCGGGACAGTTGTCCGCGCAATGAGGAAATGCTGTGGATAGGGAAATACTGGTACGAAAAATACGGAGCAGTTCCCGCCGTGATGTCGGGTAACACGCTTGAATTGACTGCGCCGCGCGTTTCCCCAAACGCTGCGTTTGAACTGGCGCGGGAGCATTTTGCGTTCTGTCCCGATAACGTGCTGCAAAACACGGATACGATAGGCAGACTTGCCGACGATCTTGCAAGATCTACCGTATGGTATTTTTGGTGGGATTAGCGGCGAGCGGATCGCCGAGGAGGAAAAAATGTTCGGTACCCTGATGAGATTCCACGTTAATTATGTAGAAGGGAAATAATATGTTTGATTTTATTTACATACACAATAAAGATGACACAAAGTACATCAAAGCTTTGAACACTCACTCAAATCCTCAATATTGTTTGTGTGATCGTTTTTTTCCAGCGCAATTTCCTTTTTACAGAAATTTTGTCGATATTCAACCTTTTAAAGAGATAGTTACTGTTGATGCAGGTCTAACTCAAGTAATTGAATACCTTGACAGTCGACGCGCAGAATCATACGAAATGGCAGACGACCAACAGATTTTATGCGTTTTTTGCTTGCTTGATGAATTTGGCGATGAAATTCACGCTTCGGATATTGCTCAAAGAGAAATTCCGGGGTTTGAGTTCTGTGGATTTGATTTAGCCGACGGATTAACAAGCGCCTTGACAAATTGTCAAGGAGGTTTTAATAAAGCATTCACTTACAAAGATTTGAATGAATTTGGAATCGTTTCAGATTACTTTAAAGCCAAATCCATTCAAAAAAAATTGTTCGATGAATACGATGAAGATCACACAGATTGTGTTTTGTTTGCAATATTCAGAAAAATAAGTAAATAATACAAGGCTGTATCCTCGTTTTTTTATAATACGCTTGAATTTACCGCTTCGCGCGTTCCCTTAAACGCTGCGTTTGAACTGGCGCGGGAGCATTTTGCGTTCTGTCCCGATAACGTACTTCAAAACAAGGATACTATAGGCAGACTTGCCGACGAGCTTACAAGATCCACCGTATGGTATTTCTGGTGGGATCAACGACAGTCACATTAACAAGGAGGACAAATGTTTGGTTTCGGAAAATCAAAGAAGGAAAAAGAACCCGTAAATAAGAACGGCATCAGTAAATTTGCGCAGCAGCTTATGGAAATGCTCGATTGCCCATGTACGCATTTTTCAAAGGGAAGCAATCCCGATGTGGTTCTCAGCGCGTACAACGAGGCGTTCGCAAAACGCGAAATGGGCGGTTATACGCCGCTTGTGGTAGTTATCGACGGCACGCTGCTCGAAACCGTAGAGGATATCGCGAAAACGCCCGAGGAACTTAAAGCCAACCGCGAAAAGCTTCTCAATTCGCTGCGGTTTGACGTGCAGAAATGGTTTACAGAACGGCTGAAAGACTTCAAGGACGATATGGGAGAGTACTGGGAGGAGACTGTTGGAGAGATCGGCTGCGAACCCGGCGACGCTTCAACGTGTTTTTCGGGGTTTATGGATTTCGGTACTCCGCGTAGGAGCGAGGAGTGTATCCTCGCGCTGATACCAACATCCGAGCCGTGGGAGGTTTTCGCGTGGCTGCCGTTCGGCGGCTGGAACGAGTGCCCCATGCCCGAGGAAATCCTGTGGATCGCCAAGTACTGGTATGAACGGTACAGCGTTATCCCCGCAGTCATGACGCGCGACGTTCTCGAATTTTCCGCGCGCCCGATAAAGGATAAAAACGCGGCTCTCGGAGCCGCTCTTGAACAGTACGCATTCTGTCAGGACATTGTCGACCAGGGTGTAGGCACTATAGGCAGACTGGCGGGCGGGCTTATGCAGTCGTCCGTGTGGTATTTCTGGTGGGATTAAAGGAGGATATCATGGCAGTTGAGTTTCCGTCGGATTATGACGACAGTAAGTTAAAGTATGCGGTAATGCTCGCGAAATACAACGGCAAATACGTTTTTGTTAAGCACAGGGAGCGCGATACATTTGAACTGCCGGGTGGTCACCGCGAGCAGGGAGAGAACATAGCGCAGACCGCCGCCCGTGAGCTGTACGAGGAAACAGGCGCGTTAAAGTACTCAATGCGGCAGATATGCCCATATAAGCTCAACAATTACGGAATGTTGTTTTATGCAGAGATAACCGAGCTCGGCGAGCTTCCGCAGTCAGAGATAGAGCGTGTGCTTTTGCTTGACGAGCCGCCGCACGAGCTTATGGCGTGGACGTATCCCGACGTTCACCCTAAGCTGTTAATGAAGATTGAATGTGAGCTGAAAATGATGGACTTGAAAAAATATTTCAAAAAGAGCGAGCTTATTCCCGCGATAGTTCAGGACGCGTATAGCGGCGAGGTGCTTATGTTGGCGTACATGAACGAGGAAAGTATGGCTAAAACCCTTGAAACGGGTTACACATGGTTCTGGAGCCGCTCGCGGCAGGAGCTCTGGAACAAGGGCGCGACATCAGGTCACGTCCAGAAAGTGATCGAGATATACGGCGACTGTGACGACGACACACTTCTTATCAAGGTCGAGCAGACGGGCGCGGCGTGTCATACGGGAAACCGCACCTGCTTTTTTAACAGAATAAAGTAACGGAGGTAAATATGGAACTTGAAATAAGAAAGCTCACGCCCGATGACGCAGAGGCATACGTGAACTTTTTTGATACCACTCCGCACGACGATCACAACCCCGAGAATACCTGCTATTGCGTAAACTGGTGCAGCGCCGACCACCGCACCTTGGAGCGTCCTGACCGCGCACAGCGCCGCGCTATGGCGTTGGATTATGTGAAAAACGGAGCGCTCAAAGGTTATGTGGCAATAAAGGACGGCAGGATCGTCGGCTGGTGCAACGCGAACACAAAATCCGACTGCGTGAACTGCGCGGGACTTATTTTCGCACTGCCCGATCTGCAAAAGGCGGTATCCGCAGCGGGAGAAAAGGTCAAGGCGGTTTACTGTTTTATGATCGCGGAGGAGTATCACAGACAAGGGATCGCTCGCAGGCTTTTACGGGCGGTCTGCGAGGACGCGAAGAAGGGCGGCTTTGACTATGTTGAGGCATATCCACAAAAGGACGCGTCTGTTGAATATATGCGGTTTATGGGTTTTGACGAGTTGTATAAGAGTGAGGGCTTTGAGCATTATATGGAACTAGATGATAAATTTGTAGTCAGAAAGTACCTGTGACCGCTCTTGACAAATCGTTACGTTTTTTGCTATAATGTGAGTGAAAGGGAGTGAAACTGTGAGCAAAGTAACTCTGCTGTTCGGTACGGGAAATCCCTCAAAGCTGAATACCATGCGCGACAGCTTAAACGGTTTGGATATTGAGCTGTTAGGTCTGCGCGATATGGAGAAAGCGCCGCCGAACGTTGACGAGAGCGGCTCAAGTCCTCTTGAAAACGCGCGGATAAAGGCGCTTGAATATTACCGCTTTTACAGGATACCCGTGTTTTCGTGTGACAGTGGACTGTTTTTCGAGAATGTTCCCGAAGAGCTCCAACCCGGTGTTCATGTTCGGAACGTCGCGGGGAAACACTTGTCCGACGACGAGATGATAGCCTATTATTCCACGCTCGCGGGGAAATACGGCGGCAGGCTCACGGCGCGCTATAAAAACGCGTTATGCCTTGTAATGTCGGAAAACGAGGTGTTTCAGAGCATGGACGAGAGCCTTTGGGGCAATGCGTTCTATCTTACCGACACGCCGCATAAACAGCCGCACCGCGAGGGATTTCCGCTCGACCGTCTTTCAGTAGAGATCGAGAGCGGAAAATACTACTACGACTTGCCCGAAAGCGTTGAAACAAGCATGAAAGTCGGCTTTCGGACATTTTTTGAAAATTTGCTTTAGGAGAGAAAATTATGAGCGAAGCGTTTAAGGAAATGTATGACGTTATTGTGAACCGTCGCGACAACCCGCAAGAGGGCAGCTATACCTGCTACCTGTTTGACAAGGGGCTTGACAAGATACTCAAGAAGTGTGGCGAGGAATGCACCGAAATGGTCATAGCTGCGAAAAATCACGACAACGAGGAATTGGCAAACGAGATAAACGACGTGCTTTACCACATGGCAGTTCTTATGGTGGAGCGCGGACTTACTGTCGAGGAGGTTGACGAGATCATGCGTGAGCGCAGCAAAAAGCTCGGAAATCTCAAACAGTTCCACGTCAGCGACCATAACACATAATGACAATCGAGAAATTTATCGACGAGTTCGGGGACGACGTGTATGCGCTCGCACTTATCGTCACCAAGAGCTCCGAGGGCGCGGAACAGGTTTTTACGCAGCTCGCGCAGGACTGCGAAACGCTCCCCGATACCGCGAAACTTTACGATATCGCGAAAAAGGCGTACAGGCTCTGCCGAAAAGCTCCGTCCAACGACAGCGCGCAGACCCTTTCAGACATAGGCTTGTCCGCGAAACACGAGGCGCTTCTCTCGGATATTTTCCCGTATCCGCAGATAGTCCGCGCGATCATTCATTTGTGCTATGAGAACGATCTCGAAAACGACGAGATCGCGTCGATAACCGATTGCGGAGTTCGCTATGTCGAGGGGCAGCTTGGTGGTCTCGGCGGGCTTTCGGACAGTCTGGAGCGATCTTATAAGGAGCTTTGCCTTAAGCTGACCGCACCCGATGAAGTGAAAATAGGCGTTATTCAAGCTGTGAATTCGGGAGAAAAGCGGCTGTTTGAGGTCCGCAGTCCCGCTGCGCCGCGTCATTCGTGGACAAAGACGCAGAAATTCGCAGCAGTGGTTTTCGCGGTTGTTACGACTGTTATCGTGTGTATAGTCGTTCCCTTGTTGACGGCGTATTTAAACAGTTTCGAGGAGATGAACAGCTCATACGAAGAACTGCCGCCCGAACTTATATTCTCTTACACCACTACCGAAACGGAGCATATTCCGAGCGAGTGAGACAGCTATGAACAAGCAGGAGATGATAATTTTCGATTACGGACACACCCTGCTGTACGAACTGGATTGGAATTCCGAGCGAGGCAACAGGGCGCTTTTCGCGCACATAGCGAAAAATCCGAACGGCGTTACCGTTGAGGAATACGCAAAAGTGTGCTCCGAGGTTTTCGGGAGGATCGAGGAGATCCGAAAAACACACAACTGCAATATTTCCGCGAGAGTGGGGCATAAGATAATTGACAGTCTGCTGAATATCGGTTTTTCCCTTACCCTGATTGAACGCGAGACCGTGTTCTGGACAGCCGCTGCAAAGGGAGCGGTAATGCCTTAAACTGAAAAAATGCTGGATCACCTTAACGAAAACAACATACGTACTGCGGCTATCAGCAATCTTGGTCTCCCTTTTACCTTAGGTGTTGTTAAGTTTAGACGTCGGCAATTTTACGAATTTCAGATTGAAGCGCAGAATTGGCTGTGATATAATTTAAAATAACAAATTTTAGTTTTGGGTGAAGAGCAAATGAGGTTTGTAGATTATAATACTAAATTGGAAAAAACAATCATGATGCTGCCTGGAATGGCTACTACTGTGCATACATGTTTCGATAAGGTGATACCTTATTTAGAGCAATATCATATTATTTTGTGCGAGTTAGATGGACATTACGACAATTCAGCATCATTTGTGAGTATCGAGACGACCTGTGAACAGATCGAGGAATATGTATTGCAAAATCATTCAGGGAAATTAGATGCTTTATTGGGATTTTCTCTTGGCGGAACCATTGCGGTCGAACTGATAAGCAGAAATCTTATAAAACTCGATCATGTAATATTGGACGCTGCAGTTTGTGAAAAAATGGGTGTTCTAACACCAATATATACAACCATTTTTAGTTGGGCAGTAAAGCGGATTTGTAATGGGAAGCATATTCCTGCATTTATGATTGAAGCTGTAATGGGCAAAGGGAACGGGAGAATCGTAGAAACATTCTACAAAGGAACGACACTTGCTACAGTCAAAAAAGAATGCAAAGATGTATATACATACGGCATAAAAAATACAATAGAGGATTTTAGAGGCGAGATTGCTTTCTGGTATGGAGAACATGAGCATTATCCGGCTAAGACCGCAAAAAAATTAAAATTATATCTTCCGAATATGCAAATCCAAGTATTCAGCAAAATGGGGCATGGGCAAATGATGAATGAATATCCGAATGAGTATGCACATGAAATTTTGAAGGTCATATGCTGAGATAAATCCTCATTTATCGGGCAGTTACCTGCATTGGGTAACTGCCGTTTGGCTATTTTGACGGAGCACTTCAAAAAACAGCTTTCAGCAACACAAAAGGTAAAAGGGAGATATTGGTTGGTCGGGCGAGGCGCTGACGGAGCGTTTTGACCGCCTTTTGTTGAATAATAAATTTGAATTCGTTATCACGTCAAGCGACTATATGTACCGCAAGCCAAATCGTGTGCTGTTTGATATAGCGCTAAATAAAGCAGGGCTTGCGGCAGACAAGGTATGGTACTGCGGCGACAGCATTACCGCCGATATCGAGGGTGCTTACGGTGTGGGAATTTCTCCTGTACTGTACGAGGGCGAGACCCGCGGCGATATAAATCCATACAGTGGATAAAACGACAGCATTAAGGTGGGTTTCGATTATTTGCATATTCACGATTGGCGGGAGCTTATCGCAGTATTGGAGAAATTTATTCAATAGATGAAAAAATCTTTAAAATATATTGCATTTTTATGGAAAGTATGATACAATATATATGGATTGTTAATCCCAAAACAAACAATAAAGGAGAAATTTAATATGTTGGTTTCCGCTAAAGAAATGCTGAACAAGGCACGCGACGGCAAGTACGCGGTAGGTCAGTTCAACATCAACAACCTGGAATGGACAAAGTCGGTTCTTCTTACTGCTGAGGAGCTGAAGTCCCCCGTTATCCTCGGCGTATCCGAGGGCGCAGGCAAGTATATGACCGGTTACAAGACCGTTGTGGGCATGGTAAACGGTATGCTCGAGGAACTTAAGATCACAGTTCCGGTTGCTCTCCACCTCGACCATGGCTCTTTTGAGGGCGCAAAGGCTTGTATCAACGCGGGCTTCTCGTCGATAATGTTTGACGGCTCTCACTATCCGATTGATGAGAATATCGCAAAGACAAAGGCTCTCGTCAACGCTTGTGACGTTCTCGGCATCTCTATCGAGGCTGAGGTTGGCTCAATCGGCGGTGAAGAGGACGGCGTTGTCGGCATGGGCGAATGCGCAGACCCCAAGGAATGTAAGATGATCGCGGATCTCGGCGTTACAATGCTTGCTGCAGGTATTGGCAATATTCATGGAAAGTATCCCGAGAACTGGGCGGGTCTTTCGTTTGAGACACTCGAGGCTGTCAAGAAAGAAGTCGGCGACATGCCGTTGGTACTTCACGGCGGAACGGGTATTCCCGCTGATATGATTAAGAAAGCGATCTCCCTTGGCGTTGCTAAGATCAACGTAAACACCGAGTGCCAGCTCTCCTTTGCCGAGGCTACACGCAAGTACATTGAAGCCGGCAAGGATCAGCAAGGTAAGGGCTTCGATCCGAGAAAGCTGCTTGCTCCCGGTGCGGAGGCTATCAAGGCTACTGTCAAGGAGAAAATGGAGCTGTTCGGCTCGGTCGGCAAGGCTTGATTCGGTTTTATCTATTGATTTGTAAGGGCATTGCCGAAAGGTGATGCCCTTTGTAACAGCGGGGAAAGTTATGAACGTTAATGAGATCCGTAATAAATGCATACAGCTTTTGGAAAAGACGTCATGCTGGTCTGCCGAACATTTCCGTAAGCTTGACAAGGCTTTTGAACGCAATACTTCGGATATGCGCGTAAATTACGAGTTTTTTTCCGACAAGGTTAAAGTCTTCTGTTATGAACGCGGGCAGCTTTTGTGTGAATGGGAAGCCGATGAAACACAAGTGATTTTTCTTGTTGTGGATAACATACTGTACTGCATTGCTATGGATATCGTAATGCGTGATGAAAATCTGATTAGGCGTGCGGATGGCAAATATATAAACAGCGAACTTAAAAACACGCTTATCGATGGGGCTTTTGATGAGATTGGCGGAATTTACGCAGATATGCACAGACAACATTTTGGATTATTTAACTTAACTTTATTAAACGGCGACTGAACAAATTTTAAGAAATTCCAAAAAATTCCTTGCAAAATCTATCCAAATGTGTTATAATAATAATGGATTATAATTTTAACCGAAAGGAAATCTTAATGAATATTGCGGTAATAGGTCTTGGGCTTATCGGCGGTTCTATCTGCAAGGCTCTCAAGACAAACACTTTTCATCATATAATGGGTATAGACACTGATCCCGAAACGGTGCGCAAGGCTATTGAGCAGGGCGCGATCGACGAGGAGATAACCGAGGACAGACTCGGCGAGGCTAACCTTACGATAGTAGCGCTTTATCCCGTTGCTATCGTTGACTTTATCAGAAAGAACGCAGATAAATTCCGCAAGGGCTCTATCGTAATGGATATTTGCGGAGTAAAGGGCTATATAGTGCGGAACTGTACGCCTATATTGGACGAAAAGGGCGTTATCTTTATCGGCACGCACCCCATGGCGGGAACAGAGCATTCGGGGTTTGACTACGCGACGGCGGACTTGTTCAAGAACGCAAGCTTCATAATCACGCCCTCCGAGAATACTCCGCAAATTGCCATAGATCTGGTGTCGACGCTCGGCGCTTGTATGAGTTTCGGTCAGGTGGTTATCGCCACTCCCGAGCAGCACGACAGCAATATCGCCTATACCTCGCAGCTCGCTCATGTTGTGTCGAGCGCATATGTAAAAAGTCCCTCACTTTTTCGCGCGGACGGCTTTTCGGCGGGCAGCTTTCTCGACCTTACGCGCGTCGCGTACCTCAACGAGGAGATGTGGTCGAGCCTGTTTATGTGCAACAAGGAGGCGCTGCTGTTCGAAATAAACAATGTCATCAACGCGCTTTCCGAATACCGCGACGCTATGGTGAACGACGATATCGCCGAGCTGCGCGAGCTGTTGAGGGTCGGCACAGAGCGAAAGGCTAAAAGCATGGAATTTTACGGACAGGAAAGGAAATAATATGTCGGACAAACAAAATCGGCATATTGGCTATACGGTCTCTTTGTGCGGCATTATGAGCGGTCTGGCGCTGGCGCTGATGTTCATTCTGGGAATGATACCGTCGTTTGAGTACATTACCCCGGCGATAGCGGGAATACTGATATGGGTCATACGCGAAAGGCTTGGTGTGAAATACGGGTTGGTGAGTTATATCGCAGTTGGATTGCTGTGTCTGCTTATCACGCCAAACTATGAGGTCGCGCTGATGTACATTTTCCTGCTCGGGTATTACCCGATTGTGAGGGAATATTTGCAGAAGATACGGCTGAAAGTCCTGCGCTGGGCAGCTAAACTGGCGCTGTTTTCAGTTACGGCTGTGAGCGCGTATATGATATTGATCTACCTTTTCGGAATGACGTACCTTATGGACGAGACTAATGAATTCGGACAGTACGGTTCGCTGATAATATATTGTATGGGAGCGTTCGCATTTGTTATGTACGATATATTCCTCGGAATGTATGCGCCGTTCTACGAAAAGATAATCAAGCCGAAAATTATGAGAAGAATGAGATAATTGCAACAGAACAGGAGATAATTTATGTCTGAAAGAATACCTCAGCGCGCGGACGTTTCTGCCGAAAACAAATGGTCTATTGAGGATATTTATGCCACGGACGAAGCGTGGGAACAGGATTTCAAGAAGGCTGCGGGCTTCGCGGAAAAAATCGGGTCTTATAAAGGAGAACTGAGTACCTCCGCGGATAAGCTGCTGGAATATTTGCGTCTTGACGACGATTTGACGGTCGTTTTCGACAGTCTGATAAATTACGCTCATCGCAAGAGCGACGAGGACACGCGCGTCGCAAAGTATCAGGATATGACCAACCGCTTGGAGATGCTGTACGTACAGATCGCCGGCGCGTCGGCATTTGTTACACCCGAGATACTTTCGATATCGGACATTAAAATGGAGGGCTTCTTTAAGGCTGTTCCCGAACTGGAGCTCTACCGCCGTTCGTTGGAGCGTATCCGCAAGAAGCGCGAGCATATCCTCTCCGAAGCCGAGGAGAAGATAATGGCGCTTACGGGCGAAATGCAAAGCACACCTGACACAATTTTTTCGATGTTCAACGATGCCGACCTGAAATTTCCCGACGCGTTCGACAGCGTCGGAAATGCTCACCAGATCACTCACGAAAGTTATATCCCGCTTATGCAAAGCCCCGACAGAGCGCTACGCAAATCGGCGTTCGAGTCGATGTACTACACCTACGGCGGCTTTAAAAATACGTCTGCGGCCATGCTGTCCGCACAGGTAAAAACATTGGTTTTCCGCGCGAGGGCGCGAAAGTATGATAGTACGCTGCAAGCTGCTCTTGACGGCACGGAGGTCGATACCGCTGTTTACCGTCGACTTATCGAAGCCGTTCATGAGAATATGGGACTTATGCACCGTTATGTCAAGCTACGTAAAAAGGCGCTTGGCGTTGACGAGCTGCACGCTTACGATCTGTATACGCCGATAGTGAGCGGGGTAGAGGACAACGTTTCGTTTGAACAGGCGAAAAAAGAGGTTTACGAATCTCTCGCACCCATGGGCGAGGAATACCGCGCGATATTTAAAGAGGGTATTGAAAAGCATTGGATAGACGTTTGCGAGAACGAGGGCAAGCGCAGTGGAGCATATTCCGCGGGCGCAAAGGTACACCCGTTCGTGCTGCTGAACTACAAAAACACGCTTAACTGGGAGTTTACGCTCGCTCATGAAATGGGTCACGCGATACATTCCTATCTGTCCAACAAGCACCAGCCGACCGCCTACGCCGACTATGTGATATTTGTCGCCGAGGTCGCTTCGACCTGCAACGAAAGCCTGCTTATGCAGCATCTGCTTAAGAACACGACCGATAAGAATCGTAGGGCGTTCCTTGTGAACTACTTCCTCGAGCAGTTCAGAACAACGCTTTACAGGCAGACTATGTTCGCGGAGTTCGAGCTGATGATAAACGAAAAGGTCGAGAGCGGCGAGAGCCTTACCGCTGAAAGCCTTTGCGAGATGTATCACAAGCTGAATGTCGACTACTATGGCGAGGACTTGATAGTTGACAGCGAGCTTGATATGGAGTGGGCAAGAATACCCCATTTCTACTATAATTATTACGTTTACCAGTACGCAACGGGATTTTCCGCTGCGATAGCATTGTCGCAGCGTATTTTGAACGAGGGAGAAGCCGCTGTAAAGGATTATATCGGCTTTTTGAGCGGCGGCTGCTCGACAGACCCTATCTCGCTGCTAAAGGGCGCGGGTGTGGATATGACGTCCAAGACGGCGGTCGAGGACGCGTTAAAGCTGTTCAAGTCGCTGCTTGACGATATGGAGAAACTTTTAAATTAAAGGAGAGGTATTTTTTGGATGTCCTGCGCAGAGAGCAGATCAAAGAACGTTACAAACACTATTCTACCTTGGTGATTTTTCTGAACCGTAGATTGGAATGTGTTTATTCTAACAAGCCGTTGGTATTTATTGAGGGAAACTCGCTGAAACCGTATATGCAAAAAGATATAGAGATACCGATAACGGGCGCTGTAAATATTATGCTAATGCTGAACGGCGTTTCATATTGCGGAAGATTTGAACAGATCGAGGACAATCTTATCAAGTGCGAGATGTTTGATTCCGGCGATTTACAGGAAATGGCAGAAAAGACGGATTTCTTTGGAAAGGGCGAGAAATTTCTGTTTTCAACAATGCAAGGGGTGTCGCGGCTGCGCAGTCTGACGAGGACGTTCAGGGACGCAATTGATAATAACGCCGCAGTATATTCCGCAATATGGAAAGAGTATTATCTGATAATTTCGTGCCTCAGCTCGGCGATAAACAATGCCTTTGAGTACAACACCATGCTAACCAAAGCGCCGAATTTTCAGCCTGTGAACGTGGTTTCAATGGTAAAGGATATAGTTGAGCGGTGCAATACCATTCTGTCAAAGTGCGAAAGATGTATTGACTTTATTTATGATCTTGACAAAGTGTATATCAGTGCGGATAAGCGGTATGCGTTCAACGCGCTGGTGAACCTTATCCATAACGCTCTCGTGTACTCGCCGAAAGACTTCGTTCCGATAATATCGCTTACTGCACTTGAAAAGAACGACAGGAAATATGTGTTCCTCAAAGTGTCTAACGAGACCATTCTGTGCGACGAAAACACGGGTGATGGCTTTAACTCCGGTTTTTTCCGTCTCGGCTTCGGCTTGAAAATAATCAAGCACTTTGCCGAACAGGCGGGCGGGGAATATATCGAAAACATCTCCGAAGATCGGGCGAATATAGGAGTGCTGATACCGACCGTTACCGTTTCCGATGACGGAGAGTTTACGTTCGAGTGTGATAATGCTGACCGTTATGACACGGGTATCCCCGATCTGCTTGAGGTGAAGATGCAGGAGATCGTTGACTTCTTCGACGTTATTACATAACATTCAGCGCCTTTTCACGCTTTCGTCATATTTGTATATTATAATAAGGTTGTCGGAGAAGATCCGGCAAGCAATGTTCATAATTTCCTCACTGTGGTGTTAGGCGTTCTTCTCGTATTCCGGATATGAAAAGAACGCCAATTTTTTAAATAATTGTATTTATAAATTATTGGAGGGGTAGAC
This sequence comes from uncultured Clostridia bacterium, assembly GCA_946567425.1. Taxonomy (GTDB): domain Bacteria; phylum Bacillota; class Clostridia; order Oscillospirales; family Ruminococcaceae; genus CAG-115. Next base: position 128,081 of record CAMNXF010000005.1, on the reverse strand, counting down.
GTGTATAAAATTCTTGTAGTTGACGATGAGGACAATATCCGCGAGGTTCTCAAGGAGTATGCCGAATTTGAGGGGCATGAGGTCGACGAGGCTTGCGACGGTATGCAGGCTATTGAAATGGCAAAGAACAAGGATTATGATATAATCATAATGGACGTGATGATGCCGCGGCTGGATGGGTACTCGGCATGCAAGGAGATCCGCAAGGTAAAGCAGACTCCAATGCTTATGCTTTCTGCAAGAGGGGAGGAGTACGACAAGCTGTTCGGATTCGAGTTGGGTATCGACGATTATGTTGTAAAGCCCTTTTCGCCAAAGGAAGTAATGGCGCGCATTAACGCTATCGTAAAGCGCAACACCGCTTCAGCTTCTGTCTCGTCCGAGGTGGAGAAGTTCGAGGGCCTGGAAATAAATTTTACCTCCCGCGACGTATTCATCGACGGTGAAAAAGCGAACCTCACGCCCAAGGAGTACGACCTTTTGTTCTATCTGGTGCGCAATAAGAACATAGCGCTTACAAGAAACAAGCTGCTTGAAGAGGTCTGGGGTTATGACTTTTTCGGCGACGATCGCACTATTGACACGCATATCAAAATGCTCCGCAACAATCTCGGACCGTATCGTAAATATATAGTGACACTGCGCGGGTTAGGATATAAATTCGAGGCGTGATAAATGAATTTTTTTCGCAGTATTAAAGTACGCGTATGGGCGCTTTTTGAAGTTGTCGTTCTCGCAATGCTGACGTTCACCTACATTTTTCTTATAGCTATGTTTCCGAACTTCTACGAGTGGATGAAAACTTACGAGATAACGGAGGCGCTCGTTGAGATACGCGCTCACTGGCTGGACGACGATATAGCGGACGTTATCAACAGTCACGCCGCCGAGAAGAAGATGTACATCGAGGTGTTTTTTCCGCAGAACGGACGCTCTTATGTTGCGGACAGGCTCGGAAGCGCGGGTCTGTCGCTCGCCGTGTTGGCAAAGGACGATTTCCGCAAACAAGTGTCGGAGTCCGAAAGCGGAATGGTGTATATGCGGTTGCGCGACGAAAAGGCGGATAATTCCGTGCTTATGATGGGCAGCTATATCGGAAAGGACAAGTTTGACCCGGACGCGTATATTGTCATCTGCAACTATGTTCAGCCTATCGGTACGACGGTGAGCATTTTTGTGCGGCAATTCTTTTTCGTCGGCATTATTATGATGATACTGACGATGTTTATGTCCGCGTTGTTCTCGTTCAAGATATCCGACCCGATAATCCGTATCAACAAGTCTGCGAGGGAGCTGCCGCAAGGCAAGTTCAATGCAGAGATCGAAAAACACGACTACGAGGAGATAAAGCAGCTTGCGGACACGCTTACCTCGGCTTCAAAGGAAATTGCCAAGTCGGACGATCTGCGCCGAGAGCTTATGGCGAACATCTCCCACGATCTGCGCACTCCGCTGACGATGATAAAGGCATATGCCGAAATGATACGCGATCTGTCGGGTGACAATCCCGAAAAGCGCGAGCGGCATTTAAAGGTAATCATTGACGAAACAGACAGACTGTCGTCGCTCGTAACGGATATTCTCGATTTGTCCAAGCTACAGGCGGGAGTTACCGAGCTTCACCCCGAAACCTTCAATTTCTCCGATAGACTGTCGGGCGTGATTTCGCGCTTTGACATTATGAAAGAGAACGACGGAATAATTATTGATCTTCAAGCAGAACCCGATATTGTGATAACCGCCGATATAACCAAGCTTGAACAGGTGGTGTATAATCTCATCAACAACGCTGTGACCTACGCTGGCGACGACAATACCGTTATCGTGCGGCTAGTGCGCAAGGATGGCGGGAGCGTTCGTTTTGAGGTGGAGGATCACGGAGAGGGCATTTCCGCAGAAAATCTGCCGTATATCTGGGACAGGTATTACAAGGTAAGCGAGCGCAACAAGACCCACAAGCGGGCGAAAATGGGCAGCGGTATCGGACTGTCCATTGTAAAGAGTGTCCTCGAGCAGCACGGCTTCGCGTTTGGCGCGGACAGCAGCGAGGGGAAGGGAAGTACGTTCTGGTTTGAGGCTCCCGAGTACGTTGCCTCTCAGGAAGAGCCGCAAAAGCCCCCACACACCAAACGCTTTATTACAGCCAAACCCAAGCAATAAAAATCGCCACGCCGTTAGTGGGTGGTATCCTTAACGGAGAAATCACCAAAAACCGAATAGGATAGAAGATCGGCGTATCCAATCGGATACGCCGTTTTGTATAGTAGCATCGCCAAATAATAAAAAATTATTCTTACTGTCTCCTGGGGGGAGCGTCACAATAGAGCGGTTTGAAAAATGAACTGTGTAAATGGAATTATTATAAACAATGTCGAAACTAGAAATGCAACAAAACAGTGCAACGTTGAGGATTAACCCGACGCAGGCTGTGAGATTACTGGTGATATTTGACTGTTGTTCTTCACCAGTAATCTCTAAGCGGATAAACCTCGTGGTTCGGAGCAGAGCCACGGAAATTGTGCTATAGATCTATCCTAGAAAAAGATCGTAGGCTACGGATATGCCAAACCCTAATCACGAACAGGCATAGTCCATTTCTTTGAAATTTCGGCAGCGCTCATATAAATTATCTTACGTATTAAGTCGTCCGTCGGGATAATCCCTTTGGATTTTGTATTTTTTTTACCATTATGTGGTAACCCTCAACGGCATTCGTCGTGTATATTATTTTTCATACCAATTTTTGTTCCTGATTTCAAAATATTCTGATATTTCTCGGCCCATTTTTCGCGGAATTCTTCTTTTGTGTATTATGCGTCATCATGATTTACTGCGCCGTATATTTTCTTCAGAACAGCACAGACTGCCTTTCTGTCTTTATACAGCACTAACTGACAGATGCTGAGTATCTGATGTATGCCGAAAAAAGCCGCAAAATATACGAAAATCCTAAATTTTTGGCTTAACCGTGCCGAATTTTCTTGCATGATCGCAACATTTTATAAAAGATATGCCCGAGGATTTTGTCAAAACTTTTTGGGCATTTTTTTATCATTTTGGGAAAATGCGAGGCTTTTGAGAAAATTTAAAAAAAACGTTTCAGACCGTTCAAATTTTATTTAAATGATCTTATAGAGCGTTTTAAGAAAAATTGTATTTTAAAAAGAGCGCTGCTAACATTAATATCTTCCCATATTTTAGCAAGGAGATCAAAGACATTTTTTGTATTCTCACGGAAATTGTCCTTGTCAAGAAAAAAACTATAAAAAATATTAATTATTTTTACTTCTTTGTGCATTTTTTATACCTAATTAAAATGTATTTTTTTGAGGAAAGGAAACAGTTCTTTTGAGTTAAGAAAAAAGCGGCATTTTTGCAGTGTCGTTTTTGTATTTATTTGTGCGTTGCTCGTTGGATAAGCCGCTAGTAAGGCTTACTTGACGAGCTCGGCTTTGCTGAAAACGCGTCCTCGGAAGAACACAACGTCTCCCTCTTTTATATGCACATCGTCACGTTCGGGATTGAGCGAAATCAAGTGATTTTCTCCGCGCTTTTTGATATAGCCTTGATCATTTACAATAAAAATGCCGATTTTGCCGACCGCCACGTCTGGACAGACCTCGACAAGCACGATATCACCGTCAGAATATTCCGTTTCCATGCTGTCGCCGGATACGCGGACGGCATAATTGGCGCGTTTCGCAATATAGGAGTGCCTGATCTGTATAGGTCCTGTGTTGCCCTCGTCAAGCTGCACGCCCTCTCCGGCGCTGGCAGGGAACAGAGGTCTATGTAGATATCTTCCTCCTGTTCCGGCTCGTCGGGTTCGGCGTTGGAGTGCTCAGTTGTAGTACTCTAAAAGATCCTTGACATCGTCAAATAACAATTCACTTTACTATAAACCAATAATCCAAAGAAACACTAAAGTAATCTGCTATTTCCATCAAATATTTCGGTACGAATTACTCTTACCGCTTTTCCAATCAGAAAATGCCGTTTTCTTCAGTATTAAATAATCAGTAAGTCGTTTTTGATCAGCAGTACCTAGCAAACTGATTATTCTATTTTAAATGTTCAAAAAACCTCCTAACTTATACTAATTTTACAAAGTTTGAAAAAAATTTACTTTTATAAGCGAAAGACTTGACAGTAAGATTCTTTCGAACTATAAGATGCCCGCAAGGGGTATTGAAAGGCATAGTAATCCACTTAAAAGAAAAAGGCGGGTTTTCTGCCGCTTTTGACGGAGCTTATCGATAAACCGCGTTGTGGCAGAAATACCGGCAACAGGGGATACAAGAAATCATCGGTCAATGTCCGCACACGGACAAAGAAAACGCTCCACAGACGGAAACTGAGAAGCAAAAGACAAATCAAGAAATTTTTGAGAAGCATATGAAGATACTTTCCGAAGCAAGTGAGTTTTGCGTGTCAGATGTACATCTTATACAGCCTCTTCCCGCATTAACTCGTATTATGATCGTTCTCAATCTTTTTTACTGCCAGATATAACAGCTTCAAGCACCGTTTCGTAAAATTCACACACTTGCTTCACACTGAAATCATTGGAAATATCATAATTTTCATTATGATGAGCTTCGGGTTTTCCTGCTTTAATAAAGCCTGTTTCCATTGCTTTCAGTGTTATTTGCATGGCTATTTCTTTATCACTCATCCTCAACAGTTCCCCTCTTACCACACTATACCATAAGGGGCGATGAAAATCAACAGCCAGGAGGTCTTTTATGAATGAATTAAAGGTATTCAGCAACATCAGGTTCAGCTAACTCGGGGTTATGCTTATTGACGGCAAGTGGTACTTTCCTGCTACACAGTACGCGAAGATTTTATGGTATGCACGTAACGCTGATGCAATATCAGCGCATTACAAATGGGTCTGCGTTTTGCCAATCCCTTCGGCTGGAGGGGTTAAGAAAACAAAATTTTTCCTTGAGGAATACCTTTGCCGCTTGATCGTCAGCTCCAAACTGCCGCAAGCGGAGAAATTTGAGCAGTTCGTGTTCTATGAAATTTCGCGAGTTTCTGTGAGACTATTAACGCGGCGTTTCAAAAGTCACAAATTCAGCGCTGCATAATTCATAAGATACGCTCGTCGACACGTTATATGAGCTACAAGGATATGGAATGAAACTTGGCATTTTTCGCAAAGTTACATCTTGGACATTTTATATTTGTTTAATAGATAACTTTTAATTTTAACATATTTAATTCTTTTTTTTAATTGTTATTGTTGACTAAAACAGATATGTCATTTTTGTGCATGTTGTTGGTTTTTGTTATAAAAACAAGTTCTACAGAAGCACTCTTGACATTTATTTGACAAAATGTTAAAATAAATGATATGAATGTCATAATTTTGAATTTACCAAAAGCAATTCAAGCCAGGAAAGTGAGCGGATTGCGACATCACAGAAAATTATAGGGCGTCTATATGCAGAATATATAGGTAATTGTTGTTAAATAAAGCGCGTCTTATTCTTGAAAATGGAGAAATCTGCCGACTGATTTTCCGAAATGGAAATCAGTATCAATGTTTTATTACCAAGAAAGAATGGAACATGGAATTAAGGTGAAGCGTATGTTATTAAAAAAGTCCGTACCCAAAAGTGGAAAAAAATCCTACATACGCATTAAAAGACTTGCAATCCGTAAAAACCATCTCTGTAAGTGACACATAGTTACTGACACTATGGGCAATCTTTTGTGTGTACATATTCAAGCAGCAAATATTCATGGTACAAAAAGCAGAGCATTTGCTTTTGAAAAGGCTCTTTTCAGATACACAACCATTATTGCCGGCTGTGCCGATCAGGGCTATAAAGGAACCTTCAAAAACACCTTTGAAATTTTCCAAAATATCAGAATTGATATATTTCCGCGTATAAAAAATGACTTTGAGGTACAGTCAATTTGGTAGATTGTCGAACGGACTTTTGGTTGAAAAGCAGATTGAGCAATTCAAATCAAAGCACGCGGATCTCAAAATTATTATCATTGATACCCTACAAAAAATTCGTTCGGGCGACGATAGGAGTTACGCTTCCAATTACAAAGAACTGTCAGTACTGAAAAATCTTACGGACAAGCTGCGGATTGCTATTCTGTAACGCTAAATGTCCGTTCTTCGGTTAAAGCAAACACGCTTTGGTTATGAATTATCTGTTGATCTCAAGACTGGAGGCAAGCTCGGTGACCTGTCCGATGATATCGGTGATTTCTGAAACGCTGCTACTGATAAACCGCAGGCTTTCGTTAAGATCATCGACTGCCCGATCAGTGTTGTGAACGTTCTCCTTTGTTCCGTCAACATCGGACATAATGCTCGCCGATGAATCCTTGATGCCATCAATGTTGTTGAGTATTTCGTTGGTGTGCTGCTCGGCGGCTTTAAGCGTGTCGGCGGACTTCACAGCAAGTGTTCTTATCTCGCCTGCGACTACCGCGAAGCCTTTTCCGAACTGTCCCGCGCTTGCCGCTTCGATAGAAGCGTTTATAGCGAGGATATTCGTCTGCTCGGAAATGCCCTTGATTTTTTCAAGAATACGGCTGTATTCTCCGATACTTACGCTGATCTTTGAAACGAACTGCGCGATATCGTTCGTGCGGCTGAGAATGCCGTCTATGTCGCTGCTGATCATATTCATATCGGATTTTATGTTCATATTCTTGCTAGAGTTGTCCTCTGCCTGATCGTGGATGGGCTGTATCTTATCGGAAAGCGTTTCCATTGCCTGGTGGATGTCCGCGACAACGCCCGCGAGCTTGCCGTTCTGCGCTTCGATCTGTTTAGCCATTTCGCGCATTTGGTTCTTCTCAAAGACGATACAGTTATTCGGGTGGTTGTTGCCGTAGAATATCGTAGTCGCCATATCGCGGCAAGTTTTGAATCCGCACGCATGGCAGTTGATTTGTCTGTCTGCCTCGGAATACTTGCCCATGGAGTTGAATATCGCGTCGAGTTCTTTTTCGGTAGGATTGACGGAAACACACCTGTTTTCGTACTTCCTGATAAAATCCTCAAGGTTCAGTGACTTGAATATCGCCCTGTGGAAACGCTCCGAGGCTTTGGTCTTGTGAGCCCATTTTCTGGCGTGAATCATAATATCATAAGCGTTGAAGTTGTTTACGTCCTCACGTGCGCCGACGCCCGCGCTGCACCCGAATTCGCAGTTCAGAACGTCGTATACTACAGGCAAGTGGTTTCTGTCAGTCTTAAGATATGCGTCGAGATCCTCATAAACCTTTTCCGTACCCTCTGAATTGCTTATGAGCAATTCGGGATCGTACGCGTGCAGACACTCCTTCAAGCCGCCGGGGATAGGGTAGAACGCTCCGTCAAAGCCGCGCGCAGCCGAAAACTCAAACGGGCTGCGTCCGTGAGAAAGCACCACGTTGTTCCTTTTCAGATACTTTGTAATGCTCTTAAAGGTTATGTTATAGCTGATAATTCCCGTATTGTGAAACTCATCGGACTTTGCGATGCAGGGCGTTATTCCGACCAGAACGTCATTGTTTTTCAGATATTTGCGCACATATACTCCCGAACAAAGCAGCGGAGAATGAACGGGGGAGAGGTGTGGAAGAAGCTCGGGTTTGTGCTTTTCGGCATAATTTACAATAGCCGCGCACGGCTGTGAAATGACCTTATCTCCCACGTGGTGTCTAAGGTATTCGATGTGCATATATGTACAGATGTCCGCGCCAAACGAGCCGTCGTAAATCTCATGTACTCCTTGTTCCTTGAACCATTGAAGAACGTGCCGCCATATACCGTCCATTGACGCTTTTATGGCGGGCGCGACGATAAACGAAACCTTCTGTGACTTTATAATTTCGAGAACAGTCTCAAGATCGTCATCATAATATCTTGCGCCGTGAGGGCAGGATTTAATGCATTCGCCGCATTGGATACATTCTGTATTGTTGATTTTTACGGAATCGCCGTCATACAGGTTTGCGTTAGGTATCGGACAAGCGCGGATACATGCATTGCAGCCGATACATTTGTCTTCTCTTACGTGAACCATATTTTTTTCCTCCTAAAAAAGAACAGAAATTTACAATTATATTATAAATCTATTTCATGGCGAAATCAATTGTTTGTTTTAACGATAATCTTTGGCAAAAATTGTGCATTTTGACGATTTGTAATTAAAAAAGCAAAACAAATGTCCGCTCCCAAAAAAGAGCGGACATAGTGTTGTTTTAACAAATCATAAAAGCGCGGCTAATTTGACCGCTGAAACAATATTGCCCTCAGCATAGAATTCGTCGGATTCGATCAACTTCTTCAAAGCAATGTTGCCGTTAATAAATGCAACCGCATTCGCACAGCTCAAAGAAACTCTGAAGTTTTTAGTCTCGTAATTGTGCGGCGAAACGGTTACCTTTCCGTTGTCGACTTCAACGTACATAAAAGAATTCGAGCCGTCCTCAAATCCCCACACCTCAATCTCGACAGCGATCTTCTCCTTGATCGAGGAAACTTTTCTCTTGTCAATCTTTTTCTCCAACTTAGCGCAGATCGTATCGATCGTCACTGGAGCCGGCTTTCTGCCGCCTCTTTTAGCGGGAGCTTTAGCTGTTTCGGTCTTGGCTGTCTTATTAGCAGCGGATTTAGCGGTTGTTTTTGAAGCCGTCTTTGCAGCAGCTTTTTCAGTTGACTTCAAGTTCGTCTTTTCAGCTGCCTTTGTGGTGGTTTTTGCGGCAGCCTTAGGCGCTTTAGCAGTGTTAACAACTGCTTTCTTCGCAGCAGGCTTAGCGGCGGTTTTCTTAACCGCTTCGGTCTTGGAAGCTGCTTTCTTGGTTGTGGTCTTAGCAGCAGGCTTTGCAGCGAAGGGAACAGATGTAGTTTTTGTTTCTGTCTTAACTTCGGTAGCAGGCGCTTCGTTTACAACCGATTTATTTTCTGCGGCTGCCTGCGCAACAGCCTTTTTTTTCTCTGGCTTTTTTGCGTTGTTCATAATGTTTTCCTTTCATTTGGATATCCTGCAAAATAACAGGAAAATTCCTTGATATTTATATAATAGCATATTATAATAAAAATTTCAACAGTTTTTTTACATAAAATATTTTATTTGTTTATTTTCTTATTTTTCATGCGAAAATTTAATTAAACAAAACAAATTTAAACGAAAAAAACACGATATGATGCAAAAGCAAAACATAGATTATTTATAAAGTTAAGCACATTTTAATTTAGAACCTATCCAACAATAAAGATTTTCAAATATCAGACGATGAATATAAAGGGTGATAAAAATGGTGAAAAGCTATAAATCATGGACAATAACAGATGAGATCCGAAAAGCGATAAAGGACGAGATATCAGTATATGAGCTTGACCCAAACAAGGAATGCAAAAGGAAACCCGGAGGTGGAAGAAAACCGCCGGATATGAGAAAGATACTTGAAGGCATATTTTACGTTCTGAGAACAGGGTGCCAATGGAAAGCAGTACAAAAAGAATACGCAAGTGCAAGTAATATTCATCGGTATTTTCAAATCCTCACAAATGACGGATTTTTTGCGATACGGTCTGCAATGGGATTGGCAGAGTTTGGGCAGCTGTATGACAAAAGCACCTCTTGGAGGGAGCTTGTTGGAAAGAATCCTACGGACAGGAGAAAAAAACGGGGTTAAAAGAAGTATGCTTGTTGTTGGACACGGTTTGCCGATTGCAGTCGCAGTTTCGGGAGCCAATGTCCACGCTACTCAGCTTCTTCAAATAACGCTTGATAATATAGTGACTGAACGCCCGGATTTTAACGAATATGTTCAAAATTCATGTCTTGACGCGGGTTATACAGGATATTACGATGAGTGTGCAAAGTATGGGTATGTTGTCCATATCAGACCGCGCGGCGAGGAGAAAAAAGAAATTGAAATCAATTCAAATTTTAAAGCTCGCTGCCGGATCGTGGAGGTTGTGCATTTCCGGATAAACAGGTTTAAAAGCTTTCTGTTCGTTTTGAGAAGAAGGCTGACAATTACTGGGGTCTGCTTTGCTTTGCCTGTGCCGTTATTGTTTGGCGCAGATTGCTGCAGGTTCATCGGTAGCTATTGTTGAATAATCTCTTAGTTAAACGAGCATTTCTGTTTTGCCAAATAACGATTTTGTAGAATTGCCGAATTATCTAAGAGCCTGTTCAGTATTTCGAAATGTGCCGAATGTGCCAAAACGTGGGTGCAGGCGGCACGTTGAGAGATACTGAACAGGCTCTAATTAGATTTTTGCCGTAAATGTATTCGAGTATTTGAACATAAAATCGCGGAGTTTTATGAAATAAAACGAGCTGTTTTTTGGAAAGCGCCTTTGCTCTTGACAAAATAATTTATATATGATATAATTAAAAAAATTGGCAAGGTGTCGAAAGTAGAATGCTATGAAATACAAAATACTCATAAGCGGCAGAAACAATGGATTGGCGGTTGATTTTATTCAGCGCGCGGAGATGTTTTTCGATGCGCTTAGCACCTTGGAATGCTGGCAGGATATGGTGGGACATTTCAAAAAATTCGATCCACAGGCGTTCGTTTGCTTTGTTGAATCCGATTACAAAAACGTTAAACAGATTAGCGCGCTGAAAACAGGCGTCGTGTATAATGCCGCTGAAAATGAAGATAGACATTGTCAAAAGCGCCGCCGAGGCTATTGAAAAGATACATCACGTCAAGTACGATATTATCTTTATGGATCACATTATGCCAGAGGTGGACGGCGTTGAGGCTGCGCATATCATAAAGCTACTCGTTCCGAGCTACAACGACGTGCCCATAATCGCGCTTACGGCTAACGCGATAGGCGGTGCGAGAGAAATGTTTATCCGCTAGGAAATGAACGATTTTATCGCCAAACCGATAGACATAAATGACGCGCTCGCGAAGTTCCACAAGTGGCTGCCAAAGGGATAAATTATCTTTCTGGACGACAGCGTTACGGCAGTCTCAAGGCAAGCTTTGAACAGCCCACCGAGCAGCAGTCCGAAAATCACAGCGCCTTTGATATTCACGAGCTTAATGTGGAAAAAACGTTGTCGATGCTCAACAGTGAAAAGCTCTTCTGAACAGTGCTTAAGGAGAATTATTACGCGATCGACAAAAATTGCAAACGATACCGATCATAAAGACGCGGAAGATTGGCGCAGACTATATCGCCTATGTTGCAGCCGAAATGAAAAAAAACGGGCAACGAGCAAAATACCGTGCTCATCAACGAAAAAACGACGATATGATAAAGGAATACCGTCATCTTAAACTGTTCTAAAAAAGTATTTCTATGATGAGAACGAAGAACGCACAGCGGAATTTGAGGATATAGTGTCTCTTCTGGAGCAGATGCACAGCGCACTGGATAATTTTGACACGCTGCAGATCGACGAAGTAATAGAGGTAATGGAGAAATTCCGGTACAGCGGCAAGAATATGAAATTCTTCGAGGAACTGAAATCCGCCGCCAAAAACGGCGATATCGACAAATGCGTCGAGGTTTTGAACGAGCGGAAAGAGCTTATCACCAAAGAAACGGTCTGACGTTCAGAATGCGAAATGCCTTTATACGGCAACAAAATAAACAGTTCAATAATACAGCACCTTTTTTACTGCTCCATTCTGTTGACGTACATTAATAGAATGGGGTTAATGATAGATGCACATTGTTGAAAAATGCAAAAATTTATGAAGGGGGAGGTGCTCGCTTGGGAGAGTTTTCTGAAAAATTTTTCAGACCGCTGAAAATCGGAAACATTACGCTTTATGGAAACGTGCTTATGGCACCGCTCGCAGGCTACACTTGCTTCCCGTTCCGACTTATGGCGCGCAGGCTCGGAGCGGCGCTCGCCTTTACCGAAATGACAAGCGCCGATGGCTTGAAGTACAGCGACGCGGCAACGCGCAAGCTGCTGTTTACAAACGAGCTTGAAACTCCCAAAGCCGTTCAGCTTCTCGGCGCTGAACCTAATGTGTTTGAACACGCATGCAGAAGCGGCTTTATCGAGCCGTTCGATATCGTAGACATCAATATGGGCTGTCCCGTTCCGAACGTCATAAAAAGCGGCGAGGGGTGCGCGCTTGTCGCAAAGCCCGCTGTCGCCGCAAAAATTATAGAAGCGTGCAAAAGGAGTGGGAAGATCGTTACTGTAAAATTCCGCATCGGGATGACGGAAAATGATATTGTCGCGGTGGAGTTTTCGAAGCTCTGCGAAAACTCCGGCGCGGATATGATAACGATCCACGGAAGAACGAGAAATATGATGTACAGCGGAGAGCCGCTTTATGAGCATATCGCCGAGGCAAAAGCGGCAGTTAAAATCCCCGTGATTGCAAACGGCGGTATATTTTCGGAGAACGATGCCGTTGAGATGATGCGGAAAACAGGCGCGGACGGCGTTATGCTTGCCCGATACGGTTTTGAAAATCCGCTTATATTTTCCGAACTTTCGGGAAAACCTGTCAATCTTTCAAAACGCGATCTGGTATTTGAACAAATTGAAATTACACGGGAATATTATGACGAACTTTTTTTGCTTACATATATAAAAAAGCTGACTTCTTATTTTATGAAGAAGCTGCGTGGTACAAAGCGGTATAAACAGGAGCTTTACGCGTGCGGCGACGTTGAGGATCTGAAGCGGACAGTCGAAAAAATATTTTTCGAGGGAGCATAACGGGAGGAAAAAGTGAGCACTTCTTTTGAAATCGAAAATGGGATACTTAAACATTGCCTCACCGATGAAACGGAAATTGAAATATTCCAAAATGTAAGGACAGTGGGAGACCATGTTTTTAAGGGGAACAGAAAAATAAAAAAAATCACGCTCCCGGGTTCCGTAAAAATAATTGCGGAGGAAGCGTTTAAGGGCTGCACGGCGCTCACAAAAATAAATCTCCCCGAGGGTCTTGAGGAGATAGGCAACGACGCATTTAAAGGCTGTAAATCGCTTGAGGAGATCGTGTTTCCGAGTTCGCTCATAAAGATTGGCGATTACGCTTTTCACCGCTGTCATTCGCTGAAAGCGGCGAACCTGCCCGAAAGCGTGACGTCTCTCGGCAGCTGCGCTTTTTTATACTGCGACGGAATGGAAACCGTTTCTGTCGGGGGAATAAAAAGACTTAAGCGGCAGACGTTCGCGAACTGCACAAGTCTGCGGAATATAACGCTCAACAGCGCTTTGGAGACGGATAATCTCGGCGACGATATTTTCACGGGCTGCGTAAATATCAAAAAAATCAGTCTTACCGACGGGCAAACCTTTGAATTTGAAAACCTAGCGGCAATCATCGGCACGGACGCCGACAGAATAGCTCAGGCTGTCGCAGGGAGCGTTTATCAGACGATGAAGCTTGAAAACGGTATTCTGTACAAGTTGGCAGTGAACCTTAAATGCTTCGATATTCCCGAGGGCATTGTGCAGATCGGAAAAAGCTGTTTCTACAACAAAAAAGGAATTGTGAGGATAACGCTCCCGAAAAGTCTGCGCGAAATAAAGGCAAATGCTTTCGGCAACTGCATCAATCTTGAGGAGGTCGTTTTTCAAAATGATGAAATTTTAACGGACAACAGAGCGTTCAAGGGTTGTAACAACCTCTCCCGCGTTGTTATCGGAAGCGAGACCTATTATCCGAAAAACTTTATGACAGACAGTACTCTTCCTGATATTGTCCGCAAGATTGGCGAGCAGGTTTTGAGCGACTTTTACATTAGCGGAAAAATACTGATGAAATACCGAGGTAGAGAGGAGCGCGTTTGCGTTCCCGACGGAGTGGAGGTTATCAGCGAGGGCTGCTTTGAGAACAACGACGTTCTTGGCAGAGTTGTATTGCCGAACAGCGTAAGGGAAATATGCGAAAGGGCGTTTAAAAATTGTGTTTCATTGCAGACAGCAGAGCTTTCCGAAACACTTGAAATTATAGAAAAAAGCGCGTTTGAAAACTGCAAAAAGCTGATAAAAATATCTCTTCCCGAGAGTGTTAAGGTTCTCGGTGAATGTGCGTTCAAGCGCTGCTTTAAACTTAATTCTTTTACCGTAAACAATGCTCTTGAGGAGATCGGCGATATGGCATTTTACGGCTGCAAGTCGCTTAGTAATATCACAATCTCCGAAAAAACGGAAAATAAAGGCAGCCTTGTTTTCTTTAACAGCGGGATAAATCATTCGTTTAAATTGGCGGAGACCAACGAGGAAGAGCATTTTGAAAACGCGGTCTCTCCGTATGAGTTTTGTAAAAATAAGGAAATCACCTCTCTCAAAATTATCGACAAGGACTATATCGGGAAATACGCTTTTTCGGGCTGTACAGAGCTTCGCGAGGTTGTTATTGACGCGCCAGGCTGCGTTATCGGCGAGCGCGCTTTTGAAAAGTGCGCAAAGCTGAAAACCGTAAAGTTGAACGTTGAAAGCGTTGGCAAGGGAGCGTTTTCTTTTTGCAAAGCGCTTGAAAAAATAGAGATAGACAGCGCGGAAAAAATCGGAGATCGCGCTTTTATGGGCTGTGAAAAACTGTGGTCCGTTGCGCTTTCAGAACGTGTGACAGAGCTTGGGGAGCGGTGCTTTGACGAATGCGTTTCGCTGCAAAGCATTGATCTCCGCAGCATAAAAACGATTGGCGAGAGAACCTTTTCGCGCTGTGACGGACTTTGCGAGATCGCTCTTTCGGACGTTTGCGCCGGTCGGCATGCTTTTGAGGATTGCTGTTTATTGAACAAAATAATAATTTCATCCGACACAGTGCTTAAAAGCGGAGCTTTTTTCGGCTGCACAAACGTAAACGAGATAGTTCTTGACGGGGTCTCTTTTTTCCCGAATTTATTTTCCCAGAGCGTAAACGGCTTTGAAAATCATCTTCCCGAAAGAGTTCGGGAAATAATTGCAAGTATGTACTCCTGCTTTGAAATAACCGAGGATCTTACGCTGAAAAAATATTATGGGAACGCGGTTTGTGTGAGAATACCGAGAGACGTTACCGCGCTCGGCGACGAGGCTTTCAGAAACTGCATACGGACGGTGGAAATTGATATTCCCGAAAGCGTAAGCAGCGTCGGCAAGCTGACTTTCGCGGGGTCGGGGTGGCTTGATAAAATGAGAGCCGAAAATAAAATCACGGTTATCAACGATATGATAATTGACGCTTTTAATTGCGGAAGCTCCGCCGAGATACCCGCAAATATCGAGCACGTTTGCAGTTGGTCTTTCGCGGGGAACGTTGAACTGCGCGAGGTGAAATTTTACAGCGGCAGAACGATTATTGACGAGTACGCGTTTAGAAACTGCGTCGGGTTGCAAAGAATAATCGATGAAAACGATAGCGTTTATGAAATGACGGGGATATCCTCAAAGGACGATCCCGCCTTGCCCGAATCTGTCCGCAAGATATTCGCGGAATGCGTGAATTGCTTTAAGGTCGACAAAAACGGAGTGCTTTTTGAAAGTACGGGAAACATAAAAAACCTTGCCTTTGTAAACGGAATAAAGGCTGTAGGTGAGCGCGTTTACAAGGACTGCAATCTGCTGTGTGAAATAAGACTTTGCGACGAGACAGGGAGCATCGGCGAAAGCGCGTTTGAAAACAGTAAATGGCTGAAAAAAGTCGGCAACGCAATCGGCGTTAAAAAAATTGAAGCCCTCGCGTTTTGCGGCTGTCAAAACTTGGAGGAAATAGAGCTTTCAAATTCGCTGCAATATATCGGGAAGCGCGCGTTCGAGCACTGCTGTAATTTGCGCGGGATCGTCATTCCCGAGGGGGTAAGCGTGATATACGAGCGGAGTTTTTTCCGCTGCAAAAGTCTGAAAAAAATCGTTCTCCCGTCCACACTTGAAATTATTGAAAAGGAAGCGTTCGCTTTTTGCTCGGAGCTTGAAGAAGTGATCTTCCCCTCGGGATTAAAGAGCATAGACATCCGCGCGTTTGCGTTTTGTCCGAAATTATCACGGAAAACTCCGCAGAATGTTATAATTGCCGAAAACGCTTTAGAGGGCGGTGGGGAATAATGAGATACAGAAAACTCGGAAAAACGGGGCTTGTCGTTTCGGAGTTTGGTTTTGGAACAATCCCGATACTAAGCGGAAATGTTCCCGTATTGCCTGAATATTTCAGTCCCGACACGGAAACCGCCGTAAACATTATGAGAAGCGCATTTGAGCTCGGCTGCAATTTATACGATACGGCAGTTCCCGATGAATACGGCGACGCGGAGTTTAAACTGGGAATTTTCGCGCGGAAAATTACCGAGAAGCTCGGACGCGAAAAAATAATTATTTCGGATAAGGCGCGGTTTTACGACGGAAACGATATGTACAGCGCCGTAATAAAAAGCCGTGAAAATCTCGGAACTGCTCCCGATGTTTATTTTGTTCATCAAGTCGATTTTAAAAACGATGATAGGGTTTTTGAAAAATACGGGGCGCTGGACGCTTTAAGCGACTTAAAAGCCGAGGGAAAGATCGGCTTCACGGGGATTGCCTCGCATTATTACGACATTTTGCTGCGCGGTGCGAAAGACCCGCGCGTTGACGTTCTGCAGGGAAGCGGGAATATTTTCGAGCGCGGAATGTTGGAGCGCATCAAAAACGAAGCCGCGTTTCGCGGAAAGGGCTTTATTCTCAATAAGGTTTATGCAGCGGGGATTTTAATAGGCGCGTTTACTGTTGAAGAACTTATTGGCGGCATTTTAAATTACCCCTTTTCCTCCGCGCTTATAGGAATAGGAACTTTTGAGCAGGCAGAGGCGGCGTTTAAGCAAGAGCCCGAGCCGCGATATTATTCTTTTGAAGAAGTTGTGAAGCGTCTGACCGAGAGTTTTGAGCCGATACCGTGCGACCGCTGTCAGCGCTGTAAATGTCCGTTCGGCACAGAGATACATACAATTTTCAGGCAGTACAATTATTATTTTCTCGGTAAAAATTTCTGGGCGCTTAAGAAGCTCGGCTTAAATATCAAGTACGCGGCCGAATGCTGTTTGCGCTGTGAAACCCGCGTTTGTGAAAACAATTGTCCGATGCGGCTCCATATTCCCGAGCTTATGGAAAAAGTTGAGCGGCTTGTAAACGATTTCTGCGGCGGTCAACCGCAGAACAAAACGTGAAAAATACGTTTTAATAAAAACAGCGTTTGTAACCGCATCGCTCACCGTGTGTATAGGCGCAATGGTGATTGTCGGCACGATACAGGACGGGTTGTCGGGAGACTTTTTAATACTCGCGACAAAGGCGATACTCGACCTGATAATTATTATAGTGATGACCTGTTGGCTTTGAAAAGGGTGTATTTTTTTGGCGACACCCGTGTTTGTGTTCAAGGGAGCGATAACGCTCCTCACAAATCTGATAGCTCCCGCTGTCATCGAAACGGCGCAGAACAACATTTCCCTTGTCGGTTCGATACTTATATTCTATGTGGGCGTTAATCTTGTGTGGGGAAAAAGGTGCGCGTGGTGAATATGCTGCTGGCAATTCCGATTGCGGCGGGCGCGGCTTTTCTGCCGTTTTCGATTTAAGGGATTTTTTAGATATTTACAAATCGGATTTTATATGTTATAATAAAGTTATAACTTGTTTTATCTGTTGTTAAGGAGAATTACTATGAAAAAAATACTTGCGGCGTTGCTTTCGGCAATTGTTGTTTTTTCGGCTGCGGGCTGCAACAGCGAGGAAAGTGTAAGCAGCGAATCTTCCGCGACTGACAGCGATGTTTCTTCTGAGCAAACGACGAGTGTGCCGAAGAGTTCGGACGTCAGTTCCTCGAACGTTACGCCGCCCGTTTACTCGGGGATTTCGTCGTCCGCGTCGGCTTCAACATCATCGGTGAGCACAACGTCCTCAAATTCCGAAAGCGGCAGCTCGACTGTTCCAAGCAGCTCGGACACCGAACAGATGAGCGCGGTTTCCTCATCTGAAACGACATCGACAGTTCCGTCGCCTCCCGAGGTTCACGAGCACAAATACGAAACTCGGACGTTTGCCCCCTCTTGTGAGGAGGGCGGCTACACTCTTTACACCTGTTCTTGCGGAGATTCCTACACCGACGACTATGTTTCGGCTACGGGGCACGACCTCGAGCAGACCGTTGTTGACCCGACCTGCACCGTTGACGGATACACCCGATATACCTGTCTGCACTGCGATTTGCAGTATACAGCCGACGAGACTGCTGCGAGGGGGCACAGCTGGGGTAATTGGGCAATACGCACGGAACCCACAACATCCGCCGAGGGCGAGGAGGTGTCGGTGTGCTCCGTGTGCGGCGAGGAGCAGCGACGCTCAATTCCAAAGCTTAATGACTTCAGCTCATATGCTTCCGTTGTTGTGGAACTTGTGAACGCCGAGCGTGCAAAAGCGGGATTATCGCCGCTTGCCAAAAACGACAGCTTGAACGATTTTGCGCAGCTTCGCAGCAGCGAGCTGGTGAGCGATTTCGCGCATAAGCGTCCCGACGGTTCAAAACCGCTCGACTATGTTATGGGAATGGACGGCGTACACAGAGCGGGTGAGAATATCGCAATGGGTCAGGCTTCTCCCGAGGATGTCATGAACGCGTGGATGAACTCGGAGGGACACCGCGAGAATATTTTAAAATCGGATTTCACCATGATAGGTGTTGGCTGCTATGAATACAACGGCAAACTTTACTGGACGCAGATTTTTGCGGGCGAGTAATTAAAATCAATATAAAGGAGAATGACTATGAAGAAAATACTTTCAGCGGTGCTTGCGGCGGCTTTGGTTCTGTCACTTACGGCTTGCGGCAACGGCGGAACGTCCGATAACACTTTGCCGGGCGAAGCAACAAGCATAATCAACGACACCGACAGCGACACGGAGGACAGCTATGCTCCGAGCGAACCTGAAAATTCCGAGATCGACTATTCCAAGCTCTCGGAGGAGGAGATTTACAATTTAATGGTAGAACGTTCTTTGATGACAACGGGCGATATGACGCGAATGGCGAACATCCTTAAAAAAGCGGAAAGCGGCGAGGAGATTACTGTCGCGTATATCGGCGGTTCGATAACCGAGGGTCTTACCGTCGCTCCCGCAAATCCCGAACTTTGTTGGGCTAATTTGTCCTATGAGTGGCTGTGCAAAAAGTACCCGAACACTAAAATAAACTATGTGAATGCGGGGCTTTCCGGTACTCCGTCCATACTCGGCAATGTTCGTCTGGAGCGCGATATTCTCGCGCATAACCCCGATATTTGTTTCGTGGAATTCGCGGTAAACGACGGCATGGAGAGCAAGTACCGCAACAGCTACGAGAGCCTTGTGCGCACACTGCTTTCGCAGGAGAACGATATGGCAGTCGTGCTGCTGTTTACGGTGATAAAGAGCGGTCACACCTGCCAGCCGCACATGAGTGAGATCGGTAATAATTACGGGCTGCCGATGATAAGTGAACCTGATTCGCTCGGCGTTGAGTTTGCGGAGGGAAGAATGGCATGGGAGGATTATTCTGACGACGAAAGCCACCCCAACGTGCGCGGTCACGAGATAGTCCGCGATTTTGTAGCGCATTACTTTGAAGCAGTAATGGAGAAGCTCGACGAAAACGTCGGAACGGTCGGCAGAACGCTCCCCGCACCGAAATACAGCGACAGATTTGTCAATATGCATTTTGCTGATAGCGAAACGCTTGAACCCGAGCTTGTCGGTTTTGTGAAGAACGATACACATTCCGCGTTCCACAACGGCTGGATGTACCGCGGCAGCGACGGCGCTTCGCTGAAGTTCACGATAAACTGCAAGTCGCTGGAGCTGATCTACAAGGCGAACAATCTGGCGTCGTATGCGATGGCGGATATTTATGTTGACGGCGAGAAGAAAGCGGCGGTAAATTCCAATCAATCCGACGGCTGGAACAATCCCGTAACCGCGCTGATAATCGACAATGACGAGGTCGCTGAGCATACGGTCGAGATCAAGGTTGAGGGCGGCGATCCGTATTATTTCGCGGTACTCGGTTTCGGCTACTGCGATTAACGTTCAATTTAATTATGATCTGCAAGAGCTTTCCGCTCTTGCAGATTTTTTTCGCAGACCTATTGAAAAACCAAGAACTGTGTTGAAATAGCTGTATTACAACGGATGATACAGATATTATGTACATGTACTTAAGGCAACAACGCACAATTATTGTCGTTCGATTGCGCAGTCAGATTTTTCGGCAGATTGTACAATGAGGGCGACGCAAGGCTGTATGCATTGCTAGGACGAATTGACCAAAAGTCAATCCTATGACGGAAAATATGCAAGCGAACGGCAAAGGCGTTAGCCGATAATTGTGAGGTGCTACCTTTGCAATAAATGAGGTAAAACTTATGTTTACAATGCTATTGGCGGGCGGAGAGCCTATTTATGAACAGCTCGAACGGCGGATAACGGAGCTTATTCTCAACGGAGAAATGGCGGAGGGCGAAAAGCTCCCTGCAGTCCGCGAGGTGGTCCGCGCCAAAGAGCCCGACTTCTGCGACATTATCCCGCTTTCGCTTGAGGAAATATTCATCTATGAAATTGAGACGTTGGGGTATGACAGAACAAAGCTCATGTAAACGCAGATTTTTCGGAAAATATCTGCTGTACCGAATAGGCACGATGAAAGGCAATCTGCTTATCTGCCTTGTGCTGAACCTGCTCGGACTTCCGTTTTTCGCTCTGGGGCATCTGCACATGTCCGCCGCGCAGCTTACAGAGACTTCTACGGAGAATTATGTGATGTGTCGGATTGTCGCTTTCGCTGCTGTTTGTGTATACGTTCGCTTACGTTATTTCGGCGCTTGTTACGTCGATATTCGGTCGATTTATGTTTGCGGAGATGTTCTCGGTGATCGGGTCGGTCGTTTCCATGGTGCTGATAGTGAGCGTTTCGAATATACTTCTTTACGAAATGCCGGGTGTGCCCTCCTACGGTGCTCATCTGCTTTACGCAATGCCGTTGGGTCTGCTTTTCGGCGAAATTGCCCAAAGCCTTTCCGCTGTGTGAGCGATCAGCGCTATGCACGGAGGCGATATGAAGCCTTACGGGGATTTCATTATGCTAAAGCCGCTTAATACTATATTTTTTATTGCTACTACATCGGCGCTTACTGTTCTTGCATATTATATCTCAAAGTCGCGCAGGCAGGAGCGCGTTGGGAAGATAATGGTTCACGGCGCGGCGTTCTGCGGACTGGAGTTTTTTCCGGCGCAGCAGCGGTAATGATTGCGATATTTGTTCGCGGTGACAATAAATTTTTATCGGGTTTTCTTTTCAGTGCGGCGATAGGCGTGGTAGTGACGACGGTGTTCGAGATCATACGCAGACCGCGCGCCGAGAAGTGCTGCAGCGTATCTATTGTAAGGGCAGACGGGAAAAACGGCAGCCGTTTGATAAAAGTATCCGTTCAGAAAAAATATGCCAAAACCGTCAGATTTTTCAGAGCGCTTGACAGCGGCGCGGACAACGGCGATTATCTTTCACTCAGCCTTTCGCGTGGATATGTCTATCCTAACAACAACGATTTCGGGCTGGAGATCAACATATACAAAAATGATACGGAGGACGAACTTGTCAAGGAGCTGTTTTCGCTGCTTAAGCGGCGCGGAGGACGAAGCCTTTGTCTATGTGAAATCAACGGATCTGGTGAAGTATTATGTTCCTGCAAGCGCGGAAAAGCGCGTTGCGGAAATAATGCTGGAGCTTGCCGCAAAAACGGTTGACTAGTAATAAAGCGGCAGAAAGGCTGATGCCCGATCACCGCTTTTTATTACGATTTTATTATGTTTTCAATAACCACTTGCAAAAATTTGTCGAATGAGTTATAATATATAAAGAATACATAACAGGGGTGTTTTTATGAATTCCGGTAAAAACGGACAGAGTACCGCACGGAACGTAATTTTCGGCGCGGTGGCGGCGCTTGCGGTTGTGGTGCTGATACTGTTTGCAACAGGCAGACCCGACGGCTTTTTCTCCGCAGATGAATTGATTTACGACGATAATTATTCACAAGGCGTTTCCGACAGCGTTGAAACGGTGAACAGCAGCGGTATAACCGAAAGCGTTCCGAACAGTGACGACAGTGCATATAATTTGAATAGCAGTGACGCAAACTCCGAGAGCATGGTTTCCGACGACGTTTCCGAAACGGCGGAGCTGCATTTCAGGAGCAATAAATTGTTGGAGCAGCATTACCAAAAACACGGTATTGATATGGGCTTCGGTTCGGCGGAGGAGTATGAAAAATCTGCCTCTGCCGTGGTGTCGAATCCTGAAGCGCTCCACAAGATCGAAGCTGAGGACGGCGACGACGTGTACTATATTGAGCGCACGAATGAGTTCGTTGTGGTCTCAACGGACGGATATCTGAGAACATATTTTAATCCCGACAGGGGAAAAGATTATTTTGATCGTCAATAAAAGGGGGAAGTGTAATGGGCAGACCCGGAGAAGGTAACGGGGGTACGGGAGGATTTCGACCATCTCCGTCCAACGGGGGAAACGGAGTCCAAGGAAGAGCGGGCGCTCAAAGGAGACCGGGCGCGGGCAGTTCGGGCGGCACTAGCGGAAACGGTTTTCGTCCGATGCCGCCATCAGGAAATGTAACAGGAACGCAGCGCCAAAGCAGCGCTCCACGACCCAATAGTGCGCCGCGTCCGAACGGCGGTTCGGGAGAAATGCGCCCGTCCGGCAATAACCGTCCGCCAAGCGGCGGAATGCGTCCGAACGGCGGCAGACCGAGCGTGCCCATGGGGCGGAACGTTCCTCCGGGACGCGGTGCGCCGCCACCGAGTAACGGACGGCGCTTGCCGCCTCCTCCGCCGAGACCCAACAGAAGCAGATACGCGCCGCCTCCGCCCTCGCCCAAGCGTCCGAGGAGTTACGGGAGAAACACCGGCTGCGTGAATATGCTGATCGGCGGCGCTGTTGTCGCAATAGTTCTGTTTATCGTGCTGCTGAACGTTCTGCGGAACAGCTGCATGGGTTGTTCGGGCGATACTTCAAGCGGCGGGGGGAACAGCACGTCAACGTCCTCGATAAGCAGCGGTACGAGCAGTAGTTTGCATCCCTCGGGAAATTCGCAGAACGGCTCAAGCGGTTTGGAAAGCTCGAGCAGCACAGTAGTTACACCGCCGCCTGCGCCTGCCGCTCCGCGCATTTCGCTGGAGCGCAACACGCCCGAAAACGCGTTCAAGTCTGAGTGCGTTACGGACGAGCTTGGCTGGTTCAAAGATGTGAAAGTGGCGGGCGAAAGCCTTAAATTCGTGTACGACAAGCTCGGGATACAGCCGTACGTCGTGTTCAGGAAGTACGATGACAGCCTTAAGACCGACGCGGATAAGGTTCAGTTCTGCGTTGACTGGTACAAGTTGCATATAGCCGACGAGGATACTTTTTTGCTGATGTACTTCGCCGAAAAAGAGAGCACCAAGGACATCGGCTACACCGTTTACTATTCGGGAGCAAATGCCGAAAAGCTGGCAGCGGAGTTCAGAGAAATTCTTGAGGAAGGCTTAAACGAGTATTGGTTTACGGAGCTGTCAACGGACAAGGTCATTGAATACGCATTCCAATACACCTGCAACAGAATTTCAATAAAAAAGCCGGGTGAATCTTCCTCAACGTCCGATACCTCTACAACCTCATCGAACGAGCCGACAACGGAAGAACCGACTGCGGAGGAGACAAATGATACAACGGATACAACCGAATAAAGCACGGCTGCTGCCGGGTTTGTTCAAGGAGCGCGCCGACATCAACCGCGCGTATCTTATGGAGCTTGAGACCGAATCGCTGCTTCAGAATTTCTATCTTGAAGCCGCGGTACGCATCGATCGTAATTTAGAGGATATGCACCTCGGGTGGGAATCGCCCGCGTGTCAGCTGAGAGGGCATTTCTTGGGACATTGGATGTCTGCGGCCGCAATGCTTTCCGCGCAAAATAACGATATTGAGCTTAAGGCGAAACTCGATATCGTTATCGACGAACTGGAAAGATGTCAGAAGCTTAACGGCGGCGAGTGGGTAGGCTCGATACCCGAAAAGTATTTTGAAAAACTCACCGCTGACGAATATATATGGTCGCCGCAGTACACCATGCATAAAACGCTGCTGGGGCTTTATCACAGCGCCTTATACGCGGAAAACCGAAAGGCAGCGGAAATAATGAGCTGCGCCGCCGACTGGTATATGCGCTGGACAGAGAAAATCCAGACGGTGAACCCTCATGCCGTATACAGCGGTGAGGAGGGCGGAATGCTGGAGGTCTGGGCGGGAATGTACCGCCTTACAGGGGAGGAGAAATATCTTACGCTTGCGGAGAGATACTCGCACCCGTCGATCTTCAAAAAGCTCGAAAACGGCGAGGACGCTCTCTCCGACTGTCACGCGAACGCCAGTATACCGTGGGCGCACGGCGCGGCAGCAATGTACGAGGTCACGGGCGACGAAAAGTGGCTCGGGCTTGTAAAGGCGTTCTGGAAATGCGCGGTCGAGGACAGGGAATCGTTCTGCACAGGCGGTCAAAACTCTGGGGAGTACTGGATCGCTCCAAAACGTCTCGGCGCGTTTATAGGTGAACGCACACAGGAGTTCTGCACGGTTTACAATATGGTGCGTTTGGCGGACTATCTGTTTCGGTTTACGGGCGAAAAGCGCTATGCCGACTATATTGAGAAAAATCTCTACAACGGTTTTCTTGCGCAGCAGAATAAATTCACGGGTATGCCGACGTACTTTCTGCCGCTGAAAGCGGGTAGCCGAAAGAAGTGGGGCAGCCGCAAGCACGATTTCTGGTGCTGCCACGGAACGACGGTTCAGGCGCAAGCAATCTACCCATTTCTTTGTTGGTACGAGGACGGGGAACGGGTGATCGTTTCGCAGTACATCAACTCGCGGTATGACCGCAGCGAAAACGTTACGATAACCCAAAATGTCGATATGAAATATTACGGCAGCGGGGCGCTTTTTGACGAGAACGACAACAGCCGTATGTCTCGGTGGTATCTGAAGATCAATGTCCGGGTGAAAACTCCCGAGGAGTTTACGCTGTCGCTGCGTATCCCCGACTGGGTGAGCGGAGAGCCTGTTATTTCCGTTGACGGCGAGGAAATCAAATTGGTTGACGGCAGCGGCTATTGCGATATACGGCGGGTGTGGAGCGACAATACGGTGAACATATATTTCCCCGTTAAGCTGTCAACAGACGCGCTGCCCGATTTCCCCGAGCTTACTGCGTTTCTTGAGGGACCTGTCGTGCTGGCGGGACTGCGCGGCGGCGATTGCGGGATAACGCCGAAACAGGGCTGCGCTCCCGAAAGCGCGCTCGTAAACGTTACCGAACACACCTACAGTACGTTCCCGTGGCAGCAGAGCACCTACCGCACGGTCGGTCAGCCAGAGAATTTCAGCTTTGTTCCGCTGTACGACATAACCGACGAGGAATACACGGTCTATTTTACTGTAAAGTAACGTTTCCGAAAAAATGCGGTATAAAAATTTTGCGGTGTCGAAAAACATTCGGCACCGCGTTTTTATTATGTACTCGCAAACTTCTTTTTTGATAATTCACTGTATTTTTTCTTTGTTGCCTCTCCACCGCGAATATGGCGCTCCTGTTTGTTTTTATCGAGAACGGTTTTGACTTCCTCATACAGAGCCTTGTTCGCTTTCTCGAGCTTTACGGTAATATCCTGATGAACGGTGCTCTTGCTGATCCCGAACTGGCGGGCGGCAGCGCGCACCGTAGCGTTATTTTCAACAATAAATTTCCCAAGTATAACACATCTTTCCTGATTACTGTCATTACATTGCTTCAAAGATTTTCCCCCCTAACCGTGTTATTTCCGACATTAAATATTATGTTGACAAACCGCGGTTTATGATTGCGGACAAATTCTTCGGAAAATAAAATCACACCTTGACAATAAAAGGGAAAAGAGGTATAATTGTAATGTATAGTTGTGCGTCGTTTTTTGTTTTAACGGCGTTTTAAAATGTTATATACTAAGAGGTAGAATATGGGATTTTTTGAGTTTTCGGAAAAGATAATATCCGCTGCCGAAGCGGCAACGCATAAATGCAAGGGGAAATTTGCCGAGCTGGACAGACTTTGTGAATACAACGGGCAGCGCGTTCTGAAAGCATTTATCGATAACCGCGTGAGTGAGATTCACCTAAAAGGTACAACGGGGTACGGCTACGATGACGAGGGACGCGACAAACTCGACAAGGTATTTGCGCAGGTTCTCGGCGCGGAGGATGCTCTTGTACGTCACAATTTCGTGAACGGCACGCACGCGCTCACCACCGCGCTTTTCGGGGTGCTGCGTCCGAGGGATACGCTGCTGTCCGCTACGGGAATGCCCTACGACACAATGCAGGAGGTCATTCTCGGCGATAATTGCGGTTCTTTGCGCGATTTCGGCGTAAATTTCGCGATGATTCCGCTGCTCGCAGACGGAATGCCTGATTACGCAGAGATAGCGCGGCACGCTCCTGAGGCGAAGCTCGCCTATATTCAACGCTCGCGCGGCTACTCGTTGCGCCCGTCGTTCGACATTTCGACAATATCCAAGATAATTCAAGCGATACGCAGCAGCAACCGCGAATGCATAATTATGGTCGACAACTGTTACGGTGAACTTGTCGAGGATAAAGAGCCCACTGCGGTCGGAGCGAATCTTATAGTTGGCAGCCTTATTAAGAATTTAGGCGGCGGCATTGCCGAAACGGGCGGCTACATAGCGGGAAGATCCGACCTCATAGAGCAGTGCAGCTATCGGCTGACCTGTCCCGGCGCGGGCAAGGAGGTCGGCTGTTCGCTGAACCAACTGCGCGGGTTGTATATGGGATTGTTCCACGCTCCCGAGGCGGTGTGCGCGGCTCTGAAAACATCGGTTTTCGCAGCGGCGTTCTTTGAGCAGTTAGGATTTGAAGCGTTCCCGAAATACAACGAAAAGCGCACGGATATAATTGCCGCGCTTAAATTGGGCACTCCCGAAAAGCTGATTGCTTTCTGCGAGGGAATACAGAGCGGTTCGCCGATAGACAGCTTCGCAAGTCCCGAGCCTTGGGATATGCCCGGCTATGACAGCAAGGTGATAATGGCGGCGGGCGCGTTCACAATGGGCGCGTCGATCGAACTGTCCGCGGACGCTCCGCTCCGCGAACCATACGCGGTATGGTTACAAGGCGGTCTGACGTTCCCGACGGGGAAAACAGGCATTATGCTCGCCGCGCAGAGAATGACCGAAAAGGGGCTGCTATGAGCAGATTAAAGCGCATAATGTACATGATTTCGTTGGTATCTCTTGTGCTGATGTTCGTATTTTTCGGCATCTACAGGCTGTCGGACGCACGCGTTTTTACAACGCTGGGCATTACGGCTATGACCGTATGTTATCACTTTACGATAAGGCTTGTCATAGGCAATTTAGTTGACGCGGTGATGCGCAACGAAGCGGATTGGCGCAAGCCGTGGTTCCGTGAGCGCAAATTTGAGGAAAAGCTGTATAAAAGGCTTAAGGTAAAGCGTTGGAAGGATCGAATGCCGACTTTCAACGAGAGCGTTTTCTCAATTGAAAGGCAGCCGATAGAGCGCGTTATCGGCGCGACCTGTCAATCCGAGATAGTCCACGAGCTTGACGTGATAGCAAGCCTTGCCGCGATATTGTTCACAATACCGTTCGGCGAGTTATGGGTGTTTCTCATTACTTCCGCACTCGGTGCTATACCCGACATTATGTTCGTCATTATGCAGCGGTATAACCGTCCGCGTCTGTTAAAGTCGCTGAAAAGGAGAAACAAATGATCGAAATAACAAAAGCGCTCCCGTGCGACGCGGAGGAAATTTACTCGATATACGAATCACTGAAAGGTTCGCCGGGCTGCACATGGGACGACGAATACCCGACGCTCGAATTTGTCCGCTATGATATTGAGGAGCGGAATTCGCTGTACAAGCTCACCGAGGACGGTGTTATAATCGCGGCGGCGTATCTCGGCGATTTCGAGGAGAAAGAGCGCCCCGATTGCTTTGACAAGTCGTTGAAACGTCTCGGCGAGTTCTCGCGTGTGGGAGTTCGCCGCGATCATCACCGAAAAGGGTATGCCGAACGTCTGCTGAGAGCGTTGTTGGACGAAGCGGTAAAGCTGGGCTACGACGGCTTGGCGCTGCTGGTCGGAACGGAAAACTTCGGCGCAATGTCGCTGTATGAGAAAATCGGCTTCCGCCGTTGCGGCGACGGAGTCTTATATGATACGCATTGGTATTTTTACGAGCAAAAGCTCTGAACGATTTAAATTTGGAGGAAATTATGATAAAGAGCATGACAGGCTTCGGAAGAAGTCATGAGGTACTTAACGGACGGGATATCACGGTCGAGATACGCGCCGTAAATCACCGCTATTACGAGTTTTCAAGCAGACTTCCGCGCGCGTATACGTTCACGGAGGAAAAGCTGAAATCGCTTTTACAGGGAAAAATATCACGCGGCAAGGTCGAGGTGTCGGTACAGGTGCAGAACGTTACCACCGTCTCCGAAAAAATAACCGCAAATAGGGAAGTCATCTCGGAATACGTTATGGCGCTGCGTGAGATACAGGAGGAGCTTGCGCTGACAGATGATCTTTCGCTGTCGGCGGTAATGAGGCTGCCCGATGCGTTCACGGTCGTAAAGGCAGAGGCCGACGAGGAGCAGCTCTGGGAGGACTTAAAAACGGTCGCCGAGCAGGCTCTCACGAATTTTATTCGTATGCGCGAGACCGAGGGTGAGCGTATGAAAACGGACATCTTGGCGCGTCTGACGGCTATCGAGGGCAATGTGAGCTTTGTTGAGGGGCGTTCTCCGGTTATTGTCGAGAATTACCGCAAGCGCCTGTACGACAAGATGTGCGATGTTCTTGAGGGCAAGAACATCGACGAAAACCGCATATTGCTCGAAGCGGGGATATTCTCCGAAAAAACAGCCGTCGACGAGGAAACGGTGCGGCTGCGCTCGCATATCGCGCAGTTCCGCGAAATGCTTGAAAGCACCGAGCCTATAGGCAGAAAGCTCGACTTCCTTGTCCAGGAGATGAACCGAGAGACCAACACTATCGGCTCAAAGGTTCAGGATATCGAAGTCACGAAGATCGTCGTCGACCAGAAGAGCGAAATTGAGAAGATACGCGAGCAGATACAGAATATCGAGTGACGGAGAGCGTGCCGTCAATACTTTGGAAAAAATAAAAAAAGCTATTGACAAATCGAGGTAAAAGTAATATAATGTAAATGTAAGTGAAGGCTTACGAAAATTTAATCTGTTTCGGGGCGGGGTGAAATTCCCCACCGGCGGTGAAGAAACAACGTTTCAAAGTCCGCGACCTGCTTTTGCAGTTGAATCGGTGAAAATCCGATACCGACGGTATAGTCCGGATGAAAGAACCAGAAGAATTTTATATTCTGCGTCCCCTTTAAGAGGTTTTTGGGCAGCGTTTTGTCTGTGCGGCGACCTTAAAAAGGGCTTTCTTTTTCCCCGAGGAAAAGGAGTACTGTAATGGAAAACGTAAAAAAGGCAAAGAAATTTGACGTGCGGCGGTTGGTGTTCACGGCGCTTATGGCGGCGCTGTCGTATGTTCTGGCGGAGTTTTTGAGCTTTAGGATCCCGATTATGCCGAGCTTTATAAGCTTCGATTTTTCGGACGCGCCCGCAATGCTGGCGGCTTTTACAATGGGACCCGTGTCGGGTGTTTTTGTGTGCCTTATCAAAAATCTGTTGGGCTGCATAACTTCAAAAACAATGTGCATCGGTGAACTTTCAAATTTTATTCTGGGTATATCGCTGGTGATCCCTGCGGGAATTATTGCACACAAGTGCGGGAAATTTTCAAGGGCGGTCATTGCGGGTATCGTCGGTACGGCGGTTATGGCGATTATGGGGTTCGTTTCAAATTACCTGCTTATTTATCCGCTTTACGGTATGATAGGCTGGAGTACGGAAACGGTCGTCGGAATGTATCAGGAAATTCTTCCGAGTGTTGACAGTCTGGCGGAATGTCTGCTGATATTCAACGTGCCCTTTACTTTCGTTAAAGGCGCGATCGCTGCCGCGTTTTCTCTGGTTTTGTATAAACATCTGCGCCCGATTTTTAACTCAATTTACAGGAGTAATTTATGTCGCTGAAATCAGCTTTTCTGCATTTTTGTACGATAACCAAGCACCGCCATAAGGTGATAGCGCACTGCGCAAGGGCGGGGATACTGTGGCAGGGGCTTCGGCACGATCTGTCGAAATATTCGCCGACGGAATTTCTGCCCGGAGCGCGGTTTTATCTCGGAACGCGTTCCCCGAACGAGGGCGAGCGTGAGGCTTACGGCTACTCGCTTGCGTGGATGCACCACAAGGGGCGCAACCGTCACCACTTCGAGTACTGGACGGATTACAATCCGAAAACGCGTCAGGTCGAGCCTGTGAAAATGCCGCTGCGCTATGTCGTTGAGATGTTCTGCGATAGGGTTGCTGCGGGTAAAACATATCAGGGGGAAAATTATACCGATGATTCCGCGCTGCAATATTTCTACCGCGGAAAAACACACCGTAAAATTCACCCTGAAACTTCAGCGCTGTTGGAAAAGTTGCTTGTAATGCTCTCCGAAAAAGGCGAGGACGAAACGTTCGCCTATATTCGCCGGCTTATTAAGGACAATAGGGAATATTGATATTTTAATAATAGTTTATTGAAAAAGCTGCGCAGAAATAGCGCAGCTTTTTATTAAACGTCCTCGGTATCACGGAATAAATCGCTCTCGATATCGTAAATATCCGCGATGGGAACGGCTCTGTGATCGGTAAATATAACAGAACCGCTGTACTCGTCAATGCGCCTTACGCAGCCGACTGCGACCTCATACGCACCGCCGCTTTTCCGCTTGTCGGGAACGAAAAACGTTATTTTCACCTCAGGTCTTGCGGAAATGTTTTCGAGTATGAACAACAGCCGCTCGTTTATCCGCGACTGCTGCTCCTTCGATAGCTCCAAACGCTCTTTGGTAAGTCTCGCGGATTCCCCGATAACGTCCTCAAATCCCGTAAGTGCCGCGAACGGCGAGAACTGTGCCGCCCTGTCATACCGCGACATTCGCTTTCTTGTAGTCGAAACCGGGTGCGGAAGTCCGATCATATCACAATATCCGTTCATGCTCTGTGCCCTCCGACTTGTCCGTTGCGCGCGATCGTTGTCGTGCCCTCCTCGAAATTCATTCCCTTTAATATCGCGTTCTTGCCAAATCTGTGTTTTATCCTGAGTACCGCTCTCTGCAATTCCTTTTCACGCGAAATCATTTTCCGTTCATTTTCAAGCCGATCATAATCGGTGAAAAGATCGAGCTGCTCAGGTTCACTGTCAGCGGCGTTATCCTCGCTTACGACATGATTTGCCACGATGTACATTCTCCGCACGGTGAAATTTTTCAGCACTATCTTTTCGTAAAGCTCCGTCACCGCTTCGACTATCATTTTGGTGGAGGCAGTGGCGCAGCCGAGGTTTATCGAGCCGTGGGCGGACTTCGGAACGGCGCGTCCGTAATGATCCTTTTTGACCTCGCCATTGTAGTCTAGCAGCTTTTCTGTGTTTGCCAGATTTTCGATGTCGTAGCCGACCGTAAGCACTATCTGATCAGTCACAAGCAGTTTCTCCACCAAATCGAGCGACAGCAGATCCGCCATTTCGCGGACGATAAGCAGCCCCTTTTCAAAGCTGTACGCCTCCTGCAGCACCTGCCCCGTGCTCAGACTGTGACTTTCGGGGCGGTAGGCCTTGATATCCGCGATAGTGCATGGCTCCCAGCCCCACGCGTGATCTATCAGCAGCTCTGCGTTTACCCCGAACAAATTGTACAGCAGCTCATCGTTTTCGAGCGAGCATCTTGCAACGTCGCCCATTGTGAACATTCCGTTTTTTTCCAGCGTCTTTGAATAACCTCTGCCGATGCGCCAGAAATCCGTCAGCGGACGGTGTTCCCACAGCATACGCCGATACGACGTCTCGTCAAGTTTTGCGATACGCACGCCGTTTTTATCTGCAGGAATATGCTTTGCGACAATATCCATGGCGATCTTGCAGAGGTATAAATTCGTTCCGATACCCCCTGTAGCGGTAATTCCCGTAGTATTCAGTACGTCAAGTATCATCGTCGAGGCTAACTCCCTCGGTGTCAGCCCGTAGGTTTTGAGATAACCCGTCGCATCAATAAACACCTCGTCTATCGAGTAAACATGAATATCCTCGGGCGCGACGTATTTCAGATATATCCCGTAAATACGCGAGCTTATCTCCATATACTTTGCCATCTGCGGCGGCGCGACAATGTAGTCGACCGCATATGTCGGGTGGTTTTTCAGTTCCTCGGAATTGACGGATTTAATGCCCAGCATACGTCCTGGCGATTTCAGTCTGCGCTCCCTGTTGACCTCGCGGACGCGCTGAACGATCTCGAAAAGGCGCGGTCTGCCGCCCGTACCGAGCGCCTTAAGTGATGGTGTCACCGCAAGGCAGATCGTCTTTTCGGTGCGACTTTCATCGGCTACCACAAGGTTTGTCGTCAGTGGATCAAGTCCGCGCTCAACACACTCCACCGAGGCGTAGAACGACTTCAGGTCTATCGCGATATATGTTTTATCTTCAGGCATACTCTCACCTCCGAATGTTCATTTATGCATATATTATAGCACAAGTGAACAAAACTGTCAAGAGAAATTTAAAAAATTTTCTTGACAATTTATGGAGGCAGCAATATACGCCCCTTATTCTTTTATGCCGATCAGGTACGTTGGAATACGGTTTCCGACTTTCTGTGTGCCGACATCGCCTAAAACTTTTCAAAAAGTATAGATTTATATGATAAAATATGTTATAATATAATTAGGCTTAAAATTTAGAACAAGATCGGAATTTAAATGAAATTATACACTAAATTGTTAAGATCGGAACTTTCGCTTATCAGCAAAATATCGGACGTTTGCCCACTCGATAAAAGCCGCATAGCTATGGACAAAATGGGACGCGCACTGAGGTTTCGTCACAGAAAATGTGTCAACAGCAGTAACATCAAGGCGGAGTTCAACGCGAAGTACATTATGCCCGTCAGCCTGAGCCGTGACGCGCTTATATTGTATCTTCACGGCGGCGGTTATGTTCTGGGAGGAATGGAATACGCGGAGGGTTTCGGTACGCTTATCGCCGCCGAAACGGGTATTACTGTGTGCTGTCTCGAATACCGTTTAGCACCCGAGCACAGATTTCCCGCTGCTCTTGACGACGCGTTCGATACATACCGTTTTCTTATACGGAACGGCTTTTCGTCGGATAAGATTGTTCTTTGCGGAGAGTCGGCAGGCGGTGGTCTCATTTACGCCTTGTCCTTGAAGCTGAAAGCGGAGGGCTGTCCGCTGCCGCGCGGAATTATCGCACTGTCGCCGTGGAGCGATCTCACGTTGTCCGGAAGCTCATATGAGTTCAACCGCCATAACGATCCGTCAATGTCCGAAAGGCGGCTGCGGTTCTATTCGGAGAGCTACGCTAAACTACCCCAAGCCCCGTATGTCTCGCCGCTGTTCGGCAATCTGACGGGACTTCCGCCGTCGCTGATACTTGTGGGCGGTCATGAAATAATGCTGAGCGATTCGACGTCGCTTCACGAAAAGCTGCTGTCTTGCGGTTGCCGCTCCGAGCTTGACATCGCGCCCGAAATGTGGCACGTTTACCTTATGTACAATATTGTCGAAGCAAAAGACGGTTTCAAAAAAATAAACAGCTTTATAAAGGAGCTTTTTAATGAGTAATAAACGTTTCAGATTGCCGTTGGATAATGCGGCAAAAATATATCCTGCAGTGCGCAACAGAAAGTGGAGCAACGTTTTCCGCTTGTCGGTAACGCTTACGGAGGAGATCAATCCGATAATTCTGCAATCGTCTCTCGCGGTGACAATAAAGCGTTTTCCGTCAATGGCGATGAAGCTCGACAAGAATTTTTTCTGGTATTACCTGGAGGAAATAAGCGTTGTGCCCAAGGTGCGTCAGGATTCGCCGTCGCCATGCAGTATTATGAAATTATCCGAAATAAAGACGTGCGCGTTTCGGGTTTTGTACAACGGAAAAAGTATTGCGGTCGAGTTTTTCCATTCGATAACAGACGGCAACGGGGGACTTATCTTCCTTAAGACATTGACCGCCGAGTATCTTCTTCAAAAGGAGCACGTCGAGGTACCGTTTATCGACGGCGTTCTCGACAGGGCAGGGAAGCCCGATAAAAAAGAATCGGAGGACAGCTTTCTCAAATATCACGGAACGGTGTCTGGTTCGAGAAAAGAGGAGACCGCGTATCATATTTCCGGCACGAGAGAGCCGGACGGATTTCACAACATCATTACTGGTATCGTGAATTTAAACGACGCGCTCGCGGCTTCAAAGTTGCACAGTGTGAGCCTGACTACGCTTCTGGTTTCCGTGATGATATATTCGATAATGGAGATACAAAACAGGGAGATACCCAAAAAGTCCAAGCAGAAACCCGTTAAAGTGCTCGTTCCCGTAAATCTTCGCAAGTATTTCAAGAGCTCGTCATTCCGCAATTTCGTGCTTTACATTACCCCTGGGATAAACGCAAGCATGGGCGATTACACGCTTGAGGAAATAATTCAGATAATTCACCACCAGATGAAAATTCAGCTTACAGAAAAACAGATGAAAGCAAAAGTCACCGCCAACGTCAAAGCGGAGCAGAATATGTTTCTCAGAGTACTGCCGCTGTTTATGAAGAATATCGGCATGAAAGCGGCGTATTCGATGATTGGCGAGAAGAAATCCTGTATCTCAATGTCAAACCTCGGCAGGGTAAAGCTGCCCGAACAAATGGATAAATTTGTGGAGCGGTTCGATTTCACACTTGGAGTGCAGTCCAGATCCCACAACAACTGCGGTATCATCTCCTACCGCGACCACCTGTATATCAATATCATCAGAAACATCAGGGAATCCGAGCTGGAGAAACTGTTTTTTGAGAATTTAAGGCTGTTGGATATTAGTGTGGAAATTGAGGATAATTGTGTGAGCCGCAAAGTAAACGCATAGGCGCGGTGAAAGCGAAAAGTTTTATAAATAAATTAACTTACAACAAATAGTCTGTTCGGGAATTTAACGAACAGACTATTTGTATTTTGATGAGTATTTTCTTTCCGCGAGTTTTCTGTTCAGCTCGAAGCATATTCGGGAGAGTCTTTCGTAAACAAGTTGATATTGCGTTTTGCCGAAAAAAATAACATAAATTGTAAATCCGTTGTTCCAGTAAAACTGAATTTTATGTCCGTCCTCAAGAAACTTGTAGTTGAACAGAAAATCCACTTCCTGCGGCTCAACACCGGATATTTTGTAATATTCAACAATAATATCGCCGAATGGTCCTAAAGGATTGATTGATTCAAAATAATCAAAGCGAATTTCCAGCGACTGCTGATCTTGTGTCTTTTTTAAGGTGTACAAGCTATCCTCCGAAAAAGCTGTCAAGATATTTTGCGAACGCGGCGGGGTCGGACTTTACCTTTTGCTTAATCTTATCCGCGCGTTCGTCATTTTCAACCGTGACCTCTGTGTAGTATTTTTGTCTTGAAGTGGACTCGTCCATTACCGTAATGCCGACAGTGCAAGTCTTGTCGGCATTCTTTATGTAGCGTACCGAAAGAAACGAGCCTTTTTTCTTCATTGCGTCGCGGGTGTAGATGCGCACCGCTTCACTGAACATTTTGTCGCGTACCGAAAGCGGCAAGGTAGCGCCAAGATCGCGAGCTGCCTTGATACCGTTTGGCGTGTTGTTGTAGAATATGTCGCCATCAACGTCGTTCTCCTCACATAGATGACCGCTTACCTTTTCAAGCGCTTGTGTAAGGCTGAAATAATTCACCGCGTCCTCGAGGGAAGTTATTTCGATAAGCTGTTCCTTAGACAACGGACAGCCCAGCGAGTATATCAGATAGCATATCAGCACACAAATGTCGTCAACCTCTTCAATGCGAATTCTTGGAGTTTCCACAAAATCACCTTCTTATACGCGGGTCTTCGAGCAAAGCAGAGACCAGCGCGATATTCAACGCTGCTTCAACACATGGCACGGCTCTCGGTACAACGCACGGGTCGTGTCTGCCCTTTATTATAAGCTCCTGTTCGGTCATGGACTTGAAATCGACGCTGTTCTGCGGCCGTAAGATCGACGGCGTGGGCTTGAACGCGGCGCGGAAAATAATCGGCATACCCGAACTTATCCCGCCGAGGATACCGCCGTGATTGTTGGTTTTTGTGATGACTTTGCCGTCCTTTATTGTGAACTCGTCGTTATTTTCGCTGCCAAACATATCTGCGCACCCGAAGCCGTTCCCGAACTCAATGCCCTTAACAGCGGGTATTGCGAACACAATCCGCGAAATGATATTCTCCAGTCCGTCCAGCATGGGCGAACCTATCCCCGCGGGAAATCCAACAGCCGCGCATTCCACAATGCCGCCGACGCTGTTCAAATCCATTCGTGCCGCGTTAATTACCTCACGCATTTCTGTCTCGGTAAATTCGGACAGGGTAGGGAAGGGGCGGCTTTTGACAAGCTCAAGCTGTTCTGCCGTGACGTTTACGGGGTCAAAATGCTCGTCCGAAATGCCCTTTATCGACAGAATATGCGCTCCCGTGGTTATTCCTTGGTGCTCAAGGATTTGACCACAGACCGCTCCGGCAAAGCAAAGCGGCGCGGTTATCCTCCCGGAAAAGTGACCGCCGCCGCGCGGGTCGTTCGCGTCGTCATAGCGCAGAAACCCCGTGTAATCAGCGTGAGCCGGGCGCGCTATATGGGAAATATTCCCATAGTCGCCCGAGTGCTGATCAGTGTTCATTATCACCGCCGCAAGCGGAGTGCCTGTAGTCTTTCCCTCATACAATCCCGAAAGTATCTCGGGAATATCCTTTTCGCTGCGCGTTGTTGATGTGCCGTCCTTTTTAGGAGCGCGGCGCGCCATAAACGCTCCAATCCTCTCCAAATCAATAATTTCACCCGACGGCAGATTATCCAGAACCACGCCTATCCCCTTGCCGTGGCTTTCCCCAAAAAGCGAGACCGTGATCCCGCCGTTAAAACATGACGACATATTTTTCTCCTATTTTTTATTTGTGAAATTTTCATACGCTTTGTCAATAATCGGGCGTATTTTGTTGTATTCTTTATCACCCGAGATCAGACTGTAAAATTTGCCTTCCGCGGCAACGTTGGTGTAATCCTTTAAATATTGCTCGTAATAGCCATTGACAAACGGGATCATCTCCTCGCAGAGATCACCTTCACAAAGCTTTCCGTCACAGCTGTTCATCAGATAATCAACGCCCGAAAGTTCTCCTCGGCGGACGCGGTCGCATTCCTCTTGATCTACTATCTCCTCGTCAGTGCCCTCGTAACCGTTATCGATTATCCATCGCAGAAACAATCCTATGTGATCGGCAGCATAATGCCAGATTTCGTCCTGCTGCTCCATAGTAAGCTCACCTTGCTTGCCCGTGCGCTCACGAAATGCTTTTTCTGCGCTATCCCAGTGCCAGTCCGCTCTGTCGATTGCCATAATTTACCACCTCATAAATGTTTTTTGAAAGCATAGGAAGTTTTTTCGTAACCCAATTTTTCGTAGAATTGGTGAGCCTCCGTGCGTTTAAACGAACTGCTGAGCGTTATCAGCTTTGCTCCGTTTACCTTGGCGTTTGCTTCGGCAAGAGTGAGAAGCGCGGTTCCAAAACCCTTGCCTTGGTACTCTTGTTTTACAGCAAGCCCGATCACACGGTAATATTCTCCCGCTTCAAGCGAAACCTCGCGGATTGTCGAAATATAACCGTACACCTTGCTGTCCGTTCCGACTATGAGATTGTAATAGTTGTCGGACGAAAGCATTTTTTCCAACGATGAACGCACTTCGTCAAGAGTTACTTCCGTGTAACCAAGTTCATTGCGGATAAGCTCGTACAGCCCATCTGCGTCTTGGAGACGAAATAAGTGATACCCCGTTTCGCTCATAATACATCGACCTCCCCGCCGAGCTGCTTGTACACCTCAAAGTAATTCGGGAACGACTTCTTCACACATTCCGCGCCGCGAATTACGAGCGGGGAAGTGCAGCGTGTTGCCGCGACCGCCATTGACATAGGTATGCGATGGTCGTCATGTCCGTCGATCATGCCGCCGTGTAGCTCGCTTATGCCCTCGATCTCGAGACTGTCCTCGCGAACGGTCACTTTGCCGCCTATGGCGTTCAGGCATTCCGCAGTAACGTTCAGCCTGTCACACTCCTTGAACCGCAGACGCGCAACGTTTGCTATCCTGCTCGTTCCCTTTGCAAAGCACGCCAACACAGTCAAAATCGGCACCAGATCGGGAATATCCGCGCCGTCTATTTCAAACGCCGCGCCGCTCCTGTCGAAAGCATCACATATTTCCATTATTCTCCTGTCGCCTTGTAGCGAGTTCTCGTCCAAACCGAGTATCTCCAGTTCTGACCCGAGTGAATTTGCCACGCGGAAAAAAGCCGCCTGTGAGTAATCTCCCTCGACACCGCCCGAAAATGGTCTGAAACGACTGTTTCCTTTAATGAAATAGCCCGTTGAGGTCTCGGAAATTGAACAGCCGAAGTCGCGCAGAACGCCGAGAGTGATGTCGATATACGGCTTTGAGTTGAGGCGCGAGGTGAGTACTATTTCGCTGTCGCCGTCAAGCAGCGGCAGCGCTAGCATCAGCCCCGTAATGAACTGCGACGACAGCTCGCCGTCGATCTCGAAACGACCTGCCGTGAGCCTGCCCGAGACGGAGCAGGGGAGTGTGAAGCCGCTTTCCGCTTTGCTGAAATCGAACGTGATACCATGCTTTGGGAACTCGTCGGTGAACGGTGTTATCGGGCGCTGCGGCAGTTTTGCTCTGCCAAGAAATTCCGTGTTTACGCCGAGCGCACACGCAATCGGAATGAGGAACCGCATAGTCGAGCCGGATTCGCGGCAATTCAGAACAGCTTTATCGGGGAGCTTTTTGACCCCTTCAATTACCGCCTTATCGCCGTCAAATTCGATACTTGCGCCGAGCGCTCTCATACAGTCCATAGTCGCGAGAATATCAACGGAAGGGTAGAGGTTTGATATTTCCGAAACGCCGTCAGCAAGCGCCGCCGCAATTATCATTCGGTGCGCAACACTCTTGGACGGCGGCACGGTGACTGCACCATGAAGCTTTTTCGGTGTGATTTTTATATCCATAAGTACTCCTAACTTTTAAGGAACTGCGCGTATTCGTCGATTGACATCTTGACAACCCCGCTTTGTCCAATATCGGAGCAAATGATGATATTCATACCGTTCGCTAGGTGCTTTTTGTCGCGGAGCGAGAGCGTGTACAGTTCGTGAAGCGGGGCGGGGTCGGTGAGCGGAAGTCCGCATTTTTCGAGCAGCGCGTCCAGCTTGTCGGCTACGCCTGTCTTGCACATTCCGCATCTTTCCGCAATGTGAGTGAACGTGCTCATTCCAACAGCAATCGCGCAGCCGTGAGTTAATCCCGTGAAGTTGTAATATTTTTCCAGTGCGTGAGCCAAAGTGTGACCAAAATTCAGCAGCATACGCTCACCCTTTTCGCGCTCGTCGTTCTCTACGACCTGCCCCTTTATCGTAACGTTGCGCTTCATGATGTCAACGATATTTTCCTTGATATCCTTGTTCGTGAGAATGTCAAACAGCTCACAAGACTTTATCATACCGTGCTTGACGACCTCCGCCAGTCCGTCCGAGAAGAACTCTGGTGTGAGCGTATTTAGCGTGTCAGTGTCGCAAATTACCAAACGTGGCTGATGAAACGCGCCGACAAGGTTCTTGCCACTGTTGATGTTGACCGCTGTCTTGCCGCCGACTGAGCTGTCCGCCTGCGAGAGTGCTGTTGTCGGCACTTGAACGAAATCAATGCCGCGCATATAAGTCGCCGCAGCGTAGCCCGCCGTATCACCGACAACGCCGCCGCCTAGCGCAACAATAAAGTCCGAACGTGTGTAGCCGTTTTCTGCCATAAACTCGTAGATATTCAGCAAGGTAGAGTGGTTCTTGGAGGCTTCGCCGTGCGGGAACACGAATTTCTTTGCTTCGATACCCGCGTCGGACAGCGACTTCATCATTCTCTCCCCGTAAAATCCGTCCACATTGTCATCGGTAACGACCAACGCCTTGCCTTTTTTTATTACATGTGATATCAGCTCTCCCGATTTGTCGAGAATACCTTTGTCAATCAGAATGTCGTATTTCGTGCCTGTGTTTACGGTAACTTTTTCCATTTTGCCCTCCGCATTCAATTTAATTGCCTACTATATTTTACCACAAAGCCATATAAAATTCAAGTGGAAAAGGTGTTTTTTTATAAAAATGACCGGATCATCGCTGACCCGGTCATCAAGGAAACTTTGAAATTACTTTCTCTGCTTAAGAACAAACTTGTTGGTAAGGTTCTGAAGTTCAGCAGCCTGACCATTCAACTCCTCGCTCGATGCCGCAGACTGCTCTGCAGTAGCAGCGTTTGTTTGTACAACAGAGGAAATCTGATCTACGCCAACGTTTACCTGTTCGATCATCGAAGCTTGCTCCTTGGAAGCAGTGGAGATCTCTTCAATAAGCGCTACTGTCTGACGTGTTACCTCAACGGAAGCGCTAAGTGCGTCCGCGGTATCGTTCGCAATGTTAGAACCGCTCTCAACTGCCTGGATAGACTGTTGGATAAGCTCCGTGGTGCTCTGTGCCGCCTCTGCGCTCTTGGAAGCAAGGTTGCGTACCTCGTCGGCTACGACTGCGAAGCCCTTGCCCGACGCGCCCGCTCTCGCTGCTTCGATAGCCGCGTTGAGCGCGAGTATATTTGTCTGGAACGAAATGTCTTCGATAGTCTTGATGATGTTGCTGATTTCGTTGGACTTTTCGGAGATATTGTTCATTGCCTTGATCATGTCCTGCATGTGCTGGTTGGAAAGCTCAATCTTCTCGCCCGCGACATCAGCCTTGTGACTTGCATCCGCTGCGTTTGCCGCGTTTGAGGCAACCTTATCGTTCAAGGTCGCGATAATACTTGCCAACTCCTGAATGGACGATGCCTGCTCGGTAGTACCTGACGCAAGGGAAGTCGCGCCGTCCGCTATCTGAGTAGCGCCCTGATTTACCTGAGAAGCCGCGATATCGATCTGCTCCATGGTTTCGCTGAGCTGTTCGGTAGTCACGTCCAGAGCCTCGACAATTTGAGAAAAGTCGCCCTTAAAGTCTATCTGCTTATGAACATCAAAGTTACCGTTGGAGACCTCTTGACATATTCTGGAAATTTCGTTTACATAACTACTCAACGCGTTGATGGTTCCGTTTATTGTGTTTGCAAGGTGACCTGTTTCATCATGAGAAACATGGTCAATGGAAACGCTGAGATTACCCTCGGATACTGCGTCCATAACAGCAACGGTCTTCAAAATCGGGTTGACAATATTGTTTGCGGTAAAGATACTTAAAATAACACCGAGAATTACCATAACAATCGCAACTATAACCGTGATTATAATAGAATTATAGCAATCTTGGAGCCATTCCTGCTGCGGGGTGGTCATGCCCACGATCCAACCATCGGTATTGGGGATCATAGCCGCCGCACCAAATCTTGCAATTTTGTCGTTGGTGAAACTTTCAAAAACGTATTTCGAAGGGTCGGTCAGTGCAAGTCCCTTTGACTCAAAGTCCTTACGACCACTCGTATGAGTTGTATCGCCATTTTCCGTAATGTTGTTGAGCTGCGATGTTACACGCTCATAGTTTTTGCTTCCAATATATGTACCCTTGCTGTCAAGCATATATACGCTTGCATCTTCGCTCTCGCCAACTTTGATTGCGTTTGAGATATCGGAAAGGAACGATGCGTCAAGTCCGACATAAACAACACCGATGACGTTACCGGTATTGAAACCGCCCTCTTTTATTGGACCCGCGAAATAAATCATCCACGTATCATCAACAGCGGCAGGTTCTTGAATATAAACCTCGCCACTCATAGCCACAGTGAACATGGCAGCACCCGAAAAACTTGAGCCGTCTCCATGGATTTCACTGTGATTTACACCGTCGGCAGTAATATAACCATAATCGACAAGCGAATAAGTTTCAGCTCTTCTGCGCAGAAATTCAAACTTCTGTTCATCTGTACTTTCCGGACTACTTAATATAGTATTCATACCCAGCTCTCTGACGATTGCCGTGCTTTTATCCAAACGGTTTGAAATGCGAACTCCGGACTGAACGGCAAGCTCACCAAGCATTTCTTTCATCGTATTGTAGGTACTTGTGTAACTCAATACACTGCTTACAACACCAATCACAGCAATTCCTGCAACAACCAGTGCTAACATTCTCGAAAGAATCTTAGCCTTAAGCGATTTAAACATACTGCTAAACCTCATTTCCTTTTACCCATTGATATTTACACCCTAAACAATATTCACTTGGTGCATATTAAGATTATATCACAAAATAATTTTCTCGTCAAGTCATTTTATTGATAAATATCCATAATTTTTTGAACTTTTTGAACTTTTAAATTGCACAAATGTATAAATTTCATAAATATTGGATGTAAAATATGTAAGAAATGTATTTTATTTACAGTTTTATATTAAAAAGTATCGGGGCAATTTCTTGACCCGATAGTGGACCTATTGACCAAATCTTATTAAACACAAATTTTCTTGTGAGTACCTGAAGTTCCGTTGTTTGTGTGTACAGCGCCTCGGCGTTCCCGCCGCAGGGAGAGCAACTCCATTGGGTATCCGGTTAGAGCTTATCGTGTTGAACATTTTTACACTCATTTCCTTTTTCTGAAAAATTCACAAAGATAACGCTTTGTGTCTAATTTTGTTCATAACATACAGTACTCTTAATCAGCAAAATAAATGTAAATAAAGTTTGCACATTTTTCATCATATTGTATAATTTGCGGTGGAACCTTTAGCGTTGTTTGTACAAAATTTACAGAAAAAGAATATGAAGTTAGTTTTTGTTATTCTCGAATCTCACATTTGAGAGCGGGTTTTTATTCATCGCTTTTTCAAGCTGTGAATCTGAAACGTGAGTGTATATCTGGGTAGTGTTCAGATTTTCGTGACCGAGCACGTCTTTCAGAACCCGAACGTCGACACCGTTCTGATACATTAAAGTCGCGGCGGTGTGCCGGAGTTTGTGAACCGAAAAGCCCATATTCGCAAGTCCGCAGCTCCTGAAGCATTCCTCGACGATCTGCTGAACGCGGCGGTTTGATATCCGTGTTCCGCGTCTGCTGAGGAAAAGCGCGTCGGTCTTGACCGTGCTGTCGCGCATACCGGAGGACTTTCTTATATCGGGATCGGTCTCGTCAGGCGCAGCATAATCCATATACGCGTTTACGCACGCGCTGTTGAGATAGATGATACGTTCTTTGCTGCCTTTTCCAAGCACCTTTAACGTGTAAATTTCATTTCCGTCGGCATCATGAGTACTGCGTATATCTTTTATGTTAATGCCCACAAGCTCGCTTAAACGCATTCCGCAGTTAAGGAAGAACA
This sequence comes from uncultured Clostridia bacterium, assembly GCA_946567425.1. Classification (GTDB taxonomy): domain Bacteria; phylum Bacillota; class Clostridia; order Oscillospirales; family Ruminococcaceae; genus CAG-115. Next base: position 84,453 of record CAMNXF010000005.1, on the reverse strand, counting down.
CAACGATACAATAATCCCGCTTACGGTCGGGCGTGTCAATGTGCGTAAGCATTTCAAGCGCCTGTTCAAATGTCAGATGCTTCGGCAGCGCGGGTTTTGGCGTGGGCAATTCCAGATTGGCCATGGGGCTCACCTCGAACATACCCTTGTTGTTTGTAAGGAACTTGTAGAACTGCCGCAGTGAAACTCCTTTTCGGTAACGCGCTTTCTGCTCGTTGTTTTTCTCGGTTTTCATATACACGAGAAATTCCTGTGCTAGCTGCAAATCAACCGATTTAATGTCATCGTCCGAAATATCGGAAATGTCAATCGTTCCGAAATCCTCGGGCACTGAGGTGGCGCGTCCGTTTCTCATTTTATAAAATCTGAAAAATGTACGCAGATCGTTGTAATAATTTTTTACCGTGAGTTCGGAACGCCCCTTGACGATCTGCTCATAGTAAATGAAATCTTTTATGGACTGCGGTGCTGTATCGTAATATTTTTTGTTCATATTTGCCTCCTTTAAATTCCGTTAAACTTTTCTACTATAATATATTTGTCGGGTAAATTCATAACAAACCATCTATGGTTTACACGTGCTTTTTACTTAAGCTATAATTAAATCAGTGATTGGACTGACGAATTTTTTCTTGGGACACCACGCCCGCTTCCGAGACTGTCATCCATGATTTCATTACGGAGTTCGATTTTGCAGATAGAGCTTGTCGCTTTTGATTGATGGCAATTATTACCGTTGACCTTGCTGCGACCATACGCTCGCATTACTCTGTAGACAGAATAGGTAATGAGCAAAGTGTGGAACACTCCGATCACAAATTCTATAATAGGAGAGATGTATATAAACGCAGTAGGTATCGACGTATCCAAAGGTAAAAGCATGGTTGTGATCGTGCAGCCCTTTGGAGTTGTCGTGGCAGAACCCTTTGGGGTTTCACACGATGGGCAAGCGCTGAGCGGAGCTCGTGAGGGAATATGCGAAGCGTTTCCTGGCGAGATGAAGCTCCTTGTCGGTGAAACCAGGGCGGTCATGGAGTACACCGGCGCATATTATGAACCAATTGCCAACGCACTATATAACGCCGGTATATTTGTTTCGGCAGTCAATCCTTTACTTATCAACGACTTTGATACAAACTGTGTACGAAAGGTCAAGACCGATAAAAGGGACGCGTTTAAAATCGCTAATTACGCCCTTAGTAAATGGCTTGAACTCCGCGAATACATACCCGACGAGAATACGCGCAAAATGCTTAAAATCCTCAATCGGCGGTATACTCAGCACAACAAATTGCTTGTAATGCATCTGACGGTCACAAAAATGGGTTGATTTCGTGCTTAAATTTTCCCATATAAATTCTGTGCTCGAAACGCTCGCCGCGATCAGAACCGAAATGGACAAGCCTTCGTCTGCGCTTTCCGAATACGAAACCGTTATGAGCTTATATGGCGTAGGACGTATTATGTGTTCACGGCTGATTGCGGAGGTTGGAGATGTCAGACGCTTTAAACACTCAGAATCGCTCGTAGCGATTGCAGGTATTGACCCTCCGCCTAATCAGTCGGGGAAGTTCGACGCTAATTCCCGAAGCATTTCCAAGCGCAGATTTCCACTGCTGCGTAAAACCTTGTTTCAGATCACGCAGGTGATTCTTCAAAAGCAACCCGCCAATGAGCCTGTTTACCAATTCCTTGACCGCAAGCGCCCCGAGGGTAAGCCGTACAAAGTATACATGATCGCCACCGTGCACAAGTTCCTCACCCAATTGCGTAAAATAAAAGTTTTACGCAATTGGGTGGAAGTTTTTTCCAAACAACTACATTATACATCATTTGTTTTTTGTTGTCAAGAAAATTTTCCGCGGTCTCGCATATACTTCACGCCGCACATTCTCACCGGTGACTCGCCTTTATACTCGGTACACAACTTACAACGGATATCACAGCGCGCGAAATAATCACATTTAAGGCACAGACAATTGTTTTTTATGCAATTAACGTCCGTGACCGGAGAGCTCGGTGATCCGGAATGCAAAAGCTCGAGTATCTCCTTAAGCATTACCCGGATATCGTCGGCGTTGGTCTTATCGACGTACCGAACCTTTGGACGGCTGCATATTCTCCGAATGCGGTAACGCTTGAAGAATTTGAAGTAAAAGTTCTCGCAATCGAGGATCGGGCGGTATTTGTGATTATACCAACAATCATTACAGCGCTTTCTATAAAGGTTATTCCAATGCGGACAGCCTGCTTGACCGCATACTCGGCACAAGCACTTGTAACACGGGCGCGGTATCTCGTATGTTATCACTCTTTACCCTCTCCCCTGCCGTTTTTGTTCACTTTTTCAGTGTACGTGCTGAACATTATCAATGCCGAGAGCGCCGAGAACGTTATTACAAAGATCGTCAAAGGCTTTATCAAGGAACGCTTCAAACTCCTCAAGAGTGGAGTTTTTAAGGTGTAGGAACTGTTGCCAATATTCAAGACCCGTGAGCTCCTTTGTATTCTCTTCATACACCCGATCGAACTCCTCGGGCGACAAGTACCGCACCGCTTCAAAGTCCGCTGCTATGGCTTGGGCAGTCTTGCTTGACTTCTTGGCTCCCTCAAGAAGTATGGACTTAAGATTACCGGGGCGGCACATAACCAACGTTGAAAGGCTTGAAGCGTTCTGACGTTTCTGGGCTGCCAGAGCGCGGACGTACTTATTATACTTAGGACGGTTTACAGGAAGAACGTACACGGCAGCGTGATCCAGAAAGTCAAGCCACCATTTACACACACTGCAATTATAGCGGCGGCTGTGATCCAGATCTACAAAGCGGATAAGATTGTATGCTTCGCCGCGCATTTTCCGTACAAACTCCTTATCGTCCTTAGACATTGCGTACAGTAGAAAGACAGATGAAGCGTTGGTTTTCTTGAACTCCATTTCAAAACGAACCCAAGAGACGTAATTCTCGGGCACTTCAAAGCCCTTTGCAGACTGCTCGACCAGCTTATCATAAAAGCGGACAAAGCTGTTTCCTTTACGCTTGCCGAGCTCGATAGTCTTACCGACAAGACCCGTACACAAGTCGGTCGACGTGATGAACCTGTACGGTAATGCTTCATCAAACTTCTGTGATTTGTCAAGCTCATTGAAAAACGGCTTGATCTCGCCGCTGCCGGGAACACCGTCAGACTTACGGAACTTTGAAACAAAAGCGCGCCGACCGAGTGTCTCAGTGATCCGATCCAGATCAAGGCAAGGTTCTACAAGCTCGCCCTTCTTGATGATCTCGTCGAAAGCAACATCAAAACGGCTTGATGTGGTCTTGAAACCGACTTTTGTCAAAGCAACAAAACGTGCGGAGACGTTGCGCAAATCAACGCCTATGCGGTCACGCCGAAGAAATTCCCTATAATAATCCAAGCCTTGACCCGAGAACTCAAAACAAATGCCGTTACGCTTATAATTATGATCGTAGGGCAGCTTGATTTGAATATCTCCGAAACGGTATATCGCGGAAAAATACTGACTTTGACACTTACAGACAAAAAGCTCCTTTGCCCAAAGCTCGTCAAGATAAAGCGCTTCAAGCCCCTTTTGGAGAAGAGCGTCGACTGTTATATCTACGTCTCCGGGCAAAAGCGATATTGTCAAATAGTCGCTTACTTTACAGGTTATCACAGCTTACGAACCACCTTTCCCATAGCTTTTTTACCCTTTTTATCCGTGCCGAGGACGGGATCGGGATTAAAGTCCGCTCCGGCTCGGTTGGCGAGGATCTCACTGTCCGGAATATATTCTGCGTCGAGCATACCTTCGACCATTTCCATAGTATCATATTTGCTCCGCAGCTCGTCCGTCTGGACATATCCGTAATAGCCGATCTGGCGTATAGGCAACAGCGGATTAGTGAACCATTTATCATACTGCTGCGCGTCGTACTCTGCGCACGTCGTGTATCTGCTGAACGGATCGCCGAAGAAGCTGTGGCACTCGGTCACGCTGTCGGCTATATCGCGGAGCTGCTTATCAAGCAAATTCCAGCGCTGAACACTGCCCAAGAGCATTACACGGCGGTGTCGGCACTGCAATATCACTTGATATACTGGCTTAGGCACGGACTTCTTAGAGCTTGCGAAATCACGGGAATTGAAGATCGTGCCGATCTCGTCTATAAGCACGATAGACTTATCCGGGAGCTCTCTGATCTGCTCGGAATTGACGAGCTTAATGATCTTTGTGTCCTTTGGAAAGCCCGTAAGAGTAAGGTTTGTAAGAATAGTTACGCCGTGATGTGTTTTGCAGATGTTATAAGCACGGCGAACCATTGAGATAGTTTTACCGCTGCCGAACTTGCCTTGGAACAAATGCAGCCCCCAATAATTGAAGTCGTGCCAGCCTTTACGCTGTATGTATTTGGCGAGGTCTTTAAAGACATAGAACCAGAACAACGTAGCGCATTTCAACGCGCAAAAGATAGGTCTTAACATTACTTACCGTCCTTTCTGAACAAGCGCATAATACCGTCGAGAATGTACAGAAACAGCACGAACGGCAGCCAGCCCGACGACCAGAACAGCAGATCGCGCAAATTCTCCAGATGAACAAACATTACCGCTTACCCCCTAAACTTGATATATCCTTGAAGATCGCAAACAGGCAATTCACGGCGAACACCGTCAAAAGCCACATCGGAGCGCTGCCGCACAGGAACTCCACAACATTTTGCAAATCGCCAAAATAGATATTGCCGAACAGCTTGAACAGCTCCATTATAACTTCCTCCTTTTAAACACCTTACTTATCAGACCTATGACAGACCCGATAGCTATAAACAGCAGCAGAGCTTCTGAAACCGAATAATTTGCGAACGGCTTTTCTAATGCGGCATTCTCCGAGAGCCACAGGCTGTAGGCAGTGTCCGCAACCTCGGCGGTCAGATTGCCGCCCTCGTCATAATACGTCATTGTACCGTCCGGGCTGATTATAACTATACGCAATTCGCCGCGCTCCGTAAGCGTCGGAAGGCTTGATGTTACAGGCTCGCTCTCGGCGCTTGGCGTTTCATCAGCGCGAGTGTTACCGGGAGTAACCTCGGAGACCGCACTATCAGCGGCTTCGGGAAAAGGGCTTGGATCATCAACGGGAAAAGAAACATCTCCGGGGGAAGTATCTGCGATCGGAGAACTTTCCGAAACCGCGCTGTTATCAATAAAATCAGACATAATATCACCTCACTGTAAAATACGAGCTATAAAGTTTACTACCATAAGAACGATCGCTACGCCTATCAAGATAGCCCAGCCGTTCAGAGTATAGCCGAAGAAATCAAAATGCAAAAGCTCAAAAATGTACTTTCCGACTTCGAAAAGCCAAGCGGAGATCGAAGTAAAAGCCGACAGGTCAAAATGTATCTTAACGGGAAGATCGGGGAAAATCGAGGGCATAAATATCACCGTCCTATCAATCGGCACAGGATCGCGAGTACCAAGCCGATACATATCAGCTTGGTGATCTGACCCGGCATACTGTCAAAGAAATCCGCTATAAACTTACGGATACCCGAACTTTCTTTCAATGCGTCGTCAAGGTAATCGTCAAAGAAGCTGGTGTCGGGCATATCATAGCTGCCGCCACCGCCGCCGATATTGTTATTTACGGTCACGTTTACGTTTACGTCGCCGTTACCGCCGTTTCCGCTGCCGGCTATACTGGTGTTATGATTACCGTTGTCTATGTTTGTATCGCCGTTATTGTTGGTCGTGAACGTGTAATTGTTGGTTATGAAGTTCCGGATAGTGTCCTTTTGCCCCGTCTCGGGATTCGTTATGCTGTAGTCATAGATCGTATCGCCGCTTACCGTGATGTAGTAATTGTTCGGGATCTGTGGAACATCGATAGAGTAATTGAACTCGATCATTTTATTGCTGAAAATGTAGCCTATATCTTCAAGTGCACCGTAACTGCAAAATCCATCGTGACTTTCCCAAGTGTTCCAGAAAAAATGAACATACTTTTGAGAACTATCATAACGATATGACTTTTGAGCGTTAGTAACGCTATATAGATCATAAGAAAAATTGAAATAACCTTTTGAAAGAGAGCCGTTTTTACGAGATAGAAAATCTGAACGCGAAGTATAAGAATAAATTTCACAATTTCCATAATCAAACTGTATTAACAAAAAAGACGGAGAATACAAATTAGTAAAGGTATAATTGCCCATAAGCTGCGGCTCGGACGGGTTGTTAAAAACATTGTACATATCGAATTTTACGAACGTACAGGAATTTCCGTCATCATCTGTGCTCAATTCAAGATAAATATGTATCTGCTCTTGTCCGTAATATGTATCCGTTCCGTTCGTATAAAACGGGCACAGCCAGACCTCGCGATCGTAGCCTAAACCCGCATTACAGAAACCGCCGTCAAGTGTGTACAAGGTCAGATCGCCGTTAAGTCCGCGACCCGAGCTTGTTTTGTAAAACTCGTCGGTGCGGTATGATATGCGGTCTGTTGTGTTCTTGGGATAGTACCATGCGTTGGTGGTTTTAATATGGTCTTTGAAATCAGAAGCTGAAAAAATAGGGTCAGCAATTCCCGTAAGCTCACCCGGAGAAAGCGAACCCTCAGTAATATAAACATTATAAAGATAATTAAAAAAATTCTTAAAATCGCTAAAATACTCTGGCGGATCGGAAAGCGTCCAATGAATAAGACGACCATTCCAATTTGAAGGGAAAAAAGAAAGCTTTTCTATATCAAATTTTAAATCATCAACATCAGTTATAATGCCATCATCATTTGCTACAGTAAAAAATGCAATAGAAGAATTATCCGACCAATTAACATGAGACATATAAAAGTCAAAATAAAACCACAAATAATCATTGGTGAAAGTATTGCCCGATGAAATATCACTGGAACAATTCAAAGAATTATCGAGCATAAGAGAAAAATAATACATACGGTTCAAAAAAGAAATCTTTTGTAAACGTCGACTATTTTGATCTATAGCATCAACAAAATCATTAAATAAATCCTTATAAAGTTTATAAGAATACTGCTGACTTTTAACCAAAGTGCCTACAGTAGGCTTAGTCTCAACCAATCCCCCAGAAGTCGAAGCATAAACAGGCGCGGAATATGTAAACATCAAAGATGAGAAGAACACAAGCGCAGGAAGAATGCGCAAGAGAAACCGTCCGGCAGCTTTGAAAGCCCTGCCTATATCGCGCGGAGTTATCCGCAGAACAACACGAAAATGCTTGAACATAATAAAACCTCCGTTTTTTTGTGCAATTTGTATACATTGCCTTGCCGATCGGGCAGTGATGAACAAGGCAATATATACAAAACAAACAAATAATGGCGGCAAATCTACCGAAATGCCGCCACAACGTCTCCCGACGTGGTTCATTATCTGCCGCGACCGAAAGCGCCGACAGTGCGGCGAACACCGCGGATCGCAAGGAAAAAGAACGATACGGACAAGAACGCCAACGCGATTTCACTTTCGGCAACAGCGTTCATAACAGGCGTGAATACTCCCGTTATAAAGTCACCTACGCCGCTTGTTATTGTTTTCCACATACTATCACCTCCTCCCGGTAACATGATCTGATCGCCGCCCGAGCTGGCGGCTAATGCCAAGGGATTTAACATAATATCACCCCCTCCCCCTGAATATCCCGATAAACGAGGGTACAAGATGAAACGCAAGAACAACGAACAGACAGGACACAAACGCTATACACAACGGATTTTCAGCGGCGAGCCGAAGCGTTTCGGTTATGTTCTCAGCAACGTTGGAGAAGAAACCGTCCGCCAGATCATTAAAAGATTGATACATTGCCTGCTCCAGCTCCTCAAAGCTGCGCATATCCTCGGCAGCTTCGCCGACCGTTATGTAACACGCCATATCTGTTATACTCATTACTTACCTCCGCGACCTTTGAAGACAATGCCGAATATGACCGAGCCGATAAAACAAACGATCGCTATGATACACAATACTTGAAGAAATCCAAGCATTACTCCACCACCTCGCCCGACTCGGGATCGGAGAGCGTGAAATCCGTGATGTAGTCGTTACGACCGAAAACGGGGCTGATGATCTTCCCGGGGAGATCGCTCAGATCGTAGCCGTGGTGGCGGACTGCGTAATTAAAATCGTTCGTTTTCATTTTCAGATTTTCGGTGTACTCGCCGCATACAAGGTATTTACTGCTTTCCGTGGAATAGCAAAGGATCATTCGATTGTCGAACGGATTGCCCTCTATATTGCCTTTACTCTCTTTTACGTTGATTACTTGGTACTTTGTAGCCATTTTTTACCTGCTTTCCGTGACCGAAGCCACTGTTTTATTTTTTGACCCCTAAGGGCTTGTAGCGGTTGGTTTATCGTCCGAACCGCTAACGGACTATTATCATACAGCGGATTTATTTTCACGCTCAAGCTGATTGTAATAGCTGTTATATGCTTGTCTGTAAACCGCCATAATGGTTTTAAAGCGCTCCTCGAGCTTATCGGGAGGAAAACTTTCAAAGTCAGCACCTGTCAAATAGTGTTGAGACGAAGCTGTACCAAGTGCAGAATAAAAGTCGCACAAATCATCAGTAAACACATCTACCTCTTCGGTAAATTCATCATCAACCTCGATGAACAACTCGCCGTCCTCGAAAAAGCTCTTGATCTCATAAACGTGATCGGAGTTTCCGAACGTTCGGAAAGTTTCTGTTTTCTCAACAGATGTGTCAGATTTTCCAGACGTCTGGAAAGTTTTCGGCTCGTCCTTTTCGTTGGACTTCTTCAACATACGGATAGCGGATACGGACGTATCGGGTTTGATTTCGGAACGTTGAGCAGATCCGAGCGACAGCATTTCCACAAGCTGACTATATGAATAATGAGAATATGTGCAAAGCTGCTGATAAGAAATTCTGCCTTTATCGTCAACACCGTAAGTCTTAACGATATTAAGCATATTGTAAGTAGTGGACTTCTTAAAACCAAGCTCGGTTTCACAGGCTTCGACAATGTTCTTGTACTTGCACTTTTTGCCGTCCTTACGGATACGCACGTCTATTTCATGAACCTTATAAGCTATGCAAAGATAAGTATCCGCTATATCGCAAAGATCGGATTTGATTGAAGCAAATGCAGCTTCAAAGTATGTCATTGTATCCGAACGTTTCGGAACGATTTCCGTTTTATTGAACATATCTAACCTGCTTTCCGTGACCGAAGCCACTGTTTTATTTTTTGACCCCTAAGGGCTTGTGGCGGTTGGTTTATCGTCCGAACCGCTAACGGACTGAATTTAAAGAGAATTGACCGCGAGGGCGTGAACCATAAGCGACCGTTTATCACTCTCAGACCAACACAGATTGCGCGCTATGCTGAGTATATCCGGGCAATCAAGCCCTACAAAGTCCATTTCGCCCTTTACCTTGCCGACATTGCAGATGAATATATTGCCGTAGAACTCCACGCCGCCAAGAAACAAATTGAACTCGCTGCCGTTATAAAGGAAATTATCGTTACACACGATAAGATATTTACAGTAGTCCGGTGCGAGGAGCGGAACGGTTTCAAAATGACCCTCTATGTATTCACGCATTGCCTCATAGTCGGCGAGATCGCCCACAGTGGCAACCTCTCCCGGGCGTTTCAGAATTACTCGCATTCCTTGTCACCGCCTTTAAGAAAATCGGGATCGTCAACAGGATCGCAATCAAACGGACCACCAACGGAAAACTGACGAAAATCTATAGAAAGATTAAAGTTAGTACAATGATTATACTCAAAAATAAATTCATCTACATTTGTAAGCTTATTGTCAAGATTTTTAAAAAAATCTCCGTATGTAGTAAAATTGTCTCCAGCAAGTTTTATAGCAGCTTGAAGAATGGCAAGCTGCTTGCAATTCATACCCTCAAGCGTGAGATTTATAAATTTATTCATCTTCATCACCGCCTTTCAGAGCTTCGGCGTTGTCTCTGTAAAGCTCGCGGAAGCTGCCGCCCGTGTGTCGGCGTTTAAGCAGACCACGCATAATAAAACGACCGAAAAAATAGGCAACTGCCGCACCGAGCAAAAGGAAATACTCACTTTTCATCTGCTTCACCACCTTTCAGAGATTCTACAATGTTCTCTCGAATATGAACACATTCCGATAGAATTTCCAAATAAAACTTTTTACGATTTTCATTTTTACAACGAGATAAAACATCTCTGTAAAAATCAATTTTATTGGAAACTAAGCGGTGAACCGTTTGAAGCTGTTCAAGCGTTAAAGATAATTGAACCGTTTTTTCCATAAAATACCTACTTTCCGTGACCGAAGCCACTTTTTTATTTTTCTGCCCCGAAGGGTTGGCGGCGGTTGGTTTTTCGTCCGAACCGCTAACGGACGTTCACAGGGGGTCTCCGGTATATATTCGCTCCGGCTTGCGCAGCTTTCGCAAGTACCAGTAACGTTGAACGAAATAAACAAGATAATGACCAACGAATGATATAATATAAGATAAAGCGTAAAAAGAGCCAAGAATAAATGCAAAAAAACCAGCCCAGAATACAATCTCCGATATCTGAAGATCTGTCATACCCTCAACCGGTAAACTGCCGTTGGCTTCATAAAACGGAAGAATTGATAACAGAATAAACATCGCAAATAAATTTGGGGCAAAAGTCGATATACCTAATTTGCCGTAATCGTTCATCGCGTTCCGCTCTCCTCAACGTCATTATCCAAAATTCGAACTCCTACCGTAGAACTGCCCTCAGAATCAACAATGATTAATACATTAAACACAGGTTCAACTTTATCTTTACTAAAATAACAACCACCTAAAGATAGAGCCGATCTATGCGCCGATTCCATTGCCTTAACAAGAAACAATAAATCTGATGTCGTAGCATTAAAATTTAAATTCATTGGTGCACGCATTTTAAGTACCTTCTTTCCGTGACCGAAGCCACTGTTTTATTTTTTGACCCCTAAGGGCTTGTAGCGGTTGGTTTTTCGTCCGAACCGCTAACGGACGTTAAAGAAAAACAATGCCTAGATAATGCCGCTTTCTCCCCTGCCCTACTGGTGGTAGTCGTTAGTTTAGAGCCGCAACGACCAAACGGCTTGAACTTGCCGTACATCGGAGTATCTTTTTACCTAATGATGAACTATCACAAAATACTCGCCATTGTATGGGCATTCGATGCTGCTGCCGTTTATGTTGCCATAGAAGAAACAGTAAAAGCAATTAAACGGAAGCTGAAAGGCAGATAACAGCCGATCCTTTCCCCTGCCCTACTGGGTCGGGGATTTTTTTGCCCTCTCGGGCTGGTAGTCGTTAGTTTAAAGCCGCAACGACCAAACGGCTTGACCACACCCTATATGGGGAGTTTTTTCTCGCAAAGACAAAAAGTGTATAATAGATACAAACGTATCTAAAGTCAATAGATACAAACGTATTTATGATAAAATCAGCACAATAAACAAAAAGGAAAGGAAAAATTATGTATTATTACCAAAGACTAAGAGACTGCAGAGAAGATAAAGATTTAAATCAACAACAAGTTGCAGAAATACTTGAAACATTTCAAACGCATTACAGTAAATACGAAAGAGGAGATCGAGAACTTCCTATGCATTTGTTTATAAAACTAGCAAAATACTACAATGTTTCTCTTGATTATCTAGCTGGATTGACAAACGATAAAAGAAAATTTTGGTAAAACTATTGCAAAATGTTCCTCAATATTGTATAATATGTATGAGGTGATAGGAATGAATGACATAGGTTATGTAATTATAGGAATAATTAATCTTATTATAATTTGTTGGTTTATAGCAAAGATAAATAGTGTTGATGTAAGTCTTAGAAGTATAGCCAAAAATCTTGAGATACTCACGCAAAATCAAAAGGTTTTCATCTCGGAACAGCTGATTAAAGACAAAAATCTTAAAGAATCCGAACAAGTCAAGAGCTTAGATGAAGAAGCAAGGATAGACAAAAACGATATATTGAACAAAATGAGAAATAAATTGTAAAGGAGGAATTGAATATGGAATTAGCACAAGCAATTGTATCGGCACTCGGAGTAGCATGCTTAATAGGTCTATTTACTTATCTAAAAAGATTTGAAAAGATTTTAGGTGGAATGGAACATAACATTTTATTAATGACCCAGCAGCAAGCAAGGATCGAGGAAGAACTAAAACAAATAAAAACCAATACAAGAAAAGAGGACTGAAACGTCCTCTTGACTTTTTTCCAAGAATAGGATATAATGTACTTGAGGTGAAGAAAATGCTAACAGTGATTTTAATTATAATTTGTCTGGTAAAAGCAAAGTACGGAATTGATGACGAAACAATAACCAGATCGGTAAAAATAGTTTCAATAATAGAGTGTTCATTAAAATTTTTAGGTATACTGTTCAAGATAGCGGAAAGCAGTTTTACAAAAGCTGATATTGCAACAACAATTCTTTACATAGTAATACTTGTTATGGCGCAGAAAATTCAAAAAATAAAAATAGCGGTTTTAGACGCACATTTCAGAGGTGAATAAAAAAGAGGACTGAAAAGCCCTCTTTTTTACTTGAACAAATACAATGTGTTGACAAAATATACACAATGTGATATAATATACTAAAGGAGGTGCATAAAATGGCACAAGCATTAGTTAATATCAGAATGGACGAAGAACTCAAGCGCGACTTCGACAATGTGTGCAACGAGCTTGGAATGAGTATGACGACCGCGATCACGATCTTTGCTAAGAAGATGAGCCGTGAAAAACGTATTCCCTTTGATGTTTCCGTTGACCCGTTCTACACAGACAGCAATCTGAAAGCCTTGTCGGAAAGTCTTGATCAGCTTAAAAGCGGAAAGGTCGTTATCAAGTCCATTGACGAATTAGAGGGAATGACAGATGAGTAACATTGTTTTCTCAGAAAGAGCTTGGCAAGATTATATTTACTGGCAATCTCAAGATAAAAAGACACTTAAGAGGATAAATTTAATACTGCAGGACATTATTAGAAACGGTTATGACGGTATTGCCAAGCCGGAACCGCTTAAAGAAAACCTTAAAGGCTTCTGGAGCAGACGGATAGACGACACCAACAGGATCGTTTACAGAATTGTCGAGGATAGAATTGAAATAATTCAATGTAAAGGACATTATGATGACAAATAAAATGATTTACTTCCCCCGTTTTCGGGGGATTTTTTTATAGTATTGATAATTGAAAATATTTCATAAAATGCTAATTTTATGAAATTAGATAACCCTGTAATAGGAAGTCCGTATTACCAAGCGGACTTCCCGGGGCGGCTCCGCCGCCGCGCGGCTGAAGCCTCGGCGCGTCGGCGAGCCGTCTTTTTTCTCGACAAACACGAATAGCCCGAATTTCGTCGGGCGTTTTTTTATGGCTGCTAATTGGAGCGGCAGCGTTTATATATATGTTATCGTCCAGATCTAAGACGATTGGATTAAAAGGAGCAGCGAACCGCGCGGAGGTTTCAGCCGTTGAAAACTCCTTACCTCTACATCAGCGGCGGCAGATTGACAGAGCAGTCAGTTTCCAACACTCTCCGGCGAAAAAATACTCGTTCCTCGCATTTTTTGCCTACGAGTATTGAAAACTGACCTCTACCGTAGGAGCTGCAAGACGGAAGAACGGAGTTTCCAACCGCTGAACTTCCCTCGCGCTTCTGCAGAGCATACAAAACAAAAGTCCGCTTTTCTTTGACAGGCAAAGAAAAGCTTGGCAAAAGAAATGCTGTTTTCACTTTTTTTCTTCTGCTATCCCCTTTCCAAAATTTGGGAGCGTATCGAGGAGAATAAAAGCTTTATGTAATATTTGGTCGAGTAGATTGCTCAGATTAACTTTTTATTTTATGAGCGAAGAAACAGTTTGATAATACTGCCGCGCAAGCAGTTTAATAAAACATCAAGCATTTGATTATTTTTAAACATAAAACACCTACTTTCCGTGAGCTTCCCCCACTAATACTTTTTGAGCCTTACGTCCGTTATTTTACGCCTTTGAAAGTTAACTCTCAATTTGAGGTTGGCGGTCGTTTTCCCTAACGACCAAGGGCTTGAAATTTCACCAAGTTTATGGTAAAATATAAGTTAGTTTATGAGGCTCAGAGTTGAATTCGAATCAACATCCCCGCAGATGAGTAAAACTGCTGCTCTACCTTTTGAGTTATCTGAGCATGTTAAGCCAATGAATGGGTCAACGGCTCTATTAATGAAGCCTATGTAACCAAAAAGGATTTGATTTTCTATGCGGAAATATTCGTTAAGTTAAATAACCACAGAAACAAGCGACAGAATAGACTGTAACATAACATTTCTTTCAGTTACAAGTATATATAAATTTATAGATTGTTAATAGGGTGGTTATAAATTCAGAGATATTTGTAAAATGTGTCAAATAAGGAGGATAAAAAATATACAATTCTAACAATATAGCCGAAATGATAAAAAAGTAGCTAAAGAAAGAAAAGCATCTGTTAAACAACTGTTGAACGAGGTGGGGTTAGGATATAACACAATGTCAAATATGAAAAACTTAATACCAAAGGCTGACAATCTAGCCAAAATAGCAGATTATCTTGACTGTTTAGTAGATTTTTTCTGTTAGGACGTTCAAGCAGCGTATGCTCACACAAAACAGCCGAAGAAGTAAAGAAACTCTTTAAAGAACAACGGTTTATGGCAGCATTTCGGAAATTAACGGACGAGGGACGACGAGCGGAATTAAACTTTGCAAAAATGTCTGCAAATATTCCGCAATACATAAAATATACAGGTATACCTAAAGAAGCATAAATAATGCTTGATAGAAAGCAACTTTTATAATACAATAAGCATAACAGGCAACATGAAGAAGGTTGGGAATTTTAATTACTAAGCTGCTCCAAGGAAGTTAAGGGCGTGGTTAAATGCTCCTTTTACCAAAATGCAATTGCAGCAAACGACACGGCAGACAGACCAAGCTTCTACGCGAGCATTTGCGCAAACCTTAAAAACTGCGGCGTTGAGGACATTTTCATAATAATGTTGAAATTTCCGACGGCTTGGTCAGCAAGATCGCAGAGAAGATCACACCTGAGATCACGGCATGGTAAAGTTTATATGTTCGTTTTTATGGATGCGATCCATTACAAGGTCAAGGAAAATCATCAGTATATCAACATAGGCAGTGTATGTAGGTTTGGGAATACTGAGTGTGTAAAGTTTTGACTGTCGTTAATGAATGACCTTAGAAATCGCGGTGTTAAAGATGTTTATGTGTTCTGCGTTGACGGACTTGCCTGATCAGATCTGCTTTTACACAAAATTTTATGGACTGCCAGCGGCAAACCGATTTGATACGGTCTGCCGCTTTTTACGCTATTCAGTAATCTTTCTTCTCCGCGAGCTTGGCGTTGTACTCCTCCGCTGTAAGCCCAACCGTCCTTACGTGTTCGACAAGCCCGTCTTCGTGAAAATCGCTACGGCGGAAATTATTGATGTAGAGATATTCGTCGGATCCTAGCCTGAGGTCAATAGCGTAAAACGTCGCTCCTCCACGCTCCATAAGGGAGTTTATCTCAAGCAGCACCTCGGCAGCTTTTTCGGGAGTTGCCTCGTCCGCATCTACATATATCGTAAGATGTCCCGCCTTTGCGCCCAATTCGGTAATATTGTATAATCCGTCAGGAACAAGTATGCTTAGCGGCAGCGCATAGTCGTATTCTTCGTCAAGAGGACCTTCAAAATCGAAATTCTCGAAAATCAATTCTCCGAACGCAATATCGGTTGAATACGGATAAGCGGGGCTTTCCAGAACACTGTTGACAAGCTCCCGATAGAGCGTTTCAAGCCGACGTTGAACGTTTCTTTTTATCTGGTCGTCCGTTTTATAGTTGTCGAGAACTTTTTTTCCGTCAAAGCCGTAGGACTCAACAAAGTGATAATCCTCGCTGCCCGGTTTCACGAAATGCGCATTATAATTTCCGAATTTAAAATTGTATTCAACCCTTTCGAGAACGTAGCCCATATCGGCGTAATTTTCCGCAACGTATTTTTCGGCGTTATTCTTTACAATAAAGTATGAAACGGGATTTCCCACCAGCGCGTTAGTGAACACCAGAAGCCACGCAATGATACCGAACGCGATAACCGCCGCTACCACTCTGAATATTATCAGATGCTTTAATATGAACATTCTCATTTTTTCCGCTCCTTTCCGAAAACATTTTTGCTGAACGCAAAGCGTAAAAGCATAGCAACAAGCATTCCCGCCCATGTAAACAGGCTGTAAATGAACGTAAAGCTCACCAAGCCGAGAAATTCAATACGTTCAGCACTGTCAAAAACACCAAGCGTATTTGTAAGGATAAACGTGACAAACATAATAACGGGTACGAAAAAAAACGCCCTCAACTTAAAAATAAGGTAGCCGAGAATGCCCGCAACAGGCATAATAAGACAATTATAAAACATATTATCGCTCGCCGTCAGGCTCAATCCGAAGTAAAGCCCCAGCATCAGCAGCACCGCATAAATTATCGAAAGCCAACGCTTTACACGCAGCAGCGGTCTCGGCGTTTCGGACAGCTCGACTGCGGGAACGAATTTGCCGTCAAATAGCATTTCACATTCGCTGCAGCCGCCTATGTGCTCCTTTACCGCTGCTTCGCTGTCGGCGCTCGCAACGCCGTCTTTGACAAGTGGCAAAAGATCACGGCAAACATCGCAAGATATTTTGTTTTCACTCATAATCAAACCCCTCCCCTTTTAATATTTTGCGGATCTTCTCTTTTGTCCTGAAAAAAGTTACTCTTGCAGAGCTTTCGGATATTCCGAGCGCCTTTCCGATCTCGTAGAACGAATAGCCCTCTATCCGCATACGGGCGACATTCCGCGAATGCTCGGGCTCGCCGTCGATGATCGCGTAAATGCGGTCGATAAGCTCGCGGTCAAGGAACGCGTCCTCCGCCGATCTTCCGTTCGGTTGTTCAAGCTCGGTCAGCTCGTAAAGCTCCGTTGCTTCGATCGTTCGTTTTTTCTTGCGCAAGTAACTGAACCACCGGTGACGCGCGATCGAAAACAGCCAGGTTTTTACGTCGCAGTCCGCTCTGAAACCGCCTATCGACTTTACGACCTCCAGAAACACGTCCGAAGTAAGGTCCTCCGAGAGCGAAACGTTGCGGCACAGACCGTATATGTAGCGGTAAATATCCTTGTAGTACGCGGAAAACAATTCGTCCATCACCGACATACGCTTCACCCTCTTTCTGTATAATTAGTACCCGTTTTTGGGATTTCGTTACAGGCATTTCAAAAAATTTTAAAAAACGGCAGACCGTTATTTTTGAACGGTTTGCCGCACTTGCTATTCTCCGAAAATCATCTTCAGCATTCTGTCGGGATTGTCGAGAAACTGCTTTGTTATCTGATAATGCTCGGTCTGCTTGTAGTTCACGGAGCGTATGCCGTCCGCCGAAAAACAGAGTATCTCCGCATTTGGATATGCCATTAGTATCGGCGAATGCGTCGCGATTATAAACTGCGAGTTGTCGTCGGCCAAGCTCCTGATAAGCCCAAGCATGTTCAATTGTCGCGCAGGTGAAAGCGCTGCTTCGGGCTCGTCGAGGATATACAGCCCGTTCCCGAAAAAGCGGTTCTGCACAGTCGCGATAAAGCTCTCGCCGTGTGAACGTGCGTGCAGCGAGCCGCCGAAGCCTCCAGATATTAAAGGCGCGCCGCACGGTATCTCGTCCAACTCCTCAATATAGGTCGCGGAATTGTACAGGCTCTCCGCGCGCAGGAAAAAGCCGTCCTTGGGACGGACGATACCGCGCGAGAGCGTAATGTTTTCGTATAGCTCGGAGTGCGTGTCGCGCGTAGAAAAGCTGAAATTCCGCGAGCCGCCTTCCGCGTTAAAGCCCGCCGCCAGTGCTATCGCTTCAAGGAGCGTCGACTTCCCCGCCCCGTTTTCGCCGACGAAGAACGTCACCGCCGACCGAAACTCCAGCTCGCCGCGCTCTGCGAGCCACTCCACGGCGGGGATATCGTTGAGGTAGCTTTTTTCGGGCAATTCCCCGCTAAATTTTACGCTTTCAATGTATTTCATGTTTTTCTGCTCCTTGACATTACCGTCCCGATAACGAAGAAAATCACGAAAAACAAGATGTTCACGCAGACAATACTCGCGCCGCAGGGAGTGTCTGCGACGTAAGAGATGAACATTCCGACAACGAACGTAGTCACCGAAATGACTGCTGAGCAAACCGTTACCGATTTGAAGCTCTTGAACACTCTCATAGAGCAGAGCGCGGGGAAAATGATAAGGCTCGATATCAGCATACTGCCCATAAGCCGCATTCCGATAACGATCGTGACTGCCGTAAGCAGCGCTATAAGCATATTGTAGAGATCGGCGTTTGTGCCCGTCGCTTTAGCGAAGCTCTCGTCGAATGTTATCGCGAAAATCTTGGTGTAGAAGAAAATGAACATCAGCAACACCGCGAGCGCGAGTATTACGCTTGTTACAACGTCGCTGCTGCTCACAGAGATTATGCTGCCGAAAAGATAGCTGTTGATATCGACGTTCATTCCGCTTGACATCGAGACCGCCATAACGCCTATCGCGAGCGCGGACGTAGAAATGAGCGCTATCGCCGCGTCGCCCTTTATCTTGCCGTTCGAGGACAGCCGCAGCAGCAGAAACGCCGCCAGAATGACTACGGGAATCGCGACCGCCATAGGCGCGAGGTTCATCACCGTTGCGACGGCGAGCGCACCGAAACCGACATGCGACAGCCCGTCGCCGATCATCGAGTAGCGCTTCAGCACAAGGCTTACACCCAACAGTGCCGCGCACAGCGACACCAGAACGCCCACTATCAGCGCCCTAACGAGCACCGGGGCTGAAAACATCTCGGCTATTATCTCATCCACGGACAGCACCGCCTTTCATAAAGTCCGCCGCATCGCTCGCTATAAACTCGTCAATAGTGCCGAAAAAGTGACTTTCCTCGGTCATGCAGAGCACGTGGCTCGCGTATTTCAGCGCCGCCGACATATCGTGCGTTACCATTATTACAGTAACGTTCTCTTTGTTGATACGCGATATCAGCTCGTACATCTCCGCCGTCACCATGGGGTCAAGACCCGAAACGGGTTCATCGAGCAACAGCAGCTTTTTTGTTGCGCAGAGCGCTCTCGCGAGGAGAACGCGCTGCTGCTGTCCGCCCGAAAGCTCGCGGTAGCTGCGTTTTTTCAGCTCCGTTATCCCGAGCCGCTCCATATTTTCGGCGGCGATTTTGCGCTCCCTCAGCGAGTAGAACGGGCGTGTTCCGCGCGAGTTCAGACATCCCGAGATCACCACCTCGGATACGCTCGCGGGGAAATCGCGCTGCGCGTTGGTCTGCTGCGGCAAATAGCCTATCTCGCGGCGGAGCATTCCGTCAAACGTTATCGTGCCGTCGACGGGCTTTTTCAGCGACAGCAGCGCCTTGACGAGCGTGCTTTTTCCCGAGCCGTTCTCGCCGACTATGCAGAGATAATCGCCCGCGTTCACCTCAAAGCTCAAGCCCTTGATAACCGTCATATTTTCATATGACAGCGTTAAGTTTTCCGTTTTGATAAGTGCCATTTCTTTCAGTCCAATCTGTACAGGTATTGCTCGTAGTCCTTGACGTAGTAACGGATATTAGTTCTGCCCTTTTGAATGACCGTGTGACCCTCGTTTTCGAGCAACCGCTTCTGCTCCTCAACGCCAAGGGGATATTTCGGGTTAAGCTCGCCGTTCGCTTTGAGCGTTCTCCAGTACGGCGTTTTGTCGTCCGTTCTCTGAAAGCTCGCCCATGCCGCTATCGAGCAGAATATCCCCGCCGTTATCGGGTCGGTAAAGTCCGCATTGTTGCGCTCGGCGAAATACGCGCGGATATCGCCGACCGTTATCACACTGCCATCGGGAACACGCCGCATTACCGCGTCGTAGTCGAGCGGCGGAGCAAAGTACATTCGTCTGCCGCCGTACTTCTTGATACTCTTTTCGTCCGTTATCTCGACGATCTTCGGCATATCCTTGCCGTCACGCAGCATTGCGTTGAAGTCCTTTTTGTTTTCGTTTGCCATATTTCAACACCTCCGCGCTAATTATAACGTATTATTATCAGAAATGCAATGAGACAGTTTTTATTTTTATGCCAATTTGAAGATAATTTTGAAGTCAAATGTTACTCTAAATAAGAATTTAGCATCTTAAAACAATCTCCATAGCTTCTTTAATAATTTCATCAAGTTCCTTTGCACCGTCAATCACATAATCATAATCAGAAGTTGTATCTTCCGACATTTGAACATAAGCAACTCTTGTACATTTCAGATATGTTTCCATCTCACTACGAATTTCATCTCCCGTAGCCTCTTTCATATCTCTAAGAACTCTTCAAGCCATTGCTATGTCTAATGGTGTATCAATAAATATGCAGCAATCCAAATAATCCTTAATCATTTGATGTTGGTATGCAAATGGATAGTCCAACAGTAGGATAGTCATATTCGCTGCTGCGGATGATTCTTTCAATATCCGCTTTTAACGGAGATAAGTCCCATACATGAACATCCGCACCCTCTGATACCCATTTGGAAAAGTCTTCGACTTCTCCCTCAAATGAGTAGTCATCAAAGTGAAGTGACGCTGTTCTTGGCAGCCGATCTTTAATTGCATTTACAACTGTTGTTTTCCCGCCTGCTGTCACAGCTCCGATCGCTATTATTTTCATAGTTTGCTCCTTTAAATTCAGGTTTACGGCTTATGCAAATTATAAAACGCCTTAAGCTCCGCCTTGCGCTCGGCGGGGATATCGGTTTTCTTTATTCCGCGGATTGCCCCCTCTATAGCTAAAAGTCGGTGGATACAAGCACTGCTGTCAATCGCCTGTATTTTCAGCCACGCGTTTTCCGCGCCCGTTTTAACAAGCTGTTCAGTGGTCTCGATACCAACGGCGTTCAGCTGTTCCTCAACTACTTTTCCTATATTTGGAAGATTTGCCAACTGTCCCATAATTAACCTCCGCTCATCAACGCGTCATGCAGCATTTTGTAATTCCGCTCCATAAGCGAAACATAGCTCTCCCCTGCCTCGAAATCGTCCGCCGTGTGTTCAGTCCGTACTCAAAGTCTCCCCGCCATGATAAGCCTTGTGCGTTTCTCTTACCGTCTTTCGGCATTGTGTTGAAGTCCTTTTCGTTTGCGGTAATGCAACACCTCCGCACTTATTATAGCGCATTATTATCAACAATGCAATGAAACGGTTTTACTTTTTTACAAATTCCGCAAAGAAAAACAAGGGCAGGTCGTTGTTTTGAGTAACGCCGTCATAAGTAACAGGTTCGCAGACCTCTTTCAGCGTAAATCCGCACTTTGCCGCAGCATTCAGATAAAAAGACAGCGGACGGTGAAAATGCACGGTTGCTCCCCAAAATTCATTCGTCAGACGGTAACGGCTTAAATAGCGGCCAACCGCCTTTGAGTAACGATAACCGTTTTCGTCCGTTAGCCATTTGCCGTCGTAGAAGCACGGGTGAACTATTCCAAAATAAAAAACGCCGCTTTTCCCGAGAACCCTTTCACATTCCGAAATAACAAAATCTGCGTTTTCAATATCCATAAGTACTTGATTTGAAAAGACGATATCAAAGCTACTATCAGCAAACGGCAGCGGCCTTTCGATATCCGCGATGGAAAATTTCAAGTCGGGATATCTTTCCCTCGCTATTGCAACCATCTTTTCCGAACCGTCAACGCCGATCGCATCAGCTCCGATGTACGCAAAATAATCCGTATACCAACCGTAACCGCAACCCAGATCAAGCACGCGCTCTCCATTCAGATGCTTAAAGCGCGCCTCAATAACAGCCTTGTTGCTCCCGACAAACTTCGATTTTTCCTGCTCCTCGGTATATACCGCCGCGCTATTATCCCACTGCCGTATAATATCGTGCATTTTATCCTCCGTTCTTCAGCGCGTTTTGCAGCATTTTGTAGTTCCGCTCCATAAGTGAAACATAGCTCTCCCCCGCCGCGAAATCGTCTGCCGTGATGTTGTGACAGGTGTGAAATTCCGCTACGGGCAGTCCGTTCTCGTCCGCGAGAGTTTCCGCGAGCTTGCGGTTTGACAGCTCGATACAAAACACGGTCGGCACGGTATCGCTCTCGGAGAGCCTTTCGGCAAGTGCCGCTATGGTCTGCGCGGACGGCTCTGTCTCACTGCCGCACCCCGGGAACGCCGCCGTGTAGTTCAGTCCGTACTCACGGAAAAAGTACAGCAGCGGAAACCTGTCGCCGAAAACGAAACAGCGCTCCTCGCCCGACAGCAGCTCCGTGAATTTCTCGTCAAGCGCGTTTATTTCGGCGGCGTACTCCCCCGCCGCGCTCTCGTACAGCGCTCTGTTCTCGGGAGCAAGTGCTGAAGCCTCCTGTTCTATGCTCCGCACTATCAGTGCGGCATTTTTCGGGGAAGTCCAGACGTGCTCGTCGTATTCCTCGTCATGGTCGTGATCGTCGTGTTCTTGCTCGGCAATACCCTCGTGATCCTCGTCGAGCGCCTCCACTGCGTCCATCATTCGCAGCGCGTTCACCTCGTCGGCGGATTTAAGAATATTCTCCACCCAAGCGTCCGATTCGCCTCCGTTGTAGATGAACAGGTCGCAGCCCTCTATCTTGACGATATCGCGCGCGGACGGGTCGTAGGAATGGCTCTCCGTGCCCGCCTTTAACAGCAGCGTAATGTCGGCGGTGTCGCCGAAAACCTGCAGCGCGAAGTCATAAGCGGGAAAAATCGTCGTCACGATCTGGAGCTTGTCGTCGGTCAGCTTCTCCGACGGGAGCGAGCAGCCGCACAGCAGCACCGCCAGAAGTAACGGTAAAAGAAATCGTTTAAGCATTATTTATCCCCTTTGCACACTCACCGCACAAGCCGTAGATAACAGTCTTGCCGATATCGACAACAAAATCGTGGCTGCTTTCGATATGGCGCTTCATATCTGCCATAAACCCGCAGTCCATGTGAATAAGCCGTCCGCATTTTTCGCACTTGAGGTGGAAATGCTTCTCGCACTGCTCCGATTCGTTGAGCTGATAACAGGACGCGTCGCCGTCCGTAAACCTCTTCAATACGCCCTGCGCAGCGAGTTTGGAGAGTGTTCTGTAAACGGTCGCCTCGCCCGAGGCAATTTCGCCGCTCTTGATTATATCTTTCGCGGTGAAGCATTTTCCGCGGTGCTGATTGAAAAATTCGACTATCTCGTCGCGCTGCTTGGTTTTGTAAACGTTATCGCTCATTTTGCCCTCCCGTTCAGCATTTCAAGTGCTGCTTTGATTGAAACGCATTCGGCGTATCGGTTCCTCCAGATGAAATCGTTATAATAATGATAGCTTGTTTCGGCGCTCATAAAATCGTTGTCAAACGTCGAGTTGCAGTACTCGGGAACAATCATTTTGAAACCGTGCTCAAAGCCGCATTTTATCGTCGCGTCAATGCAATAATCGGTTTGCAGACCGACCGTCATTATCTCGTTTTTGCCGCGCGCTTTCAGATATTCTGTCAAGCCCGTTTGATGAAAGGCGCTGTTGACGGTCTTGTCAAATATTTTCTCGCCGTCGAGCGGCTTAAATCCGTCGTATATCCCGTAGCCCTCCGCTCCCTTTGTGAGCGCCGTTCCCACCCCGTCGTCGTGACGAACGAAGATAACCTCGGCAGAGCTTGCTCTCGCAGCTGCAATAAGCGACTTTACATTCGCGGTAAACCTGTCAAACATATATAATTTGTCGTTCGTGATAAGCTTTTGCGTATCGATAACCAAAAGCACCATTATTTGTTCTCCCATTCAATTTCACAATTTTAATCGGTAAAATTATCTGCACGATTAATGTACAAATCTATGTCGATAACAATTTCGGCAGCGCAGCAAAAGCGCATAACCTCTAATGACGGCGCAAGACAAGGAGTGCTTTTACCGAGCACGACTGTCGGAACAACCTCCAGAACAAAATCAACGTCATACCGTGCTTTGATATCATTTAATACATCCGTTTTATCTAGCAGCGGAGAAAGCGTTTTCATCATCTGGCGGTAGGTTTCGATATCGTATTCACGGCAAGTTCCCGTTCTCCAGAACGCGAAATCGCGAACCGTACCGTTTTTTCGCATATCGCCGATTTTCCAAAACTCCTCGGGAATAATGCCGAGAAGATCCGTAACCGTATCGGGATCGAAATTCCCGACAATTTTAAAATAGGTGTAGCACTCATTATAAGTCATTGAATAACCTCATCAAAATTTGATATTGACTATCATTTTCAAATTATATCATAAAATTTAAAAAAAATCAAGAGTTTTTATTGATTTTTTCGGAAAAAAGTTGTATAATGGAATTGTAAATATTGGGCGATTTGCCCTAAAATAATTTTTGGAGGAAACTAAAATGGCTGAAATTCTTATCGAAACGTCGGCAAGACACGTACACGTTACCAAGGAGACCCTCGAGGCGCTTTTCGGAAAGGGCGCGGAGCTTACAAAGAAAAAAGATCTTTCGCAGCCCGGTCAGTACGCTAGCGAACAGAGAGTTACCGTTGTAGGACCCAAAAAAGAGCTTGCGAACGTGTCCATTCTCGGTCCGTGCCGTAGTGCAGACCAAGTGGAGTTGTCCGCTACCGACGCGCGCTCTATCGGACTTGATATTGCTATCCGCGAGAGCGGTGACATCTCGGGAACTCCTGGCTGCACTTTGAAAGGTCCCGCGGGCGAGGTTACAATCAAAGAGGGCGTTATCGTTGCAAAGCGCCATATCCACCTTACTCCAGAGACTGCTGAAAAGCTCGGCGTTAAGAACAAGGACACCGTTTGGGTGAAGTGCAATACCAAGGAGCGCTCCGCTGTGCTCGGCGATGTTGTTGTACGAGTGAGCGAGAGCTTTGCTGACGCTATGCATATCGACACCGACGAGTCCAATGCTATCGGCGCTGCTCCCGGGCTTATGGGCGAAATTCTTAAGGAGCTGTAATGGGATTATTCGGTAAATTCGAAAAGCATCATAAAAAAGACCCTATGCATCGCGTTCTGGAGGGTCTGCACGGGTGTATCGAGACTAAGGACGAAATAAGGGACGGAATGATTTTCTGCCCCGAATGGAACATCACGATAAGACCCGAGATAGATCAGCTCGATCAGCAAATGGCGGTTCTGAACTTTTATGTCTCCTCTCCCGATTGGGAAGAGCCGCTGTTTGAGTGCTGCGCGGGAACGGGCAGAGACACCGATACAGCTATCGGAACGGCAACAAGCTCGTTTTTGTTTGCGTTCATGCAGGGGATCGCGCTTATGCAGCGCGGCGAGGACGGCACGGCGTTCGAAAGCAGCTTCGCGGGGCATACTCACCGCTGGAGCGTTTACAAGAGCAACGTCGTCGGTATCGGCGAAAAAACGGGCGACGACGATGACGCAAAGGAAGTCACCGCGCGTTACTGGGAGCTGCTGAAGGATCATATCGCGAAACGGCTCGGCAATCAGAAAATGTGCTACGTGAAAATCTATGCGGCGAAGGCTGTCGGCGCGGACGGCGAACATATCACGGGCGAATGCCGTATAAACGACGTTCCGAGTGAGGAGTTGGGTGCGCTCGTAGGCGAACTCGCCACAAAATGGAACGTTCAGCAATTTGCTTCGCAGAAGCAGTTTTTCTTCATAAAGCAGGATTCCGAGACGGTTCTCCCCTACCCTTACGGCGGCGCAAAGATACCGACGCTTTCGGTCATGGTGAAAAAAGCACTGGATATTTTCGCGGAGGTAAAGACGCAGGAGCAGTACGAGCAGCTTTTCGACAAGCTGAACGAAGCGATTGGCGACGAGACGCTCGCATGGGAATGTCTTTCGTTTTTGCCCGAGATCTGCGCCGAGCGCGCTTTCGGTAAGCTGACGTTCTCCGAGGAGCTGCTTTTTTCGTTCGGCGATAACAGCACGTCTGTGTACAAAAATCAGCTCGCGGACTTCTATCCGCTCGGAAATCTGATGTTTTCGCTGTTCGACAGCGGTATTTTCGGCGAACGTACCAACGACCTGTACCGAAGCATGATTGGTATGAGCTCGATTTACTCCGCCGTTGAGAAGCTCTCCGAAAATGGAGCCGCGCCTGAGGGCAGAATTTCGGCGCTGATCTTTAATACTCCGCTAGGGTTTGAGATACGGTGAATGGAGGTCGCAATGACTTTTTCCGACAAAAAGGCGCTGAAAGCACTCAGCGAACTTAACCTTATCCCATTCAGCTTAATGCTTTTGTGGATAGTGTTTGTCGTTGCGGTCTACGCTAATCCGAGCGTTCCGTCAATAGAATTGAGCGCGGGTTTTACGGGCGGTTTTCGTTTTTTTGAGCCGTATGACAGGTTTATGCTTATCTGCGGAGCTTTGAGAATTACCGCTTTGATTTTCGCGTTCTTTCAGTTTACTTCGCTTATCCTTGGGTTTATCGCGGCAAAAACAGGACGGTGTATCGGGGCTTGGCGAACACTGTGTATTGTCAACATTGTTCTTTGTCTGATATCGACTAACGTTATCAGCGCGGGCGTTACGGGAATTATCTTTGCGCGGCTGAGCGGCGTTAAGGAAACATCATACCGATAACAGTTCAGAGCAGCCGTTTCAGTGACTGCTCCTTTTGTAAAAGTACAAGGCTATGCCGCAAAGCATAGCCTTTTTGTTATATGCTGATCTTGTATATCCGCGCGGCGTTCCCGCATAAAACCGCCTGCTTGTGGTTCGGTGGAATATCCAACGAACCGATAAAGTCAATATGCCGCCGCTGGTCGCAGCAGCCGTAATCCGAGCCGAAAATAAAGCGTTCGGGCTTTTCTGGGATATATCGCTCCAATACCGCCGCTATAGACGGTGATTTTTCGGAATCATCGGCTACTGACGATAAGTCAAAGTACACGTTTGTGCAGTCCTTTAACGCTTCAAAGCACAAAGCAAGTTCGGGATACCAACAATGGCAGCATACAAATCGCACTTCAAGATTTTTTTCGGCTGCGGTTTTCACCCTTTCGGGCGCAGCGTATTGAGCGTTATCCCATCCCGAATGAAACAGCACGGGCACGTTAAACTCAACGGCAAGCTCAAAAACGGGTTTCAGCGAACCGTCGTCGATATAAACAGGCTCGTGACCGCAATACAGCTTTATGCCGACAAACAGTCCTCGCGCGAGGTAGTTTCTCAGTTTTTCGAGCTGCTCCCCGTAATTTATATACGGACTTATCCCCGCAGCGGCAAATATGTTCGGGCAGTCCGAAAACAGCTCCGCGCAGTCGTCCATTGAACCGATAGCGCTTTCCAATTCTGAATCGGAGATCACTATGCCGATGTCAACTCCGTTTGCCATCATATCGGACAACATCCGCCGCTTTTTGCTTTCCGGGTCGGGTTCACCGCTTGGCAAGTGCATATGCGCGTCAATAATCATTCGTCCTCCCATAAGTGC
The DNA here is from genome assembly GCA_946567425.1 of uncultured Clostridia bacterium. Lineage (GTDB taxonomy): Bacteria > Bacillota > Clostridia > Oscillospirales > Ruminococcaceae > CAG-115. The sequence continues at coordinate 56,907 of CAMNXF010000005.1, read as the reverse complement.
TTTCTTTCGCGGTTAACGCTCAGTTGAGCGCGACGCAGTATATTTCTGCTACGCATTTCGTCCAATATCTCGAAATAGCGGTGTTCAAAAGCTGTGTAATCATCAAAGAAAAGGTCGTCGAATTTAACGTTGCAATGCGGCGTTATAAACCCCTTGTGCTCGCAGTACTCGGGCTTGGGGTCGTACCAGTCTGCGAAAAGATAACCGCGCCAGTTCTCGCCGCGCGACGAGATAAGCATTTTCTTGTTGACGTTCCCGACAGGCTCAAAGCACACAAGCTCGTAGCCGTCGGCAGCGTCCTCAAGAAAAATGCGTCCGCATTTCGGGCATTGGTAGATGTTTCGGCGGAGCAGGCTCATTACCTCGACGGCAGTGTTCATTTTTTCGGTGTGCGGCTGCTCTGCTTTTTCCAGTATCTCCCAAAGCTCCTCCTCGTCCTGATCTGCTATTATACCCGCCTTGTAGGACAAGCAGTCGGAGGTGTCATGGATATCGTTTCCGCAAGGGCATAAAAAGTGCATTATTTTCCTCCCAAACGGCTCTTTATCTTGTCAAATCCAATGAGGAACTCCGTTTTTTGATTGTTGCGCACAACTATTCCGTTCTCCTCGAAACGGACGAAATCAATATCCCAGCACTCCTCATATTCGGGGTCGATAAACCCGTTAGCGCTTACAAGATACGGGTTGAAGTTCAGCGGCTCAGAGAAATCGCCGACCATAACGTCGCTCGGTCCTGCCCAGACGCAGCCGCCGTAAGCGATAAGGTTCGTGCGCGGGTCGTAATGCACATCGGTAACGATAAACGATTCGCCAAGATCCCACTCCGCGTCATGCTCGTAACCCTCGGGAATATAATGGTAAACCTCGCCGCTGTCAACGTCCAGATAGCTTATGCCGTAAAGGTCGATGTGGAACGGAAAATAACGCCGTCCGTCCGAGTGGCGGATAATGTCAAAAAACGTGTGCGGATTGCTGTATGAGGTTGAGCGGTATTGATATCGCAGCCCGTTCCCCGTCAATTCGCCGACCTCCAGACGATTGTTTTTGTCGGCGTATTTTTTCAGGTTCAGCGTAAATTCGTCAAGCTCGTGAGTTTCCTCGCCCTTGAAATACTTTTCATTCTCAACGCAGGCGATATTCTCCAAGCCATTGAGCCACGTTTCGTACATATTGCGGCGCGACATTCCGTGGTATTTCTTCGGTGTAATGTTGACGAGCTTACAGCCGAATTGAATGACACGCGTTTTTCCGTCGGTATTCAGCGTTAATTTCACGCTGTACGCCTCTTCACCGTTTTTCTCGATAACAAATTCCTCGATCACCGCGCCCGCACTGCCTTCAAGAACCGTGAAGCCGCCGCCCTCAAAGGACACCGTGAAATACTTTATATCGCAGCCTGCAAACTCGCCGTTCAGCACAAAACAGCGCGTTCCCCACTTTTCCGTGTCGGTTATCCTGCCGCCCTTGAAATCAAGCTCCGCGAGACGCTCAATCGCGGTTTTCATTCAACGTCCTCCGTGTCGTCCTCGGTCTGCGCGTTATCGCCGTCGAATATCTGCGATGGCGTAAGCCAGTCGCCCGTAATGCGGCACATTAGACGCGCATCGATATATGCCTGTGGCAAGGTGAGTATCGTCTGTCCCTGATAGCTCCCCGAACGCGTAAGTTCGACCACCAGAGCCACGTCGGGTTTGGACTCGTCCTGAAGCGCTAGCGGCAGCATAAGCGACATACTGTTCCTTTTCGGGAAATATGACGGAACGGCAGTCTTGTAGTTCCAGCGGACACGCTTGCGCGCAAGCTCAATTGAATCCTTGATACGGTTTTGAATACGCATAAACAAACGGCTGCTTTCTTTGAGGAGCGATTTCAGATGCTCGTAATGCTTCAACCGCTCGTCGCGGTCGCGCGCGTTTCTGATGCTTTCCACCAGTTCACGCGCCTGAGGATTATCGAAAAATTGATCGTAAAGGAATTGCAGCGGCAGACGGCGGATATTGTCGATTATAATATGCTCGAAATCGGTGTGGAGCTGCTTGGTGTGGTCGAAGAAAAGATCCTCGTTGCGCTTGAAGTACGACGGCGGCTGCGGCAAAGGATTGAAGTAATTCACAAGCTGCTTTCCCAGACCGCCCGAAGCCGCCGTGCAAAATCCGCTGAATTTCCACTCCGTACCGCTCTCGGAATCGTTCGGGGAAAAGCACGCGTAGATATCGTCATAATGATTGTCGGCAAGCCCCGTGTTAAACGCCGCGAACGATTTGTCCTGCGATATGCATATCTTATTTTCATGCTTTAATCGGCTGAACGTATATTTTATATACTGAATTAAAATTTCATAGTTCCTAACAGAAGAGTTTAAGAAATCCCATTCCTCGTCGACCGCCTTAGCCGCAAGCTCGGCTAAGAAGCTCGACCAGCTCCCAAGAAACGCAAAGCTCTCCAACTCCTTGCCGGGGTCGGCGTTGTGTAAACTCTTCTCGTGCGGAACGGTATCAACATAGTACAAAAACCACTTTTTGCCCTCGTATGCGCTCGGTTTAAGGGTAAGCTCCACCCTGCTGCCGTCCTCCTTTAAATAGCGCACCGGAAATATCAGCTTCGCCTCGTACATGCGTATAGTTCCGTCAGCGCGCGCCTTGTCAAAATCATCGGTAATATTGCGTACAACGGTCGAAAAGTCAACGGAAAAACCTTTGTCGTGCAGATATTTCTCCAGTATACCCATGGGTTTTATCGGCAGATTTGAAAAGTCGGTAAGTCTGCCCTCGGGTATGGAAACGTTCTCGACGTTCTCTGTTTTTCGGAGAACTGGCTCGGTTTTCGTGTAGAGCGGTTCTGTCTTTCTGTACTCGGACTGAGAGTTTTCAAAAACTCTCGTCGAGGGTACGGTGCTCTGAGCCGCGGAACGCATGTTCTCTTCACTGTCGCGCGGCATAATGGTTATCATTACCTGCGGAACTCCGTGCAGAACAACGTCCTCCATTTCCAGAAATCCGAGCGCCGTAAGAAAATCCTTCATCTTAAAAAAGCCGAAGCGCGTTCTGTCGACGCCGCGATCCGTGAGGTACTTGCTGACCGCCGCCATGTGATACTTTGTGTTTATGGGGAAATAGTCCGTGAGCAGTTTGTAGATTGCGTCTTTTTCCTCTTCGGGAACAGGACCCGCCGCGGGCGGTTTTCTGTGCTCGATAACAGAAGCGCTGCGGTATATCCTCGTTTTATCGAACGCGAAATAAAGGCTCTTTCCGCGCGGACTTAAATTTTTGGTTATAATGCCGTTTACAAGAAGTCCATCGGGACAGTAGTCTATCGGGAACGTATAGCGTTCACCGAGAAAAACGAGCTTGCCCTCCGTTTTTGCCTCGTCGAATTTACGGTATATCTCCTGTTTCATCTGCTGAACGGTATATCCGTTCCCGAGTATTTTAGTAAGCGCGTAAAGCGACTGCTGTGTCATTTCGATAATATCGTCGTTGAGAATAATGTTTCCCGTGCCGAAAAAGCTGTCGGCGGGGTGTTGAATATCAATACTTCCGATCATATTTTTTTCTCCTGTTTGCCATCTCTTTATCTCGATAAATTCATCATTGTCATCGTCCTGAAAAGAGAACATTTCCGTAAAATCTTCCGCAAATACCCGAAAAGAACCGTAACCGAGCCGTTCGAGAGAATAGCCGTTTGTAACCAGCCATTCTCCCACTCTTGAAACTCTGTACAGTCCGGGGTCGGGAAATTGCTTTAAAATACAGTTATAAAGCGCTGTTTTTTCTTCTGTTGTCAACATTTTTTCCCTTCCGAAACTCACGCCGCGTCGGACGTTTCTTCTGTCTCGTCCTTGTAATCCTCCAGATCGTCCATATAGTCGATATCCTCAAGATACATATAGTCCACGATTTCCGTGAGTTTGCTCTCGTTGTAGTCTTGTGCATACTTTCCCTCAACGTCAAGATTGAACGAATGGAAAGCACCCGTGTTTTTAAAATAGAAATTTGTTATGTTTATGCCCATTATGCGGTAGCCGTCGATTATTTTTTTACAATCGGCGGCAAAGGCTTTCGGGGAATTGTATGTGCCGGAAAACTCCACGGTCACATTTACGCGGTCATCGCTTGCAAGCGCGTCCACACCCTTTGTACGTCCCGTGCCGTCGGGATTAAGGTCGACATCGATATCCAGCGAGGCTATATCCGCAACGTATCTTAGCTCCTTGTAGCTCCTGTCGTAAATTTCTGCGGCAATGCTCCGGTTGTTGTATTCCTCCTTATCCTCTTGGTAGGTGCCGTTCAGCTTAACACACATAAAACAGCAGCCGACCACCAGCAGCGCCGAAATAACAAGGCTCGGGATATTTATGCGGAAATGTCCGCGCGTCATAAGCTGATTAAGCAGCAGCTCAATTCCTATCAGAATAATACATATCGGTGAGAGCTTCAGCGGGATAAGAAAATCGGGCGCCGATGAAAACAGGCAGATTATCATCACAATGCCGAGGAACACCATAATAAGCCCCAGCGAAACAAAGCCCACGCCCTTTTTCACGACGGTCGCCGCCAAACGCTCGCCCTTTGAACGCGTGCGACTCTGCTGTTCGCGCATTTCGCGCGTGCGCTTTTCGAGCACCTCGTCCAACGCTGCGAGCAGCTTTTTGTCCTGCTCCTGAAGCTCTGCTTGCTCTTTTTCAACTGCGGCGGTCTGCTCGGCGTACATACGCGCCTCCTCAGTGATCGCCTCGTGCGGTAATTCGGCTGCCACCGCGACGGAGCTGCTGATTTCCGTTATCGGAGCGGCGATATCGGGCGGAGCGTTTTCGGGAGCTTCCGGCACAGCTTGTCCGACGGGATTTAAATTTTCATTTTCCATAATGTAAAACCTCCTTTCATAAATACTTACAACATAATTATACCAAAAAATCGTCCGCTTGTCAATGGAGAATAATCGGCTATAATGGCGAAACAAACGGAAAATCAGCCGTTATTCTGCCCGTAGTAAGCGTTGTTGCCGTGCTTGCGGAGATAGTGCCTGTCAAGAAGCTCGCGCTGCATCGGACGAACTTGCGGGTTAATGCTCATTGCGTGGTAGTTCATAAACGCCGCCTCTTCGAGAACTACCGCGTTATGTACCGCTTCGGCGGCTGTTCTGCCCCATGTGAACGGTCCGTGGCTCTTGACGAGAACGGCGGGGATCGTCAGCGGGTCGATACTCTTGAACGCCTCGATAATCACTGTGCCCGTCTCCTTTTCGTATTCTCCGTTGATCTCGTCCGGGGTCATTGCGCGCGTGCACGGAATTTCCCCGTAAAAGTAGTCGGCGTGGGTCGTTCCGAGCGGCTCTATTCCCTTACCCGCCTGCGCGAACGAAGTCGCCCAGCGGCTGTGCGTGTGGACAATACCGCCTATGCCAACAAAGGCTCTGTAAAGCGCAAGGTGCGTCTGCGTGTCGCTCGACGGATTGTAATGCCCCTCGACGACCTCGCCTGTTTCAAGACTCACCGCGACCATATCCTCCGCCGTCATATCGCTGTATTCCACGCCAGACGGCTTTATTATCACAATGCCGCTTTCCCTGTCAACAGCGGAAACATTGCCCCATGTAAACGTTACCAGTCCGTGCTTTGGCAATAAAAGATTTGCTGCAAGTACGTCTTGTTTTAATTTTTCCAACATCTTACATATCCCCCGTTTCGGCATTGTTAAAAAATTCGTCATTTTCCATAATACCGTTTTCAAACCGATAATACATATTGTTCCGCTCAAAATAAAGAACGGCTCCGTTAAATGACATACCATACAGATACATATCAGGAAAACGCTCCGCAATATTCCGTGCGCTCGTTATATCGCTGGAAAACAAATTACGTAGCCGTTTACATCGTTCAAGCCACAGCACAACATATCGTTTTTCAGAAATGATCCTATCGGACAAATCCATGACAGTGTGCAGCCCTTTTCGCTCACACCATTCGATGTCGCGTATGTAGAGCTTCTGTCCCATTTCCGACGTTATCATCTTATCAAAGTCCAAGACAACACGTATGGTACGTAGATCGTTACAAAGCATAGTAAACGCGCGTGAATGTCCATCAGTGAGTGTTAACCGACCGTTGCCAAAATCAAACACCGGAAGCGGTTCGTAATCGTCTATCCTTGCAGCGTCAAACCACTGATCGACAGCCTCCAATTTTTCTCTGCAAAGATAAAGCTGACTTATTCCGATATCTGACAATCCAACCGTAAAAACCCGTTGTTTCAAACTCCAAGCCTTCTCTCCGCGTCAAGCCCGTTCAGATAACGTTTCATATACTCGGAAAACCCGCGCGTTCCCTTTTCGTTCGGGAGAACAGTGCGCTTTCCGATATCCGCGAACGCAACCGTTTCCAGCCACTCCGCAAGCGGCTTACCGCTGCCGTTTACGGAATACGCCGCGAGGAGTGCCATTCCCCAGGCGCCGCCCTCGCCCGCCGTTTTCATGACCGAAACAGGTGTGTTCAGCGCGTCGGCGAGCAACTGCTGCGCCGCGTTCTCCACCTTGAACAAACCGCCGTGCCCCGTGAACGTCTCCGCATACACGTTTTCGAGTTTAAACAGCTTATCCATTCCGACGCTCAGCGCCGCGAACGCCGAGTACAGCTCCGCGCGGATAAAGTTCGCGAGCGTCATCCTGCTGTCGGGAGCGCGGAAGTACATGGGTCTGCCGTCATCAACGCCGATAACGGGTTCTCCCGAAAGGCAGTTGTACGCGGTAATGCCGCCGCAGTCCGCATCGCCCTTAAGCCCCTTTTTGTAGAGCCGTTCGTACAGCTCGGACTTGTCGAGCGAAAGTCCAAACAGCTCCGCAAACTCCCCGAAAACGCCCACCCAAGCGTCAAGCTCCGAGCAGCAGTTGTTACAGTGCACCATTGCGACGGGAGCGCCGTCCGGGGTAGTCACAACGTCGACTTCGGGGTATACGCGCGACAGCGGTTTTTCTAGCACCAGCATGGAGAAGATCGACGTTCCCGCCGAGATATTGCCGGTTTTCGGCAGTACGGCATTGGTAGCCGCCATTCCCGTGCCCGCGTCGCCCTCAGGCGGGCAGAACGGCACGCCGGGCTTTAAGTCGCCATCGGGGTCGAGAAATCTCGCGCCCTGTTCGGTAAGCCCGCCGCAGCGCTCCCCTGCCTTCATTACGCGCGGAAGAATGTCTTCGACTTTAAAGCTGACGCCTTTTTCGCCGAGGATCTTATCCAGCTTTGCGAGCATTTCCGTGTCGTAATCACCGCCGCTTATCGGGAACATTCCCGAAGCCTCGCCGATACCGACAGTTCGTTCACCTGTCAAAAGATAATGAATATATCCCGCCAGCGTCGTTATGTGAGCGATCTGCTCAATATGAGGTTCGCCGTTGAGCACTGCTTGATAGAGATGCGCAACGCTCCAACGCTGCGGAATGTTGAATCCGAACAGCTTCGTAAGCTCACGCGCCGCCCTTTCGGTGGTGGTGTTGCGCCACGTCCTGAACGGCACAAGCAGCCGTCCGCCCTTGTTGAACGGCATATAGCCATGCATCATCGCGGAAATCCCTATCGCGCCGAATGTTTTCAACAGCACGCCGTAACGTTCACTCACATCGCGTTTCAGGTCGGCGTAGCACGCCTGAAGTCCGCCGTGGATATCCTCGGGTGAATACGTCCAATAGCCGTTTTCAAGGCGGTTTTCCCATACATGAGAGCCGCCCGCGATCGGCGCGCAGGTCGCGTCGATAAGCGATGCCTTGATACGAGTAGAGCCGAGCTCTATACCGAGAAACGTCTTGCCCTGCGCAATTTTTTCTTGTATCGTCATTTGCTCACCCCGTTATTTCTCGAATTTAAACGACTTGAAGTCAAAGTCGCTGCCCGGGAGGAATGTAAACGATACCTCGCACTTGCCCTTAATGCCGTCAAACTCGAAACGCCGCCCTGTGTACTCCTCTGTGCCCGCAAATTCGCAGAGCACGCGCGTTTCGGTATCGCCCTTGAACACAAGGTGGATACTGTTCACGGGAAGCTCTGATTTTCCCGTTATGACAACCGCCGAGGGAGCGTTTTCAGTGAAGTCGAACTCGCCAAAATTCAGCACGACGTTGTTACCAATACCCGTTACGTCGTCGGAATTGCGTGTGAATTTATCGCCGTAAACGCTTTCGCAGTCAGCTGCGTCGATCTCGGAGAACTCCTTGTCGGGCTTTGCGAAGCTGAACCCTTGAACGTGATAGCCGTCGCCCGATTCCATAACGAGCGTGTGCTTGCCCTTGAGCTTTTTTGTCAGCTTGAACGTATTTGGAATATAGGTCAGCCACTGCGGCGGCTCGTGGTAGGTGAATTCGCCTATAAGCTCCCCGCCCTTGTTCGGAATACCGTCGTAGAACCGTATCTGAACGGGCGTTGTGCAGTTCGCGTAGATCGGCACGGTTATCGTGTCGCTGCCGATGCTGCCGAAGTCGACGTTCTCAAAGCCGAACCAGCTGTTGTCGTTCGCGAACGCCGCGCCGCGATCTATGCCGTTGCCCGCGTTGCCGCTTTGAACCGTGAACAGACCGCCGATAACAAAGTCATACGGGTCGAAAAATGCCGCACCAAGCCCTTCGCCTTTGAGTGCAAGCGGCGTTACGATATGGTATTTGTCCGTACCGTTCTTGCAGAGTGCGCGCAGGAAAAACTCGCCGTCGCCCTTGCACTCGACGGTCACCGCGCCGTTTTCAACGGAAACTATCTCCGCAAGATTGGACGGTATTCCGAGAACCGTGGTTATCCTGTACTCGATATCGTCCACGTAGGCGGCATTCTCGGGGAAAACCACCGTCTTGAACGTTATAGTTTTTCTGTTAGCTGTGAACGTGCGGCTCTCGCTTATGAACGAGATCTTCCTTATGGGGATATCGCGTTGCTCGTCGGGGCAGTCTGCCGCGGTGCGCGCGTTCTCGGTGAGCGCGGAAATTCCCTCGCGAACCTCGGCGGTAGCGGCGTTCAGCGTAAGCTCGCTGTCGGGCAGCGACGGGGAGCTTACCTTGACGCGTATCTCGCCCGCCTCGGTCTTTGCGGCTATCATCGCCAGCAGCTTACCTGAGAACAGTCTGCGCGATGTGCCCTTGTACTGCTCGTAGTCCGTGGAATCACCGTTGTCGAGACCGACTAAGCGGCCCGCGCCCTCAACGCTCACAAACACACGATTGTTGGCGTTCGCGACGAACTCTCCGTTTTTGTCGAACGCGGAAATATCAACGAAGATCAGATCCTCGCCGTTTGCCTTAAGCTCCGTCTTGTCAGGTGTGAGAACGAGCTGTGCGGTATCGCCGAACGAACGACGAACGTCACGTGCTATCTCGTTTCCGTTCTCGTCATACGCTATTGCCAGAAGCTCGCCCGGCTCATATTCAAGGACGGTATCCAATGTAAGCTCCGTGCCGTAGGCGTGGCCTATCTCCCTTTCGGCGATCTTCTCTCCGTTGAAGAAAAGCGCGGTCTTGGGGGCGTTTGTGGTCACGCGAATGTCGATTTCCTGTCCAACGATAAAATCCCAGTAGGGGAAAACGTGCACGAACGGCGCTTTTTTGTAGTCCGTCCACTCGGCGCGGAAGATGTACGCGCCGTCCTTGGGGAAGCCCGCGGTATCGTACTGTCCGAAATAGCTGTTCTTGGTGGAGTACGGGGTTGGCTCTCCGATATAGTCGAAGCCCGTCCATATAAACTGTCCCGCGCAAAATTCAGCGTCACGGTCGGCGGTAATGCAGTACTCGACGTTTTTCGCGCCCCAGCCCGTGGTGCAGTTGCCGAGCGCGGAGCATTGTTCGTCGTCGTCTGCAAGAACGGACTGCGACAACGGGAAGTGATAAATTCCGCGGCTGTGGATAACGGACGCGGTCTCGCTGCCGTATATGCACCAGTCGGGGTGCGCCTTGTGCTGCTCGTCATACAGGCGCTCGGCGTAGTTGTAGCCCGCAATTTTAAGAATATCGGCGCACTTCTGCGCGTTTTCCCATTGCATATAGTTCGAACCTATCGTGACATATCCGTTGCAGCGCGGGTCGTGCTCGCGGACGAGACCCGACAGCAGCGACGTTATCTCTTGTCCTCGGTCGTCGGCGTGAGTGTCGTAAATCTCGTTGCCGATGCTCCAGCCGATAAGGCACGGGTGGTTGCGGTCGCGGCGAACCCACGACGCAACGTCCGTGCTTACCCATTCGGGGAAAAAGCCCGCATAGTCGTTGTCGGTCTTGTGACGCTCCCACATATCAAAACCCTCGGAGAGTATAAGAAAGCCCATTTCGTCCGCCAACTCCATAAGCTCGACGGCGGGCATATTGTGGCTTGTGCGTATCGCGTTTATGCCCATTTCGCGCAGAGTGACGAGCTTTCTTTTTAGCGCCGTGCGGTTTATCGCTGCGCCGAGCGCGCCGAGGTCGTGATGCTCGCAACAGCCGTGCAGCTTGACATGTCTGCCGTTCAGCAGAAAACCTTTGTCGGGGGTAAATTCAACGGTGCGGAAGCCGAATTTTGTTTCCTCGCGGTCAACGACCTGTCCGTTGCGCAAAACCTCGCAAACGCAGGTGTAGAGCTTCGGAGCATTGATATCCCAAAGCACGGGGTCATTTACGTTCAGCGCGTCTGTGTTGATTGAATACGAGCAGCCGTTTCTGCGGATGAGTTCGGGTATTCTGCTCCTGTCGAACGCGCAGCACGGCGAGGTCTTTTCGGCAAGCACCCTGTCGCCGTCCATTATCGCGCGGCGGACAGACAGTTCCGCGACGGAAACACCCTCGGGACGCTCGACCTCGGCGGTTATCGTCACATGATTATTGTCGGTGCTTACATAGATCCCGTCGTTCACAATATGACACTCGTCATATTGCTTAAGCCATACGCTGCGGTATATTCCCGCACCGGAGTACCAGCGCGTATTCGGGCTGCGGTAGTCCACACGCACCGCTATCAGATTTTCACCCTCGCTGAGATAGTCTGTGATGTCAAACTCGAACGTGGAGTAGCCGTACTTCCACTCTCCCGCGAGTCTGCCGTTCACATAGACGCGGCTGTCCATATAAACGCCCTCGAACCTCAGCGCAGTGCGTCTGTCTTTTTTGATATTCAGCTTTCTCCTGTACCAGCCTGTGGAGGTCTCGTAAAGATTTTTTGTATCATAAATAAGCCAGTCGTGAGGGAGATCGACCCTCGTCCACTTTAAATCGTCAGAGTATTCGGTGTCAACGGGGTTTTTTGAGAACTCCCATTTGTCGCATAACAACATCATTCTGCTCATAGCTTTTCCCTTTCATTAACGCATTTTCGGCATACATACTGCCTCATTATAATTGTACAATATTTTGGTGAAAAATGCAATAGTAAAATAAAATAAAAATGCCCGACCACTAAAACAGTCGGACATTTATGATATTACACAAGCATATTCAGCAAATTTCCCATATTCTGCTGATAGTCGGTAAGTCCTACGTTAAAACGCTCGTCGGTGTGCTCCTGCGGCTTGGTTCGCGTTACGGTCGTTGTTTCACCGCCCGCGACGTAGGAATCTCCGCACTCGGGGCAGATAGCATGCTTTATGATGACATTCTGGTAAACGACCTCCTTGCCCTCGCGCTCCGCTTTTGCCTGATTGCGGTTGACATGCTCGTACTCGTGACCGCGCACGGCTGCCTCCGCGCCGCCCTTGCCTATCTTCGACGCGCTTTTGAACGAAACGCCCGGGTCGTCCGATTCGTCCTGATACTTGCGGTTCTTACAAGTCTCGCACTCGCCGTCGTTCTCCTCGGACTTTATTTTGTCAAGACGCTTTTGCAGATTGTCAATGCGGTTTTCGAGATTGCCGATCTTTCTGTCGAGAAAGTCCGATTTTGCCTGCTCGTTCTCCTTTTTGTACTTGTCGCGCTCCTGTTCGAGGCGGCTGATAGTATCACGGAGATTGCTCTCCGAGCCGACCGCGTTCCCGCCGTTCGTTTTGCCGCCGAAAGAAACGCCGCCCGCAAAATTACCGCCCTGACCACCCTGTCCGATTGCCCCTGCCGCCATAATAACACCCCTTTGTAAAATATTCCTCTGCTGTTATTATAACACTTTTTGTTAAAAATGTCAACAGTTTTTTTTATAGACATGCCGCTCGTTATATGCTATAATATAGATGAAAAAATTTTTCGGAGTGTGGACATGCGGATAATTTATCTTTTGAGCCTTGTCGTAGCTGTCTGTTTCACGGCGATAACGATAACCGACATAACGCAGATTTGGATACTTCCAATCGGATTTGTCGCTACGGCGGTTGGGCTGTCGCTTGCTTACTGGCTTATTCTGGGAGCATTTGCAATTTTTTACAGTACAAAAAAGGAATACGAAAAGCCTTCGCCGCTCTCGCTGTTTTTGTTGAACGCGGCGTATTGGTTCGTCTGTTCTGTGGCAAGAGTTAAGGTTCGCGTAAACGGCGCGGAGAAAATTCCCTTGGACAGACGGTTTCTGTTCGTATCCAATCACCTGTCGCGCTTCGACCCCATGATCGAGAGCCTTGTGCTGCGGAAAACTCCCATGGCGTTTATTTCAAAGCCGTCCAACTTCAAGATACCGATTGGCAGACATTTCATGAACCGCAGCTGCTATATAGCGATTGACAGGGAAAGTCCGCGAAACGCTGCCAAAGCCATAAGCCGCGCGGCGGAGCTGCTGAAAAAGGACGCGGTCTCAATAGCGGTCTACCCCGAGGGTCACAGAGGAACGGGCTATACGCTCCAAGAGTTCAAGCCCGGCTGCCTGAAAGCCGCGACAAAGGCGGGCTGCCCGATAGTCGTCGCGGTAATATCCGGCACGGAGAAAATTCACAAAAACTTCCCATGGCGAAGAACGAACGTTACGCTTGACATAATCGATGTTATCAAAACCGAAAACAAGGAAAAAACCGTTGACCTTTCGGAGCATATCCGCGAAGAAATGCAGCGGCAATTAACGGAAAGGAAGCAAATATGACCTACATACTCTATAATCCGCTCGCCGACAACGGCAGCGGAAAGGCGAACGCCGAAAAAATAAAGGCGCTAATTCCCGAAGAAGAGCTGAAATTCCTCGATATTACAAAGACCGACGCGGCGAAGTTTATCGCGGACATTCCCGACAGCGAACGCGTTGTCATCTCGGGCGGAGACGGAACAATACATTATCTCGTTAACAAATTTAAGGGAAGAATTCCCGAGCGTCCGATATACTACTACCCCGCCGGCTCCGGCAACGATTTCACCGCCGATATACGCGAAACCGTTAAGGACGAGCTGATACTGTTAAACCCGTACATAAAAAATCTGCCGACCGTAAACGTAAACGGCAAAAAGCTGCTGTTCCTCAACGGCATAGGCTACGGAATAGACGGCTACTGCTGCGAGGAGGGCGACAAGCAGCGCAAAAAGACGAACAAGCCGATAAACTATGCGGCTATCGCGGTCAAGGGAATGCTGTTTCATTTCAAGCCGCGAGGCGCGGCTATCTTCGTTGACGGCGTTAAGCACGAGTACAAGCACGTCTGGCTTGCCCCGACCATGAACGGCAGATTTTACGGCGGTGGAATGAACGTCGCTCCCGGGCAGAACAGGCTCAACTCTGAACGGACGGTCACAGTAATTGTAATGCACTGTCCGAACAAGCTGAAAACGCTGATAGCGTTCCCGTCCATTTTCAAGGGCGAACACGTTCTCAAAAAGGACATCGTCGACGTGCTTACGGGACGCGAGATAACGGTCACATTTGACAAGCCGACGCCGCTTCAGGTCGACGGCGAGACATTCACAAACGTGACGGCATACTCCGTTTATGCGTCAAAAAGCGAAAGCTCCGACAGCAGAGCCGCCGAAGCAGTTACTTAAAGTAAAAAACCTTTCCCCAAGCGCGAAACGGCAGCCTGTTTCCCTCGGGTATCAAGAACGCATGTTCGTGCTTTATGCACAGATCGTCCTCGATATAGCCGTCCGTTATAACGAGTATCGGCGCTTTTTTCGGGAAATCCTTTGCATTCTCCAGCAGATTGACTGCGGGCTGCAAAACTGTTCCACCGCGCCCTTGGACCCTCACGCGCCCCGCAATATCCTCAGGGCTGACGTAGCCGATATCGTAAGCGTCCGCGTCGCAGAACACCACGCGCACGAACGGCACTTCCTTTGCCACGGAATAACTCGCGGCAGCGCCCAGCGCAAGCCCTATCATTTCGGGCGACATAGAACCCGAAGTGTCGATGATAACTCCGTAAGTGCGGCTGTGCTTGGGAACATCGGCTGGGAGCAGGCTAGGGCGCGGAATGTCGGGAGTGCTGCTCTGTCGGCGGCTCGGGCGCGCGTAGGAACGTCGCTTTTCGAGCGGCGCGAAATAAACGTCAAACCACTCCGCGAGCTGAACATCCCACGGAATCGGCGGCATTGCGAGCGCACGTATTTCCTCGATAAGCCCCTCGGGGATAAAGCCGCGCGTATTCGACTGATGATACTCCAGTCCGCTGCGCAGCGCGTTTTTGCAGAACTCATCAAGCGTTGTCGGCGCATTCAGTTTGCCCATGTAGCCGTCCGCGATAATATCACCTTTTCCGTGTCCGCGAAAGGTTTCCAGCTTGGAGCTTTGGCGGATATTTTTTATCAGCTCGTCGTAAATTTCTTCGGCGGAGAAATTCTTCAAATCCTCGTCGTAGAGCAGTCCGCGAGTCGGCATCTGCCCTATCTGCATTTCCCTCAGCCAGCCGTTGATAACGAAATCGCACGCGACGTTCCATAATTCGGGGTCGCGTCCCCGACGGCGGGCATGGTGCTGCAATCCCGCATGGAGATACTCGTGCGCGAGTACGAACTTCCATTCCTCAAAATTCAGTCCCGCGGCACGGTTGACGTAAATTTCGCCGTCGATAACGTTCACCGCCGCAATGGTAATATCGCCGAGCTGCGTTGGGCACTCGCGCGTGTCGACAATCTTAAACCCCGTCGCGAGACCACCTAGCAGCGGATAGTGATTTATAAACCACGCCGCCGCCCTCTGCATAACGCTTGGCGGAGCGTTGTTTACGGTGCGGTTTCCCGCTGAATTTATGACCGTCCTCACCGAATCCGCAAGCGCAAACGCAAATTTTGTCACAAAGTCGTTCTTTTGGTTATTCGTGTAAACTATCGGCTTTTCGGGCTCGTTCATATCGGGGAATTCTCCCGCCGTGCCGAAAATATTGTCAGCCGCACTGGCGTGCTCTCTTATAAGCTCGTCGTATATTTTCAGTTCGCTCGAAACCGAACCGAAACGCTGAATATCGGTTTGCGTAACAAACGGAGACCCAAATTTAATATCCGCCAGAAATTTGCAGATGTAAATATCGCAAGCCATATTCCAGATCCTGAAATCGCAGTCGACGCGCCAATTGCCGTTCTCATCGGAAAAGCCCGGCATACGTTCCGCATCGAAATGCCCGAAACACAAATGCAGCATACAGTGCGCGATAATGTGTGCCCACTCGGACGGCGTGCGGTCGCAGTCCTTGTTGAGCGTAAAGCCGCCCGAATAGTACGAATACTGCCCTGAATAGGACGTTTTCGCGCAGACGTTTTTCCCCATGACCGACTTCGGCGCTGTTCTGTAATAAAAGTCCAATTTGCCGAAAAGCGGGTGCGCCTTTATTATCGCCAAGCCGTCAAGGAGTTGCTGTTCGTTTTTTGAGATGTGTACTTCCTTTTTCTTCGCCATATTATTTCTCGTTCTTGATAAGTCTCGGCAGATCGCGCACGATCTCCACCATAAACCACTCGGGCAGCACCCTTCCGTCGTCCGAAGATACCACCATTTGCGCAAGCTCGATATTGATATGCGACAGGTCCTTTATCAGCGCCTTTGCGCGGTGGGCAAGCTCCTGTGCGCTCCTGCTTATCGACTGCTTGTCCTCGGGGAGCTCCAGCAACAGTTTTCCGCGAAAACTCTGCGCTACGAAATACAGCACGTCGCGATCCTCGGGCGCGGAGGGAAAACGCGCCTCTCCCTTTATTATCTCGTTGAGCAAATTCTTGTTGCCGAGCTGCTTTACAAATGCGAGGAACATTCCCGCATGTGCTGATGACACCGAGCCGTATGCCAGCACGCGCAGTATTTTCTCGGGAACGTCCTTTTCCCCCGCCCCGTATTCCTTGAGCGCGTCGCTCAGCATATCCCACGAGCGCGGCGTGGAGTACGGCTCTTCGGTTTTCGGAGGCTCGGAAAAGAGGTGGTCAGGGCGCTCGGTTATGTAGTCTATGACCCACGGGTGCAGTGAGTTTTCATACGCCCAGTTCAGCCACTGCTTCGGGTCGGCGACAAGCTGAACGTGGAACATTCTGTTTATCAGAGCCGTCGACATCGTTTTCACGATCGCACCGTCCTGCGAACGGTTCCCCGCGCCTATAACGACGCTCCCTTTCGGCAGATGATACTCGCCTATGCGCTTTTCGTGGATAAGGCTGTAGAACGCTTTCTGAACTTCCTGCGAGCAGGCGTTCAGCTCGTCGAGGAACAGCACATACGGCTCTTTTCGCGCGATCATCTTCGGTGGCATAAACTGCGAGGTCTCCCCTTTTATCTGCGGTATGCCGATAATATCCTCGGGGGCTAGCTGACTTCCCAGCAGCGAAACGCACTCCAGTCCGACGTCGTCCGCGAATTTCTGTACCAGCGCGGACTTTCCGATACCCGGCGCTCCCCAGATAAACACAGGGCGCGTCGGCGAAATATTCAGCAGCAGATCAGAAAGCTCCGATTGCGTAACGGTAAACTTTAAATTCATATTAACTCCTTATTAAAAATGCAGCGCCTTATATATTATAACATATTATTTCCAAAAATGGAATACCCTTTTGCACATAATAAACCCCGATCTTCAAGAAGAAAATCGGGGTTTAATTGTTTAGTCAGCCGTTCGCAGAACGTCCTTTATTAACCGCGCTTGCGCTTGCTGATAAGAACCGCAGCCGCTGCGCCTGCAATAACTGCCGCCGCACCCGCAAAAGGCGCTGCCATGCCCGTAGATGGGTTAGTTCCCTCGTCGGACGGTTTAGAAGTGCCGGGATCAGCAGCAGACAGCTTCTCGCTTGTAATAATGTACTTGCTGAAGCTGCTTGCAGTAAATACTACCATACCGTTCTCGACCTTGCAGTCGATCTCGGTGTATTTGCCATCGTTCTCTACGTGATAAACGTAGATCGACTTATCCTTGAGCGCCACAGGAACGGGAATTCTCACGGTTACAGCGACCTTGGGCTGAACCCTATTGCCGTTTTTGTCGGTAAAGTTAAGGTCAAACGTGAACTTGGTATCGGTCGTCTCTGCGTTTACGGGGTCGGCGTTGAACTTGATGCCGTCTACGTTGTCAAATGCACCGGAGGGAGCCGTTACCTTGATATCGTTATCCTCAAACTCATAGTCCTTCTTCTCGGGTGTCGAAGGTGTGGAGGGTGTTGACGGAGTAGAAGGATTGGAGGGTTCTTCGGGATCGGGAAGATTTTCGTCGGGAACGATCTCGTCCGGCTCCTTAGACGGGGTAGAATCTTCAAGATTTGCGCCCGCGTTTTCGGGAGCGGAATCGCTCTTCTTCAAGAAATCGCCGAGGTTGATAGTGCCGTCGGAATTGCGAGCGGAATTACAGAATTCCGAAGCATTGGTATCGTTGGGATATGCGAAATTAACGGAAACGAACATTTCCTCTGACGAGGGCTGAATACCCTCAACCGCTGCGCCGTCCTTGGTGAAACTGTTACTGTAAATCGAAGCAGCGTCAATTGTTGATGTATCGCCGCTCTTTGTTTTTACGGTGTCGCCTTTTCCTCCAACGGAAATAAGTCCTTTAACGGTGAAGTTAGTCGGAACCTCAGCGTTGGTGTACAGATTGAGGTTAGCGCCTCCGTTGTCGTAGGATATGCAGTTTTCAACCTTTACATCGGGGCAGGAGTTGGAAGTAATGCCGTCCGCCTTATTTCCGAAAGAAACGCAGTTGCTAAGTATGTGACCGCCCGGGAGGTTCTCGCCGCCGAGCTTAAAGCCGTTTCCGTTGCCCGCGTTGGTACCGTCAAGCAGCTTGCCGTTCGCGAAAGCTACGGAGTTCTTAATTGTAACAGCGCCGATAGTACCGGAAGAAGCTCTTGCATAAAGATCCCAACCGTCGTCTGCGTTGTTGAACGCTACACAACCGTCAAATACGTTGCCCTCGCCAACCGTCAACTTAGCGGAGAAGCCGTCCGCATCCTCGTAGCCGGGAGCGTCCGCGTTATTGTAAGCCGTGCAGTTGAGAACAAGGTTATCGGATGGCCACAGATCTCTGGGATCTGCGCTGTTCTTGTATGCCTGGATAGCAATTCCCGTACCGCTATTGTTGTAAGCGCGAATGTCATCAACTACACAGTGACTGCCGGCGATCCTCAAACCGTTGGTCTTGCCGCCGGAGTTTGTTACATCAAAGCCCTTGACGTACCAGTAATCGCCTGCGAGCTGAACAACTATACCCGACTTGCCTTGTCCATCGAATACGGGGCGTGTTTTAGCCTCGGGATCGGCGATCATGTAGATCATCTTATCCGCGGTACCGTTATTGCCGCGGGGCGCGAGTACGGAAGAATCAACCTTGTAAGTACCCTCCATTACTACGATCGTCTGTCCGGGCTGAACCGCGTTCATAGCAGTCTGGATATCCAGAGGATAGTCGGGACCGCCGTTTCCTTTGGATGTGCCGTTGGGAGAAACATAGAGATAATTCTGCTCGGCAAATTTAGTGTTGTAGGTTACCGTGAGACTTGTCTCTACAGGTGCGTCGCTCTTAAGCTCTTTTCCCTCCTCGAGACTATCAGGGTCGGGAGTATAGACGATTTCAAGCTTGTTTGCACCCGTGTTCGGGAGAACTATATCAATTGTTGACAAATCGTCCGCCGCGCGAACGTTTTTAGATGCGATCTGACTGCCGTCTAAGGAAACGGTTACCTTTCCGTCAACGGAGGTTGTGAACATAAGCTGATAATTTTCGCTGTTGGAAACGTTCGAGGAAGTAATATTGATCCTGGGAGTTACCATGATCGCCGGCTTTTTCTCAACAGGCTCGTTGGGATCGGGGTCATAAACATCAAGCTGAACGTCGGTGAACGTTGCTCTTGCGTTTCTTGCCGCAAAGAAGCCGACATAGATGTTTTCCTCGTCGAGAACGCTCAACTCATCACGGTTATAGAATTTCTGTGTGCGGACAACTTTTCCGTCCTTGTAGTAGGTGAAGAAATAACCGGTGTTGTTTCTCTTTACCTCAAGATCGAAATCCGTTACAAGTGTGGGAAGATTATCGTGCGCGGTAAATTCACCGTCGTGATTTCCTGCAAGATTGTATCTTGCGCTTGTAGGGAGACCCAACTCAGCTGCTGTAGTATCAAGCGCGTACTGGATATTCGGGTCGATTTTAGATGTAAGCGCGGCGTCGGTACCAACGCTTGCTTGGTTCTCGGGAGTGATGCCTACCTTAGGATACACGCCGAGACCGAGACGCATATCATACTTATCGCCAACGCCCCATTCCTGGCTCAGATCGTTTTCTTGATTATCCCAGTAGTAACCGATCGTGCCGAGAGAATAATAGTAAACGTTTGTCCAATAAGGATTTGTGAACATTTCCGGAACGTCGTCAGCCAACATTAAGCCCATAGCCTCTTGACCGTTGGACCACTTCCATTTGTCCACATGCATTTTAGCGCGGAAAGTAAAGTTCTTATCGGCGGGAACGGTAGTGTAATAGAATGTAACGCCGTCCGCACCGCCACCGACGATCTTACCCTTGCCGTTCTCGGAATACACGGTCACGCCTGTCGGCTCGTTTGCGTCGCCTATGACACCGTTATTCTTTTCGTCAACGGAAACGCCGTATATTGAATAGCTCCACTTGCTCTTAGCGTCCTCGGTAACGGTTACCGATTTTTCCTCGGACTGCTTGCCCGTTTCACTATCGCGAACCGCAGCTACCTTAAACGAAGCTTCTTTGTTGACCGTAAGACCTTTTGCGGTATACACGGTGGTTTCGCCGCCCTCGGTTTTGCCAAGCTCGGTCGTATTTTCCCCGTCTGCAAGGTAAATAATGTAGCCCGTTGCTTCGGGAACTGCACTCCATTCGATCTCAACACTGCCCTTGCCTCTGCTGGTCAAGCTGGTGATGATAGGAGTTTTCAAGGTAAGTACGAAATTCGCTGTCATTGTTTCGGCAGCAGGCTTATCGGTCTCACCGTCGCGTGTTAAATTTGCCTTAAATGTGTATGTGCCGGAAGAAGAAACGTTTTCAAACTTAAGCTCGTGGGAGTTTTTCTCCGCAAGAGATTGCTTTTTCAACAGTTCCTTGCCGTCTTTGTCATGCATAGTAACAACAACTGCGTCACCGCCGGCTGCGCCTACAACAGCGTCGACGTTAACAATAATGTTGTCGGTATTGTTGTCGTTCTTATCTTTTTCCTGTGCAACATCGGTAATAACAGGTGCTGCGACCTTATCCCAGTCCTCGCGGACAACGGGAGCACCGCCGCCGTCTGTTACCTGAACCTTATAAAAGTTGTTGTTGTTCTCCTTACCGCCGAGGAAATATGTATTTGCGCCCGGAACCTCAAGCGTGGAGATATAAGGCGAATTCTTTGTCCAAGTGCCCTCTGTTACGTCTATCTCTTTTCCACTCTTGTCGTAAATTACGACCTGTCGGTTGTCGTCACCGCCCTGCACCCACCAGACTTTAACCGTTGCCTTTCCGGTGGTGGTAAACGAAATAGCGTTCTTAAGGTTTGCAACATCGGCTTTACCGCCAAAGTTTACTCTTTGGGCGCTTTCATATCCGTCATCAAATTTTTTTGAACTGCTATCTACCTTTGCTTTCGCACTGTAATACAAGGTGAAATAGTCGTCCGTACCGACCTTTTCAGTTTCGCCGTCTGTCTTATCGCCTGCTGCAAAGGCGGTTAAATCCTTGGATTCAAAGACATAATCCTTAGGTACTTGTTCAGTCACCTCAACCTTATAAAAGTTATTGTTGTTCTCCTTACCGCCGAGGAAATATGTATCTGCGCCCGGAACCTCAAGCGTGGAGATATAAGGCGAATTCTTTGTCCAAGTGCCCTCTGTTACGTCTATCTCTTTTCCACTCTTGTCGTAAATTACGACCTGTCGGTTGTCGTCACCGCCCTGCACCCACCAGACTTTAACCGTTGCCTTTCCGGTGGTGGTAAACGAAATAGCGTTCTTAAGGTTTGCAACATCGGCTTTACCGCCAAAGTTTACTCTTTGGGCGCTTTCATATCCGTCATCAAATTTTTTTGAACTGCTATCTACCTTTGCTTTCGCACTGTAATACAAGGTGAAATAGTCGTTCGTACCGGCCTTTTCAGTTTCGCCGTCTGTCTTATCGCCTGCTGCAAAGGCGGTTAAATCTTTAGATTCAAAGACATAAACGCCATCGCCTGAACCGCCCGCCGCCTCTTCCGCGCCGGCGAACATACTGAACGACAAAGACGTCAGCAGCATCGCAAGCGCCAGGAAAACGGCGGCAAGCCTGTTGTGTTTGCATTTAGTTTGCATAAAAATCCTCCTCATAAAAAATACATAAACATTTGTTTACGCCTGTAAGCCCTGTGCTTACATTACCTTTAAGATACCACATTTTGTGTTTCTTGTCAAGTTGTACAAATTCACAACAACAAATAAAAAAAACTGTGCATTTTGACGAAAGATGTTATGAAAAAAGCAATTCAAAAAGCATTGCAGAATGCATTGTAAAGCAATTTGTAAACCGTTACATTCAGTGTGAAAAACACTGTCCCAAAATCTTCCAAATCTGAAAAATACATATCTTACTCCGTAACGGACATCTCAATAAACAGTCATTTTATCCCAAACCAGGCACTTTACAGCAATACCAAAAAACGGTATCGGGCATAAAACCCGATACCGCGTTTTAAACGGAAACCTTACCGTTTGATATCGTAATTCATATTCATAAGGTTGCGGATACTCTGAACGTCGTCGGTGATGTTACCGTCTCCGTGAATTGTGTGCTTGATAACGCTCGACGCGACCGCGAAATTCACCATATCCATGGACTTGAAATTGTTCATCATAGCGTAAATCAGTCCGCTTGCGAACGCGTCTCCGCCGCCTACACGGTCAAGCACGTTAAACGTGAACAGACGGCTCTCAAACGTGTGACCGTCGTACCACATAAACGCCTTAAGGCTGTTCTCACTGCCGCTGTGAGCGTAGCGGACGTGCCGCGCTATGCACTTCAGATTGGGGTATCTCTCGATAAAGTGACGGAAAATCTCGTCCTGCTGCTCGTAGCTCGGCTGGAGCGGAACTCCGTCCTTCCAATCGCCCTTTGAGTGATCGTTCTCGTCTTTCCAAAGATGATAAGGCTCAATACCGAGAAGTACGTCGACGAACGGCAGACATTCCGTGCAGAAGTCGCGCGCCTCCTCCCAGCCCCAGAGCTGGCTCCTGAAATTGCCGTCGAAGCTCACGATAAGCCCCTTTTCCTTGGCGATCTTAAGGCAGTTCATGATAAGCTCGCGGCAGTTTTTGCCGAGCGCGGGAGTAATTCCGCTGAGGTGCAGCCAGTCAAAGCCCTCCAGAAGAGCCTCGAGGTCGACCTTGTTAAAGTCGTACTCAGTGATAACGCTGTGCATTCTGTCGTAAGTGACCTTGCTCGGACGAATGCCGTAGCCCGTTTCCAAATAGTAAGTACCGAGACGGTGCGTGGGAGTCTCCTCGGGCGAGGTGAGTATCACGGGAGTGCAGTGCACATCGTTTGAACGCAGCCAGCGCACCGCGCTCTTGCCCAGACTGTTGTCGGGAACGACGCTGAAAAATGTGCTGTCAACGCCCAGATTTGCCAGCGCGAGCGCGATATTCGCCTCGCTGCCGCCGTAGCTCGCCTCGAATGTGTGCGTCATGCGTATTTTCTCGTAGTTCGGCGGGGTAAGCCGCAGCATAATTTCTCCTATGGTGATGAACTTTTTCCCGTTTTCGTCGTTCGGGAGCAGCGGATTGTAATGTTCCATAATGTCCTCCTCCAGAAAAGTCGGTTCTCTTTGAATGTATTATACAACAAATAATTTGAATTGTCAAGTAATCAGAAGACCCATTTTCTGCTTCACCGTGAGAATGCGCGTTACGCTTTCGTTGATGCGCTCCTCGGATATTTCGCCGGACAGCACCGCATTGTACACGCCGTTTACCGCGTCGTCAAGGTCGCCGGGGGTGAGTATCATATCTATTCCCGCTTTGACGGACATCACCGCCGCCGTCCCGGAATAGTATACGTTCGATATCGTGTTCATCACCTGTGAATCCGTGATTGCAATGCCGTCAAAGCCGAGTTCTCCGCGCAGCATTTCCGTGACCGCCGTGTATGAAAGGTCGGCGGGCAGCTCGTCTCCGAACGCGGTCACCTGCTGATGTCCGACCATAACAAAATCCGCGCCCGCCTGTATTCCTCTTCTGAACGGCACAAATTCCTCATTGCGGAGCTGTTCCAGCGAACGGTCTATCACTATCGCCGAATCTGTGTGCGTGTTGCCGCTTTCCGCGCCCAGCCCCGGAAAATGCTTTAATGTCGCCGCAACACCCGATGAGTTCAGACCGCGCACGACGTTCGCCACCATATTCGCAACAACGTTCGGATCATCGCTGAAAATGCGGTCGCCCAGCTCGTTGTACGGCGAAATATCGACATCAGCAACAGGCGCGAAGTCCACGTTGAACCCGAGCGCACCGATATCCGCGCCGATGGTTCTGCCGATGCCGAAAGCCTCGTCTGCGTCGTTGCGTGCACCGTAGACCGCCATTTCGTCGAACTCCGTTGTACCGAGCTTCCACGCGCATCTTGCCACTCTGCCGCCCTCCTCATCGACCGCAAGAAATACGCCGATACCGCTGCGCTTGGCGTTCTCCTGTATG
Organism: uncultured Clostridia bacterium; assembly: GCA_946567425.1. Classification (GTDB taxonomy): domain Bacteria; phylum Bacillota; class Clostridia; order Oscillospirales; family Ruminococcaceae; genus CAG-115. Next base: position 32,955 of record CAMNXF010000005.1, on the reverse strand, counting down.
CCCGTGAGCATTTCATACGTCTGCGGAACACTCTCGAGATTATCGCCCATGCAGAGTATACCGCCGACGGGCTTGTCCGTTAAGTCGATAGGCGTAAGCACCGTTCCGCCGCCTGTAATCTGCTCGGGGTTCACGAAGAACATCTGATAAATGCGCTCCTTAAGCGACATCTGTGAGATAATGCTCTGTATCGGGTCGTCGGGAGCACTCGGTTCAGCAGGCTCGGACGGGGTATCGGAGCTGTCCGTGATTTCGGGAACAGTCATGCTTTCGACAGAACCCGAAGTGCCTTCAACATAATCGGACGTGCTCTCAGTGTAACCCGGGACGCTCTCAATATAACCCGAAGTGCTTTCCCCCGAAGTGTCCTCAGTTACGCTGCTTTCCGAGGACGTTTCCACAGGTGAGGTCTCCTCGGGTTTGTCGCTTGACGAAAAGGACGTACCTGAACTCCCCGAGGACGTAACGGAGCTGCTTGACGAGCTTTCCGACGGAGTTGACGGCGAGCTTACGACAATGCTGTCGGAAACGCTTTCGGACACGCCGTTACAGCCCGCGCAAAGCAGCAGGATCGGCAGCAACGCCGCAAGCCGTTTAAAGCCTTTCATTTTATCAGAACCTTTCAATATATGCTGATTTAAGTATAGCATAACGCGCCGCAAAAGTCAACGCAAGGGAAAAATTACATCTTCCGCTGCTGCTCTTTATGGTCGTTGGCGGGGAAATTACAGCCGCCGCACTTGGAGCAGCCGCAGCCGCGTTTTCCCTTTCGCCTGTTCCTTATCATCAACAATACAGCTACCGCTGCCAATGCCGCGACAATTATCATCACCAGAATATCCGCGCCGTTCATATTTCCCCCCTAAACTCCCAGTACAAGGAACACCGCTCTCGCGACGAACGCGATCAACCACGCGACTACGCACTGCCAGATAACCACGCTCGCAGCCCACCTTACTCCGAGTTCACGGCGGACAGCGGCAATAGACGCTACACAAGGAGTGTACAGCAGCGAGAACACCAGCATAGTCGCCGCAGAAACGGTGGTAAGCGCGGTTGTGATAGTGCCGCCGAACAGTATCTCCATTGTGGAGACCACGCTCTCCTTTGCCATAAAGCCGCTGATAAGCGAGGTGATTATCCGCCAGTCTCCCATACCAAGCGGCTCGAAGATCGGAACGAGCCAGCCCGCGATAACCGCCATAATGCTCTCCGAGGAATCGCTTACAATGTTGAAATGTATGTCGAAGCTCTGTAAGAACCAAACAACGATAGTCGCGATAAGTATTATCGTGAACGCCTTGCTGAGAAAGTCCTTTGCCTTTTCCCAGAGGAGCTGAGCAACGTTTTTCACGCCGGGCATACGGTAGTTCGGCAGTTCCATTACAAACGGCACGGCTTCTCCCTTGAAAAGCGTTCCCTTAAACAGAAACGCTATAAGTATTGCGACGATTATCCCCAGCAGATACAGACCCGTCATAACAAGACCGCCGTATTCGGGGAAGAATGCGTTCACGAAGAACGCGTATATCGGCAGCTTTGCCGTGCAGCTCATAAACGGGGTCAGCAGTATCGTCATTTTGCGGTCGCGCTTGCTCGGGAGCGTTCTCGTCGACATGACTGCGGGAACGGTACAGCCGAAGCCTATCAGCATAGGCACGATACTTCTTCCCGAAAGCCCTATCTTTCGCAGCAGCTTATCCATAAAGAACGCCACGCGCGCGACGTATCCGCTGTCCTCCATTATCGACAGGAAGAAGAACAGCGTCACGACTATCGGCAGAAAGCTGAGCACGCTGCCCACCCCGCCGAATATTCCGTCTATGACCAGTCCGTGCAGCGCCGAATTCACGTTCGCGGAGGTCATCCACCCGTCGACCAGCCCCGACAGCGCGTCGATACCAGTTTCAAAAAGGCTCTGCAAAAACGCGCCGATAACGTTAAACGTCAGCAGAAAGACCGCCGCCATTATCAGAATAAAGCACGGTATCGCCGTCCATTTTCCCGTGAGGACGCGGTCTATCCTCTCGGAACGCAGACGCTCCTTGCTTTGGCGGGGCTTCTGCACGGTGCTCTCGCAGATGTACTCTATAAAATCGAACCGCATATCGGCGATCGCGGCGCTGCGGTCCATTCCGCCCTCGCGCTCCATCTGAACAACCGTGTGTTCGATAAGCTCCTTTTCGTTTTCGTCGAGCTTAAGCTGCTCCAGAATAAGCTCGTCGCCCTCGATCGTCTTTGTCGCGGCGAATTGCAGCGGCAGCCCCGCCTTTTCCGCGTGATCCTCGATAACGGATTCCACCGCGTGAATAGCCCTGTGTATCGCGCCGCCGTGGTTGTCCTTGCTGCAGAAATCCTGTTTCCTCGGCTTTTCCCGATATTGCGCGATATGGAGCGCGTGCTCGACAAGCTCGTTTACGCCCTCGTTTTTCGCGGCTGAGATCGGCACGACGGGAACGCCGAGCATTTCCTCCATTCCGTTTATGTCGACCGCGCCGTTGTTTCCCGTGACCTCGTCCATCATATTCAACGCGACGACCATGGGAACGTCCATTTCCAGAAGCTGCATGGTGAGATACAGATTGCGCTCGATATTCGTCGCGTCGACTATGTTGATTATCGCGTTCGGCTTCTCTTTCAGCACGAAATTCCGCGAAACTATCTCCTCGCTGCTGTACGGCGACATTGAATATATTCCGGGAAGATCGGTCACCATGGTATTCGGACAGCCCTTTATCGAGCCGTCCTTTCTGTCGACGGTAACTCCCGGGAAATTTCCGACATGCTGATTTGCGCCCGTAAGCTGATTGAAGAGCGTGGTCTTGCCGCAGTTCTGGTTGCCGACAAGTGCGAACGTGATTTTCGTTCCCTCGGGCAGCGGAGCGCCGCCGTCGTGATATTTTCCGTCCTCGCCGAGACCCGGGTGCACCTTCGGGTATATTCTGTCAATGCGCCTGTGCTGATTGCTGCGCGCCTTTATCGGCTCGGCGCCGATCTGCTCCGCGTCCGCGAGCCGCAGCGTAAGCTCGTAGCCGTGCACCTGAAGCTCCATGGGGTCGCCCATTGGCGCGAGCTTTACCATTGTGACCTCCGCGCCCGGGATAACTCCCATATCCAGAAAATGCTGCCGCAGAGCGCCCTCGCCGCCGACGCTTGTTATTATGGCGCTTTCGCCTGTCTTTAGTTCCTTTAACGTCATTAAAAACGCCTCCAATGTTCTACACTATCGTTAATTATATCACAAACGCCGCGTTTTATCAAGCGGTTTTTCAAAAAACACTGCCGTCAATATCCGACAAAATTACACGCCGCCCGTCGGCTTGCAGCTGCCGCAGGGCGTGTAGCCGCGCGATACCGCGCCGTTAAAGTCGTCGGTGAGTTCCATATTTTTATCCTTTATCGTCTTGACCGACGGACAGTCGGGATAGTGTATCTTCTTGGATTTCGTATTGAGAACATAACCGCCGGGGTTTTCCGCAGAGGACGTTTCTTCGCCAATGTCGTCCCCGTATTCGACAGGGTCTTTGTTTGCGGTGATCTCCGTTCCGTCCGAGTTTAATATTATTGTGCCCTGTTTATCGGTGCGGAACGTCTTTATTCCCCTCTGCGCGAGGGCATTCAGTGTTTTTTCCGTCGGGTGACCGTAGGAGTTGAAAAGCCCTGCCGAGATCACCGCATAGGTCGGCTCGGTCTTTTTGAGGAAATTTGCGTTTGTGGACGTGGACGAGCCGTGATGTCCGACCTTGAGAACGTCGCACTTAATATTTGTCCAAATGCCATCCTCCTCGGGCTTCTCCGCGTCTCCCGTGAACAGAAACGTATTGTCCTTGTAGGTCAGCTTAACAACGACCGACGTATCGTTTAAGTTGTCGCATTCGAGCGTTTTCGGAGCGACGACCTCCGCGGAAAGACCGTCCTCATTTACAATAACGTCGCCCGCCGTTACATGGTCGGCGGTTATCCCGTTTTCGCCGATAGCCGCAAGCATATTTTCGTATACTTTTGAACTGCCCTCCGCTTTAGTAAAGTAAAAATGCTTTACATTGAAGTTGTTCAGTACGTCGGACATTCCGCCGATATGGTCATCGTGTGGGTGCGTGGCTATAACGTGATCGACAGTATTATACCCTTGTGTGAGAATATACGTTACGACGTTATCTCCCTCCAAGGGTTCGCCTGCGTCGATAAGCATAGTTTCGCCGTTCGGCAGCTCTATGAACGTGCTGTCGCCTTGCCCAACGTCAATAAAATGCACCGTAAGCGTTCCCGTGCCGTTCGGCGGTTTTTCCTCGGCAGAGCTGTCGTCCTCGGAGGTATACGGAATGTCGGACGTGCTCTCCGTGACTGCGGACGAAAATTCACCCGAAAACTCCAGATCGCACCACGGCTGCGGAATATAACCGCAGCCCGACAAAAACAGCGCGCCGACCGCAAGCAGCAGCGCAAGAAATTTTAACTTCAACAATATCCCCCCGATACAAATCGACAGAACCGAGAGAAACTCCCGGTTCTACGTTTATCTTTACTTGATCTCAGCGTGGAACGCCTGGAGCGATTTCACGCCGAGGTGCGCACCGTTCTTTATCGCCGCGATACCCTCCGCGCTCGCTTTTGCCGCCGCCATGGTGGTGATGTACGGAATGCGGTGCTTTATCGCAGCTTTGCGGATATAGCTGTCGTCGTTCGCGCTGGTCTTGCCCGCGGGAGTGTTGATGATAAGCTGTATCTCGCCGTTCGCGATCTTGTCCGCGATATTCGGTCTGCCCTCATAGAGCTTGAGGACTTTCTCTGCGGTAATTCCCGCCTCGGTGATAAGCTCGTAGCTCTTGCCAGTCGAAAGTATTTTGAAGCCGAGCTTCTCAAACGCCCTTGCGATATCGACAAGCTCGGGCTTGTCGCGGTCGCAGACGGACAGCAGCACCGTGCCCTCCATGGGCAGCCTTGTCTGCGTTGCTTCCTGCGCCTTGTAATACGCTTCGCCGAAACTCGGTGAAATGCCCAGCACCTCGCCCGTCGAGCGCATTTCGGGACCCAGTATGGGGTCGACCTCCTGGAACATATTGAACGGGAATACCGCCTCCTTAACGCCGTAGTGCGGTATTACGCGGTCGTGCAGCTCGGGCACGGGCGACGGCTTTTTCGTGAACTGAGCCGTCATTATCTCGGTCGCAACCTTGACCATATTGATGTCGCAGACCTTGGAAACCAGCGGCACGGTGCGCGAAGCGCGCGGATTAGCCTCGAGAACATACACCGTATCGCCCTCGATAGCATACTGCATATTCATAAGCCCGACAACGCCCATTTCCACGGCGATCTTCCGTGTGTAGTCCTTGATAGTCGCGATATGCTTGTCGGAAAGATTTTTCGCGGGGAGTATGCACGCCGAGTCTCCGCTGTGAACGCCCGCAAGCTCAATGTGCTCCATAACTGCGGGAACAAAACAGTGCGTGCCGTCTGAGATAGCATCCGCCTCGCATTCCGTTGCGTGGTTGAGGAAACGGTCGATGAGTATCGGACGATCGGGAGTAACGCCCACCGCCGCGCTCATGTAAACGCGCATCATCTCGTCGTCGTGAACGATCTCCATTCCGCGTCCTCCGAGAACGTAGGACGGGCGCACCATAACGGGATAGCCAATACGGTTCGCGATCGAAAGGGCGTCCTCGACAGTAACAGCCATACCGCTCTCGGGCATAGGAATTTCCAAGCGCTCCATCATCGCGCGGAAGTGGTCGCGGTCCTCCGCGAGGTCTATCGTCTCGGGCGTAGTGCCGAGGATATTCACGCCGTTCTTTTTAAGCTCCGCCGCGAGGTTGAGCGGCGTCTGACCGCCGAACTGCGCAATAACGCCGACGGGCTTTTCCTTTTCGTGGATAGCCAGCACGTCCTCGAGCGTAAGCGGCTCGAAATAGAGCTTGTCCGAGGTGTCGTAGTCGGTGGATACCGTTTCGGGATTGCAGTTGACAATAATGCTCTCAAAGCCGAGTGATTTCAGCGCTAGCGCCGCATGAACGCAGCAATAATCGAACTCGATGCCCTGACCTATTCTGTTCGGACCGCCGCCGAGTATCATAATTTTCGGCTTGTCCGTGTTGACGGGGCTTTCGTCCTTGTCGAGATTATAGGTCGAGTAGTAGTAAGCCGCGTTCTCCGTGCCGCTTACGTGAACGCCCTCCCAGGCCTCATTGATGCCGTATTCCTTGCGTTTCGCGCGGATATCCTCCTCGGAAACGTCAAGCAGCTTTGACAGATAGCGGTCGGAGAAGCCGTCGCGCTTCGCCTTGAGCAGCACGTCCTTTGTGGGAACAGCGCCCTTTACCGCCGCAAGAGCATTCTCTTCCTCGATAAGCTCCACCATTTGCTCCAAGAACCAGTGCTTTATCTTGGTGAGGTTGTAAATTTCGTCCACGGTCGCGCCCTTGCGCAGTGCCTCGTAGATGATAAACTGGCGCTCGGAGGACGGGTAGGTCAGTCTGGACAGCAACTCCTCCTTGCTCAGCTCATTGAAATTCTTCGCGTAGCCGAGACCGTAGCGCCCCGTTTCAAGAGAGCGTATCGCTTTCTGGAACGCTTCCTTGTAGGTCTTGCCTATCGACATTACCTCGCCGACAGCGCGCATTTGCGTTCCGAGCTTGTCCTGTGCGCCCTTGAACTTCTCGAATGCCCACCTCGCGAACTTGATGACCACATAATCGCCGTCGGGAACGTACTTGTCGAGCGTTCCGTACTTGCCGCACGGTATCTCCCTAAGCGTAAGCCCGCACGCGAGCATAGCCGAAACCAGCGCAATCGGAAAGCCTGTAGCCTTGGACGCGAGCGCCGACGACCGCGAGGTGCGCGGATTTATCTCGATAACGACGATACGTCCCGAAACGGGGTCGTGCGCGAACTGGCAGTTGCAACCGCCGATTACCTCGATCGCCTTGACTATGCTGTACGAGTACTCCTGTAATTTCTTCTGAACTTCCTCGCTTATTGTGAGCATGGGTGCGGAACAGAAGCTGTCGCCCGTGTGAACGCCGATAGGGTCGATATTTTCGATAAAGCAGACTGTAATAACGTTGTTTTCCGCGTCGCGGACTACCTCAAGCTCAAGCTCCTCCCAGCCCGCGATAGATTCCTCGACGAGAACCTGTCCGACCAGAGAAGCCTGAAGCCCTCTCGCGCAGACGATTTTCAACTCGTCAACGTTGTAGACCAGACCGCCGCCCGCGCCGCCCATGGTGTACGCGGGGCGGAGAACCACGGGATAGTGCAGCTTGTCGGCAATGGCAAGCGCCTCGTCGACGGAATACGCCACCTCGCTGCGCGGCATCTCAATGCCGAGCTTCTCCATGGTGTGCTTGAACTCGATACGGTCCTCGCCGCGCTCAATAGCGTCCACCTGTACGCCGATGACCTTAACGCCGTACTTTTCAAGAACGCCCGCCTCGGCAAGCTCCGAACAGAGGTTCAGTCCGCTCTGTCCGCCGAGATTCGGCAGCAGCGCGTCGGGGCGCTCCTTTTCGATGATCTGCGTAAGTCTCGCGACATTCAGCGGCTCGATATACGTAATGTCCGCTACGTCGGGGTCGGTCATTATGGTTGCGGGGTTGGAATTCACGAGAACGATCTCGTACCCCAGTTTTTTCAGCGCCTTGCACGCCTGAGTTCCCGAATAGTCGAACTCGCACGCCTGTCCAATGATTATAGGTCCTGAGCCTATGATCATTATCTTATGGATATCTGTCTTTTTGGGCATTTCCTGTTTACTCCCTTATTTGGTATTATATGGGATAATCTCGACACTCGATTTTTATCCTATTCTATATAATAATACCACAAATACCCGAAAAAAGCAATATGTATTATCAAAAAAATTACGCGCAATCCGAACCGAATTGTGCATAATCAACTTTAACCTCTCACATCGACTTCGCCCGCAAGCACCTTGACGTAATCCGCATAGTTTTCTTTAAGCAGCGCGGGAGTGTCCAGCTCGTAGGGGCACTTGGATTTGCACTGTCCGCAGTTTACGCAGCTTTCGATCTGCTTCATATTGTTCCGCCATTCCTCCGAGAGCCAGTTGTCGGACGGGGCGCGGCGCAGCATAAGCGACATTCTCGCGCAATTGTTGATCTGTATGCCCATAGGGCACGGCATACAGTAGCCGCAGCCGCGGCAGAAATTACCGCCGAGCTGCTGTTTGTCGCGCTCGATCTCCGCGCGTATCTCATCGGTCATTTCGGGAGTTTCGTTCATGAACGCGAGCCACTCTTCAAGCTCGCTCTCGCGCTGAATACCCCATATCGGCAGAACGTTATCGTATTGCCCGATAAACGCGCAGGCAACCCTCGAATTCGTTATCATACCGCCCGCAAGAGCCTTCATCGCGATAAAGCCCATATTCTTTTCGCGGCACTTGTCGGCAAGCGAAAGCTCACGCTCCGACGACAGATAGCTGAACGGAAACTGGAGCGTTTCATACAGCCCTGATTCAACGCACTCCTCGGCAACACCTATTTTGTGCGCCGTTATGCCGATGTGCCGTATCATTCCCTGCCGCTTGAAGTCCTCCATTAGCTCATACATTCCCGTGCCGTCGTCGGGTCGGAAGCACTGTCCTGCGCAGTGGAACTGATAAATGTCTATGTAGTCGGTTTTAAGCGTTTTCAGCGAGGTTTCGAGCTGCGATTTCATCTGTTCGGTATCGCGAGCCATGGTTTTTGTCGCGATGAAGATGTTTTTGCGCACGTCGGAGAACGCCGCGCCGATCTTCTCTTCGCTGTCGGAGTACGCCCGCGCCGTGTCGAAGAACGTAATGCCGCCCTCGTAGGCTCTTTGCAGCAGCTTTACCGCCGTATGCTTGTCCGCTCTCTGAACGGGCAGCGCCCCAAAAGCGTTCTGCGGCGTGATTATCCCCGTGCTGCCCAATGTTATCGTTTTCATGCTTAAACTCCTTTCGTATAATTTGTTTTAATAATTATATCATATATGCTAAAAAATGTCAACACAAAATCGACATTCGTGTATGATCCTCACGAGAAACGACCCCGAAAAATCCCTGTCAAATAAAAAGGCTACGTCGAAACGCAGCCTTTATTGTTATTCCATTCGCAGCCTATTAAAGCTCTGCGAAGTACTTAATGGTTCTAACCATCTGAGAGGTGTAGGAGTTCTCGTTGTCATACCACGAAACAACCTGAACCTCGTAGAGATCGTCAGCAACCTTGGAAACCATGGTCTGAGTAGCGTCAAACAGCGAACCGTATCTCATACCGATAACGTCAGAGGAAACGATCTGATCCTCGTTGTAGCCGAAACTCTCGGAAGCAGCTGCCTTCATAGCAGCGTTGATGCCGTCCTTGGTAACGTCAGCACCCTTAACGACAGCGGTAAGGATAGTTGTCGAGCCGGTGGGAACGGGAACGCGCTGTGCGGAACCGATGAGCTTGCCGTTCAGCTCGGGGATAACGAGACCGATAGCCTTTGCAGCACCCGTGGAGTTGGGAACGATGTTGGCAGCTCCCGCTCTCGCACGTCTGAGGTCGCCCTTTCTGTGAGGACCGTCGAGGATCATCTGGTCGCCCGTGTAAGCGTGGATAGTACTCATGATACCGCTCTGGATAGGAGCGTAGTCGTTGAGAGCCTTAGCCATGGGAGCGAGACAGTTGGTCGTGCACGACGCAGCGGAAATGATCTGGTCGTCCTTGGTGAGAGTACCCTCGTTTACGGAAAATACAATAGTCTTGAGGTCGTTGCCCGCGGGAGCTGAAATAACGACCTTCTTAGCGCCTGCGTTGATGTGCGCCATGCTCTTCTCCTTGGAGCAGTAGAAGCCCGTGCACTCGAGAACTACATCAACACCGAGATCGCCCCAAGGACAATCCTTAGCGTCCTTTTCAGCGTATATCTTGAGGGTCTTGCCGTCTACTGTAATCGTGTTAGCCTCATCGTCAGCGGAAACCGTGTGAAGGTTCTCGCCGATAACGCCGCAGTAACCCTTCTGCGCGGTGTCATACTTTAAAAGGTTAGCCAGCATAGAGGGCTTCGTCAGATCGTTGATAGCCACTACCTCGTAGCCCTCAGCGCCGAACATCTGTCTGAACGCAAGGCGTCCTATTCTTCCGAAACCATTGATTGCAACTTTAACTGCCATTGGAATCATCCTCCTGAAAGTTATAATTTTTTCGCGGTAAACCGCGTGATATTACCTATCAAGTAATATTATACTAAATTTTAACAATTTTATCAAGTGATTTTGCCGAATTTTCCAACGGAAACGTGTAAATTTTCGGTTGTTGATTTTGTGCATTTTTAACAAACGGCGCGCCGTTATGCCACTTTATATATGGCTGTATGCCTTATTTATCTACAATATTTTGTCACTTGAACAGCTCCGTGAACCAAAGTTTTTCCCCGACGGAGAACTCCCGACCGTTGAGATACTCCAGACAGCCCGCGTCGGTGGTGAACGTGAATTTCAGCTTGTACGAGCAGAGCGCCTGAAATTTCGCGCCAAACCGCTTGTTGAACGTGTTCTCGCCGTACTTGCCGTCGCCGAGCAGCGGGTGTCCGATATGCGCAAAATGGGCGCGTATCTGATGGGTGCGTCCCGTCAGCAAGTCGACCTCGACGAGTGACAGTTCTCCCTTGCTTTCGAGAACGCGGTATTTCGTCTTTATCGTGAGGTACTCGGAGCGCGGATTGTCCGAGATGAGCACCCTGTTTTCCTCGGGGAGCTTGCGCAGATACGCCGTGAGCGTCGCCGATTTCGGTTCGGGAGTGCCCCTCACGGCGCAGAGATACAGCTTCTGCACTTCCCTGTCGCGCACCTTTTGGTTGAGCACGCGCAGGCTCTCGGCGTTCTTGGCAGCGATGACGATACCGCTCGTATTGCGGTCGATACGGTTCACGAGCGCGGGCGTGAAGCTGTTCTCGCGGTCGGGGTCAAACTCTCCCCTGCCGTACAGATAGCTCAGCACGCGGTTTATCAGCGTGTCGGCGGTGTTCTCATTATCCTCGTGAACGACCAGACCGCACGGCTTATTCACCAGCAGAATATTTTCGTCCTCGTAGACAACGTTTATTTCCGAGGAAATATCGCGGAAGTCCGTTTCTCCCGTCCTTGAGAGCAGCTCGTCGCTCAAATAAAAGCGGAACACATCGCCCTCTTTCAGTACCGCGTTCGGCTCGACCCTCGCACCGTTCAGCTTTATCCGCTTCTTGCGCATGAGCTTGCATACGAGCGGCGTTTTCAGGTTCGGGTACGCTTTCGCGAGAAAGCGGTCGGCGCGCTGCCCCGCGTCGTTTTTTTGTATCGTTATTTCGGTCATAAAGATTTTCACCCCTGTTTGTCGCTCTCGGCTTTTGGCTTTCTTCCCTGCTTGTCGACAAAGATTTTTCTTCCCTAAATGTCGACGATTGGCTGTTTATTTAAAAACGCTCCGCGCACCGGACGGCTTTCGCCGCCCTAGCCGAGTGATATCGCATACTTTCCGCTTCGGTCGCTTTGCTCCCTCCGCTCCAAGTCTGCAATATCACTCGCTTGCGCTCCGCTTGGCTGCACCTACTGTTGGTTGCTCTTTTTGTATGTGATCGGGCACAGCTTCCGTATGTAGACAAGATACATCGCAAGCGAGATGACCGCCGCTGTCGTCCACCCGACAGGCCACGACAGCCATATCCCCTTTGCGCCGAACGTCGGCTTCAAGATAAACGCAAACGCCACGCGGAGTATCAGGTCGCTGAACGTCGTCACCATAAACGCCGCCATTCGTCTGCCGCCGCGCAGTACGCCGTCCGCGACAAGCTTGACTGTGACCGCAAGGTAGAACGGCGCGACGGTCATCAGGAACTCCTGTCCCGCCGCCGCAGCCGACGAAGTATCGGCGTTTGTGCTGTCCATGAACAGGTAGATAAGGTTCTTCGAGAACACCACATAGCATACCGCGAACGCCGCAGCGATTACGACCGCTGCCGCCGCACCCACACGAAAGCCTTTGCGCACTCTGCCGAACTCCTTGCCGCCAATGTTCTGGGCAGTGAAGTTGGATACCGAGGTGCCAACCGTCGAGAAACAGGTTATCGCGAACGTGTTCAGCTTTATCGCCGACGCGTAGCCAGCCACAACATCTGTGCCGCAGTCGTTGACGAGACTTTGTATGAATAACTGTCCGACCGAAACAAAGCTCTGCTGTAAAATGCTGGGAACGGACAGCGTTGCTATCTTGCCGAGCATTCTCCACTCGAACAGACGGAATTTTTCGCTTTGAATACGCGAAATGCGGCGTATCAGCACGATAAACGCAAGCACCGAGCAAACGCCCTGACAGATGAACGTTGCCCAAGCCGTGCCCGCAACGCCCATTTTGAACACCGCCACGAACAACAGATCCATTCCGATGTTGCCGATTGACGAGCCTATCAGGAAGTAGAGCGGCGTTTTGCTGTCGCCGAGCGCAGTGAATATCCCCGTGCAGATGTTGTAGATGAACAGGAACAGCAGCCCGAAAACATAGATGTTGAGGTAGGTCTGCGAGTCGGCGAAAATGCTGTCGTCCGTGCCGAGAATTTTCAGAAACAATCCGCTTGTGAAATATCCGACGGCCGTCAGCACCACCGCCAGCACGCCCGTTGAGATGAGCGAGGTGTAGACGGCGGTTTTCATCTGTTTTAAGTCCTTTGCGCCGAAAAATGTCGATATCATGACCGAACAACCGATGTTCATGCCCGTGCCTATCGCGAGAAAAATCATCGTTATCGGGTAGGACGCGCCGATAGCCGAGAGCGCGTCGTTGTTGATGAGCCGCCCTGCTATCATGCTGTCGGCGATGTTGTACATCTGCTGGAAGATAACGCTCACCAGCAGAGGAAGTGAGAATTTCAGCAATATAGGCGCGACCGCGCCCTTGGTCATGTCCTTTGTCATATCCTTAGCCAAACTAATCATCTCCCTGTTTAAAACGCACACGAACAGCCGTGTGCGTTCATACTATTGTTTTTGACGGTATCGCGCCGCCGTAAGTGAAAGCCGAACGATACCCCCTTCCTCTGCGTCGACCGAAAAGCCGGCGTTTAAGTGCAAACGGAGGGCAGCGGTGCGAAAGCTCTCAAACTCATTGTGAACTCGCGCCGCGCCAAGCTCTTCAAATGCAGTTTCGAGCAACAGATCAAGCGCTTTCGTCGCGTAACCTTTTCCGCGGTAACGGTTCTCGATAACGATACCCATTTCATAACAGCAGCCATACAAATTTTTATCGCGGTTTTTATAAAGATTTACCTCGCCGATAAACTCACCGTCGAGTACGATATACGCGTAAAATCTTTCAGACGTTTCCGCCGTCCATAAACTGTACCACGACTGCCACTTCTCCTCGGGAAAATCGATACAACCGTTTTCACTGCCGTACCCCTTGTTATAGCTCATGGTATCGGGGTCGGCGAGCAGCCTTTGACGATACCGAAGCTCGTTGTATTCCGGAACGTGCAGAGTTATCATAACTTTCTCCGTCAAATCTTTTTCTGTTTAGCCTCGGCTTTAAGTCTGAGATCACGCTCAAGAATTGTTTTTCTGATACGGATATTCTTCGGCGTGACCTCGACAAGCTCATCGTCCTGAATAAACTCCAAGCTCTCCTCAAGGCTCATCTGCTTATAGGGAATAAGCTTCAGTGCATCGTCCGAGCCGCTTGCGCGCGTGTTCGTGAGGTGCTTTTTCTTGCAGACGTTGACCACGATATCGCCCGCCTTCGGCGAAACGCCGACGATCATTCCCTCGTACACGGGAACGCCCGCGTCGATAAACAGCGTGCCGCGCTCCTGCGCGTTGAACAGCCCGTAGGTGACCGCCGTGCCCGTTTCCCAAGCGACAAGCGAACCGACCGTTCTGCGCGGAATATCGCCGTAGTACGGCTTGTAGCCCTCGAACACCGCGTTCATCACGCCCTCGCCTTTTGTGTCGGTCATGAACTCGCTCCTGTAACCGAACAGTCCGCGCGACGGAATGAGGTACTCCAGCCGCGTGCGCGAGCCGACGGGGTGCATTCCTATCATCTCGCCCTTGCGCTGCCCCATTTTCTCCATGACCGAGCCGACCGCCGTCTCGGGAACGTCGATAACAAGGCGCTCCACGGGTTCGCACTTCTGCCCGTCAATCTCCTTGTACAATACTCTCGGCGTTGAAACCGACAGCTCGTATCCCTCGCGGCGCATGGTCTCGATAAGTATCGACAGGTGCATTTCGCCGCGCCCCGCTACATTCATTGCGTCGGTCGTCTCGCTGTCTGAAACGCGGAGCGAAACGTCTTTCAGCGTTTCCTTGATAAGGCGCTCGCGTATCTGCCGCGAAGTCACAAACTTGCCCTCGCGACCCGCGAACGGCGAGGAATTGACGGAGAATGTCATCTCGACAGTCGGCTCGGAGATCTTAACGAACGGCAGCGGCTCCGGATTGGAAACAGCGGTTATCGTCTGCCCGATAGTAATGCCCTCGATACCCGAAATGCACACGATATCGCCCACGCTTGCGGTCTCGCACGGGGTCTTGTTTAAGCCCTCGAACTGATACAGCGACACCACCTTTGCCTTGAACGGCGCGGTGCGTTCATGATAATCGCACACCATGACCTCTTGGTTCTGCTTTATCGAACCGCGCTCGATACGTCCTACGGCAATTCTGCCGACGTAGTCATTGTAGTCAATAGACGAAACCAACAGCTGCAAATCTCCCTCACCGTCGCCATCGGGCGGGTCGATATGCTCCAGTATCTTGTCGAACAGCGGCTTAAAGTCCGTGCCCATATTGTCGGGGTCGTAGGACGAGCAGCCGAGCCTTCCCGAGCAGAACACAACGGGGCTGTCGAGCTGTTCCTCGGTCGCGTCGAGGTCGAGCAGCAGCTCCAGGACCTCGTCAACCACCTCGTGATTGCGTGCGTCGGGGCGGTCGGTCTTGTTCACGACGACAATTATCTTGTGACCGAGCTCCAGAGCCTTTTGCAGTACGAAGCGCGTCTGCGGCATAGTACCTTCAAAGCTGTCGACCAGCAGCAGAACGCCGTTCACCATTTTCAGTATACGCTCCACCTCACCCGAGAAATCCGCGTGACCGGGCGTGTCGACGATATTTATTTTCACGCCGTTGTACATACATGAAGTGTTCTTCGCGAGTATCGTAATGCCGCGCTCCCGCTCGAGGTCGTTGTTGTCCATAACGCGGTCGGCGACCGCTTGGTTCTCGCGGAATGCTCCGCCCTGTTTGAGCATTTCGTCGACCAGCGTTGTCTTGCCGTGGTCGACGTGTGCTATTATCGCAATGTTCCTTAAATCTTCTCTCTTCATTTTATCTCCTTATTTGAATAGCAAAAGCTCGCACCGCGCGGCTTTGCCGCGCTAGCCGACGGCAACTCCTCCGCTTCGTCGTCACCGTCGCAGGTGCGATTTATCGCTTCGGCGACTTTTGCCGCTGCACCCACGCAACCGTGCTTCGCCGCTTGCGCTGTGTCTTTTATATGCAGCTTTTTCTACACATTTTTTGCCAACCACAATTATACACCTTTTTCCGCTCAACTACAATACATATTGTGAAAAAACGTGTTTTTAATTGCTCGAAGTAGAAAATCACTGTTGAATTTTGTCTATTTTGTACAACCCGTTTTCTTCGATGAACTCCAACAGCGGCTTGCGCGCGACCTGTTCCTTGTTCGCGGCGAACCACTCATACGACTGCCGCAAACCGAGCTCCAAGGGCTTCACCTCGGGCATAAGCCGCAACATCTCCGTCACGTCGAGCCTGTAATCGTAGTCGTAGAACGGGAAGTAACTGCGCCGAGGAACGTCCCCGCCGACCTGAACAAGCTCGGGCACTTTCCCGAGAACGCCGTAACAAAGCCGTACCCAGTCCGTGACCGTGACACTCTCGGGATTGCCGACGTTAAAAACGCGCCGTTCGGGGCGCTTTTCAAGCAGTATCTCCATGAAACGGCACAAGTCCTCAATGTCAAAAAATTGCAGCTTTCCGTTCGGCGGCAAGCAGAACGGGAGACCGCGCTCGGCGCACTCAAACACGAACGCTTCACGGTACAAATTGTTCATTCGCCCGTACAGATACGGCGGTCGGAGTATGTATGCCTTGGGAACGCGTTCCGAAAGCACCCTCTCGGCGGCTGTCTTGTCCGTGCCGTACTTGCCCCATACCGCGTTCGCGCCGACCTGTTGGTTCTCGCGGAACGGCTGCGGCAATGCCTCGGGGTACACCGCCGAGGAGCTCACCATTATGTAACTGCCAAATTCTCCCAAACCGTCTAACAGGTCATCAATATCAACAGCATTATACGCGCAAACGTCGATAACCGCGTCGAAACGCCCTTTCAGAACGCCGCTGAGCGCATGCCTGTCCGCCTTGACGAGCGTTACGCCCTCGGACTGCGCACGGCTGCCGCGGTTGAGCGCGTACACCTCGTGACCGCGCTGCGCAAAATATTTGGCGGTAAAGCGGCTCGCGAACACCGTGCCGCCTGTAACTAAAATTTTCATGTTCTGTTCTTCCCTGTATGTCGACGATAGCGGATTTATTTAAAAGCAAAAGCTCGCACCGGTCACGCTTCGCGCGACCTAGTCGAGCAGTATTGCCTCCGCTCCGCTCGCTACTCTGCGGCAATACTGCTCGCAGGTGCGATTTATCGCTTCGGCGCCTTTTGCCGCTGCAGCTTTAATATGCCGCTTTATTTTTTTCGCGGCTTGCTGCTCTGCTTGCCGCGGGGCGCTTTTGCGTTCTGCGGCTTGGTTGACGGCGGTATCAGACAGTCCTTGCCGTGACCTATCAGGTCGGTGCGCTTGGCTATGCGGAGCGCCTTTTCCACCAAGCTGCGGTTCTGTGGCTTGAAGTATTGCAGCAGCGCCCTCTGCATAGCCTTTTCCTCGGACGTTTTCGGCACGAAAACGGGCTCCATTGTATACGGGTCGAGCCCCGTGTGGAACATTGCCGTGGAAATAGTTCCGGGTGTCGGGTAGAAGTCCTGCACCTGTTCGGGTCGTATGCCGTGCCGCTTCTCGAATACCGCGAGCTCTATCGCCTCGGCGAGCGTGCAGCCCGGGTGAGAGCTCATCAGATACGGCACAAGATACTGCTCCTTGCCGCACTTTTTCGTCGACGCGTAGAACCGCCGCTCGAACTCCTCGTACACCTCGATATGCGGCTTTCCCATTTTGTCAAGAACCTTGTTGCTCGCGTGCTCGGGAGCGACCTTAAGCTGTCCGCTGACGTGATTCGCTACCAGCTCATCGAGGAACGCGCCGTTCTTCTCCAACAGCATATAGTCGAACCGAATCCCCGAGCGGATAAACACCTTTTTCACGCCCTTTATCGCCCTCAGCCGCCTTAACAGATGAATATAATCGGAATGGTCGGCATTAACGTTTTTGCACGGCTCGGGCGCAAGACACTTTCTGCCCTTGCAGAGCCCGTGCTCCTCCTGTTTGTCGCAGGACGGGTGACGGAAATTCGCGGTCGGACCGCCCACGTCGTGAATGTAGCCCTTGAAACTCGGCTTCTCGGAGAGCGTGACCGCCTCGTTGTAGACGGAATCCCCGCTCCTCGTCACGACCTTACGCCCCTGATGGAGCGCTATCGAGCAAAAGTTACAGAACCCGAAACAGCCCCTGTTGTGCGTTATCGAGAACTCGACTTCCTGTATTGCGGGAACACCGCCGTTCTTTTCGTAGACGGGGTGGTACGCCCTCATGTACGGCAGCTCATAAGCGTAGTCGAACTCCGCTTGCGTGACCGAGCGCTGCGGCGGATTCTGGACAAGCATCATATTGCCGTGCCGCTGAACTATCGTGCGCCCGTAGAACTCGTCCTGCTCGTCGTACTGCTTGCGGCAAGCCTTTGCGTAGGCTTTCTTGTTTTCGCGGACTATCTCAAAGCTGTCGCACTGCACCGCGCCGAGCGGCGTGTTTTCGGGCTTGGTGAGGTAGCAGATACCGCGCAGGTCGTGCATATCGGCGAGCTTCTGCCCTTGCTTGAACCTGTTCAGCATTTCCGATAGCGTGACCTCGCCCATGCCGTACATCAGAAAGTCCGCGCCGCTGTCGACGAGAACGGACGGCATTACGCTGTCGCTCCAGTAGTCGTAGTGCGCGAACCGCCGCAAGCTCGCCTCCAGACCGCCTATCTCGATCTCAACGTCGGGAAACAGCCGTTTCAGCGCACGGCAGTAGACCGTGACTGCCCTGTCGGGTCGTCTGCCGCCGCGTCCTCCCGCGGAATAAGCGTCGTCGTTGCGTTTCTTTAACGCGACAGTGTAATTAGACACCATGCTGTCGATGTTGCCGCCCGTCACCATAAAGCAGTGCTTGGGTTTGCCGAGCCCGGTGAAATCCGCGTCGCTCACGGGCTGCGCGATAATGCCGACCGAGAACCCCGCCGCTTCTATCATTCGCGAAATAATGGCTATCCCGAACGTCGGGTGGTCGATGTAAGCGTCGCCCGTCACGCAAATAAAATCGAGCTGTTCAATTCCCCGTTTGCGCATATCCTCACGGCTTATCGGTAAAAACGGCATATTACGCGCCCCCCTTTCCTTTCATCATTCTACATCACAATAAACTGCAATTCACTGCAAAAACATCAACAGACAAAGCCGAAAAAATCAACACAGTCATCAGCAAACGAACGACAGACAAACGACAAATGAACGGCAAACAAAATGACAAGCCGCCGCACCGTTCGCAGAGCGTGTTCACTAGGACTTTACGATGCTAAAACCGACAATCCGTCCAACGGGAAATTGACAGACAAAAGACAAACCTACCTTATTAAAAAAGAAAAGAATAATACAAGAAGCCGAAAAACGCGCACGGCGGCATTTCATCTATGCACTTTTTTGCAGTTAAGGGTGTGCTATTATATTTTCAGAGAAACAAACTAGTTGAAAATCGTTGTCAGCCTGTTTGCGTCGGCGTAGATTTTCTCAACGTCGACCGTCGGGAACTTGCCGTTTTCGTAGAGTATCTGCCCGTTGACAACCGTCATCATCACGTTCTGCTTGCTGCCCGAGTAAACGAGATTTTTCGCGATATTGTGAAGCGGCTGCATATTCGGCTGTTTGAGGTCGATTACGGCGAAATCGGCGCGTTTGCCCGCTTTCAGCACGTCGCAGTCCGAAAGCCCCATTGCGAGAGCGCCGCCCTTTGCCGCCATTTCCAGCACCTCGAACGCGGGACACGCCGCTGCGTCCTCCTCGCGAACCTTCTGCAAGCCCGCGACGAGAAACATCTCGCGGAACATATCAAGACAGTTGTTGGAAGCCGCGCCATCAGTGCCGATCGCGAAGTTCCTCATTCCGTGACGGCGCATTTCGCAGATTGGCGCGATACCGCTCGCGAGCTTGAGGTTCGACGCGGGATTTGTGACCGCCCACAAGCCCTTTTCGGCGAAGATCTCCATGTCGCGTTCATCAAACCAGACGCAGTGAAAACCGCCGCCGCCGTACTCGAACATTCCGAGCTTGCCAAAAAGCTGCGTCGGCGTTATCCCGTAGCGCTCGCGGCAGCCCTCGACCTCCGCTTTCGTCTCGCTGTTATGAGCGTAGAGCGGCGCTTTGAGCTTCTGCGACAGTGCGGCGAGCCCCTCCAAGGTCTCGCGCTTGGTGGTGTATTCCGCGTGAAAGCCGAGCTGATACGAAATCAGTTCGCCCGCGTTGTTGTAGGTGTTGTATTCTTCCTCAATTCCCTCGACAGTGCCGCCGAAGTCGTTAATAGAGCCGCACAGAACAGTCCGATACCCCATGTCGGCGCAAGCCTTGACGTAGGCGGGGAGCTTCATGTACATATCGAACGATGAAGTTATACCGCTCGTGAGGTACTCCATGTTGGCGAGCTGTGTGTACACATAAACGGTCTCCTCGGTTAGCTTCGCCTCACGCGGGAAAACCTGATTATACAGCCAGTCGTTGAGCGGCAGATCGTCCGCGAGTGACCGCAGAAACGTCATTGCCGAGTGCGTATGCGCGTTCTTGAACCCCGGGATAATAAGGTTGCCGCCGAGGTCGATCTCGCGGTCATAGCCGCCCAAAGCGCGCTCCGCTCCGACATACGAGACCGCGCCGCCGTCGGTGCAAAGCTCGCCGTCGATTATGTTCTCATCTTCCATTGTGAGTATCTTCGCGTTGTAAAATCTAAGTTTCATGGTTGTCCTCCAAGCTCTCGCAGTATTTGATCTCCTCACGCCAATGCCCGCCGCCCCCGAAAAGCCGTTCCATGGCGCGTTTCCAAGCGGACGGCGACGTGTAATAGCTGAATTTCGGTTTTCCCATTGCGCAAATCTCCGCAAGGCTTTTCTCGGGAAGATATTGCACATAGCGCTCAGTTTTCGTGTAATAGGCGAACACATAGCTGTCGCCCGCCGTCAGCACCCACACGACGTTGTTCCCCGAAACCGACGCGAAAAAGCTGTCCGCTCTGAGCGTTTTCAGCAAGTCTTGGCAGTCGGCGTTACCGGGGAGCTCATAGGTTCTCTCGTGGGAGAACATGTCGTCGCCCATGCAGACGCTTGCCCTGTCAACGGTTATCTTCATTTGCTTGACTCTCCACGTTCAATCGGGAATTACTGTAAATGTAAAAAAGTTCCTGCGACGGTTTATACCCCTTTTCAAACTGCGGAAAATCCGCGTCGAATTTCTCCGCGCCATACGGGTCAACATTGTAAGCGCCGCTTTCTTCGAACGTCCACTTGTGACCGGACAAAGCGCCCTTTTTAAGCTCCTTTACAAGCAGCGCCACGGGATATTCCCCGTTTTTGAGAGAAACGCCGTACCGTTTGCAGCTTCTGAAGCCCCGTGCAACGTAATTCTCAGGATTGCCGAAGATAACGACAGCCTCATACCCCAGACCGAGCGCGGTCTCAAAGGAACGCTCCAACAGCTGTTTTCCATAACCATGCCGCTGATATTCTGGCAGCACGGCAAACGGTCCAAACGTCAGCGACGTCTTTACACCGCCTTTTTCGTCGACAAGCACCGACCTTGTATACATCACGCTTGCGGCGATTTTCCCGTCAAGCTCGAGAATAAGGTCAAGCTCGGGAACAAAATCCTTGTGTGAGCGCATTGTGTGCGCAAGATAATGCTCGTCACACCCCGGAAAGTTCACGTTCCAGAACGCGCGCTTGATAAGCTCCTCGACAGCTCTGTAATCCTCAGGGCGCTCGTTTCGTATAGTCATTTCAGTTCCTCCCGAACATCTCCGCAAGCGACTTTGTGTACGGATAGCGGCAGATACCGCGCTCCGTGACTATCGCCGTAATTAACTCCGCGTCGGTAACGTCGAACGCGGGATTAAAGCACTTCACGCCTTCGGGAGCAATGCGCTTCGCGAAAAACTTCTCCGTTATTTCCTCAGGAGCGCGCTCCTCAATGACGATATCCGCGCCGCTCCCGCAGTCAAAATCAATAGTCGAGCTCGGACAGAACACGTAGAACGGCACGCCGTGATATTTCGCGTTCACGGCGACCGAGCGCGTTCCTATCTTGTTGGCGACGTCGCCGTTTGCGGCTACCCTGTCGCAGCCGACAAAGCACGCGTTTATCCTGCCCGCCCTCATCAGCATTGAAGCCGCGCTGTCGCATATCAAAGTAACATCTATCCCCGCACGGAACAGCTCGAACGCCGTAAGCCGTGCGCCCTGTAATAAGGGACGCGTTTCGTCGGTGTAAACGTGAAAATCATACCCCTGCTCTTTACCGAGCAAAAGCGAACCCAGCCCCGTGCCGTACTCCGAGGCGGCGAGCGCGCCCGCGTTGCAGTGCGTGAGTATACCGTCGCCGTCCTTGACAAGCGTCAAGCCGTTTTCGGCTATCGCGCGGCAAATTGCCCTGTCCTCGTTGTAAATCGCGTTACACTCCTCATAAAGCCGAGGAAGCGCGGCTTCTTTACCGCACTCCGCAGCCGCCGAAAGCATACGCTTTACCGCGTGGCTAAGGTTCACCGCCGTAGGCCGTGATGAAATCAGATAATCGCCGAGCCGCAAAAGCTCCGCGTAAAAGCCCCCATTATCGGGAATTTGTTGCGCGAGAACGTACATTCCGAACGCCGCCGCAATGCCGATAGCCGGAGCGCCGCGCACTCTCAGCTCGAAAATCGCCTCGTAAAGGGTCTCGGCGGTCTCGAGCCGTAGAAACTTCACCTTGTTCGGGAGCAGCGTCTGATCTATTATCTCGACGGCTTGTCCGTCCTTGGAGAGCCGCACCGTAAATATTTCAGTTGAAGTAAACAAGCTCGCTCTCCGCCTTTTCCGTTCCGAGAATACTGTCCGCGAGGATAACGGGACCCGTGCCCTTGTAGCACTGCTGTTTCTCGGCGGTGACGTTCCCCGTGACCTCTACCCAGTCGCCGTCCTTCCACTTGGCTTCATCGGGAGATTTTACGAGAATGCCGACCACCTGAATATCGTCGGCGCAGCACGTCATGGCGCGGCGCGAGATAACGAAATACCCTTTAGGGATATTGCTCGCCCTGAACACCATTCCGCGCACACGGACGTTTTTGCCCTTGTAACGCGGCGCGTTGCTCATAATGTCGATATACCACAGCCCGAAGTCGTCGTGAACTATCTCGATAGGGTCTGCGTTCACGTCAAACGGCATTTCGTCGTCGCCCTGAAAACCCTGCTCTACCGTTCCGTCGACGTACTCGAACATCATATCTATGCGCGGATTGAGCGCCTTTATCGCTCTGCGAAGCCGTTTCTTGTCGACCTTGCCCGGCTCGCACCGATTGAATATCACGATATCAGACACCGAAATATCGTCCGAGATGAGCTGCCGCATATTGTTCATATACATATCAAATGTGACATGGTTCACGAACATAAATATCTGGTAGAATATCCAGTTCTTGGGAGCTTTGACCGCCATATCGCGCAAGCTCCACATTCCGTTGTACTCGAGCATAATGCGCGTCGGCTTGTGCTTCTCGACGAGCGCGGTAAGGTTCTCGGGGTTGAAATCGTCCTCATCCTCGATAAGCTCCACCACCGATTTCGACGCCTTGATTATCCTCTCGTCGAACTCGACCTCGCCCTGTTCGCACGCGATCACCAGCGTTTTCTCGCCGCGGCTGAACTGCTTATCGTTCAGCGTTTCCAATATAAATGAAGTCTTTCCGCTCTCCAGAAAGCCTGTCATCAAATAAACGGGTATCTCGTTCATCTTTTCTCCTTATTTAAAAGGCAAAAGCTCGGGATTTAAAGGCAAAAGCTCGCACCGGCTCACTTCGTTCGCCTAGCCGAGCTGCATTGCCTCCACTCCGCTCGCTGCGCTCGTTTCGTTACGGCAACACAGCTCACTTGCGACTTTTGCCGCTGCGACATTATCGCGTTGCCTTTCGGCTCACGTTGCTTTGCCGCCGCTTTTACACGTTAAACAGATTTTTTATCTTATCCTCGACGAGCTTTGAGCCGATAACGCACATTCTGCCCGTAACGTCCGCAGCGCCCGTGCGCACCTCGTATTCCTCGGGAACGAAATCAAAGTGGTACCAGCTGCCGTCCGTTCCGGGAACGATACCCTTAGCCCTCAGCACAACGCCGAACTCCTCGCCCGACAGTTTTGACAGCGCGTTTTCAAGCTCCTCTTTCGTGAACTTCCTCGCGCTCTCAATGCCCATTGACGTGAAAACCTCGTCCGCATGGTGGTGGTGATGTCCGTGCTCGTGATCGTGACAGCACTCCCCGTCAACATGGTCGTGGTGGTGATGACCGTGGCAGCACTCCTCGTCATCATGATCGTGGTGATGATGTTCATGCTCATCATCGTCGTGATGATGCTCGTGCTCGTCATGACCGTGTTGCGAATGACCGCACACGGGACATATATCCTCGTCCTTGAGCAGCTCCTCGGCGAACTTATTCTCCGTCTCCATTGCCGCCAGTATCTGATTGCCGCTGATCTCGTCCCAGTTGGTGGTGACGATAGTCGCGTGCTCGTTCAGCTCGCGTATCATCGCGACCGCCTCGGCGAGCTTCTCCTCGGAGAGCTTCTGCGTGCGCGAGAGCACGATAGTTTTCGCCGTTTCCACTTGGTTCTTGTAGAACTCGCCGAAATTCTTCATATACATCTTGATTTTGGTCGCGTCGGCAACGGTGGTGTAGCTGTTCAGCGTTATTTTATCGCTGCCTATGCCCGTTACCGCCTTGATAACGTCAGAGAGCTTTCCGACGCCCGACGGCTCAATGAGTATTCTGTCAGGCGCGAACTCGTCGAGCACCTTTTTCAGCGCCTCGCCGAAGTCGCCGACCAGTGAACAGCAGATGCACCCTTGGTTCATCTCGGTGACCTCGATACCCGCGTCCTTCATAAATCCGCCGTCGATACCGATCTCGCCGAATTCGTTCTCGATAAGCACAAGCTTTTCGCCGTTATAGCCCTCTTTGAGCAGTTTCTTGATGAGCGTAGTCTTGCCCGCTCCCAGAAATCCCGAAAAAACATCTATTTTAGTCATTTTTACCGATCCTTTCTAAATAATGTTCTATTGCCGCAACTTATATTGTACCACACTTTTTGAAAATAGTCAAGATGTAGTGGCAAAAAATCATATCAAAAATGCGGCTATGAAATATCGCTTGACAAACAAAAACCGATAATGTATAATATTGAGTAAAACTACCGAAAGGCGGTGAACGTTATGACGGAAAAAGAAAGGCAAGACGCAAAAATAGCAACGTTGTACGAAATCCGACTTATTTTCTCAAACGGCGAAAAGAAAAATTACACCACCGAAGAGATAGTGGTACTGCTTGATACATTTACAATAACAAAGGTCAAGACACATAAAAATGCCCCCAATAATTCGGGGGCATTTCTATAAATCAGATATGCTCGTTAATATAATTGATAAGCTGACCTATCTGCGGCTTGGAGAACTGCGCATCCGCGCCGACGCTTTCGCCCTTGACCTTCATCTGCTCATTGATAAGCGAGGAGAACAAGTAAACAGGAATACGGTGCAAAACCTCGTCGTCCTTTATAAGCTTGGTGAGATGATGACCGTCCATCTGCGGCATTTCGATATCGCTGATAACGCAGGATATCTGATCGAGGATATCTCCCGTCAGATTTTTGTGACCGCTTATGTAATCCCATGCGTCCTTGCCGTTGTCGAACGATACTATATTATTATAGCCCGCCTCCGCGAGAGTGCTCTGTATAAGCGTGTTGAGGAACGGTGAGTCCTCGGCGATAACGATATGCTTGTTAGCCTTGGAAACGTCTGCCATTGTTGCGCCCGAAACGTCGATAACAGCCGAACGGTTGATATCCGAAACTATTTTCTCGAAGTCGAGAATAAGGATAATTCTGTCGGAGAGCTTTGCGATACCTGTCGCGATATTGTTTGTACCGTCGCCCGAAATACGCGGAGGTTTCTCAATATCCTCCCAAGAAATGCGCTGAATACCCTTAACAGACGAAACATGGAAACCCACGTCCATCTGGTTGAAATTGCAGATAATCAGCAGATCGCGCGCGGAATCGTCACTTTCTTTATTCAACACCTTATGTAAGTCAATAACAGAGATAACCTTATCACGCGGCGTGAACACGCCCTCGAACTCGGGAGGAGAATCGGGTACGGGGATCATAGGCTGATAGTTCATGATCTCGCTGACCTTGGCGATATTTATGCCAAAACTCTGCTTACCCACCATAAATTCCAACACTTCCAGCTCGTTAGTGCCGCTTTCAAGGAGAATATTGTTTTCCATATTCAAAAAGCCCCTTACTTATTTATTTACGCATAATGACCGCTTTTCCGCTTAAGCCACTATATCAATATTTATATTATACAACATTATTTCCAAAAAATCAAGAGATTTTATCTATAAAATGTACATTTTTTTTAGAAAATCTTCAAAAACCCTTGACAAAAGGCACAATATATGGTAGAATAACAGTAACGAATAATTAAGGGGTACTTGTATCCCGACACCGGGAAGGGGGCTGACGTTATGGAAATGTCTATCGCGTCGTTGTCAATGGATATGGCTATGGCGAATACGCAGGACGCGCTGTCTATCGGCATGCTCAAGAAGAGCATGGAGTCTTCCGAGGCGGCTATGGACATCATCACCGATATGCTCGGCGATATGCCCTCGCCCGACGGCAGAGGGCTGTTGCTCGATGTTCGCGCGTAATTTTCACTCACAGCTTGCAAAATGGGTTGTTTGTGTAAAGGGTCGGAAATGAGTGGAGCTTGCTTAAATGGGCGAAACTCGCGTAAAGGCGGAACTTTCGGTTTCGCCTTTTTTGATTTAAGAGCCTGTTCAGTATCTGGAAATGCGCCAAAACGCGAGTGCAGGCGGCGTGTTGAGGGATACTAAACAGGCTCTAAGGAGGTGAACCGATGAACAACGATACCGAAGAAAAGAAACGGCATAGCTCGCGGCTGGTTCCGTTCAGCTGCTACTGCTGCAAAATACCCGACTATTTCTCGAATGTGCCGCTGCACTGGCACGGCGAGTTTGAGCTGAGCATTATGCACGAAGGACTAATGGAATATATTTGCGGTGACGACAGGTTTATCGCCGCAGAGGGCGATATTATAGTGATCGCGCCAAATATTCTGCACGCTATGTATCCGCACGGCGGTGGAGTTCAGCGTTACGATACTGTGGTGTTCAGCGCGGAAATGCTCGGTCTGTCCGACAATGACCGCTCTGCCGCCGAGTGTATCCGTCCCCTCGCGAACGGCGGATTTACCGCGCTGCGTATCACTGACGCGCATAGCTACTATAATGAGCTGCGGATAACCGCCGAAAACATAGTCTCCTGTGCGCTCGGCAACACTCCGAGGCTTGATATGCTTATGAAAAGCGAGTTGCTGCGGCTATTCTGGCTGCTTGAGGACAACGGGGATATCAGCGCGCATTCCCCTGTGGAAATGGGTAAAAGCGAAATGATGCGTCCGGCGCTGGAGTATATTGCCGATAATTTCAGTGAAAACATTACCATTGAACAACTAGCCGCGACCGTTCACCTCAGCAAGAGCTATTTTATGAACCGATTTCGCGAAACGTCCGGCGTGACCGCCGTCGAGTACATCACGCAGTACAGAATACGCGCCGCATGCTCCGCTCTGCTCGAGTGCTCAAAGACCGTTTCGGAGATCAGCTTTGAGTGCGGTTTCCGCAATCTGTCAAATTTCAACAGGCAGTTTCGGCGGCTTATGGGCTGCACTCCCAACGAGTACCGCAGAATCGGCGAACGGCACGATTATTAACGGCAAAAAGTAGAATAGTATCTGTATTGCATATTTTTATATTTGACGTGGAGAATATATTGTAGTATTATATCATTAACAACGATCACACGGGATAAACCGCAAATCGAGAGCAGCAAGCAAAGCAATGTTGCTCGGCTAGGTCGGCGAAAGCCGACCGGTGCGAGCTTTTGCATTTACAATAAGGAGGATATACAATGAAATTTTCGGACGGATTCTGGCTCAACAAGCGCGGCTACGAGGTTAGCTACGCGTCGCAGGCATACGAGATAACCCCCGTGGAGAACGGACTTAACGTATACGTTCCTGCGCAGTATATACAGAACAGAGGTCAGACCCTCGGCGGTCCGTGCCTTGACATCACGTTCACCTCGACCCAAAGGAACGTCATCAAGGTGTCGATAGTTCACTATAAGGGCGGCTTAGACAATATGCCGAAGTTTGAGCTGAACGAGGATCAGGGCTTCAAGCCGTCAGTCAGCGAAAAGGACGACTGCTGGGAGCTTGTTTCGGGTGACACCAAGCTCGTTGTCGGCAAGCACTCGTGGAACGTGCAGTACTATTACAAGGATAAGCGGCTCACGGGCGGCGCGTGGAGAAGCGCGTCCATAATAAACGAGGGCGAGTTCCTTAAGGCGGCACGGCTCAATGCTACGCGCGACAACACATTTTGGGATTACCCGCGCTATGAAAATTCCACCTATATCCGTGAGCAGCTCTCGATGAACGTCGGCGAGTACTTCTATGGCTTCGGCGAGAAGTTCACGCCGTTCGTCAAGAACGGTCAGAACGTCGAGGTCTGGAACTCCGACGGCGGCACCTGCTCCGACCAGAGCTACAAATCCATACCGTTCTACGTGTCGAGCGAGGGCTACGGCGTGTTAGTCAACAGCTCGGATAAGGTTTCGTTCGAAGTATGCTCCGATACCGTTTCCAAGGTTTCGTTCACGGTCGCGGGCGAAAAGCTGGAATATTTTGTCATCGGCGGCGTGAACGTTGCCGAGGTGCTCGAAAACTACACCGACCTCACGGGAAAGCCCGCACTGCCGCCCGCGTTCACGTTCGGTCTCTGGCTCACGACCTCGTTCACGACCGACTACAACGAGGAAACCGTCACCTCGTTCATTGACGGTATGGCGGAGCGCGATATTCCGCTTGAGGTGTTCCACTTTGACTGCTTCTGGATGAAAGAATTTCAGTGGTGCGACTTCGAGTGGGATAAACGGCAGTTCCCCGACCCGCCCGCAATGCTTGCACGCCTGAAGGCAAAAGGACTGAAAACCTGCGTCTGGCTGAACCCGTACATCGGACAACGCTCTCCCCTGTTCGACGAGGGTAAGGCGAACGGCTACCTGTTGAAGAACCTCGACGGCAGTGTTTTCCAGTGCGATATGTGGCAGCCCGGACTCGCTATCGTCGACTTCACTAATCCCGCCGCTTGCGAGTGGTACGCGTCCAAGCTGCGCAAGCTCTGCGAAATGGGCGTTGACACGTTCAAAACCGACTTCGGCGAGAGAATACCCACCAACGTCAAGTACTTTAACGGCGCGGACCCCATTGCAATGCACAATTACTACACCTACCTATACAACAAAACCGTTTTCAATGTTCTCAAGGAGTACTATGGCGAGAACAAGGCATGTCTGTTTGCGCGTTCGGCGACCGTCGGCGGTCAGCAGTTCCCTGTGCACTGGGGCGGCGACTGCTCGGCTGAATACACGTCCATGGCGGAGACCATTCGCGGCGGCTTGTCGCTCTGCATGAGCGGTTTCGGCTACTTCAGTCACGACATTTCCGGCTTCGAGGCGACCGCTACGCCCGACATCTACAAGCGCTGGTCGGCGTTCGGACTGCTCTCCTCGCATTCCAGACTGCACGGCAACTCGTCCTACCGCGTGCCTTGGCTGTTCGACGATGAGGCTGTGGATGTTCTCCGTCACTTCACCAAGCTAAAGGGAAGACTGATGCCGTACCTCTGGACGCAGGCGATAAAGACCCACACGACGGGCGTTCCCATGATGAGAGCAATGGTCGTCGACTACAACAACGACCCCGCGTGCCTTACACTCGATAAGCAGTATATGTTCGGCGATAACCTGTTGGTTGCGCCTATATGCAACGAGCGCGGCGACGGCGAATTCTATCTCCCCGAGGGAACGTGGACGGATATCCTCAACGGCAAGACCTACGAGGGCGGACGTTTCTACCGCGAGAAATACGATTATTTCGGACTTCCCTGTCTCGCGAGACCTAACTCTATCATCGCTTACGGCGACTTCAAGCGCGGCTTTGAGTACGACTATCTCGAAAACACCGAGTTCGTCATTTATCAGCCCGAGGACGGCAAGGAGATCGTCTGTGACATCTTCAACACCGATGTGGAAAAGGTGTTCACGCTCAAGGCAGTTCGGCACGGCAGCACCGTTGACGTAACGTTCGACAAGACCGACAAGCCGTTCACCGTGAAGCTTGCGGGCGGCGAGAGCGTTTCCGTTCCGTCGGGCAGCACCTCGGTCACGATCAACATTTAAGGAGCGAAGAAATGGACAAATTATATAAAGTAACCCTTTCCCCCGCCGAGTGCGCAATGGATCTCGGCGATGGCAGTGAGCGCGGCGAGTACGTTTGCCAGGACTACATTCTGAACGTCCTCGGCAGACCGCACCGCTCGGTCGGTCTGATGTACACCTACTACCCCAAGGACAAGGAATGGAGCGCCGAAAAGGTTTCCGTCACCTGTAAGGATATGAAAGTCGGATTTCAGTGGGATTACCCCTACGACGACTATTTCCCGTACAGGCAGAAGGGACAGCCGTTCGAGCAGATGAAGGACGTCCGCCGTCACGGACAGGACGTTTTCCTCACGCTGACACTCGACTGCTCGCTTGACGACGGGGAGTTGCGGACGATAGCTCGCGAGCTCAAGCCCTACGGACGGCTGCGGCTGCGTATCAATCACGAATGCACGGGCAACTGGTTCACTCATAACAAACGCTTCTCATTTGAGGAGATTGGCGCGTTCTTCGTGCGGTTTGCGAACATAATCAAGGAGGAAGCGCCGAACATCATGACAATATTCTGTGCGGGCATGGCTCGCAACGAGGACGGATCTGTTGAGCAAGAGCAGGCGCTTGCCGAGGCGTACCGCACCGCCGACGAATGGAGCGCGGACGCGTATCTGGCGCTGCATTTCGCATGGCCGTTCGGTGTTGCCGAAAAGGGCGGCGAGGGCTTCACCTGCGGATGCGTTGACGACAACTTCAAGCTCTTCAAAAAGACCCATGAACGCCTTACTTGGCTCAACGGCGGCGTTCCCAAGCCGATGATCACCGCCGAGATAAACACTGACGGCGACGTTTCGGGAGCGGCGGCGCAAGGCGAATCCGTCCGCCGTTTCTACGAAAAGATTCGCGATGAAAATGCTGACTGGTTTAAGGCGGTGTCGTTCTATCAATTCCGTGACAGAGGGCGGCTCGGTCTCGAGATCGAAGACCCGAACAACTCTCAGATCGGCATTCCTCAGCCGATCATTCGCGAGTATAAAAAAGTGCTGAACGACCCGTATTTCATGCCGAAAACGAATGTCTGCGATGAAATTGCGCTCCCCTGCCGTCTGCGCTGGGGAGGAGCGGAGGACGCGGACGGCGCGGCGCTGAAAATACCGTTTGAGAGCAATCCCGTGTTCTGCGAGATAACGTTCGACGAGCCGCTTTGCCTTATGCTGGAGCTGAACGGGCGGTGGTTCTTCAAAGCGCCCGAGACGAAAACGGTCGACCTTATGCCCGCGTTCTTCGAGAAACCGCTTAACGGAACGACCGAGCTTACGCTGAAGATATTCGCGACCCCCGCCGACGGCGTAAACGGCGACGACGCCCTCAACTACTTCGCTGAGATGACGAAAATGCCCGAACTGCGCGTGAGATACGAGCCTGTGGGCGTTGTGAGATAATTAAACAGCGCTATGTCAAACGGCATAGCGCTGTTTTTTTGCCGTTATCGGCTAAACAACTTGGAATATAAAAAATTTCAGATAGTCCGTTTCGGGAACATTCCACAAAATCGGATGGTCGGGTGACTGCTGCCGCGACTCGATCTGCCGAAGCGAAACCTCCGCGTCCGCCGCCGCGTCATGGAGCATTTGCCGAAACAGCGGCTCGGTCATGAAATGAGAACAGGAGCAGGTCGCGAGGTAGCCGCCGCGCGGCAGCAGCCGCATTGCCTTGAGGTTGATTTCCTTGTAACCGCGAATAGCGTTCCTCACCGTGCCGCTGCTTTTCGTGAACGCGGGCGGGTCGAGGATAATGAAGTCGTAGGGGCTGTTCCCCGCCTTGTACAGCTCGGTGAGCAGATCGAAAACATTTGCGGCGGTGAATTGCATATTCGTGAAGCCGTTCAGCGCGGCATTTTTTTTCGTCATTTCGATAGCGTCCTCGGAAATATCGACCGCGTTGACGAGCCTTGCGCCCCCTGCCGCCGCGTTCAGAGCGAAAGCTCCCGTGTGCGTAAAGCAGTCGAGAACCGTCCGCCCGCGCGCTATACGCCGTATCGCCATACGGTTGTACTTCTGGTCGAGGAAAAAGCCCGTTTTCTGCCCTTTGACGTAATCGACCTCATATTTTATGCCGTTTTCGGTGATCTCGGCAACGCCCGACAAATCGGTTCGCAGCCCGCGCCAAAAGCCCTTGTACTGCTGCATTCCCTCAAGCTCCCGTATCTTCACATCGCTGCGCTCATATATCGCAGTTATCGGCTCGCCCATTTCCTTAAGAGTTTCGGCAAGCAGTTCATACAGCATTTCCTTGATTTTCTCGATACCGAGCGAGAGAACCTGCGTTACAAGAACATCGCCGAAGCGGTCAACCGTCAGCCCCGGGAAGCTGTCAGCCTCCCCGAAAATCAAACGGCAGCATTGAAAATCCTCTGCCATTACCGTCCGCCGATAGTCGAGCGCGTAGCGTATCCGCCGTCCCCAGAATGCACGGTCAAATTTGTCATTTGCGTTGCGCGAAACGACGCGGACACGGATTTTAGAGTTGTCGTTGTAAAAGCCCGTGCCGAGGAAACGGCTCTTGGCGCTGTACACATCGACGAGACAGCCGTTTTCCGTGTTGTCGCAAATATCGGTGACTTCATCAGAGTACACCCACGGGTGTCCGCCGCGCAGAGCTTTCTCGCCCTTGGGCGTGATATAAACTTTTGGAAATGTTCTCATTCTCTCTCCATAAAACAGCCCTCCCGTTTAAGGAGGGCTGTAAACTAATTACTTGTTATCATCTTTGTTGCCGCGCTTTTTAGCCGCCAAGCCGAGGGCTATCGCAGCACCGACCGCTCCCATTGCGAGACCCGCCGTGTTGTCAGCAACACCGGTAAACGGATTAGCCGCAAGCGGAATATCGTCATCAGGAATTTCCACGCTGCCGATATCAAAATCGGGCGTTCCGGGCGTATCGCCAAGCGGAACTTCATCGTCCGGGATCATTTCAAAGTCGGGAACAACATTAGGCTCCTGCTCAAAAGGTATCTCGGGAGCGGGATCAATCGGTTCGTCTCCCTCTACATAGCCGGGTGTTGTCGGAGTTTCGGGCTCGTCATCGTCGCCGTCCGCGTCGTCTCCCTCTACATAGCCAGGTGTCGTCGGAGTTTCAGGCTCGTCATCGTCGCCGTCCGCGTCGTCTCCCTCTACATAGCCAGGTGTCGTCG
>CAMNXF010000004.1 GCA_946567425.1 uncultured Clostridia bacterium | reverse complement strand
TGCAGTGGCAAAAGTCGCAAGCGAGTTGCCTTGTGCAGCGTAGGGAGCGAAGCGAGCGCAGCGGAGGCAATGCCGATCGGCTAGGCGAACGAAGTGAGTCGGTGCGAGCTTTTGCCTTTAAAATAACGGGGAAATATGCCTAATAATATTGAAACAGTAACATTATTCCAGCAGACTTGCGATCAGCAGCTTATCGAGGGCGCAACCTCGGACCGGATGGAAAGCTTGTTCATCTAATCTGGCATTTCAACAAGCATAAGCTGACGAACGATAATTTTGTGTTTCCGGATTTGCTCAGTGCAGCTTATGAATATATGATCAAGTACTTTGTGGATTCTGCCGGAAAGAAAGACGACAAATTCTACACGCCATCTACATTCATTCAGTTGATGGCACGAATCATCAAGCCGCAGGAGAACATGGAGTTTTACGATATAAAATTGCATATTTTGATACAACACCAAGGAATAATTAAAAAGTATGCCTTTACAGTGTAAAAAGTCGTCTTGCGGTGTGTTGATAGACCAGAAAAACTTGGTTATTTTATATGTGAAGAAAAAGATGAAACAAAAATGTATGTGCTTGATACAAATGAATTTTATTATGCTGCAAGGATTTCAAATTGAACATATGATATGAAAAATTACGTAGTATTTTGTAAAATCTGAATCTTTACGATTGGGTAAAGGCGTTTTAATTTAGTTTTTTGCGTCGTCTGAAGAGAAATGCCGATCCACGCCCTTTTGAGCGTTATTTCTTGAGGAAGTTCATGAGACAAGCAAACCTCAAAGTGTTGGTAAATCAGGTATTCTATTGTTTGCAATACATCGACGACCGAGAGCGAAGAGCTAGAACCTGTCCACATAGCCCGAAATGCACACATAATGCTTCGCAAAAAGCTGGTTGCGAAGCAAATATTTTGCAGAACGAGCAATTTTTTCGCAGTCGTATTGTATGTACGTCAAGGAAAAATGACGAAGTTATGCGGGAAATTTGCCGCAAGACGAGCGTTGATCGGCTATGTGAACAGGTTCTTAAATCTCAGCAATATCAAACCAACTACCGCGCTTGGGCGTGTAATGAATTTCAGGACGTTCTGCAAGCATTCATGCGTGTTTTGGCGAAAATGCGGCGTAAAGAGATGTAATATTGTGGGTATTGAGATTATACATATTTTCCGTCGTTTCTGCCAAAAACTTCTTGAACGCATTATACACTTCGCGCAAAACGCTACATCAATCTGACGAAACATCTGACTGCGCAATCTGCGCACAATCTTTGTGCGGTATTGCCTATAGTTTCAAGCCTTTTTTCACCGTACGAACCCCCTTACTGTTTACACGGTTGTGTGCGAGGTGTGATATGTCTTTGCAATCTCGGATACAGTCATATACTTTTCGCTTTGTCTGTCCGAAGCAAGAAGAATATTTGCACGCAGAATTGTTCGTGCCGGACTTGTTCCCTTTGTAACAATATCTATAAGTTCAATTCTATCTTGTTCACTAAGTTCGATTTTGTATTTGATTGGTGGCGTAAATAACCATCCTTTTCCGCTTGGGACTATTATACCACATTATTCAATATTTTGCAAGATTTTGGCTTGACAATATACTAGGGAGTATATTGAAATCCCGCGGCTTACCGCTGAGCAGCTCCGAATGTTTATACGCAGGATAGAGGTATTTGAAAAGCATGAAAAGTATTCGCGGGCCTGCAGCAATACAATCGTAATCCATTACACATTCGAGTGCGACAAGGAATTCACAGCAGCGGAACTCGTAAAATCCACATAACAGCACCAATCCCGCAAGGCAAAAAACTTGCGGGAGGTACATAAGTCTTAATTCTCCGTTAGCGATACCACGCTAACTCGGCGGAGTATTGAAGAACGGGGGCAATATGTTTGTCAACGACGATGTCAAGCGGCTGCAGCAGTAGTACGGCATCATATTCTTGTTGGAAATGCTCAGCTTTTCGGAGAA
Organism: uncultured Clostridia bacterium; assembly: GCA_946567425.1. Classification (GTDB taxonomy): domain Bacteria; phylum Bacillota; class Clostridia; order Oscillospirales; family Ruminococcaceae; genus CAG-115. The sequence continues at coordinate 197,530 of CAMNXF010000004.1, read as the reverse complement.
GAACTCGTCCGCTTCGGCGGTGCGGTATTCGCCCACGGCAACAGCATTTACTTTAAAGGAGAGAAAAGATATCGGAAAGTATATTGACATTAAGTGCGGTTTTGAAGATTATTCTTTTCAAGCTGATTTTTAATGGGTTTAACATTTTTGATTAGAGTTAATGCGGTTTTAAGAAATATATTTAAATTCACCAGTGAATTGCCTTTACGGACACGCGATGCGTCCTCTCTGAAAAAACACCAAAACACCAATGCAGCTGATTTTCAATAGACCAATGTTTACGAACGACATACGCAAATTCGTCTGCATCTTTTAATGATGTTATAAAATATCGCATGAATTCCTGCGTTTCGTCCTTTTCGGTTACAAACGCGCTCACAACATGATAGTCACTGTGCTTTTTATTCGTACCGCCGCGGATCGTTTTGCCGTCAACGGCGACTACGGAACGTTTTTTCACGTTGCCTCAAGCCAAATTCAAAGGCAATTTGAAAGTTCCCTCAAATTTTTTCAAACAATCTGCGGAATGTATCACTGTCAGATATGCCGTTCGGTAGCTCCGTAAATTCACGAAACCATTCTTCACGGTCTTTGTCGAAATCCTCAATTTCGACAAAGTCTTAATATCCGCATATCGTGGCACACAAGCTGATAATATTATGTCCTCGAGTTTGTACAATTTGTTGCCATACTGCCGCCTCTGGTCTTCTATTTCCTTGCTTATTTCTGATTATAATTTTCCCATTTCCATATATCCTAATTTATAATATATTTTGGTCAAAAGGTAAATGCTGGTGCCGTGGGTATTCGCACAGTTCAAGCAGCAAACTGCGCTTTTCGTCGCCCCTGGAGCGTCCGATACCGTCGATTATTTTGAGCGCGGTCATTTGACGTCCTTCATTTCGTTGTCCAGCACCTCGTGTAGCATTGCGGAGTATTCTTCCTTAAGCGCGGCGGGAGCGATAATTTTCGCCTTTGAGCCGAATTGGAACAGCCACCCGAAAAATGCCGCGGGCTGATCGGTGCGCGCTTTCACTTCGACGGTGAAATGCTCCCCTCCGTCGCGCACCAGCTTTACGCCGCGCCCGAAACGGTCGATCACCGCGTTGATGAGCGATATGTGAAATATCAGCTTTACCGTTTGTTCCGTGCCGCTGAACATTGAAAACGTCGATTTCAGATATTCCGAGAGACTGAAATCCTTGGGCATTCTGAACGCTGGATCGGAAAGCAGCTTTACGTTCTCCATTTTGTCCACGCGGAAGTGCGAAATGCCCTTATATTTTTCGTAATACGCGATCATATAATACCGCTCGTTGTTCCATGTAAGCGCATACGGCGAGCAGACGCGAATACCGTCGCGGTATTTTTTGCGCTTGTTAATATCATAGTCGAAGTACCCGAACGAAATCTTTTTCTTCTCGGAAACTGCTCTGTGGATAGCGTCGATATTGAGATAGATACGTTCGTTTTCGGAGGCGTCGCGGTCGGCAACGTACACCTTGCGGATAAGCTGTTCCGCTTCATAGCCGCTGCAAAGCGTTCCGAGCTTTTCGAGCAGAGCACGCGCCTTTTTCTCGGTGAAGAACCGCGAGGATGTGACCGCGTCCGCGAGCAGCTTAAGCTCGGGCAGCTCAAATTCGCGGTTCAGCAGACTGTAACCCGCGTTGTTGCCGCGCCTCGAGTATATATCCGCGCCGAACTCCCTCAGCGCTTCGATATCCTCATACAGAGCCTTTCGCGCCGCCGTGATACCGTATTCGTTCAGCCTGTCAATTATCTGCGGCATTGTAAGCTCGTGTTCTTCGTCGGTGTTCTCCCATAAAATTTTGTAGAGATACAGAATTTTCAACCGCTGCTTTGTGCTGCTTTCGGACATATAAACGCCTCCTTTTCTTTATATTATAGAGCATTGTACAGCGTTTGTCAATAATTTATCCAAGCGTTCAGTAAAGTGCGTTTTACAAAATATCGGTGAAATTCAGGTGAAAAAGGAAAATCGGGATTGACAAAACCGATTTGTCAATTTATAATATCAATAGCAGTATCGGTAAATACAAAGGAAAGGTTAAAAATTATGATGAATACAAACAGCGTCGGCGGATATTCTCTTTCAAATCCCGATTCCGACAGCCGCACAAAAAGGGTATTCGCGTATATCTGCGATAATTTCGGCAAGAACGTCATCTCCGCTCAGCAGGAGTCTGTCTGGAGAGGTTCGCCCGAGTATGAAACGGATTACATAAAAGAGGTCACTGGTAAGCTGCCCGCTATGAGAGGATTGGATTTTAAGGCAAACGACTTTGACGGCGTTGTCGGACGTTCGATAGAGTGGACGAAACGCGGCGGTCTGGTAACTATCTGCTGGCATACGGGAGTTGCCATAAGCGATTATCCCGAGTCTAAGTCGGATAACCCCGATTTCGCACGTCTGTTCACCGAGGGTACGGACGAGAACGACACCTTGATGACAAGCTGGGACAGGGCGGCAAGAGCGCTTGCGGAGCTGCGTGACGCGGGTGTTACCGTGCTGTGGAGACCGTTTCACGAATTTGACGGACAGTGGTTCTGGTGGGGAAAAGGCGGTGCGGAAAACTTTGTGCGGCTGTGGCGTATGATGTACGATAAATTCACCAACAAATACAAGCTGAACAACCTTATCTGGGTGCTCGGCTACGCGGATTATGTTGTGGACGGTTGGTACCCCGGCGACGAATACTGCGATATAATCGGCTCCGATACATACAACAACAGCACGCATAAGAGCGCGTTTGAACTGCTGAAAAAGGTCGCGCACAAGCCAATGGCGTTCCACGAGTGCGGAAATGTTCCGCCAATCGACGATTTTGTAAACCAAGGTGCGATGTGGGCGTGGTTTATGGTGTGGCACACCGACTTTATTCTGAATAACGATAAGCGCGTTCTTGCGGAGATCTACAACGACCCGAGAGTGATCACTCTCGACAAACTCCCGAAAGATCTTGTTATTTGAAAACACGGCATAATTTGAGTTTTTCGGTTGACAAATCGACAGATTTATGATATAATTAAAGTAATTGTAAAATAAATGAAAGGGGGCGTAGGAGAGCGGACAGCGAGATGAACGGAAATTTCCCGAAAAGTGTATTATAGTCCGCTTTTCCTGTTTTTGGAATATGGAAAAAATACTTATTGTTGACGACTCTGAGATGAATCGTGAGATACTCACGGATATGCTTGCCGATGAATACGAGATATTTGAGGCGTCAAACGGAAACGAGGCGGTCACATTCCTGAACGGGCACACTGCGGAGATATCGCTTGTGCTGCTGGATATGGTAATGCCTGAAATGGACGGTCTGGAAGTTCTTGACATTATGAACAAGAACGGTTGGCTTGCGGATACGCCCGTTATTATGATAAGCTCCGAGGATTCCGTGGAATTTATGCATAAGGCTTACGATCTGGGTGTTATGGAGTTTATACACAGACCATTTGACGCGGTCATCGTAAAAAAGCGCTGCCGAAATATCACCTCTCTGTATGCCAAGCAGAAAAAACTCGCGGGGCTTGTCGCGGACCAGTTTTACGAAAAGGAAAAAAATTCCCGCGTGATGATCGAGATACTCGCACATACCGTCGAGTTCCGCAACGGAGAATGCGGCATGCATGTCATCAACGTGCAGAGCTACACCGAGATACTTCTTAAAGAGCTGATAAAAATAACCGATAAATATAAGCTTTCGGAAACGGATATTTCGCTTATCTCCAACGTTTCCGCACTGCACGATATAGGAAAAATTTCTATACCCGACGAGATACTGAACAAGCCCGGCAGACTTACCGACGAGGAGTTTGCGATAATGAAGTCGCACTCCGCAGTCGGCTCGCAGATGCTGTCCGAGTTGCCGTTCTACCGCGACGAACCAATCGTTAAACTCGCGTATTCGATCGCGCGGTGGCACCACGAGCGTTGGGACGGACGCGGCTACCCCGACGGCTTAAAGGGCGACGATATTCCGATAGCGGCGCAGGCCGTGTCGCTTGCGGACGTTTACGACGCGCTCACCGCTGACAGATGCTATAAGAAAGCGTTCTCGCACGACACTGCTATCGAAATGATATCCAATGGAGAGTGCGGACAATTCAACCCGCTGCTTATAACTTGTTTGAGGAACTGTGCCGAGGAAATGCGTCTTGTCAAGGAGGGCGGCGGTGCTAATTTCCGCGGCGAGGACGAGATAAAGGAATTCGCGCACGAGCTGCTGAAAAACGACGCGATGTTCTCTTCCGACAGACTGCTTCATCTGCTTGAATACGAAAAGATGAAAAGCCGTTTCTTTGAGAGCATTACGGGAGGCTACTCATTTGAATACAACGCTGCGTCCAATATGCTTACGCTCTCCCCGAACGGCGCGGAGACTATCGGTGTGGATGAGACAGTAATCGATCCCTTGCACAACGAGACTATGTGCACGGTATTCGGCAAGAAAACGCTTTCCGACTTTTCGGCGAAGCTGCGCTCACTTTCCGCCGAGCAGCCTATTGTGCAGTTCTATGTACATCAGCTTATTACCGTAAAGCCGGGCGAGGAGAAGCCCGTGCAGACGCTCAGGATAACAAATACCGCCGAGGAACACCGCCGCTATCCCACTGACACGCACTGCAATACATACAAGCTTGTGTGCCGCACAACATGGACTCTCGAGGAGCCGCAGCGATACACAGGAGTTATCGGCAAGCTCGTTCCATACGAAAACGGCTACGGATTGATGAAAGGGGAAAACAACAATGACATTAGAAGCCTTTTATAATACCATCGGCTCCGATTATAACGCGGTGCTTACGAGAATGGGTAATTCCGAGAAAATGCTCGGAAAGTTTGTCAGAAAATTTAAAAATGATAGGACAACAGATGATCTTATTGCGGCGTTTGAGAGCGGAGACTATGAGACCGCGTTCAGGGCAGCACATACACTGAAAGGGCTGTGCGCCAATCTTGGACTGGATAAGCTGCAAGCTTCGTCAGCCGAGCTTACCGAGGCGCTGCGGAACACTGTTGCGGATAACGCCGCCGAGCTTCTTGAGGTTGTTCGCGCCGACCGGGATTTTATTGTTGACGCATTGGCTCAGCTTGACGAGTAGGTTTCTTTTGAGGTGAGTTGATTTGAGTAATACAAAAAGAAAAACGGCAAGGTTTCTGCTTGCAAGTCTGATCTTGCTGATAATCGTGATTGTCGGATCGTTTTCTTACCTCGTCATTACGATGGGGAGCGAGACGGATCGAGTCATAAATAACGTCGGAACGATCTATATGAACGGCATGAGCGAGAGGATTACAAAGCACTTCGAGACAATGATAAATTTGCGCATAAACCCGTTGAAAACAATAGTTGACGGAAATCCGCCCGAGGAGGCGGTTTACGGAAAGGAACTTCTCGACGTGCTTACCCACGAGGGAAGTTTGCGCAACTACGACTATTTCGCGTTTTTTGACGAGGACGGCAATTTCGACATGATATACGGAAACGCAGTGGAGCTTGAGGATACCACGTCGTTTCTGAATTCGCTGAAGAACGGTGACAAGAAGATTGCCATCGCGCATTCCGACAGCGAGAGCAAAATAGTGATGCTTGGCGTTCCCGCCGCATATCCTATGAAGAACGGTAAGCGGAGTCTCGCGCTGGTTGCCGGATTTCCCGCGCAGTATATAAATGATGTACTGGGGCTTGACGACAATGATACCTTAACGTATTCGCATATTATCCGCCGCGACGGCAGTTTCATTATAAAAAGCATTGATATTGCAGATAACGATTATTTTGACAGGATACGTTCGACATTTAAAGAGCATAATGATCCCGGCGCGGAGGAGTTTATCGACGGTCTGCATAAGGCAATGGAAAGGCACGAGGACTTCTCGAACGTTATGCCTTTAGAAAATGAGCGCAGTCATGTATACTGTACGCCGCTCGCTCATTCAGAGTGGTATCTTGTGACTGTTATGCCGTATGGCGAGCTTAATTCCGTGGTGAACGAGCTTGAGGAGCACCGTTTGTCGCTGTTTATGCTGTGTATCGCGGCTAATCTCGGCTTGTTTATCCTGATATTCCTTATGTATTTCAGAATGACCCGCAAGCAGATGAAACTTCTCGATGAAGCACGCGAGGAGGCGGAGCACGCAAACAAAGCCAAGAGCGAGTTTTTGTCGAACATGTCACACGATATCCGTACACCCATGAACGCTATCGTCGGTATGACGGCTATCGCAACAGCAAACATCGACAACAGACAGCAGGTGGAAAACTGTCTCTCCAAGATAACGCTTTCGAGCAAGCATTTACTGGGACTTATCAATGACATTCTTGATATGTCAAAGATCGAGAGCGGCAAAATGACGCTTTCAATGTCGGAGATCTCACTGAGGGAGATAATGGAAGCAATCGTCAGCATAGTTCAGCCGCAGGTCAAGGCAAAGAAACAAAAGTTTGACGTGTTTATCAACAATATAGATTGTGAAAACGTTTACTGCGACAGTGTGCGTTTAAATCAGATTATACTTAATTTGTTGTCGAACGCCATCAAATTCACTCCCGAGGGCGGCTCTATCGAGGTCATGCTTTATGAGAAGCCGTCTGAAAAGGGCGACAACTTCACGCAGGTAAATCTCGAGGTGAAGGACTCGGGCATCGGCATGGACGAGGAGTTCAAGAAAAAGATATTCGAGGCGTTTACTCGCGAGGACAACAAGCGCGTACACAAGACCGAGGGTACGGGTCTCGGAATGGCGATAGCAAAGTACATTGTCGACGCTATGGGCGGTACTATCAGTGTGGAGAGCGAACTTAACAAGGGCACTCGCTTCTTCGTTTCGCTTGATTTGGAAAGGGCTGAGCTGCGCGAGGAGGAAATGATACTCCCAAGCTGGCGGATGTTGGTGGTTGATGACGATGAGCTTATCTGCAACGGAACGGTAGATTCACTGAATAGGATCGGGATTAACGCTGAATGGACGTTTGACGGTGAAACCGCCGTAAAAAAGGTCACTGCATCTCAAGAAGGCGGAAATCCATACCAAATAATTCTGCTTGACTGGAAGCTGCCCGGCATTGACGGTATCGAGACCGCCCGTCAAATCAGGGAAAAGCTTGGCGACGACATTCCCATCTTGCTTATATCCGCTTATGATTGGTCGGATATAGAAAGCGACGCGCGCGAGGCCGGCGTTTCGGGATTTATCTCCAAGCCGCTGTTTACGTCTACGCTGTTTTACGGGTTGAAACAGTTTGTAAACGGCGACGCGCCGTCGGCTGCCGACGCGGAAAATGTAGCGGAGCGTCCCGCCGACGATGTAAGGTTCGACAACGTGAAGATACTGCTTGCCGAGGACAACGAGCTTAACTGGGAGATTGCGAACGAGCTGCTGTCCGAGATAGGACTTGACATCGACCACGCGGAGAACGGTCAGATATGCGTTGATATGCTGAAAAAGAGTGAGCCTGGTTATTATAAGGCTATCCTTATGGATATACGAATGCCGGTTATGTCGGGCTATGAAGCGTCTGTGGCTATACGCTCGAGTTCTCACCCCGACAAGAATATTCCGATAATCGCAATGACGGCTGACGCGTTCTCGGAGGACGTCAAGAAATGCCTTGACGCGGGAATGAATGCGCACACCGCAAAGCCGATCGACGTGAACACGGTCGCAAGGCTGCTGAAAAAATTCATCGGGAAATAAAAACAAACCGCGGCAGATAGTTGCCGCGGTTTATTTGCGTCCGCCGTTCCACAGAACGGTCTGATTATTTCTTTGCGCGTTCGGCGATTATGTTCATCATCTCGCCGACGTTTTTCATTCCGCTAACCTCTTTCATGGTAAAGCGCATTTTGAATTCCTTTTCGACTGACGATATCAGAGTGATGTGCTCCAGACTGTCCCACGCCTCGATGTCGTCCGCGGTTGTGCCGTCCGTAAGCTCGATCCCGTCGTCGTCAAACACATTGCGGAACACCTTTGTAAGCCTGCTCTTGACCGTTTCCTTGTCCATATCAATTCTCACTTTCGTTAATTTTTATCGCCTTGGTTTTCGGCGAATATTTTGACGTTTCAAGTCTCCACGTCGTATTGCCGTTCTCGTCCAAGGCGGTCTGCGTAAAACCGAATTCCTCGTAAAGTCCCGCCACCATACCGTTTTTCTTGGTGGGATAGTAGTAACCTATTATCTTCTCAATACCCGCACTCCGGCACTCCTCGACAAGCCTGTCAAGCATTGCGAATTCCATTTCGCGTTTGAGTACGCGGCAGCTCATCAGCCACAGGTCGACGTGCAGCGACTTCCCTTCCTTTTTGCCGATAACGACCGACACGATACCGTTGTCGCCGAATTTGTCCGTTAGTCTGCCGCACAGCCTGATAAATTTATTGTCGGCGGCGACAGCTTCCATTTCGGTCTGGGTATAGCGCTTTGTCGTTAGGTTGAACTGATTGCTCTTGTTGGTGAGCTGGGTAATTCTGGGAATGTGCACGGGTTCAAAATCGCGTATTTCGGCTTTCATTTCCAGACTTTTGAGAAAATCGCCATAGCTTGCGAACTTCTTTTCGGCAGCGGCTCTTTCGGCGTTGGCACGGTACATTTCGCCCCTCGCCGCGTCGTCTGCAGAAAGAGAAGTCACCTCAAAGAAACCGCACTTGTCGAGCGCGCGGATACATTCCTCGGGATCGTCAAAGTTGATAACAGTCACCTCGGGGAGCTGCGTGCGGACGATCTCACGCTCGGCGGGATTGTCGTCCCCAAAGACGAAGCTCTCGGGCAACAGATTTAACTCCTGCGCAGTTTCCTCGAGATTGCGCCACTTTTCGTTCCAGTTCGCCTTGATGCACGCGAAATCGTCGGGGTGCAGCGCTGCGTCTGGGTGGTTAAGTCCCTCGAGCGCGTTTTCGAGGTCGTTCTTCGAGCAAACGGTGAGCAGCACGCCAAGCTCCTTGTGCGCCTTGATGTACTCCTGTAAGCGCAGAAAGCTTTGCCCCTCGGAGGTCTCGCTGCCTATCTCGATCCCCGACTGCCCGTCGTCGCCGATAACACCGCCCCAGAGCGTGTTGTCCAGATCGAGCGCGAGGACTTTCTTGTTACGCCCCATGACCGAGCAGACGATATTCGCCAAACTGTACGCAAACTCGGGTATCGCCGAAACGCTCATCGCGTATTTGTACAAATGCCAGTGACGCAGCTCGTGCCAGCGCTCCAGCCCGTATGCAGCCGACAGATAGTTGATATCGTGGATATAAAAGTTCTTGTGCGACCGTGCGTAGTCATAGAGCTTGCAGTTGAGCCGCGTGATAAAGTCGATACGACCGTAGGCGCAGCCGACCTCGCGGTTTCCGAGCAGACGTTCGCTCGGCAGCTCGAAGTTGTTTTGGATAATAACGCACCCGAACTTCTCCGAAAGCAACGTCCACATACGCTCATAGCGCTCGTATTCGCGGCTGAGCTTGTAGGCAACGGAGCTTTCGTCCTCGTTGACGCGCGGTTTCTCTTCGATATTCCGCGAGGTCGTGTGAATGAACACCAACTCGGGCTTGAACTCATCAAGCTCCTTATTCCCGAAAACCGCGTCGCTCCAGTACTGCGCGTACTCGGACTCGTAAAAGCTCGGTACGATCCCCCTGTCACGCAGAAACAACTCCAGTATCTTGATGATATCCGATGTCGTCGAACCGCCCAGCACCGCTATCTTCAGCGGCACAGCGCCCTGTTCCTTTTCCTTGAGCAGCCGCAGCAGTTTCCTTTTGCTCTGCATTATCATATCCCCGTCAAACGGGCGGCTAAGTTCAGGCAGCATTTGTTGTCCTCCCATTAAAGTTTATCGGCGAGCTTGTACTGATTATCACCGGTAGCGCTAAACGAGTTCATACATAACAGCACGTCGGTCAGCCCCTCGTCTTTGACGAGCTGCGAAATGCTCCCCTCGAAGTAGCGCATATCGACCACCCAGATATCCTCAAAAGAATTGGTGAGACAAGGCACGACCGCGTTTCCGTAGCTGTCCTTGACTATGACAAGCTTTCTGCCGTTGCCGACGTCGGTATGTACGTGCGCGACCTCGTCGTCGCCGCCCATAAACACCAAATACCAGCTTACAACGGGGGTATCCTCGAGCGATTTCAGGAACAACCCCGCCTCATACGGATCTGTAAGGCTCTGTGTGTAGTATGTTGTAGTATATTCGTTCTTTGGTTTGTAGTATGTGAATACGTCGGGATTATTTTTTACAAGCGGATTTTCATCGCTGTAGCCGTACATCGTTCCGACGTAGCCCTCCATTGCGACAGTCTCATATTCGGACAGCGCCGCGAACGGCACCTGCGCTATGTCCGTAAACGCCTTTGCCGCGTAATACGCCCCGAGCGGCTGCCAGTGGTGATCGGTGCGGAAGTAAATATCCTCGTTTGTATGCTTTGACAGCTCCGTATACGCGTCCACAGGAATTACGCCGTCAAAAAAGCCGTTAAGATGATCTATATTATCCCACTCGCTGCCTGCCATATACGAAAGGTCTTCGGGCAGATAGAACGACACCGCAGTCGGCGCGACGAGCGAGAACACATTCACCTGATCGCCGACAAGCAATTTAAGCTGATTGAGCGTCTCGGCGTAGTTCTGCCCTCTTTCGTAACCTCCGCCGTACAGGTCGATAGCGCGTCCGTCGTCGAGTACAAGAACCGACCCCGACATCTCGCCGCCCTGATTGTTAGGGTCGGTCGCGGGCTTTTCGTGAGAGGAGCTTTCGGTGCTCTCAGGAGTGCTGTCCGTACTTTCGGAAACGCTGTCGGTACTCTCGGGCGAACTGTCCGAGCCGCCCGAAACATCACTATTATCGGAACCGCTTGTGTTGTCGGTACTCTCGGAATTGTCCGTTGAGCTTTTGTCCGTGGAAACGGAATTCGGTTTCGAGTTTCCCGCACTTGAATTGTTGCTCGTTTCCTCGCCGTTACATCCCGCAAGAGCCAGAATCAGCGCCGCCGTTACTAACATAGAAACTGTCTTTTTCATAATATATTCCCCCTAAAATATGTATATAGTATGGCAAAAAAATGCCTGATAAACAGAATTTGTCACATAATATTTTCAAGGTTTTCCTCGTTGCCGCCCGCGGCGCTCGAAGCGTTCATCGCGAACAGTACGTCCGTTATCTCCTCGGACTTGCACAGCTCGGTAACGCTCTTCTCAAAATGCCGCATATCCACCACCCAGATATCCTCGAACGAGGAAGTAAGGAACGCGGGCAGCGCATCGCCGTAACTGTCCTTGACGATAAGCAGCTTACGCGAATTTTTGACTGCCGTTTTTACATGAACGGAGTACATATCACCACACATATTCACCAGATACCAGCTTGTGACGTCGATGTTGTCGGTGTCAAGCATAAGCGCGCCTGTGTACTGATACTCCAGTCCGTAGTCGTAGTAGTCGGTGGAGTACTCGGTTTTCGGCTTGTAGTAGGTGAACGTTTCGGGATTGTCCTTTATCCGCTGATCCTCTTCGCTGTAGCCGTACAGCGTACCCACATAGCCCTCGCGCGAGATAAACTCATAATTCTCCTCGTTAAGCTCGGGAAAGTCGACAAGCGCCGTTTTCGCGAACTCCCGCGCCGCGTAGTAAGCACCTAGCGACTGCCAGTGATTGTCGGTGCGCAAATATATATCCTCGTCCGTGTGCTTGGCTATCTCGGAATAAGCGTCAACGGGAATGACCCCGTCAAGAAAGCTGTTGATATAGTCGATGTGATCCCACTCGCTCGCTGACATATCCGAATACTTTTCGGGAAGATAGAAAGACACTGCCGTCGGGACGACCATTGAAAACACGTTGACGTTCTCACCAAGCCTTTTCTTGTACTCGTTGAGAGTTTCAGCGTAATGCTGACCGCACGAATAACTTCCGCCGAATAGCACCAGTCCGCGCCCGTCCTCAAGCACGAAAACGCTGCCCGACATCTCGCCGTCCGCGGTGTTGTTCGGAGTTGACGGCTTTACGGCGGAGCTGCTCTCTAACGGAGCGTCCACAGAGTTTTCCGTAATGCCGCTCGCCAATCCGCAGGAATTTTCACCGACGCTGCTTTGACCGTTCTGCGTCGGCTCGGACTGTGGACCGCCTGCGGGTTCTCTTGCGGAAAAAGACGCATTATTGAATTTCACGTCCGAATCCTCAGGCAGCTTGTCCTGCTGCTCCGTACTGCTGCACGCGCTTAACAGCAGTACCGCCGTAAGCGCCCAGACCGACCAAGTTGCTTTTGCCTTTTTCAAGACATATTCCCCCTTTTTTATTATTTACTTGTCTATTATAGCATTAAAATGTCAATTTTCCGTCAAATAAGTTTACGTTTTGCTTACGAATTTCTTACGATTTTATGAAAATTAAAGGGTTGTTGAAAAAAATTACCACATTTTACCGGGAAGATGATCCGCGTTTTCTCCGGTGGCGCTCGTGGGATTCATCGCGAACAGAACATCGGTGATGCCCTCATTCTGCGCAAGCTGAACTATTCCGCCCTCAAACGCGCGCATATCCACCACCCATATCTCCTCAAAGGAGCTTGTGAGGAACGCGGGGAGTGCGTCGCCGTAGCTGTCCTTAACTATCATCAGTCTTCTGCCGTTTTTGCAGTCGGTGTTGATGTTGACCGTGTACAGGTCGCCGCACATATTCACGGAATACCAGTCGCTGCGTTCAAGCAGGTCAATATCCAGCATAAGCCGACCCGTATACTGATATTCCATGCCGAATGAGTAGTAGTCGGTGGTAAATTCATTCTGAGGAATATAATATGTGAACGTTTCGGGATTGTCAATCATCACCTGCGGCTCTCCGCTCTGACCGAACAGCGTGCCGAGGTAACCCTCGCGCGATACCTTTTCATAATTTTCGTCGTTCAGCTCCGCGAAATCAACCTGTGCCGTTTTTGCGAACTCCTGTGCAGCATAGTAAGCGCCCAGCGATGACCAGTGGTGATCGGTGCGCATAAAGATGTCCTCTGCAACGTGCTGCTCGAATACGGAGTACGCGTCGATCGGGATAACTCCCTCGAAAAAGCTGTTTATATAGTCGATATGATCCCACTCGCTTGCCGACCTGTCCGCAAACTTTTCGGGAAGATAGAACGACACCGCTGTCGGCGATACAAGCGAATACACGTTTACATTTTCGCCGAGCGCCTGTTTATACGCGTTGAGCGTTTCGGCGTAAAACTGACCGCCCGAGTAGCTTCCGCCGAACAGCGGCAAGGCGCGTCCGTCGGGCAGCACGATTATGCTGCCGACCTCCATTCCGCCGTTGGGGTCGATATCGATGGGTTTCGTGGAGCTGCTTGAGGTCGTATCGGTACTCGTGCTCTCGGTGCTGCTTGACGTGCTGGTCGAGCTGCTTGAAGAACTGTTGCCGTTGCTGCTTGACGAACTGCCTGTGCTCCCCGACTGATTTGGGATAACAACGACGGGCGGCGGTTTTCTGGTAGAACTGCTGCCCGAGTTTTCGGGGCGGGTCTCGATAGTTGGCAGACCGCCGCTGAGATGAATGCCGTCTCCGTATTTCACGCCGAGATTTGCCCTGAACGAGGATATCATCGACTTGAACGTGCTCCTCAGCGGTACTGTATCGTTGTAGAACGCCGCGAAATCCTTTGTGAATTCACCCTTAAAGTAGCTTTCAAACGAGAACGTCGGACATTCAGCCAGATCGCGGTTCTCCTCCGTGGATATTTTCGGGCGCTCTCCGAATGTCATAAACAGCGTAATAAACGCCAGCACGCCGACGATCACCGAAATGTTGAGGGCGTACAACGAATGCTCGCGTCTGCGCGCCTGCGCCAGAACGCGCTTCTTCTGCCGTTCAAGCCGCTTTTCGCGCTCCTCGTCGGACGGCTTGTTCAATCTTTTTTCGGACATTTGTACACCCCCTTAGTAATTCCAGTACAGGAACGCGTTGGTCGTCGCGTCCACGAGCAGTATACTGCTCACCACAAGCAGCACCGCGCATATCGCCGTACCCGACACCGACACCGCCGTTTTTGCGTTGAGAGAGCGCTCGGATATCTTTCTGAAAAGCTCTATGAGCGGGAACGTGCAGATTATCGCGGCAATGATCAGCCACAGATTATTGCACAGCGAAATAAGTTCAAATTCGCTACTGAAGCCATTCGGGTTGAGCGGCGTGATGTTGCGGAAGAACAGCCCGAGCTGCTCGAAATCCTCGAAAAAGAATATGCCGAACCCGATTATAATTATCAGCTTGCTGTAAATATGTCGTATTGCAATGGGGATTTTGTTGATGCGTTTCTTTCCGAGAACGGTCTCGAACATAATGAACGCGCCGTAATACAATCCCCAGATAACGTAATTCCACGACGCGCCGTGCCATACTCCCGTGCAAAGCCACACCAGAAACAGGCTGAAATATTTGTTGCGGTGACCGAAAAACGAGATCGGCATAAGATAGTCGCGGAAGAACGAGCCGAGTGAGATGTGCCACCTCTGCCAGAACTCCTGAATATCCTTGCAGAGATACGGGTGGTTGAAGTTTTCATTAAAGTGAAAGCCGAATATGCGCCCCATGCCGATAGCCATATCCGAGTATCCCGAAAAGTCAAAATAGATGTAAAGCGAATAGAGAATAATTCCGTACCATGTTCCCATTACGGTCATCGGCCCTACTCCGGACTTGCTGCCGATCGTGTCCTCAACGATCCTGTAAAGCTGGTCGGCGAGAATCACCTTTTTTGCGAGACCTACCACCAGTCTTGTCAGACCCTTGCTCAAGTCCTTCATCGTGGTTTTGCGGCAGCCTATTTCCTCGGCGATAGTACTGTAACGCACGATAGGTCCCGCGATAAGCTGCGGGAATAGGCAAATAAACAACAGCAGATCCCAGAAATTTTTCTGCGGCTCGACCTTGCCCCAGTAACAGTCGACGATATATGAGATTATCTGGAACGTGTAAAAACTGATACCCGCCATTATCGCAATCTCTGGCACGGGGAATTTCGAGCCGAAGATCGCGTTGACGTTCTCGACCAGAAAGCCGCTGTATTTGAACACGGCAATCATTCCTATATTGTAGACCAATCCGCCGCCCAAGATCAGCTTTTGGAGCTTTTCGCTTTTTGCCGCACCGATACCCAATCCGACAAAGTAGTTAATGACCGCCGACAGCAGCAGAAACAGTATTCTTACGGGCTCGCCCCACGCGTAAAACAGCAGCGAGAAAACAATCAGCACAGCGTTTTTCCCCTTGAGCGGCTTTACAAGCCCATAAGTAATAAGACACAGTGGTAAAAACAGATACAGAAAAATAAGGCTGGAAAAAATCATTTGTACAACTCCCCAATTTTTATATGTATATGCAAAAAAGCAAGCTCGGACAATATTTATATTTATGCACAATTATACAGTCGGCTAAATAAAGCCGTTTTTTTCTCTATCTGTATTTTTTATATTAACGTGCGTATGTACAGCGCACGAAAAGTCCGAATTCACTTTGAGCTGCTAATTAAGTTTGCGCTTCTCCAAACAGCGCCAAAAACTCCTATATAACATAATACTACTTTTTAGGTTAATTGTCAAGGGATTAGCGCAACTTTCGGCAAATTTTTTCGGAGAATTTTCTCTATAAAAGCGGTTTTGAGATAATGCACAGCGGCGGTTTATCAAAAAAAGACCGCGGGAGACGGTAAAACCGAACTCCCGCGGGAAGATTTATTTAACAAAATTAACTATCATTATCGCTACGCCCAGCACCGCAAGTACGATACCCGTTGCACGGTTGAGCACTTTCGGCGACGCTTTATTAGCGAAAACCGCCGCTATTCTCGCCCAAAGCAGTGTGCTCAGCACGCAGTATACAAGGCAAAGCACGTCGGGCATTCCTCCAATTGCAAAATGACTGACCGCGCCCGTCAACGCCGTGAACGCCATAATAAACACCGAGGTTCCCACGGCGGTTTTCAGCTCGTAGCCCAGAACACTCGTCAAAATAAGCAGCATCATCATTCCGCCGCCTGCGCCGACAAATCCGCAGATCAACCCTATGAACGTTCCGCAGATTATCGATTGTATAACACGTTTCTTTGTCGGGACCTCGCCCATGCTTTCCTTGGTGGTCATTACGGGCTTTACGATAAATTTAATGCCGAGGAAGAACGTCATAACAACGGAAAAACCGCCCATCGTGTCATTGGGTACAAGTTTCGCGATCCAGCTTCCGATCATTGTGAACACCAGCACAGCCGTCATCATAACAAGACCGTTTTTTATGTCGAGGTTCTTGTTTCTACCGTAGGTGTACGCTGAGACCGCGCTTGCCAGCACATCGCTTGCCAAAGCGATACCGACCGCGTCGTAAGCGGGTATATCAAGGAACGTTATCAGCATGGGAGAAATAACCGCTGCCGCGCTCATTCCCGCAAAGCCGGTGCCAAGCCCCGCGCCGATTCCCGCGATAAAGCATATTATAAATGTAAACATTACATCACCTCCACATTGCAAATTATACCACACTTGCGGCATAAAGTCAATTCTAGAGGAATTTTTTTCATCTTATTTTCAAATCTATTCCAACCAATCCATATACCATGACAGCTTCCAGCCGTCCTCGTTTTTGAGGATACCCGTCCGTTCCGTAAGAGTGCCGTCCGTTTCGACAATATAGGCGAACCTTATTTCGTCGTCTGTTTTGTCGGTAACGTGAGCGGTCGACCAAAAGCAATCGTTCAGAGCGTCTGCGGCTTTTGCCTCCTCCAGACCGCAAAGCAGCTCGCCGTCGACGCTCATAAGGTGCGGAAAGGCTTTCAGCGAACCGTTTTCGTCAAACATACTGCCCGCCGTCACCGTAAAAGACCGCGTTCCGTCGTACTGCCATGTGAAGCCGTCTTTGTAAGCGACCGCGTAATTCTTCTCAAACAACTCTATTGCCTCGTCGGTAAAATATTTTTTCAGTTCTCTTCTTTGGTTGTCAAACTTTTTTTGACCGAATAAATGCGACGATATATAGGTTTTTTGATCGTACTCATCGATATCCTGCCGTGCAAATCCAACCTGTATTTCATCGCCGTAAACGATATATAAATCTGTTATCAGGTTAGCCGCTTCGTCAAGCAGACCTTGTATATACAAGTCGTCATCGGTAAATTCGGCGGGTATGATATAACCGCCCTGTGAGTTTTCCTCCGAGTTATCGTACCTTAGCAGCGAACAGGAGCAGAGCGTAAGCGCCGCCGCTGCCGCCGCGATCATCGTTAATAATTTGCGCAATTTCAACACCCCTGACATTAAGACAACCTTTAAGTGAAAATATTAACTGCAAATCCCTTGTCGGAATTAACAAATTATTTAAGCTCCGTTTGTCGAAAATGACGTCGGCGCAGATTTTCCTCGCCCCGCACGCAAAGCAAGTCGAGGATTTTCATCAGCGACTTTCCGCGCTCCGTAAGGCTGTATTCCGCCTTGGGCGGTATCTGCGGGTATTCTTTGCGGACGATAAGCCCGTCGCGTTCAAGCACTTTTAAGTTCATACTGAGCGTTTTATCGGTAACTTTTTTGAGGTAGCGGCGCATTTCGTTAAAGCGCACCGTGCCGAATTCCATAAGGCAGTACAGTATAACGGGCTTGTGCCTTTCGTTTATAAGCCACAGCGTGTAGCTGAAACCCGTATCCTCAAAATCTGCGTTTTTGATATAATTGCTTATCATAGGTTCACACATTCTTTAAAGACAGTACTTGTATTTACAAGCGGTTTATGCTATAATTATATCACAAAGACGACGCTTTGGCAATCAACGAAAGGTGAAATATCCATGAGCAGAAAAATAGCTGTTATTACCGGAAATCCGCGAAAGAACGGCAACAGCTTCGCGATGACGGAAGCGTTTATCGCGGTGGCTGAGAAAAAGGGTCACAGTGTTACGAGATTTGACGCGGCGCTGAAAAAGATTGGTGGCTGTCACGCTTGCGAGACTTGCTTCAAGACGGGCAAGGCATGCTCGTTCAACGACGATTTCAACGAGATAGCGCCCGCAATTATCAAAGCGGACTCGGTGGTGTTCACCATGCCCGTTTACCGGTGCTTCATACCCGCGCAGATAAAGGGCGTCATTGACAGGCTGTTTTCGTTGGTTGTCGGCGGAAAGGACGTTGTGGGTAAAAAGTGCTCGCTGATTTCCTGTTGCGAGGAGAATGATATGACGGTATTCGACGGCGTGAAAATGCCGATAGAGCGCTCCGCTGAGCTTCTGAAGTGGACAATGACGGGCTAGGTGCCGGTACCGGGAGTTCTCAACGTCGGCGATATCAATAAAACGGGCGGCTGCAAACAGGCTGCTGAACTGGCGGATAAGATATGAAACGGGTATTGATATTGGCGGCGCTCTCCGCGCGGATACTGACAGGCTGCGGCAACGGCACGGTGAGCGGCTCTGAGAGCGACACGCGGAGCGAAAGCTCCGACATTTCGTCGACCGAAATGCCGGAGGTGCTTTCGGGCGAAACGTCCGACACGTCGAAAATACATACGGAGGAAAAATCTTTTATGGAGAAAAACAAAAATATTATCGCAGATATGCTGCCGCCCAAAATTGAGGAAACTCGTGAGGGTGTGCAGTATTCTGAGTTCAAGCGGTACACCTATTACTCGACCACTGCGGAGCGTGACACGGGCGTAAACGTGCTGCTGCCGCCGAATTATTCCAAGTACAAGAAATATCCCGTAATGTACATTCTCCACGGCTACTACGAAAACGAAAGCTGGATGACGAGCCCCGTTGTCAACATTCCGACGATACTCGGAAATCTTGTTGCGGACGGATCAGCCGAGGAAATGATCGTCGTATCGCCGTACATTTATTGCAGCAAGGATATGCCCTACTGCACGGGGATGGACTTGCAGAACTCGCTGAACTATGACAATTTCATAAACGACCTCGTTACTGACCTTATGCCGTTTATTGAGAGCACGTTTTCCGTTGCGGCGGGCAGGGAGAACACCGCGATAACGGGATTTTCCATGGGTGGCAGAGAGGCGCTGTTTATCGGGTTTACGCGCCCCGATCTTTTCGGGTATATCGGCGGGGTTTGTCCCGCGCCGGGGCTTTCTCCGCTTAATCCGACCTCGACAACTCACCCGGGACAGATAGATCAGTCCGAAATGGCGTTCACGGAGAACGCCCCGTACGTTCTGCTTATAAGCGCGGCGCCTAACGACGGCGTTGTCGGCAGAACGCCGTACACCTACCGCGATATGCTTGAGCGGAACGGCACGGAGTTCCTTTGGCATGAGATAACCGAGGGCGGTCACGACCACACAAGCGTAAAGCCGCATTTGTACAATTTCTTCAGATTTGTTTTCAGAGCAGAATAATTTACGGGCGGCAAAAATTTATTGCCGCCCTTGATATTATTCGTTCGGGTATGTGACCGTCGCCTTGCCGCGTTTCATATCGAACGTGATTTCGTATCCGTATTCGGGATCGTAAAAGGTTGTTCCGCTTTTATACTTGAATCTCTTTGACGCTTGATATGCTTGACCCCAACTGCTTATACGGCTCTCCGCAGGAGCGTTTATGTCTATTATCCATAAGCCGCCGCCCGATACTCCGTTCTCGTCTTTTGGGGAGAGGATATCGTATAATTCCATATCGAGAACGTAAAACGTCGCTATCAATGCGTCCTTGTCCTCGTCATACTCGGCGTACTGCATTAACAAATAATAGTCCTTGCCGTCCTGCGCCGTTTTGTATATCCTCGTACTGCCGTCGAACAGACATTCCCCGCTTATCCTGTGATGTCCGGGACTTATGCTGTTGATTTGGGTGGAAAGCGCTTTTCTTCCCTCGCCGTCCTTTAAGTACAGCAATACTCGGTCGGCGCACAATTTCCCGCCGCAGTCTTCGAGATGCCCGCCGTCGATACCGTCGGCAGGCAAACGGCTGATATTGTGCGCAATAAGCGAAACGTCAATGCCGTCAAGAGACGCGGAGGAAAGTACCGCGTCACCGCCCGTTTCGGGAGTTCCGTTTTCGATCTCCCCGGGATCCCAGCCTGTGACTGTCGTCGACGTGTTTATTGCCGTTATCCCGTTCCTTTTGATGTCGTTCAACAGATCGTTTTCATACTTGCTCATCAAGTTTGCCACGCTTGCGGGATATGTGACGGAATCGCTGCCAAACGTACTTTCGTCGGACGTTATGCTGTTATTTTCGTTAAACGGCAACGTGCTGCACGCTGCAAAAGATAATGTTATAATTGCCGCTGTGATGAATGGTAAAATTTTCTTGCAAATTTTCATAGATGCCTCCCAAAATAAATTACAATGTGTTAATGCCATTGCCGTATGCTATTATCCAACAGTTATCGCCATTATAATCTTTCTTCATTGCATTTATGAATTCATCAAATGTTATCTCATGTTCCCCACCAAATCTACTGTCATTATTTGGATCAACAATTGTGATTTTCTTACGGTTGCAATCTATTTTTGAGATTGCAACATAGTGCGTAAGAGGTTTAGTGCCATAATACCCCAAAGTAGATGTATCGGCGATACGTACAAGCGGAACATAATAATTTTGCAGGGCACTTTTAGCATAGTCAATTGCGGAATCATAGCTAAGATATGTAAAATATCCAATTCCGTATGGGTTGCCGGAAAGGCGCTTGTTTAATACAGACGCAACTTTTGCCGGTATGGGCGCCCCATTCTCTTGCGAGACACCCAACTCAGTTGCAATGGAATTTTGCATTTCTGATGACTTGTTTCTTTCTGTATCAGTAAAAACTGCATTGCCTATAAATGCTTCAATAACTGATGCCGGACAACAATACCAATCAGTAGCCTGTTTTACCACAGGCACATCCACCAGTGAATAGTATATGCCATTATCACCACTGGCATGTGTTGAAATTTGATATTTCTGATTAATCGAATTAATTAATGTATTTTCCAGTATTTCTATTGCCAATTCGTTATCATATTCATATGTTTCGATAAAAATCGAATCACACATGGCAATATTAATAACCTCTTCAATAAGCTCAATATCATCTGGATATTTGTTCGTAAACTCAGCTTTAACCAATTGAACACTGTTATAAGTTTCGTTAACAAGTACTTCATCGGCGAAACCAACGTTGTATACTGTTAGAGATGTAAAAGCTATAGTCATTGCCATACCAAGAGCCATTAATTTTTTAAATTTCATTAAGTAATACCTCCCCAAAAAATCTATAGTGATAGTATATCACATTTGTTAATTTTTGTCAATGTACTTTTTGCAAAAATCAATTGCCTTTATTATATTGACTTTTCATAAAAAATATATTATACTGTAAACAGTTGAACTTTTGGAGGAACATATGAAACAGACGTTAAACGGAAAATGGAGACTTTTCAACGGCAAATATGATATAACGGCGGACGTTCCCGGCTCCTTGTGCGACGCGCTGCTGAAACAGGGGCTTATCGACGACCCGTATTACCGCGACAACGAGTATAAAACGCTGCCGCTTTTCGACGAGGGCTGCACCTTCGAGCGCGGGTTCGGGCTTGACGAGGGCTTGCGCGGCGCGGATAAGGTGCTGCTGCGGTTTTACGGTATCGACACGTTGTCGGAGGTTATGCTTAACGGAACGCCGATACTCACGACCGATAATATGCACCGAACCTATACCTGCGACATCACGGAGCTTGTCTGCGCGGAGAGCAATATGCTCGTGGTGAAGCTCGCCTCGCCCGCCAAATACATAGCGGAAAAGAACGCCGAAACGCCGCTTTGGGGCGTGGATTCGACAATGGCGGGCTATCCGCATATACGCAAGGCGCATTATATGTTCGGTTGGGATTGGGGTCCTATGCTCCCCGATATGGGAATATGGCGCGGCGTGGAGCTTATCGGCGTGCGCGGCGGACTTATCGGAGACGTGTACGTTCGCCAGAACCACGGCAGAATTTCCGAGGGGATCGTCAAGCTTAACATTGACGTCGAAACCGAATACGCAGCAGGCGGGCTTTGCGTTCAAGCCGAGCTTACCGCGCCCGACGGCGGCGTTGTAACGGCGGACGGGGCAATTAACGGAAAAACGGCTTTGCGTATGACAGTCGACGGCGCTAAGCTCTGGTATCCGCGAGGATACGGAGAACAGCCGCTTTACGGGCTTTTGCTGCGGTTGGTTCGGGGCGGAGAAACGCTTGACGAGCGCGAAATGAAAATAGGTCTGCGCACCGTGACCGTAAGCCGCGGTAAGCTCACAAAGGCAGACGGTTCGGACAACGGAGAGGAATTTGCGTTCACCGTGAACGGCTTGAAGATTTTCGCAATGGGCGCGAACTATATTCCCGAGGATCAGATACTGCCGCGAAGAAGCGCGGAGCTTACCGAACGGCTGTTAAACGCGTGCTGCGACGCAAATTACAATATGATACGCGTGTGGGGCGGCGGCATTTACCCTGACGATCATTTCTATGATATGTGCGACCGCATGGGCTTGCTGGTGTGGCAGGACTGTATGTTCGCGTGCTCGTCGTATAAAGCGGACGCGGATTTCTGCGAAAACGTCCGCGCGGAGATTGCCGACAACGCAAAACGTATCCGCAATCACCCGTCACTGGCAATGTGGTGCGGCAACAACGAGATCGAAAGTATGTGGGTTGGTTGGGGTCTCCCCGAGGAACAGCAGCGTTATAAGGAGGACTATCTGCGGCTTTTCGAGGAGGTTATCCCCAAGGTCCTCGGAGAATGCGACCCCGAAACGTTCTATTGGTGCTCCTCGCCGTCGTCGGGCGGAAAATTCGAGGTCAGCAGCGACGAGCACCGCGGCGACCAGCACTATTGGGCGGTCTGGCACAGTCTGAAGCCGTTTGAGGACTACTATAACCACGAGTTCCGTTTCTGCTCGGAGTTCGGGTTTGAGTCCGTGCCGTCGATAAAAACCGTGCGCTGCTTTGCAGAGCCGTGCGACCTCAACCTCTGCGCGCCCGTAATGGAGGCTCACCAGAAGTGCGGTCAGGGTACGGAGAAGATAATGTACTACCTTGCGCAGATGTCGCATTACCCATACACGTTTGAAGGACTGATATACGCGACGCAGACGGTTCAAGCGGATGCGATACGCATAAACGTCGAGAATATGCGGCGCAAAAGGGGAGTGTGCATGGGTTCGCTTTACTGGCAGGTAAACGATTCCAACCCCGTGATCTCGTGGGCGTCGATAGATTACTTCCACCGCCGCAAGGCTCTGCATTACGCCGCGAAAAAATTCTATGCGCCCGTACTGCTCTCCGCCGACGACCGCGACCCCGAGAACATACGGCTGAACGTTTCCTCGGAGCGCACGGAGGAGTTCACTGCCGAGATAAGCTGGCGTTCGCGCAGAAATACGGGCGAGGTGATCGCGCGGGGCAGCAGGAGCGTCACCGTAAAGCCGCTTGCCGCCGAGTATTTCCTCACGCTCACGCCAAAGGAAACGGGGATACTGCCGTCCGATAAAAACAGCGCCTATATTGAATTCGCCCTTACCGAAAACGGAAAAACGCTCAGTGCGAACACCTGTATGCCCGTCCGTGCCAAGCGGTTCAGATTTATCGACCCCGAGCTTTCGTTTTCCGTCAAAGACTGCGGGGAGCGGTTTGAGATAACCGTTTCCTCAAAGGCGTTCGCAAAGGGCGTATGGCTTGATCTGAAAAACGCCGACTGCGTGTTCTCGGATAATTTCTTCGATCTTCACGCCGATAAACGCGTTGTCACAGTCGACAGATCGACGCTCTCCGCCGAGATGACCGAGACTGAATTTGCCCGCGAGCTGACCGTAATTTCGTATTACGAGGCGCTCGACCTGAAAACCTACGGATAAAATAAGCGCCGTATTCCGCGATACGGCGCTTTTACTTATTAATCTTCGGGTTCGCCCGTGAACCAGCTGCGGATTATCCGTCCCTGTTCGTTGAGATCGTCGTCCGTCCAGCCCGAGAGCTTGCGGCAGCTCTCCTTGATAATGCTGCTGGATTCGTTTTTGTTAGCGAGGTTCCAGCACATATAGCTTGTGTTGTATTTATCGATAAGCGCTTTCCACTGCTCGGACTGATTGGTGTCTATCGCGCCGTTGCCCGATGCGTCGCACATTCCGAATTCGCTGATGAATACGGGAAGTCCGCTGTTGACGCAGTTCTCCATTCTGGAGCGCAGCCAGTCGGTGTGCGTCGCGGCGTAGAAGTGGAGCGCGTACATTATATTGTCGAAGCTGAGCGGGGAATTCATCGCCTGATCTATGTCCTGGCTCCATGTGGGAGTGCCGACGATTATCACACTGTCGGGGTCGTTCGCGCGGATAACGGGTATCACCTCGTTTGCGTATGCGGTCACGTCGTTCCACGAGCCGCTGCCGTTAGGCTCGTTGCATATTTCGTAGATAACGTTTCCGTAGTCCGCGTAAAGCTTTGATATTTCGTCAAAGAATTTCAGCGCCTCGTCCTTGTAGGTGAGCGGATTCTGCTCGTTGAGAACGTGCCAGTCAACTATAACGTACATTCCCAGCTCTGTCGCGTACTCGACACCGTTTTTCACAAGCCCCTTTATCCATTCCTTATCGCCGCCCGCGCAGTAACCGTTGTTTTCGTGAGTATACATTGCGAGACGCACGCAGTTGGTGTTCCATTCGTCGCGCAAGTACTTAAATGTCTCCATGCTCACGAAGCTCGGGAACCACGCTATTCCGTGGGTCGACATTCCGCGCAGCTGCATTTTTTCACCGTGCGCGTCGACCAGATCCGCGCCGTTTACGGAGAGCGCGCCGTGTCTGCCGAAATATGTATCCGCGTTATCGGACGGTTTGTTTGCCGAGGTGTTGTCGCTGCTTTCCGTAGAACTCTCGGTCGTGCTCTCTGAGGAGATTTCGGTTGAGCTCTCAGTCGTGCTTTCCGAGGGGCTTTCGGTTGAGCTCTCGGTCGTGCTTTCCGATGAGCTTCCTGTCGAGCTCTCGGTGGAGCTGCTTTCGGGAGCGTTTACGCTGCCGTCCGTTGAAGTCGACGAAGAAGAAGTCGACGAGCTTGTCGACATTTCGGAAGATCCGCCGGAATTTGCGGAATTGTCCGAACAGCCGCAAAGCAAGGCTGCCGCAAGCACCGCAGCCAATACTGTTTTGCCGAATGTTTTCATTTTCATAAAAAGCTGCCCTTTCTGTATTTTTTTATAATTGATATTATAACATACTTTTCCGCAAAATGCAATACTTTTATAGAGTGAAAAGCGCCGTATCACGAAATACGGTGCTTTATACTATTGATTTATCCCTATCTGTTCGCTGCATTGGATAACGTTGACAAGCCCGTTTCGGCTGCCGTAAGCCATTCCCTCGCCGACAAGAAACTTGAACTTCATCTCGGTCTCCTCAATATAGACCTCGCCGTCGCCGTACATATCGCCTATGCCGCTGACGGACGCTCCCTCGCTGTAGAGATCTACCTTGCATTTGCCGACGTGGCATTTTATGCTGCCATTTCGTGTTCCGATGCAGTTCGTTGTTCTTCCGTTCGTAACGCAGCTTATATTGCCTTTTCGCATCATGATCCTGCCGGAACCGTTCTCAAGCGTGCCGATGCCGGCTAGGTTTATGCCGCTGAGCCGCACGTTAAGCAGAAAATTTTTAAACTGTGTATCGACAGCCCCGTTAAACGCGCCTATCCCCACCGAATCGGGCGAGTTTACTGTCACGGAACAGCTGCAATTTTCAATGTCGATAATGCTGCCGCCGTTTATGATACCGATCGCCAGACATTTTCTTCCCGAGCAAGCGATCGAGATGTCTCCGCTGATAAGTTGAATGACCTTAGAGTTTTCATTCTTTCCGCCGCCTATTGCAATAACCGTGTCTCCATTCGCTTCCACATACAGCTTGCCGTTCATTTCGATGACGATATCTCCGGGGGATTCATTGCTGTCCGTGCCGATAGCGCAGCATTCCGCCTTATTGGCGATGACATTTAGTTCTCCATCTCCCGAAATGTGCAGCGACGCGCTCTTCGGGACATAGATCCCCTTTCCGTCAAATTCGTTTCTTCCGGTAATGACAAGTTCCGCTTCAGAACGCTCGCCGAGCATTATTGACGGTGAATCCTTATCTGTCTTTACATGCACGCCATCGAGGACGATCTTCGTCTTAAGACCGTCTTTGATAACAATGAGCGTTTCGAGCAAAATATTCGTTCTTCCCTTTAAGGTAACGTTTTCCGTTTCCACAAAAACCGAGCTGTAATTGTCGCTGCTGATAATACACAAATCGACAATCTCGCCCTCAGTCGGGTGATACGCGCGCGAGATGCTTCCCGAATTTGCCAGATTTATCGTTTCGATATCGTGGCGGATGTTCTCCGAAATTTCAAGCAGCATTACGGGCTTGGGCTTAGATGTGTAATATCCCTGAACGAGATCCGCGCCAAGCTGTATCATGGTTTGCAGCTCCTCGTATGTCTCAACGCCCTCCGCAAGCGCAAGATATCCGTTTTCGTGAATAAACTCGATTATACCCGAGACCAACTTGCGTATCTTGGGCTTTGTATGTATTCCGTCGATAAGAGCACGGTCTATCTTAACATAATCGGGATTATAACGGATAAGGTTGGAGGTGTTGGAGTAGCCCGTGCCGTAGTCATCGACCGCAAGTTTGATGTTTCTCCGTCCCATGCGCTCGTGGATAGCCGCTACCTCTTCATCGTTTATCTCGGTTTGCTCGGTGAACTCGATGACCATTTTTTCCATAAGCTCGCCGAACTCGTCCTCCAGAGCATGCCAGTCCTCGTCGGTAAGCATGTGCGCCGTGATCGAGTTGACAAACAGCTTGCGGTCTTTCAATATATCCTGATGTTCGCCGATAATGACAAGCGAATTTCGCATAGTCGCCTTTTCGATATCATACAGCCGCCGCGCCTTATCAGCGCAGTCGAGTATCTCAAGCGGATACATTCCTATGCTGCTGTCACTGCGCATAAGCATTTCATACGCGAGAATCTCTCCGTTTTTGGCGCTGACGATCGGCTGAAAATGATATACGAACAGATTTTCGCCGATAAGCCGCAGAAAACGGCTCATCTTTTCAAATTCGTCTTTATTGCTTTCGTATTGCTCGACGGAATATCCGACAATGCCGCCCGAGTCCTTTACAATCGCCTCGCACAGCGCAAATTCCGCGGTGCTCATTCTGCGCGCGGGAAGTACGTCCTCCGCGCCTATTCCCGCAGAGAATGTAACTCGTCCGTTTGATTCTCCGCCGACAACGCCTTTGAGCCGCGAAAGCAGTTCAACGCCCCTTTTGCCGGGGTTCGGGATATACAGCCAGAAGCGGTTTGCCGAATGCACCGACGCCAGCGTTCCCTCGGGTGAATTTTTTATTATAGCGGCAAGCGCGTCGAATATCTGATATTTCGTAGGCTCTCGACCTCCCGCTGCCGAAAACTCGACAAGCGCCAGCACCGACGGTGCGGAATTATTTGTAAGTTCCATTGCCAACCGCGAGCTTTCGCATACGGGCAGAATAGACTTACGTTCCCATTCGCCGCTCTCTTCGCTGTACCTGAGTATTCCGGCGGTAAATACGTCGCTGAACAAAACGATTTGAGATGACAGGACACCGCCGTTTTCGTTCCGCTGCGGAAGTTTTCCCAGGAAGGAGAGCATTTCGTCGTAGCTTGTCGCGCTCGGCAGACCCGAGAGCGTTCGCGCGTTTCCGTCAAGAAACACCTTGCGATCGGCGTGGTCGATAAGAAAACCGCCTATTTCCGGACAGAACTCGATAACCTTGACCCATGCGGCGCCAAAGATCTCCTTCCATGTTACGTTTTCCGAATTGGACAATTTGGACACACCGACAACCCCTTCTTACTAAATTTCCGAAATTACCCCAACCAATATTATACAATATTTTTTACCAAAAGTCAAGCGTTTTGTGATTTTTGTACAAAATTTTATTCCTCTTGACAACGGCAAAGCGATATGTTATAATATAACCAAAGTGGGTTATAGCATATTTGAGAGGCAGATAATGCAGAATATCACGGTAGGAAAAGAACTGAAAAGCATACGTCTTAAACGCGGTCTTACGCTTGATGACGCTGCCGCGCTCACAGGCGTAAGCAAGCCAATGCTCGGACAGATAGAGCGCGGACAGTCCTCGCCGACTATCAATACACTCTGGAAAATAGCGACGGGACTGAAACTGCCGCTGTCAACGCTTCTGCGTGAGCAAGAGGACGGATTTGCGGCGGTCAGACCGTCCGAGACGGAAATGATCTCAGAGGAGAACGGTACAATGCGCGCGTATACGCTGTTCCCGTTCGACCCGCTGAGGAGCTTTGAGGCGTTTTACATTGAGTTCGATGTCGGATGCCGACACTGCTCGGAGGGGCACTGCGACAACGTCGAGGAAACGGTTTTCGTAATAAGCGGGCGGTTGGACATTACCGTTAACGGACAAACCGCGACGCTCTCGGCAAATGAGGCGGTGCGTTTCCCGGCGGGCGCGGGGCATATCTACGCAAATCCGTACGGTGAGCTTTGCTGCGTTTACAATACGATTTTTTATTGAGAACCTGACCAATAGCCGCTCAACGCTTGTCTTGCGGCAAATTTTGCCGCTTTCTGCGTCGCTTTTCCTTGAAAGCGGCAAAACTATGCTCACAAGCCAAGCATTTCGGGCAATTGATACAGGTTCAAATATTCGGGAGGATTTTATGTACGAATTAAATCGAGTCGGGGAGCGGACTTATTATATAGGCGGTCCCACGAAAATAGGCGTTTATGCTGCCGATGACGGCGTGTATCTTATTGACAGCGGCAACGACAAGGACGCGGGACGCAGACTGCGGAAAATTCTTGACGAGAACGGCTGGCGGCTGCGTGGTATCGTCAACACGCATTCCAATTCCGACCATATCGGCGGGAACCGTTATTTGCAGCAGCAAACGGGCTGCAAGGTTTTTTCATCGGGTATCGAGAAAGCGTTCACCGAAAATCCCGTTCTGGAACCGTCGTTTTTGTATGGCGGATTTCCGTGTTCGGAGCTTCGGCACAAGTTTTTGCTGGCGGCGGACAGTGAGGTTTCGGACTTCTCGGACGATGATTTCCCAAGCGAACTGGAGATAATTCCGCTGCCGGGGCATTTCTTCAATATGACTGGTTTCCGCACTCCCGACGATGTTGTTTTCCTTGCGGACTGCCTGTCGAGCCGCGAAACTCTGGACAAGTATCAGATAGGTTTTATCTACGACGTTTCGGAATATCTCAATACGCTTGAACGCGTCAAGACAATGACCGCGGAATTATTCGTGCCGTCTCACGCCGCCGTGACCGACGATATCGCGGAGCTTGCGCAATACAATATCGACAAGGTGAACGAGATCGCCGAACGCATTGTCGGAATGTGTGAAACGCCGATTTGCTTTGAAAAGCTGCTGCAAAGGCTTTTCACGGAGTACAGACTGAAAATGACGTTTGAACAGTACGTTCTTGTCGGGAGCACAGTGCGGTCTTATCTCGCTTGGCTGCACGATTCGGAAAGACTGAACGTCTCGTTTGAGGACAATATGCTGCTTTGGTGTGGCATTTGAACGCCGAATGCGCTTTTTGCTTGTTCGCGTTTTCAATCGCGAGGACACATTCTCGCCCTATGGTCAAGAGCCGGCGCAAATTATCAAAATTGACACACCGCGATTGAAGTTTCGCCTTATTCATGTTGTAATATAAACATAAGATACACCAAATTTGTAAGGTTGTGTCTTTGCGTTCTCTTAGAGCCTGTTTAGTATCTTGAAATGTGCCGAATGTGCTCGCGTTTTGGTGCAGAACAAGGCGATTTTTCGCCGACATACTGTATATACGCATTATCCGCTTTGCGGAAAACGCTTCAAGAAAAATCAACGAAGTTATGCACCAAAGCGCGGGTGCAGGCGGCGTGTTGAGGGATACTAAACAGGCTCTTACTTTAAATAATAATGTTTTTCTTTTTTATGTTTTGCCGCGCTGTTATGCGCGGTATTTTTTAAAAAAAATAAAAATATCTCTTGACAAACCACGAAAAAAATGTTAGAATTATATAGTAATGCGGATATAGTTTATCGGTAAAACATTAGCTTCCCAAGCTGAGGTGGTGGGTTCGACTCCCATTATCCGCTCCACGGTCTGCGGTCGCCAAATTGCGTTGTTACGCGGTTTGACGACCTTTTTTCTTATTCGGATCCCGCGTTTGTCCTTTATCGCTGAGCTTTTTAAACAGCACAACAGAACCGCTCACCCCAAAAGCGGTCCTTATTGCGCCGTATTATTTTCCCAAAAAATTTTCTACCAGTTCGCTTGCATGGATTTCCGACGCGCCAAGTCTGTTGAGCTGCTCGGCAAACTCTGTAATCTCTTGTTCGCTGAGCGTTATGTCGTTGATCTCGGTCGAGTTGCATTTCAGACCGTATGTTTCAACGCTGCTCCCGTCCTCGGCGGCAATCGTGCAGGATATTACTTGCCACAAATCACATATCCTCCACAAGGGGTTTAGTAGCGGACTTCTCCGCCCGAAAATCAGTATAGCACACTTTGTGCAAGATTGGAAGAAAAAGTACTTGCGTCTAACTAATTTTTGGTGTTTGATACAAGTTTTTGATTCCGGTTTTGTGCACATACAATAAATTTATGAGAAAAGTATAACAAAATCGTTGCATCTATGTGTATGGGCTTCGGCTGTAACGCTGCGGGCATAGTTGGCTGCCGCATAATCGACAGCAAACGCGAACGTCTTATCGCAATGCTGACGAACGTATTCGTGCCGTGCAACGGACGGTTTCCCATGATATTGACGATCATCTCTCTTTTCTTTGTGGGCGGTGCGGTCGGCTTTGCAGGGAGCTTTCTGTCGGCGGCGGCACTGACGGGCGTGATAGTTCTCGGTATCGGAATGACGTTTCTTGTGTCGAGAATACTCTCGGCGACCGTTTTAAAGGGCGAGCCGTCGTCGTTTACGCTGGAGCTTCCGCCGTTCCGCAAGCCGCAGATAGGCAAAATAATGGTGCGCTCGCTGCTCGACCGAACGGTTTTCGTGCTCGGCAGAGCGGCGGCGGTCGCAGCTCCCGCTGGGCTGGCGATATGGCTGCTAGCGAACGTTTCCGTCGGCGGAGATACGCTGCTGAACCACGTCACGGGTTTTCTTGACCCGTTCGGGCGGTTTATCGGAATGGACGGCGTTATCATCACCGCATTTCTGCTCGGTCTCCCCGCAAACGAAATTGTCATACCGCTTATCGTCATGACCTATATGCAGCAAGGCAGCCTGTCGGAAATCGCTCCCGCGCAGATGTTCGAGCTGTTCTCGGCGAACGGCTGGACGCCCGTAACGGCGTTGTGCGTGATTATTTTTGCGCTTATGCACTTTCCGTGCTCGACATCACTGCTCACGATAAAAAAGGAAGCGGGCGGTTGGAAATGGGCGGCGCTGGCGTTCGTTATCCCGACTGCGTGCGGAGTTGTCCTTTGCGCGGTTATCGCGAATATCGCGCGGCTGTTCTGCTGAAACGCTATATCCCGAAAGCCGCCAACGCAAGTCCTTTGGCAAGCAGATACGGCTCGTGGGCGAACTCGTGTCGTACAAACTGCATAACAAATTCAGCACCGCCGCCCGTGAGGATAAGCGAGACGGGCTTGCCCAACTCCTCTTCGGCGCGCGAGGTTATGCCGTCGACCATTGCCGCCGTGCCGATAACCGCTCCCGAAAGCATACACTCGGCGGTATTGCGTCCGATAAGGCGTTCGGGTGAGGTCAGCGTGAGTTCGGGAAGCTGCGCTGCGCGTTCCGAGAGCGCGTTCAACGAGGTCTGAACTCCCGCCGCGATAATTCCCCCGAGAAACGCCCCGCCCTCGCCAATAACGTTGAACACCGTTGCCGTGCCGAGGTCGACGATAACGGCGGGCAGCGGATATTCCGCAGCAACCCAAGCGCTGTCGGCAAGCCTGTCCAAGCCGATTTTTTGGGGTTCGGGGAGTGCGATATTCAAAATGCCGCTGAAAGAGGCGGCATTTATTTTTCTCGGCGGCTCGCCGATAATTTGCCCGACCACGCCGCAAACAGGTTCGCTAAGCTCGGGAACGACCGACGACAGCACCGCCTTTTCAATTCCCCGAAAGCCGTCGAGCGCACGTTCAAGCGGCTCACGGAACTGTCCGTCGGACGGCACTTTCTCCGCGAACAGCACACTAAAGCCGCTGTCAAGACCCGTCAGCGCTATCGTCGTGTTGCCGATATCGACCGTCAGTATCATTTCCGTCTCCGTTCTATTTCGTCGAGCAGCGCGGCAGCCGCGTCCGCTTTGCTCATAAGCGGCAACTCGTTCACGCTGTCGGCGGTGATTATCGTGATGACGTTGGTGTCCGTGCCGAAGCCCGCGCCCTCCGTTTTTAAATTATTCGCGGCGATCATATCCAAGCCCTTTTTTATGAGCTTTTCGCGCGAGTTTTCGATCAGATTTTCCGTCTCCATTGAAAAACCGCACACGAACAGCCCCGAATGTCGGTTCTCGCTTACCCATCCGAGAATGTCCTCGGTATGCTCCAGCGTCAATGTAAGGTCTCCGCCGTGCTTTTTTATTTTGTTTTCCGAGAACGTTTTCGGGCGATAATCCGCAACGGCAGCCGCCTTTATCAGCACGTCCGTTTTCGTGAGCTCCTCTTGAACCGCCGCAAGCATATCCGCCGCCGAAACCACGCGCCAAACGTTCACGAAAGGCGGCGGAGAAAGCTCCGTCGCGCCGCTTATCAGCGTGACCTCCGCGCCGCGCAGCATTGCCTCGCGCGCTACCGCATAACCCATTTTCCCCGTGCTGCGGTTGGTGAGTAAGCGCACAGGGTCGAGGGCTTCACGGGTAGCGCCCGCCGTTACGGTGACGCGCACGCCGCC
Source organism: uncultured Clostridia bacterium (assembly GCA_946567425.1). Taxonomy (GTDB): domain Bacteria; phylum Bacillota; class Clostridia; order Oscillospirales; family Ruminococcaceae; genus CAG-115. Next base: position 164,589 of record CAMNXF010000004.1, on the reverse strand, counting down.
GAGCGTTCTCTCACACGCAATATGCCGCAGAACGTGCTGCACCAGCGTATCGGGCGGCGGCAGCTTTCCGCTCCCCAAATCGCCGCACGCGAGCCGTCCGGTGTCGGGCGGAATTATCTCGAAGCCGTATTTTTTCAGCGTTTCGATGTTGTCACGCGTTATCGGATTTTCAAGCATTGCCGTGTTCATTGACGGCGCAATCAGCTTCGGGCATTTCGCCGCGAGAACCGTGGTCGTCAGCATATCGTCGGCTATCCCGTGGGCTAATTTGGCGATAACGTTCGCGGTCGCGGGGGAGATCAGGATAATATCGGCGGCTTTGGCAAGCGAAATATGCGCCACGTCAAACTCGAAATCCCTTGCAAACGTATCCACCATACAGCGCCGATTTGTGAGCGTTTCAAACGTCAGCGGCGTGATAAATTCGGTCGCGTTTTTCGTCATGATAACGTCGACCTGTGCGCCCGTTTTCACGAGCATGCTCACCGCGTCCGCCGTTTTGTAGGCGGCAATTCCGCCCGTAACGCCCACCAGAACGCGTTTTCCCTTTAAGCTCTCCATACTCACTCCATATCCTCAAGCAGACCGTGCTTCTCGTATTCTGTAATGCGCACGGGTTTGTTGTTCTCGTCCACAAAGACCACTTGGGGCTTATGCTGCCGCGCCTCGTCGGGGGTCATCTGCGCATACGCCATGATTATGACCTTGTCGCCCGTGCTTACGCACCGCGCTGCAGCACCGTTCAGGCAGACCGTTCCGCTGCCGCGTCCGCCCGAAATAACGTAGGTCTCGAAGCGGCTGCCGTTGTTCACGTCGACCACCTGAACCTTTTCGTACTCGATAATCCCCGCCGCGTCCATAAGCTCCTCGTCGACGGTTATCGAACCGACGTAATCAAGCTCCGCCTGTTTTACGACCGCGCGGTGAATTTTCCCTTTGAGCATTTCAATAGTCATTGCAGACCTCCCGCGATAAAGTTGTCGATAAGCCGCGTTTTGCCGATATACACCGCCATTGCCACCAGAACGCCGTCCGTTATTTCGCCGACAGGCAGCATGGTCTCTCCGTCGACCGCCGAAACGTAGTCTATCCTTGCAAGCGGCTCAGCGGATATTATTGACTGCATTTCGGCGAGCACCTTTCCGCTGTCGGTAACTCCCGATCTGACTGTTTCCTCTCCTCGGAACACCGCCCTTGACAGCACCAACGCCGCCTTGCGCTCCTCCGCGTTAAGGTAGGTGTTGCGCGAGGACTTCGCCAAGCCGTCGCTCTCGCGGATGATAGGGCAGCCGATTATCTCAATGCCGTAAGACATATCGCGCACCATTCTGCGGATAACCGCGAGCTGCTGCGCGTCCTTCTGCCCGAAAAACGCCTTGTCGGGCTGCACGATATTGAACAGCTTCGACACCACCGTGCAAACTCCGCGAAAGTGTATCGGGCGCGTTTTTCCGCAAAGCTGCTTTGGCATTTCGTCGAGAATTTCAACGTATGTCGCGGCGTTCGGCGCGTACATTTCCTCCACCGACGGGCAGAACACCATATCGCACCCGTGCTCCTCAAGCAGCTTGCAGTCGCGCCCGAAATCGCGCGGATACGATTTCAAGTCCTCGTTCGGCGCGAATTGAGTGGGGTTCACGAAATCCGAAACCACCACCTTATCGCAAGCCGCGCGCGCCCTGTCGACAAGGCTTGCGTGACCCTCGTGGAGATAACCCATAGTCGGGACAAGCCCCACGCTCTGCCCCTCGCGCCGCCACTGCGCCGTTTTTTCGCGAACCTCGCTTATCGTTCTTGCAACTATCATTGTTTGTCCTCCCCGTACTCTCTGCCTAATTCTTCCAGAAACTCGTCGGAGCAGTCGCTCTTGGGATAAGTGTGTTCCGTTTCGGGGAACGCTCCCGACTTCACCTCCCTGTCGTATTCGGCGACCGCCGACTTCATCTGTTCGCCGATATCCGCAAACCGCTTCACGAATTTCGGCACGAAACCGCCCGACATTCCGAGCATATCCTGATATACCAGCACCTGACCGTCGCACTCCGCGCACGCGCCAATGCCTATCGTTATCATTTTGGTTTTCTTGGTTATCAGCGCGGCGAGCTTCGGCGGAACGCACTCCAGCACGACCATAAACGCGCCCGCCTTTTCCACAGCGAGGGCGTCTTCGAAAACGCGCCGCGCTTCCGTTTCGCCCTTACCCTGAACCTTAAATCCGCCGTAGCTGTTGACGGACTGCGGTGTCATTCCCACATGAGCGCACACGGGAATGCCGCACGCCGTAATCGCCGCTATCTGCGGACAAACACTCTTTCCGCCCTCGAGCTTTACGGCGTTGGCGCGGCATTCTTTCATAATGCGCCCCGCGTTCTCCACCGCCTGTTCGACCGACGTCTGATAGCTCATAAACGGCATATCCACCACCACGAACGTATCCTTGCACGCTCTGCCGACGCTGCGCCCGTACACTATCATCTCGTCCATAGTCACAGGCAGCGTATCCTCGTAGCCTTGCATTGTCATTCCCAGACTGTCGCCGACCAATATCGAGTTTATTCCCGCCTCCTCGAATATCCGCGCCGTAGAATAGTCGTAACAGGTTATCTGCGATATTTTTTCGCCGCGCGCTTTCATCTCGATAAGGCTTGCGATATTGTTTTTCTTCATTTTGAGAACCTCCCGTCAACAAACGATAACCTCATCAACGCAAAAAAATACACCCGCTGTATTCCCCAAACACTCCAACCTACGTTGATCGGGAATAGCGGATGTATTGTAACCGTATATACCTCGGCGGCGAATACCGAAAAACGTCCCTCGGCAGTCATCACTCCACTGCAATGACATATATGTCTGCCGTAAAATTATACAGCTCATCCTGTTGCGCCGCTGTGAACATTCAAAAAGGCCGCGCCGAATTTTAGTGCAGACTGCAATATGCCGGTACAGTTTCCGATAAACGGAATACCATCCGCATTGATCACATCTTACACACCTATTATATCACACTTCGGCAGCTTTGTCAAGTGCTGTTATCCCCACATACCTTGCTGAGTAACGTTCGTGTAGATCATTCTTGGTGCGGGTTCGATACCTTTTTCCTCAAACAGTCCGCTTACCGTGGTGAACCTGTAACCCTGTTCCTTAAGCATGGGAATAAGCTGATCGATAGCCTCCACGGTCTTGTGATTGCCCTGTGCGTCGTGCATAAGGATTATACAGCCATCCCTTACGCCTCTGTTGATGACCGCCACGCGTCTTTCCACCGTCACATTGTCGTCCCAGTCATTGCAGCCCAACCCCGAGATGAATGGCGCGCTTATATTCTCCCACATCTCCTCGCCGACCGAGATATACGGCGGTCTGAAAAACTTCGTGTGTTCGCCCGTTATTTCGAGAACCTTTTGGTCGACAAAATCGTACTCCTCTTTTATCTCCTCAGCGCTCATCTTATCCATATATCCGTGGCTCTTGCTGTGATTGTTGATCTCGCAGCCGAGGTCGTATGCGCGTTTGACGGACTTTGCGCTCTCGTCGTTGATATTATTCCCTATGAGAAAAAACGACGCGACCACCTGATGTTTCTCCAGAACGTCCAGCACCTCGTTTGTCGTCTCAACATTCGGACCGTCGTCGAACGTAAGCGCTATCACCTTATCCCACTCGTAGTCGGGTTCGGCGTTGATAGGCGTGACCGACGTTTCGTCCGAGCTGCTCTCCTCGGGAACATCGTCTGAACTCCTCTCGGAGCTTTCCGTATCCGCCGAGGACGAACCGCCCGCAGAACTTTCGACCGAAGCGTCGTTTGCTGAAGACGACTGCCCGTTATCGGAACTTCCCGACGTGTTATTTCCCGAGCACCCGCCCAGCACTCCCAGCGCAAGCACGGCTGCGGTTACTTTCAGTATTCTTTTGAACATAATCAACTCACCCTTCATTCATCATACATTTATTATAATCTCTTTTAAGTAATTTGTCAATATGTTTGCCGCTAGTCATATTACATAATGCGTTAAAAAGGATAATTTATTGCGATTATGCGTTAGGCAATAGCGACCGTTTTTGACGATTTGAGCTTGTGCTTGCTGTGAATTATCACTAACAGTATATCTTTAAGAACAGAGATATATTAAGAACATATTGAAAAACATAAAAAATATTGTATAATTATCAGTGGAGATAAAAAATTATTTAGATCGCCGAAAATAAAAGGAATTGTGGCTGCGAGTTTTTCCTCACATTCCCCTCTCGTCTTGGCATATATGTTATAGCTTTCTCGTTTTCCGTAGGCATTTGTTGGCGTGAATCTGCCCTCATACAGGTGTTCGTTTATCATCGTCAAACAGCCCGTTCCTGATTTGCATATTTTGGGCTTGTGCGGTTCGGAATTGGGTTGGGTGGTATCAATCCTTTCCCTTTTTAAGGCCTGCGAAATTTCGGCTTCTGCGCCGCTTGTTTGGCGGTCAATTTTACTGCAGCATGCTGCCTCATTGTTTCGTTTTGCTGATGTGCAGCACACCGCCGTTGGCAATATAATGTTATTTTATACGCTTGCTTTTTTTCATGCACTAAAGCCGTCATTTGACATTTCCCACAAAATCACTCTTTTAAAAATAGTGAATTTTATAATTTATCCGTGAAAATATGAAAAAAATAGAAAAAGTACTTAACAACCACAGGAAAATATGCTATAATAAATAATGTATGTATTAAGCAACGAGGTAAGATATGGATCAGAAATTTATATCGGACGACATTGACAGTATTTCGCTGCATGATTGCGATATATCCGAGTTTGTATTCGGGGGGGATATCACGCTGATATTCGAGGACGGTTTTGACGTATGTGCGGAAAATCCGCTGAACAAAACGGGGCGTCACAAGCGCACGGGCAAGGCCGCCGTTGTGTTGAAAAAAGGCGAATTTCTTTCGGCGGAATATCCGTCGTATGAGGACGAGAACGGAAGTTTCGTTCCCGCGGAGAAAATTGAACAAGGCGAATTATCGTCGCTCGAATTAGAGGTGTATGATATTGACAGCTATGAAAACGGTGTTTTAACGCTTTCATGCTATGCTTGTAACCCGAAAATTGACGGAGCGCCGTTTTGCAGGGTGCGAATGTCGTGCGCGGAGCTGCTGTTCTGTTGGAACGAATTCACCGACGACGCGTGGTTTCAGGAAGAATAAGGGGATAATATGACAAAGGAAAAATTCAAAAACGCGTTTTTGAAATGCCTGCCGATGCTTATCGTGCTGGTATCGACGGGGTTGTTTATGTTTGCGATAAAACTTGTTATCGGCATTTTTTACGAGCCGAAAGACACAGTTTACTCAAAAGAATACGGCGATGAGAAGTTCACCGTAATACAGTGCTACCAGACTCCCGCGAGCCATTATTATTTACTGCCGGGCGGTTTTTCCTATGATGGGAGCAAGTACAAGAGCGTAGCCTCGGAGCACGACCGCGTTCACATGACGGACGAGCCCCTTGCCATTTTCACGTTGAACGAAACGCCGCTCGACATGGAAAACACAACGGTGAAAACGCTTTTCGCGGGTAACGGGCTTAACGCTTATCAGTTCGGCGAGTTCGTGATATATCGGCTGGAGGGCGAGTACGGAGTGTTCGCGCCGCTGCGCGAGTACAAGGAGAGCGCTACCAAGCGTAAGAACGATCTGTACGTTATCCGGCAAATGCTGAAAAACGACCGCTGGAAAGCGTTCGATCTGCCTACATGGGAGACAGAGGAGGAATTTCACGGTAAGCTTGAGCACATAGAGTGGTATCTTGACGCGGAATATGAGGATTAACGATGAGTATAATTGATGATATAACCGACTTTATTTTCGTTTTAGACGAGCCGCGCAAAGCCGATTTGATAGTCGCAGTAGGCGGCAGCCACCCAGCGATACCGGAGAAAGCGGCGGAGCTTTTTAATCAAGGTTTTGCGCCGTTTTTAGCCGCTACGGGAATGTTCAGCCGCAAGCTCGGGCGTTTTCGCGGCACAGCCGCCAAGACAGAGATATACAATAAGTACTATGCCACAGAGTGCGATTTTTACTGCGACGTATTCACCAAAAACGGAGTTCCCCAATCGGCGGTAATACGCGAGGACAAATCGGAATACACGCGGCAAAACGCGGATTTTTTGCGCGGTATCGTCGATAAAAGAGGCATAAAGTGTGATACTGTTATGGCTGTGTGTAAATCGTTCCATGCGCGGCGCTGTCAGATGTTTTTTCAGTCTGCGTTCGACAGAAGCGAAGTACTGATGATTCCCGTCGATATTCAAACGGGCGAAGGCAGAGACGATTGGTTTAAGTCGGAAAAGGGAATAGAGCGCATTCTCGGCGAATTAAAACGCTGCGGCGAACAGACAAACGCTGCCGATATATTACGGTTTGCCGCAAAAACAGGGGGTTAATATGGAAAATCAAGACTTAAATAAAATACGCAATTTCTGCATAATCGCGCATATAGATCACGGCAAGTCCACGCTCGCGGACAGAATACTCGAGCAGACCGAGACCGTAGCCAAGCGTGATATGGAGGAGCAGCTTCTCGACAATATGGATATCGAGCGTGAGCGCGGTATTACTATAAAGGCGCGTGCCGTCCGCTTAAAATACAAAGCCGATGACGGCGAGGAATACTTCTTTAATCTTATCGACACGCCCGGTCACGTCGATTTTAACTATGAAGTCTCGCGCTCGCTTGTCGCGTGCGAGGGCGCTATTCTGATAGTGGACGCGTCTCAGGGCATTGAGGCTCAAACTTTGGCGAATACCTATCTCGCGGTGGAGAACGATCTCGAGGTCGTTCCTGTCGTCAACAAGATTGACTTGCCGAGCGCTCACGCCGCCGAGGTCAAGGAGGAGATCGAGAACGTTATCGGCATTGAGGCTATGGACGCGCCTGAGATCTCCGCGAAAATGGGCATAAATATCCATGCGGTAATGGAGGAGATAGTTCACAAGATACCCGCTCCCAAGGGCGATATGAACGCGCCGCTGAAAGCGCTTATCTTCGACAGCTATTACGACAGCTATAAGGGTGTTATCGTCTATGTGCGCGTGAAAGAGGGTAGCATAAAGGCAGGCGACAAGATACGCATGATGGCGTCGGGCGCGGAGTTCACCACCGTTGAGGTCGGCTATATGGGAGCGACCGAGCTTGTTCCCTGCTCCGAATTAAAGGCGGGCGAGGTCGGCTATATTGCGGCATCGATAAAGTCTATCGGCGACACCAAGGTCGGCGATACCGTCACCAACGCCGCGAACCCCGCCGCCGAGCCGCTTTCGGGCTACCGCGAGGTGAACCCCATGGTGTTCAGCGGCATCTACCCCGCCGACGGCGCCAAATATCCCGACCTCCGCGACGCTCTGGATAAGCTGCAGCTTAACGACGCGTCGCTCTCGTTCGAGCCGGAAAGCTCCGTCGCGCTCGGCTTCGGCTTCCGCTGCGGATTTCTGGGGCTTCTCCACATGGACGTTGTTCAGGAGCGTATCGAGCGTGAGTACAATCTCGACATAATAACCACCGCGCCCTCGGTCGTTTACAAGATCGAGCTTACGGACGGCACGGTCAAGATGATCGACAACCCCACCAATTTCCCCGACACCACGCTTATAGCGCAGGCAATGGAGCCTATGGTGAACGCGCACGTTTACGCGCCCTCGGATTACGTCGGGAACATTATGGAGCTTTGCCAGAACCGCCGCGGCGTGTTCAAGGATATGCAATACATCGACGCGAACCGCGTTGATCTGCATTACGAGCTGCCGCTGAACGAGATAGTTTACGACTTTTTTGACGCGCTGAAATCGCGCACGCGCGGCTACGCAAGCTACGACTACGAGATGATCGGTTTCGCGCCGTCAAAGCTCGTCAAGCTCGACATAATGCTGAACGGCGAGATCATAGACGCACTGTCATTCATCGTCCACGCGGACAAGGCATACGAGCGGGCGCGCAAAATGGCTGAGAAGCTAAAGGAGCATATTCCTCGGCAGCTGTTCGAGATACCGATACAAGCGTGCGTGGGCGGCAAAATAATCGCGCGCGAGACGATAAAGGCGCTGCGCAAGGACGTTTTGGCGAAGTGCTACGGCGGCGATATCACGCGCAAGAAAAAGCTCCTTGAAAAGCAAAAGGAGGGCAAAAAGCGTATGCGCCAATTCGGCACGGTGGAAGTGCCGCAGGAAGCGTTTATGGCGGTGCTTAAGCTGGACGATGAGTGATCTCGGACTGTACGTTCATGTTCCGTTCTGCCGAAAAAAGTGCCCCTACTGCGACTTCTATTCGGTCGGTTTCCGCGAGGATACGGCGGAACAATACGCGGACGCGGTAATACGAAATCTGCGTTATTACGGCGAGCGTTACGATACCGTCTATTTCGGCGGCGGCACGCCGATATTGCTTGCGCGGCATATTCCGCGAATACTTGCCGAGTGTAGTCTTGCGGAAAACGCCGAGATAACGGTCGAGTGCAACCCGTGCGAAATGGACGGGGAGACGCTGAAAATACTGCTTGACGCGGGAGTTAACCGTCTTTCGGTGGGCGTGCAGTCCGCCGTCGATACAGAACTTGCGGCACTAGGGCGGCGGCACAACTTTGCCGAATCCGCAAAGGCAATTCACTTGGCGCACGATATGGGCTTTGAGAATATTTCCGCGGACATTATGCTCTGCATTCCCGGGCAAACGGAAAGCTCGCTCGGATACAGCGTAAACACTATCGAGGAGCTGCCGATAACGCACGTTTCCGCATATCTGCTGAAAATCGAGCCGAACACGGCGTTCGGGAAAAATCCCCCCGCCCTCCCCGACGAGGACGCAGCGGCCGAAATGTATCTTCAGGCGGTGCGCCAACTCAAAAGCGCGGGGTTCGCGCAGTACGAGATAAGCAATTTCGCCAGACACGGAATGGAAAGCCGCCACAATCTGAAATACTGGCGGCGTGAGGAATACCTCGGGATAGGCGCGGCGGCGCATTCGTTCTGCAAGGGAAAACGCTTTGCGGTCGCGCGGGATATACTCGGATTTGTTGAAAGCGAACATCAGACCGAGGTCGTTACCGACGACGCTCCCGACGAGACCGAAGAGAAGATCATGCTCGGTCTGAGGCTCTCGGAGGGCATTCCAAAGGCGCTTTGGGAGCGCGTTCAAGACGGACTGCCGTTTATTCCCGAGCGGTATTACACAATCGAAAATGAAAGGCTGTCGCTGACGGCGGAGGGCTTTCTCGTCTCAAACGGGATAATCTCCACGCTGCTGGCGCATTATAATAATTAAAAGGAGACAGTACAATGAGCTACGAATTACCCGCAGACAAAAAACTGATAACCCCCGAAAACCCCGTCCTCGAATATATGGGCAGAATTGATTTCGACGACCCCTCGCGCCCCGTTCTTGTATGGCCGGGTACGATGATCGATGTGAACTTTACGGGCACGTCGTGCGCGTTCGTTATCAAGAACATCAATCATCAGGAGCTTACGCATTTCGGCGCGCTGGTGGACGGCGTTATGCAGAAGTTTTTCCTGAAAAACAGTTGGGAGGACGAGGTGTATGTTCTTGCTGAAAATCTCGAGAACCGCGAGCATACGCTGAAGCTCGTCAAGACCATGGCCTCGCATAACTATGTTGAGTTTGCGGGCATTGTTATTGACAAGGATGCCGAGGTTTCCTGTCCGAACCACAGGTACGACCTTAAACTCGAGGTGTACGGCGACAGCGTTTCCGCGGGCGAGGTCGTGGAGGATATCTACTACGAGGGACAGTGCGACCCCGAGGATCACCACTGCAACAACGCCGCCGACAACTCCTATTTCTCCTACCCGTTAATGCTCGCGCGGCGGCTGAACGCGGAGGTGCATGACGTTGCTCAGGGCGGCATCGCGCTGCTGGACGGCACGGGCTACTTCACGTCCGACCACCTTTGGGGAATGACGAGGGTTTATGATAAAATTGAGTATTCTCCCTACGGCGAATTAAAGCAGTGGGATTTCTCAAAATATATTCCCGATTACGTTATCATCGCGATAGGACAGAACGACCACAATCCCGACCCCGAAGCGATAAAGCGCCCCGACTACCGCAGAATGTGGAAGGACAAGTACATCGAAATGCTCCGCGACCTAATGAGCAAATACCCGAACGCGACATTTATTTTGCTGCTCACCGTGCTTAAGCACGACCCGACATGGGAGGACGCTGTCCGCGAGGTCGCCGAAGAGGTCAACGAAAAGCGCGTGCGCTATTTCAAATTCGAGCGCGGCGGAGCGGCTACGGACGGCCACCCGCGCGCTACCGAGCAGGCGGAAATGGCGACGGAGTTGTACGCGTATATAAAGGGAATTGAAAATGAAAAATAAAAAGGAACTTCTTCAATCGCGCGAGGAAAAGCTCACACGCCTTTTTACTGAAATGAACGCCGAAAGACGCCCCGAAACGGGAAAGCTGGTCGTTGAAACGGAATGTACAATGGCGAGAATACGCGCATACTCGGACTTTCTGTACGCGCTGAAGATCAAACCGCTGCAAACTGTGTGCTATTACGCGGCGGGATTTTTCTTCCTGCTTACGGGCTCGGCAATATGGACGCGCGAGTGGGTATTGACGGCTGTCTTCGCGGTGGTTTTTCTGGTTTTCGCGACATTGCCGCATAATATGAAGATATGGTATTTCAATAAAAACGCGGATTCACTGGAGCAGTCCTACGGAAAAATTCAGAACGCGGAGTTCGCCGCCGACAAGCTGATACTCCGCGAGCTTCCACCCAAGGATCCCGACAGCAGCGTCCCGCGCGAAGCCGAAAAAACCTCCGAATTCCCCTACAAAAGCATTACGCTCGCGGTGGAATGCGAACACAGCTTTTACCTGTTCCCCGAAAAATCCGAGGCGATAATCTGCGACAAAACGCTTTTTCTCGCGGGAACGCCCATGGGGCTGCGCGATCATCTGGCAAGAAAGATCGGCAAAAAGTTTAAAATAAAAACTAAAATTAAGTCCTGATTTAAACGCAAATTATGAGACATGTAAATATAGCGATAACCGCCGCGTCGTTCTGCGGAAACAAGGGCGCGGCGGCAATGCTCCAATCCGGTATAAAGCAGCTGCACGAACGTTACGGAACGGCTCTGAGCATAACGCTTATGTCGACCTACCCCGAGCGCGACCGCGTGATTATCGCGGCTATGCCCGAAAATTACGGCTTTATAAGCGTCGTGAACGCAAAGCCCGAAAAGCTGATGTTTCTCGCGTTTCCAATCACGGTGTTATATGGACTTTTCGGACGTATCGCTCCGCTGCGGAAACTTCTCGCGCGAAATAAAATTATCCGCGCCTATACCGAATGCAATATGGTCGTCGATATGGCGGGGGTTTCCTTTGTCGACAGCCGCGGGTTAGTGATGAATACCTACGCGTTCGTCTGCACCGCCATTCCTATGCTGTGCGGAGCGCCCGTCTGCAAGTATTCTCAGGCGCTCGGGAGCTTTAAAAACCCGTACAACCGTTTCCTTGCGAAACGAGTACTGCCGAAATTGCGGCTCATCTGCGCGCGCGGCGAGATCACGAAAAATCACCTCGCCGAGATCGGGATCACCGAAAACGTAAGGCTCTGCGCGGACGGAGCATTCACAATGACGGACGGAGGGCAATACGCCGAAAACGTAAACAAGCTTTGCGAAAACGATGACTTTTACAGCGGAAATATCATAGGCGTTTCGCTGTCGAGCGTTGTTGACAAGCGCTGCCGAAAGCTCGGCATCGACTACAAAAAAATAATGGCGGAGTTTATCGAACGGCTGCTCTCGGAGAATTATTCCGTGCTGATCATCGCCAATTCCGCGCACGAGGGCAGCCGTAAACCGCGCAACAACGATCTGCCGGTATGCGCGGAGGTGTACGAGGCTGTCCGCGATAGAACAAACGTTCGTTTTTATCCGAACGAAATGTTCCCCGAGGAGCTGCGGCTGCTTATCGGCAAGTGCGAAGCGCTGGTCGCAAGCCGTTTCCACGCGATGATAGGAGCGCTGGAAAGGGGAGTTCCCGTGCTGCTCGTCGGATGGAGCCACAAGTACAAGGAGGTTCTGGATATGTTCGGGCTTGGCGAATACGCGGCGGACTATTCGGGGCTTACTTCGGACAAGCTGTGGACGGAATTTAAAAGGCTGCTTAAAAATTACTCGGAAATACGCGCGAAAATTTCCGAAAATCTTCCCCGCGTAAAAGAAAGCTCGCGGGAAAATATCGCCCTTATTTCCGAGGAGATCGACAAGGTGATAAATTATGCCCAAGAAACTTGACAAAAGCGCCGTACTGAAAATCGTCAAAGCCGCATTCGGCGTGCTGGCGGTCTTTTTTATCGCGTGGTATTTCTGCGGCAATTGGAGCGAATTTTCCGAAACGATAATGAATGTAAACTTCGGCGTTTTCGCGTTTTCAATGCTGTTTTATTTCGTGTATAAAATAACGCTGGCGGCGCTTTTCCACTACATAACGAAGATAAACGGCTGCGCGATAAGCCTCTGCAAGGCGATACCCGCGTACTTATATTCGATACTCGGCAAATATATCCCCGGAAAGGTCTTTATGCTTGCCGCGCGGCTCACCTACTACAAAGAGGAAAACGCGCCGCTGTCAAAGGTGACGGTCTGTTTTTTTATCGAGAACGTCTGCACTCTGCTCGGTGCGGCAATGCTTTTTATTCTGTCGCTCTCTTTTTTTCCGAACGAGCTGCCCGGCAATTACCGTTGGCTTACGATACTGCTTATTGCCGCGTTTTTCATTTGCATTCACCCGAAAATAATTAACATGGTTCTGAAGATGATCGGGAAGATTTTTAAAAAAGATCTGCGGATACCGATGAAGTACGCGCAGATACTGAAAGTCGTGTTGATGTTTATCGGCAATTGGCTTATCGTCGGGTTCGGCTTTTTTATGCTTGTAAGGTCGGTGGACCCGTCGGTCGGGTGGAACAAAATGCTGTTCTGCGCTGGCATTTACGGTATCTCGGCGATAATGGGCATTTTAGCGATTTTCGCGCCGTCGGGTATCGGAGTCCGCGAGGGGATAATGCTCGCGGGGCTTATGCTGATAATGCCCGAGAGCAGCGCGGCGGTCGTTTCGGTGATCTCGCGGCTGTGGCAGTCTGCAGCGGAGCTGATACTTATTGCGGCAGCATTCACGGTCACGCGCGCGGTGAAATTCCGCGAAAGGAAATCAAAAACAAAAAGCCGGTGATACAAACGATCGTCGGCTTTGATTATGTGTTTTATGCGCGTCACTTTTCGGCAGCATCGTCCGCGTCGGGTTCGGATTTCGCCCACTCTACGTCGGGCAAGGGGCTTTGGAACAGCAGCGTCGCGGTCTGACGCATAAACGCGGTCGCGCCCTTTATGTTCCATTCGTCCGAGGAGAACATATACAGCGCGCTTCCGAGAATGAGCGACTTTACAAACTCCTCGGCCGAGTCAAAAAATTTCCTTGACGCGTCCGTCAAAGCCAGCAGCGCCGAAAGGTAATCGGTGTTCCCGATAATATCACAGGCATATGCGAGACGGCAGAAGCCTATTTTTTCGCTGATATCCCAAGCGAGCACTCCCACCTCGGGCAAAAACTCGTAAAACGTTTTCACGAAAGTACAGGTATTGAAAAACGCGCGTTTCCCGTCGGGATTAAGCTCGTCCGCGTTAAAGTTAGGTTTGCCCTTGAACAGAGCCTGAATATCCGAGAACATCACGGAAATATTGCAGCCGCGCGCTTCGCGGTAAAACTTCTTGAATCTCTCCGCGTCCTTTATCCCGAAATAATCCTCGAGCCATTTCGCGACGGTTTTCTTTTCATTTTCCCCAAACTTAAAGAGGAAGTTGTCTATCCCGGGCGCTTTGTCAACGACGGGAACCTTGCGTATCGCCGTAAGAAATCCCAGAATCATGGCAAGCTGCTCATCGTTCGGCTTGAGCTTTTCGGAACGCTCTGCGCAGCGCTTGTCAACGTCCGCGCAGATTGTTCCCGCGAGCTTGTGCAGCTCGGCGAGGTCGTTGTTTATGTACTCAACGCAGTCCTTGACGTCGCTTTTGAGATCGAGACCGCTCGTGTCGTCGGGGTCGGCAGCAACGCCGCTTTCAAAGAACGCAAGCGCCGCCATATCCTTGTCGTTCATATACAGGATATAGCCGTTCATATAAAACAGCCGCGCCAGCTCGTCCGGTTTTTTGCACTCGGGCTGAACTATCTTAAGCTGCTCACGCGACTTGTCAAATTCCTTGAGGTTATTGTATGCGCTGATAAGCCTGAACCGCAGCTTGACGCTCCACTGCTCCTCGGGAACGCCGAGCACCGCCCCGACGATCTTGTCGTACTCGTCGTTGTCAAACCATTCGTCAAGGCTGTCGTACAGCTTGTCGTCATCGGCTATTTTTCCGTTTTCGTCTAATGTTAATTTATCGGACATTTAAGTTGTTTCCTTTCGTTTAAGTGATACCATTATACTTCATTTTTCGGTGAATGTCAAGTCAGCCGCACTGCAGTATAAGCCATATGTTATCGAAATTCCGTGCCGCAAGGTCGTCCCTGTGGATATAGAAATAAATTCGTCCGCAGTCGCCGAACATCAGCTCGAAATCCTCCGTCTCCACCGTACCGAGCTGAAACAGCAGCAGCCAGTCGCGGTTCGCCCACTGCTCGGTCTCTTGGCGGTCACGCGGCGTAACGCCCTCCCAACCGTCGCCGAGGTAGTAGCCGCGCCGTGCCACAAGCTCGCATTCGCGTGTCATATTGCCCTGAATGATATTCGCCCAGCCGAGGAGCTTGGAGCATTCGGGGTCTTCCTCGCTGTAAATTCCGAGGCTCTTCTCCGCAGCCTCAAACGCCTCCCATTCCTGTACCATTTTTTCGCGCTGAACGATGAAATCCCCATAGTGCTGATAGGATTTCTCGGAACGCGCCGTAATGCCGATTTCGGGTAAATGCAGGCTTTCTCCCAGTTCGTTTTCGGTAAGGTCGTCGGGAAACTTGGCGGGAGAAAGCGCGCCCGCGTCCTCAAAATAATAAACACGTGCGCAGCCCCTATCTTTTGGGTCGAAGCCCCACTTCATCGTCTCGAGTTCGTAGAAGAACGACAGAATGCCCGTTTTCGGGAGCAGACCGTCGGTGTCGTACCGTGAAATCTCAGCAAGGTCAAATTGAGCTATAAACGACAATGCGCGGTTTTTCGGCGTTTCAACAAGACAGTGCTTACCCTCGTAATATGGCCATTTGAAATCCGCAGGGACGTCGGGAGCACCGCCAAATTTAGTTTTACCGTCGGGCTTGCCGTCGATTTCCAACCGTATGGAGTTCCGAGCCGCCTTTTCAAGCTCCTTTTTGATGTTGATCATAAGACTTCCTTTCATACTGCAAGGCGAAACGAGAACCCCCGTTTCGCCTTGTCGTTATTCGATTAAACGTTCTGAGTGGGTCGTTCGGGAGATTCGGGGGTCGGTATTACGGGTTTTTCGGAGTTTATGCCGCTCGCGATAGCCTTGCCCTGTACAAACGAGTTGACCATTTCGCCGAGATTTATGCCGAGACCGTCCAGCAGACCCGAGCTTGCCTGCGTAGTCGCTTCGGTAATGTCCTTGACGAGCTTGGAGGTGTTTCCGTCGCCGTACATGGTGATCTTGTCGATATTTTCAAGCGGCTTCGCAATAGCCTCGGCAATCGCGGGCATCTGCTCGAAATACATCTGCAAAACGGCAGCTTCTTCCATTTTCTTCATAGCCTCGGCCTTCTTGTCGAGACCCTCCGCTTCGGCGAGCGCCTTTGCGCGTACCGCTTCCGCTTCCGCAAGACCGCGCGCTCTGATACCCTCCGCGTCTTGCTCTGCCGCAAAACGCGCCGCTTCTGCGCGAGCCTTCTCGGCAGCCGCTTCGTTCTGCGCCGTCACGAGAATTGCCGCCGCTTCGTTTTTCTTGATCTCCAACTCCGCCTCGGCGTTCTGGATATCTTCGTACTTGCGCGCCTCCGCGTTACGCGAAACGGTGTACAGCTCCGCGTCCGCTTTCTGCTGAGCCGCGTACTTCTGCGCGTCGGCGGTCTTTTTTACGTCCGCTTCGAGGGCACGTTCCTTGATCTCGGCTTCCTTTGCCTTGATCTCGACCTCTTTTTCCTGCTTTGCGAGGTTTGCGTTCGCGGTCGTTATCTCGATCGTCTTGCGCTGCTCTTCCTGTTGAATGGTGTAGGCAGCGTCCGCCTCCGCCTGCTTGATATCCGCGGCGCGCTTCAGCTCTGCCTGCTTGATAGCGAGCTCGTTCTGGCGCTCGGCAATGGCGGTCTCGGAATCGACCTTGGCGTCGTTCGCCTTGCGGTTGGCTTCGGCTTGGGCGATCTTGATATCGCGCTCCGCTTCCGCCTTGCTGATAGCCGCCTTTTTCTTGATCTGCATGGTGTTGTCGATACCCATATCGTTGATAATCCCGTTATCGTCAACGAAATTCTGGACGTTGAATGAAACTATCTCCAGACCCATTGCGCGCAGGTCGGGGTCGGCGTTCTGCTTTACCTTGTCGGCAAACGCCTGGCGGTTGGAAACCATTTCCTCGAGCCGCATCTGACCGACGATCTCACGCATATTGCCCTCGAGAACCTCGCGCGCCACTTGCGTTATGTACTGCACGTTCTTGTTCAGGAAATTCTGCTGTGCGCGGGCTATCGTGTCAGGTTCTGGTGAAATTTTCACGTTGACGACAGCGTCGACGTTGATGTTGATGTAATCGCCTGTGGGAACGGGCTGCGCGGTCTTTACATCGACCGACATAAGCGCCAGTTCAAGCGTATCGCAGCGCTCGAAAAACGGCAGCTTTATCGCCGCTTTTCCGATGACCACTTTCGCCTTGCGCCGCAGACCGCTGATAATGAAAGCCTTATCGGGCGGCGCCTTGCGGTAGCCCGCCGCGAACATAAAAATTATTATCGCGACAACCACTATTACGGGAATGATTATTCCTTTATATTGTTCAAATTCGGGCATGATCTTCTCCTTTCAAAACAGAGACCTAACTTGATTATATTGTACCATTTTTAAAAAAATTCGTCAAGGTACAACAAGTATTTTTGTGGTTTTGCACAAAAAACACGACGTATTTTTATCAAGCTAAATATTGCACAAACTGTTATTTTTTGTCAAAACTCCAAAAAACGCAGCAAAATATATGTTAATTTTGTATACTTTAACTGTTGACGATTTGGGGAGTTTGATTTAAAATATTAAGGTATGAAAAATTTACTGTCTATTATAAATATGTATAACGCTTTGCGGTAAAATATATGCAGCAGGCGGCAAATAAACAGTATGCGAGACGACGCATTTCGTTTTTTATGATCAGGAGTATAAAATGGAAATATTACAGCAGATAATCAATATGGACAAAGCGGCAGCAGCCCGCGCGGAGAGAGCTATCGAGAAGGAACGCCGTCTGTCGGACGAGTCTGGCGAGGAGGCGGCAAAGGCACGTGAAAAGCTCGTCTCCGAGGAGCGCGCAAAGGTGGAGCGTTTCTGCCGTGAGCAAGAGACAAAGCTGTCGGAACGTCTGTCACAGGCAGAGAAGATACGCAGCGAACAATGCGCGAAGCTGGACGAGATATTCAACTTGCATAAAGCGGATTGGAAGAAGGAAATAATTGGCAGAATAACGGGGTGTTGATATGTCGTTTTCGTCAAATGCCGTTACCGCAAAGGCACGCGCGGTGCTGGGACGGTCGCTGACAGCAGAGGATTACACTCTGCTCGCGGCAAAGGAGAACGTTCCCGACGTGTGCGCGTATCTCAAGCAGACGGCGCGCTACGGTAAGGCGCTCGCGGCGGTAAATCCGCAGACGGTTCACCGAGGACAGCTCGAGGCGGTTCTGCGGCGGTCAGTGTTCGATATTTTTGAGAGCTTTCACAGGTTTGACTTTACAGAGAGTAAGAATTATTTCAAATATATCGTAATGCAATTGGAGATTGAGCAGATACTTGCAGCGATACAATGCACAGCAGTCGGAAATCCCGATACCTATATCGCGGCAATGCCGATGTTCTTGACTGAGCACTCGAATGTCGACTTGCCCGCTCTGGGAACCGCGGGAAGTCTTGTGGAGACTCTGCATATACTGGAGGGCACACCGTACTTTTCGGCGCTTAAAGAACCTTTGATAACAGCGGCTGAAACGGGAAAGCTCGACATCTGCGAGTGTGAAAGGCAGCTTTACAGGCACTACTATATGAGGCTGCTGAAAATGATTGATAAGAATTTCAAAGGCTCGGAAAAAAAGGAGCTTAAACGCGCGGTGCTGCGGAGCATCGATATGGAGAATGTGGTGTCGCTGCACAGGTACACGCTGTTTTTCGGCGACGACACTGAATCGGTAAAAAAAGAGCTGCTGCCGTTCAAGTACAGGCTGTCGGGCGAGGCGATCGAACGTCTGGCGGCAGAGCGCGATATCAACAGAATAGCTGCGGAGCTTGATAATATCGGATATAGGACAAGTTCGGACGTTCCCGAAACGGTGGAGCTGCTGACGGAGCGAATAAGTCTCGATTATCTTCATAAGACGCTGCGGCTTTCTCAAAGCTCGTCGGTGGTGTATTTCGCACTGACGGAGCTGCTGGAGATCGAACTGAAAAACATCAAAACGCTTATCGAGGGCATAAGATATGGGCTTGACGGCTCTGTGATCCTGAATATGCTCGTGATTTAAATTTGTGATTTCATATATTTTCGACAAAATATACCGTCGGTAATGCGCAGACGGCGCACGTCCGACATAGAATAAGGGGTGAAAATATGGCTATTGAGAAAATGTCGCTTGTTTCGATCGAGGGCGCGCTTGAACATCTTGACGCGGCGCTTATGGAGTGTTGTGACAGCAAGCAGTTTCAAATCACGACGGGCGGCGCGGTTCTGCATAATCTCAACGAGCAGAATCCTTATCTCGGAACGTACGCAAAGGTGCGGGATATGGCAGTAAATCTGAATATCAAAGCGGAGTACTGCGATTTCAAGTATGTGCCGTATGAGACCGGTGAGGATTTTGAGAGGTATTTTGAGGATATCGGCAGACGGTATGACGAAATAAACGCTAGGCGTGAGAAAATCGCGCGGTCACTGGAGGAGCACAGGGAAACGGACGCGTATTTGAAGCACTTGATAGGATTGGACGTTTCGTTCCGCGATCTGTTCGCGCTGAAATATGTGAAGATGAGGATCGGCAGACTGCCCGCAGAGAATGAAAAAAAGCTCGGATATTACACGTCAAAATGCTTTATCTTCTTGCCGTTTGAAACTTCGCCCGATTACGTTTACGGTATATATCTCGCGCCTACGACGCTTGTCGAGTTCGCGGACGCGGTGATGAATTCGCTTTGCTTTGAGCGTACAAGGCTGCCCGATTATCTGGAGGACGACGCCGAGGGCGCGGACAAGAAGCTCGCCGAGCGTATCGCCGCGGAGGAAGAGGAAAAAACGCGGCTGGAGCATGAGCTGGCGTACTTCACCGACGAGCTTAAAGGAGAGTTCACGGCGGTCATGTGTAAGCTGAAATACAAGTCGGACTGCTTTGAGCTGCGGAAAAAGGCTATTATTTCGGACAATAAATTCTCTTTCTCGGGATTTTGTCCGACGGGAGAGTTCAAGAAGCTTGAGAGCGCTCTCAAGAGTACATCGGACGATATACGGGTGCTGGAGATACCGGTTGAAAAGGGCAAGTCTAACCCGAATATCCCCGTAAGACTGAAAAACAATCGAATTACAAGGCCATTTGAGATGTTCGTGAAGATGTATGGGCTGCCGACATACGGAACGTTCGATCCCACACCGTATGTCGCGTTTACCTATATGATACTGTTCGGGCTGATGTTCGGCGACGTGGGACAGGGGCTTGTGGTAACGCTGTTGGGACTGTTGCTCACGAAGCTCACGAAGAACGGACTTGCGCCGATAATGACAAGACTGGGTCTTTTCTCGATGGCGGGCGGCTGCATTTACGGCTCGGTATTCGGTATTGAGACGATAATCAAGCCTATCTATCACCGCGAGGAGATCTGGCATAACGTATGCAGGCTTTTCGGCGGTCTCGGGATACCCGAGCACCCCGAAAATATATTTCAAGCGGCGACGGTGGTGCTGCTGTTCTCGCTGGGAATAGGTATTATACTGATACTCATTTCGATGATCTTCAATATGTTGCTGAATTTCAAAGGCGGCAAAAAGGGCGAGGCTCTATTCGCGGTGAATGGTCTGGCGGGTATCGTGCTGTACGCGGCGCTGGTCGTCGGGCTTATCTGCCAGATGCTGTACGGCATTCCGCTTTTGAACGCTCCGTATATTATCTGCTTTATAGTACTGCCCGTAATATTGATCTTCTTCAAGCACCCGCTCTCGAACCTCATTTCGGGCAGGAAGTCCGAGGAGAAAATGAGCGTCGGCAACTTTATTATCGAGAACTTTATCGAGCTGTTCGAGTCGGCGATAAGCTTTCTGTCGAACACCATGTCGTACCTCAGAGTGGGCGGCTTCGTGCTCTCGCACGCGGGCTTTATGCTTGTCGTTTCGCAGCTTGCGGGAACGGCGAACGGCGACGCGGAGATCACGGCGAAAACGGTTATCGTCTATATAATCGGAAACGCTATCGTAATGGGCATTGAGGGCTTGCTGGTGGGCATTCAGGTGCTCCGCCTGGAGTTCTACGAGATATTCAGCCGCTTCTACGACGGCGGCGGCACGGACTTCAAGCCCGTTGAGATAAAGCTTGACAGCGAAATCTAAGTGAAATGATTTTTTGGAGGACAAAATTATGAATATGGTATTCCTTTTCCTTATGCCGCTGGTTGCGGTCGCGGCAATTATGGCGCCCCTTTTCGTAAGCCTTAAGCGTATGCACGACAAGAAGCCCGTGAACAGAAAGCGCGCGGTCATCGCGAACGTTGCTTCGTTCTTTGGCGTAATGCTGGTTATGACGATGCTTCCGCTCACCGGAGCGTTTGCGGCTGCCGCGGACGCTGCCGCAGCGGGCACGGACGGTCTCGCGGAGGGGTTGAAGTATATCGGCGCGGCTCTCTCTACGGGTCTCGGCACTATCGGCACCGGCGTTGCGGTAGGCGGCGCTGCTCCTGCGGCTATCGGTGCGGTCTCCGAGAACGACAAGTCGTTCTCCAAGGCGCTGATCTTCGTGGCTTTGGGCGAGGGTGTTGCTATATACGGACTGCTTATCTCTATCCTTATTCTGTTCGGTTAATTTGAGGATCTGTTATGAAATTCTATCTGATAAGCGATAATGCCGATACCAAAATGGGTTTGCGGATCGCGGGCATAGAGGGAGTTGTCGCGAACAGCGCGGAGGAGACGGTGAGCGCGCTGAACGCCGCCGTCAAGGACGAGGATGTCGCGGTCGTGCTTATGACCGAAAAGCTGGTCACGCTTTGTCACGACAAGGTCTACGATATTAAGCTCAACCGCCGCAGACCGCTTATCGTTGAAATTCCGGACAGACACGGAAACAGCGGCGCTATAGACGCTATCAGCCGTTACGTCGAGGAGGCAATCGGCATTAAACTGTAATTGTACGAGAGGAATTAGTATGGATTTAGACGTTATCAACTCCTCGAAGCTGGAGAGGTTCCGCACGCAGATCGACAAGCAGGCGGACGAGGAGATCGCGGCGCTTACCGCCAAGATACGCGAAAAGAAGAACGCTGCAGGCAAAGCAAAGGCGGAATTCGCCGCACGGGAGACGCTGGCGCAGGTACGCGCGGAACAGAACAGCGCGGCAGCAAAATACAAAAAGGAATTCTCGCGCTGCGATTTTGAGACTACAAAGTCTGTGCGCGCTCACAGAAACGAGCTGATAGAGGGCTTTTTTGAGGAGATACGCGCTGAGCTTGCGGAGTTCACGAAGTCTGCGAAGTACGACGGGTATTTGGAGCGCTCGATAAAAAGCGCCGAGGACGATCTCGGAAAGGGTTGTGTTATCCTCGCGGCGGTGAGAGATGTTGACAGGGTAAAAGCGCTTACTAAGAACGAGGTCCGCGCGGACAATTCGATAATACTCGGAGGTATCTGCGCAATGGACGAGGATAAGGGGCTGTTCGCCGATTTGTCTATAGACGCGGCGCTTGCCGATGAAAGGGAGAAATTCTCCGACAAGGCGGAACTGAGACTGTGACGTCCTGTTTTCCGTCTCCGAAAGGGGCTTGAATTTTTTGAATAATACTGTTTTTTCCATAAACGGTCCTGTTGTTAAGGCGGCGAATACCCGTGATTTTTCCATGCTTGAAATGGTGTACGTCGGCGAGAAACGGCTTATTGGCGAGGTTATCGGCGTTACCGACGAGTTCACGACCATTCAGGTATACGAGAACACCGCCGGACTGAAAATCGGCGAGCCTATCGAGAGCACCGGCGCGCCCGTTTGTGCAAATCTCGGGCCGGGAATTATTTCCAATATATTTGACGGTATAGAACGTCCGCTGCGAGATATGACCGCATTAAATACGGGTTTAGCCTCGGCAAATTCCACGAATCTGCCCATAAATCCGTTTGTCACAGAGGGTAACAGCCTGTTTTCGCTCGATACCGAGAAGAAGTACGACGTCACCGTGACCGTCAAGGTCGGCGACAAGCTTTGCGGCGGCGATATTTACTGCACCTGCCCCGAAACGGCGCTTATCACGCACAAGTGCATGGTGCCGCCGAACGTCGAGGGCGAGGTTACATTCGCCGTCGACAGGGGGCAATATTGTGTAAATGATACCATTATTAAACTAAAGCTCGCGGACGGCACGGAATTGCCGCTTACAATGGTTCAGAAGTGGGCGATAAAAAAGGCGAGACCCGTTTCCAAGCGTCTGCCGATAAACCGTCCGCTTATCACGGGACAGCGAGTTATCGACACGATAATCCCGATAGCAAAGGGCGGCACGGCGGCTATCCCGGGCGGTTTCGGTACGGGCAAGACCATGACGCAGCATCAGCTTGCGAAGTGGTGCGACGCGGATATTATCGTGTACATCGGCTGTGGCGAGCGCGGAAATGAAATGACACAGGTGCTTGAGGAGTTCTCGGAGCTTATCGACCCGAAGTCGAGCCGTCCGCTGACCGATAGAACTGTGCTTATCGCAAATACCTCAAATATGCCCGTCGCGGCGCGCGAGGCGAGCATTTACACGGGCATCACCCTCGCGGAATACTACCGCGATATGGGTTATCATATAGCAATCATGGCGGATTCCACATCACGCTGGGCGGAGGCTTTGCGCGAGATTTCGGGGCGTCTGGAGGAGATGCCGGCCGAGGAGGGCTTCCCCGCGTATCTGCCGAGCCGCCTTTCGGAGTTCTACGAGCGCGCGGGCTACGTCGAGAACCTCAACGGCACGGAGGGCAGCGTTACAATTATCGGTGCGGTATCGCCGCAGGGTTCGGACTTCTCGGAGCCCGTAACGCAGAACACAAAGCGCTTTGTAAGGTGCTTCTGGGCGCTGGACAAGTCGCTTGCGTATGCGCGTCACTACCCCGCTATCGACTGGAATTCAAGCTACTCGGAGTATATCGAGGACTTGTCTGACTTCTTCAACAAGAATGTAAGCCCTGATTTTATGGCGCTTCGCCAGAAAATATCCAACATTTTACAGGAAGAAACAAAACTTATGGAGATCGTGAAGCTGATAGGCGCGGACGTTCTGCCCGACGACCAGAAGCTCGCGATCGAAACGGCGAGAGTGGTGCGTGTGGGCTTTTTGCAGCAAAACGCCTACCACAAAGACGATACCTACGTTCCGCTCGAAAAGCAGCGCCTTATGATGAAAGTTATAGTCGAGCTGTACGTGAAGTCGCTTGCGGCGCTGAAAAACGGCGTGCCGCTGTCCGATATCATGGCAACGGGGCTGTTCGACAAGGCGGTCAAGATAAAGTACGATATTCCGAACGATGAGCTTGAAAAGTTTGACGGGTATTTTGCGGAGATAGAGGAGAAAATCGGCGGTTTGACCGTCACGGGAGGGCTATTATGAGTTTGCAGTATGTGGGACTGAAAGACATAAACGGACCTCTTGTTGCGCTTGAGGGCGTTAAAGGCGTAGCGTATGACGAAATCGCGAGAATACGTCTCAACGACGGTACGGAGCGTATAGGGCGCGTGGTCGAGCTTGCGGGCGATAAGGCTATTTTGCAGGTGTTCGAGGGCACGAACGGCATTTCGCTTACGAACACAAGGACGGTTTTCTCGGGAAAACCGCTTGAGATACCGCTTACGGCGGAGATGCTCGGGCGCGTGTTCAGCGGCGCGGGCAAGCCTATCGACGGCTTGGGCGCGGTGTTCCCCGAAAAAATGGGCGACGTAAACGGACAGTCGCTCAACCCCGTCGCGCGGCAATACCCGCGCAACTATATCCATACCGGTATTTCCTCAATAGACGCGCTTATGACGCTTATCCGCGGACAGAAGCTGCCTATTTTTTCGGGATCGGGTCTGTCGCACAACAAACTCGCCGTGCAGATAGCAAAGCAGGCTAAAATCACGGGTGAGGACAACGCCGATTTCGCGATAGTGTTTGCGGCAATGGGCGTGCAGAACGACGTCGCGGATTATTTCCGCCGCTCGTTTGAGGAAACGGGCGCTATCGAACGCGTTTGTATGTTCCTGAACCTGTCGAGCGACCCGATAATCGAGCGTCTGCTCACGCCGCTTTGTGCGCTTACTGCAGCGGAGTATCTGGCGTTCGAGAAGAATATGCACATTCTGGTAATTATGACCGATATGACGAGCTATGCCGAGGCGCTTCGCGAGTTCTCTTCGTCAAAGGGCGAGATCCCCGGACGTAAGGGCTACCCCGGCTATCTGTACTCCAACCTCGCGGCGTTGTACGAGCGTGCGGGAGTTGTCGAGGGCAGCACGGGCTCGGTTACGCAGATACCCATTCTGACTATGCCGAACGACGACATCACTCACCCTATCCCCGACCTTACCGCGTATATCACGGAGGGGCAGATAGTTTTCGACCGTGACCTCGACCAAAAGGGCATTTACCCGGGTCTGTCGGTTCTGTTGTCGCTGTCGAGACTTATGAAAGACGGTATCGGCGAGGGCTACACGCGCAGCGACCACGCGGCGGTATCCAATCAGCTTTTTGCGGCTTACGCGAAGGTTCAGGACGCGCGTTCGCTGGCGTCGGTAATCGGCGAAGAGGAGCTTTCCGAGAGCGACAGAGCATATATGCGCTTCGGCGTGCTGTTTGAGGAGCATTTCCTTAATCAAGGTTTTGACGAGAACAGGTCGATCGACGAAACGCTTGATCTCGGCTGGGACTTGTTATGTGCGCTGCCGAAGAACGAGCTTGATAGAATTGACGAAAAGCTGCTCGAGGAAAAGTACAACCCCGAACGCGCTGCGAGATTTTTGGGCGATACAATTGCGGTTAAGTCCGATATAGCGAACGAACTGTAAACAGGAGAGCACTATGGCTGAACAGATTTTCCCGACTAAGGGCAATTTAATAAAGTCCAAGCGCCAACTCAAGCAGGCGCAGCTCGGCTATGAACTTATGGACAGAAAGCGCAATATTCTCGTGCGCGAAATGGTGTCGCTTACGGACGAGGCTAAGGAGCTGCGCGTAAGTATCGACAGCACATACTCCGAGGCGTACAAGGCGCTTCAGCACGCGAATACGACGCTCGGCGTGGTGAGCGAGCTTGCGGAAACGTTCCCCGTGGAGAACTCGCTGAGGCTGTCCGTGCGCAGTGTAATGGGCGTTGAGTTGCCGAAAATCGGCGCGGATATCGAGCCGGCGGCAAAACCCGTTTATCCGATGAGCCTGACAAATTCCGCGTTCGACTATGCGTATATCTGCTTTAATAAGGTTAAAGAGCTTACGGTGCGGTTAGCCGAGGTGGAAAACAGCATTTACAGGCTCGCTATCGCAATAAAAAAGACCCAGAAACGCGCCAATGCGTTAAAAAATATTATGATACCGCGTTTTCAGAACCAAGTGCACTTTATCACGAACGCTCTCGAGGAAAAGGAGCGCGAGGAGTTCTCCAGACAAAAGGTCATCAAGCGCCGCAAGGCGGGCTGAAAATTGCCCCTCTCCATTAAGGACGGAGAGGGGCAGCGCTTTTATGCAGTTAAAAGTTTCCGCTGTTCCAGCCCCAGTTTTCGGTGGGCGAATATTTTACGTAGACCTTATCGGCGGGTACTCCGAGTACGGTGTTCAGGGTCTTGCAGATCGCGGCGGTGAGCTGCTCGTAAGCGGACTTCTGCGCGTTTCCGTAAATGCTGACCTCCACGAACGCGATCTTCTCTGACTTCTCGCCCTTGAAATACAGTGAACAGTTCGGTTCAAAGCCGAGCATGAGCCACGATTCGGTCTTGCCGATAAGCTGAATATCTTTAGCAAGCGCGGATTTTATCGCGGTCTCCTGCTCGGACGTTATGTCTGCCGAATATTTTGTGTTGATAAAAGGCATTTAAATTCCTCCTCAAAAATTTTGTTAATATTATTTTAGCATATTTTTTTGGAAAATTCAACAATAAGTTATTGAAAAAGTAACTAAATTATGTTAAAATATTTAAAAGGGATTATAAAAATGTTAGGAGAATTTTATGGAAAAAGTTACATGGAAAGGCGGAACGCTTTTAGCTCCCGTGCCCGCTGTGCTTGTGTCATGCGGAAGCGTTGAAAAGCCGACCGCGCTTACGGTCGCGTGGACGGGGATAATCAGTTCCGACCCACCGAGGACGTATATTTCGGTGCGTCCCGAGCGAAATTCCTACGCGATAATCAAGAAAAGCGGCGAGTTCGCGATAAATATGCTTCCGTCAACGCTTGTAAAGTCGTTGGATTACTGCGGGATAAAGTCGGGTAAAACCGAGGATAAGCTTGCCAAGCGCAAGCTGACTGCCGCGCCGTGCGCGAATATCTCCGCGCCGCAGATCGAACAGAGCAAAATAACGCTCGAGTGCAGGGTAACGGACGTTATCCCGCAAGGCTCGCACGATATGTTTATCGCGGATATTCTCGCGGTGAACGTCGACAGCAGCCTGCTTGACGAAAAGGGAAGACTGATGATCGAACAAGCGGGGCTGCTCGCCTACGCGCACGGAACGTATTTCGCGCTCGGGAAGAAAATAGGCAGCTTCGGTTTTTCGTGTAAGCAGAAGCGCGTTAAGGAAGTCAATATGAAAAATCCAAAAAAGAAGAAAAAGGTGAAGTGATATGGTAAATATAGGGAACGAGTGGGACGAGTTGCTTGCGGACGAGTTCAAAAAGGACTACTATTTGCAGCTGCGGCAGTTTCTGATTTCGGAATACAATTCGCGGACGATTTATCCGCCTATGAACGACATATTTAACGCGCTGCGTTATACGTCATACGGCGATGTAAAGGCGGTCATTCTCGGACAGGATCCGTATCACGGCGCGGGACAGGCGCACGGGCTTTGTTTCTCGGTGAAAAAGGGTACGCCCCCTCCCCCGTCGTTACAGAACATCTTCAAGGAGATCAATACAGAGCTCGGGCTGCCGATACCGAACCACGGGGAGCTTGTCGAGTGGGCGAAAAGCGGCGTGCTTATGCTGAACACCGTGCTTACCGTCCGTGAGGGACAGGCAAATTCTCACCGCGGACACGGCTGGGAGATATTCACGGATAAGGTCATCGAGCTGCTGAACAAGCGCGAACAGCCCATTGTTTTCCTGCTGTGGGGCGGCAACGCGCGTTCAAAGGCAAAGCTGATAACCAACCCCAAGCACCTTATATTACAGTGCGCTCACCCGAGCCCGCTTTCGGCGTATAACGGCTTTTTCGGCTGCGGACATTTCGTTAAGGCGAACGAGTTTCTGAAGTCTCAAGGCAGTGAACCGATAAACTGGAGTTTGAGCTAAAGGGGGAGCGGCCTATGCTTGAATATTGCGTCTGCCCGAAGTGTCAGCGAATGATAATGCTCGACAGCGAATTTGACAGCGGATTCTGCTGCTACTGCGGCACGCATATCGCTTACTCGGACGCGCGCGACGAGCTGCTTGCGGGGCTGAGAGCTTCGATACCGGACGAGTTTGTACTGGAAACCGACCTCAGCGAGCTTATCGACGAGGACGACGCGGGCGATAACGCCTACGGCTTGTCCGAGTGCCGTAACGAATGCGCGGCGGCACAGGAGTTTCTGGGGAAGTGGGATTTCGGCGGCGCGTTCAAGGCGTTCTCAAAGGCGCTGGACTGGTACCCCGAGGACTTTGAGAGTCGCTGCGGACTGATGATCTCGGGCTTGCTGAGATTGAAAGATACCGAAAATTGGGAGCGGTATCTCGCCGAATGCACGGAGAAAATACGCTCCCAGAACGATTGGAATATGGCACAGGCGGCGCTGGAATACGCGCTCGACATCATCAAGAAATTTCTCTCAAAGGGCGGACGGTACGTTTCGCCGTCCTACACTATCGGCTTTTTCGAGAAGCTGGTGCAGGGCTTTCCCGCGCTGAAGCAGACCGCTGCGGAAATTCTCGCGCACTGTTTGAACGTCGAGAACGCACAGTTCACCGACGCGGCAAGACTTGACCACGAGACGACGAGGTTCGCGGTCGGAAATTATCCGCAGGAGCCCGACAAAAATTTTCGGCGCGGAATGCTGCTTGTAATACGCTGCCACTGTGACGACCGCGTCAAGGAGTCGCTTTGCAGAGCGCTTTACGTCTACGACAGGGCGGTGTGGCTGCGCGCAAAGGACACCGTGAGGATAAACGACGCGCTGGAGTTGTGCGAAGCGATAACGAGCGGCGCGTATCCTCCGAACGATGTGAGGATCGTCCTGAATACGATCTTCGATTTTTTAATGATGGGCGGCCTCGAAAAAAACTCGACCGAGCGCGAAAAAGTAATGTTCCTTTCGACGGTCTACACTTACGAGCAGATTCGCAAAATGGAGCGCTTTTTCAGCACAAAGGCAATCTATTACAAGGTATACGCCGAGATATACTTAAAGCAGAGAGGCGCGTCGCTCATCTCTTCGGAATACAAGCGCATTCAGGCGAAGATCGCTCAGCTTTCAGTCTGATTTTCGTTCTCCTCCGACGGAGGTATATTTACGGGCGGCAGCTCCGCGTCGTCGTATTCTATAGGCACGGGTCTCGCGATATCTCCTTGCAGAGTGTACTCGAGAATAAGGCGTATCCCGTTCTCCTCCGGATAGAATTTTTCCGTAACGTTGATTATTTCATAGTCCGGATAGAAATTCTGCTCAAAGGTCTCTTTTTGTTTTTTAAGCTCCGAGGTTGCAGTCTCGGGGCTTCTTGTTATCGTTTTTTCGGTGTATGCGGTGAAAGTGCCTGTTTTTATTGTCATGGGAGTGTTCTGTCCGAAAAGCCGCACTACCCTTTTTTCCTCGGCATAAAGCGAATTTTCCGCGGCGGCTTTGCCCCAGAAAAGCGGGTACTCATCGTCGCCGAGAATAAGCCACTCAAACTTTTTTTGCTCGCCGTCGGGAACGTTTATTATCTCGCTGAACGGCACGAAAAACTCCTGCGTTTCGTTCCATTCGCCGATAATTTCCGCGTCCGAGCGAACAAACAGGACCTTATCGCGTCCGTCGAGAACCGTTCCCGAAACCAGCATATCGCCCGTATTCACGCCGCTGCCGTTATTGACGACGGACGCGCCGTTGCGGACGATCTGCCGCACTATTTTCGCGGGACGCGCGGCGACGACGTTTCTCGGCTGTTTGTCCTCGACCTCGGGCTTTTCGGTTGCCGTTTCAACACGGACGCTCACGCGGAAGCCCTCATATGACACATCTACCCACGCGGCGTTTTCCAGCTCCAGCATCAGCTTGTGCTCCGCACGCGATATGTTAAGGCTCTCGGTCGGAGCGCCCTCGGTGATACCGCATTCCTCGAGAATATTCAGCACCCGCGACCGCTGAACGTCACCCGTTATGCTTATGTCGTGAACGCGCGTCTGCTGTATCGCGAGTATCATCACGAACACCAGAAATCCTATATACAGCCCCGATCTCATGTGATATTTCGACAGCGTGAAGTACAGTCCGCGTCGTTTTCCCGCGCGGAGCTTTACGCCGTTTTTTTGGGCGATCTCGGCGGTGCGGTAATAGTCAAACGGCGACACCGAGCCGAGAATTTTCCCGTCCTCAAAGCGAACGCCGCGCACACTTATTTCCTCGTTCAGCAGCTCCGAGAGCATTTTCTCCTGAAATCCGCCAAACCCCGAAAAGTCCACCAATCCGAAGTAAAGCCCCGTTTTCTCTTTTTTCACTTCAACACTCCCCTTAACACTCCTCAAAAGTAAGCGAATGTATCTTCCCGGTTATTTTAATGCTGCCGACGCCGAAATTGTCGATAACTAGCGGAGTTCCCGAAACGCGGATATCCATTCCGTAAACCGACAGCACGATAAAATTGTCATCGCAGCTTTTCACACAGCGGCAGTTTTCGATCGTAAGCTCCGCATTTTTTTCGTTGTCGGCGGTCATGGTAATCGAAAATTTCCGACCCGCCGCTTCCTCATATTCGATAAGCCGTTCCCTTACTCCCATAGCCATACCCCCAAAAATATACTTGTCTAATTTTATGCGGACTTTCCCCGAAAAAGAACAAGCCTGCCGCCCAAATTGAAATTTAATAAAAAATTATCGAAAAACAATAAAAATCTATTGACAAATGAGAAATAAAGTGTTATAATACAAATAACAAATTTTAGGGGGGAAATTTATGTGGAATAAAGACAAGTCAATTATCCTGTCGCAGATACTTATTAAAGTATGCTACGTCGGAATTGTGGTCTGCGCAATACTCGCGCCCAATCTGGTCGGGCTTTACGAGGAGCGCACGGGTATCGAGGGACTGTATACGCCGCTGTTGGCGACGCTTATGTGCTGCGTTCCGCCGGGAATAATCGCGTTGGTGTGCCTTGATGTGCTGCTTTGGAACATTCAAAAAAACCGCGCGTTTATCGAACAGAACGTGAAGATGCTCCGCGCGATCTCCTACTGCTGCTTCTGCGTGGCGGTAATATTCATTTACTTTGCGGTGCTGCGTCCGTTCGCGTTTGTTATCGTGTTCGCGGCGGGATTTTTCGGGATAATACTGCGCGTGGTGAAGAACTGTTTTCAGCAGGCGATCGCGATCCGCGAAGAGAACGACTTTACGATATGAGGTGACGTTATGATAATTGTGAACCTTGACGTAATGATGGCAAAGCGGAAAATAAGCTCGAACGAGCTTGCCGAGATAATCGAGATAACCCCCGCGAATTTATCGATACTGAAAACGGGCAAGGCAAAGGCGATACGCTTTTCGACGCTGGATAAGCTCTGTGGGGCACTGAAATGCCAGCCCGGCGACATACTGGAATTTGTTGAGGACGAGGAGGATTGAAATGGAAGAAATAAATTACGTGCAGGCGGCTCCCGCCGAGCAGCCGAAGATACCCGCCGCCGACGCGGCGTTCGCGTGGGCGAGCCTCGGATTGGGATTTGTTTTTACGCACTTTGCGGTACGGTATTTCGGCGGCGTTTGGGGCGGTATATTCTGGGCGCTTTTCGGAGCGCTCGGCGCGGTTTTCGTTAGGGTGAAGTCGGTGTGCGTGAAGCCGCATAATATCACCGTTTTCGCGGCCGCGGAGGTGTTCTGCTTCGTTCCGCTTTTCAGCTCGAATTATTTCGTCAACTTCCTTGCAGCGACGTTTTCGTTTATCCTGTACTTTTATCTGACTATTGCGATAAGCGGCGCGGAGCTTTTCGGGCGGCATTTTATTCTTGATCTGCTGATGAGCGTGCTGGTGCGACCGTTTAAGGATTTCACGCGGCAGCCGAAAAGCGCATTTTCGGTATTCCGTGGGAAATCGCGCTCCAAAAACGTACTGTACGCGCTGCTTGGATTGCTTGTCGCACTTCCGCTTACGCTTTTTGTTGTGTACCTTTTAATGCGCTCCGATCAGCTTTTTGAAAATTCGATGAATGAGTTTGCAGCGCACCTGCCGCGTTTGTCATTCTCGGTATTCTGGGAGATCTTGTTCGCGATACCTATTGCGATGTACCTTTTCGGCGCGGTATTCGCGGCGCGCGGCAATGCTCCCGCACACTCGGAGAACGCTCCCGAATATCGCGTACTGCCGCCCGTACTGTCCTATTTCGCGGTAACTCCGATTTGCGTGTTTTACCTTATTTACATTTTTATGCAGTTTGGCAATATAACGAGCGCCGTCGACAAGACGCTTGACTATTCGGAGTTTGCAAGGCGCGGATTTTTCGAGCTTTGCGCTATCGCAGTGATAAATCTCGGAGTTATCGTGCTTATACAAGCATTCACAAGACGAAAGGATAACGACGCAAAGCCGCTTATGCTGCGCGTTTATACGGTCGCGATCTCACTGTTCACGCTGCTGATAATCGCAACCGCGCTCACGAAAATGATAATGTACATCGGCGAGTACGGAATGACGCTGCTGCGCGTGTACACATCGTGGTTTATGGTGCTGCTGACGCTTGTTTTCGTGCTGATAATCGTGCTGCAATTCCGCGATTATGTGATATGGCGGGCATTGTTCGCCGTATTTACGGCGATGTTCGCGGTGCTCTGTTTTGGCGACCTTGAGGGCGGGATAGCGCGGTACAATATCACGGCGTATCAGACGGGAGCAGTCGAAAGGCTTGACATCGGTGAGTTCAGCGAACTGGGCTATTCTGCGGCAGCGCCCGCCGCGGAGCTGCTCAGGACTACAGACGACGAGCAGTTGAAATTCAGGCTGAAGAATTTCCTTGAGAGCGTTCAGGCCAAGGACGAATATCAGGACAAATTCGCGTATTTCAGCATTCCGAGAGCGCGTG
Source organism: uncultured Clostridia bacterium (assembly GCA_946567425.1). GTDB lineage: Bacteria > Bacillota > Clostridia > Oscillospirales > Ruminococcaceae > CAG-115. The sequence goes on along the minus strand of CAMNXF010000004.1, from coordinate 131,735 downwards.
CTCTGACGGCGATGGAGCGCGTCAAGGGGCTTATGAGGTAGCGTATGGCGAAAATGAAGTTTCCGTTTTTGGCGGCTCTGAATTTTCTTTTTATCTTCCTCGCTTACGGCAGACCCGTCGAGATAAAGGGGGCGCTTTCGTGGGTTCTGTGGCTTGCGGCGTTCGGAGTAACGGCATACTGTATTAAATCGGGCAAGAAATTTTTAAGAGCGTTTTTCGTTTTTCAACTGATAATTTTTATAATTGCGGTCTGCTTGTTCCGTATCAGAGAATACGGCGGCAGAGCGCTTTACAGCTCGCACAGAGAGGGAAATATCCTCACCGAGGTATATCAGATCAACCCGGGCGCAATGGGGCATTATTCCGTGCAGCGCCGCGAATATTACTGCATAGTGAACGGCGAACTGCTCTCGGTAAGGATATTGCTTTCACAGGAAACAAAGCACGGCTCGCTCGCTCCATAACATTGACATAACCGCAGCTCTTATCGGCTGCGGTTTGCTTATGTCAAGTGTGAAAATTAGGTGAAATATCTCAAACGATATTGACAAACTCCCTTAAATCTATTATAATTCAAGTTATATAACTCAAGTTATAATAGGAGGTGCCTTAATGCCAAAAGCAAAAATTACGCGTGAAATGATCGTTGACGCGGCGTTTGAGGTCGCGAGAAGCGCGGGTATCGAGAATGTCAACGCGAGGACCGTTTCGGAGAAGCTGGGCTGTTCGACGCAGCCCGTGATGTACCATTTCGCGAGGATCGAGGAAATGAAGCGCGCCGTCTACGAAAAAGCGGGCGAGTTTCACTCGGAATGTCTGATGAACGTCACAGAGCCGCAAAACGGCATAATGCTCGGTATCGGGCTGAACTACGTCGAATTTGCGGTACGCGAGCCGAATTTGTTCCGTTTCCTTTTTCAGTCGGGGTACGCCGTCGGGAACAGTCTGGTCGAAATGGTGGACAGCGCGGAGCTCAGACCGCTTATCGAGATGATGAGCGGCGCAATGGAGTTGCCCGCCGAGCAGACAAAGGAAGTGTTCGTGACGATAGCGATGTTCGCTCACGGGTATGCGAGCATAATCGCGAACAACTCGCTCGAATACGACGAAAAGACGGTCGCGGCACATCTGGAGCGCGCTTACAGAGGCGCGGTGCTGGCAGTAAGGGAGGAAATGAAATGATAAAGCTGTATGAAAAAAGTGAATTGTGGTTCGCGATAATCTGGATAATCGCGTATTGTGCCATTGCGGGCACGGTCAGAGGAAATTTCGGCGATGAAAGCATCGTTACGACCGCCGTGCTTGCCGTGTTCGCCGCCGTGATATTCATCTTCGTGAAGAAAAACCGTCTGGGGGAGCGGTACGGGCTTTGCAAATGGCAGGGCAGGGCGGCGGATTATTGGTTCTTTATCCCGATGATAGTTCTGATGACGGGCAATCTTTGGGGCGGTATCGGAATGGATTTCAGCGGAGCGGCTCAGGTGTTCGCGGTCGTTTCCATGCTGCTTGTCGGGTTTGTTGAGGAAATGGTGTTTCGCGGCTTTTTGTTCAGAATACTTCTGAAAAAAGACCCCGCGCCCGTGGCGATAACTATATCGGCGGTGACGTTCGGCGTAGGGCATATCGTCAATCTTCTTACGGGACAGGGAGGTCTCGAGACGGTATTACAGATATTTTTCGCGATTGCGTGGGGATTTATCTTTACGTTCGTGTTCTACAAATCGGGCAGTCTTGTGATGTGCGCTGTTGTTCACGGTATGGTCAACGCACTGTCGAAATTCGGTGCTTCCGATAGAAATATGTACATATACATGGGCGCGACCATAGTCGGCTCGATAGTGTACTGCCTGTATTTAAGCAGAAAGCCCGCTGCTCTTAAACGCGAGTAACGCCGAAATTTGACATTTCCCGCAAATCATGCTATAATAGCAGTATCTTTTACGAGAGCGGGGGAGAATATTGGCGAAAAGTAAATCGGTATTCATTTGCAGCGAATGCGGCGCGGAGCACATAAAATGGAACGGCCGCTGCTCGTCGTGCGGCGCGTGGAACACTCTGGAGGAGACCGTGCCCGTAACGGTAGGCTCGGGGAAGTCCGCGCCCGTCGGGAGCTTCAAATATTCGCGTATCTCCGAGATAAGCTACGAGGACGAAACGCGCTACGACACGGGCATTTCCGAGCTTGACAGAGTGCTCGGCGGCGGTTTGGTGAAAGGCTCTCTGGTGCTTATCGGCGGCGATCCCGGGATAGGTAAGTCGACGTTATTGCTGCAAATATGCGGTTTTATGGGTGAGGAGCACACTATCCTGTATGTCTCGGGCGAAGAGAGCGAGCGACAGATAAAGCTCCGCGCGGAGCGTCTCGGTGTAGCGTGCGACAACCTTTTTCTCGCGTCCAACAACAATTGCGAGAGCATTATCAAGGCGGTCTGCGAAAATAAGCCCGAGATCGTCATAATCGACTCCATACAGACGATAACCTCAAGCGCGATAACGTCCTCGGCGGGCAGTATAGTGCAGGTGCGCGAGTGCACGAACGCGTTTATGCGCATGGCGAAATCCGAGGAGATCCCCGTGTTTATCGTCAGCCACGTCAACAAGGACGGCGGCATCGCGGGTCCGAAAATAATGGAGCATATCGTCGATACGGTGCTGTATTTCGAGGGCGACAAGCAGCTTTCGTACCGCATTCTCCGCGCGATAAAGAACCGTTTCGGCTCGACGAACGAAATAGGCGTGTTCAGAATGGACGACGACGGCTTGTCGCAGGTCGAGAACCCCTCCGAGATGATGCTCTCGGGCAGGCTCGCGACCGTTTCGGGGAGCGCCGTGGTCTGCACAATGGAGGGCACGCGTCCCATTCTCGCGGAGGTACAGGCGCTTGTGACCAAATCGAACTTCACGTCGCCGCGCCGCGTTTCGACGGGCTTCGACTACAACAGGCTGTATATGCTGCTCGCGGTGCTTGAAAAGCGCACAGGCTTCGTGTTCGGCGGCGTTGATGTGTACGTGAACATCGTCGGCGGTATGAAAATAGACGAGCCTGCCGCAGACTTGGCGGTAGCATTGGCGCTGTATTCGGGATTGTGCGACAAGCCGATCCCCGAAAAATGCGTGGCGTTCGGCGAGGTTGGTTTGGGCGGCGAGATACGCTCCGTGAGCCGCGTTCACGAGCGCGTCAAGGAAGCGGCACGGCTGGGCTTTGAAAAGTGCGTCGTGCCGAAAAATTCGTTCCGCGCGCTCTCGAAAAACGAGAATTACGGAATAAAAATCGTAGGCGCGGACACGCTTGCGGGCGCGTTTAAAGCAATTGCAGAGAGGGGCGGCAAATGAAAAAAAGACTGATTAGCGCGGCTGTTTTCGCCGCATTGCTGTGTACCGAAATACTGATAGCTCTGTTCGTTCACGACAGCTTTGTGCGCCCGTATCTCGGCGACGTGCTGGCGGTGGTTTGCGTGTACTTTTTAGCGAGGACGATCACCGTGAAAACGCGTTACATTTCAATTCCCGTAACGCTTTTCGCGTTCTGCGTTGAGCTTGTGCAGATAACGAATTTGTCCGAAATACTTCCCAAGCCGCTCGACATAATAGTCGGCGGCACGTTTGACTTTGCCGATATGCTCTGCTATCTGATAGGCGGCGCGGTGTGCTTCTTTATCGACAAAAAATTTTTCAAGTGATTGCAGCGTTCTCCGAAATTCCGTGTATATAGGGGTGAGAGGGCAATGAAACGCCGGCTCGACTGCGCAGTTTAAAACGGAGGAATTATGCACACCAAGGAACAACGGCTCGCGGAGGCTCTGAAAAAGGGCGATACGGCAGCGCTCGAGAAGATAATCGACGGTTACGCGGGCTATGTCTGCGCTGTGATACGGAATTTCTCGCGCGGAGCGTTTACCGAGGAGGATATCGACGAGCTTTGCGGCGACGTGTTTTTTTCGCTCTGGGAGCACCGCGAAGGGTTGGACGCCGAGCTCGGGCTGAAGTCGTATCTCTCGGCGATAGCCCGAAACGCTGTCAAGAACCGTTTCCGCGCGGTAAAGCCGCCGACAGTGGATATCGAGGAACTGGAGCTTGCCGACGGCAGCTCGGTCGAGTACAGGGCGGAGCTGAACGAGCTTATGAGCGAGCTTGACGGGCTGATAAAGGCGCTCCCCGACGAGGATCGGGAGATATTCATGCGGTTCTACTTCTATGGGCAGAAGTCCTCCGAGATAGCAGTAATAATGGACACGGCGGAGGGAACAGTGCGTTCGCGCTTGTCGAGAACACGCGCCAAGCTCCGCGAGGAATTGAGGAACAGGGGGTTTGACTATGAAGAGATTTTTTGAGGAGCATACGCTCGGCGGAAACGAGTGTTTGCCCGAGGATCGAATCAGTAAAATCAAATGCTTTGTAATGACAAGAATTGAGGAGGACATTCTTATGAAAAAACGCAGATTATTTAAGTCGCTGGTTATCGCTGTTTCCGCAACGGTAGCAATTGGCGCAACAGCGGTTGGGGCGGTTGCGGCCGCACAACCGCAAATCATCGAGATCGACGGCATACATTATGAGGTATACCAACAGGATGAATTTGCTACTATTGGAAAACAAGTCGACGGATATGATGTTGAAGAAGCTCCCGACGACAGTGACTTCGTTCTTGTCAGCACAGATGAATATGTTGATGGCGATTATCGCTTTGTGATGTCGTTGTACGAGGCTGATACAAACGGCGTGGAAGCGCTTGCGGGAACTCAAGACACATGGTGGATGGGGTGGTATGATGTTTATTATTTACCTGAAACAGGTACCAGTCCAAAGCTTGCACAGATGTATATAAAGGGTCATTTCACTTGGGATGAAGATCAGAATTACGTTACGGTTGATAGTCGCACTGTTGAATATCACAAAGAAAATTATATCAATCAGAAATACCCGATTATTACCGAATGTGACCCCCCTATTATATGTTCAAGTAATCAAGGTGGATTATGGGGAGGCAACAAATATGCGCAAATTGAATATAGGGTAGATTTTGAAAAGGCTCTCGGTCTTACACACAGGTACAAAATGAGGTTAATTGTGAATGTTAAGGGTGAGGCAGAAGTAAAATGTTCTATATCATAAGTTGTGACTTTAAAATTTCTATGACTTACTTGTGATAATCGCCAAAACAAGAAAGCTCCCCCGAGCAAAATCGGGGGAGCGTTTTTTCGCTATTCGGTTATCTGCGCCGCGGAATTATCCGTCGGCGGCATAGACGTTTCAACGGTATCAAGATACTCCATAACGCCGCCCAAGATCGTAAACGCGACCTTCTGCTGATACTCCCATGTCGAGAGATTTGCCTCCTCCTCGGGATTTGAGAGGAAACCGCACTCTATCATCAGAGAGGGGTTTTTATTGGATTTCAGCAGAAACAGCTCCTCTCCCGAGAGCTTTATCTCGCGGTCGTTGCCCGGCTGGAGAGCGGCAAAGCGGTTCTGCATTATCTGCGCGAGTGTGCGGTTGTCGGGATTGTTATTGTTGTAGAACATCTGCCCGCCGAAATATTGCGGATCGGTGAAATTGTTCTGATGAATGCACAAAAAAATGCTGTCGGGATAGTTTTGGATTATTTTCAGGCGGTTGTCCATATCGTTGAGCTTCTGGTTGCGTATTCCCGTAATTCCGGGGTCGTATATTGAAATGTCCTCGTCGCGTGTCAGCACGACCTCAAAGCCCGACATCTCCAACATATCGCGCAAAGTGAGAACTATTGACAGGTTTATGTCCTTTTCGAGAACGCCTGTCACGCCCACCGCTCCGGAGTCCATTCCGCCGTGCCCCGCATCAAGTACGATAATCGGTTTTTCGGAGACCTCGGCGGCGGTCGGCAGCGCTCTCTCCGTTACTCTCGCGCAAATCGCAAGCAGCACAAAGCACCCTATCATTGAAAGCGTTAACTTAAAAGACCTCTTGTTTATTTTCATTTTTGATACCTCCGTGTTTATTTGGAAATTTTGTACAGTATATGCCTTTGGACGGGCATATAGAACGGTTCTGTTCGATCATGCAAATAAAAAATCATTTAAGTTTGTTAAGCATTAACTTAACGCTGATATAAAAAATTCTCCATTATCCGTAAAAATTTTTGTAAGCATTTTACAAAACTATTGAAATTTTCAATTAAATATGTTATAATGTAATCGTTATTATAAATATTTTTTCAGGAGGTTTCTTCTTATGGCAGATATTCAGAAAATGTATGAGCTTTGGCTGGACAAGGCAGTTGCCGATCCCGATCTCAAGGTTGAGCTGGAGAGCGTTTCGGGCGACGAGGACGGCAAAAACGACCGTTTCTACCGCGATCTGGAGTTCGGTACGGGCGGACTGCGCGGCGTTATCGGCGCGGGCACTAACCGCATGAACGTCTACACCGTTAAAAAGGCTACTCAGGGTCTCGCGGAGTACATTCTCGAAAACGGCGTTGAAAAGAGCGTCGCGATCGCCTACGACAGCCGCAACAAGTCCGATTATTTTGCCAGGAGCGCAGCCGAGGTGCTTGCCGCGAACGGCATAAAGGTTCATATTTATAAGGAACTTATGCCCACCCCCATGCTTTCATGGGCAGTCCGCAAGCTGAAATGCGGTGCGGGTATCGTCGTTACGGCGTCCCACAACCCCGCAAAATACAACGGCTATAAGGTTTACGGCTCGGACGGCTGCCAGCTTACTCTTGAAGCGGCGGATATTGTGCTTTCCAAGATCAACAAGATTGACATTTTCAGCGGCGTGAAGTCGGTCGATTTCGACAAGGCTGTCGCAGACGGCTCGGTAAGCTATATTGAGGACTCCGTTATCGACGAATACATTGCTAAGGTTCGCGAGCAAAGCCTGCACAGCGACCTTGTGCCGACCAGCAATCTCAAGGTCGTTTATACTCCCCTCAACGGTACGGGTAACAAGCCCGTCCGCCGCATTCTCAAGGAGATCGGCGTAAAGGACGTTGTCGTCGTTCCCGAGCAGGAGAACCCCGACGGAAACTTCCCGACCTGTCCGTTCCCGAACCCCGAGATACGCGAGGCGCTTCAGTGCGGTCTTAACCTCTGCGAAAAGGAAAAGCCCGATTTGCTGCTCGCAACCGATCCCGACTGCGACCGTGTAGGTATCGCAGTTCCCGACGGCGACCATTACGAGCTGTTCACGGGTAACGAAACGGGTGCGCTGCTGCTCGAATATATCTGTAAGGAGCGCATTGCTCTCGGCAAAATGCCCAAGAACCCTGTTGCGGTCAAGACGATCGTTACCTCGGACATCACCAAGGCGATCTGCGCGAAGTACGGCGTGGAGCTGCGCGAGGTGCTGACGGGCTTCAAGTTCATCGGCGAGCAGATCGGTCTGCTTGAAAAGGACTGCGAAGAGGAGCGCTATATCTTCGGCTTCGAGGAGAGCTACGGCTATCTGGCGGGCGGCTACGTGCGCGACAAGGACGCTGTCGTGGCTTCCATGCTGATATGTGAAATGGCGGCGTACTACCGCACTAAGGGCGTTTCGCTTATAGAAGCGCGCAAAAAGATGTATGACGAGTACGGCGTTTACTTCAACAAGCTTGGCAACTTCACCTGCGAGGGCGCGTCGGGCATGGAGCGCATGAAAGAGATCATGGCGGGGCTTCGCGCGAACGCTCCCAAGACGATTGGCGGCTTGAATGTTCTTGCCGTTACTGACTACACCGCCTCCGTAAAGACCATGGCGGACGGCTCTACAAGCGCTGTAACGCTGCCTAAGTCCGACGTTATCACCTATAATCTTGAGGACGACGCTTCCGTTATCATCAGACCCTCGGGCACTGAGCCGAAGATCAAGGTTTACTACACCACCAAAGGCGCAGATAAGTCCGAGGCAGTTGCGCTCCAAGAGAAGCTGTCGGCGGATTTCACAAAAATTATCGGTTTTTAAGCCTTAATTTCTACAAATTGTCATAAGAAAATTGACAAAAACACTTGATTTTTTGAAATCGATGTGGTATAATTGATAAGTATTATGATGTAAATACGGATTGAGGTGACAATCATGAAAGAGGGAATTCATCCCGCATACGAGGCTACAACTATCAAGTGCGCTTGCGGAAACGTTATAGAAACACGTTCCACGAAGAAGGACATCAAGGTCGAGATCTGCTCCAAGTGCCACCCGTTCTATACCGGTAAGCAGAAGCTGGTTGACAGCGGCGGACGTGTTGACAGATTTAAAAAGCGTTACAATATGGGCAAGTAATGCGCTTTTAGTTCTCAAAAACGAAACTCACGCATAAGTCTTTGTGCGTGAGTTTTTGTTGTCGCTGAGGGCGAATTTTGCAAAAATATGACGGCTGCGAATAATTTTTAGGAGAGTGCGGTGGAATACAAAACTATTGCCGAACGCTGCGAGGCGCGGTTTATTGAGAAAAAATCGGAGTTTATAGGCTATCTCGCGCCCGTGGAGACCGAGGAGCAGGCGGTGGAGTTCATAAACAAGATACGTGCTATGCACCGCAAGGCGACCCACAACTGCTATGCATATATCCTCCGCGAAAACTCCGCCGCGCGCCACTCCGACGACGGCGAGCCCTCGGGAACGGCGGGCGTGCCAATCTACGAGGTCCTGCGCAAGGAAGGGCTGACCGACGTGGTTTGTGTGGTGACGCGCTATTTCGGCGGCGTGCTGCTCGGCGCGGGAGGTCTGGTGCGGGCGTATTCGCGCGGCGCTAAGGACGCGGTCGACGCGGCGAAGATCAAGGTCATGGCGCTCGCGGAGCAGCTCGAGATCTCGGTCGATTACTCGCTGTACGGGCGGCTGCCGCAGATATTCACGGAGCTGGATGTGCGCGTGTCCTCGGAGGACTTCGCCGACAATGTGAAGATCTCGCTTTTCGTCCGCGAGGAGCTTTCAGAGAAGCTGAAGAAAAAGCTGATTGACTGCTGCAACGGCAAAATTGTTATGGAAAGTGTACAAAAAATATGGTTTGATTTTGCGTAAAACGTAGAATTTCTAAATAAAAAAAGGTGTTTCGGGGTCGAAAATTGTATATAATTACAGAGGGACAAAGGAGGGATCGCCGTGCTGCCGCGTGAACGCATTATAGAGAACGAAAGGGTCACTTTAAGCGAGTACGCGTGCAGGTCGGAGGACAGCCGCGGACGCAAGGTATATGAGAAGCCGTGCGATTTTCGGACGGATTTTCAGCGCGACCGCGACCGCATTATCCACTGTAACTCCTTTCGCCGACTGAAGCACAAGACGCAGGTGTTTTTGATACCGCACAGTGACCACTATCGCACGCGGCTAACGCACACGCTTGAGGTGAGCCAGATAGCGCGGACGGTCTCGTGCGCGCTCGGCTTGAACGAGGATCTGACGGAGGCTATCGCGCTCGGTCACGACCTCGGGCACACACCGTTCGGTCACGACGGCGAGCGCGTGCTGAACAAACTGCTCCCAAACGGCTTCGCGCACAATCTCCAAAGCAAGCGCGTCGTCGAGGTAATTGAAAAGGACGGCAAGGGGCTGAACCTCACGTTCGAGGTGGTGGACGGCATTGTCGCGCACCGAGGCTCGTCCGCTCCCCCCGTAACGCGCGAGGGCATGGTGGTGCGGTTTTGCGACAAGATCGCGTATGTAAATCACGATATCGAGGACGCGATACGCGGCGGTGTCATCAAGCAGAGCGATCTTCCCGAGTTCCCCGTGAAAACGCTTGGGGCGACGAAATCCGCGAGGATAACGTGCCTTGTGCGCTCGCTTGTCGAGAACAGCGGCGAGAAAATTCTGTTTGATGAAACCACAGAAAGCGCGTTCGGGGAGCTCAGAAACTTTATGTTCGAGCGCGTTTACAGAGCGGAAAAGACGATCGCCGAAAAGGACAAGGCGGGACATATCGTCGAGTATCTCTATAACTATTTTTTCAAGAACAAGGACGAAATGCCGCAGCTCTACAAGGAGCTTGCCGAAAGAGACGGGCTTGAGACCGCGGTCGGCGACTTCATCAGCGGCATGACCGACGAATACGCGGTGGACTATTTCAGCAAGCTGTGTATTCCGAGGGGCTGGAATTCGGGGTATATCTCGTAGTTCATGGGAAAGGGGTGACACGTTGCGCTTATCCGAGGATTTTATGCGTGAGCTTCACGACAAGAACGATATTTTGTCGGTTGCGCAGGGTTATGTTGAATTAAAGCGCACAGGCGGTTCTTATATGTGCCGCTGCCCTTTCCATTCGGAGAAGTCTCCGTCGTGCAGCATTTCTCCCGATAAGGGATTGTTCCACTGCTTCGGCTGCGGCGTCGGCGGCGACGTTGTGACGTTCATAAGGCTTATCGAGAACCTCGACTATATGGACGCTGTGCGGTTCCTGGCGCAGCGTGCGGGTATGCCGATGCCCGAGGACAAGGACGACGGCTCGGCGCAGAAACGTCGACGGCTCTACGAAATGAACCGCGAGGCAGGAAAATATTTCCATAAGCAGCTTTTCTCCCCCGAGGGCGCAGCGGGGCTGGACTATCTGCGGCGGCGCGGACTGTCCGACCATACGATAAGGCGTTTCGGGCTGGGGTATGCGGTCGACGATTATCACGATCTGCATTATTATATGAAAAAGCTGGGCTACTCGGATTTTGAGCTTGCGGACGGTTCGCTGTTGGCGGCGAACAACAATAAAATGTACGACAAGTTCAGAAACCGCGTTATGTTCCCGATTTTTGATACGCGCGGAAACGTCGCGGCTTTCGGAGGACGGACGCTCTCGGAGGACAAGAATATCCCGAAATATCTCAACAGTGCGGAAACGCAGATATTCCACAAGAGCGATATGCTGTTCGCGCTGAACGTTTCCAAAAATTCCAAGGCGGACTATTTCATACTCTGCGAGGGGTATATGGATGTTATCGCCCTGCACCAAGCAGGCTTTGACAGCGCGGTCGCGTCGCTGGGAACGTCGCTCACGTCGCAGCAGGCAAATCTGATCTCGCGGCTGGGCAAAAAGGAGGTCATACTTTCCTACGACAGCGACAACGCGGGGCAGCTCGCCGCATCGCGCGGTATCAACCTGCTGTCCGAGGCGGGGGTTCGCGCGAGAGTGTTGCAAATGGACGGCGCGAAAGACCCCGACGAGTTTATAAAGAAATTCGGCGCGGAGGCTTTCAGGCTGCTTATCGAGAAATCGGGCAGTGCGATCGCCTACGAAATGGACAAGCTCACATCGGGTCACGATCTGAGTACCGATGACGGCAGAGCAGTTTATCTGAAAAAAGCGGTAACGTTTCTGGCGCAGATCAATAACGAGATCGACAGGGCAGTCTACATAAGCAGGGCGGCGCGGGAGTCGTCGATACCCGTGGAAACGATAAAAGCGGCGGTCGAGCGTGAGATCGCGAGGAACAGAGGCAGAGCGAACAAGCAGTTGCACGCCGTTCCGAAACGCGCTCCCGACAAAATAAATCCCGACGCGCTGAAAACTCCGAAAGAGGAAAAGGCGGAACGCGGGATAATATGCTATCTGTACAACAATCCCGAGGCTCTGGAAAAAATTTCTTCGAAGATAAAAACAGGATTTGTCACCGAGTTTAATAAACGCGTTTACGGATTTTTGGCAAAAACGCTTGAAAACGGCGGCGAACCCGATATTTCTGTGTTCAACGAGGAATTTGACGCGAGGGAAATGGGCAGAATAATTCAGATAGTAACCGATAACACGTTCGCAAACGACAAAACGGCACTAGCGGATTTTATAGAAGTATTAAATAATTATGAAAAGGGCGCAGACGAAAAGCAGTACGCCGATATGTCGGACGAGGAAATGCTGGCGCTGGCGCGAAAGCTGGAGGAGAGAAAAATATAATGAGTGAGAACAACGTATCACCCAACGCTCTGGAGGAATTGTTTAATCAGGGCAAACAGAAAGGCAGCCTTACCGCAAAGGAGATAACCGACGCGTTGGAAGAGCTGAATTTCAACGCGGATCAGATCAACCGTATTTACGATAAGATCGCCGCAATGAACATTGAAATCGTGGACGATTTCGACGCCGATCTCGATATTGACAACATTCTGGACTATTCCGACCGCGACTATGTTGACAGCTCGGACGCCGATGTTATGCTTCCCGACGACTCGGTGAAGAGCTTCCTCAAGGATATAGGCAGAATACCGCTGCTGTCTACGGAGGAGGAGATCGAGCTTGCCGCGCGTATGGAAACGGGCGACGCTTACGCGAAAAAGCGCCTTATAGAGGCAAATCTGCGTCTGGTGGTGAGTATCGCGAAAAAGTACGTCCGCCGCGGAATGCAGTTCCTCGACCTGATACAAGAGGGAAATATGGGGCTTATCAAGGCGGTTGAGAAATTCGACTACACAAAGGGATTTAAATTCTCCACCTACGCTACGTGGTGGATAAGACAGTCTATAACCCGTGCTATCGCCGATCAGGCGAGAACGATACGTATTCCCGTGCACATGGTGGAAACAATTACCAAGGTGAAGAAGGCACAGAGCCAGCTTTTGCACGAGAACGGCTGCGAGCCCTCCGAGGACGAGATCGCGGAATATCTGAATATGAACGTCGACAAGGTTCGCGAGATAATCCGTATCGCGCAGGATCCCGTGTCGCTCGAAACGCCCATCGGTGAGGAGGAGGACAGCCATCTCGGCGACTTTATTCCTGACGTGGACGCGCCCGCGCCCGCCGACGAGGCTTGCAACTCCATGCTGAAGCAAATGCTCGGGGAGGTTCTTGATACGCTTACCGAGCGCGAAAAGCGCGTTATCATACTGCGCTTCGGGCTTATTGACGGCAGACAGCGCACGCTTGAGGAGGTCGGCGCGGAATTTAAGGTAACAAGGGAAAGAATACGCCAGATAGAGACCAAGGCTCTGCGGAAACTTCGTCACCCTACAAGAAGCAGAAAGTTAAAGGATTTTTTGGAATAAAATGTACATATAGTAAGTCTATTGAAAGGATCTGCAAATGAACAATACCGAGAAGAGCATATTTAACGAGCTTCTGGAAAGAGGCAGACAGACCGGCACACTATCCACAAAGGAGATATACAACGTTATCGACGAGGCGGATGTCGACCTTGACAAGCTCAGCGAGTTCCTTGATCAAAACAATATTAAAATAGACGACGACTTCACCGTGGAGGACGACTTGAACAAGGCTCTGGAGATCGGCGAGGATGGCGGAGATAAGGGCAGCACAAGTCTCGACGACCCTGTGAAGATACATCTGCGCGAGATAGGAAAAATTCCGCTGCTTACCGCAGACGAGGAAATACAGCTTGCGGAGAGGATCGCCGAGGGCGACGAACAGGCGCGCGACAGGCTGATCACCGCAAATATGCGGCTTGTCGTAAGCATTGCGAAACACTACGTCGGGCGCGGAATGCCGCTGCTCGATCTGATACAGGAGGGCTACAGCGGACTTATCAAGGCGGTCGAGAAATTTGACCACACCAAGGGATACAAGTTTTCGACATACGCGACGTGGTGGATACGCCAGTCGATAACGCGGGCTATCGCGGATCAGGCGAGAACGATACGCATTCCCGTGCACATGGTGGAAACCATTACACGCGTAAAAAAAGCGCAGAACAAGCTGCTGCACGAGAACGGTCACGAACCAACCGTCGACGAGGTGGCACAGGAGCTTAACCTCACGCCGGACAGAGTTCGCGAAATAATTCGTATCGCGCAGGATCCCGTTTCGCTGGAGGCTCCCGTCGGCGAGGAGGAGGACAGCTATCTCGGCGACTTTATCCCCGACGAGGACGCGCCCGCGCCTATCGACACGGCAATGCAGGCGGTGTTCAAGGACGAGCTGAACAAGGCGCTGAACACGCTCCCCGAACGCGAACGCGAGGTGCTCAAGTTCCGCTACGGCGTCGGTTACGACCGCTCGCATACCCTCGAGGAGGTCGGCAGACAGTTTAAAGTAACGCGGGAGAGAATTCGCCAGATAGAAGCAAAGGCGCTCAGAAAGCTGCGTTCGCAGAGCAAAAGCAAGGCGTTGAGAGTATTTCTCGATTAAGCGAAAACGAAACGGGAAATGCTTTACATAGTAAAAACCGCACGGCTGTCGTACCGTGCGGTTTCATTTTAACGCATTAACCTCAGAACGCGTCCATAAAATTGCCGAGCACCTTAAACGCTTTTGCCGCGGACTTGCGTTTGAAACGGCGGTTGTCGGTGAGCGATTTGACCGCCATAAACGCCAGTCCGCCCGTAATAACGCCTGCAGCCGCGCTCTTAATATAGCTTTGAGTTTGTTTGCTCATGTGGAAATTCAGCTCCTTTTTGAAAGTTTACGGTAGTATTTTCTGCAAATTTATCTGCGTTATTCTAAGTTATAAATTAACGGGAAAAATGTGCAGCGGCTTTTAATGGGAAAAGTTTGCTTTGAACAATGGAAGATATCACTACATTTTACAGCTTTTGTGCAGTATGCGCTCAAGGGTAAGGTATTTAAAGTTGAATTTGGTGAATTACCACAAAATGCAAGAAATAATCTAAAATCTTGCAAAAACCGCTTGACATTTTCCGATAAAGCGAGTATAATAAAGACATAGCAAAGAGGCTATGAGATAAACTCAACGGCGAGTTTATCTCATAGCCTCTTTTGTTTAGATAAAAGAACGAAATGAAAGGGGCGGTCTTAAATGAACGCAATCTTGACGGTGCTCGGAGCGGCGAGCGCCGAGGAAGTCGTCAACTCAACGATGTTTAACGTTGGCGACGGCAACGGTATCTGGTACCTGATAGGAGCGGCGCTGGTATTCTTTATGCAGGCGGGCTTCGCAATGGTGGAAACGGGTATGACCCGCGCGAAAAACGCCGGAAACATCATAATGAAAAACCTTATGGATTTCTGTATCGGCACGGTGACATTCGTGCTTATCGGCTTCGGGCTGATGCTCGGCGAGGACGCGCTGTTCGGGCTGGTGGGCATTCCGACTATGGATATCCTCGGCAACTTTTCAAGCTTTGACAGATGTGCGGAATTTGTGTTTAACCTCGTATTCTGCGCGACTGCGGCGACTATCGTTTCGGGCGCTATGGCGGAGCGCACGAAGTTCATCAGCTACTGCATTTACTCGGGAGTTATCTCCGCGATAATCTACCCCGTGGAGGCGCATTGGATATGGGGCGGCGGCTGGCTTACGCAGCTCGGTTTCGTTGACTTCGCGGGCTCGACGGCAATTCACATGGCAGGCGGCGTGTGCGCGCTTATCGGCGCGGCAATGGTAGGTCCTCGTATCGGAAAATTCGGCAAGGACGGCAAGCCGAGAGCTATTCTTGGTCACTCGATGACGCTGGGAGCGCTGGGCGTGTTCATTCTTTGGTTCGGTTGGTACGGATTTAACGGCGCTGCCGCCGACAATGTTGAGCACCTTGCGAACATCTTCCTCACCACAACTGTAGCTCCCGCAGTGGCGACTTGCACGACAATGATATTCACATGGCTGAAAAACGGAAAACCCGACGTTTCCATGTGCCTTAACGCCTCGCTGGCGGGCTTGGTCGCTATAACAGCGCCCTGCGCCGATACCGACTGCGTTGGCGCGGCGATAATCGGTCTTGTCTCCGGTTTCCTTGTTGTGTTCGGCGTTTGGCTGCTCGACTACAAGCTGCATATCGATGACCCCGTCGGTGCGGTCGCGGTACATTTCTGCAACGGTATCTGGGGTTCTCTGGCGGTCGGATTGTTCGCGACGGGCGAAGGTCAGAACGGCGGCGTTGCAGCGCTCACCGATCCCGACGCTAAAATGCGCGGACTGTTCTACGGCGGCGGATTTGCTCAACTGGGTATTCAGGCGGTCGGCGTTCTGGCGGTGCTTTTGTGGACGGGCGTGATGATATCGCTTACGTTCATTATCATTAAAAAAACTATCGGGCTGCGCGTTTCCCGTCACGAGGAGATCGTCGGGCTGGACGCGACGGAACACGGTCTGCCCAGCTCTTACGCAGACTTTATCCCCTCGATGCAGATCGAAACAACCGCTTCGGGACGCGAGAAAGAGGTCGATACTTTGGCTCAGGTCGACAAGAAAGTCGGGGCTGCTTCAAACGAGAAGTCTGTTCCCGTGGTTCACAAGAAATACACCCCGAGCGACGGCGTTCATATGTCCAAGGTGGTTATCATCACCAAACAGGAACATATCGAGGCACTCAAGAACGCGATGTCCGGTATCGGAATTACGGGTATGACGGTCACGAACGTTCTCGGCTGCGGAATGCAGAAGGGCGCTACGGAATACTACCGCGGCGTGCCTATCGAAACTCATCTGCTGCCCAAAATCAAAATGGAGATCGTTGTGTGCAAGGTTCCCGTCGAGTCGGTTGTCGAAACCGCTAAGAGCGTTCTGTACACCGGCAAGATCGGCGACGGAAAAATCTTCGTTTACGACGTTGCCGACGTTGTAAAGATTCGCACCGGCGAAAGCGGCTATGACGCTTTGCAGGATAACGAATAATTTATGAACTTAACTCCCTTGCGGCAAGAGCCGTAAGGGAGCTTTGGCGCTGCACCCGGCTGTTAGATTTTGCTTTTTCACGCTGCACGGCAACGCTTAAATTAACAAAACGACAAAACTCGAATAACCTTTATTATAGTTTTTCGTCAAAACCACCATAAAACACAGCGAAAATTTGTTACATATATTATGCTTGTGTAACCGTTTTCAGCCCTTGTTTTTTTTGCTCATTTGTTGTATACTTTAAATTAGGTAAAAAAATTATTACCGAAAGGACGGTTCAGCTTATGAAATTTGGTCATTTTGACGACAGCGCAAAGGAGTACGTCATCACGTCTCCGCGCACACCCTATCCGTGGATAAACTACCTCGGAACACAGGGCTTCTTCTCGCTCATCTCAAACACGGCGGGCGGATACAGTTTCTACAAGGACGCGCGCCTGCGCAGAATTACACGCTACCGCTATAACAATGTTCCCGTTGATATGGGAGGCAGATACTTCTATCTTAAAGACGGCGATACCGTCTGGAATCCCGGCTGGTCTCCCGTAAAAACCGAGCTCGATGAGTACGAGTGCCGTCATGGTCTCGGCTATACGATAATCACGGGCAAAAAGAACGGCGTTAAGGCTTCGGTTAAGTTTTTTGTGCCGCAGGACTTCAACGGCGAGGTTCAGAAGGTCACTATCACCAACGAAAGCTCCGACAAGAAGTCACTTAAACTGACAAGTTTCTTGGAGTGGTGTCTGTGGGACGCGAACGACGATACCACAAATTTTCAGAGAAACTTCAATACGGGCGAAGTGGAGATTGTCGGCTCAACCATTTACCACAAAACCGAGTACAAGGAGCGCCGCGATCATTTCGCGTTCTACACCGTAAACGTTCCTGTACAGGGTTTCGACACTGACCGCGAGAGCTTTCTCGGGCTGTACAACGGCTTTGAGCGCCCCGACGCGGTATTTGAGGGCAAGCCGCACAACTCCGTCGCGGAGGGCTGGTCGCCTGTCGCTTCGCATTATATCGAGCTGGAGCTCGCTCCGGGCGAGAGTAAGGAGTTGGTGTTCTGCCTCGGTTATGTTGAAATGCCCACCGACGAGAAATTTGACAAGAGCGGCAATTACGACGGCATTATTGTTTCGTATACCGTTGACGGCGTTGGCGGCAAAAAGGAGCTCAAGAACGTTATCAACAAGAAAAAGGCGCTTGAGATGATCGACCTCTGCAATACTCCCGAAAAGGCGGACAAACTGTTCGAGAGCCTGAAGAACTACTGGGACAAGCTGCTCACGCAGTATACGGTAAGCTCTCCCGACGAGAAAGTCAACCGTATGGTCAACATCTGGAACCAGTATCAGTGCATGGTTACGTTCAATATGTCGCGCTCCGCGTCTTACTTTGAGAGCGGTATCGGCAGAGGAATGGGCTTCCGCGACAGCAATCAGGACTTGCTCGGCTTCGTGCACCAGATACCCGAGAGAGCGCGTGAGCGTCTTATCGACCTTGCGGCGACAATGCTCGAGGACGGCGGCGCTTATCACCAGTATCAGCCGCTTACGAAAATGGGCAACCACGAGCTCGGCTCAAACTTCAATGACGATCCGCTGTGGATGATTTTGGCGGTCGCGCAGTATGTCAAGGAGACGGGCGACGTTTCCATTCTCGACGAGAAAGTACCCTACGAGAACAAAACGGAGCTTGCGGATACCATGCTCGACCACTGCAAGCGCGCGTTTAATCACGTCTGCACGAAGATCGGACCGCACGGGCTGCCGCTTTCGGGACGCGCGGACTGGAACGACTGTCTGAACCTCTCGTGCTTCTCTGACAAGCCCGGCGAGAGCTTCCAGACCTACAACAATAAGGAAATGTTCACCGAACCGCCGTTCTATTCGCAGAACGCGGAATCGGTAATGATCGCAGGTATGTTCTGCTTTATCGCGCCCGAGTACGCGGCTATGTGTCGTCTTAAGGGCGACGAAGCTGAGGCAAAGCGCGCCGAGGCGGAAATCGAGAAAATGCGCAAGGCTACCGTTGAAAAAGGCTACGATGGCGAGTGGTTCCTCCGCGCTTACGACCACAACGGAAACAAGGTCGGCTCTCATGAGTGCGAGGAGGGCAAGATATTCATTGAGCCGCAGGGTTGGTGCGTTCTCGCGGGGCTTGGCAAGGACAAGGGCTGCGATATCAAGACACTTGAGAGCGTTGACAAGTACCTCAACAGCAAGCACGGTCTGGTGCTGAACAATCCCGCGTTCACGACCTACAAGATCGAGTACGGCGAGATTTCCACATACCCGGGAGGCTACAAGGAGAACGCGGGTGTGTTCTGCCACAACAACGCGTGGATTATCTGCGCTGAGGCTGCCGTAGGTCATGGCGACAAGGCGTTCGAGTATTACAGCAAAATCGCTCCCGCTTTCCGCGAGGAGATGAGCGATCTGCACCGTACCGAGCCGTACGTTTACGCGCAGATGATCGCGGGTAAGGACGGCAAGCGTCACGGCGAGGCTAAGAACTCGTGGCTTACGGGTACGGCGGCTTGGAATTTCGTCGCGATCTCGCAGTATATCCTCGGCGTTAAGCCGCAGTACGACGGCTTAAAGATCGACCCGTCCATTCCGCACGAGTGGGACGGCTTCAAGATCTCGCGTCAATTCCGCGGCGCGACCTACAACGTAAGCGTGTCCAATCCGAACCACGTATGCGCAGGCGTTAAGTCCATGACAGTGGACGGCAAGCCCGTTGACGGAAACGTTATTCCCGCTTTTGACGGCGGCGAGCATACCGTTGAGGTAGTTCTGGGTTAATTGAAAAAACGGGAGCGGCATAACTGCCGCTCCTTTTGCCGCAGAAAACGGCGTTGAACCTTTCGTTCAACGCCGTTTTTTTATTTTTTCGCTGCCGTTTTCACTTTTGACTTTTTCTTCTTGAACGCTTTGACGATAACCACAATTACTACGATAACGACAGCCGCCGATGCCGCGATAATAATTATCGGCAAAATATCCGTCTGCTGCGGCTGAATGCAGAACGTATTCTCCGTTCCTGTCATTTTGAGAAGAAGATACTGCCCGCTGCGCTCAAACGGAACGCTCTGCCAGCTACCGTTGTCGAGCCGCCATACCGCGGCGTTTCCTCCGCCGACATTCAGCAGCCTGATCGGAACGGTATCCGCGTCGTCCAACCCCGTTCCCGTAAGGGAAACATTGAGAACTTTTGCGTCGCTGCCGCTTGTAATAGGCGGAGTTGCCGTACCGTTCTCCGCGTGAAGCATAACGTCGTCGGTGAACTGCCCCTCGGCAAGCGCCAACGCCAGCTTGTTCTGCTGCTCTTCGCTCGCCGCAATGGTTATCCACGGCGCGTAGACCGCCTCAACGGTAATATCGGACATAAGCCCCGTTGTGTCAAATTCGCTCCATTTGCCGAAGCTGCCATTCTGCGCGGGAACCTCGGGGAGCGTTATCTTTGAAAGGTCGTCGCCGTACCCGAACGGTATCTTTTCGACGATCTTATCGTCCGCTTTGAGAATAATATTGAACGTTGTGAACTCCTTGGGAACGCTCTGTGTTTTCACAAGCTCCGAAAAACCGACAGGCTCCGCGCGGTCGGCGTAGCTTATGCCGTCGACGCCCGCAACGCCTGTATCGACAAAGCGGTTGCCCGTGAGAACGCCGTCCTCCTTTATGCTGCCCGAAAGCGCGCCGACGTATTCGTCGCCCTCTTTAACAGTGGCGATAGCGTAGCAGCCGCGCAGATTTTTTGCCCAGCCCGTAACACCGCCGACATAGCTGCTCCCCGAAAGCACGCATTTCGCAAAACAATCACGAACCACCGCGTCGGAGTATCCCGCGATACCGCCGACGTAGTTGCTGCCGCCAGCAACCTCGCCATAGCTTTGACAGTCGAGCGCCGTTCCAAGCTCCATACGTCCGACAATACCGCCCGTGCAGTCCTTTTTGGCAGTGATAAGCCCGTAGTTTTTGCTGTTCTGGAGAACCGATTTGCTCTCGTAAGTCGCACCGAAACGCATATTCTCCGAAAGGTCGCCCTCGGGATCGAGATCGAATTCGACTGCCATTGCGCCGACTATGCCGCCGACGTTGCGGTCACCCGTTACTTCGCCGCTGTTTTCGCAGTCGGTGACTTTACCCTGACGCGTCGCCGCGATATCCTTGTCGGACGTATCCTGATAGCTGTCATCGACAGAGGGATTTGAGGCTGTGTCCTCGATATCGGCTACCGCATCGATCACCAGATCGGCTATAACGCGGAGCTGATCGTTTATCGCACGGAGATCGTCCGCGACAACTCCGCTGTTTGCATTTAGCTGCTTGTTGAGCGACTCGAGGTCGTCCGTTATCGAGTTTACCGAGCCTTGGAGCGTATTGCCTGCCTCTCGGAAATCGTCGTCGCCCAGCAACAGAAATTCCTTGGGACCGTCCTCGGTCAACCCGCGAATCGCGTCGCCAAAGGACGTGAACGCGCTCTCCAGCGATTTGCCGATAGCTGACGCAGCGTTCGCCGCGTCATCGAATTTATCAAGCGCGTTTTTAACGTCGTCGGATACGGGATCGAGCTTTTCAGCCGCGCTCTGCAGCTTCTCAAACGCCGCGTTAAGGCTCTCCGCTGCCTTTTCCATTGAGTTCGCGGAATCCTTCAGCGGGTCTTTCGCCTTTTCCCAATTATCCCTTACAGTGTCGATTATCTCGTCAATGTCCTTGTCCGCGCCGTCGGGGATATTTGGTTCAAACGGGAGTGTCGGACGATCGGGTTCTTCGGGCTCTGTCGGAGTTTCGGGGACAACCGGAGCGGCGATGTTTTCCGAATTACCCGATACCGTGTTACTGTCGCCCTCTGCAAGCCCCGCATCCGTGAGAGCGCGGTCAAGCTCTTCAGCTGCGCCGTCCATATCTTCCAGCGCGCCGCCAAGCCGATCGGCGGCTTTCTCCAAGTTTTCGGACGCATCCGCAATATCGCCGTCATCGTTCGAGACTACCCCGTCTGTAAGCGCCTCGACAGCCTCTTTAAAGTTCTTGGCTGCTTTGTTCAGATCGTCCGAGGCGGTCTTCATTTTGTCGAGCGCGGCTTTAATCTCGGTCATCGCCGAATCGCTTACGTCCGCAACGTCCTTAAGACAGTCCATAGCGGCGCTCAGATCGTCGGACATTTCGCTTATGCTGCCGCCTACCTCCGCCAGTTCGTCCATGGCGGGCGCTATTTTATCAAGCGCGTTGGTGATATCGGCGGTTACGGTGTTGATTATGTCAACGTTTCCGTCGACGAAATCCTTTACGCCGTTCAGCATTGTATCGCAGCTGTCCGTTGCGGCGTCGGCGTATTTCTTCATATTCGAGAGCCGCTCGGAAACGTCGTCACCCGTGCTCTCAACGTCGTTCAGTGTTTTGTCGATAAGGTCGCCCAGCATATGAAGCTCGGTGCGGAGGTTTTCAAGCGTTTCTTTTTCGGGTTCAAGCGTAAGATACGGCTCGGACTGTCCGACAATGCCGCCGACCTCCTTGCGTCCGTTTATCGTTCCGCCGTTTTTGCAGCCCGCGAGATAGCCGCTCTGCCGCCCAGCGATGCCGCCGATGTTGTAGCCGACGTGTGGATATCCGACATTACCCGTGTTTACACAGCTTTGCACAATTCCGCTTGAATAACCGACTATTCCGCCCGAATCCGAGTAGCTGTTGAGCAGATTTGCTTCTTCGTCAGTAAGACTTGTGTATTGGTCGATCGCCGCCCCGGGGTCGAAGTCCGTCATACCGCCAGAAACGTCGGGGTTTGTGAGATTTACGCCCGCAAAGTTTTCGCATTTTATCAGAGTTCCCTCGTTGCGTCCCGCGATACCGCCCGTCGAGCTTTTCCCAAAGATTATTCCCGAAGCGGAACAGCCGATAACACTGCCCGTTTCTTCATTGCGGCCGACTATGCCGCCCACGCCGCTCTCGCCGCTTACAGTACCCTTGAACGTGCAGTTCCTTATCGTTCCCGAGTTCACGCCCGCAATGCCGCCTATTTCGGAACGGCTGCCCATCGGGGAGACCGTTCCGACAACGTTCAGCTCACTCACGACGGCGCTCTTCTCAAGATAGCGGAAAAGCCCTTTATGCGAGCCCGTACTGTCAATTCGCAGTCCGTCGATAGTGTGCCCCGCGCCGTCGAACGTTCCGCCGAAGATCGGAACAGGCTCGAAATCCGTGCCCGAAAGGTTGATGTCGGCAGCAAGTTTTACGGTCTTGCCGTATGACCACTTGTCGAGCGAACAATTTTCCGCAAAAGCGATGAACTCCTCGGCAGTGGATATTGTTACCGTGTTTGCCGAAGCTGCCGACACTGCCGCATAAACGGGAGTTATCGGAGAAACAGAAACCGCGCACGCGGCAATAAGAGAAATAATTTTATTCCGTAACTTTTTCATCGGAATTGCCCTCCTCTCCCGTAAACTCGGCAGGCAGCGCTGCCGTTTCGTCATGCGTAAGCGCGCCCGATTCAAGCTGCGCGTTTACCGTGCCGCGGATAAGTCCGCTGAAATCGCCGTCAACAACGCCCGCCACATATCCCCGGACATGACCGTCAAGACGCATAATGCCGGTATGGCTCTGCACGGGCAGACGGCGCTTGAGGGTTATCGCTGTCTTGTCTATAATAACGTCACCGAGCAGCAGTATCTGCGGCAAAATTCCCATTACAAGGAAAATCGAAATGAGCGTACCCCGCCCAAGGCAAACGCCGATAGACGATATCGCGGGATTGGTCGACAGAAATCCGATCAGAACACCTGCCGAAGCCAATATAGTACCCGAGGTGACAATAGTCGGGAAAGCCTGATTGAGCGATTCGACGACCGCCTTTTTCGGCGGCATTATCTGTTTCAGCTCGACATAGCGGTTTGCGATAACGATAGCGTAGTCGATATTCGCGCCCATTTGGATCGAGCTTACAACAAGATAGCTCAGGAAGAACAGCGGCTCTTGCTGCAGATACGGAAACGAGAAGTTTATCCAGACAGAACCCTGAATTACCAGAATAAGCAGCACAGGCAGTCCTGAGGACTTGAACGTGAATATCAAGACCAGCACCACGAACACGATCGTGAGAACGCCTATCAGCAGATTGTCGTCGCCGAATGACGTTGACAGGTCAAAGTCGCTGGTCGAGTTGCCTACGAGAAAGCTGTTTTCGGGGTAGTACTTTGCGGCGGTCTTGTGGAGGGTATCGAGAAACGCGAACGTTTCGTCGCTCTCCTCGGGAAGGTTCAGCGTTAGCACAAGACGGCTGTAATTCTCGCCGAGAAGCTGTAATTTAGCGTCGGAAAGCTGCGTGTGCAGATCCTCGATAGTATCTGCCATTTCGCCCTCAAGAGTAACGTACCCCTCCTCCATCTGGTCGTAGAGGAACATAAACATATCTATAAGCGGCACGCCGTACTCGTCCACTCCCGAAACGAGCTGCCCGTAGGTCTCCATATTCACCGCGTAGGCGGAGTAGAGCAGCCGCGCGACCTCAACGTCAAGGTCGGTCATTTCGGCGAACTGACGCGGCGTGAGCTTATCGGTGAGAACGTAATCGTCCATTGCCTCAACGTTCGCCAGACCGAGAACGGTGTCTGTCTCGGACATCCTTTCAAGCTCGCGCAGAAGCTGCCCCTCTTTTTCGTAGTCGCCGTTGGGAACGAGCACCGCAAGCGTATTCACGCTGCCGAATGTGCCGTTGACCGTTTCAGTCGCTATCTGCGAATCGTTCTTGCGCGTGGTGGTAAGTCCCGTTTGACCATAGGCGTAGGGACATTTGTTCGAGAAAATAAAGCCCGCGATTATCAGCAGAACAAACAGCGGCGGCATAACAAAGCGCGTTTTTACCGCGAGCTTGCCCCAGCCCGTTATCTGCGGAACGAAGTTTTTGTGGTGCGTCTTGTCAATAAGTCCGCTGAAGCTCATAAGCAGTCCCGGCATAAGCGTAAATACCGCAAGAAGGCTGAGTATTATCGCCTTGATCAGTACGAGACCCAAGTCCTTGCCGATGCCGAAGCGCATAAAGCACATCGCTCCGAGACCCGAAAGCGTTGTCATAGAGCTACCCGCGATCTCGGGTATCGCCTTTGACAGCGCGATTATGACTGCCTCGCGCGCCTCCAGATGAGCACGTTCTTCGGTGTAGCGGTGACAGAGGATTATCGCGTAGTCGATAGCCAATGCCAGTTGCAGCACTACCGCAACGGAATCCGACACGAACGAAATTTCGCCGAAAATAAAGTTTGTGCCCTTGTTCATAAGCGCCGCCATACCGAACGTCGCCAGCAGCACGGGTATTTCCATATATGTATGAGAGGTGAACAGCAGCACCAGAAGAATAATGACAACGGCGATCACCATAACGACCTGCATTTCCGCCGCCAGCCCCGCCGACGCGGAATCGCCCGTGTCGCCTGTAACGTACACGTCGTAGCCGTCAAGAAGCTCCTCGACCTTGGCAAGCGCGTCAATGCTCACCTCGTCAGTCGCCGTGCCGTCGTAGGTTATCGAGAACAGCGCCGCGCCCTTTTTGAAGTGCTCCTCCGTGCCGTCGAACTCAACGGATTTTACGCCCTCGGTGCTCTCTATCTGCTCCGAAAGCTCCTCGGCTGCGGCGTAGGTGATATTGTCCACCATAATGCGGCTCGAACCGAACGTCACGAACTCCTCCTCCATGATCGTAAGTCCCTGACGCGTCTCAGTCGTGTCAGGCAGATAGCTTGTAAGATCGTCGTTTACCTGCGTCCAGCCGCTCGAGAATATACAGAAAATGGCAGCACCGATATAAAGCAGATAGAACGCCTTGCGCTTATCCACTATAAACGCCGACAGCCGTTCGAGCGGGCTTTGCTTTTCGGAATTGTCTGTGTGATTGCTCAAAACAAATACTCCTTTCTTTATGTACGGTTGTATGGTGCAAGGCAACAATGTTACCGACTTTGTTGCTTTTTGCCCTAAAATACAAATAGCCCGCGACGAACGTTCAGATAATAAACGCCCGTCGAGGACTTTCCGAATAATGTATAATTATATCACACCTGTGCATTCTTGTCAAGGTTTTTTTAAGAAAATCAACAAAAAGCCAAAACATTGTTGCGGAAATCATTCCGCGGCGCGGCGCTCCAACACTGTGCTTATTACCTCAATAAGCCTTGACATATCTATCGGCTTTGGCGCGTGAGCGTCCATTCCCGCGTCTATGGCTTTCTTTCTGTCCTCGGGGTAGGTGTTGGCGGACAGCGCGATTATCGGTATCCGTGCGAGCAGCGGCTCGGACAACGCGCGGATACCTCTTGTTGCTTCATAGCCGTTCATGCGCGGCATCTGTATATCCATAAGCACCAGATCGAAATATCCGGGTTCGGAGCTTTTCACGATATCCACCGCGATATCTCCGTCCGAGGCCGTTTCCACCAGAAAACCGTTCTCCGTAAGCAGCGCTTCGGCGATCTCGCTGTTTATTTCGTTATCTTCCACCAACAGCACGCGCTTACCCTCAAGCGAAATGTGCGGCAGCGTAAGCGCAGAAACAGAAAGCGATCCGCCGTCAAGCTGCCGCAGCACGACCGTTACGGTAAAGCGGCTTCCCTCTCCTACGCGGCTCATAACCTTAATATCGCCGTCCATGAGATTAACAAGATTTTTGACGACCGCCAGACCCAATCCGCTACCCACAACTCCGCTTTCGGTCGTATTGCTCTCACGCGCGAACGGCTCGAACAGCCGCTCCATAAACTCAGCCGAAATGCCGCAGCCCGTGTCCTCCACGGTGAACACATAACGCCCGAAGCCGCCCGCGTTTGCATCCTCCGTAACGCGCAGCGAAACAAAGCCGCCCGGTTCGGTATATTTCGCGGCGTTGTCGAGCAGCCGCATCAGTATCTCCTTAATACGTATAAGGTCGGCAAAAACCGCGAACCGCGCAACACGCGAGGTATCTATTGTAAAGTGCAGACCTGCGGTGTTCATCTCGGGCGTAAGCGATTTTTCTATCTCGGCGAGCATTTCCGAAAGACTTCCTTCGGTTTCCGCGAGAGACGCCTTGCCTGATTCCATTCGCGTTACCTCCAGCGCCTCGCTAGCGATGTTGAGGAGCTGATTTCCCGAAACGCGTATTTTTTCAAGATATTCCTCTATCTTGCTTTTGTTGTTGATGTGGAGTTTGATAAGGTCGATAAAGCCCAGTATGGCGTTGAGTGGAGTTTTGATATCGTGGGACATATTCGCGAGAAAAGTGCTCTTGGCGATCTCCGCCGCACGCGCCTGCTGAAGAGATTCGCGCAGAAGTCTGCGGTGCTCGTTCTGCTCGGTGAAGTCCTTTACGGTTATCAGGGCGACTGCTCCGCCGTCCGTAGCGCTTTCTCCCAACAGCACCACATAGCGCAGTAAACGCGTTCTGCCGAGATTGTCCGTGGTGCGTCTGTCGTATATTTGCTCCAGCTCGCCGTTCTCGCAGCAGCGTATAAGTCTTGACGTATCAAAAAAAGTAAGGTAGCTTTCCGTATCGGCAAGATCGACCAGCTTTGACGCTTGGTGGATAAAATCCGAATAACACGCGCCCTCAAGATCTCCCGACGAATTGAACAGCTCCGACACAGGCAGCACGTCGACCTCGCGGGTGCGTGTAACGGCGGTTATCAGCTTGTCCTCTGCAAGACTTACCTCGTAGAAAAACAGCGCGTCGTAAAGTATCGCCTTGCGGTAGCGCCCCTCGCGCGCGGAGATGTGCACAAGCATATTGTTTACTTTTTCAAGCCGCTCCATGCGTTCTTTCATACGGTCGGTGTCGTCCGAAATAAAAACGCAGAATAAATCCCCGAATTCTTCTGTATGCGCAAGACGCCCGTAATCGTTTACGCGGCGCGTTAAACCGTTTTTTTGCTTTATGCGGTACTCGACGTAATCCATAGCTTCGGCATCGGCGGATATCTGCGATTTAATACTGTTTTCGACTTCCTCCAGATCGTCCGGGTGAACCATTCCGCGGAACGTACCGCCTGTCAGTTCGTCAAATTCACTGCGGGTCTCACAGCCGAATATCCGCAGCGTTGCTACATTCACATACAGAAGCTCCTCGCTTTCGTCCGCGCGGTATACGAAAAATCCTCCGGGCATTTGCTCTATCATATCGCGGAAAAGAACCTCCGAGCTTTCGCCCATAATCTCGGAATGCCGCTCAAAGCCTTTATCCATAAACACACCTTGTATGATATAGCAAAGGCTATATCATCCCTTTCAAAAGATTTACGCTCCACCAGAACCGAGGAATGAAAATTCAATGCTCCCGGCTGCGTTGCTCACAAACTTGTGTGCGTTCTCTTTAAACTCCTTCGTGATAATGTTCCTTTCAAGCATGCCCTGATTTTTAAGAGCCTGTTTAGTATCTCGAAATGCGCCGAATGTGCCCGCGTTTTGGTGCAGAACAAGGCGATTTTTCGCCGACATACTGTATGTATTTCAAGAAAAATCAACGAAGTTATGCACCAAAACGCGAGTGCAGGCGGCGTGTTGAGAGATACTAAACAGGCTCTAATATGTTTTTTGGTTATTTTGCTTATTGACTTTTCATAGCCGCTCACCAAAAGAATAATCAGGTAATTATATTATACAATAAATTTTCATTTATTTCAAGTGCTTTTATTTTAAATATCTCTTCTTTTTTTAAAACGTATGTAAACAATGCTTCCGAACGCGGCAGGAGATTATGTCTTTGTGGAATGACACTTTTTTGTGAAACGCCAACAAAAAGAATCTTTTTTTACAAACAAAAATACCCATGCTTCTTAATTTTATTGACATAGGAGCGAAATGACAAATGTCACGGAAAAATTCTATCAAAAGTCACTTGCCGCACAAAATAAAATATGCTATACTGTTATCGGGAAAGGCGGTACGGCTATGAAAGAATTTCTTAAAGTACAAAATCTGGTAAAGTATTACGGCGATTTCTGCGCAGTAGATAACCTCAGTTTCTCGGTAAGCGAGCGCGAGATATTCGGCTTGCTCGGACCTAACGGAGCCGGAAAATCGACGACCATGAACATTATAACGTCGCTGTGCGGCTTCGATAAGGGCAGCGTTGAGGTCGACAGAATGGATATCGTAAAATACAAGGAAAAGGTTCGGCGTATTATCGGAATGGTGCCGCAGGAGATAGCGCTGTATCCGTTTTTGTCAGCGGAAGAGAACGTGAAATTCTTCGCGTCGCTGTACGGACTGCGTGGAAGAGAATTAAATTCCGCGGCAAAAGAAGCGCTTGAGTTTGTGGGCTTGTCCGACCGCGCAAAGATGAAGCCGAAAAAAATGTCGGGCGGTATGAAACGGCGCTTGAACATAGCGTGCGGAATAGCACACCGCCCAAAGCTTATAATAATGGATGAACCGACGGTCGGCGTTGACGCGCAGTCGCGCGAGCATATCCTCGCCTCGATAAAAACCCTCCGCGAGCGCGGAGCGACGGTAATTTATACCTCGCACTATATGAACGAGGTCGAGGATATATGCGATAGAATAGCGATAATCGACCATGGAAAATTTGTCGCGTGCGGCACGGAGCAGGAGCTTATTTCGAGCGTGAGCGACAGC
This sequence comes from uncultured Clostridia bacterium, assembly GCA_946567425.1. Taxonomy (GTDB): domain Bacteria; phylum Bacillota; class Clostridia; order Oscillospirales; family Ruminococcaceae; genus CAG-115. The sequence goes on along the minus strand of CAMNXF010000004.1, from coordinate 102,661 downwards.
AAGGCGCTGAAAATTTCCACGGAGATAAGCGCTGACTTCCCCGCAAATGAGCTTATCAGCGAATTGTCAAGTCTCCCCAACGTGAAAAAAGCGCGTATTGACGAGGATCGGATAATACTCGAGGTGAACGCCGTATGCCGCGATTTTTCGCTTTGCCTTGAGCATATAAGAAAACGCGGTCTGCCAATATGCGGCATAACCTCCGAATCCATGAACCTTGAGGACGTATTTATCGCTCTCACGGGCAGAGAGCTGAGGTGAGCGGCAATGTTACAGGTAATTTTAAACGAGATACGCTCATGCTTTCGCAACGGCTCGACGATCTTCTTTTCAATATTTTTCCCGAGCCTTTGCGCGTTTTTCCTCGGCACGCTTCTTGAAAGCATTGAGGTTTCGGATTCCGTTGTCGGCGAGCTGAATATCGCGTACTGCATTGAAGGCAGCGGCTATTCCGCCGACGCTTTCGAGGAGTTTATTGTATCGCTCGACAGGGAAGAGGTCGTCAACGCCGCGAAGATAACCTCGGAGGAGTTGGACAGCGTTCTCGAAAATTATTCTGCCGCCGTAAAGCTAAGCGGCACGGAGATAACGATCTATAACGGATCGAACGCCGTTCAGAACCGCACGGTCAAAGCGCTGATAGACGGCTATAATCAAACGGCTGCGGCATATACGGCGGTTGCTGAAAAGAATCCGCAAACATTGGCAAACATTGAGCTGTCTGAGGACGGCTATGTAATGCCGCACGATTTCGGCAGAACGCGAACAATGATGGATTATTACGCAGTCGCAATGACGATAGTGATAATTTTTTTCGGCTCGTGCATTTCGGGCGCGTCGGTATACAGCGACGAATACGCCAACAACACGATAGACCGCCTTAACGCCGCGCCGATAAGCAAAACCGCCGTTTATTTCGGCAAGATACTCGGGCTGCTTCCGCTTGTGCTGGTGCAAGTCGGCACTGTTATGACCGTCAGCACGTTGTTCTTTGGAGCGCATTTTTGCATCACGGCGGGTGAAAATCTGCTGCTTTTCACGATGTTTATATGCTCGTCTTTGGCGGCGCTTGCGGTTGGCGTGCTGTTAAATTTGGTGTTCTCGAAAATGCAGCCGTGGGCGATCTTAATGCCGATCTTATGGATAATGCTTTTCTTTTCGGGAGTATTCCATAAGGATATGTACATCGAGGGATTATCCGAATATCTCCCCTCGCGGATCATACTTGAAGCGGCGTTCGATCTGACGGGCTTTTCCAGACCGCAGAGAGCGGTGAGCGTTACGGTATGGTCGCTCGTAATATTCGCGGCGCTTATCGTGCTCGGCTATATCAAAGTACATTCAAGGAAGAAGTCTCCAAGGAGAAAGAACATATGAGTAAAATATTGTTGATATTCAAAAACAGCATTCTCCGCAACAAGCTGACACTGTTTCTGGCGCTTGGCACCGCCGCGCTTATGATCATTGTTTTCTACGGGCAAATAAACGCCGACGGCACGGTCTACGCCACAGACACGATAAGCGTGGGTGTTGTCGATGATGACAACAGCACGCTTTCGGAGGATCTGCGCGGTTATCTTGAAAATCCGCTCGGAATGGAAATTGTTACGGAAGATTACGATTTTTTGTCTTCCCTCTTGATTAACAGGAAGCTTTCTGCTATAATAGAAGTACCGCGTGGATTTGAAAATGCAATGATAAGCGGCAAGTCCGGGCAGCTCGAAATAACCACCCTTGACGATTACGAAAATTCCGCGTTTATAGAAGCGTATCTGAACTCGTATATGCGCGGCATTTCGATTATCTCGCAGGCTGCGGACGGAAACGCGGAAGCGTTCTCGGAAATGCTGACCTCACAGAGCACGCCGAATACAATAACTCTCGCCGAAACAAATTCACAGACGGACAGACGCGTAAAAACGGCAGACGCTTATATTCTGTCGTTCGGGTTTATGCTGATGATGATCTCGGGAATAACCGTTTTCATTTCAAATCAGATACTTGTCGACAGGCAATTGGGCACGTTCAACCGAATGAAATGCTCGTCGCTGAAGTCCTCAGAATACGTTGTCGGAATAAGCATGTTCGGTATACTTTGCTGCACCGCGGCAAATCTGCTGTTCAATTTGTCCGCGTATTCGGCGGGCGAGGAAATGCCCGTGCCGCTTCTGCTCGCGCTCGGTATAAACGAGCTTTTCATGCTGTTTTCGGTAGGTCTTGCAGTGCTGTTTGCGCTGCTTGTCAACAATCAGCGCGCGCTCATGACGGTCGGCGTAGGTTACGCGACTATCGGCAGTATGCTCGGCGGCGCGTGGTTCCCGATAGATATCGAGTTCGGATTTGTCGGCAGCATAGCGAAGATATTCCCGCAGTACTGGCTTATGGAGACGCTGAGAGAATACTCCGGCACTCCCGATTACAATATCCTCCCGAATATATTGATAATCGCGCTTGCGGCAGTGCTTGTTTATCTGATTTCCGCGGTGATCTTTACAAGGAAAAACGCACACAATGGATAAAAACACATTTTACCTTACGTTCAAGACCGTCGCGTTGGCGGCGGTCACGGTGGAAAATTTTTCGGCGAATACGGCGCACAGCTTTACGGTTGTTGCCGCACTCGCCTTTTGCTGTTTATTCACGGCGGATTATCTGATAAGCAAAGTCTCAGGACGATTTCGGCTGATATGCGCACCGATAGCCGTTGTCGGCTGTCTTGTGTGCGGCGCGGAGGATTATTTCCCCGTGCTGCTGCTATCGGCGTTTGAGATAGTCGATTTGATAGATGCAGGAGAATATTTCTACGGGATATCGGGAGCGTTTTTGCTGCTTGCAGCGCTGATCTTCCGTCCGACGCGGTACGCGCTCGTTTCCGCTGCTTTAATTTCGGCGGCGGGAGTTTTTACAAGAATGGCGATAGAACGTCTCGAGTATTTCCGACGGTTGTCCGAGGAACAGCGCAGAACCATTTCTGCGCAGAACGAACGCGCTGCTAAGCTTCAAGCCTATTCGGCTACCATCCGCGAGACCGCCGCCCTGGAGGAACGCAGCCGCTTTTCAATACGCATACACGACAAACTCGGGCACAATATTTCGGGCAGCATTATCCTGCTGGAGGGTGCGAAATTAAATGTGAAAACAAATCCCGAGCAAGCGGAAAAAACGCTCGGAACGGCTATCGAAAACCTGCGCGGCAGCGTTGACAGCATACGCGAAGCCCTCCGCGAAGAGCGTCCGAAACGCGGTACGGCAAGCGCTTCCGAGCTTAAAGAGCTTTTGGAGCGGTTCTCGTTAAATTACGAAATAAAGACGAACTTTTCCGTCGAGGGCGATACCGAAACGATCTCCGCCCCGATCTGGAGCTGCTTAAAGGACAACCTGACCGAAGCGCTGACGAACACGGTAAAGCACTCCAACGCAAACGAATTTTCGTTTAAGATACGCGTTTATGATAAAATGATACGCGCGGAATTTGCCGATAACGGCAGCGGCACAAGCGGGTTTTCAAAGGGAATGGGTCTGGAGGGAATAGATGACAGAGTTACGGTCTGCGGCGGGAAATGCCTTTTCCAATGCGGAGTGACAGGTTTCAAAATAATCAATATTTTCGGGGTGAATTATGATAAAGGTATTGATAGCGGACGATGACTTTATAGTGCGCGAGGGTTTGAAAATGATAATCTCCTCGCAGGAGGATATGCGAACCGTCGGAGAAGCGGAGAACGGAAACACGGCGCTGAAGCTTGCACACGAGCTTCACCCCGACGTAGCGCTGCTGGATATCCGTATGCCCGAATGCGACGGGATAACCGCCGCAGAACAAATGCTTGCGGAGAGCCTTTGCGCGCCGCTGCTGCTGACAACGTTTGATGAGGAGGATCTTATTGTACGTGCGCTGAAAAGTGAGATATGCGGTTATATTTTGAAGAATTCGCCCGCCGAGAGGATATTAAACGCCGTCCGCGCCGTAAATTCGGGCGGCACGGTTTTTCAGGAGGATATACTGAAATATGTTCGCGGTAAAATAAGTCCGACGAACAGCAGCGAAATATTTGCGCAGCTCACTCAACGTGAAATGGAGATCACGCGGCTTATCGCCGAGGGGCTTTCAAATCAGCAAATCGCCGAAAAGCTGTTTCTCTCAAACGGCACGGTGCGCAATCACATAAGCACGATCCTCGAAAAAACAGGCTTGGAGCACCGAACGCAGATAGCGGTTCGGTGGCTGAAATGCAAATAATTATCCTGAAAAGGCTGCGCCTATCCGCGCAGCCTTTCCGTTTTCATTCACCGTAAAACTCATCGACCGGGAATGTTACATTCGCAAGTCCGTGATAATAATTTACGGTTTCGGCGGTGAATTTGTACACGCAGTAGTCCTCGTCGTCCACGCCGTTTGGGTAATACATCTCGTCGCCGTCGTGCCAGATAAGCGCCTTGGTGTCGTGGTCGGTGCAGACCTCGACCGTTCCCGTAAACATCGCGCCCTTAAACTCGCTCTCGTGGCAGTAGTACACGCATGCCTTGGGATTTTCGGCGAACTGCGCGGCGCGCTTGCTGCTGAGATTGGTGGAAAAATACTGCACGCGCATATCGTCGTGTTCGGCGACCAGCATCGCCTTTATCTGAGGAAAGCCCTCCGCGTTGACTGAACCGATGTACGCGACGCTGCATCTGTCGCGAAGTCCGCGTATCTCGTCCTTAATTTTTTTGTCCATTTTCATTCTCCTTTTCGATAAGATTTTCAAGAATTTTCCCAAGCCCCTTTTCAAAGGCGAGTATCTCTTCGTCGCTGAACCCACTGTAAAACACCTCATTCATCGCCGCCGAAACACGCTCGTATTTTTCGCGGAGAGCCTCGGCGCTCTCGGTAAGACGTATCCTCACGGCGCGGCGGTCATCCGCGTCGGGCAATCGGCGGATATGCCCCGCCGCCTCTAGTCTGTCGAGCATACCCGTGAGCGTCGTCTTCGCAAGTCCCGTCCTTTCGGACAGCGCGCTTATCGGGATACCGTCCTCGTCCCACAGCACGAACAGTATCCGTCCCTGCGCACCGTTGAACTCGCTTATCCCGTTCTCGTCCAGCATACGCTCAAACACCCGCCCCTGTATCTGCTTTACCTTGCTGATAAGAAAACCTCCGTTTGTCCTCTTCAACAATTTTGTGCACCTCCTACTATATAGTATAATACTATATAGTACTTTTGTCAAGAGCTTTTTTCAAAAAAAGACCCGACAGCACATAAACGCCGTCGGGTCTATATTATAATAATGAAAAGAGAAGCGTCCTTATCGTCCAGTAGATCACAGGGTCAGAGAGAATAAGCACAGCACGTTCATCGGTGGGAGTATCCTCGCCCTGAACCTTAAAAACCTGAAACAGCACGGAGCCAACGCCGAAAAACAGATAATAAAGCGTATAAAGAAACTGATCCATTATCAAGTTCAGAAAGCTGAGCCCCACATATGTCACAATAAGAATTATCAGCCGCTTTTTGAAATAATCCTCGGTGTGAACGTTCCGCATAAGCGTGAGTATTATCGGTATCGCACAGCCGAAAACCGCCGCCGCGATATAGCCTATCGGTCCGAAGAAAAAACTCGCCGAAAAGTCCGCGCCCCACGAAAGGTCGTTCACAAGACGCACGACCGCCCACAGTCCGCACAGCACCGGAAAAAACAGCGACTTGATAAGCTCGCTCCTCAAAAAGTCCTTCATACGCTCTCCACTCTCATTTTAAACTTGTATCTCTGGATATATCTCCGCTTTGTTGAGCAGTTTCGGCAGCTTACCTCTGCCCGCGCCCTCAATGTCGAAGATGTAGGTGCGCGCAAGGTTCTCCTCCGTGCCATCCTCCAGTACCCCGAAGCCGCGCCATTCAAACGGAGCGGAAAAATACATTGATGATACAGACGTTCTGTTGCCGTCTTTGTCGAAATTGTCCGAGATGCTTATCTGATTATCGGGGAAACAGTTGAGCTTATATACTGTCTCAATGCTTGTCGGGCAGCTATCGGTATCGGCGGCGGTAAACAGCTTCGCGGGCAGCCCCAGACGTGTTGAACGCGTGACGTCAAATCCGCTCGACACCGCCCCCGCGAACGTTCCCACCGCAAACAGAGCGACCGCCGCAGCCATAGCCGCGAATATTCTGCCAATGCGCAGCGGCACGCGTTTCTTCGTAGTGGAGCGCTTTGACAGTCGCTCCATTTTCTTCTCGAATTCCGCAGAAAACTCGTGTTCTCCCGCGTTTTCGTAGCGCCCGATATCCTCACGCATAACGTTTTCAAGTGCTTTCTTCAAATTATCCATAAATTCACCCCTTATGTAAAACCGAATATCCGTTAGTTGAAACAGCCTTCCTTTTCCAGAAAATCGGATATTTTCTTCCGTGCGCGCCTAACGCGCGACTTGGCGTTTTATAGGTTATCCCGAGCAGCTCCGCCGCGTCGCGCAGCTTAAGCTCCTCGTAGACCGTAAGGTACATTATATCGCGATATTTTTCGGGGAGCGACCTCAGAGCGCGCTCCAGCGTTTCAACGCCTTGATCCGCCAGAAACCCGTCCTCCGTGCTCATGTCAGACGAAACGTCCGCGTCGTCGATATCGTCCTCGATATGTCGCTTTCGCAGCACGTTTAAGCAGACGTTGCGAGTTATGACGGCGGCGAAATTAAGCGCCTGCGGACTGTCCTCGTCATTTATCCTGTCAAGATTATCCGCAATACGGAAGAACGCGTCCTCGGCGTCCTGTACGTTTTTCAGGATATCGTACGCTATCCCGAACATGAGCTTTCTGTAGTTTTTGTACAGCTTGTCGAATACCGCCATTTCATCACCCCTCGTATATAATAACACGAAAATATTCCTTCGGGGGCAGATTTTTCAAAAGGATTATAGAAAGAGACGAAGCAGCCGCCCCGTCTCTTCGTTATTCGTTCAGATATTGTCATGCTTTGAAAGCAGCATACGGTCGTTGCTGAGCGCCGAGCCGCTTGCCTGTTCAAACTTTTCGAGCAGCATATCTACGGTAAGGTTCTTCTTCTCCTCGCCCTTTACATCGTAGATAATTCGTCCGCTGTTCATCATTATAAGGCGGTTTCCGTGCTTTATCGCCGCGCTCATATTATGAGTTACCATCATCGCAGTAAGGCGGTTTTCCTCGATTATCTTGTCGGAAAGCTCCAGCACCTTTGCGGCGGTTTTCGGGTCGAGCGCCGCCGTGTGCTCGTCAAGCAGCAGAATATCGGGCTTTTTCAGCGTCGCCATAAGCAACGTGAGCGCCTGCCGCTGACCGCCTGAAAGCAGCCCGACCTTTGAGGTCATTCTGTCCTCAAGTCCGAGGTCGAGTGTTTTCAACAGCTCGTGATACTCCTCGCGCTCGGCACGTGTAATGCCCCAGCGCAGTCCGCGCGGATTTCCTCTGCGCTTTGCAAGGGCGAGGTTCTCTTGAATTTCCATAGTTGCCGCCGTACCCGTCATGGGATCCTGGAACACGCGCCCGATGAATTTCGCGCGCTTATGCTCGGGAAGTCCCGCGACGTTCTGTCCGTTAATAATTATCGCTCCGCTGTCAATCGGCCACACGCCCGCGATAGCGTTCAGCGTAGTGGATTTACCTGCGCCGTTGCCGCCGATTATCGTCACGAAGTCGCCCTCGTCAAGCTTTATCGAAACGCCGTCCAACGCCTTTTTCTCGTTTATCGTACCCACGTTGAAAGTCTTTTTTACATCAATAAGCTCAAGCATTCCTCGACTCTCCTTTCTTCGCGGAACTCTTTGCGGCTCTGCCGTAGGAAGTCTTGAGAGACTTTCGTATATAAGGCACGGCAAGGAACACCGCGACCACGACAGCCGAAAACAGCTTGTTGTAGGTAGACGGCAAACCGGTGAGCATTACTATCTGGAGCACGATGAAGTAGATGATCGCTCCCACAGCCGTAAACGAGAGCCTCGCAACGAAATTGAAGCGTTTGCCCAATATCGCCGACCCGAGCACCTCTCCGATTATAACAGCCGCCAGACCGATTACGATAGCGCCTCTGCCCATATTTACATCAGCGAAACCCTGATACTGCGCGAGAAACCCGCCTGCAAGACCCACCAGACCGTTCGAGAGCACCAGTGCTATCACAGTGGATTTTTTTGTGTTGATACCCTGAGCGCGAGACATATTGCTGTTGCAGCCCGTAGCGCGGATAGTGAAGCCGTATTCCGTACCGAAGAACCAGTACAGCGCGGCAATCAGCAACGCAACGATTATCAGGCACTTTCCGACCTCCCAGCCGAACATCGCAAAGCCGCCGCTCACCGCCACTCTTCTTGAGGAGAGCAGCAGCGGGAATTTATCCACGCTTATGGACTTATTTGATCCGCCAAGTATGGCAAGGTTGACGGAATAGAGAGCAATTTGGGTGAGTATGCCCGCGAGTATCCCCGGTATGCCGAGCAGTGTGTTCAGCAGTCCGGTAATCAACCCCGCGAGACAGCCTGCCGCGAATGCCGCGACAAGCGCGAGCCATACGGGAACACCGTTAAGAATAAGTACGACAGCGACGGCGCCGCCCGTTCCGATAGAGCCGTCTACCGTAAGGTCGGGGAAATCAAGTATCTTATAGGTGATATACACGCCTATTGCCATTATTCCCCAGATAAGCCCCTGTGATATATTGCCGGGGAAGGCGTTCAGAAATGTGGTCAGCACATTCATATTTTCTTCTCCATTCGCTGATTTAAATCAACGGGGAACGGAATACCGCTCCCCGTTGCTGTTTATACCGAATAATTACTCAATTGCCGTATAGCCGTCGGGAATGGTAATGCCGAGCTCCTTGCAGATCTCCGCGTTGTACTTCTTGGTGGTGTTGGAGTAGCCGATCTCCAGATCGCCGGGCTTCTTGCCGTTCACGAGTATCTCATACGCCATAAGACCCGCGTTGTAGCCCATGCTTTCGTAGGAAATGGAAAGCGTAACTGTTCCGCAGCCGCTGCAGATGCCCTCTTCGCCCGCTACAACGGGAACCTTTGCGGGAACAACGACATTCTTTACGGTCTCGGCAGCGTTCGCGAAGGTGTTGTCGGTCGGAATGTAGATAACGTCGCACTTGTCGCCGACTGCAGCCTGTGTCTGAGCCTGTATCTCGTTGGAGTCCGCGATCGTGTACTCCTTGAACTCGATGCCGTCCTTCGTCAGCTCCTCACCGATGATCTGCGCCTGATACTTGGAGTTAGGCTCTGCCGAGCAATAGAGAATGCCGACCTTCTTTGCGTCGGGGAATATCTCGAGAATCATATCCTCCTGCTCCGCGAGGGGAGCAAGGTCGGACGCGCCTGTGATGTTCTTGCCCTTCCACTCGTCGCCGTTGAGCGCGACCTCGTAGGAGGTTATCGACGTGCCGACGATCGGGATAGTATCCGTACCTGAAGCCGCCGCCGCAAGAGCGGCAGTAGCGTTCGCCATGATCAGATCAACATTTGAAGAAACAAAGCTGTTGATAATAGTAGCACAGTTAGTAGATTCGCCCTGTGCAAGCTGCGTGTCGAACTTTACGTTGTCGCCTAGCTTTTCCTTAAGCGCGTCCTGGAAGCCTTTGGTTGCAAGGTCGAGAGCAGGGTGCTCTATAAGCTGGCAAATACCTATATTGTAGACCTTATCGCCCGCGTTTCCCGAATTGCCAGCGCCGGAATCGGAAGAACCGCCGGAATTACCGTCGGTGCTGCAAGCGGTAAGACCGCAAAGCATAGCAGCGGCAGCAAGAGCCGCAAAAATTTTCTTCATCTTCATATCTTTTTCTCCTTAGTGATAAATATCTTTTGTCCGTTTTTCGCGAATTTAACGCACAAAAGCGTCAAACCATACAAGATATTATATCATATTTCCCCAAAAAAGACAATGTAATTTTCCGGCATTTTTTTGCTTATTCCGTATTTTTGTGAAATGTGCTGTAATTTTTACGATAAAATCTGTTGAAAAAAGCAATTCTCAACAAAAAAGGGGAGAGCCGCCCGCTCTCCCCTCTGAAATCAAAGCTGTAATGTAAGTTCAGTCCTTGTTCTCGTCGATATCGGACTTGTTCTCTGTCTCCTCGGCAGCCGCCGCAGCGGGCTTCTCGGGGAGCTTTGTGCCGCACTTTGAGCAATACGCGTTGTCGTCCTTGCATTTAGCGCCGCAGCCGGGGCAAGTGACCTCGTTGCGCAGCTCGTCAAACTGCTTGTCAATACCGCTGAGCTCCTCATAGCAACCGTCAAGCTCCGCGATAAGCTCGTCGAAACGCTCGTTGTCTTTTTCGCCCGACTTTGCCATCTCGTAGATAAGCGCGCCCAGCTTCTCAAACTTGCTCTTGATGTCGCCGTTAAGCTGTGATTCCTTGATTTTCAGTTTGGAAAAGCGCACGGCCTCATCGGTCTTTTTGCCGGCAGCGGAAACCACGTTCTTGCCGGTGTTGATAACATCGTCCAGAAAACTCATTTTAAAAACTCCTTTCAAGGGTCGTAAGATTAACGCAGCCACATTGTTGCCGATCCTTCACCGCAACTTCACGTTAAACATATTATACCACATATTTCACAATTTTGCAAGAGAATTTCGGAGATTTTTTGTAATTGTCAAAAAAATGTCACCACAACGACACCGTCAAAATAGCCAAAAGCCGCCGCCGAAAGCTTACGCGCAATTGTTGAAAGCGGAGAAAAAGGTTACAAAACGGCTACAATCGGGCTTTAAAAAGTTACAAAACTGTCATAATTCTTGACTTTTTCGGTTTTTTGGTGTATAGTATTAAGGTATATAATTATGCTTTACTTGCTTTCAAACAGACAGAAGAAAGGGAAACAGATACAATGCAAAAGGATACATCATTATGTATGGGCTGCATGAACGACAAAGCGTACGACGGTCCGTGCAAGCTGTGCGGGTACAGCGACCTTGACCCGTGCATACCGAGCTACCTTGTCCCAAAAACATATCTGAACGACCGCTACATCGTCGGGCGTATGCTCTCGTATAACGGCGAGGGCGCGGTATACATCGGCTACGACACAGCTGCAAATACAAAGGTAACTATCAAAGAATTTATGCCCGATACGCTCTGCAGCCGAAAAAAGGGCGAGACGGTCATAACTGTGAACGCTAACAACAGCGCGCTCTACAAGACCTATCTCTCGGAGTTTGAGGACCTCAACCGCTCGCTGATGAAGCTGCGCGGAATGGCGCATATACAGGCGGTGCTCGACGTTTTCAGTGAGAACAACACCTGTTACGCGGTTCTTGAGTTCATCGACGGCATCTCCCTAAAGACCTTTATCGCGAACTCCTCGGGCGGCATGGCGTGGGAGCAGGTCAAGGAGTTGTTCCCGCCCATTCTCACGACGCTCAGTCTTGTACATTCGGGCGGGATTATCCACAGGGGGATTTCGCCGCAGACTATCTTCATCACCGATAAAATGGAGCTGAAACTCTCGGGCTTCAGCATTTCCGCGGCACGCACCACAAACACCGAAATAGCGTGCGAGATATTCAGCGGTTACGCTGCGCCCGAGCAGTATTCCAACGAGATAAACGGCACATGGACGGACGTTTACGGGATATCCGCGGTGCTGTACAAGGTGCTTACGGGTACGACGCCCCCTGAGGCTATCGCCCGCACGGGCGGCAGTATGCTCGAGCCGATGCTCGTAAACCGCAACGTTCCGCAGAACGTCTCAAAGGTGATAATGCAGGGAATGAAGCCCTCCACCGAAAACCGCATACGCTCCATTACGGAGTTTGTGGATAAACTGTTTGCGCCGCCGAGATACGTTCCCGGCAGCGGCGCGCGCAGAAACGACGACCTTCCGCTCACTAAAAGCGAGCAGAAAAAGCTCAAAAAACAGAAAAAGGAGCGCGCGAAGTTCCTCGCGACGCTGATAGTCGTAGGTCTCGTTCTGATAACGTTTGCGATCGTGTTCGCGCTTACGCTGTCGGGCGCGTGGGAATTTAACGGCGGAACGTCGGACGACAACAGCTCGTCGGAAAGCTCCGTTACCGTAAGCAGCAGACAGGAAAGCTCGTCGAGCACATCCTCGGAGAGCCGTCCCGAAAGCTCAGAGCCGCAGAGCGAGAGCAGCGTCAGCGACCTGAATATTGCAATGCCCGACTTCACCAACCGCCGCTACGAGGATACGGCGGCGCGCTACGAGGGAGTATTTACGTTTGTGCCGACCTACGATTACTCCGACGAATACCCCGCGGGCTTTATGTTTGACCAGTCGATAGAGCCGGGCGAAATGGTTGCGAACGGCACACAGATAAAGATTAAGGTGAGCAAGGGACGCAGCGTAGTTCCGCTGCCCGACTACAAAAACAAGACGCAGGCGGACTATATAGCCACACTCACAAGCCTAAACGTAAAATACGAGGTAGTCAACGAGCCGACAGGCGACGTTGCCGTAGGGACGGTAGTGCGTTGCAGCAAGGAGGTCAACGATCTCATTCGGGTAAGTGAGAACGAAACTGTCACGGTATACGTCGCAGTGCGTGCCGACGGCAATTCGAACAATTCGGGCAGCTCGCAGAGCAGCCCTGTGCAGCCGCCCGTCAACCCGGGATACGTTGAGTAATTTCAGAGACAAAATATACAAAACGGATAGGAGTTAAAATGGATCTTGGTGAAATTCGCAAGAAGATTGATAAGATAGACGACGAAATGCTCGATCTGTTTCTGGAGCGTATGGATCTGGCAACGGAGGTGGCGAAGTACAAGGCGGCGAACAATATGGTGGTGTTCCAACACGACCGCGAAAAGTTTATAATCGACAATGTCAAGGAAAACTCTCCCGATGAATTGAGAAAAAGTGCGGCGTTTTTGTTTATGAACATAATGGACATTTCCAAGGTGTCACAGATAAACGCGATAACGCCCGATACCGAGATACCGTACACGCCGATAGCCAAGGATCGCCCGTCCGTCGCAGTACAGGGCATAGAGGGAGCCTACGGTCATACCGCCGCAAAACAGCTTTTCGGCAGCGGGAGTATCAGCTTTTACGCTGCGTTCCATGAGGTGTACGAGGCTGTTGAAAACGGCGACGTGGATTACGGCGTGATTCCCGTTGAAAACAGCACCGCGGGCGAAGTAACGGTGAATATGGAGCTCCTCGAACGTCACAGAGTGTATATCTGCCGCACGACTACCGTTGAATGCGCACACGTTCTCGCGGCACGCAAGGGCGTTTCCGAGGGGGACATAAAGATACTTTTCGGTCACGAGCAGGCGATACGGCAGTGCGAAAGCTATATTGAGGCGCACCCGCAGCTTACGGTGATACCGTATCACAACAACGCTGCCGCCGCGAAAATGGTCGCGGAAAACCCGAGCGCGGAGCTCGGCTGTATATGCTCGTCGGAGTGCGCGGAAATGCACGGGCTTAATATAATAAGGAAGCAGATTGCCTCCGACCCCAACAACTGCACGCGCTTTATCTGTTTCGCGAGGAACGTCGAGGTTTACGACGGTGCGGATACCGTTGCGGTGTCGTTGTCAATTCCGAATATTTCCGGCGCATTATACAGATTGTTGACAAAATTTGCGGTAAACGGGTTCTCTATGTCGAAGATCCAGTCGAAGCCGTTACCGCTTGACGTGCGGAAAAACTTCCCCGACGACTATATGTTCTACATAGAGTTTACGGGCAGCATCGGCGACCCGAGGGTCCGCAAGCTGCTGCGCAATCTGGGAGACGAGTTGAATTATTTCAAGTTCCACGGCAATTTCAAAAGATGATCTTGGGGGGAATTATTACGGTTTCGGTCATTATAGTCGCGGCAGGCAGCTCCACGCGAATGAACGGCGTAAACAAGCAGCTTGAAAAGATCGGTGATACGCCCGTGTTCGTAATGAGCGCGCTGAAGTTCGAGTTGTCGGAGCGGGTCGGCGAAATAATAGTCGCCGCGCCCGAGGAGGAGGTTCCGCGCTACGAAAAGCTGGCGCGGAATTTCGGCGTGAGCAAGCTGGCGGCGGTAGTTGCGGGCGGAGATACCCGCGCAAAGTCGGTGCAGAACGCGCTTGACGCTGTCTCGCCGAAAGCGGATTACATAGCCGTTCACGACGGTGCGCGTCCGCTCATCATGACCGAGGAGATAGAGCGTGTTTTCGCGGACGCGGAGAAGTACAACGCCGCAATAGCCGCCGTTCCCGCGACGGACACGGTAAAATCGGTCGGCGGCAACGGATTTATCGAGGAAACTCCGCAGCGCGGCAAGCTGTATTACGCGCAGACACCTCAGGTTTTCAAGAAGACACTTTATATGTCTTGTCTGGAGAAGCTGGGTGCTCAGGCGGACAGCGTCACCGACGACAGCAGCATACTCGAGCTTTGCGGAGAATATGTGCGGATAACTGAGATAAACGGCTGCAATATGAAGATAACCCGCCCGGACGATCTCGCGGCGGCGGAGGCTATCTACAACAACAGAAAAACGGTGAAAATGATATGAGGATAGGTCACGGATACGACGTTCACAGGCTCGTTCCCGACAGGCGGCTGGTGCTCTGCGGGGAGAGTGTTCCGTATGAATGCGGTCTGCTCGGGCATTCCGACGCGGACGTCGCGGTACACGCGCTTATGGACGCGGTACTCGGGGCGCTTGCGCTCGGCGATATCGGACATCTGTTCCCCGACAGCGACCTGAAATACAAGGACGCGGACAGTATGCTCCTGCTCGGAGAGGTTATCGGTATAATGGGTGAAAAAGGCTTCACGCTCGGCAACGCGGACATCACGATAATCGCCGAAAAGCCGAAGCTTGCGCCGTATATCGAAAAAATGCGCGGAAATCTTGCGGCGGCTTTCGGGTGCGGAGCCGGGCGGATATCCGTCAAGGCGACCACCGAAGAAGGCTTGGGACTTGGCGGCGCAGGCATAGGCGCGAACGCCGTCGTTTTGTTGGAGAGTATCGCAGAATAAATTAAAACCGCTTTCTTGGCCGAAAGCGGTTTTGTTTGTTATTCAAGCTCGAACGCACCCGTGTACAGCCTGTAATACTGTCCCTTTTCGGCGATGAGCTTTTCGTGCGAGCCGCGCTCGATAATGCGTCCCTGTTCAAGAACCATAATAACGTCCGAGTTCTTGACGGTCGATAGTCTGTGCGCGATAACGAACACCGTGCGCCCTTTCATAAGCGCGTCCATGCCCGCCTGAACGATAGCCTCCGTGCGCGTATCTATCGAGCTTGTTGCCTCGTCGAGTATCATAACGGGCGGGTCGGCGACCGCAGCGCGCGCTATCGAGATAAGCTGTCTCTGTCCCTGTGAAAGTCCGCTGCCGCCGCCCGTGAGCACGGTGTTGTAGCCCTCGGGAAGCATACGGATAAATCCGTCCGCGTTTGCGAGCTTTGCCGCCGCGATACATTCCTCGTCGGTAGCGTCGGGCTTGCCGAACCGCAGATTATCCATAACCGTTCCCGTGAACAGGTTTACGTCCTGTAAAACCACGCCCAGCGACCGCCGCAGATCGTCCTTTTTGATCTTGTTGATGTTGATGCCGTCATAGCGTATCTTTCCGTCGGCGATGTCATAAAAGCGGTTGATAAGGTTCGTTATGGTCGTTTTGCCCGCGCCCGTAGCGCCGACAAAAGCGACCTTCTGCCCGGGCTCGGCGTAAATGTCGATATTATGCAGCACTATCTTCTCGGGAACATACCCGAAATCAACGTCGTCCAATACGACGTTGCCCATTAGCTCCGTATACGTTACCGAGCCGTCCGCTGAATGCGGGTGCTTCCAAGCCCACAGTCCCGTGCGCTCCTCGGTCTCGACAAGCTCACCGTCCGCGCCGCGTTTTGCGTTCACGAGCGTAACGTAGCCATTGTCAACCTCAGACTGCTCGTCGAGCAGCGAGAAGATACGCTCCGCGCCCGCCATAGCCATTGCAACCGAGTTAAGTTGCTGCGAAACCTGTCCGATAGGACCCGTAAAGCTCCGCGAGAGCTGCAAAAACGACGCGATAGAGCCGAGCGACAGAACGTTAACCGCAAAGCACGCGACGTTCGGAATTTCGTTTATCGCCAGCGTACCGCCGATTATCGCCAGAATAACGTACAGGAAATACCCCAGACAGTTGTTGATAGGCATAAGGATATTCGCGTAGGCGTTCGCTTTGCAGGTGTTCTCGCAGAGGTCGACATTCTTCACGCCGAAATCCGCCTTGGCGTTTTCCTCGCGGCAGAACATCTTAACGACGCGCTGCCCGTTTATCATTTCCTCGATATAGCCGTTCATATCGGCGGTCGAGTGCTGCTGCGCCATAAAGTACTTGCCCGACTTCCCTGCTATCTTCGCGGTGATGAACAGTATCAGCGCCAGAAATACCACGACCGTAAGCGTAAGCCACACTGACAGCGACAGCATCGAGCAGAACACCGCGATAATGGTGATACCCGAGTTTATGACCTGCGGAATAGACTGTGAGAGCATCTGCTGCATAGCGTCCGCGTCGTTGGTGTAGAAGCTCATGATGTCGCCGTGCGTATGAGTATCGAAGTAGTTGATCGGCAGCGATTGCATGTGCGAAAACATCTCGTCGCGTATCTTTTTCAGCACGCCCTGAGAGACCGCCGCCATAATGCGGCTGTAAAACAGCGCGCTCAGCGCGCCCGCTGCGAACAGCGCTCCCATTCCGCAAAGCGCGCCCAGAAGTCCGCCGTAGTCGGGGTTATCCGCTCCGACCAGCGGCATGATGTAGTCGTCGATCAGCGTTCCCAGAAACAGCGACGACGAAACCGAAGCTACAACAGTGACGAGAATGCATACGAAAACCAGAATAAGCTGCGGCAGAAAAGGCTTCATATATGACAGCATACGCTTAATGGTTTTCTTGTCGAATTTCATCGGAACGCGCGCCCCTTTGGGTGGTCGTCCGTTCACACGCGGCGGCTGCTTGTTTTCCTTTATATCACTCATCTTCTTCCGCCCCCTTTGTCTGAGAATCGTATATTTCGCGGTAAATTTCGCTGTTCGCGTACAGCTCGTCGTGATTGCCGAAGTCGACGATCTTACCGTTGTCGAGAATGATTATCTTATCAGCGTCGCAAACCGAAGAAACGCGCTGCGCGATAATGATCTTCGTCGTATTCGGTATCTCGTCGCGGAAAGCCTTGCGTATCATTGCGTCGGTCTTTGTGTCGACCGCCGAGGTTGAGTCGTCCAGAATGAGTATCTTCGGCTTTTTCAGCAGTGCTCTCGCGATACAAAGTCTCTGCTTCTGACCGCCCGAAACGTTCGTGCCGCCTTGCTCTATATAGGTGTCATACTTGTCGGGGAACGACTGTATAAAGTCGTCCGCGCACGCCAGTCTGCACACCTTTTGAACCTCCTCGTCAGAGGCGTTTTCGTCACCCCAGCGTATGTTCTCATAAATCGTGCCGCTGAACAGCACGTTCTTCTGCAATACCATAGCCACGTTGTTGCGAAGCGCCTCGATATTGTAGTCGCGGACATTCTCGCCGCCGACAAGCACCTCGCCCTCCGAGGTATCGTAAAGGCGCGGTATCATCGAAACGAGCGTCGACTTTGACGAGCCCGTGCCGCCGATAATGCCGATAGTTTCGCCCGAGTTTATCTTGAGGTCGATATGGTCAAGCGCGTTGCTCTCCGCAGTCTTGAAGTACTTGAACGAAACGTTCTTAAACTCGATAGAGCCGTCCTTTACCTCGGTGAGGTTGCGTTCGCCGTCGTTGATGTCGCTCTTTTCGTTGAGCACCTCGACAACGCGGTCGGCGCTCGCCTTGGACATCGTAAGCATAACGAATATCATCGAGAGCATCATAAGACTCATCAGTATCTGCATGGTGTAGGTGAACAGGGACATAAGTCCGCCAGTAGTAAGCCCCATACCCTCAACGTTTCCGCTTGCGATGATAGCTTGCGCGCCGAGCCACGAAATCGCGATAATACACGCGTAAACGGACACCTGCATAGCCGGTGCGTTGTACGCGACCGTTTTCTCGGCTTTCGTGAACAGCGAGAAAATTCTCTCCGAGACCTTGCGGAACTTGTTTATCTCAGACTTCTCCTGAACGAAGTTCTTGACTACGCGTATACCGTGAACGTTCTCCTCCACAACCTCGTTCAGATCGTCGTAAGCGACGAACGTTTTGTTGAAGATCGGGAACGCGGTCTTGATAATGAGCGCCAGCACGACCGCCAGAAACGGGATAACGCAAACGAAGATCAGCGAAAGCTGATGATCCGTCCGAAACGCGAACACAAACGCGAAGATCAGCATAGCGGGCGCGCGGAACACAATGCGCGTTATCATCTGAAACGACATCTGCACGCGTTGCACGTCTGTGGTAAGCCTTGTGACAAGGCTCGCGGGTGAAAACTTGTCTATGTTCGAGAAGCTGTACTCCTGAATGTGCGCGTACATATCCGCGCGGAGATTTCTCGCGAACCGCGAGCTGGCTCTCGAAGCGGTATAGCCCGCCGTCGCGCCGAAGAACAGCGCCCCAAGCGTCTGTATTATCAGGATTATCCCGTACTTTATAACACTGTTCATATCGCCGACGGTAATGCCCTCGTCGATAAGGTTCGCCATAACGCTCGGGATCGACACTTCGATAAGCGACTCTGCCAGCACGAAGACAGGCGTAAGTATTGCCGGGAACGTCGCGTCGCGTATACACTTTACAAGCGTTTTTATCATTATATCTTCTCCCTCCTTATGTCCTTTTCTGCCGTTTCAAGATTATTCTGTATTCTTTCTAAATAACCGTAGAGCTGTTCAAGCTCCTGCGGAGAAAAGCCTTTTTTCAGCAGCCGCTCCATTTTTTCGTTATCCTCCTTGATGAACCGTCCTATCTCGACAGACTTTTCCGTCGGAACGATCATTTTCAACCGCGCGTCATGGCTGACGCTCAGACGCTCTATCAGCCCTTTCTTTTCCATAAGCCCCAGTACTTTCGAGGCGGTCGAACGCGTTATCCCGAAATTGTTCTCCAGGTCGCGCTGATAAATGTTCCTGCCGCGTTCTTTCATCTCGCAGATATATCCGATTATCCAGCCGTTTGAACAGGACAGGCTGTCCAGCGCCCTTTTCCCGTCGGCGTAATGGTCGATATAACGCCGAACCGCATTGTTCAGCATTCTCAGCCGAACACCTATTCCGCAATTATCCATAAGACCCTCCTCAAGAGTTGTCAATACAAAATAACTTGTTGGATATGCTACATTATACAGCAATTTCAATAATTTGTCAATACACGTTTTGTGAAAAACAGATGAAAAGTCACATAAATATAAAAAAGCGCCTGCCGAAAAAATTCCGACAGGCGCTTGCCCGTTATCAGCGTTTATAATTTCCGTCTATTATTGCCTTATAGTAATCGCGGTAGCAGATATTCAGGTCTACGTCGCCGCGTATTCCCGATACTCTGCCCTCGCTCGAAAACTGCCACATTCCGAAATTTCCGTTCCACGTCGGCGAGGTATGCCACTCCGCGAGCCAGACGTCGTATTCCGAGAGTCTGCTCATGTCAAGCATATTCTCCAACCAATACTTGTTGGCGTACAGCATAGTGTAATAACCCGCGTTTTTTAGCTCGTCCATGAACGCTTTCGCTATTGAGGTGAGCTTGCTTTTACCGAGATGCTCCAGTTCGGGGTCCTCAAAGTCCAGCACTACCGGAAAATCGATTTCGTAAGGCTCGATAACGCTCATGAAATACCGCGCCTCCTCGCGTGCCTCGGCAACGGACTCGGCGTAGCAGTAATGATAAACTCCCACCAGAACACCCGCCTTCTGCGCCTCGACGATATTGTAGTCAAACGTCTTGTCCTTTTTCACATAGAACGAGGAGCGCAGCATCGCGAAGTCCACACCCGCGCCCTTAACGCGTTTCCAGTCGATCGTCTCCTGCCAGCTTGAAACGTCGATCCCCCGCAGCGTTTTCCCCTCGGGGAGCGGCTCGGGCACGGGTCTCACCGTTTCGGCGGGAGGCGCGGCGCGGTTGTCGGTTATTCGTCCGCTTTTGGTAACGGCGAGCACGGCGGAATCCGACTTAAAGTACCTCGAACCGTAATTCAGCATTACCGTGCCGCTGTTCACCAGTCTCGAATACAAGCATAGATCGCCCGACTGCACTATTCTGCCGTTTAACGTCACCGCCAGCTTGCCTTTCGCGAAGAGCCGTCCTCCCGCAGGAGTGTTCACACTACCCGTGACCGTAACGTCCGAGCTTGCCGCGAACGTCATGCTACCCTCGCCGCGCAGAACGCCCGCCTGATAGATCAGCACCTCGCCGCCGAATACCGTTTCCGCATTCTCCTTTGAAGTAAACGCGGAGGATATTTTCACCGAGGAGCTTTTTGTCGACGTAAATTTCCCGCTGTTTTCAAGCGAACTGCCGACCGTCGTCACAAGCGTTCCCGAAACGGTCATCTTGGCGCCCTCTTGTATCACAAGGTCTCCGCGCATTTGCAGCGAGCTTCCGACAAATATCTGCAAGTCCGCGCCGCTGCGCAGCTCCAGAGTGCTCCCCGCAGGAAATACCACCTTGCTTTTTTTCGACAGCTTGACGGTTCTGTCTATGTAGTACTTTCTGCCCGCCAACGGCACGGCGCTGCCCGTCCAGCGTATGTAGCCGTCGCGGGAGGTTCCCGGACGGACCTCCGCCAAAGCAGCCGTGCTTGACGAGCTTGACGAACCTGAGGTATCGGGAGTGCTCGCGTAAGCCGAAGTGCAGCCCAGCGCGATCACCGCCGCCAGAAACGTTCCGGCTATTCTTTTCAACAACTTCATTTTTTCTCCTTGCTAAGCAGACGCGCAGCTTTCCTCTGCAGCGAAAGAGCGCGCAGCCCGAATTCGTTTATGTCAAAACAAATTATGTTCCATATATATTATCACATATTTCCGTTGATTTGTCAAATGTTTTTTTAAAAAATGACGTGGTAATTTACGGAAAAGAGCAAATCCCCGAATATATGTAACGGCTGCCGAAAAAACGACAGCCCGAGCTTCTCTTAAATTACCTTATCAACGACCGAAATAGGATCGACCCATTCGCTGCCGCTCTTAACTCCGAGGTGGAGGTGCGGCTGCTGCAATATCTCGCACTGATTGGTCTCGCCTGTTTTGCCGATGATCTCGCCCTGGTTCACCTGCTGCCCCGCCTTGACATTCAGTTCCTTTGCGAGACCGCAATAGTGGACCTCAAGCCCGTTGCTCTGCTCGACGATAACGTACACGCCCCACAGCGGATCGTCCTTGATCTCCTTTACCGTGCCCTCGGACATAGATCTTACGTCTGTTCCGAGATCGCAGAGGATATCGCAGCCGTCATGTGTTTTCCACACGCCGAGCGTCTCGGACTTTACCAACTCGCCGCCACTGAACGGGTGAGAGACCTCGCCCGTAACGGGGATAATGTTGCCGATCTCCACCGACTTAACGGGCTTGTTGACCTCTTCAGCAGGCTCGCTTGCGCCGCTTGACGAGGAGCTTTTCGGCTTGTCCGAGGACTTGCTGCTCTCAATGGGCACTCCCGAGACGTTGTTCTGCACGGGAACATCCGAGCTGCTGCTTGAGAACACCCACGTGCTTTCCCCGCCCGATGTGCCGGTCGGGATCAGTCTGTTTACGGTTGACCGATAAGCCGCAAATACCGTTGCCGCGACCGCCGCCACGCCGATCGCCGAAGCGATCGCCAGAGCTTTTCCGCTTTGACCTTCTTTTTTCCTGTTTTTCATAAAGCTTTATTCCTTTCCATCATTTGTTATGGATCACCCGTTGGTTTGGGCTATATCGGTAGTTTTGCCGATTACGGGGAAAATATACATTTTTTGGTATTGCTTAAAACAAGACCTCATAAAACCCGGATCAACAGCATTTGCAATTTAAGCGAGAATGTCGTTATAACAATATGAAGATAATAAAATTAAAGGGTCATTTAAAAGGTTTGGAGGACCCGCGAAGATATCATCTTGATACCAACATCTGAATTCAAATGCTGTCGATCTGCCTTTTTGTTGGTCGAGTTGGTTGCTGAAATAAGAGAAAAACGTCAATATCAGCAGTGTCGGTTCTGCCGATAGTCGTTGCGATAAGCGCTGTTGTAGTTATTAAGGAAGAGAAAGTGAATCTTCCAATATCGTCCTGTTCCTCGCACTAAAACGCGGGGGAGCTTTTTTGCCTTAAATCCCCCAAAAAATTACATAATCCCCTTGAAAAAATCATGAATTGATGTTATAATAAACTATATATGCAATTTAATACAGAGAGGTATATCGTTATGGATAATATGAAAGGCATGAAAAGGAGCTGCTATTGCGGCGAGGTAACGCTTGAAATGGGCGAGGTCACCGTTGGGGGATTTACGCAGAGAGTGCGCGACAAAGGCGGTATCATATTTATCGACCTGCGCGACCGCAGCGGAATAGTTCAGCTCGTGTTCGACGAGACCACCGAGAAGTCGGTTTTCGATAAGGCAAAGACCGTCCGCAGCGAGGACGTGCTTATGGTAAGGGGCGCGGTAAGAGCGCGTGAGAGCGTCAACAATGACATTAAGACGGGCGGGCTGGAAATTCTTGTAAGCGAGCTGCGCATACTCTCAAAAGCCGAAACACCGCCTTTTGAGATAGTTTCCAATTCCAAGACCAACGAGGAGTTGCGCTTGAAGTACCGCTATCTCGACCTGCGCCGTCAGCCGCTTCAGAATAATCTGATAATGCGCCACAATATCGCAAAATGCGCGCGCGAGTACTTCTATGAAAACGGCTTTATAGAGATCGAAACGCCGATGATGATAAAGTCCACTCCCGAGGGAGCGCGCGACTATATCGTACCGTCGCGTATCCACAACGGCAAGTTTTACGCGCTGCCGCAGTCGCCGCAGATGTACAAGCAGCTCCTTATGATCTCGGGATTTGACAAATATATTCAGTTGGCGCGTTGCTTCCGCGACGAGGATCTGCGCGCAGACCGTCAGCCCGAATTCACGCAGATAGACCTTGAGATGTCGTTTGTGGACACCGATGACATTATTGAGTGTTTGGAGGGCTTCGTCAACCGCCTTTATAAAGAGGTTCTGGACGTTGATATCACTGTTCCGCTGCCGAGACTTACTTATGACGAGGCAATGCGCCGTTTCGGCTCGGACAAGCCCGACACACGTTTCGGGATGGAGATTACGGATATCTCCGAGGTCGTTCGGGACACGGATTTCGTCGTGTTCAAGGGAGCGCTGGAGAACGGCGGCTCGGTTCGCGGCATAACCGCAAAGAACGCGGCGGGCACGCTTACAAGGAAAGAGATTGACAAGCTGGTCGAGTACGTCAAGGGTATCGGCGCAAAGGGCTTGGCTTATGTGCGCTGGGTCGACGATGTGCCGACCTGCTCGTTCGGCAAGTTTATGAAAGAGGACGAACTCGAAAAGATACTCGCGGCGCTCGGCTGCGAAAAGGGCGACGTGGCGCTTATCGTCGCGGATAAGGATAAGGTAACGCTGCCGACGCTGGGCGCGTTGAGAACCAAGGCCGCGAAGCAGCTCGGCATTATCCCCGAGGGCTGGAATTTCGTGTGGATAACCGAGTTCCCGTTCTTTGAGTACGATGAGGAGAGCGGAGAGTGGCTCGCAATGCACCACCCGTTCACCATGCCGCTCGACGAACATATCCAATATCTGGATAACGACAAGGCGAAAGTCCGCGCGAAGTGCTACGATCTCGTGCTGAACGGTGTGGAGCTGCTGTCGGGTTCGATACGCATAAACGATCCCGAATTGCAGCAGAAGATGTTTGAAATGCTGGGCATGACTGACGAGGAGATCAACGCGAAATTCGGCTTCCTCGTGGACGCGTATAAATATGCTGCGCCCCCTCACGGCGGAGCGGGTATCGGTCTCGACAGATTGGCGATGCTGATGTGCGGCTGTGACAGTCTGCGCGACGTGGTTGCGTTCCCGAAAGTGCAGAACGCGTCCGAGCTGATGAGCGAAGCGCCGTCGTTCGTGTCGGAGGAGCAGCTCGCGGAGCTCGGCATTAAAATAGCGGAGGATACGGAATGAGCGTTCGTCTGATTAGACCCTCCGCCGAATATATCGGGGACATAATGGCTTATAGGGCGGAGTTCTTGGAAAACGGCGAGATAATTCACGGCGGTTCGATGTTGGAAAAGTATGACAGCGCCGATGACTGGCTCGCTCATCTCGAGGAGTTTTCAAACAAATGTCCTGAGGATTTTGTGCCTACGGATATGTTTCTTGCGTTAAACGAGGACAACAGGGTCGTCGGGCTTATCGACTGCCGCCGTCATATCGACCACCCGATCGTCGGCGAGTGGGGAGGGCATATCGGCTATTCGGTGCGCAAATCCGAACGACGCAAAGGTTACGCAAAGGAAATGCTGCGGCAGGCGCTTGAAATATACCGCGAACGTGGCGCGGACAAGATTCTCGTGACCTGCCAAGCGGGAAATATCGCGAGTGAAAAGGTTATCCTCGTAAACGGCGGGATATTCGAGCGTGAGACGGACGACAGCAGCGGTCATGTGATAAAGAGATTTTGGATAACACTTTAACGGGAAAAATATATTTACGGAAAGGCGGCGCAGTATGGACAAGAAGGAATACAGGGAAACGGTATCAATGGCGGCGAACGGCGACGCCAAAGCGTTCTCGCGGCTGTACGAGACCATTTCGCGCGAGATGTACTATACGGCGTTCTATTCGCTGGAGAACGACATGGACGCTATAGAGGCGGTCACGGGCACTATCCGCGACGGCTTTAATTCAATAAACAAGCTGCACAGCGAGGCGGCGTTCCGCGTGTTTATGATGAAAACGCTGTACGCGCGCATAAAGATGAGGTTAAAGGAATACGGCGGCGAGGAGTATCTCGACGACGAGCAGCCCGACATAAAGCGCAGATTGTTCGAGCTGGAGGGTGTTGACAGGATATGCGCCGTGATGTATATTGCTGGAAAGTTCTCGATCGAGGATATCTCGGCTTTCTCGGGTCTAATGAAAGGCAGCGTAAAAAAACGTCTAAACAGGTCGTTCGATATATTGGATTTGGATTAACACAAACGCTATAATAATTGTAAAAATAACGGGGTGACAAAATGACAGTTGGGGAAATGCGGGAAATAATGCGTCGGCGCGTAGTGCCCGAGGATATAGTGCCGCAGAATGTTATCGGTCTGCTTATCGACGACGAGGGGAACGCCGCGCCGCCCGAGCTTGACGCGTTCACTTTTCTTACGCGCCTGAGAGGACTGGGCATAGGCAGTGCGGATTTTCTGTACCTGTTGGAGGGCTGCGAGGCTCCACAGCAGGTGATAGACAAGATAAGGGACAATCCCGCGATGAATTTGCAGGGGCTTATTCTCACGCTGGAGAACTCCGAGCTTACCTCGGACGATTACAGCCGCATACTGTATACGGCGCGCCAGATATGGGAGCGAACGCTCACATTGCGTCTGGAGAAGTCTGAAATGGCGCTGAACGGCGACGAGGAAGATGAGGATTACTCCGAGCCGACGTTTGAGGAGGTCATGGACGAGCTTGACCATATCGGCGAACTCACCGCCGCGGAGGTTCACGAGGAGAACGCGGAAGAAGCTCCTCGGGAATATTCAGCGGAAACGGAGAGCGCCGCCGAAGAACCCGCCGCGTCCGCCGCAGAGACCATTCCGACGGAAGAGGAACAAGATCGGGAGTATAACGAAGAACCCGCCGCCGAACTTACGCCGATAACGGGAAACACGGAAGAATTTCTTGCGGAGGGCGGCTTTGACGAAGCGGAGGAAACCGAACAGGAGTACGAACCCGACGAGGACGCAAACGAGACGTATCCCGACGAGGAGTATGACGAGGTCACGGAGGACTACACCGAAGAGCAACCCGTGTTCACGGAGGAGATCGAAGCGGTAAATCAGCCGTACAACGGAGAGACGACGGCGATAATCCAGATAGATCAGGAAATGCTGAAGAAAAATCTCGAGCGGCTTGCCGAGGAGGAAGCGTATGAAAGACGTGCCGAAGCGGCAAAAGCGGCGGCGGAAAAGGCGCAAATGGAGGCTCGCGCGGCATACGAGGCTGCAAGAGCCGAGGACGAGCAGTCCGATGATGAGCCCGAACAGGACGACGGGCAGGAAGAACGCCCCGTTAAAACAGCCAGGCAAGCGCCGTTCGTGGTGTCGATACCGAACGAACACCCTTACCACAAGGGCGCGCTGATTGCGGCGGCGGTGGGCGCGGCCGTGGTTTTCGGCGCGGCGGCAGGCGTGCGGTTTATTCCCGAGGTGACCGCAAAAGCCGAGATAAAGGACGTTGATTTCGCCGAGGACAGCACCGCCGTGTTCAGCGAGATATACTACGCCTACAACGACAACATAACGGGCGGCAAAAACGCACGCGAGGGAGTTTACGATTATAATAAGATATTCGGCGATCTGCTTGTTCAGGCAGACGGCTTCGGAACGTTCGCCGAGGGCGACAACGTGTACACGGTAACCATGGAGGCGGTCGAGGCAAAGGAGTTCAAGAGCGGCACACTTACGGAGCTTAGCGATATACTGCCGCCCGACGGCACGCAGATAGTGAACGCATTCGAGGATAACGGCGCGCTTATCGCCGTGTTTACGGGCGGCGCGGAGTGCGGCTTTATGAAGATCTCGGGCGGTACGGCGCTGTACACGGTCTCGCAGGACGGCTTTATGACCGACTTTGACCGTAGCGGCGGCGATATACTGTTAGGCTCGGTCTACACGCCGAAGTTCTCGCGGACGTTCGGCATAGCAGACGAGGACGTTTATCTTCCGAAGCTCGGCACTGAGAAAAAGACGATGCCGCCGCAAAGCGTCATTCTCAGCGGCACGAGGGGCTATTCCTATGCGGTGAGCGCCGCTTATTCAATGGCGGACGGTTCGGTGAAAAGCTCCTGCGCCGCGATAGGAGACCCCGTAAGCGCAAGCGCAGACGGACGTTACATAATGAGCGGCACGAGCGTCATTGCCGACAAGGATGGAAACCGCGCCGAGGGCGGCTTGCTCATATCGGTCGGCGAGGAGATAAACGCCGTTCAGATGGACGTTATTAAGGCGGCGGCGTTTTTTGATAACGGCTGCGCCACATACGAAAACGGCGTTATCAATATCAGAGATGAAAATGGCGAGACCTCCGCGCAGCTTACGAATTTAGCGCAGCCCGTTACCTCAATGCGCTTTGACGGCAGCCTGCTGTTGGTGAACGGCGAAAGCGGCACGTTTCTCACCATGGACTGCTCCGACCCGAAGCAGCCGAAAACGGCGGTGCTGAAAAGCGTTGACGGGGCTGTTCACGGCGACGACGCGCTGATCTGCGGCAAGGCGGCGAATACCATGACGCTGTCGCATTACAAGCTTGAAAACGGCGCGGCAAGCCTTGTCAACACACTCACAAAGCCCATGGACGCGGAGCTGCTGAACACTCTGGAGTTCGCGGGGATAAATACCGTGATAATGGACGGAGTGCGGTTCGGCGCGGCGTACAGGTATTTCGACGGCGTTTCGGTGATGTCGGGCTACGCGGTGATGTCCGACAGCGGCGAGGAATATCCCGTAAAGGAACTGTTTGACGACAGAACGGGCTTTACGCTCGCGTTCAAGCACGGCGGTAATATCTACGCACTGTCTGGCGGCGGTATAGTTGATGTTTTAAATTAACTCTTGACATTACACAGTTGAATGGTGTATAATAAAAGAAGCGGTTTGTGAGAGCCTGTTCAGTATCTCGAAGTGTGTGGATTTTAGCAGTAAATTTTGTCGATGATAAAAACGCATTATCCGCTTCGCGGAAAACGCTAAATCCGCCGTTATACTGTATGTATTTCAAGGATTTTTAACGCAGTCAGCGACAAAATTTGCCGAAAAGACATGCGCTGAGAGATGCTTAACAGGCTCTGAAAGGAAATGGCAATGGACGAGAAAAAACGCGCAAAATTGTTGAGAGTGTGCCGCGTTCTGGCGGTAATTCTGGCGATAGCAATGGTGATCGGCATTTTCGTGCAGGCGCTTGTGTAATTAAGGGCAACGCCGCGAAAGGAAATTTTATGGGATTATTTTACAATAATAATGTGGCGGGAAAGGGCGTATCCAAAAACGGACCGAAAAAAAAGCCGTTCTTCCGCTATTGGGAGTTGTTCACGAACAAATTCTGGACATTTTTCAAGATAAATCTTGTGTACTTTCTGTTCTGCATACCGATTGTGACGTTCGGACCCGCGACAGCGGCGATGACCGCGATGATGCGCAATATCTATCTTGAGCGCCCGCAGTTTATTCTCCACGATTTCTGGCAGCAGTTCAAAAAGAACTTCAAGCAGTCGTTTATAATAGGTATGCTGGACGTATTCGTCATCGGCGTGGTGATTTTGACGTTCCGCTACTATTCGGGTATGTCCGAGCTGGATACGGGCGGCAAGATACTTTACGCTCTGGCGATAGCGGCGCAGGTGCTGTTCTTGATGATGAACTTCTACATCTACCCGCAAATCGTCTCGCTGAACCTCGGAATGGGCGGCATCATCAAAAATTCCGTGATACTGGTCTTTGTGAACCTTTGGGGCGAGCTGATAACTCTGGCGCTGTTTGTGCTTTACGCTACGCTGGTGCTGTTCTTCGGACCGTTCGTGCTGATCCTTTCGCCGCTTGTGCCGTTTGCGTGGATAGGCTTCACCTCGGTGTTCTGCTGCTATCCCGCGATACAGAAATTCATTATCAACCCGTACTACGAACAGCGCGGCGAGCGCAATCCCGAGCTTCCCGACGAAGACGATGACGCCGCCGTCTTTGAGGATATGGGCGGCAAAGAAGCTCCGCTTAACCTCAAACCCGAAAAGGGCAACAAGGGCGGCAAATCCGGAAAACACGGCGGCGGAAAAATTATCAAATAATTGCTTGAAATTTTGTGAAATTTGTGATACAATATATGCGGCAAGGTAATTATTCGGCTTGGGCAAAGTCTTTTGACAGGAGGATTTTTTAATGGCATCAAGTATAATCGTCGGAACGCAGTGGGGCGACGAGGGCAAGGGCAAGGTTATCGACATTATGGCGGCAAAGGCGGATCTGGTGGTTCGGTCGAGCGGCGGAAACAACGCGGGACATACAGTCGTACACGGCGACGAGGTGTACAAGCAGCATCTGCTCCCCTCCGGTATTCTCTACCCCGAAACCGTATGCCTTATCGGCAGCGGCGTTGTGGTAGACCCCAAGGTGCTGTTGGAGGAAATAGACGAAATGAACAGGCGCGGCGTGACCTGCGATAATCTGCGTATCGACGCGCGCGCGGATATAATAATGCCGTGGCACCGCGAGTTGGACAAACTCGAGGAGGCGTTCAAGGCGAAGCAGACAGGCACGAATGTCGGCACGACGGGACGCGGGATAGGTCCGTGCTACACCGACAAGGCGGAGCGTGTAGGCATTCGTATGTACGATCTCGTTCACCCCGAATGTCTGAAAAAGCTCGTCAAAAACACGGGCGAGCTGAAAAATCTCGTTATCGAAAAGGTTTACGGCGGCAAGGCGTTCGATCTTGAAGCGGTATTCGAGGAGTACAAGGCTTACGGCGAGCGTTTGGCAAAATATATCGCGGACGGCTCGGTCATCACGTTCGATATGTACAAGGCAGGCAAAGAGGTGCTTTTTGAGGGCGCACAGGCAACGCTGCTCGACATCGACTTCGGAACGTATCCGTATGTTACGTCAAGCCACCCGATAGCGGGCGGCGCGTGCGTCGGCACGGGCATAGGACCTACAATGATCGACGAGGTCATAGGCGTGGGCAAGAGCTACACAACGCGCGTCGGCAACGGTCCGTTTCCGACGGAGCTTAACGACGAGCTTGGCGATCTTATCCGCAACCGCGGCGGAGAGTTTGGAACGACGACGGGTAGACCCCGCAGAACGGGCTGGTTCGACGCAGTGATAATGCGTCACGCGGTTCGCGTCAACGGCTTGACCGCGCTCGCGATAAACAAGTTCGACACGCTTTCCGGTCTGGGAAGTCTGAAGGTGTGCACAGCATACGAAAAGAGCGATGGCACGATCTTAAAGGACTTCCCCGTAACACTCGAGGAGCTTGCCGACTGCAAGCCCGTTTACGAGGAAATCGAGGGCTACGAGGGCGACCTGTCGAGCTGCAGAACTTTTGAGGAACTGCCTGAAAAGTGCCGCGCGTATATTGTAAGGCTAGAGGAGCTTTGCGGCTGTCCGATAACGATACTCGGCGTAGGTCCGGGACGCGATCAGGTGATCTTCCGCTGATGAGAACGATTTTTATCGGCGATATTGTGGGAAGCGCGGGACGCGAAGCGCTCGCGGCGGTTCTGCCGTCGCTCCGTCGCGACTACAATGCCGATCTCGCGATAGTCAACGGCGAAAACAGCGCCGACGGCAACGGTATCGATCCGCGTTCGGCGCAGGCGATATACGACGCGGGCGCGGATGTTATCACGACGGGAAACCACGCTTTCCGCAAAAACTCGATAGCGGAGGAGTTCGAGCGGCGCGACACGCTGCTGCGCCCCGCGAATTTCGGCGGCTATCTGCCCGGCAAGGGTGTATGCAGACTGGATTTCGGTTCGTTCAGCGTTTCCGTGGTAAATCTTATCGGCACGGCGTTTATGCAGCCCGCGGATAATCCGTTCGGGTGCGCTGAAGAGCTCCTTAAAGAGATCACATCGGAGATAGTTATAGTTGATTTTCACGCCGAAGCCACCAGCGAAAAGCGCGCCATGGGTCTTTTTCTGGCGGGGAAGGTATCGGCGGTGTTCGGCACACATACGCACGTTCAGACCGCCGACGAGGAGATAATCGACGGCACGGGCTACATCACAGACGCGGGAATGACGGGCGCTCACAATTCGGTGCTGGGTGTGGAAAAGGATATCATCATAGAAAAATTTTTGACATATTACCCGAAAAAATATGTCAGCGCATCGGGAGAATGCGACGTTTGCGGAGTTTTTGCGGAGTTCGACAACAAAATCGGCAAATGCATAAAGCTGGAAAGATTTCGCAGAACATACGGCGGCTGTTAATTTTAAAAATATATATAAAATAGAAAGGCAGAAACGCTCAAAGTGTTTCAAAAGGTGAAAAAAATGGAAGTAGTAAAGGTATCCGCACATTCTGTGCCCAAGTCTGTAGCGGGCGCAATCGCGGCAGTTATCCGCGAAAACAGCGAGGTAGAGGTTCAGGCAGTCGGCGCGGGCGCGGCAAATCAGGCGGTGAAGTCCATTGCTATCGCGCGCAGCTATATGGCGCTCGTGGGAGTGGATCTGATATGCATTCCCGCATTCACGACCGTCGAGATCGACGGCGAGGAGCGCACGGCAATGAAGTTTATTGTTGAGCCGAGGTAATTCCCGCGAATGAAAAGGCTCCTTATCCTCGGAACAGGCGGCACTATCGCCTGCGCGGAAACGGAAAACGGGCTTGCTCCGTTGGTCTCGGTAAACGAGCTGCTCAAGGGCTGTGAATTACCCGCAGAAATCCACAGTGAGCAGCTTTTCAATCTCGACAGCACGAATATGACTCCGCGCCATTGGGAGAAACTGGCGCGGCATATTCACGAGCGCTATGACGAGTTTGACGGCTTTGTTGTAACTCACGGCACGGATACCATGGCATACGCCGCAGCGGCGTTGTCCTGCCTGATACAGAACAGCCGCAAGCCGATAGCGTTCACGGGTAGCATGAGACCAATGTCGGCGGAAAATTCTGACGCGCCGAGAAATCTGCTCGACGCGGTAAGATTCGCCTCGGACGAGCGGGCGTTCGGGGTCAGGCTGGTTTTTTCGGGAACTATCTATGACGGGAAACACGTTTCCAAATCGGATAGCGGCATTTCAACTCCGTTTCCGTTCAGCGAAACGGATGGCGGCACATCGGAAAATCTTGATATGTTTTCGGCGCATAAGGATACTCAGAAGCACGGCGGCGAAACGCGGTTTTACGAGCGTTTGTCCGACGCTGTTTTTCATGTCAAGCTGATTCCCGGGCAAAGGCTGTACGTTCCCGAAGGCATAAGGGCGGTCATTTTGGAGAGCTACGGCGCGGGCGGAGTTCCCGATTATCTTTTGGGAGACGTCGCTGAACTCACGAACGCGGGAGTTTATGTTATTATCGCGACGCAGTGCGCTTACGGCGGAACGCGTTTGTACGAATACGAGGTCGGACGGTACGCGGCAAAGGTTTGTCCGCTCCTCGAAACGGGAAAAGCGACAGTCGAGTACGCGGTCGCGAGAGCGCAGTGGGCGTTGGCGTACTCCGAAAATTACGGGCAGTTCAAAAAATTATTCTGTTTAGAGGACTGTGAGGGTCGACTATGAAATGTATTTCAGTGGAAAGTCTTAATGACGCGGCAAATTCGCCCGAGAGCTTTATCGCCGAGAGCGAGAAAGCCTACGCCGATCAGCTCGAAGCGGCTGCGAAGAAAATATTCGCGCAGCGCGCCGAGCGTCCGATAGTGCTTATTTCCGGACCGTCGGGTTCCGGAAAGACCACCTCCGCGACAAGGCTTTCAGTTATTTTAAAGTCGCTCGGCTGCAAGGCTCACACGGTTTCTATGGATAACTATTTTTTGCCTATGCACTTGAACGAGCACGCGCGCGGCAAGGACGGAAAGATCGACTTTGAAAGTCCGCAGCGGCTTGATATACCGCTGTTCAAGGAGCATTTGGATAAGCTGTCGCACGGCGAGGAAATCGATATCCCGAGCTTCGACTTCGCCGCTCAGGAGCGCCGTGAGGGTATGCCGCTTCTGCGTGAAAACGGCGATTTGGTCATACTTGAGGGTATTCACGCACTTAATCCGCTGCTTACGGGCGATTTCGACGACTGTACACAATGCGTGTACGTCAGCGTGAGAACGCGTATTCAAAACGGCGAAGAGTTGCTCCACCCGTCCAAAATACGCTTAATGCGCCGCCTAATGCGCGATAAGCTGTACCGCGGACGTTCACTCTCGGAGACGTTCGAGTTCTTCAAGTCGGTTGAACGCGGCGAAGACCTGTACATAATGCCCTACAAGCACCGTGCGGATATTGATATCGACACGTTTATCGAGTACGAGGCTCCTGTATACCGCGACATTCTGCTGCCGGAGCTGGAAAAAACGGCGGGAGAATACCCCGATTATGCGAACTATGCAGACATTGAAAAGTTTCTGAAGTTTCTCACTCCGGTGGATAAGAGGCTTGTGCCGTCTCATTCGCTTATACGGGAGTTTATAGGTTAATAATTTCAAATGCGCCCTGTGGGCGCATTTTGTTTTTTCGGCGGGGAATACTGTAATTGTTGTTAAAATGCACATAAAAAACGATTTCAGGGCGCGTGAATTTTTGTCTGAAACGTGAAATTAACTATTGACAAAAAACGTCAAATCGAGTATAATAATTAAGATAAGAGCGGCTTTTAAATCGGTACGGCGATACCGGGAAGGTTCGTGAATAATTTAGACGAATGCCGCGGGGGTGTGCTCCCGTTGGATTTGGTGTAGATTTTACGTCCTGCCGCAACGGCAGGCTTTTTTGTTAAGCGGGGTGAACGTGTGGACGGGAGCACAATCAAGGCGGAGATACTGGATGAGAACGCGGTCGCAAGGGCGATAACGCGCATATCGTTCGAGATAATTGAGCGCAATAAAGGCATAGAGGAGCTTTGTCTGGTCGGACTGTTCTCGCGGGGGGCGGTGCTGGCGCAGAGAATAGCCGATAAGATCGCCGACAACGAGGGGCGCGAAATACCGCTGGGAACGCTCGACATTACGCCGTACCGCGATGACGGCAGACGTGGAGCGGCGGAGGACACAAGCAGGATAGATTTTGACATTACCGGAAAGCGTGTGGTAATAATCGACGATGTGATCTTCACAGGGCGGACGGCACGTGCGGCGATAGACGGTCTGCTCGCGCGCGGGCGTCCGACGCTTGTACAGCTTGCGGCGCTTATCGACCGCGGACACAGAGAGCTGCCGATACGCGCGGACTACATCGGGAAAAATCTCCCGACGTCGCGGGATGAAAAGGTCAAGGTCATGGTGAAAGAGCTGGACGGCTGCGATAAGGTGGTCATTGTCGGCTGATGAACGAAAACGTAAGTACTAGTACGGACTTTCGGGCAAGGAGGTTATATGGAGCTTTTATTGAAAAACGGCTATGTAGTTGACGCAGCGAACGATTTTGAGGGCATTGCAGACATATTGGTGGATAATGGACGGATAGTAAAATGCGAGCCGAATATCACCGAGACCGCCGACAAGACCGTCGATTGTACGGGAAAGACCGTTATCCCGGGAATATGCGATATGCATGTGCATTTCCGAGATCCGGGACAGACGTACAAGGAGGATATCCTCACGGGCTGCGAGGCGGCTGCGGCGGGCGGCGTTACGGCAGTCGCGTGTATGCCGAACACTTCTCCCGTTGTGGATAACGCCGAAACGGTAAAGTATATTCTCGACAAGGCAAGGGGTGCAAAAGCCAAGGTTTATCCTATCGGCTGCATTACAAAGGGGCAAAAGGGCGAGGAGCTCTGCGATTATGCCGAGCTGAAAAAAGCGGGCTGCGTGGCGGTCTCCGACGACGGAAAGCCTGTTCTCAACGCACGGCTTCTGTCGAGGGCGATGGTAAAGGCGCATTACGCGGGACTGCGTGTTATATCGCACTGCGAGGATCCGAACGTTATCGCGGGCGGAATTATGAACAGCGGCGAGATCTCAAAGGAACTCGGCGTTCCGGGAATGCATCGCATTTCTGAGGATATTTCCACGGCACGCGAGATAGTCATGGCGGGCGATCTGGAAATGCCGATACACATCGCGCACGTTTCGACGGCGACAAGTATGCTGCTGGTAAGGCTCGGCGCGAGATACGGCGCTATGGTGACGTGCGAGACCGCTCCGCATTATTTTATGCTGACTGACGAAAAGCTCCGTTTGCGTGACGCAGATTATCGCATGAATCCCCCGCTGCGAACGCTTGACGACGTTGCCGCGATAACCGAGGGCGTCTGCGACGGAACGATCGACTGTATCGTTACTGATCACGCGCCGCATGCTCCCGAGGAAAAAGCGGATTTCGAGAAAGCCCCGAACGGAGTTGTCGGGCTGGAAACGTCGCTCGCGGCGACGCTCACGGCGCTGTATCATAAGGGCAAGATAACGTTAAAGCGTATCGTCAAGCTGATGTGCGTAAATCCGCGCAAGATTTTGAGTATCCCCGGCGGCAGTCTAGGTGAGGGCGACCCCGCGGACATAGCGGTTTTCGACATTAACGAGGAATGGATAGTCGACCCCGACAAGCTGCATTCCAAGTCGCACAACACCTGCTTTAAGGGAATGAAGCTCAAAGGGCGCGTAAAAATGACGATAGTTGACGGAAAGATAGTTTATGAAGACAAGTAATATGAAGATAAGTATTCCCGAAGAAAACGGGTTCTTGCCCGAAAAATACGCGAAGCATTCGGACGTGAAGATCAACGGAAAGCCCGTCGTTTCTTTTCCGATAACGGTTGAGGACGTTCCCGAAAACGCAGAGACGCTTGCGGTTGTGTTTGTTGACTTCGACTCGATACCCGTGTGCGGTTTTGCGTGGATACACTGGACGGCGGCGAATATCCCCGCGAACGTTTCGGAGATCCCCGAGAACGCAAGCCAAGACGGCGCGCTTGGTATGGTTTAGGGCGCGAACAGCCGCATTTCTCCGTTTATCGGCGAAAAGGACGAGCGCGTCACAAAGCGCTACATCGGACCAACGCCGCCCGACAAGGATCACGTATACAAATTGACCGTTTACGCGCTCGACTGCTCTCTCGACGTTAAGGACGGCTTTTTCCTCAACGAGCTGTTGGAGAAAATGAACGGGCATATAATTGAAAAGACCGCGCTGAACATCGGCGGGCATTGCTGATAAGAAAGGACACAAAATATTATGGCACTTGACAGACTTATCGAGAAAATCGAACAGACCCAGAACCCGACCGTAGCGGGGCTTGACCCCAAGCTGGACTACGTTCCCGAATATATCAAGAAGAAATGTTTTGAGAAGAACGGAGAAACGCTCAAGGGCGCGGCAAAAGCGCTTTACGAGTTCAACAAGGGACTTATCGACGCGCTGTACGACATCGTTCCCGCGGTTAAGCCGCAGGCGGCGTATTACGAGATGTACGGCACGGCCGGCGTAAAGGCGCTCTATAAAACGCAGGAGTACGCACGTTCAAAGGGAATGTACGTTATTACCGATGGCAAACGCAACGACATCGGCACGACAATGGAAGCCTATGCGACCGCGCACCTCGGCAAGGTCAAGGTTGGCAGCGCGGAGTTTGAGCCGTTCCTAGGTGACGCGCTCACCGTCAACGGCTATCTCGGCTCGGATGGCATAAAGCCGCTGCTTAAGGTCTGCAAAGAGAATGACAAGGGCATTTTCGTGCTTGTCAAGACCTCCAATCCGTCGAGCGGAGAGCTGCAGGACAAAAAGGTGGACGGTACACCGATCTACGAGCTTATGGGCAATATGTGCGAGGAATGGGGCAAGGAGCTGCCCGGAGTGTACGGTTACAGCGGCGTTGGCGCGGTTACGGGCGCGACATACCCCGAGCAGATAAAGCGTCTGCGCGAGATACTTCCGCACACGTTCTTCCTTATCCCGGGCTACGGCGCACAGGGCGCGACCGCAAAGGACATCGCCGCCGCGTTTGACAAAAACGGCTTGGGCGGTATCGTGAACAGCTCGCGCGGAATAATGTGCGCGTATCAGAAAGAGAAGTGCAATGAGAGAGAGTTCGCCGAGGCGGCGCGCCGTGAGGCGATCCGTATGCGCGACGAGATAATGGAATTTGTTGGGAAAATCGCCACCTCAAAGAGCTAAGGCTTATGACGGTTAATGAAGCGCAGACGGTTTTGTCTAAGAATTCCGATTGTTTGGAAAAAAGCTTGGTTTACTCTTTGCACGAGCGCGGACGGTTTTCCAAAAAGCGTTTTTGGGAGTTTTACGATTGTGTGATAACGCTGGCGCAGGACGCTTGTAAATGCGGCAGGGATTTTGAAACGGCGCGGAAAATCACATGTGTATATCAACGGGTACTGAAAGAAATGATATGGCATTTTGATAAAAATGATGTGTCAAAGCTGAAAAAATTCCCGGAAAATCACAATGAGTATATTGAGCGTCTTGACGACGCGATTGACGCGTATTTTCGCGGAATTTTTGTTGATGAAACGCTTTATGATCTGCAAAAAGCAAGGGGTAAAGCATAATGGATTGGTTGGAATGCATGGAGCGGGAGTTTTTTATCGATCACCTTGATAAGCTGTTAATAGAGTTTCTCGGCAAACAGGGTATTCTGAACGGCGGGAACGATCCCGAAAAATGGGAGCGGCTTTTCAGGAACGCGCGGAAGTGGCGGACCGAGTATATGAGAAATTCCGAATTATTGTATATGTCAAGCTATTTTGCTTGGAATATACATATAACGCTTGCGGAGTTTTTGTTTCCGCACAGTTCCGATACTGCGGAAATGATGAAAAAGATATTTCTGGCAGGCTGGCTGCTGAAAATCGACGGCGACGATTACGAAACAGAGTGTTATAGGAGAGGGGATTTTGATTTTGAATTTGAATGTTCGTTTGAATATCCCAAGGAAAAGTGTACAAGACTCTCAAAGGATAAGCTTGTCGGGGAATTGAGGGAAATTTACGACCGCTCGTACAACGAGCTGCGCAGCTATAAAAAACGCCAAGGCAACAACCCTGAATATATAGCGTGGGTGGAGCCGTCGTATCCTGCAATGCTGCGTTTTATAGAACGGTTGGAGAGTTTTGAAGACCTGCAAGCGGTGCGGCTGAATGAGTTTGACTTCTGCGACAAATATGTGTGGTATATCACAAAGAACAGCACAAGTATTTATTTTGTGGAAATTTCCGATTTCGCTTAACAATGTGTGAAAAAGAACGGTTGGCGAAGCAGTCCTAATTCCGCGAAACGTCACGGCGGCAAATAAAATTTGCAAAAGTAAGATGCAGAAGCGAAGCGGAGCTTTTGTGGCTTGACCGGTGAACAAAGTGGGCGGTTTGCAAATTTATTTAAAATAAGGAGAAAAAGATGATTTTTGAGGACAAAAGAAAGGCGGACCTGATACTTGCCGATGGCACGGTGTTTGAAGGACGCGGATTTGGCGCGGAGGGGAATACAATAGGAGAAATAGTGTTCACCACCGCGATGACGGGCTATCAGGAAACGCTCACCGACCCGTCCTATTGCGGACAGATAGTAACGCAGACATTTCCGCTCATAGGCAACTACGGCGTGAACAAAACAGACCCCGAGAGCAGCGGCAGCGCGGCTTCGGGTTACATAGTGCGCGAGTGCTGCGAAGCGCCGAGCAATTTCCGCTGCGAGGGCGATCTGGACAGCTATCTTAAAGAGCTGAATATCGTCGGAATATGCGATATCGACACGCGCCGCTTAACGAGAATTATCCGTGAAAGCGGTGTAATGAACGGCGCGATAGTAAGCGGCGATTACGATAAGGACAAGCTTCTCGGAGATATCCGCGCCTATAAGGTCGGAGAGGTCGTGTCCAAGGTCTCCGTCAAGGAAAAGGAGTACTACTCCGCCGAAAACGGAAAATTCAACGTTGTACTTATGGATTACGGCTACAAATTCAACATTCGCCGTGAGCTTGTAAAGCGCGGCTGCAACGTCACCGTAATGCCGTACAACGCGTCTGCCGACGAAATAAAGACACTGGATCCCGACGGCATTATGCTCTCGAACGGTCCCGGTGACCCCGCCGACAATACCGTCTCCATAAACACGTTAAAGGAGCTTATCCCCGCGAAGATACCGACGTTCGGCATTTGTCTCGGACATCAGCTTCTCGCTCTGGCGAACGGCGCAAAGACCGAAAAGCTGAAATACGGTCACCGCGGCGGAAATCAGCCCGTGAAAGACCTCGCGCTCGATAAGACGTTTATCACCTCGCAGAACCACGGCTACGCGGTCATAGGCGGTAGCGTGCCCGAAAGCGCCGGCAAGGTGAGCCATATAAACGGCAACGACGGCACGTGCGAGGGCGTTCGTTACACAAACGCGCCCGCGTTTACGGTGCAGTTCCACCCCGAGGCGTGCGGCGGACCGCACGACACCTCGTATCTGTTTGACGAGTTTATTAAGCTTATGGGCGAATTTGGAGGGAACAAGCAATGCCGTTAAGAAGTGATATAAAAAAGGTTCTGGTCATCGGCTCGGGACCTATCGTAATAGGGCAAGCCGCAGAGTTTGACTACGCAGGAACGCAGGCTTGCCGCGCGTTAAAGCAGGAGGGTCTGGAGGTCGTTCTTATCAACTCCAACCCCGCTACGATAATGACGGACAAGCACATGGCGGACAAAATTTATATCGAGCCGCTTACGTTAGAGGTGGTAAAGCGCGTTATCGAGATAGAAAAGCCCGACAGCGTCGTATCAAATCTGGGCGGGCAGACCGCGCTCACGCTGTCGATGCAGCTTGCCGAGAGCGGCTTTCTCAAGGAACACGGCGTAAAGCTGCTCGGCTCGAATCCCGAGACCATTCACAAGGCAGAGGACAGACAGGCTTTCAAGGATACTATGGAGGCGATAGGGCAGCCGTGTATTCCGTCAAAGGTGGTTGAGACCCTCAATGACGCTATGGATTTTGCAGAGGAGATAGGCTACCCTGTTATCGTCCGACCCGCGTTCACCTTGGGCGGCACGGGCGGCGGTATCGCCGAAACGCGTGAGGAGCTCCACGAGATCGCGACAAACGGCTTGCGGCTTTCCCCTATTACACAAATTCTGGTCGAGAAGTGCATCTCGGGCTGGAAAGAGGTCGAGTTCGAGGTTATGCGCGACAGCAAGGGCAACGTTATCACCGTCTGCTCCATGGAGAATTTCGACCCCGTTGGTGTTCATACGGGCGACAGCATTGTCGTTGCGCCCTGCGTAACGCTTGCCGACAAGGAATACCAGATGCTCCGCACGGCTGCGCTCAACATAATCCAAGCGCTCGAGGTCGAGGGCGGCTGCAACTGCCAGTTCGCGTTAAAGCCCGACAGCTTCGACTACGCTGTTATCGAGGTAAACCCGAGAGTTTCGCGCTCGTCGGCGCTCGCTTCCAAGGCGACGGGCTACCCGATAGCAAAGGTCGCGGCAAGAATTGCGGTCGGCTACACGCTCGACGAGATAATCAATCAGGTCACGGGCAAGACCTACGCGTGTTTCGAGCCCGCGCTCGATTACCTTGTGGTGAAGTTTCCGAAATGGCCGTTTGACAAGTTCGTCTACGCGAAGAAAACGCTTGGCACACAGATGAAAGCCACGGGCGAAATTATGGCGATAGCGCCGTCCTTTGAGGCGGGAATGATGAAGGCCGTCCGCTCCATAGAGCTGAAAATGGACACTATGACGAAACGCGAGTTCACGCTCCTTTCTGACGAGGAGGTCCTCAAAAAGCTCGAGGACGTTGACGTTGACCGCTCGTTCTGCGTATTTGAAGCATTAAAGCGCGGTATTTCCATTGACACGATTCACGACATCACCAAGATAGACAAGTGGTTTATCGCGAAACTGAACAATTTGGTTGAACTGGAGCGTTGGCTCGCGAATGGCAAATTGACCCAAGAAAAATACGATTCCGCGAAAAAATATTGCTACCTTGACAGCACTGTCGAACGCATTTCGGGGCAGAAGCTCGCCGACTGCGGAATTGACCGCCGTCTCGCCGTCTACAAAATGGTCGACACCTGTGCGGCGGAGTTTTCGGCGGACACCCCGTATTTCTACAACACCTTCGACCGCGAAAACGAAGCGGCGGAGTTCATATCGGCTCACCCCTCCGACAAGAAAAAGGTGATAGTATTCGGCTCTGGCCCTATTCGTATCGGACAGGGCATCGAGTTCGACTATTGCTCCGTACACTGCGTCTGGACGCTGAAAGAAGAGGGCTGCGAGGCTGTCATCTGCAACAACAACCCCGAAACCGTCTCCACCGACTTCGACACGGGCACGCGCCTGTATTTCGACCCTCTTACCCGCGAGGACGTTGAAGCGCTCATCGCGACCGAAAAGCCCTACGGCTGCGTAGTGCAGTTTGGCGGACAGACGGCGATATCGCTCACAAAGCACCTCACGGAAATGGGTGTGCGGATACTCGGTACACAGGCGGCGGACATTGATGCGGCGGAGGACAGAGAGCTGTTTGATGAGCTGCTTGAAAAATGCGGCATTCCGCGCCCCAAGGGCGAGACCGTGTTCACGACAAAACAGGCACTCAAAGCCGCGAACGAGCTCGGTTATCCCGTGCTGCTGCGTCCGAGCTATGTGCTCGGCGGGCAGAATATGATAATCGCGCACTGCGACGCGGACGTTGACGAGTATATGAAGATAATTACCGCCACGGAGCTTGAAAATCCTGTGCTTATCGACAAGTATATGATGGGCACGGAGGTTGAGGTCGACGCGATCTGCGACGGCGAGGACTTTGTTATCCCGGGCATTATGGAGCACGTCGAGCGCGCGGGCATTCACAGCGGCGACTCGATTTCGATATATCCCAGCCAGAACCTTACCAGTCACATCAAAAAGGTTATCGTTGACTATACGGAAAAACTCGCAAAGGCGCTCCATGTCATCG
This sequence comes from uncultured Clostridia bacterium, assembly GCA_946567425.1. Lineage (GTDB taxonomy): Bacteria > Bacillota > Clostridia > Oscillospirales > Ruminococcaceae > CAG-115. The sequence continues at coordinate 60,990 of CAMNXF010000004.1, read as the reverse complement.
GTCTGGTGAACATTCAGTATGTCGTGTACAATCACGAGGTTTACGTTATTGAGGTGAACCCGCGTTCGTCGCGAACCGTGCCGTATATTTCTAAGGTGACGGGCGTGCCTATGGTCGATCTCGCGACCAAGATAATTCTCGGTAAAAAGCTGAGGGATATGGGCTACAAGAGCGGGCTTTATCCCGTTTCGGACTATATCGCGGTGAAGGTTCCCGTGTTCTCGTTTGAGAAGCTGCACGACGTTGACAACCAGCTCGGTCCCGAAATGAAGTCTACGGGCGAATGTCTGGGCATAGCTAAGACGTTCGGCGAAGCGCTGTACAAGGGACTTATCGCGGCGGGCTACAAGTTCTACGACAAGGGCGGAGTGCTCATTTCCGTGCGCGACAGCGACAAGAACGACGTAATCGAGATAGCGTCGCGCTTTGAGGCACTCGGCTTCAAGATATACGCGACGGGCGGAACGGCGTCGGTGCTCAACCGCAATATGATCGCCGCTAACCATGTTTTCCGCATTCACGAAGCACAAGAGCCGAACGTTATAACGCTGCTCGAAAGCGGCGAGATAAACTACGTCGTTTCCACGTCGGAAACGGGGCGCAAGCCGTCGCTTGACAGCGTTCGCATGAGAAGAAAGGCGGTCGAGCGTTCGATAGTCTGCCTGACGGCGATTGATACGGCAAACGCGCTGCTTGACTGTCTGGAGATGAACAAGACGATCGCGGACGTTGAAATGGTGGATATAACAAAAATTTGAGGTGAGCAGCTTAATATGAAAATCGGCAAATATCCAGTCAAATGTTCGTTCAGGATCGCGCGGATCGTGAGCGATGTAATTTCGGTCGGTATCGCGGCGGTTATTTTTTCGCTGACAATAAACTTTATTACGCAGTATCAGACAATGCTGCGGAAGATAGGCACGCAGGGCGTTTCGGCGATAGAAAACGATTATATCGGCGCGTTTTCGTGGAGCTATTGGCTCGCGCTGATATTCCCCGCGCTTGTGGTCGGAACGTTCGCGGCGTATCTGATACTCACGCTGACAAGCCGAAAATTCGCGAAGTACCGCATTACAAAACAAAACGCGCAAAGCGTTTATGACTGGTACGCGTTCTGCGTGTCGGTATGCAAGATACCGATATTTATGGGTGTTTTCGACATTATGTATATTTTTCATCAGAGAACGCTCAGAGTAGATATAAGTCCGTTCAGCTTGCAGGCGCTGTTGGATATTATTATTGTGGCGATAATAATTCGCTTTACGGTGCACAGAATAAGAACGATAACAAAAGAAGACACAGCAAAGTCCGATATGAACGACAGCATAGTTAAGGTACGCGTGGTCGACGAGGACGACGATAAGGAGTAGAATATACTATGAGTTATTTTTGCGGCAAATATCCCATAATTGAAAAAACAACGCTTGCCAAGGGCATTTATTCGGTGTACGTTGACGCGCCCGAGCTTGCGGACGAGGCGCGGGTCGGGCAGTTCGCGAATATCGTTGCCCCGGGCTTTACGCTGCGCAGACCGATCTCAATCTGCGGAATCGATAAGGAACGCGGAACTTTGCGGTTCGTGTTCGAGGTTCGCGGAAAAGGCACGGAGGCGCTTGCCATGCTTGCCGAGGGCGAGAGTCTTGATATTCTCGGACCGCTCGGAAACGGTTTCCACATAACTGACGGAAAGCGGATAATCGTTGTCGGGGGCGGTATAGGAGTGCCGCCGCTGTTGGGAGTTTCTCATATCGCAGGTGAGCTCTGCACGGCGATAGTCGGTTTCCGTGATTATTCAAAAATAATTTTAGTTGACGAGTTCAAAGAGAACGGCGCAAACACGGTACTTTGTACTGACGACGGCAGCGTTGGACGCGAGGGTCTGGTAACGTTTCCGCTTGCGGAGGAGCTTGAAAAGGGCGAAACAGCCGCTGTGCTCGCGTGCGGTCCTACGCCGATGCTAAAGGCAGTCGTTAAAATGTGTGAGGTATATAATGTCCCGTGCCAGGTGTCTCTCGAGCAGCGAATGGGCTGCGGCGTGGGCGCTTGCGTGGTGTGTTCGTGTATGACCGTGCGCAACGGTAAGGAGTTCTATTCGCGGGTATGCAAGGACGGTCCCGTATTCAATGCAGAGGAGGTGCGTTTCGATGGTTGATCTTTCTGTGAGAATAGCAGGCGTGGAGTTCCCGAACCCCGTTATAGCTGCTTCGGGGACTTACGGCAACGGCGAGTGCTACACCGACCTGTACCCGCTTTCAAGGCTCGGCGGCATCTCCTGCAAGGGAATGACGATCGAATCGAAGCTCGGAAATCCGCCGCCCAGAATTGCCGAGACATACTCGGGAATTTTAAATTCGGTAGGCTTGCAGAATATCGGAGTACACGGCTTTGTCGAGTTTTATCTTCCCGTGCTTAAGGAGGAGGGCAACGTTATAATCGCGAACGTTGCGGGTGCGACTATCGACGACTATATCGCGGTAGCGGAGGTTCTCGACGCGTCAGACGTGGATATGATAGAGCTGAACATTTCCTGCCCGAACGTCAAGGCGGGCGGCGCGACTTGGGGCGTTACCTGCGAGGGAGCGGCGGGCGTTACCAAGGCGGTGCGCAAGGCGACGAGCAAGCCGCTTATCGTAAAGCTCACCCCGAACGTCACCGACATCACCTCGATCGCCAAAGCGGTGGAAGCCGAGGGCGCGGACGCTCTTTCAATGATAAACACGTTGCTTGGAATGCGCATTGACATTCGCACCAAGCGTCCGATACTTCGCAACAATATGGGCGGACTGAGTGGTCCCGCAATATTCCCCGTAGCGGTGAGAATGGTCTATCAGTGCTACAAGGCGGTAAATATTCCGATAATCGGCATGGGCGGTATCTCCACATGGGAGGACGCTGTCGAAATGATGCTTGCGGGCGCGGCGGCAATACAAATGGGCACGGCGATCTTCACCGACCCCTACGCGCCGCTGAACGTTATCGACGGGCTTGCCGAGTATATGGAGAAGAACGGCATAAAGTCGCTGTCCGAGATAACGGGGCAGTGTCAGCCTTGGTAACAATTGTGAACACAAAACCGCCCGTTTTTTCGGGCGGTGAATTTTTGAACGGAGGACAAATGGAAGAATTTGCAAGAACGGAGAGACTGCTTGGCGCGGCAGCATTGGAAAGCCTCAGCCGTTGTCGGGTCGCGGTTTTCGGAATAGGCGGAGTGGGCGGTCATGCTGCCGAAGCGCTTGTCCGCAGCGGTATCGGCGCGCTTGACATTATCGACGGGGACGAGGTAGCCGCGTCGAACATAAATCGCCAGATAATCGCTCTTCACAGTACTTTAGGAATGCCGAAAACTGATGCGGCGGAAAAAAGATTTCTCGATATCGCTCCGAATATTCGCCTTACAAAGCATCAATTCCGCTTGTCGGAGGAGACCGTCGGGCGGTTTTGTTTTGCCGATTACGATTATGTGATAGACGCTGTCGACGACGTTCGTGCAAAGGTTCTGCTCGCGGTGAAATGCCGTGAATGCGGAACGCCTCTGATAAGTTCCATGGGCACGGGCAACAAGCTCGATCCGACAAGATTTCACGTCTCCGATATTTACGAAACGTCGGTATGTCCGCTCGCAAGGGTAATGCGGCGCGAACTGAAAAAGTCGGGCGTTGAGCGGCTCAGGGTGGTGTGGTCAGACGAGCTCCCCGCCGCTCCGACAAAAGAGGGGGAGCGCGTTGTTCCGGCTTCGTGCGCGTTTGTGCCGTCCGTGGCGGGGCTGATAATCGCGGGCGAGGTCATACGCGGGCTTGCCGGCGTATAGAAGCCCGTTCGATATTTCTTAACGCTCCCCCCTTACCCATCTCGGCTTACCGAGTCCAGTAAAATGCCCTGTTTTTGACTGCGGAATTTGTGCAAAAAGCAGAATGATTTGAATTTCCCGAAGGATATACTGTGTTTGAGGGTTTTTACCGTCAAATATACAGAGGGATAAAACGTTCTTTTTGAACATTCAAAAAACGGTGTTCCTTATATCCGAGGGGACGTGAAATGTGAAAAAAGTATTTGTTTCCATACTGCTTATGCTGTTTATAAGCGGCTGCTCCAAAGGCGAAGCCGCGCAGTCCGACAGTGCCGATATAAATTCAACGGCAGGAGAAACGAACTCGTTTACACAGGCGTGGGCGGAGCTGAAGCCGATGGACGCGGAACAAAGCAGCTATTACAATTCCGTCAATCTGAAAGGCGGCGTTCCGGGGAAAATGTGATATGTCAAAAAACAGATACGCTGTTTTATTCCGACAAAAACGGAACATTTCTGAAAAACGACGAAAAACCGTTTTCGCTTAATATCGGGAAAACGGACAGCAAACAGGACGGCGACAAAGATGTCTTGTTTTCGTATCTTTACGATTTTGACAGAATAGAGTGGCTTTCGTGGTTTGAGTGCTTTGATTTCCGCGCCGCTCCCAGCATATCCGAGGACGTAAAGCCCGCCGTCTCCTGCGCGTTCATTTCAATAAATCCCCCGTCCTCAAATTTAGATGCCGCGTTATCCTGCGTTTCCGGCTTGGCGAAATATCTCGGTGAACGTAAAAATTCTTTTATGCTGTCAGATAAAGCCGCGTATACGAAGAGCAAGGCATTGAGATCGTTTACCGTATAGTTTCCAATGCCGGACTTGTATTCAACGTTTCGAAATTGATCTGTTTTGAACCGTATATCAAATATCACAGCGGAGGTCTTTCTCTTGATGAATTTATAACGGAATCCGATTGCAAGCTCAACGCGTATTTAAACGAATGACCGACCTCCAAAAGCGGAGTTTCTCAAGGCATTGTGAAATAAACCCATTCCTCCGAATTGTCAACGTTTGTGACAACCGCGCATCTGCTGCCCGACCTGACCTTGACCAAATCCGCGAAGAGCTCACTTATTTCGTCAAAGGCTTTGACCGCGCTTACGGGAACAAACTCAAAGTCGATTTTCTCTCCGTTTTTCAGCGAAAAATCCGTTATTCCCGAGATTTCATACGTGCTGTCAAATTTTAAGTATTCGGTGCGAACAAGAGCGGAGGGCTGCCATTGATTGTCATTCAACACATAAATACCCGATACGTCCGCGTTCGTGATATCCGATTTGTCCCACATATTGTTTTGCAGCGTGAGTTTAACACCGTCGGAGGTTTTCTCGGCGGAGACTGCGGACAAATGAAAACGTTCGTTCTCGGGAACGGACACGAGCGTTTGTTCCGCTGAGAACATTTCGCTGTCCGTGAATATTTTAAGCTCGTATTCTCCTGCGGCGAACGGCACTCCGTCCGATTTTACGGAAAGCATAGCAGAGCCGCCGCTCGGCAGCCCGTTGAGCGAACGTGCGTCAACGTCCTGAATTTTCGCGTTGTCCCTGTATAATTCCGCGTAAGAAATACGTGCGCCCGCAAGACTTGTATTTTCCACGGCAAATCTTATTTCGGCGCGATTGTCTGGGAGCGGCTCGCCGCCCGTTACCGACAGCTCCGCGGACGCTTCTCCGCCGCCCATATAAAACCCGCCGTAAACCGTTTCGTCGTTTACCGTCATAACGACGCGGTATTCCGCCCGTGCTTCGGCAGCTATGTCCGAGACGTCAACGGAAAGCTCGGCGCAGTTATACGCGGAAACGGACGCCGTTCCGCAAGTTCCGCGTGCTGTCTGCTCCCACGTTTAGCCGTTTTTGCGCTCAATCGAATAATCGCCGCCGAAAACGATGTCGCACGCCGTGTTGTTCCAAGCGTTGAAAACGATCGTTTCCGTTTCCGAAGAATAGCTGCTGAGGTCGTTCGGCATATAAAAACGCTGAGAGTAAAGGCGGTAGTTGTCAACGCTTGCCGACGTTCCGTACTCCGTCTTATCGAAATAATTAAACACCTGCATTTCAATGCCGTTTTCGGTCTTAACAGGAACGGCTATTTTATTTTTTTCTATTTAAAAAGCCTGTAAACGCCTGCCGTGACGTTTTCCCTGTTCACGAACCTGCTGTCGGCATAACGCGCGAAAACGCTGTCCGACTGAAATCCCGCGATACTGTCGGGATTTTCAAACCACACGCAAGCCGCGAATGTGCTGCCGTCCTCGGATACCGCGGCGATCTGCGGCGCGTCATAGACCGTTTCTGCAATGAAATAATCGTCGATATGCCACCGACCCGTTTCGCTTTTCAGTGTTTCCAGCCACGCGCCGACCGCGCCCTCGGCAGCGTGCAACCGCTGCTCGTCCGTTACGGGCTTGGCGCACTTAAAGGACGCGCCGATCAAGCGGTTTTCGGGAGACATATCCATGAGCTCTTCAATAAACTTGTTAAATTCATCGCTCACGGGATAAGCTGTATTGTCCGTGTACAGATATTCCGAAAAGCCGTCGCAGAGCTTGGTCATATAGAAATACTCGGGAAGTCCGCCGCTTACGGGAGCGATTTTTACGCCGCCGTCTTGTTTTGGAGCGGCGATCTCAAGCGGCTCTTCTGAAACAACGTCGTTTATTATGCCGCAATACCGCTTCCACTGCTCGGCGGTAAGCGCAAATTCCTCGGTGACGTTGTTTTCGGTGAGGCGAACAGAGCCGATTTCGGTCGTTTCGCCCGAGTTTTCTTCGCTGCTGACGGCGCTTGAAGATACGACAGAGCTTTCCTCATTTGGCGCGGAGGTCTCATTTTCATACTGAACCTTGCAGGCTGAAAGCATAAGCGAACATAAAATAATTGCCGAAATTTTGTATTTACGCATTATTTCCTCCATTTATCAACTGTGCCGCGTTTTCCTTATCATACCATATTCACCGTAATAAGTCAACCTGTTATCCGCAAGCTCATACGGTGCGCAGCATGATCTCGGTTGACTTTTGTGCGCGGGTGTGATATAATTAGCTTGATAATACACAAACATCTGCGCATTTATGAAAGGACTGTCTATGAAATTCCGTCGAAAACTCTTTTCCTACAAACATCCATACGGCAGCGGTTCGGACGGGCTTTTTCTGAACGCCGTCCGCGAGAACGCTCTTTTTCATTACAGACACTGCGCCGAATACCACAAAATACTTGACGGTCTGAACTTCGGAGAAACGGAGTTACTTTCCGAAAAGCCGCTTTCGGAGTATCTTGCAAAGCTGCCGTTTATTCCGACCTTGCTGTTCAAGCGCCGCAGAATGTTCTCCATGCCGAACCGCAGAATTTTCATCAAGGCGACCTCGTCGGGCACGAGCGGACGCTTCAGCGAGATAGGCTTCGACGCGGGCGGACTGCTCTGCGGTCTGAAAATGGTGCTGAAAATCGGCGCGCAGCGCAAGCTGTTCTCACCGATACCGTGCCGCTATATCGTTATGGGGTATCAGCCCCACCGCAGCAACCGCACCGCGATAACAAAAACCGCATTTGGGGCGACGTTTTTCACACCGTGCATCAGCCGAAAATACATTTTGAAATTCAAGGACGGCAAGTACTCGCTCGATTTTGACGGAATAATCGACACGGTTCAAAAATACGCGAAAAAGCACGTTCCCGTGCGGTTTATGGGCTTCCCCGCGTATACGTTTTTTCTGTTGAAGGAAATGGAGCGCCGTGGTATCTTCGTAAATCTTCCCAAGCGTTCAAAGATATTGCTGGGCGGCGGCTGGAAACAATTCTACACCGAGCAGACGGATAAGCAAACGTTTTATCGGCTCGCCGAAAAGGTTCTCGGTATAGCGGATAAGGACATTATAGAATTTTTCGGGGCTGTGGAACACCCGATAATGTACACCGACTGCGTAAAGCACCACTTTCATATTCCTGTATACAGCCGCGTGGTTATCCGCAGCTGCGATGATTTTTCGATGATGAAAAATGGAGAAGTCGGGCTTGTTAATCTGATTACTCCGATGGTACGCGCAACTCCGATATTAAGCGTTATGACGGACGATCTCGGAATATTGCATGACGGCGAGGAGTGCGGCTGCGGAATTAAAACGCCGTACTTTGAAATAATAGGCAGAGTAGCCCCCGACAGCATAAAGACTTGCGCGGCTGGTGCGTCGGAAATTCTGAACGAAACGGTCACGGCGCTGAAAGGGGAACGTGTATGATAATCGCCCAAGGAAAAATTTACCCGTCCGAACAGCAGGATAAAATACTTGCCGAAGCGGACGGGCATATCAACGAAACGTTAGCCGTGAAAACGCTCCGCGCCGAAACGGTGATCTCCGCGATCGACAAGCTCGGGTGTGAAATTGAAAAGGGCGTTTTCGACGACAGGATAAACGCGCTGCCCGTCGACAATCCCGCTCATTACAAAGCAATAGCGGCTGAAATGCTCAGCCGCAGGTTCCTCGAATACAAGCTGGAGACGGAGCTTGGCGGCTTTATAAACGAAAGCCGTCCATTGCCGAAAAACGCCGTAAAAGCGCGTATAATGCCTCTCGGCGTGATATTTCACATTGCTGCGGGGAATATGGACGGATTGCCCGCGTTCAGTCTCGCGGAGGGACTGCTTACCGGCAACGTGAATATTCTCAAGCTGCCGCAGGCAGATAACGGCTTGTCCATAGAAATAATCGCCAAGCTGATCGAATACGAACCCGAGCTTGCCGATTTTATTTACGTTTTTGACACGCCGTCCTCGGACGTTCATGCAATGCGGAAAATGGCGGCGCTGTCGGACGGCATCGCGGTATGGGGCGGTGACGAAGCCGTTTCGGCAGTGAGGGCGCTCGCGCCCGTCGGCGTAAAGCTTATCGAATGGGGTCACAAACTCAGTTTCGCGTATATTTCCGGTTATTCCGACAAGGAACGCGAATTGTCGGAATTGGCGGCGCATATCGCCGCGACAAAGGGGCTGTTGTGCAGCTCGTGTCAGGTAATTTATATTGACACCGAACGCGATGGCGATCTAGAGGATTTCTGTGCGGAATTTCTGCCGATACTGGAGCGGGAGGTCGGGCGGAGGGGCTCCGTTTCGATAGGCGGAAGAGCGCACCTGTCGCTGCTGCGGTACACCGATATGCTGGAGGATATCCTCGGCAGAACGCCCGTTCCGCGCGTATACAAGGGAAAAAACTGCTCGCTGACGATAGGCACGGACAGCGAGCTTGAATTATCGGATATGCTTTGCAGCGTTCTCGTGAAGAAGCTCCCGCGCCGCGAAATATTGCCCGTGCTTCGCCGAAAGAAAAATTATCTGCAAACGGCGGGGCTGATCTGCCACGACGGCGAACGCGCGGCGATTTCGGACATTTTAGCACGCAGCGGCGTTGTGCGTATCATGACGGCAGGTGCGATGTCCGCGTATTTCGCGGGCGAGGCGCACGACGGCGAATATCCGTTAAGGCGGTACACGCGGATAGTCAACACGGAATGACCTATATAACCTTGGAAAGGAAGTCCTTAAGGCGCGGATTTTTCGGGTCGGTGAAAAATTTCTGCGGCGGGTTCTGTTCGAGAATTTTCCCGTCCGCCATAAACAGCACGCGCGACGCGACCTCGCGCGCAAACCCCATTTCGTGTGTAACGACGATCATCGTCATACCCTCGTCGGCAAGCTGCTTCATAAGGTCAAGCACCTCGCCCACCATTTCGGGATCAAGCGCGCTTGTCGGCTCGTCGAACAGCATGACCTCGGGGCTCATCGCCAGCGACCGCGCAATCGCGATACGCTGCTTCTGCCCACCCGAGAGCATATTCGGATAGCTCTCCGCCTTATCGGGCAAGCCCACGCGCTTTAAAAGTCGGTCGGCAGTCGCGTTTGCTTCGTCCTTGCTCATAAGTCCGAGTTTAACGGGCGCTAATGTAATGTTTTTGCGTATTGTCAGATGTGGAAACAGATTGAAATGCTGAAACACCATGCCCATTCTGCGGCGCAGACGGTCAAGATCCTTGCCATGACAGGCGGTTATGTCCTCGCCGTCAAACGTGATAGTGCCCGAGGTCGGAGTTTCCATTAGGTTCAGGCAGCGCAGAAACGTGCTCTTCCCCGAGCCTGACGGACCTATAATAACCACCTTTTCGCCCTTGTTGATGTGCTCGGAAATATCCTCGAGAACGGCAAGATCGCCAAACGATTTGTACAGATGACTAACGTCTATCATTTTTCGCGAGCCTCCTTTCGAGCAGCCGAACGAGCTTTGTAAGCCCCATTACCATAACGAGATAGATCGCCGCGACAGCCAGCAGCGGCATAAACGCTTCGAAAGTCTGGCTTCTTATGATATCGCCGCCCTTTGTGAGGTCCTGAATAGCTATGTAGCCCGCGACCGAGGTCTCCTTCAGCAGGACGATGAACTCGTTGGCAAGCGACGGCAGCACCGTCTTGAACGCCTGCGGAAGTATTATCGACAGCATGGTCTGGCGGTAATTCAGCCCAAGACTGCGTCCCGCTTCCATTTGACCGTTGTCGACCGCCATAATGCCCGCGCGTATGATCTCGGCGACGTATGCTCCCGAGTTAATGCCGAAAGCCAGCACGGCGCAAAGTATTTTGTTGATATTCACCGAGCCGAAGATGACGTAATAAATTATCAGCAGCTGCACCATCATAGGCGTTCCGCGGATAACCGTGAGGTATATCTGCGCTATTGCGTTCCAGAATTTCATCCTTCCGGTTTTGTCGTGGGTCGAGCGAACCACCGCCACAATAAAACCGAGCAGAAAGCCCAGCAGCACCGCGCCGAACGTTATCAGCAGTGTGTTCAGCAGACCGTCCGCGAGGTATTGCCAACGGTTTTTCTCAATAAAGTTCTGTGAAAATTTTCTGCCGAATTCAACAAAAAACCCCTTAATGCCTTCCATATTCACTCTCCCGTGTTTCGCTTAAAAACAATAGTGCGGTTTGTTTCACCGCACTATTGCATTACCAAACTAAATTACTTCTTACGCGTGATTATGACCTGAACGCCCTTTGCGTAGCTGTCGGTAAAGTCGACGTTTTCAAGTCTGTCCTCATCGACGGTCATGCCCGCCATACCGAGATCCGCCTTGCCCGCTTGGATAGCGGGGATAATGGAATCGAACGCCATATCCGTGATGACCGCCTCATAGCCCAGTTTATCGCAGAGCGCCTGGAAAATATCGGGGTCGATACCGACTATCTTATCGCCTTCGTCATGCATCTCATAGGGCGGGAACTCTGCGTTAGTCGCCATTACGAGCTTGCCGTTGGAGCGGTCAACGTTCTCGGGAGATGTATACTGATAGCTGCCCTTGTTGTCGCCTATGTAGTTGCCGAGTATCTTGGCGATAGTGCCGTCATCTTTCAGCTCCTGCATAGCTTTGTTGAGCTTTTCGGTAAGCTCGCTGTTGCCCTTTTTGATCGCGATAGCGTAGTCCTCGTCGGCAAACGGGTCGGGAAGTATCTGAAGATCGTCGTTTTCGGAAACGAACACCTTTGCAGGCTCGTTGTCGATGATAACACAGTCGATCTTGCCCTGCTTGAGTGCGGTAACAGCGTCCGCGCCCTTATTGAAGCGCTCGACCTTAGCCGCCTCCTTGCCCTCCTCGGGCTTTTCCTCGAGGTCCTTTGCGTAGTTGTCGCCTGTCGTACCCTGCTGAACGCCGATAGACTTTCCGGGCAGATCGTCCGCCGAGAATACGGTATTCGCGGGAACGCCGCTGCACCCCGACAGCATTGCAGCTCCCAGACAAACCGCAGCAAACGCGGCGCTTAATTTCTTCATAGTCATAATGTTTTTTCCTTTCTTTTATCCTTATCGGTTTTTTACCCTATTTTTTTATTATATCATATTTGCTGCCAAATGTCAATATTTTTTTAAATGATGAATATTATGACGTTGTTTACATATAATTCGAGGCAAATTGTCACAAAAAGTTCTTTTTAAAATGTGACAAATTGTTTAAAATTTATAATAATATCTTTACATTGACGCAGGAACGTGGTATAATTTAGTTAAGTCGTGGTTTATGGAGGAAAATATTATGAACACACCTATGTTGGAAACAGAACGATTGATTTTAAGGAAATTTACAGATAAAGATATTGAGGCCCTTTATCTCATTCTTAAAGATGAAGAAGTCAACATATTTCTCCCTTGGTATCCTGTGCAAAATATTGATGAAGCCAAAAAGTTCTATGATGAAAGATACTCCGCAAAATATTCACAGACACAAGCATACGCTTATGCCATTTGCTTAAAAAGTGACAATTTTCCTATTGGCTATGTTCACGTAGATATGGAGGAACACCATGATCTTGGTTATGGACTTCGTAAGGAGTTTTGGAATCAAGGGATTGTTACAGAGGCAAGTAAAGCTGTTGTCGAACAGGTAAAAAAAGATGGACTTCCTTACATCACGGCAACACATGACAGAAATAACCCAAGAAGCGGAAAAGTTTTGCAGAAAATCGGCATGAAATACTGTTATTCATATGAAGAACAATGGCAGCCAAAAAATTTTCCCGTAATATTCAGATTGTATCAACTTAATTTTGGTGAGGATAATTCCTTTGTATACAAAAAATATTGGAACATGTATAGAAATCACTTTGTAGAAAATCTGTAACTACATTGAGAAGTATAAAATCAAATTTAAATGAAAGGAATGACAAAAATGGATTTAAAAAAGATGATTTCGGACGGTGAAAAGGTGCAGGTGTACGAATCGGACGGCAAGTGCGTCAAGGTGTTCAAAGACCCGAACGAGCCGAAAAGCGTCGTGCTTTACGAGGCGCTGACCCACACTCGCATTGAGGAAACGGGCTTCGCGCGCATCCCGCAGTTCGAGGAGATCGTGAAGATCGACGGCAAATGGGCGATAATCTACGAGCATATCGCAGGAAAGACGCTTGAACAGCTTATGAAAGAAAATCCTGCGAAGCTTGACGAATACCTTGACAAAATGGCGGATCTCCAGATCGAGATAAACTCGCTGCATTCCGCGAAGATAAGCCGCCTGACCGACTATCTCAAACGCTCGATCGACGGTCTGGATATGATCGACGACGTAAAGAAGTACGATCTGCTTACGCGCCTGAACGCCATGCCTAAGCACATCAAGCTCTGCCACGGCGATTTCTCGCCCGACAATATTATCGTAAACAGCGACGGTGTTTTCATTGTTGACTGGCTTAAAGCCAAACAGGGCAACGCGTCCGCCGACGTCGCCAAGACCTACCTTAATTTCTGCCTGAAACACCGCACCGAATGGGCGGAGAAATATCTGAAGATATACTGCAATAAAACAGGCACGTCCGTGAAGTACGTGCACGACTGGCTGCCCGTTATCGCGGCGGCGCAGCTTAAGTTCCGCCGCCCCGAGGAGCGCGAGCTGCTGCTTACATGGATAGACATAGCCGACTATCAGTAATTTAAATGCGCATACTTTCTTGACATTATCCCAAAAGTGTGGTATAATATATAAAAAGCGAAAGGAGCTTATTTATGACATTTGATGAGATCATGGCAAAGGTAAAGGAAATGGCATCTAAGGCAAATCCGGAGGGCGTAGATTTTCTGGCGGTTCAGGTGAACCTTACGGGAAAGGACGGCGGCGTATTTTATGTTGAAGTAAAGGACGGCAAGGTATCCGCCGAGCCTTACGATTACCACGACCGTTCCTGCGCGGTTACGATCGAGCCCGCTAATTTCGTAAAGCTCATGGATGGCAAGCTCGATCCCGTTGCCGCTTACACCACGGGCAAACTCAAGGTAGAGGGCGATCTCGGCAAGGCTTTGGAATTTTCAAAGCTCATCAAGAAGAAATAAACGCGTAAAAATTGCGGTATCGGCGAGACCCCACCAAATTTTGTGTAAGAAAGAATAAAGCACTTCCGATCAGACAGGACCTAAGGCAAAGAAAATCTGAAAGGAAGTGTTTTTATTATGGGATAAACATTAAAAAAACTGTTAAAGGCAATAGTGAACAGCCGGCAATTTACAGGCACAACAGACATTATGAACGGCATGAAAGAACTGTTCAGCGATGTGCTGCAAACGGTAATGGAAACGGAGCTTGAAGAGAAGCGCGGCTACGAAAAATGGTGAAAGCAGCAATTTTTCATTGCTGCTTTCACCGTGATATCTCATTGTTTGCGTTAGCTCAATTCTCAGCGCTGCCTTTTTTATTATTGGTTTATTTTGGGGAATTATACATTTGAATGTTTTTTTCATAACCGAATTTAACTGCCACATAAACCGGAACTTTTTATCATTTTTCATACTGCCATGGAACATATGGAAGTATTCCCCATGTAATCTCGTCTGCATAATGAACTTCATTATGAATCATTGAACGATAGTCTGCCGATGTAGCTTTTATACACGGAAACTCACCACACTCTTTGCATTCTGAAATACCCTTTGAAGGGTAGCAGTCTTTCGCGTTGCAGTCAGTACAGGAACAGTCCTCGCTGTAGCACCCATTGCATCGCATACTCCAATCGGTGTTATCCCATATTTTATTAAGATTTTGTATCATTATCTCTCTTTGTTCGTTCGTTGTACCTACATAATGCACACACAGATCGCAGCGCTGACCACATTTTGAATAAAGAGCGTTTTCCTTTGGAAAAGGCTTGCGATTAGGTTTTTTCTTTATCAGTATCAGTTTTTTAATTTCATCAAGCTGCTCCATTGTTGTTACATCAATGAACATCCATTTGCCGTCATGATAGGTCTTTGCATTGTTATAATAATCAAGTATGTAGTCCGAAAAACAGTCTGTTTGAGTTTCGAATATCTCACGCTCTTTTTGTCCGAAAATAATTAAAAAAGTAAAGCAATTCTCATGCGTATATACGGTGAGAACAGTTTTCTTACCTTGCTTAAACTTCAATTCATCCTTTCCGTCACCAATCTCATCAAGACAATATTTCCCTCTCATAAACACCATAGTTTCATGGCTGATTTTCTCAAGAGCATTCATAATAAACCTCCACATATTATGTTTTTATACACATTGATAACAGCAATGCCTCAAACGGTTAATTTTCATCGTTTTCATTATACACTATTTTCCTGCAAAAAGCAAGAGGCTTTATAAAAAAACATTTTTTCAATTGGTGATGTCCTCAAAGGAGTAATCACGAAAATCCGAATAGTTTTGCAAAACCCGCGCTTTGCACACTCATCGTAATATTTGGTTCTCTACTGTATATTATACAATATTTGCTACGATTTGTAACCCCCCCATTTTCAATCGTCATTAAAAAGTGCTGCAAATATCCTGTAATTGTAATGATTGTGAGCCTTGCCAAGGGCATTTTAAGCGCAGCTTATCCTTAATCAAGCCGTTACCGAATTGAAGAACAGCTATGATGAACGGTGACATTATATTTGAGGATACACAGGGATAACAACAGCCGCTAAGATTTAACCCTCGGCGGCTGTTGTTATCCCTCTTTATTTCTCGCTGATAATCACAATATTATCTGCTATTTTATCACGAAAGGCACTGTCGTGTTCCACAAAAATAATTGTAGCGCGGCTTTTCAAGATGAGTTCTTCAATTTGAATGCGAGAGATTATATCAATGTAATTCAGCGGCTCGTCCCAGATGTAAAGGTGCGCCTGTTCGCATAAACTTCCCGCTATCAGAACTTTTTTCTTCTGTCCGGCGCTGAAATTCTCGATGTTCTGCTCGAAATGCTCACGCGAAAAATCCAGCTTGCGCAATATCGCCAAGAACAGGCTGAAATCAATGCTGAGGCTGTCCGCGTATTCTTTAAGCGACCCGCGTAAATGGTCTGTATTCTGCGGAACATAGGATATTTTAAGCCCATTGTTTTTAATCAGATTTCCGCTGTATTCACCCTGAAAATCTCCGCAGATGAGTTTAAGAACGCTTGATTTTCCGCATCCGTTTGCGCCTACAAGTGCCGTTCTGCTACCTTGCGTAACATTAAACGTTACGCTCTCGCAAGCTGTTTTATTGCCGTATCTTATTGCAATATTTTCAAGACATATCAGTTGTTTTGTGTGAAAATCAAGCGGGCGTATTTTAAGTTCTGCGGTGCTTTCAATGTTGTGCAGCAGCTTACTTTTTTCGTCTATCGCTCTCTCGCACCGTTCGGAGATAGCTGACGAGCGCGACATCATCTTTTTAGCTTTAGCCGCCTGCATAGGACGTCTGTTTATACTCTTTTCGACCTTCGCGGGGTCAAAGCCTATCTTAGCCCTTTCTGCTTTGTCAGACCATTCGGCGGTGCGCTGAGCAGCAGTTTCAAGACGCTTAATATCTTTTTTCAGGCGCTCGTTCTGCGATATTTCAAATCTGTCGCGCATATCTTTATTACGCTGCCACTCTGAATAATTCCCACGCGTTATTTCGACATTGCACCTGTTTATCGAAAGAATATGGTCAGTACAAGCGTCAATGAAATTTCTGTCGTGAGATACGAGAATAAATCCGTTTTTGCGGCTCAGATAATTGCCTAAAAGTTCTCTGCCGTCGCTGTCAAGATGATTTGTAGGCTCGTCAATCAGCAAAAAAGCATTTTGGCGCAGGAACAATCCCACAAGCAACGCTTTAGTCTGTTCTCCGCTTGAAAGGGTGGAAAACGGTTGATAGTCCGCTTCCTCGCTGATATTCAGCAGCGACATTTCGCGGTGTATTTCCCAATCCTTCGTATCGGGAGCTATCTCGCGGATAATATCAATAGTGAAATCGTCCTTATTCTGAACGGCATAGGGAAAATATTCAAAATCCACGTTTGCCAATATGCTCCCGCTGCCGTGAAGTTCGCCCGTCAGCAGTTTTAAAAGCGTTGTTTTCCCGCGACCATTTCTTCCGACAAAACCAAGCCGCCAAGCGGTGTCAAGTTGAATGGAAACATTCTCAAAAACATTTTCATAGCTTCCGTCATAGGAAAACGAAAGGTTTGAAATTTTGATTAAAGACAAAAAATCGCCTCCCAATAATACCCGCAGGAAAAATGCGCCGCATTATTAGGAGAGCCGAAAATCCCTCTAATACAGCAAAAAGAGCGCAAAAATCCCGCAGAATGATAGTTTATAATCAATCATAACAGGATTACTTACGCATCTTTTCACCTCAAATCATTTATGATATTGGTATTATAGCATATTCAATCAGATTTGTCAACCCCTTTTTTATCATCATCAAAAAGGGCTGCATATATCACTCCACCTTGATACAGTAACACGCTCTCCGCATTAAGCAAGGAGGTGTTTTGTCGAATATTCTGTTGCCCTGTCACCTTGTTCCGCTGGATTTGTTCAACAGAGCCCGGCAATTGAGAGGAAATCCCCAATCTTGCTTGCTTTGCAAGTTACACCTTGCCTGATCGGATCTGCTTTTACACAAAATTTTATGGAGTGCCGTACCGGACATTATTGCCGATACCGCTTTTTTATTTTGTGAATGACGCGTTATCTGCTGAGCATCTTTTTCTCCATTTCCATGGGATTTCCGGAATACTCTATCGCGGTCTGATATGTAATTTTGCCGTCCTTGTACAGTCTGCAAAGGCTTTCAATGAGTGTTTGCATTCCCTGCATAGTTCCGCCTTGCATGGTGGTCTCCATCTGGGCAATCTTATTGGAGCGGATAAGGTTCTTGATAGCGTCCGTGCCGAGCATTATTTCGACTGCCGCGCATCTCGTCTTTCCGTCTACGGAGGGAACAAGTGTCTGGGCGATTATGCCCTGTATCATATTCGCGAGCTGAGTGCGCACCTGTTCCTGTGCGTGCGACGGGCAGACGTCAATAATACGGTCGATAGTCTGCGCCGCAGAACTGGTATGCAGCGTGCCGAATACCAGATGTCCCGTTTCGGCGGCGGTCATCGCGAGCGAGATCGTCTCATAGTCTCTCATCTCACCGATGAGGATAACGTCGGGATCCTCACGCAGAGCGCTCCTCAGCGCGTAGTCAAACGTCGGAACGTCGCGCCCGATCTCGCGCTGATGAACGGTAGCCTTTATTTGTGAGTAACGGTACTCGATAGGATCCTCGATAGTAATAATGTGACAAGCGCGTGTTTCGTTGATATGCTGTATCATTGCTGCAAGGGTGGTGGATTTACCCGCGCCTGTAGGACCCGTTACCAGCACCAGACCTCTGCGCTTTTTCGCCAGATCTAGCAGGACGGGCGGCATTCCGAGCTGATTAAGCGTGGGTATTTCGGCGTTCAGCAGACGAATGGAACACGCAAGTCTGCCGCTCTGGTGGAATACGTTGACACGCTGTCTCGCGCCGTTTTTCAGCTCGAACGAGAAGTCGATGTCGTTCCCCTCGCTGAGCAGCTTTTCCTGTTCGGCTGAAAGAATGGAAACGATCGTGCGGTGAACAACCTGGTCGGAAAGCTCCGTGAACTTGCAAAGCTCGCCGTTTACGCGGATAACCGTAGGAGAACCGACGGTAAGGTGGATATCGGAAGCGCCAAGCGTGCGCGCCTGCATAATAAACTCTTCAAACGTCATAACAAAACTCCTTGTCGTTTTTATTTGATTTTAAACTGAATTCCGCTCGCGGAGAAATAAACCTCGTCCGAGGAGTTGGCGATACGCTGATTAACGCGCCCTACTATCTCACGGTACGCCGCGAGATAGCCGTCCTCGGGAATAACGGAAAAACCCGTTTCCAGCGTAACTATCTGCAAACTGCCGCGGTTTTCGCAAACCTTTTCGCGCACTGCCGAAATATCGTCGATTATACGCCTTTCGACGTTTTTCTTTGCCGCGTCGTCGGGCGCTTGCCTGTCGGGGAACATTTCCTGCATTATCATACGGGCATACGAGGACACGCTGTCGAATATGACGAACTTGTGATCCTTCACCTCGTCTGCGGGGGTCGTGCAGTGCGAACTTATGATATCCCATTCCACGCCGTTCTTATTGTTGTCGAACTCGATACGTTGACGGATATCCGCGTCGATCTCCTTGCCCATTCTCAAATAGAGAACGTAATCGAATGCCGCAAAGCCGGTCACGGCATACCGCGTCTTGCCGCTTGCCGCACCGCCCGTGATTAGAATAGATTTGGACATTTCGGTACTCCTTCTGTTTTTTTGGCAATTGCCGCTCGGCAACAGATGAATGTAATCGTTTTCAGCCGAGAAAACCATTTTCTTAATATAATTATAACACATTTTTTTCCAAAAGTAAATAGCAGCGTGAAATATTTTTCGCAAATTTACCGCATGCATCAAAAGCGGTTTCCCCGCCGGTGAACGTCAAAAAAAGACGAAAACTGTAAATTATTGTTGCGGTTTCCGCCATGGAGTGTTATAATATATAATGGAAGAATATCACGCGGCGAAAAAAACGGAGCTGTAAAAACCGGAGGTAACACGATATGGAGAAGAAAATCGAAGCGGGCGCGGACAGTCAATACAAAAAGATGACCGAAACGCCCGTGGAAAAGCTGATAATATCACTGGGCATACCGACGGTTATAAGTATGCTCATTACAAATATATACAATATGGCGGATTCCTATTTTGTCAGTCGGATTTCGCTCAGCGCCGGCGGCGCGACAAGCATCGTGTTCGGCGTAATGGCTATTCTTCAGGCTTTCGGGTTTATGTTCGGGCACGGCTCGGGAAGTCACATCAGCCGCCTGCTCGGTGCAAAGCACAATGAAAAGGCGAGTCAATTCGCGTCGACGGGGTTTTTCTGGGCGGTGCTTGTCGGCTTTCTGATAATGATCGGCGGGCTTGTCTTTATCGAACCGCTTATGTTGCTCCTCGGCAGCACAGACACGATCTTGCCTTATGCCGTGGATTACTGCACGTTTATACTCGCCGCCGCGCCCGCTATGACGGGAAGCTGTGTGCTTAACAATATACTCCGCTACGAGGGAAAGGCGGCTCTGGCGATGATAGGTCTTATGGCGGGCGGAGTTCTGAATATTGCGCTCGACCCGCTGTTTATATTCGCGTTCGATCTGGGAATAAGCGGCGCGGGGCTTGCGACGGCACTCTCGCAGTACATATCGTTCGGCATTCTGTTGTCGATGTTTCTGCTCAGAAAAACGCAGAGCAGAATTTCTCCGCGCTTTATCGCAAGGGAATTCAATACTTTGGCGGGCATAGTTTTAACGGGACTTCCGAGCCTTGCGAGACAGGGGCTTAACAGCGCGTCGACCATGGTGCTTAACGCTCAGGCGAAGCCGTTCGGCGATCCCGCTATAGCGGCTATGGGGTATGTCGGCAGGACGTCGAGCCTGATATTCAGCATAGGACTGGGAATAGGACAGGGCTTTCAGCCCGTCTCGGGATTTAACTACGGCGCGAAAAAATATTCGCGTGTAAAAAAAGGAGCATGGTTTACGCTGGGGCTCGGAATGGCGTCGATAGGCGTTATCGCCGCGGGCTGCTTCGCGTTTGCGCCGCAGATAATATCGCTTTTCCGAAACGAAGGCGAGGTCGTGCAGATAGGCAGCGAAGCCTTGCGGATACAGTGCATATTTCTTCTGTTCTTCCCCGCGTCCATGGTGGTGAATATGCTGTTTCAAAGTATCGGGAAAAGTATTCCCGCGCTGGTGCTGTCGTGTCTGCAAAGCGGACTTGTCTTTATACCGCTGTGCGTCATTCTGTCGCGGCTTTGGGGAATAAAGGGCATTGAGACTGCTCAGCCGCTGGCGTACTTTATCACCGCGCTTAT
This sequence comes from uncultured Clostridia bacterium, assembly GCA_946567425.1. GTDB lineage: Bacteria > Bacillota > Clostridia > Oscillospirales > Ruminococcaceae > CAG-115. Next base: position 40,417 of record CAMNXF010000004.1, on the reverse strand, counting down.
CTCGCTGCCTTGTATGATTGTTTTTCTTAAACGTCTACCGAAAGACGGATAGCGTATCACAAATAAAGGAACAGTCGAAAATGCTCAAATACACTTGCATTGTGCGATATTTTATGATATAATATTAAATAAGGAATTATCTTGACGGAGGAAAACAGATGAAACTGCTGCTTATCCACGCGTGGAACGAAAAAGAACGCTCATACAGAAGCAGATTTTCAAGTCTGCTCTCCTATCCGTCGCTTACGCTGGCAGTAATATATTCGCTTATCCCCGAGGGGGCGTTCGAGCGTATCGACGTTGTTGACGAAAACTCGCAGAGAGTGCGCTATGACCGCGAAAAATACGGTCTGGTGATGATATCGTTCGACACCTCGTCGAGCATTACCGCGTACAAGCACTGCGCCGAGTTCCGCAGGCGCGGCTCGTATGTCGTGTGCGGCGGCTATCACGCGACGGCGCTGCCCGACGAGGTTTTACGGCACTGCGATACCGTGATAGCGGGACCCGCCGAAATATCCGTACCCGAGTTTATCTCGGATTTTCTGAGCGGCAAGCCGAAAAAGCTGTACCGCAATTTCAACATTTGCCCTGCGAAGTTCCCCATACCCGCGCGCGATAAGATTACCAAGCGAAAAAAGCTGAAGATCCCCGCGGTCACCGCCAACAGGGGCTGCTCAAATCACTGCGTTTACTGCTCTATGGGAATGATGTGGAAATGCGACCCGCGCCCCGTGGAGAACGTCGTCGCTGAAATAAAGTCGCTGAAATCGAAAATGGTTGTTTTTTACGACCCGAATTTTTTTATACGGCGCGAGTATGCTTTAAAGCTGATGAGAGCGCTGAAACCGCTGAAGATACTCTGGGCGGCGAACGCTACCGCCGATATCGGTTACGACCCCGAAATGCTCCGAGCTGCGCGCGAAAGCGGCTGCCGAGGACTGCTGATAGGTCTGGAATCGCTTAATTCTCAATCGCTGAAGGGCGCGGCAAAGCGCTTTCATCAAGCCGATAAATACAAGGAAATAATCGCCAGCATACATAAATACGGCATAGCGGTGAATGGCTGCTTTGTACTCGGCTTCGACAGCGATACTGAAAAGGAGATCCTCGCGCTGCCGAAACGCGTGGACAGGCTCGGTCTTGACCTGTGCCGATTTTCCGTGCTGACCCCCTACCCCGGAACGCCGCTTTTCAACAGTCTGAAAAAGCAGGGGCGCATACTCACCGAGGACTGGAGCCGCTACAATCAGCATAACACGGTGTTCAAGCCGAAAAATTTCACTCCCGAGCGGTTGGACAGACTCTATAGGCGTGTCTGGCGCGAGGCGTATACGTGGCGGCGCGTGTTCGGGCGGACGGTCAGTTCGCCGTGGCGGAATAAACCCTATGTGTTTATTCTGCTCGGCGCTAATATCGGCTTCAAATATTTGGGAATAAACAAGGTGAATAAGTGAAGATAACGTTTATACGCGTGAATATGTTTGAGAGGGTAAGCTCCGACGCGATGAAGCCGCTGCTCTTCGGGATAATAAAGAGCCTTACCCCGAGCCGCTTTGAGATAGACTTTATAGACGAGCGCGTTGAAAAGCTCCCCGAGAAGATAAGCTCGGATATTATCGCGTTTTCTGTGGAAACGTTCACGGCAAAGCGCGCGTATATTCTCTCGAAAAAATACAAGACCACCGAGAATGTAATAGTAATGGGCGGATTTCACGCAGCGGTAATGCCCGACGAAATGCTGAAATACGCCGATTCGGTTATCATCGGCGACGCGGAGGGTGCATGGGAGGACTTTCTCGCGGACTGTGAAAACGGTGCTCCGAAACGGAAATATTACTCGGACGAAAGCCGCCCTATCGCTCCGTTGCGCGCTGACGAGAGCGTTTACAAGCACAGCTATTACGGCATAGGAGTGTATCAGATATCGCGCGGCTGCAAGTTCAACTGCGATTTCTGCTCTATAAAGACAATGTACAAATGCGTCCGCAGCAAGCCGCCTGAAGTCGTTGCCGAGGAGCTTTCGCAAATGCGGGAGAAAATAATCTTCTTCGCGGACGACAATATTTTCGCGGACAAAGCGGCTGCGCTGTCGCTTTTTAAGGCGATCGCTCCGCTGAAAAAGCGCTGGGCGTGTCAGATAAGCATGGATGCGGCGCGCGACGGCGAAATACTCCGCGCTATGAAAAAATCGGGTTGCTTCCTTGTTTTAATGGGCTTTGAGAGCTTGAACGCGGACAGTCTGCGCGAAATGCACAAATCCGCGAACGCTGCCGCTGACTACTCCGATGTGATACGGCGCGTTTATTCGCACGGGCTGCTCATCTACGGGACGTTTGTACTCGGGTGCGACGGCGACTTTCCCGACGTGTTCCGAAGGACCTGTGAGTTCGCGGTGAAAAACAAAATGTCGGTTGCGAATTTCAATCCGCTTATACCCATGCCAGGCACGGGAGTTTACGGGCGAATGGAAAAAGAGGGCAGACTGCGGTATAAAAAATGGTGGCTTTCCGACAAATACCGCTACGGCGAGACTGCGTTTCTGCCAAAAAATATGTCGCCCGAGGAGCTGCAAAACGGCTGCCTGAAAATACGGACGGATTTCTATTCGATCGGGTGCATACTGAGGCGGCTGTTATCCAACCGCGCGAATTTCATTCCGATAAACTTTTTTGTTTTTGTACTGGCGAACTTTGTTTCGCGCAGGGAGATACACAAGAAACAGGGGCGGCTTTTAGGGGGAATTTTAAATGAAGCTGACGTTGATTAAGCCCAATATAGGCAGGCGCGAACACAGCCTGTACATCGACGAGGGACGAATGGAGCCGCTCCAGCTCGGCATACTTGCGGCGCTCACTCCGAGCGATATCGAGGTCGTGATGTATGACGACCGAATGGAAACTATCCCCTACGGCGAGCCGACAGACTTAGTCGCGATAACAGTGGAGACGTTCACGGCGCGGAGAGCTTACGAGATAAGCGCCGAGTTCCGACGCCGCGGAGTAAAGACCGTTATGGGCGGAATGCACGCCATGCTTATACCGGAGGAGGTAGGTGAGCACTGCGACAGCGTTATAGTCGGAGACGCGGAACCCGTGTGGGAAACAATGCTGAACGATCTTCGAAACGGCGTGCTTAAGCCGCGTTACGACGTAATTCAGCCGACCTGTCCGCAGATAAATGTGATAACTCGGCGCGACATCTTCAAGGGCAAGGGCTATCTGCCGATAACGCTGCTGCAATTCTCACGCGGGTGTAGCCACAAATGCAGCTTCTGCGCGTCGTCAGTGTATTTCAAGGCGCACCACTACTGCCGTCCCGTCGAGGACGTTGTTAAGGAGATAAAGTCGCAGAAACGAAAGTTGCTGTTTTTTGTTGACGACAACATCGTCTGCGACCACGAAAAGGCAAAGGAGCTTTTCCGCGCGCTGATACCGCTTAAAATACGCTGGGTGAGCCAAGGGAGCATGGACATGCTGCACGATGAGGAGCTTATGCGGCTTATGGTGAAAAGCGGCTGTCTGGGGCTGGTCATCGGTTTCGAGTCGATTTCTCCCGAAAGCGTTTCCGAGATGAACAAGGGCACAAACAGAAAAGGCTCGTCGGAGATGTACAAATGGGAGATAGAGCAGCTGCGGAAATGGGGCTTGCAGACGTGGGCGGCATTTACGGTCGGTCACGATTCGGATACCGTTGAATCGATAATGGCGACTTGCGATTTCGCGATAAAGAACAAGTTCACGTTCGCGGCGTACAACATTCTTATGCCCTACCCTAACACTCCGCTCTATGAAAGACTGGAGCGCGAGGGGCGGCTGCTGTACGGCGGCAAATGGTGGCTGCACGAGGACTACCGTTTCAACTACGCGAGCATAATCCCGAAAAATATGACCGCGGACGAGCTGACGGAGGTCTCGTTCGACTGCCGAAGACGCTTCAACAGTTTCGGCTCGATATTTAAACGTGCGCTCGAGCCGCACACGAATTTGCGCACGCCGTACAGGTTTATGACCTATCTTGTGTACAACCCCCTTTTCCGCAAGGAGGTTTTCAAGAAACAGGGAATGAGGTTCGGTTTAAAGGATAACGGGGAGGAGAAAAATGCTTAAAGGACGGGTACTGCCGATATCGGAATATTCCGAGGACGATATTTCCGCGATGTACAGGCTGATGTCCGAGTTTTACGACAACACGGACGAGGATATTTTCCGCCGCGATTTTTTCGACAAGGACTACTGTCTTTCGCTGCGCGCGGAAACGGGCAAGCTTGTGGGCTTCACCACGCAGAAGCTGCTTGAATTGGATGTTGGCGGAAAACGCGTAAACGGGATATTCTCAGGCGATACGATAATCCATAAGGAGTATTGGGGCGATATCGAGCTGTTTAAGGTCTGGGCGAATTTCTGGTTTCCGTTCGCCGAGAAATACGGGGAATTTTACTGGTTCCTGATATGCAAGGGCTACAAGACATACCGCATAATGCCGCTGTTCTGGACGGAATTTTTCCCGAACTTCCGCGCCGAAACGCCCGAATACGAGCGGCGCATAATCAACGCTTACGCGCGGCTGCTTTACCCGAACGAATACAACCCCGAAAACGGTGTTATCGAATACGCGTCGACCAAGGACAAGCTGAAAACGGGCGTTGCGGATATAGGCGAGCACGAGCTGAAAAACAAGGACATCGCGTTTTTCCGTGAAAAAAATCCCGACTACGTTATAGGGAACGATCTGGCTTGCCTTGCGAAAATCGACAAGTCGGTACTGAAAAAGCGCGTCCTCGCGCTGCTGTTCAATGAACGTTGAGCTTGAATGCTGTCTGCTGAACGGGCTCTGCAGACGGCTGTACAAAAACGAATACGAACGCTTCATCTCGCCGCTCAGCGTAAGCCGCGTTCAAGGGAAATATCTCAAAGCGCTGCTCAAAAAGAACTCCGATACCGTCTATGGGCGGAAATACGGCTTTGATAAAATACGCTGCTACAAGGATTTCGCGGAGCGCGTTCCGCTGACGAAATACGAGGACTACGAGCCGTATATCCGCGCAATGGCGGACGGTGCGGAAAACGTTCTTACAAGCGAGCGCGTAAAGCTCTTCGAGCCCACGAGCGGCTCTTCGGGCGGCAAAAAGCTGATACCGTACACGCCGTCGCTGAAACGCGAATTTCAGCGCGGGATAAAGCCGTGGCTCTGCGATATCTACACTAAGCTCCCCGAGGTTCGCGCGGGGAAAAGCTACTGGTCGATAACTCCAGTGACCGAGGGTAAAAGCCGCACGAAAGTGGGTATTCCCATCGGTTTTGAGGAGGACGCGGAGTATTTCGGATTTATCGAGCAGAGCATAATGCGGCGCATTTTCGCGGTGGACGGAAGCGTGAAATTCCCCGAGAATATGGACAGTTTTTATTTTGAGTCCGCTCGGCAGCTGCTGAATTGCGGCGCGCTGACGCTGATTTCCGTATGGAACCCGACGTTTCTGACGATACTCTGCGGTTATATCCGCGAGCACGCTGTGACGCTCTCGAAAACGCTTCCCGAAAACGACCGCGCCGAATTTCTGAAAAACGCCGCCGAAAACCGCTTTGAGCGCGTATTCCCCGACCTGAAAATAATCAGCTGCTGGGCGGACGGCAGCGCCGCAGACTACATCGCGGAGCTGCGATTGCTTTTTCGCGGAGTGTACGTTCAGCCGAAGGGCTTGCTGGCGACGGAGTGTTTCGTGTCGTTTCCGCTGGTCGGCGAGGACGGCTCACGGCTCTCCGTGTACTCGCATTTCTTCGAGTTCCGACGGCTGTCGGACGGGAAGATCGTCACTGCTGGAAAACTGAAACGCGGCGAATATGAGCTTATCGTAACAACGGGCGGCGGCTTTTACAGATACCGTATCGGCGACATAATTGAGGTACTGGAAACCTACCCCGACCGACCGCCGCGAATACGCTTTCTGCGGCGCGGCGGCGTTTCCTCCGATTTGTTCGGCGAAAAGCTGACGGAGGAATTTGTCCGCGATACGCTGAAAAGGCTCGGCGTTTCGGGCGAATTTTGTCTGCTTGCGCCTTACGGAAAGCGCTACCGCCTGTATACGACGGGTGAGAATATCACCAACGAAACGCTTGACAACGCGCTTCGCGAGGGTTATCACTACGACTACTGCCGCAAGCTGGGGCAGCTCGATTGCGCCGAGGCCGTTCGGGTAACGGGCGATCCGCGAAAAAATTATATTGACAAGCTATCCGCCGACGGAATGCGCATAGGCGACATAAAACCCGCCGTGCTGAGCAGCAAAGGCGGTTGGGAGAATTTCTTTGAAAGGAAAACGAAATGATAAAGCTGGCTTTGCTTGCGCCCGCGGGGGCTATGCACCGATATTCGGGGAGCTTCGGGAAATCGCTCCACTACGCGCCGCTTACCCTTACGACGCTCGCGGCGCTCATTCCCGAGGACGTTGACGTCGAGGTGAAAATTTATGACGAGACCGCCGAGAAAATTCCGCTCGAGATAGATGCGGAGCTTATTGGGATAACCTGTATCACGGGTACCGCTCCAAGGTGCTATGCCTACGCGGACTATTTCCGCAAAAGGGGGAAAACCGTTTTTATGGGCGGCGTTCATCCGTCAATGCTCCCCGAAGAGGCGGCGCAGCATGCGGACGTTGTGTTCACAGGCTTTTCCGAGCAGACGTTCCCGCAGTTTATTCACGATTACGCGAACGGAAATTATCAAAAATTCTATCGCCAGAACAAGGATTTCACGATAGTCGGCAGACCCACGCCGCGCCGCGAGCTGCTCAACTCCAAGCGCTACATCACCACCAAGACCGTCGAGGCAATACGCGGCTGCTGCCACACCTGCACGTTCTGCGCGTACCCTGCGGCGTTCGGGAGGACGGTGTACAAACGTCCCGTAAACGAGGTCGTCGCGGAGATAGAGGCGCTCCACACCAAGCACGTCACGTTCCCCGACGTTAATCTGATAACCGACAGAGAGTACGCGATAGAGCTTTTCAACGCGCTTATACCTCTGAAAATTATCTGGCTTGGGCTTGTGACCTCCTCGGTCGGTATCGACGACGAGCTTATGGGGGTGTTCCGCAAAAGCGGCTGCAAGGGCTTGCTTATCGGCTTCGAGTCAATAACGCAGGAGAGCCAGAAATATATCCACAAGGGCGTAAACAAGCCCGACGGCTACGTTGAACTGATGAAAAAGCTGCACGACAACGGAATACTCGTTCAGGGCTGCTTCGCGTTCGGCGGCGACGAGGAGGACGAGAGCGTTTTCGACCGCACCGTCGAGCTGATAATCAAGGCGAAGATAGACCTTCCGCGCTTTTCGATACTTACGCCGTTCCCGAAAATGGGCTACTACGATCAGCTTGAACGCGAGGGCAGGATAATCGAGCGCAACTGGGCGATGTACGATGTTCAGCACTGCGTTTTCCAACCAAAACGCATGACCGTGGAGCAGCTCGAACAGGGTACTGACAGAGCGTGGCGCGCGACGTATTCCACGGGAAACATAATGAAGCGCCTAGCGCCGTTCCGTCACAGTCCGTGGCTCTCGCTGCCGCTGAATATGGGCTACAAGGGTTACGCTGACAAGTGGAGCAGGTTCACCAAAGAGGTCATGTGCGACAATTCGGATATTCCGATACTGTAAAGGAAATTTTATACGCTATGAAGATCACGTTTATTCTCCCCGCTATCGGGAAAAAGCCTGGTAAAAAATATATCGGCACATGGAAAATGGAGCCGCTGATGTTCGCCGTTCTGAAATCGCTCACGCCGCCTGAGATAGAAACGGAGCTGTTCGACGACCGAATTGAGCTTATTGATTACGGCACAAAGACCGACCTTGTCTGTATAACCGTCGAGACCTACACGGCGAAACGCAGCTACAAAATAGCCGAGAGGTTCCGCGAGCGCGGCATTCCTGTCGTAATGGGCGGCTATCATGTCACGCTCTGCCCCGAGGAGGCGGAGGAATATTGCGACTCGGTGATCATCGGCAACGCGGAGACCGTCTGGGGCGAAATGCTCCGCGACGCGGAGAACGGCGCGCTGAAACGGCACTATATCGGCAGCGTGGGCGAGTACGACGTGCGTCCCGACAAAAGTATCTTCAACGGCAAGAAATATCTCCCCGTGTCGCTTGTGGAGACGGGGCGCGGCTGCTGTCACAGCTGCGAGTTCTGCTCTATTTCGAAATTCTACTGCAGCAAGTATTATTGCCGCGAGCATTCGCTTGTCGCGGACGATATTAAAAATTCCAAGCACAAATATACGTTTCTGGTGGACGATAATCTGGTAGCCGACCGCCAAAACGCTATAAGTCTTTTTGAGGAGATAACTTCGTTGAAAATAAAATGGGCGGGTCAGGGAACTCTCTCGATGGCGCGCGACGAACAGCTCCTGAAAACCATGAAAAAAAGCGGCTGCGAGATAATTCTGATAGGATTCGAGAGCCTTAACCCCGAAAACCTTAAGCAGATGAACAAGTCCTTCAATCTTGCGGTCGGCGAGCGCGACGAGCTTGTAAAGCGCATTCACGACGCGGGGATAGGCATTTACGCGACATTCGTTTTCGGCTACGACAACGACGACGAGCGCACAGTAAACGACGCGCTGGAGTTCGCAAAAAAGCACAATTTCTACACCGCCGCATTCAATCATCTGCTGCCGTTCCCGAATACCGCGCTGTACAACCGTCTGAAAGAGGATAACCGCCTTATCTACGACAAATGGTGGCTTGCGGACGGGTATAATTACGGCGAGTTGGCGTTCCGTCCGAAGCTGGTTTCCGCCGAGAAGATGAGCAAGCTATGCCGCGACGCGCGAAAGGAATTCTCATCCGCGAAGACCGTAATGAGCCGCGGCTTTGCGTCAATGGGGCGCACAAGTCCGCTTCTGTGGTGGCTGTTCTGGGGAATGAACTTGCGGCTCGGCGAGGAGATAGATCAGAAAATGAACGTGCCGATAGGAGAAAATCTTGATGAACTTCCAAAATGACCGCTACACCCTGCGTTTTGCCGAAAGCGCGGACAACGAGGGAATGCGGCGGATATTCGAGAGCGTCGGCTTTGAGGGAAATTTAAGCGTTCAGTATCTGCGCGCTCCCTCGCCGTTCGAGTCGTTTTCGGCGGACGGCGAGGAAAACCGCGTTATGGTCATAGTCGACAATTCGAGCGGAGAGGTTATTGCGGTGGGCGGCGCGGTTGTCCGCGAGGAGTATCTGAACGGCGTTCCCGAAAAATGCGCCTACCTTACGGGGCTGAAAATACGCCCCGATTACCGCAGAAAAATCGCGTTTATCGCAAAGGCTTATCAATTCCTCCGCGAGGGGACACGGCACTGCAAGTTCTGCTATACTACCATTCTCGACGATAACAAGGATGCGATATCTCTGCTTGAAAAGCGGCACAAAAATATGCCCGAATACCGCTATCTCGGGCACTACAACACCTACTGCTTTCACGGCGGGAAAAAGCTGCTGCCCGTTGAAAAAAACAACACGGACGGCTTTGCGGAGCTTATGCGCGGACATTTTTCAAAAATATGCCTTACGCCCGTAAACTGTGAGCTGCGCGGCTTCGGCGAGAAAACGTTCTACTCATACCGCGAAAACGGGAAGATCGCCGCGTGTTGTTTTATCGGCGATCAGCGAGCGACAAAGCAATACAAAATGTGCTCCTACGGCAGCGCGTACAGGCTGCTTTCAAAAATGCCGACCAAACTGTTCGGTTATCCCGAGTTCCCGAAAGCAGGAAGCGTGATAAATCACGGGGTCGTGTCGTATCTGTACGTTCGCGATAACGACAGGCGGTTGTGCGAGAGGTTTCTGCGCTCTGCGGCAGCGATGACGGGGTATACGCTGCTAATCTGGGGCGGGTTTGAAAATAATCCGCTTTGCGCCGCGCTCGACAAAATGAAAACCGTGCACTACGGCAGTCGCCTTTATTCGGTGGAGTGGGAGAGCACGGTTGAGATCAACGGCATTATAGGAGTTGAAGCGGCGCTGCTTTAATATCGGCGCTGCTTTTGCTGTTTATAGATTTAGGGTAAGAAACCGCCAAAGTGAAAATTTGCAAAAAAAAATTATCAAATCCGCTTGACAAATTATTAAAAATGTGATACAATTATTAACAGAGGAAGCAAAATTCTTGTGAGGTGAGCTAAGTGAATAAGAGCATATACAGTCTTGTATTGTCCGACGACGTTGTGGAAGCGGTGGATGCTCTCGCGCGAACGGAGGGCGTGTCGCGTTCGGCGATGATAAATCGCATACTTGCCGAGCGCGTAGCGTATACGACTCCCGAAATGCGGCTCCGTGATGTGCTGCAAAGTCTTGCGCAGTCGATAGGCAGCGAGTTTATACTGACCGAGCAGCCGACGGGCAGCACGCTTTCGGCGCGGACCTCGCTGAAATACCGCTACAAGCCGACCGTGAAATATTCAGTGGAGATTTACCATAGTGACGGCATTCGCGCGGGGCAGCTCCGTGTGTCGTTCCGCACTCAGAACGCGCAGCTTATTGCCGATCTTACGGGATTTTTCCGCTGCTGGGCGGCGCTGGAGCAGAAGTATATCGCGGACAAATTGTCCAATGATATAGTATATACGATAGCGGAGGGGCGCTTTGAACGGACGCTGAATATGCCGCGTGGACAGCTCACTGACGACGAGTTGGGTACTGCCGTCGCTGAATATATGGTGGCGTTCGACGGGGCGATGAAAGCGTATTTCGCGGAGCTGCCCAATACAGAAAGGGCGATTTCGCGTATCTGGGAGTATTACCGCGCGGCGATATCAAGACAGAGCGTGATAGTTTAAGACGTGGGAGGGTATAATGAGCAAACTTTGGAGTTTGATCGGGGATACCGTATATGTGCGCGAGGAGCATCGTCTGCCCGTTGCCGATTATACGACGCAAAAGCTTTCACATTGGACATACGCGGATATGAAGCGCGAGTTTGCAAGGTCTATGGAATTTTTTACCGAGAACGGTTTTCCCCACGAATGTGTTTCGTTGGCTTACGAGTGTGTTTGCCTAAAGCTGTATTTCACGAAAGACAATAGGAGCGTCGCGGCTATGACAGAGAATGTTATGGCAAATACGATCCGCGTGATCGAAGCGTTGAAGCCGGGAGGCGAACAGGCGGTTTCAAGGCGGGAGTATGAGGAACAGATATCAGCTTACAGAAGCGCCGAAACACATGGGCTTATCTTGCCGCCCGAGGAGCAGTCGGAGCTTGACCGTGATATAGAAACCGCCTTGAAAATGATACAAAGCCTTGAATATGCAAAGCAGAATGACGATGACGGCATTGAAATCCACTTTGACAAGCACTTCACTATTGATTACAGGCGCGTGATCAAATCTCCGTTGCCCGCCGACAGCGATAAGCGTTTGCGTGAAAAGCTCTCTGACAGAGCTTACGAAATGCTGACAGAATATGAACGCGAAAAAGACATAGTTGATATGAGCTTTCTGGAAAACGAATTTCTGAAGCCGAACGGTCTGGAGCTGACTGACAGTCTGCGTGAGTTTGTCGAGCTGTACGCCGGGCGCGAATATGTATGGCACGCACCCTGTTTCCTTATGGACTATCCGCTCTCCCGCAACTGGTATAAAGGATATTCTGTGGATCTCTATATCACATGGACGTGCAGCAGCAAGGGTGAAAATTACCGTATACCTGCAATGTCGGAGTTTGTTCCGCCGTATACCGGTCCAAGTGTCGGGAGCGATGGAAAGATACACTTTTACGGAGAGGATTATTGGAAAAATTATCCCGAGCTTACGCCTCTCTCCCTCGAGGAATTTTTTGAAAGGGAAGCTCGCGAGCGGTATAAGGACGGGCTTTTGATCTCGCGCCGCCGCGAGCTTGAAAACAAATATCTTATCTTCGAAATAAGAACGGCAAGTATGTAAAGGTCATCTCTGAAAGCGTTGTTTTTAGAGGTTCTTAAAATATATAAGGAGGCACATTATGAACGCAAACAAATTAACACAAAAATCATTGGAGGCCGTGCAGTCCGCGCAGGACTTGTCAGTTTCGTACCAGAACAACTGCGTTGAGCAGATGCATTTGCTGTACGCGCTGCTCGCGGACGAGGGCGGACTTGTGCCGCAGATATTCACGAAAATGAACGTCGACGCGAACGGAATAAAAACGGCGGCGCTGAAATTCATTGAGGGAATGCCGCGCATTACGGGCGGCAGAGGCGACGTTTACGCTTCCCGCGATCTTCAGGATGCGTTCACCGAAGCGGAAAAGCAAGCCGAGCGCATGAAAGACGAGTACGTTTCTGTTGAACATTTGCTGCTCGCGCTCATTGAAAAGCCCGACAGCGACATCAAGGGGATAATCAAGAGCTTTAACGTCGACAAAAACGCGCTGCTGAAAGCCTTGCAGGAGATACGCGGCAATCAGCGCGTGACCTCGCAGAATCCCGAGGAGACCTACGACGTGCTGAAAAAGTACGGACAGGATTTGGTGGAGTTGGCGCGGCAGAACAAGCTTGACCCCGTCATTGGGCGCGATTCGGAGATACGCAACGTTATCCGAATACTCTCGCGCAAGACGAAGAACAACCCATGCCTTATCGGCGAGCCCGGCGTGGGCAAAACCGCTATTGCGGAGGGACTGGCGCTGCGCATAGTGCGCGGCGACGTTCCCGCGAATTTGAAAGACCGCAAACTGTTCAGTCTCGATATGGGTGCGCTCATTGCGGGCGCGAAGTATCAGGGTGAGTTCGAGGAGCGCCTGAAAGCCGTGCTGAATGAGGTCAAGAAGTCGGATGGGCGCATAATCCTGTTTATCGACGAGCTTCACCTGATAGTCGGCGCCGGTAAGTCCTCGGGCGCAATGGACGCGGGCAACCTTTTGAAGCCTATGCTTGCGCGCGGCGAATTGCACTGTATCGGCGCGACCACTCTCGACGAATATTCCAAGTATATCGAGAAAGACCCCGCGCTCGAGCGTCGTTTCCAGACTGTGCTTGTCGACGAGCCGACAGTCGAGGATACGATCTCGATACTGCGCGGACTGAAAGAGCGCTACGAGGTGTTCCACGGCGTAAAGATACACGACAACGCGATAATCGCGGCGGCGACGCTCTCCAACCGCTATATCACCGACCGTTTCTTACCCGACAAGGCGATTGACCTTGTCGATGAGGCGTGCGCAATGATACGCACGGAAATGGACAGTATGCCGCAGGAGCTTGACGAAATTTCGCGCGGAATTATGCAGCTTGAGATAGAAGAAGCGGCGCTGAAAAAGGAGACCGACAAGCTCTCGCAGGAGCACCTGGCGGACATTCAAAAGGAGCTCGCCGAAAAGCGCGACGCGTTTAACGCCATGAAAGCGAAGTGGACGAACGAGAAAAACGCCATTTCCAAGGTACAGGATCTGCGCAAGGAGATCGAGCAGACCAACGCCGACATTGAAAAGGCTAAGCGCGAGAACGATCTCAACAAAGCAGCCGAACTGATGTACGGCAAGCTGCCCAAACTGCAGGGCGATCTGCAGCACGAGGAGGAGCTCGCCGAGGAGGCAAAGGCAAGCTCGTTGCTCCGCGACAAGGTAACGGACGAGGAGATAGCACGTATCGTTGGGCGCTGGACGGGCATACCCGTCGAGAAGCTCGTCGAGGGTGAGCGCGAAAAGATACTTCACCTCGCTGATACTCTCCACAAGCGGGTTATGGGTCAGGACGAGGCGGTCAGCCGCGTGACCGAGAGCATTATGCGCTCCCGCGCGGGCATCAACGACCCGCGTAAGCCGCTCGGCTCGTTCCTGTTCCTCGGACCTACGGGTGTTGGAAAAACCGAGCTTGCAAAGGCGCTTGCGGAATCCTTGTTCGACGACGAGCACAACATTATCCGTCTCGATATGAGCGAATATATGGAGAAGCACACCGTCAGCCGTCTGATAGGCGCGCCTCCCGGATACGTCGGCTACGAGGAGGGCGGTCAGCTCACCGACGCGGTGCGCCGCAAGCCGTATTCCGTTGTGCTGTTCGACGAGGTGGAAAAAGCGCACCCCGATGTGTTCAACGTGCTGCTGCAAATTCTCGATGACGGCAGAGTTACCGACAGTCAAGGGCGAACGATCGACTTCAAGAACACGATAATAATCCTCACGAGCAACCTCGGCTCTCAGTTCATTCTCGACGGCATAGGCGAGGACGGACAGATAACCGAGGACGCGCGCAACAGCGTTGACAGGCTGCTCAAGCAGTCGTTCCGCCCCGAATTCCTCAACCGTCTTGACGAGATCGTATTCTACAAGCCGCTCACCAAGACGGAGATCAACGGCATTATCGATCTTCAGGCGGCGGATCTCGCAAAGCGTCTGAAAGACAAGCAGCTTTCGCTTGAAATTTCCGACGAAGCAAAGCAGCTTATTGTCGACGAAAGCTACGACCCGAGCTTCGGTGCGCGTCCGCTCAAGCGTTATATTCAGCGCAATCTGGAAACGCTGATAGCGCGTGAGATACTCGCCGACAAGCTGAAGCAGGGCGATATCATTTGCATTACCGTCAAGGACGGCGCGCTTGCGGTCGGATAATTACTACGTAAAATCCTCCTTTGGTTCGTTCAAAGGAGGATTTTTGTTCTGTTCAACGGTTCGCAGCAGCAACGATCTTGGCTATCTCAGCCGCGTAGTCTGGAATGATCTCCCCACCCTCGATGACGATATCGGCGACCGTGTCAAGCGCCTCAGTGTTTATTTCCTCGTAAAGCGTCTCGGGCAGATATCCGTTTTCGCGGCAGAACTCTGCCGCGCCACCGTCCGCAAGCAGCTTCAACACGGTAAGCAGCGTGGGCGTAAGACGGTTCGCAAAACGTTTCCATTCCTCGGGAAGCTCCTCGAAAAGCGGGTTCGCGCTTATCGCCGCAAGCTCGCGGTCAGGGTCGGTCTCGGGAGCAAGCTCTGCGCAGTCCGCAACACACTGGTCAAAATCCTCGCCGGCGATATCCGCCGAAAGCTGCTCTATCCTTTCGCAGATGTCCTCGGTATACGGCGACGCGTACTCCGACGGCTCGCCGACTATGAGTCTTTTCGTCAGCTCGTCCGACTGCTCGCGTATCATGCCGAGCTTTGTAATGTCGATTTCCACTTTTTCACGGACGTACTCGCTGCGCTCCTCCTCTTTTGTCCGAGGGCTGCGCCGAGGGGGTTCGGGCGCGGATATGCCGTTTTTCCGGCAATATTCGCCGACCGCCGAGGGGATTATCTTTTCAAAGCGCTCGTCCGAGACCGCCGTCATGAACTTGTCGCGGTTTTTGATGTCGTTCAGCAGCATGGTAACGTTCGGCGTAATGTAGCGTTTAAACTTAACACGGCGGCGCAGCTCCGCTTCCACGCTTTTCAGCAAATAACCGATAAATCCGCGCGACGGCGAGAAATCGAACAGCTCCCGCGCGGGTTCGCCGCGTTTTATGCAGTAACGCTCACGCGTGCTTATCCTCACGGGACGGAAGCTCTCCATTCGCGACATATCTACGATAGCGCCGCGGAACGGTTTCCACGCGTGGTCTTTCCTCGGTTTACCGCAGATAAGTTCCAGCATATCCGCGCCGCACGTTTTAAAGTACGTTGAAAGGGACGTCAGCGCCGCCTCGCACGCGCCGTTGAGCAAAGGCTTTGTCTGCTCGTTAAGGAAAATACTGCCCTTAATATTGTACGCAGAATATTCCGCGAGATAGTCCAGCTTGTTTGAGTAATCGCCGTTCTCCAGCGCCTCAATAACGCCGTTGTACGTTCCGTTGGACGGATAATTCATGCACAGCGTGATGTCGGGATATTTTTCGGTGACGTCGTTATATACGTAAAAATCCTTAAGCCAGCGCGGCATAAGCTCGTCGAGATACCCCGCCCAGCCTCGGCAGTTCTCCCATAGCTCCAGCATTTTCCCGAATGAATTTGAAGCGTTTTCAACGCCGATCATATTCAGCATTTCAAAGCAGTACAGCAGAACGTAAGGCTTGTCAACGGCGGCATATTTTCCGCGCCTTACGTCGGTTCGCCATGTGAAGTAGGTGCGCAGCTGCGAGTTTGACATCGCCGCGAAAAACGGCTCGGGCAGCGCGCAGAACACCCGTCGTGAAAAGTCATCCTCAACGTCCGCCATAAACAGCCCCTGCTTAACCAGCGTAAGCTCGGTGCAGCGGTACGTTCTGTCGTAATGCTCCTCCAGCGCGCGCATTTCCCTGATCTTTTCGAGCATATACTCGTCCTGACGGCTCATGTTCGGGTCAACGTGCTCGTGCGGATAGGCGGTCCTGTCGGGGCGCGTTTCGGAGCGGACGGCGCCTTTCGCGGTTTCGCGGCGCGGCGGTATTTTTTCCGATCGGTAATAGCCCTCGCTGTCCTTGCGCGGGTTATTTGCCGCGCGGTCTATCTGCTTTTTTATCTCGTCGGATACTATGCGTGCGGTCCCGTCGACAACGGTGTCCACGGCGTTGTTCAGCATTCTTTCAACGGCCTTGCGGATCTCGTCGAGTGTTTTTCCGCCCGTGTCAATGAACTTTTTAAACTCGTCAGACAATTAACTCACCACCCAAAGCACGGTCAATCCTCAATGTCGGTAAAGGCAAGCAGCGTTTCCCAATCTTCGGGAAAACCTATGTCTGAGAGCCGCGCCGCGTCCGCGTTCTTTTTCAGCATACGCGAAATGGGCTTTACGACACGCTCGTTCCAGTTACCCTTGTCATGATAAAGCTGCTTCATTACAATAATATACCCGAAAACGTCGTCGGAAAGCTCCGGCTCAAACCCGCGCGGCGTTTTCGGCAGCACGGGAAAACGGTTTCCGTAAAGACGGTTGTAATGCGCGCAGTAGTTGCGCAGCTCGTTCAGGCAGAACATCCAATTATCCAATTCTGAGGCAGAGCAGCTGTAATAGTTATTCGCGAGCACCTTTTTGTCGGCACTGTGCATATCCTTGTAGAAGAATGCCAACGTGCCGAAGCTGAACAGCTCCATGACCACCCAGAGCGGAAATTTTCCGCCGTACTTCGAGTTGTAATGCTTGACGAATTCGCGCTCGTCGTTGCAGTCGATAAGGTGATTTATCCGCGCCATAAAGCTCTGGTGATTATGAGAGCGGTCGAAGCTCGACGGATTGAGATACCCCGTCGCGCCGTATTTCAGCGCGTGAAAATTCGACACGGCGGCGCGCAGTGCGATCTCGATCTCCTCAAGCGCCGCAATGAGCACGCTGCGGAGCTTTCTGTCCATTTCGTAGATCTGCATTATCTTCTCGAACGTCGTGCCGTTCTCGTACTTGTGTTTGCTTATTGAAAACGGCTCGAAGTAGTTTGAAATGCGATAGTAGTTTATGTATTTCAAGGTCTCCCGCGCCTTGCTTTCGTCGCCGAAAACGCAGCCGCGCTCTTTCATTTTGGCGATCTGCTCGTTTATGGTTGACGGTATTTTTTCACGCATATCATTCTCCCAACTCCGAATTAACGGCGTTCAGTCTCTCCAGAAGCAGCGGTATCGCGGTGTTCAGCCAGAAATCTCCCGACAATCCTCCCGTTGACATACCGACGTGCTCTTTGGCGAATTCCTCAGCATAATAAATTTTCCCGCGCTCCGGACGCTCTCCCGCAAACTCCGCGAACGTTTGCAGTATCCCGAGCTTCAACGCTTTGGACGGATACGGCAAACGAACGTCTGCATACCGCTTTTGCAAACGTTCCCATAAAAACGGGTCTCCGCGAAGTCCCCATTGAGCGGGCTTTTCGCCGAATATTTCCGATACGAAGCGCCCCGCTTGTCTGCCCATTGTTTTGCGCATATACGCCGTCATATTCTCGTCCTCGGCAAGATTATATTCGTACCCGAAACGCTCCGCGACGCTCTTTGCCATTGTGCGGAACAAATCGCAGCCCGTATAGACCGACGCGCGGATATGCCCGTAATCGCTGTCGGAATAGGTCGCGGCGTATTGTCTGTACATCTCTTCGGGGAGATAACGCTTGTAATTTTTGCCCATTTTACCCGCCGATACCTTAAAATCGTACATTACACCGATATACCAGTCCGTCATTTGGTTAAGCATATCACGAACGTAATGGAACATCTCCGTGGCATACGGCAGCTCGTCGCGCGCCACGCCCTTCGCGACGTTGTTCAGGCACCACCAGAACTCGTTGCAGCAGTCGCGGAACAGCTTTTCCGTCGGCGGTTTGACGAACCAATAGTCGTTGCGCGGACGGATATCCGAGAGCATTCCGACCTTATCCAGCAGCACGACGGCAGGCTCGCCCTCAGGTATGTCGAGCTTGTCCGATATTGTCAGGTCAATTCGGTTGCCGTCCTCGAATATCGTAAGGAACACAAACGCTCCGTTGTTGTCGGGCGGCATGAGCGTCATGGTTTCGGGAGTTTGCAGCACCGCAATTTTTCCGAATTTCTTTTCCAGCCACGCGGTATTGTTCCAAAACGGCGCGACATCTTTTACATAGTACACAATATCATAGTCTTGGTAAACGTCCTTGACCGCGTGAACGTCCGCGCGCGAGCCGCTCATCACCGCCGCGAAAATACGCTCGTCCTCCTCGGCGGTACGCGTTATCAGCTCGAGCATTTCCCGTTCCGTGCGAAATTTACTCGTCAAACCAGAACACCTCCCGCTCATGCTTGCTCTCGCGCGTCATAAGCGCATTTATGCTCTTGCGCGGATCGCTGCCGTTGTAGCAGACGTTGACTATCTGCTCAATTATCGGCGTGTCGATGTTGTGCTCTTTCGCCAGTCTGAACGCGGTCTTGCTGTTGAGGTAGCCCTCGACCGTGCCGACCTGCTTTACCGCCTCGGCGGCGGGAGTGCCTTGTCCGATAAGAAATCCCGCGCGGTAGTTGCGCGAGTGCTGCGAGGTGCAGGTGACTATCAAATCGCCGATACCCGCCATGCCCGTGAACGTTTTCCAGTTTGCGCCGAGACCGACCCCCAGCCGCGTTATCTCTGTCATTCCGCGTGTCATGAGCGCCGCGACGGTGTTGTCGCCAAGACCCATTCCGCGCGCTATTCCGCAGCCGAGCGCTATCGGGTTTTTCAGCACACCGCCCAGCTCGCAACCCGCAACGTCGTCGTTGACATAAATCCTGTAGCATTCGTTGGAAAGCGTATTCTGAATATACTTCGCTGTTTCGGGGTCGTAAGCCGCGCATACCTCCGTTGTCGGAACGAACCGCGCTATTTCCTCCGCGTGGCACGGACCCGTTATCACCGCGACGGGATTTTCGGGAAGCTCCTCACAAAGTAGCTCCGAGAGCCGCTTGCCTGTCGCTTCCTCCAAGCCCTTTGAGGCGTTGACAACCACCGTGCGTTTATTGACGTATTCCTTGACAGAGCGCACTGCCTCGCGGTAAAACGCGGACGGTATGCACACCACCACGATATCCGCGCCTGAAACGCAGGTCGGGTCAGTGGTAACGCCCAGATTGTCGGGCAGCCTTACCCCGGGCAGCAGACGTTTATGCTCGCGCTCCGTGCGGAGCTGTTCCGCCTCTTGCTCAAATTTCGTCCATGTCGTGACCTCGTGGCCATATTTTGTGTACAGTACTCCCAGAGCCGTGCCGTAGCCGCAGCCCAAAACAGTGATCTTCGCCATTTCAATACCCCCTAACAAAGTGTGTGCGCCGTTAAATAAAACCGTCTTTTCCCCATTGCAGCACGGTTTTGTAGCCGAGCTTGCCGTACCATTTATCGACGTAAGTATAATGAATATAGCCGAGGTCAAACCCCTCGTCTTTAAGGATACGCGTAGCGTGCTTTACCATTGTCAAGCCTATTCCCTTGTCGCGGTACTCGGGAAGAGTTCCCACGCACCCCGGACCTCCGACCCTAAGTACGCGCCCGTTGACGTTATGCTCGCCCATATCGTCAATATTGCAGAAGCTCGCGATCTTGCCGTTTATGTAGCCGCAATACGTCCGCGAGTTTTCGTCGAAAAACTGCGGCCAATCCTCTTCGACCTTTTCCACAATATTTCGCAGTTCGGCAAGAGTGCCGTCAAAGAAGCCGAACGAAACACCGCCGTCCAAGGTCTTGTTGTATTTATCCCCGTCGAACTCGCCGAGCAGAAGTATCATCTCGCTGAAAATCTCCCCCTCGGGCAGCGCGCGGATATGTTGCTGCTCAAAAAAGTTCGGGTGCATACTGTTGAATAACGATATATAGTCCTGTCTGTTCATTGTTCTCTCCGTTCACTTTGCTTTTTCGCCGAGTTTTTTCTCGTTGTGCGAAAGCAACCGCTGAATGTTCCCTCTATGCTTGACGATTATCAGACCCCCGCAGAACGCCGCTATTATTGTGTTGATGATAAAAGCGGGGTCATGGTCGGCAAAATACCCGAACAGCAGAGCCGCTATAAAGAAGCTCGCCGAGGCGACGCAGCTCCCGAGCGAAACATAGCGCGTTATCGCGACGAGAACGATAAAAATACCGAGCAGTATACAGGCAATTCTCCAGTCAAGCACGAAGATCGCTGATATTGCCGCGAGCACTCCCTTGCCGCCCTTAAAGCCGTAGTACAGCGGAAAGCAATGCCCCACTATTGCCATAAACACCGCCATAAATTCTGCCCACGTCATATTTGAAGCCGCGTCCATGGTGTTCACGCTGCCGAGGTACAGGAACGACAGCCGCACGATAAGCACCGCTATCGCCGATTTCGCGACGTCGCCGAGAAGCACGATGCCCGCCGCGCCCTTTCCGAGTACGCGCAGAGTGTTCGTAAGCCCTGCGTTTCCGCTGCCCATGGTGCGGATATCCTTGCCTGTCTTTATTTTCGCCACAATTATCGAGGTGTTTATCCCCGCGAGCAAATAAGGCACGACAAGCATTATAATGTAACACAACCAGATCATTCCGTGCTGTCCTTTCTGTTTTCCATCTTTTCAATTATCTTTCCGTTCAGCTTTACGCTGATCTGCGGATTTTTGCTGCGCAGCGCCGCGACTATCATTGCGGGATTTTCGTCCGGTTCGAGCGGCAGCCGTTCGACTTTGCCGTTTAAAAGCTCCAGTTCCATTTTCATTCCCTTCGGTTCGGCGGAGCGTATCTCGTCATAACGCAGCAGCTCTATCCGCCTTTTTCGGTGAAAGAGCAGATATTCCTCGAGAAACCACCGCTTGCCGAGAGCGGGAGCGCTTTCATATTTTTGCAGTATCTTCGTCCGCGATTTTTCGGGTAGACCGTCAAGCGTTTTCGCAAATTTTTTCGTCGAGAACACAAACACATCAAGCGTCGCCCACGCTGAAATCCCCCAGAACGCTGCCGTCAATACCGCCGCGATAACGGCAAGCGGCATTTTCGTATAAATTCCCGACAGCATAAACCCTGCCGTGACAAACGCGGTGCTTATCCAGTAGCCTATCGGGGTGTGACGGAACGTCCTCCGACAGTCCTTGATTATTTTGTCGAACGCGCCTGATTTGCCCATTATTCGCCTCTTTCGCGTATTGAGAGCTTTATCGGCGTTTTATCCAGCCCGAATGTCTCGCGTATCTGATTTTCAATGTAGCGCTGATAGGAGTAATGGAACAGCTCCTTATTATTGCAGAACACGACGAAATTCGGCGGGTTGGTGCTCGCCTGCGTCATATAGTAGAGCTTAAGCCGCTTGCCCTTGTCGGAGGGCGGCTGAACTCTTGAAGTCGCGTAGCTGAGCATATCGTTGAGAACGCCTGTGGAAATTCGGCGCGAATGCTGCTCGCGCACCAGCTTTATCAGCTCGAACAGCTTGTCAAGCCGCTGTCCCGTTTTCGCCGAAATAAATACAAACGGCGCGTAGCTCATAAACGAAAAATCTGTTTCCAGCTTTTTGGTGAACTCGCTCATGGTCTTGTCCGTCTTGTCCTCGACCGCATCCCATTTGTTGACCGCAATAACGCACGCCTTGCCCTTGTCATGAGCATAGCCCGCGACCTTGCTGTCCTGCTCGGTGAAGCCGACCGTCGCGTCTATCATCACCACGCAAACGTCCGCCCTGTCGACCGCCATAAGCGCGCGCAGAACGCTGAAATGCTCGATGTTCTCCGTAACCTTTGCCTTGCGGCGCATTCCCGCGGTGTCTATGAAAATATACTTGTCCTCGCCGCGTACTACCTCGCTGTCGATAGCGTCGCGTGTCGTTCCAGCGATATCGGAGACAATCGAGCGCTCCTCGCCCGTTATCAGATTAACGAGCGACGACTTTCCGACGTTCGGCTTGCCGATAACGGCTACCTTGATCGCGTCCTCGTCCTCGGGCTCAGCTTCCTCGGGCGGCATAAGTTCGAACACCGCGTCAAGGAGGTCTCCCGTGCCGTGACCGTGCACCGCCGATACGGCAATTGGGTCGCCGAGACCGAGATTGTAGAACTCGTAAAACTCGGGCGGCGGCTCACCGATGTTATCGTCCTTGTTGACGGCAAGAACAACGGGCTTGCCGCTTTTTGTGAGCATAGCCGCAACATCCGCGTCGTTTGCGGTAACTCCTGTCGTGAGATCGGTCACAAAGATGATACAATCCGCCGACTCGATAGCCAGCAGCGCCTGTTCTCTCATCTGCGCGAGGATAACGTCGTCGGTCTTGGGTTCGATACCGCCCGTGTCGATAAGCATAAACTCGCGGTTAAGCCACTCGCAGCGGCTGTAGATCCTGTCGCGGGTAACGCCCGGCGTATCGTCGACTATCGACAGGCGCTTGCCTACCAGTTTATTGAAAAGCGTGGATTTTCCGACGTTCGGACGTCCAACTATTGCTACTAACTGCATTTTTATTTTCCTTTCATCAGACACGTTCAACGGATCTTGTACATAATTACTCATATTATAGTATAACACATATCGGAAAAATTTTCAAGGGTTTTAAAATAATTTATTATCCCGCCTTTTGCAGATATCGGACGAAAGAAAAACGCGCCGGCCGATTAGCCGACGCTGAGAATATGACCGAATTTTTACACGAGTTGTTCACAACGATAACAAGCCGCTTATCCTCGTCCGAAATGTAAACCTCGACCTTCGGCTCCGTAATGCCGGATTTTTTAGTCTCGTTGAGCGCGTTTTCAAGCAAATTCGCGAGTATCGCTACAAGATCGGTATCCTTGAGCCGCAGATCCGCGCTTGCTTTTGCCTTGCACGAAAACGTGATCTGCAGCCGCTCCGCGCGCCGCGAATAAGCGGAAATGATGTTGTCAAGCGTAACATTTTCGCAGAAACGTTTAATTGACGTTGTGTCAAGCTCGGTCTCGTAATTTTTCAGATACTCCAATGCCGCGCCGTTATCGCCTTTCTGGATATGTTCCGCAATATTTGTGAGGTGGTGGCGCATATCGTGGCGAAGCTGCCGCACCTTGTTCTCGCTTTTCGCCAGACGCTCGATCTGCTCGGTAAGGAACTTTGTGTTCTGTTTCATCCGCTCTGTCTCGACGGATTTGTTCATGTACGAGATCGTGCGGAAGATCATAATGCACGAGGCGAACCCTTGCGCGTATATCATAATTATGATCGGAAAAAACTGAGCAAAATTATCCATTGTGTTGGGCACGGATACCGATTGAACAAAATAAGTTGCCGTAAACAGCACCGAAACGATGCACAGCGACCACCACTCGCGGTTCTGCGCGATCTTTACTCCGCGAAATCTCGGATGAATAAATTTAAAGTAGATTGGCACGGCGACAAGGTTTATGACGTTTCTTGAAATTATCGAGACGATCTGATAGCTTGGGTCGCTTACTCCGACGATAATATTTGCGGCAAGAAAACCAAGCTGCGTAGTCACGCAGAAATAATTCGCATACGCGATACACACGAATACTTTTTGGGGTATGCTACCTTGCGAAATAATGCAGAACATCACAATAAACTCGACGACCGCGATCAGACCGGCGATCGTTACGCCGCGTGTCATTCCGACCGTAAACAGCAGAACATAACACAAAAAATCATTGCGCCCATTGATGCGCCGACTATCGCGACGCATTTTTTGCGCGAGAATTTCGGCTCCGCCAATAAAAACAGAATAATTCCGTGCCATACGAACACCGTCACAATTCCTACGAGAGCAGCCTTTTCGGTCAGGTTTTCCGTCATTTGCCCACCGCCTTTCTGCAATGATCTAGATACGCTTTTTCGATCTCGGAAAAACTTCTGCGCGGAACGGGTATTTTACGCCCCGTTTTTGTTATCAGCGTGAAATTATTCAGCAGCACGATATGCCGCAAATTTACAAGGAAACTTGCGCCGCAGGGTATATGATCCGTGTTTTTCCCGATCTCCTCGCGCAGCTGTTTCATTGACAGCCGCGCCGCTACGCGGTTTCCATTCGAAAGATTTATGTAAAGATTATGCTCCTGAACCTCAAAAAACTCCACGTCGCGCAACTCAAACGTCTGCAATCCGCTTTCGCAGCGGAGCGTTACGGTCGGTTCGGGCGCTTTTTTGCCTAAAATTCTGTCCAGCGCAGCAAACAATTGCTCACCCGAAAACGGTTTCACAAGGTAATTCGCGGCGTTCACCGCAAAAGCCTCGACCGCGAAATCGCGGCTTGCGGTAAGGAAGATAAGCTCCATATCGACGTTTATCTCGCGTACTTTCCGTGCCGCGTCAATACCGTTCATTTCGTTCATGAATATATCCAAAAGTGCAATATCAAACCGTTCCTCGGCGGCGAGAAATTCCTCCGCGCGGGAAAATTCCGTTATTTCCGCCGTTAAGCCGCTTGTCCGCGCGTATTCCCGAACAAGTGAGCAGGCGCGTCCGCGCTCTTCGGCAATATCGTCAACTACTGCAATCTTCATACGATCCCCCCGATCATAACTTATATTATACAGTATTTTAACGGATTTTGCAAGTCGGAATAATCTGTTTAAAATGCAAACCGCCGTGGGCAATATATTGTATTTTAAAAATGTCAAGTCACAACTCTTCAGCCAATTATGACAAAAAAATGACCAATTATGACAAGCGGCTTGAAAAATCACGATTTGTGCGTTAAAATATTTTTGATGTGATATAGATCAAATGAGAGGTGATTTCGGTGATTTCTGCTTTCAACGAATTTGACGAGATACACAAATCGTTTTTGCAGGAAATCGGTAATATGGGCGCGGGAAACGCCGCTACGGAGGTCGCGGGAATGTATTCCTCGCCGACGGATATTTCAACGCCGCAGGTTAGGATAAACCCCGCGAGCGTTGCGGGAAAAGTCGCGGATATGCTTTCGGCAAAGGCGGAGGCGTTTAAGATAACACTCTGCGGCGATATGAAAGGAACGCTTATGTTCATTTTCCCGTATCCGTCAATCGAAAGGCTCGCGGGAAATTTCTTCCCCGAGATAAGCGTAAAGTCAAAGGACGATATGGACGAAATGACGATTTCCGCGGTTCGGGAAACCGTGAATATCGCCGCCGCATCCTACGCCAACTCGATATCGCAGATGTCGGGATCGCCGGTAGATATTTCCATACCCGAATCTGTTCCGCAGCCGTCAAAGGAAATTTGCGGAGATAAAAACAGCGAAGTGTGTTTCGTCAAAAACTCGATAGAATTTCTCGATACGCACAACGTTTTCGACGTGGTGTTCTATCCTGAGCTCGGCGCTATCACCGACTTTATGGGCAAATTAGGTCTTGCTTTTTAAAAATTTTCCGGAGGCTATATGGGAATTTTAAGACAAAACGAGCTTACCGCAAACAAGGCGGCGGCAAACGTAATGCGCATAACCGCAATCGTTTTTACAGTGGTGTTCATACTCAATATCGCGGGGATATTCACGGTTGAAATGACCACAATGCTGATCTCGTACATAATCGGCATGGTTCTGCTGCTTGTACCCACTCTTGCGGTGAACGTGATAAAATGCTCGGCGGGGTGGGTGAAATACCTGATCGTTTCGTGCGCGGTGGTCTTTATGATAATCGTTGCCACAACGCTTACGCACCATGTTGTTGTGGCTTACGTCTATCCGATCGCGATCGCAAGTTTGTATTTCTCCGGAAAATTAGGTACGATAACCGCCGCGGTTACCGTTCTGGGAATGTCGGCGGCGCAGTACGTTTCATTTCACATGGGACTTATGACGGACATTGATGCGGGCAACGAAAAGGCGCTCTGGCTGTTCAGAATTATTCCGAGGGCGCTGCTTCTGTTAGCGCTTTCGGCGATTTTCACTATGCTCGCCAAGCGCACCACGAAAATGCTCGGCAGCCTTATGGGCGCGGAACAGCAGCGGATAATGCAGGAAAATCAGCAGCGCATTTCGGCTGAGCTTTTCGGCACGGTCACAGAGCTTGAAAGCATATCAAGAGCATTCGCCGCGTCGAACAAAAGCGTCGCGGGAGAGTCCGAAACGGTAATGCGCGACAGCCGCGCAAATACCGAATATATGAGGTCGATCGGCGAAAATATGAGCGTGATTTCAGAACGTCTGCAAAATCTCACGGAAATGAGCGAGAAAATCTCGGCGCTTACCGAAAAAACAAATCAGATCGCCGTGGAGAACAGCGAAAAAACCGCGCTCGCAATGGAAAGCATCGAAAATCTTACGAGCGAAAACGAGCGCACCGAGCAAGTCATCACGCAGCTTGCCGAGCACTCAAAGAAGATCGCGGAGATCACAAAGGTCATAACGAAAATTTCCGAGCAGACCAATATACTTGCGATAAACGCGTCAATAGAGGCGGGGCGCGCGGGCGTTCACGGAAAAGGCTTCGCGGTCGTCGCGGGCGAGGTGAAGAAGCTCGCCGACAGCGCTAAAAAGTCCGCCGCCGATATTGCTTCTCTTGTTGACAAGATTATTCGCGCTATTGACAAAACCGTTTTCGCGATACAAAGAAGCTCCGAGCTTACCGCGGAGGGCGGCGTTCAAATGGAGTACGTAAGAAATTCCGCGCAGAGGCTCGACGGTTCAAACCGCGAGATCTTTGAGAACATCGCGGGAATGAACGCGGCGATCAAGAATATCGCCGACAGTGAAAACGAACTGACACGTTCCCTCACGGAGGTCGGCGAGAACATAAACTCTAACTTTATCGCCGTAAGCCGCGTTGCCGCCGCACTTTCCGACAACAGCCACAGTGCGGAAAATCTTGGCGAAATGGTGAACAATATCAAGGCTATGGCGGAGGATCTGCAAAAAATGTAGTTCTCCAATAATCAAGCAGCAAACCATAACATACAGCGGTTTTGAAAAAGTCAATCCTCAATTCTCAACCAATTATGTCAAAAAATCAACCAATTATGTCAAACGGATTGAGTAATTTTGTTCAATGTGTTAAAATGTTTTATAGCGTTGGTAATTTTCAAAAGTGCAAAGAGCTTTGAAAATTTCGATACGGCACGCGGGGTCTGTAATCATTTATGCGTGGCTGCATTAAAGCGCTAAAACCGTAATGAAATGAGGACATTATATGAAAATCCTAAAGACTGTCAAGGGAAAGCTGCTTGTGCGGATATTGTCGGTAGTTGTTATCGGCATTGTTGTAATCGGTGTTTTGGGCAGCTATCTGAATTTCCACGGCACACAATTGACCCTAGAGGCATCGCTCTCAGAAATCGCAAATCAGGCGAGTGAGCGCTTGCAGAACAGCCTGGCGCGTTATGTCGCAATAGTCAAGGAAGTCGGTATGGATCCGCGTATGGGCGAGGAATATTCCATAGCGGATAAGCTCGAGCTTTTACAGGAAAGAGCCGACACCTACGGCTTCTCCGAACGCGGCTATATTGACAAGGACGGTTGGGGATACGAAACTCTTGACGACATAATAGATTACAGAACCGACCATTGCTATATAAAGGGTATGGGCAACGAAGAGTTTGTATTTGGTCCGCAGGACGTCGGCGGCAGACCGATTATATACTTCTGCGCTCCTATTAAAAAAGGCGGCGTTAATAACGGTGAGCTTATCGGCGTTGCCTATTTCGGCATTGACGGTTCTATGCTTTATGACATTATTGACGAGATACATCTGGGCAAGTCGGGAAGAACCTATATTATGGACGAAAACGGTACATATATTGCTTGTATGGATCAGAAATACGTTGATGAGGGCATGAACAACGTAAATCACACTCACAAGGACAATGCCGAGTTTGACTGCCGCAGCGAGCTTGAAAAACAGGCGATCGCGTTAAATGACACGGACACCGTATACGGTGAAGTCAGCGGCGGCGGTGTTGCCAGATACCTCGCTTATTCTAAGATCAACAATACGGACGGTTGGATAATCGGCGTTACGACCGAGGTCAAGGACTGGATGGGTGAAACCACATTCGCGATAATTATTACGGTTATTGTGGGTATTCTTGCAATCATTACCGCGATCGTCATCTGTATTGTCACCGCGAACGGCATTGCAAATCCGATCAGGAAAACGGTCAGCGTTATGAACGCCGTGGCTTCGGGTAACCTTAACGTTGGTGTGGAACACACGTCCGACGATGAGACAGGTCAGCTTGCAGATTCTATCAACCTTACGATAAATTCGCTGAACGGCTATATCAACGAGATCTCGCGCCTTTGCAACCAGCTGGCGGACGGCAACTTTGACATTCGCCAACAAATCGAGTTCAACGGAGATTTCATTAGCATAATCGAAGCGCTGAACAACCTTGCTTACGGACTGTCGGACACCATGCGGCAGATCGATATTTCTGCCGCGCAGGTAAATCAGGGCGCCGCGCAGATCTCCAACGGAGCAACGTCTCTTGCGTCGGGAACGACTGAGCAGGCGTCCTCTGTTCAGGAGCTTGCAAGCATTATCACAACGCTTAAGGATAAGGTAGACGTCAACGCACAGAACGCTAAGAAAGCAAATCAAAAGGCAAATCAGGCGGGCGAACAGATGTCGCTTTCTAACGGGCACATGAAGGAAATGGTAACCGCGATGAACAACATTTCCGATAAGTCGAATGAGATCTCGAATATTATCAAGACGATCGAGGATATCGCGTTCCAGACCAACATACTCGCGCTTAACGCCGCTATTGAGGCTGCGAGAGCGGGAACTGCGGGCAAGGGCTTTGCCGTTGTCGCAGACGAGGTCAGAAACCTCGCGTCCAAGTCGGCAGAGGCGGCAGCGGATACGACAGGTCTTATTCAGCAAACCATTGCGGCGGTTGAAAGCGGTTCGCATATTGCTGAAGAAACTGCGGAAGCGCTTAACTCGTCCGTCGATGTTACAAATCAGACTATCAGGCTTATCGGCGATATTTCGACAGCGTCCGCCGAGCAGGCAGCGATGATCGAACAGGTGAACACGGGCGTAGACCAGATCTCGTCTGTCGTTCAGACAAACGCGGCTACCGCCGAGCAGTCCGCAGCTTCCTCCGAGGAGCTCAATAATCAGGCTGCAGAACTTCAGAACCTTACAAACAAGTTTATCCTTAAAAAGTAAATCCATGTTTGCGGGGTGTTTGAAGATGTTTTAATTCAGACAACATCCAATTGATCAACCTTATTTTCCTGCCGTCGGGTGTAAAATCCCGGCGGCATCCCTTTTTCAGCTTAATTTAATTTTTCCCCGCTCTTCTATCAACAAAGGAGAGCGGGGAAAAATTTACTATTGAATAATTGTACCGTATCGAGATTTGCAGGCGTACCCTAGTCGGAAACCTCGCCCGATACGCTGTCCCAAGTCGTTTGGGCATTGTCTTTCGTGACAGCAACGGTTTTGATGTCAGTCGGAGCGGCGGGCTTGTCGGGTGCTGTGCTTGAGAAGTATGTACAGATTAAAAATGATGTATACATTTTAAACCTGTTTCACAAGATTTGCCGAAAAGTCGCGTGTAACATCTTATGAAGACAGGTCCTTAGCACCACAAACTGTTTTTCTGCGTTGCCGGCATGCCGTATTGACATCCGGAGATATTTTTGCTAAAATATATATCGGGTGGATAATACAAAAGTTATGTTATGCTACAGGCTGTATAATTGAATTGGAGACGAAAATGAAATACGATTGCCTTATAATAGACGATGAAAAGCTGCTTGCTGACAGTACAGCCGAATACTTCAATATGTTCGGCGTAACGGCGGCAGCGGTGTACACGGCGGACGAGTGCCGTGATTTTCTGGCGGAAAATTCCGCCAATCTGTTATTGCTTGATATTAACCTCGGCAATGAAAGCGGATTTCAGTTGTGTAAGGAGCTGCGCGAAAAAACCGAAATACCTATCCTGTTCATCTCGGCGCGTACAAGCGACGACGATCAGATAATCGCGCTGAATATCGGCGGCGACGATTACATACAAAAACCGTATTCTCTCGGCGTGCTGCTCGCCAAAGTCAGGGCTGTACTAAAGCGTTACGGACAGAGCGCCGACGAATACGACGACGGTTTTCTACGCATCGACTTCGGCGCGAAAACGGTCGAGGTCCAAGGCAGTCCCGTGAAGCTCACCGCGCTGGAATTTAAGCTGCTCGCGTACCTTATCAAAAATGAAAATAAAGTCATTTCAAAACGGGAGCTTTTTGAAAACATATGGGAGGATAAATTCACGGGAGACGGCACGCTAAACGTGCATATCCGCAAGATACGCGAGGCGGTAGAACGCGACCCCGGCGCGCCCGAATATATAGTTACCGCGTGGGGCGACGGCTATAAATTCTGCGGAGGCAAGCGATGAGGAACGGATTTTGTACGAGTGCGCTGATCGCTGTTTTCGCGCTTGAGATCGCGGCGCTGATTTGGTTTATGGTGCAAGGCGCGGACAGCGAACAGGATACCGTCGCGGTGAACGAGGCGGTACAGTCCGTGCGCGAAAATTGGCACAGCATAGATACCCATACTAACGGAACAGCTCTTGATTATGTTGTTATTGACAGCAGCGGAGAAGTCGTTTTCAGAACGAGAGCGGGACTTTCTGAAAGTATAAACGCAGCGGTTTCTCACCGTGATACTGTTTTGGATATCGAAAGCGACGGCATTATCGTCGGGAAAATTATTATATATAATGACAGTTCCGATACGCTGAAAAACGACAGAAACGTGCTTGCTGCGGTGTCTGTGTCGGCAGCGGCGGTACAGCTTATCGTCTGCGCGGGGTATTTGTTTTATCTAAACCGCGTTGTCGTGAAGCCATTCCGCGGGCTTAAGGGCTTTGCGGAGCGCGTTGCTGGAGGAAATCTCGACGTTCCTCTTGAAATGGACAGAGGGAATTTGTTCGGCGCATTCACCGAGAGCTTTGACATAATGCGCTCTGAGCTGAAAAAAGCGCGGCTCGCCGAGGCAAGGGCGAACGCCTCCAAAAAAGAGCTTGTCGCGAAACTGTCGCACGATATCCGAACGCCCGTCGCGAGCATAAAAGCGGTTTCAGAGTTTGGCATGGCGCTCGCCGAGAGTGAAAAAACGCGTGAAAATTTCGGACAGATAATACAAAAGACCGACCAGATCAACACGCTTGTCGGAAATCTTTTTTCGGCGACACTGGAGGAATTGCAGCAGCTGACGGTCACGCCCTCGGATATGCCGAGTACGGAGCTGCGCGGTATGCTGGAAAGTGCGGACTACTTTCACAAGGCTTGTATACCCGAAATTCCCAAGTGTCTGATATACGCCGACAAGCTGCGTCTTCAGCAGGTTTTCGATAATATTTTCGCGAATTCCTATAAATACGCCGACACGGAAATAAACTTAAATTTTTTCATTAACGAAAAGCGCCTTGCGGTCGAGATCGAGGATATGGGTGGCGGGGTCGCTCCCGACGAGCTACTGACGTTAAAGGAAAAATTCGCACGCGGAGGCAATTCCGAAAAAATTGACGGCGCGGGTCTGGGCTTGTATATCTCCGACTGCTTTATGAACGAAATGAAAGGAGAATTAAAGGTCGAAAACGGTCGCAACGGATTGAAAATTACAATTTTAATTTTGCTCAGCGGAAATATTTAAGGGAATTTTAAGGATCTCTTAAAGACATTTAAGATTTGAAACGCTATAATAGAACGTGTAAAACATATCACGGAGGTATTTCAATGAAAGAAATATTGTTAAAGACCGAGGGGTTAAGCAAGAGTTTCTCAAGCGGAGGAGCCTTGCAGCACGTTCTGAAAAACGTCGATCTGAAGCTGTACAAGGGCGATTTTACGGTGATTATGGGCGCGTCGGGCGCGGGAAAATCCACGCTGCTGTACGCGCTTTCGGGTATGGATACGCCGTCGCTCGGGAAAATCACGTTCGGCGATCGGGTCATCTCGGATCTGAGCTCCGACGGGCTTGCCGTGTTCCGCCGCGAGCATTGTGGGTTTGTATTCCAGCAGATATACCTTATCGACAGCATGAGCGTTTTCGACAACGTTATGGCGGCGGGGTTACTCGTTAATTCCGACAAAAGGGCGCTTGCGGAACGCGCGAAAAAGCTGTTCGCCGCCGTGGATATTCCTGAGGAAACGCAGCGGAAATTCCCGACGCAGATATCGGGCGGCGAGGCGCAGAGAGCGGGAATTGTCCGTGCGCTGATAAACTCCCCCGAGATACTGTTCGCCGACGAGCCTACGGGCGCGCTCAACTCGCAGACGGGTCTGGACGTTCTGAACACGCTCACGGAGTTTAACGAGCAGGGGCAGAGCGTTGTTATGGTAACGCACGATATGCGCAGTGCGTGGCGCGGAAACCGCATTCTGTACTTAAAGGATGGCTCGATACTCGGCGAATGCGATCTCGGAAAATACGAGCCGAACAACAGCGAACGTCATGAAAAGCTCGCGGCGTTCCTCGCGAAAATGGGGTGGTAAAATGAACAAGAATTTACTGCTCGCGCGGTCGAATATCCGCAAGGCAAAGGGACAGACCGCCGCTATTATCGTGCTTGTGCTGCTGTCGTCATTGATGATGAATTTGTGGCTCATGCTGGGAACGGACTATAAGAAAAATTTCGACCGCACCTACGACAGGCTGAACGACGGTCACGTTACCATTGCGGTGTACCATGCCGACGATGAACTCATAAGTTTCACGGAAGATATGCTGAAAAAACGTTCCGACGTCACCGAATACTGCGTGACCGAGACAATGGGCTGGGTGGGCTTTTTTGAATACAACGGCGGCGAGATAAATTCAAATTTTATCTTTCTCGATAAGGAGACCGCGCTTTCGCGGAACGTCGGAAAATTCGAGATAACCGAGGACGGCGGCGGGAGCGGATTGTATCTGCCGATGCTGTACGGCAACGACTATTCGATTGGCGACGAGATCGAGCTGTCGGTTGGCAGTGAAACACTGAGATATACGGTATGCGGATTTTTCAACAGCGCCTCCGTGGGCTCGCATAACTGCTCCGTATGCGCGATGATATTGACGAAAGACAAATACGACGAGCTTTCGCGCTTGGGAACTATCCCGTCGGAAACGTTTATCTCGGTACGCATTGACGACAAAACCAAAAGCGAAGCCGTAGAAACCGAGCTTAAGGGTCTGATAGAAGAGTATACCGACGTGCCTTTCGTCAGCAGCAGCTACGTGCTGGTGTCGTCGTCAAGATATATCTCGCAGTCGATCTGCGCGTCGATCTTGAGCGCAATGGCTTTTTTGATAACGCTTATCGCGGCGGTGGTGGTTTCGTCCAACGTGATGAATTACATTCACGAGGATATGCAAAACCTCGGCGCGCTGAAAGCGGTAGGTTATCGGTCCGGAGAGCTTATTTCGGCGCTGATATCACAATTTTCGGGGATAGCGCTGCTTACTGCGGCAATCGGAACCGCGCTTTCCTACACGATATTTCCCGCACTGAACGAAATGATGATCGCACAGACGGGAATACCCTATTCGATGCGTTTCTTGCCCATACCGTGCGCGGTAACGCTCGTTTTTACAGTGACAGTCGTCGCGGCGGCGGTGTTTTTCTCAGCAAAGCGTATCCGCAAAATAGAGCCTATAACCGCACTGCGGCACGGGATACAAACGCACAGCTTCCGCAAAAATCACGTTCCGCTGGACAAAACCGCCGCGCCGCTGAACTTTGCTCTGGCGCTGAAAAACGTTTTCTCGGAGAAAAAACGTAACGTCACCATTGCGGTCACGATGCTTGTTTTGTCACTGGTCATCGTGTTTTCGAGCGTGATGCTGGATAACTTTGTGTTGGACGAACATAAGTTTGTGGACTTAGTGATAGGCGTAACGGAGGACGCGCTGATCGATGTTCTGCCGACCTCCGAGGAGGAGCTTAAAGATGCGCTGCAAAGCGACCCCCGCGTAGAAAAATATTATCTTTTTACAAGCACCTACGTTACTCATGCCGGAGGAGTGTCTCTTATGGCAACGGTGTGCGACGACTGCCAAAAGATCACCAATCAGGGCGTTATTGTGGAAGGGCGGTTTCCGAAATACGACAACGAAGTGGCGGTAGCCATAAAATACTCGCGGGAAAAGGGCTTGAGGATAGGCGACGAAATTTCCTTTACCACGGGTTCAAACGAGGAAAAATATATCATTTCGGGGTATACTCAGCTCTCCAACAATCTAGGCAAGGACTGCCTGCTGACGCGCGGCGGCTTTGAACGCGTCGCCAAACTCGGCAACTGCAGCTATTATATAGATCTGTCGGACGGCACGGATATCGACGCGTTCTGTGAAGAGATAACCGAGCCGTTTTCGGGCGAGGTCAACGGGGCGATGAATATTGCGTCGATAATCGAAGGCACGGGTCGGGTGTATATCTCGCTGATTACTGTGATAGTTATTGCGGTGCTGATACTCAGCGGCGTTATAGTGGTATTTGTGATGTATCTGCTGGTGCGCACGATACTGAACGCCAAAAAGCGCGACTACGGCGTTTATAAAGCGCTTGGCTTCACGACAGGTCAGCTCATTATTCAGACTGCGCTGTCATTTATGCCGCCAATGATAATTTTCACAGCTTTGGGACTAACACTCGGCTCGTTTGTGATAAATCCGTTGATGGCGCTGTTTCTGGGCGGTATCGGCATCGTGAAATGCACATTTGCAGTGCCGCTGTGCTTCAATGTTATCGCGGGGGCAGGGATCGTTCTTTTCGCGTTCGGCGCGGCTTGTCTGATGTCGCTGCGCATAAGGAAAATCGTCCCGAGAAAGCTGCTTTCAGGTGAATAATACCGAAATTACAGTAACAGACAAAAGCGGAGCGTAATTGCTTCGCTTTTTTTGTCAAACGGCGAAATCAAACTTGACAGGCGCGGGTTTTTGTTCCATCGTCCTTTGAAAAATCATGTTTAAATTGATAATAATCAGACTGTTCTTTTGCATGATGAGTATCTTGTAATATTGCGCATACTGCCTGTTGAGTACTTTAAGCGTTTTGCGTGTGTCCTCGGCGGGTATGTAAGCTGCTGCGAAAGTTCGCTTTGGCAGCGCATTGTGCTTTGTTTCGTATTCCTGAATCTTTGCCTTTGTTGCGCTTATAGCTTCTTGCGTTTTCTTGTATGCCGAAATATCGCCCCGAACCTTTTTTAAATTTGAATGCTAAACTTGATTTTGCCCACTAGCGCGATCCCTTTACATCACTGACAATAGATGATGTGGATTTCGACAATAAAAACCGTTACTTTTGGGATTGTTGGGATTCCGAATATTGTTGCAAATATCGCAAACGTGAAGCAAATCGCCATTCTTGCTTAAGGGGTGCGGATCGTGGCGGTCGCTGCACTCGTGACGAAAAAGAAGCCATATGCGCCGAAGCGTTGAAAAAAGGCTTTATTTTTCCAAACACGTAAATTTGGCACTCTTAAGGTGTGTTTGTACATTAAGACGTTTTGCAACAATATTTGCAATATCGTCAATTTCACACACGCCAAGCACCACTACCGCGCTGTTCTTTCGGTCCTTATACCGTTGAGCAAGCGCGGTATATCTTGCGTTCAATTCGTCAAGCTGCGCTTGTAATGCTTTCAATTTCATTTTTTTTCCCAATTAAATTTTGGTTTTTTGAAAATGCACTAAGTGATTTTTTTCTTAATCGCGTCCACGACTTCATCAAGCGAATTATTTTCTTTCCCCGCGATTGCGGAATGTTCTCAAAATAAACATACCTGTTTTTCAAAAGATTTGCCACAAATAAATTAACAGTCTGCTTCGGTATTGCCATTGCTTCGCTAATATCCTGCTGCGACAGATCTTCATAGCACATAAGCATTGTCCATACCATAAACTCGTTGTCTGTAAATCCCGTTTTGTTAGCCGCTGTGCGGTATATTCCCGCTATCTACTTTAGCTGTTGGTTAATTTTGTCATAACTGTATTTCATGTTATTCATAGTGGCACCCTCTCTTTAAGAGTAATTTTCGGACTGTAATTATATTATAGTCCGATTACAGACACTTATCAAGAGGTTTTTTAAAATTTTCACAAAAAATTGCCGCGAACTTTAAAAGGTCTGCGGCACAGATATTCTTAATTTTTATGCAAACGCTTTCAGATTGAGCAGGAAAACGGTTTTACGCTCAAAAGAGATTGCGTCCAACCAATGATTAACTTTAAGTCGAATTTTTAAATCTTCATCGGTAAAATTTGTTAATCCTCGAACTACATCTGCGAGTATCCCAAAGAAATTGCCATTGCATTCAAGCATAATTATCGGGCAAACGGGCGGCATTTCATTTGAGGCAGTGTTGGTTTTTGCAATGTTCAAAATTGAAACAAAAGTTCCCTCTGTTTCAATTATATGGTCAATGCAAGGGTCTTCATTCGGAGAAAGTGGACTGGTCGGGAATTGCCCTGTACTGATTATTCCGCGCACGTTTTCAATCGGCAAAGCGTAATCTGCGCCTCCCGCTTCAAAAGTTACATAAATTTGAGACTGCGTTTTGTTTTCCATAGTTTCTCCTTTTTAAATCCGGTATTTATTTCTCAAACTATCCATGATAAACTGCGTTAATCGGGCTTGGATTTATCAAGTTCTTCTTTAAGAAAAGAGGAGTATTTGTTCAGAATTGAAATACACTGCTGCATTTCATCGTCCGACATTCTTGACAGTGCACTTTTTTCGGCGTGAAAAATCCAAGCAATTTTTGAATTACAGTAGGTTTTGCCCGCTTCGGTCAGGTGAATGAGTTTTCTGTTGCGTGTTCCTGCCAATGTTTCAAGATAGACATAGCCTTTTTTGACGAGGTTGGATACGATGGAGTTTATTGTCTGCTTTGAAAGCGAAAGCAGACTGCTCAAGTCCTGCTGCGAGAACTTCTCGCCCATTACAAGCAGGACCTCCCACACCATAAGCTCATTGTCCGAAATACCGACCTCGCTTGCAGCAAAGCGGTATATTCCCGCTAATTCTTGCAGTTGCCCGTTAATTATCTCCATAGGCTTATTATAGTTCAACTTTCAGTCACCCCTTATTTTAAGTGTCAAAATTCGTACTCATTTATATTATAATCCATAAACAGGCGATTGTCAAGGGGATTTTTAGCGATTTAATAAAATGTTATGTTAAGAGAATTTTCGGATTTTTGTTAATAATGTCGAAAAAGTCATTGACTTTTGTTGCTTTTTTGCTATTATATCATATTGGAAATAACGTTACCATAAAGCTGAGGAAGCGAGCAAGTTTGACCGAGCAACATACATTGCGATAGACTTAAAATCGTTATATGCCTCGGTTTAGTGGGGGAGTGGTCAAGAATATTGACACGATTGAAAGGAAAATCATTTTGACAGACGGTACAAACTTCTCGTTTTATGATGTTCTTGAAATCAACGGGGACTTTTCGACAATCTGTTCTAAAAATCGCCCGCCATAAAGCGTGTTGCTATGCGGCGGGCACTGTTATATATAAAAAAATTTATATTATTATAATTGCAATGTGATATAACGCTCACAAGCAGGTACATTTTTTTGTTTTGAAAATGAATTATTCACCTTCCGAGCCGTTTTCAAGCGGCAAAATGGACAACTTGTTAAATATCTCGAAAATATCCTTTATTGCCTTGCCAAAAACGGCAAGGTCATTTTCGTCCATTTGCTGAAGCAGATTTTTGAAGCACCCTGCGTCCTCATCGAGAAAATGGTTGATATAATCACAAGACTTGTCTGTCAGTTTTATGCGAATAATGCGTCGGTTCTTAGGGTCGTAAACACGCTCCACAAAATCCTGTTCGACCATTCGGTTGACCATTTTCGTCATATTTTGTTTGGGTATGAGTGCAACATTGCCAAGCTCCGTCATTGTGGCAATGCCGCCCATCCAGTGCAAAAGCCGCATACAGTAGTACATTTCGATACTTATACCCTCGTCCAAAAGCTGCTTGAACGGCTTGGCTATACGGCTGTTCCATTGCGGCAGAAGCCACAGCAACTCCTCTTGAATTTCCCTTATATCATCATTTTTTTTCAAAATTTAAAAACCCCCTTGACATTACTGATAATATGTGCTATAATTGTAACAAAAATATAACTATAATACTTATATTATAGTTATATCTTTGTTTCTGCGATAATTATAACATACTTTTGCAAAAAATGCAAGTACCTTTGAGATGAATTTTGCCATTTAGAGAGGTGTCCGTTATGGAAAATATTAAAACTAATCCCGCAAGCGAACAGCGGGAAAATATCCTCGGAACAGAGAAAATCGGCAGACTGCTGCGAATGTATGCAATACCGAGTATTGTTTCAATACTCGTAAACGCGCTGTACAACATTGTTGACCAGATTTTTATAGGCTGGGGCGTAGGCTATGAGGGAAACGGAGCGACAAATATCGTTTTCCCGATTGCGATTGTATTTGCGTCATTTGCGCTGATGTTTGGTGACGGCTCATCTGCATATCTGAGCCTTAAACTTGGCGCGGGGGAAAGCCGCGAGGCGGCAAAAGGCGTTGCAAACGGGGTAATACTTTCGGTCGTTTCGGCAGTCATTTTTACGTCTATCGCATTTGCGTTTATGCCGCAGCTTTTGAATTTGTTCGGTTGCACTCCGAGCCTTGAAGCGTTTGCCAAGGATTACGGCTATATAGTCGCGGCAGGACTGCCTTTTATGTTGGTCGGAACAACTGTAAATTCCATTGTTCGAGCCGACGGCAGACCTAAATACGCAATGATGACAATGCTTATCGGCGCGGTTCTGAATGTAGTGTTAGACCCGATTTTCATTTTTGTGTTTGGCTTGGGCGTTAAGGGTGCGGCAATTGCGACAGCGATCAGTCAAGTAGTTTCCTTTGTCCTCAATATTATTTATATTAGGAAACTTAAAACAATAACGCTTAAAGGCAATTTCCGATTTAACGTAAAACTCTCGCTGAAAATTGTTCAGTTTGGCGTCAGCAGCTTTATAACACAGATAAGCACGGCGATCGTTATAGGATTGCAGAATAACCTGCTCGGAGATTACGGTGCTTCGTCCGAGTTCGGAAGCGACATTCCGATCACCGTTATCGGAATTATTATGAAGGTGAGCGAAATTCTCAACAGTATTGTTCTTGGTCTTGCAATGGGTTCTCAACCGATAATCGGGTATAATTTCGGCGCGCGTAATTATGACAGAGTGAAAAAAACTCTGAAATATGTAATTATCAATACGATAATTATAAGTGCCGCTGCGCTTCTGCTGTTCCAACTGATACCCGACAAGCTGATTATTCTTTTCGGCAAAACCAACGATGTGAAGTATATGGAATTTGCCGTGCTTGCTTTCAGAGTATATTTGTTGATGATTGTCGTTGAGTCGGTTCAGACACCTGTCGGTATCTTTTTGCAGGCAACAGGCAAAAGTGCGAAAGCAGCGTTAGTATCTTTATCAAAGCAAGCGTTGTTCTTTGTTCCCGCAATGCTTATTCTTGGCAAGATATTTGGTCTTATGGGCGTGTTGTCGGCAAAGCCTGTTTCAAGTGTGCTGTCATTTCTTATTGCGATTATAATGCTCGTTATGGGATTTAAGCGAACTTTCAGAAACACCGCACAAAGTTAGGTGCTTGCCGAAAACAGAAAATAAAATAACCTTTCCGAAACCGCACACGGCTCGGAGAGTTTTTCTATATATCAGGACTTTTTAAGGTTTGGACTATCAGCCGTTCTTGTCTGCTCCCGTTCTTTTTGAGCGCGTATCAGGTTATCTATGTAATTCCCTTCAACGGTTTTCTCATAAGCCTCTATCAAGTCGGAAACACGCTTCAGCTTTAACTTTTCGTCTGCGACTTCGTTCTTTGCCGATGTGACGAGGTCGGGCAGGACTTTCAGCCGTTTTTCCAGACTTTCAATATCGGCTTCAGTTTTCACTTCGTGCTTCTCGGCTATTTCACGCGCCGCCACTAATTTTGTCTGCGTCATAGCATCGGGCTTTGAGGAATGAGCCGCGAACAAAAATCGGAGTTGCGATATATCTGATTTAAGCGTGGGCAGCTATCCCATTGAGGCATGCATATCATATTCTCTTAACAAATCGACCGCTTCATCAACATTCGCCGCTTTGTCGAGCAAAAGTCTGATTGCCGTTGTTGTGGTTATATC
>CAMNXF010000003.1 GCA_946567425.1 uncultured Clostridia bacterium | reverse complement strand
TTTTGTATTATACTTTTTTGAGGTTTTGGTGTCAAGTTTTATTATACAACATCACAATGTTGTCATCATTGCCGACAGCATTATTTTTGACTGCCCTAATGTCAACGCAAACTACAGCACGAACGTTGCGGATTTTGTCGGAACGGTTTCCGAGCCGCTTAATATTCCCAAAGATGAGTGGCAGTACATGAAGGACGAGAACGGGAACGGGCTGCCCGACTTCTTCGAGAATATTGAAAATTGGTCAAAGCTCGCAGATTCCGACGGCGACGGCTTGCCCGACAACATTGAGGAATATCTCGGCAGTGATCCCAATAATATAGATACGGACGGCGGGCGACGGTCTGGACGACGGCGACGAGATAGTTCCCGGAACAAATCCTTTGGTACAGGACACCGACGGCGACGGCATTATCGACAGCAAGGAAAAATTTCAGCAGACCTTTACCCATAAGGTAAAGAACGACGACTGCGCCGTAACCGAGGTTATTGTTGATATGGAGTGCACAGGCAATATCAACAGAACCACCTCTGTTGAGAGTGTTATGAATACGGACATTCTCTGCACGGACGTTGTAGGGCTTGTCGGTGAGCCCTTTGAGATTGAAACAGGTTCCGAGTTTGACAAAGCTACCCTTACCTTTAAAATAGATAAGGATAAGCTCGGTGAAATTCCATTTGACAATCTGCTCTTTTTGTGGTATAATGAAGAAGATAATGAATTTGTGGAGCTTGAAACGATACTTGACGAAGCAAACGGCACGGTGAGCATCAAAACTACCCATTTCAGCAAGTACATGATTGTGGATCAGCAGGCTTGGTTTGATAATTGGCGTGAAATATATGCCAGATTTGAGAAGTTGTCTGAAAAAAGCCCTTCAATTACAGCTATTTGTGTAGACTGCTCCGGAAGTATGAGCACAAATGATCGCTTTTTTATAAGCAGAATATTAAAACCTGTTATCGTGACTTAGCTGTTCAACAGTTTATAAAAGCTATGTTTGCTAATGACAAAACAAGCATCATAACGTATGCAAGTTCCGCATTAGGAGTATGTCCCCTGACAAAAGATAAGGAATTGTTATATAAAAACGCAAAATTCTACAGCAGTGGTGGAACAAACGCAAACGATGCGGTAGGTATGGCGCTGCGGCAGTTTGTAGGTGTCTCCGGAAACAAGAGCATTATTTTATTGTCTGACGGCGATGTTAATGTATCAGATAGCAACATTGAGAAAGCCCAAAAGAATGATATTAACATACATGCGATTGCTTTGGGAGAAGGTGCGAATAGCAATGCCCTGAAGAAGTGTGCTGAAAAAACACTCGGTGAATTCTTTATCGTGAAAACCTCTGCTGAATTGGATTCTATTTACGATAGGCTCTCTGCGAATAATCAGCTTAATTTTGATTATTTGTCTGATACGGACGGCGACGGCGTTCCGGACGATATTGAAATATCCGGTGTTCCCATGCCAAGCGGTAAGTTGGTTTTCCTTGATCCCACAAATCCTGATACAGATGGCGATGGATTATCCGATGGTGAAGAGGTTGGAAAACTGTACAGGGTTTCCCCTTCTGATGTTCCCGATCAAGGTGCTTTATTTAAATTCAGTTTTGATGTTACCAGCGATCCGACGTTGGTGGACAGCGACGAAGATGGTTTTGAGGATTCCACAGATATTTCACCATTAAAAGCCATTTGTTTTGTTGATTTTGATCATTACAAGCAATTTAAATATGGTGAAAAAACAACCTTTACTATTTTTGTAGATCAACCGTATGTTGGTAGCCGAGAAGTAATTAATCCCAATGATCTGAATGAATTTGTGGGGCATACTTATGTGGGAATTGACTCGGGTAAAAATTATAAAGAGTATGCTGGCTTTTGGCAATTAAATGATTACGGCGTTTCGGAAGCGGTAACAAGGAAAACAGTTTATGGTTGCATTAGGAGGCAAGGCAGAGCCTTTTTTACCTATGGTACAAATTCAGAGGAAATTGATCCATTTAAAACAAACGGAAATGTTTATTTCGAGAGCAATCACAAATGGGATATTGTATATGTTTGTACGAAAGATAATTTAGAATTAGGCGTGTTGAATGAATACGCATCAAATTACATTTTACCTTACAACATGATGTCAAACAATTGCACAACCTTTGCGGCGGATGTAATGGAATATTTGGGTATAAAACCTGTTGTATATATACACCCTTGGCAATCATCCGAAAAATGGTATTACAGTCTGGCTCTTTACTTGTTTATGTTTTCGGGATATTCTCCTGCGGATGCAGGTGAAGATATAAGGAGCTATTGCCCGTTGTACATCTATATGGGAAAAGAAATTGATGGTAGGGGTAACGAGAACATAGGTGTAATGGAAGGGAGGAATTAACTTGAAACCAAGGCCTCGTATCGGTATGTTTGTTTTGAAATATTTTACGATAACAGCTATTGGACTATTTTTAATTTGTTTTTCAGTAATTCTTGTACTTTATAACAGAAATGTTATAAATGTAAGTGATATGGATAGCATCTTAATTCAAGACTGTGAATATACAATTTACATTGATCAATATTCATGCAAATATAACTTTGATATGTTGCTTTGGAAAGATGAACCTATAGAAGGAAAAC
This sequence comes from uncultured Clostridia bacterium, assembly GCA_946567425.1. GTDB lineage: Bacteria > Bacillota > Clostridia > Oscillospirales > Ruminococcaceae > CAG-115. The sequence goes on along the minus strand of CAMNXF010000003.1, from coordinate 199,940 downwards.
TGTTTATGCGCGATGGTAGAACATTTGATATTAAATATGATGCGGTCTGGAATTGCTTTTCTATAGATGGTAAATTTGGATATTACTTGATGAGAAGTAATTTAGAATAAGATAATAACAGGCTGTTTTGAACCACAAAATAATCGTTATTGTTTTTAATATCGCTCCGATACCGCATTTAATGATCTCTTCGCGAATTCACGAAAAACCGTTTGACTTTCCCTTTTGCCGTAAGACTTTGCCCATTTCCCTTGAAATACATATAGTATCCTGCGGAACATGGACTTTGCCTTACGGCAAAATTGCTGCGCATTTGCCCAACGGCCAACAGACGGAAATACATTGCGAAACACTTATCTGTTCTTGAGATAACTTGATGATCACAAGATAGCGCGTACCGTGCTGCAGGGTGCATATTACATACTTCTGTGCATTTCCAAGTTCGGCTTTAAATCCAATCTGGAATTCCGCGAGGTGCTTGCCCATAACGTGAGAGTAGACGCTATTCTTAAGTCAAGTTTCTTCCGCGAGCCAATCAACAGTCTGCTTCGCCCACACTTCGCCAAATAAGGACAAAACGTTAAACAACGCACTGAACCATCTTGCTGATCTAAGGAAAAAATCATACCGAGAAAATAAAGCAAGCGAGAGAGCATTTGTGTTTTCTCGCTTGCTGTTATAAAATATATTGATTGGTCACTTGACAGGGGAAAAAATTACATGCCTTGTGTCAACATAATCCGACAACGCAGATTTAAAAATCCTGATGTCAATCAAGTCCCTTGACACCCTTCAAGAACTCTTCGTCAGATTGTCCCAAGCGCTAACCAGTCGTATTTCAATAAAAACAGATGCAAATACATTTTTCAAAGATATTTCATAAACAAAGCCCACAACCTGCACAAAAAAACGTGTCTGTTTTAGGCAACCTTAACAATTGACAGATGGGGGTAAAATATGTTAAAATGATAATCCACAATCAAATATAAAATGTTCGGAATGGAACTTTGCGAAAAATGCCAAGTTTCATTCCATATTTACTTTTCGGATGGATTGTGATAACATATTTTTATTCACCCAAAACCAAATTAAAAAGGAGGACAACTTATTGAACGAACTCAAAACAGTAAACTGCGAACAGCTGATGACCACACCGCTCAAGCCGATTGAATTCAGTATCGAGGGTATGATCTCAACAGGATTATTCATCTTAGCGGGAGCACCTAAAGTCGGGAAGTCGTGGCTAGCACTGGACATGGCGCTCAGCATTGCGAAAGGAGTAAAGCTGCTCGGACAGGAAACCAAATGCGGCTCAACGCTCTACCTCTGCTTGGAGGACAGCTACACCCGAATCCAAAACCGCTTGTTTGAACTTACAAGCGAGCCAAGCGAAAATCTACACTTTGCGATTATGGCAGGGACGCTCGGCGGCATTCTTGAAAAGCAGATTGAAAACTTCAATGCACAGCATGCGGATTTGAAAATTATTATCATCGACACTTTACAGAAAATCCGTTCGGGCGACGACACAAGCTACGCTTCCGACTACAAGGAACTTTCTGTCTTGAAAAATCTCGCGGACACGCTGAGGATTGCTATTCTGTTGGTTCATCACACTCGCAAATGCCGCGATAACGATCCGTTCAACATGATATCGGGAACAACAGGTATCAGCGGTTGTGTTGACGGTAGCTTAGTGATGGTTGAAAAAAGCGCGGCAGCGGTGAGGCGGTTCTGCATTGTGTTGGTCGCGATATTGAAAATCTCGAACTGCACTTGAAACGCGAGGGCTCTCGCTGGGTCGCCGAGGAAAAAATCACTCCAAAGCCGCGCGATACTTTTTCTTTCATGATACATGATTTTATGCTTGAGAAAAATTACTTCAAAGGCTCGGCTACGATGTTGGTCAATGAATTGAAAATGCAATTCGGCGTTGAAATTCCGTCAAATAAAATCACGCAAAATCTTGTTCAGCACGGTATAGAGTTGAAAGGCTTCGGCGTGACTTTTGAGATAAAGCGTTCATGCGGTCAGCGTTTTTTAATTCTGAAATATGACCGTGAGAGTGACATCAGTGACGGCTGTCACCTGTGGGTAGAAATAGCCGTCACTCCATATCTTGCAAACGCTTTGACAATGCAAAATAACGATAGTGACGGCAGTTGCGAGAGTGACGGCACTACGCTAAAACAGTGACGGCTGTTTGGGCAGATTATTGCCGATTTGTGCGAGGTTTCCGGCTGAGGAGAGATATTCGCCAAGCAAAATTGGAGCGAAATTTGAACCGTTTCTGCGCGAATTTGGGAAGTGCTTCACACGGCGAAAATTGAAGGAAAATATGCCGGCATTTCACAGGGGATTTGAGCAAATAAGTGGGGCTATGATTTCGATGCAGGTTAAAGCAGCGGTGCTGCGGTCACAGCGGACGGCAAAGCCGACTGCATTGTAAAGCCATTTGTGGGAGGTGAAGTTTGATGTCATGAAAAGTAAAAGTATGAAACACAGGTGTCACTTTGAAAGAAAAAATTCGACAAATGCGATAGCAAAGGGATATGCGGTTACACAAAAAGGTCATACCGCAGGAAAGAGAGGTTAAATGGCAAATAAAATAGGGATAAGTTTGGACGATGAAACGCTTCAGCTATGCGACAAATACGCAGCGGAACATTCGAGGTCACGTTCTGAATTTATCGCAACGGCAATTCAAAAATATGTCTCCGATCTGGAGCTGGTCAAACAGAAAAATATCATTGCAAAGGAGCTTGCAGGCTTGATTATAAAGGGCAGCGAAGCGGGTGTTACAAAAATCACAAAGGGATTGTTTTGCTACGCGGTTAAGGTTGAGATGATCATCATGATACTGTCGAAACTGGCAGATGTTCCCCACGAAGTCATGGAGGAATATCGCAAAGAAGCAATCAGAAATGTCCGCAGGACGAGAGGAAAACTTAACCTTGACGATCTGATTGCGAGAAATAATCGTGAGTTTGCCGAGCAAAAAATGTTGACAAAAGGCAGCGCAAGCGATGAAGTTGTTGACGAATACACAATAGATAATTACGATTTTATGGAGAATACTATATGACAAAATTTAATCGAATGAAAATATTTTTCAAGTCATGCCTGCTGTTTTTCAGCAGACGAGCCGAAGAAAATCTTGATAAAAAGTTGCCTCTCAAAAACGGATTTTCCGTGATAGATAACGTGCTGTACTACATCAGTGGCAAAACGAAAATCAAGATCAAGGAGCACTTCGCCGAAACCAAAGTGACAGCCCTTGACATTGTGGAGAGTGCGATCAGGTACGAAAAACGTATTGAATTTGCAGGATAAATTTTCTCAAAAAACCGCTGGACATTACGCCCGCATTATGGTATAGTGTTGCTGTAAGCAATGTGTTGTAATGCGGGTTGTTTCACAGACGAGGAGGTTAATTTAATGAAACAACAATATAACACGGCACTTTATTTGCGGCTCAGCCGCGACGACGAACTGAAAGGCGAGAGCGGCAGCATATCCACACAGCGTGATATGCTTACCCAATATTGCAGAGAGCAAAATCTCAACATTATCGGAGAATATGTTGAGATAACAGTTGCGAAAATGATACAATATAACGAAGATAGGCACTGCTAAATGCCTATTATAAAGGGATTTCACGCAAGTCTACACACGGCAGCCCTTTTTTCTGTTGTGAGCGGAAAACCATCTTGACTTTGCGCACTTGCTAACACAAAAAATGCACCACCTTTTAACGATGAACACAGGTAATCGTTATAAGGTTCAAATCGTTAAAAGGTGGTGCAAAAAATCAATTACATAAATTTGCCTGCTCCGTAGTTTTTTGAATTAGTTCCAAGTAAGCGAATGTCTAATTTTTTTAGTACAGCATTGCACTCATCAATCGAACATCCATGGAAGGCGGACAGTATGTACATATAGGCACAATCTGTTTCCTATACTTAAGGATACACTAAAAGTTCCTTCCCTACAAATCGGTAGAAAATCTCGATTTCCTGTGTCCTGCTGCCATCTTCCTCATCTATCGCTTTATGAATCACGATTTTGTCGACCAGCTCGTTCAACAATGGCGCAGTAAGCTCTGTCAGCTCAGTGTACTTTCGAATAAGCGACAGCCACTTTTCCGCTCCATCGGTTTCTTGCGCCAACTTGTCAAGCTTGGCTCGCAGTTCTTGCTTTCAAGCTGTGACTGTTCCTCTTGATATTTTGCCGATAGCATTGCGAAATTTCGCTCCGTAATCGCTTCTCTCGCTCTGTCCTCGTACATCTTGGCGAACAAATTATCCAACTCCTGCAAACGTTTTTCGGCTCGTCGTCGCGGCTGAGCCTTAGATAAAGTGCTGTGTTATATTGTTGTTTCATTAAATTAACCTCCTATCCTGAAACAACCCGCATTATAACACATTGCTTACAGCAACAATATACCATAATGCGGGCGTAATGTCCAGCGGTTTTTGAGAAAATTATCCTGCAAATTCAGTACGTTTTTCGTATCGGATCGCGCTCTCCACAAGGTCAAGAGCGGTTACTTTGGTTTCGGAAAAATGCTCCTTGATTTTGATTTTTGTCTTGCCGTTGATGTAATATAGCACGTTATCTATTACGGAAAATCCGTCTTTGACAGGCAACTTTTTATCAAGATTCGCTTCGGCTCGTCTGCTGAAAAACAGCAGGCAGGACTTGAAAAATATTTTCATTCTGTTAAATTTCTTCATTCATTATCCTCCCTGTCATTCTGAAATCTTACTGCACTATTGAAACTTATCACGCCGTTTATATTCCGAACCTCGTCAACACACATCGCGTGAAGGTCTTGCAGAGTTTGTTCATCGACATCGTTTGCGGCGGCGAGTGTGTGAGAAATTTTTCCTAACTCGACAGCGATCTTGAATAAATTTCGGTTTATTTGCTGCTCCGTTCCGTTGATTACCGCTTCTACCGATGAGGTTATCCTCGGTGATAAGTAGTTCACATTTCGCTCCTGTTTCAGGTAGCCAAGATAGAACTTGACCGCCTTTTCAATAAACTCGCTTTTGGACTTGCAGTAGTCAGATTCGTAAGAATTTTCTATTTCACCGTCCGTGGACGGGTAAATCCACAAAGGTACTCTGATTTTTGTTTCGTATTGCATAAAAAATCCTTTCATTCACCGATGAAATGGCGTAACAGCGTACTTAACGGCTTTATAGGTGCACCTGAAATCCGCTGAGCAGGCTGTTACGACCACCTTATTTTTTGTGCTGTGTTTTTTACAATTCGTTTTGTGGCGGTCGGCTTTGCCGCCCGCTGTGACCGCCGGGTGCACCCGGCTTTAACTTGCATCGAAATCATAACCCACATATCCGCCTGAAATCGTGGTGAAATATGAGCGATATTCACTTTGCATTTTGCTCTATAAAACGCCTCGCTCAAACTCGCCCAGAAACGGCTCAAATTTTGCTCCGTTTCTGTTCGGCGAGTAGTTCCCTACTCGGTGGTCAAACCTCGCACAAATCGGCTCACAAGTCGGCACAAAATGCCGGAACGGTTATTCCTTGCTCTGCAAGACTTCGTTGCATCATTTCCGCAACCATAGCAATAAGCATTTCGCCCTGTTTCTGCTTGACAGGGACAGCAGGGTCGGCATTTTTCTCAATCGGTAATTCTATACGATCAACCTCATGCAAGTCTACATCAAGGTTTGCGGCATTTTCAGGGTCAACAGGGACAGCATTTTTCTCACACAAAATTTTACCGCCACTGCTGTCCCTGTCAGCAGTATATGTGATAAAAATTTTGCGAACGCCGTTGCTTTTAGTTTTTCCGTAGTTGATTCCAAGCGAACGGATTTCATCATCGTGCTGCAGCAAATCCAGATACAACCAGCTGCAGTTAAATTCTTGCTCGGGAAATTTTTCTTTCAGCATCGAACATATTTCCAAGGCTGTTCCGCTTACGGATTTTTTCTCACACATGAAATCGTGAATTGCGAAAGAGAAAATATCCGGCTTGCTCTCTGGGACATCATCAAGCAATATCCATTTTGAATTTTCTCTTTTCAAATTCAACTCCAGTGACGGCGCACCCCTGCCGCTGATATGGAGTTTAGCGTTTTCTCCGTTGCGAGTGAACACAAGCAGTCCATCGGCACAGCCTGCGATGCCATTTGTTCCCGAAATAAGATTATTTGGATTAGAGTCGTGCGCTTTACGGTTGTGATGAACCAACACAATAGCGATCCCAAGCAGATCCGCAATACATTTCAGTGCGGACAGATCACGATAATCCGCTCCGTATTTCGTGTCGATAGTGTTCCTGATTTTTTGAAGTGTGTCGATAACAATCATCTTCAAATCGGGAAACACCTTTTTGCACTCTCGCAAATCATCTTCAAGACCATTGCCGATAGAGTTTGCAATCAAAGCGAAGTTCAAATTCTCGCTTGGCTCATCGGTCAGTTCGTACAACCGCGACTGCAAGCTGATGAACGTGTCCTCCAACGCCATGTATACTACCTGCCCCTGCTCGGTTTTCCTGCCGAGAAAATCCTCGCCCTTTGCAACTGCCAAGCACATATCAAGCATCATCCACGACTTTCCGATTTTCGGATCGCCAGACAGAATGTGCATGCCGGGATAAATCATCCCGTCAACTATGAAGCGCTGCTTTTTCATTGGTGTGTTCATAATCTCCACGCTGCTGATAAGTTTCTACTTTTTTCTTTCGTCCATTAAATTCCTCCCGTATATGAAATTCTCGAAAACAAAAATCCCGCCGAAGAACGACGGGAAATCTTGTCCTCTATATACTAACGACATGAGGAAACTTATTTTATGCGTTGTTTGAGAAATTTTTTTCAAATTCTTTTCTGAGTGCCGCTATTTTCTTCAAACGCCTTGATACAGCACTTTGAGAAAGTCCGACCTCATCTGCGATTTCAGCCTGTGTAAACTTTTTTACAAGCATATCGACAATTTTTTTGTCTGTTTCATCAAGAGTGTTGAGAAATTCTTCCGTGGAAATTGTATCAATACTGACTTCTTCAACATCAACGGCATCGGATATTTCCGTTCCACCGTCAGCACTATCGGTAATCTCATTGAACGAAATCGTTTTAGTTGTCCGAGAGTGATACTATGATTTTTCAAAATCTTTCTTTGCATAGTTTAACGGATTATTGCGGTTGAAGTCCTAAGCAACGGGATTAGCAAGAGAAAATTCTATAAGGCTCTGCACGTCCATAGTGTTCATGAGCAACTCTACCATATGTTCCAGCAGATCATAAAAGTCACATTTCAGCGTTATATTTTTAGCTTTATCGGCGATTTCATCTCCGAGTCCTTTGCAAAGTTCTTCAATGGTTTCATCATCAAAGAACGCACTGTCTAAGTCAAAATCTTCAATTACTGTTTCATCTTCATCAGTGTTATCATCAAGTTTCGCAGGATTTTCCATGATTTCAAGAAGCTCTTTAGCTTCATCGCCCACAAGTCCTGTTTTGTCAATTTCTTCAAACAACTCTATGAGAGGGGAGAACATTTGCGGCAACACAAATGTTGTAAGTATATTGTCCAACACTTTTTCATCTCGCACGATTTCTATGATTGCATTCGCAACTATTCTTGATACACGCAGCCGAAGCGCCTCTGGGATAAAGTCCTCGGAGTAGCGCATCTGCGGGCGTTTTAACCCCATTTCTTTCGAGAGTTTCTGCCAGTCATCGTTAATAAGGTCAATAACCTTGCTGTACAACTCTGCTTCGCCCTCACCCATATCTTGGGGGAGAGCGTCGGGCATTGTCGTGAAGTCGTGTTCAAGAAACTGTTCACGGAGCGTTTCAAAAGTTATTTCATCCGCGTTTAAAATGTCTTTGAGCATAAACTGTCCTTTCTTGAGAAAAAACAAAGTGAGCCTGTAGAGGGCACTTGAAAATTTATAACGTAAAGATATCCGCCGAGTTTTCGCTCGGCGGTAATTGTTTAATACCAATCATGCTTTTCGTTTCTGTCAAGCTTAGCGATTTTCTCCATTTCCTCGTCTGTCAGTTCAAAATCAAACAGCGAGATATTCTCCAGTATATGTGCGGGATTTGACGAGCCGGGAATAACCACCACGCCGTTCTGCAAATCCCGTCGCAAAATGACCTGTGCGGCGGATTTTCCGTGCTTTTCGGCGATTTCGAGAATAGTTTTGTCATTCAGCAGCTCGCTCTGATGACCTCTGCCGCCAAGTGGATACCAAGCCTGCATTACAATTCCCAAATCGTGCATATACGGAATTACCTTTTGTTCCTGATAATACGGGTGAATTTCGTTCTGAACCAATGCGGGCTTTATATTGACCTGTGCGATAAAATCATCTATTTCCTCGATGTACCAATTTGACAGTCCGAGCGAGCGTATCTTACCCTGCTCCACAAATTTCTCCATAGACTTATAAACGTTCACGTCATTATCGCCCGGGTGGTGCAGTAACATCATATCAATGTAACCGATATCCAACTTGTCAAGCGCGTCCTGTATTGCTTTTTCGGGGTTTTGGAACTGCTCGCCCGGATAGATTTTCGTAATCACAAAAATCTCCTCGCGCGGCACATTTGACTTGCGGATAGCTTCGCCGACTTCTTCCTCGTTACCGTACATATACGCCGTGTCGATAAGCCGAACGCCCTGTTCAAGTGCGGAAACAATCGAGTCCACACAGGTATCGCCGTGCAGAGAATATGTTCCGATACCCGCAATCGGCATTTCGTAGCCGCTGTTTAATATTACTGTTTTTGTTTCAAAATTGAATGAGATATCATTCACGAAATTTTGAGATCGGTTGTCTGCGTCTACGGTATCGACGATACTGAACGAAACATCTGCAGCTCCAGTGCCAAAGGCTTTTTTCAATCCTGAGGTATCGGAAATTCTTCCTAAAGGAGTATAGCTGTATTCTGTTTTAAAACTCTCATAAAAAAGGACAAGGCAGTTCTTATCGTAAATAAATATATCCCCTGCATGAATTTCTTTGATTTCTTCGTCTGTGGTGTCGAAGTCGTCGGAGAAATAAAAATATTTTTCGTTATCATGCAAATCTGCCATATTCAAATGCAGAGGGAATAATTTTTTAAATTGCTGCGCAGCGGTATTTGCGTACAGCTCCGCACGAAATGTCTGTCCGTTAATGATAATTTCTATTGTATCCATTTCGGTCGCTTCCTCGGTGGGGTTTCCGGTGTCGTTTGAAAAAGACGTTTCCTGTTGTTTCGTATTGTTTCCTAACGCACCGGTTTCTGTGGCAGTGGATGTCTTTAGCTCCGCATTGGCGCAGGCTGAAAGAGTTAACGCAGACATTGCCGCTAAAAATAAAGCTGTAAATCTCCGCATTGCTACACCTCCCGATTAAATCTTTCTCACAATTTCCCGTATTTGATTTTGTGCTGTTGCGGATTTAAACTGACTTCCAACAGTTTTCACAATGCCTAAATCCTTTGCACCCATATGTCCTATGACAGCATCTTTGTAGGTTTGGATTGCAGAGGTGAATCCGCTGCCCCCGGCAGTAAGCAGCAATGCCGCTTTTTTTAATTTTGGAAGTCTTTCAAAAGCATATATCCGTTCTATTGCACAATGGGTTTGACCTGTTAAAGAATAATAGTAAATCGGAGAAGCAATAACCAGCATTTCGCAAGACCGCATAGCGGGATAAATTTCCTGCATATCATCTTTTTGTGCGCAGTTTCCGTCCAGTGTGGCTCGGCAGGCATCACATTTTTTACACCCGCGTATATCTTTGTTTCCGATCTGAAAGATTGATACCTGATGACCTGCTCCCCGTGCCTCTTCAGTAAAAGAATCTACCAATGCAGCGGTGTTATCGCAAGGGCGCGGACTTCCGTTTAACACTAAAATATTCATGGGTTCCCTCCGTTTGGTTTCATAATTCAAGCGTCTGCCATTCGTATTGCCGGCTAAGTACACCCGCTTTGCAGTTCGTAATAATAAAACTTTTATTTCAGCGGTAAGATCTTTCGAAAATTCTTGCGCAGTCCTCGTCTGTCATCTCGCAAGGATTTGACTCAAACAAGCCGCCCTGCATAGAGCGCGCACCCTTCGCCAGCGTCACAGCTTCGTTGGAACCAAAGCCGTAATCGCTCATTTTCAAATCTGCAACACCGCAATCTTTCTGTAATTTAACAAGCGCTGTAAGGAAATCTTCGGCTTTATCGGCATTCGGTATTCCCATCACTCTTGCCATTTTGATAAACTGTTCGTCGCAAGCATGTCTTTCGATAAAGAAACGCGCAAATTCTACGGAAATCATAATAAGCCCCGCACCATGAGGGAGATTATGATGATATGCGCTCATGGAGTGCTCCATACTGTGCTGTGCGGTAGTGAGGGTAAGGTTCATTGTAATGCCAGCCATTGTCGAAGCGTAAGCCACACGCTCTCTTGCTTCAAGGTCATTTCCGTCTTTAACGGCTCTAGGCAGATATTTATAAATATTTTCAATTGCCGACAATGCAATTGTTTCACTTAAAATATTGACAGTATTGCTCATCATAACCTCGGTATTGTGAAAAAGTGCGTCAAACCCCTGATATGCAGTATATTTCGGGGGAACAGTTTTCATAAGCTCGGGGTCGACTATTGAAAGCACCGGAATGTTGCGGATATCGCCAAAACCGATTTTCTCCTGCGTTTCGAGGTTTGAAATAACACCCGAAGCATTCATTTCAGACCCCGTACCTGAGGTTGTGGGAATTGCCACAATCGGAATACCTCCGTTTGCGAACGGCTTGCCTTTTGCATATTCCCATAAGTCACCGTCATTTGTAGCCATTGAAGCCACCATTTTGGACGAATCCAGAACAGCTCCGCCGCCGAGTGCAATAATGAAATCACAGCCGTTTTCGCGTGTGAATGTTCCTCCCTCCTCACAATGCTCCTTAAGCGGGTTTTCCGTAATCTTATCGAAAACCACATATTCAATGCCTGCTGAATTTAATTGATTTTCCACACGGTTAAGGTATCCGTTTGCTTTAGTGGATCTTCCGTTGGAAATAAGAATAAGTGCTTTTTTGCCAGGTAAATTTTGTTTGCTCAGCTCGTTCAGCTTGCCGCTGCCGAAAATCAACATTGTGGGGTTGTAAAAGTTGAAATTAAAGTTCATTGCAGTTCCTCCTAAAATTTGTTGGTTTTAATTTTATATACCAGAAAATCAAGGCAGTCTATTTGCTTTTGTCGCTTGTGAACACCATCAAGAAGCATTGTGCGCTGTCTTTCAAGTATCGGAAGCATTTGTGAATACTCACCGCTTTTCGTAAATTCAATACATTTTGCGGCTGTTTTTTATCACAACCTGCGTCAATGAGATTTTGACGGAGTAAAGCCGTCTTATCGTTTGCGTTTGCCATTTTCTCACCTCATGACTTTATTGTAGCACATTTAGTGTGATTTGTCTAATACTTATTTTTCATATCATGTTATTCTTGACAGGAATAACATAAAGTTGTATAATGAGGGAAAGGAGTTGACAATATGGAAATACGAATATTACGATACTTTCTTGAAATTGCCAGAGAGGGTAGCATGACGCGCGCTTCCGAAACGCTCCACGTTTCGCAACCGACACTGTCAAAGCAGATGAAGGAGCTTGAAAGCGAGCTTGGAAAAAAGCTGTTCAAACGCGGAAGTACAAGCGTTTCACTGACAAGTGAAGGAATGCTGCTGCGGAAACGAGCTGAAGAAATTCTTGAAATGGTTGACAAGACAACTGATGAATTTAAGGCTCTTGATGATATTGCAGGCGGAGAAATCCGTATCGGCTGTGCTGAAAGCTGCCAGATAAAATATCTTGCAAGGGTAATTTTAAGACTGAAAGAAAAATATCCTCTGTTTCGCTATCTCCTTACAAGCGGCGGCACAAAACAGATTGCGGAATTGCTTGACAAGGGGCTTTTGGATTTTGCAGCAATTGTCGAACCACCCGATCTGTCAAAATACAATTACCTTGAAATCCCCGAAAGCGACAAATGGGGTGTCCTTATGAGAAATGACTGTCCACTGGTGAAAAAGGAAATGATATGTGTAGAGGACTTGGCTGAATATGAACTTATCTGCTCTGAGCAGTCTATACGTGAAGACATTCCGCGTTGGGCGAAAGATAAAGCAGATATGCTGCGTTTTACGGGGTCAGTAAATTTATTTTACAACGGTTCGGTTTTCGTACATGAAGGACTTGGGCTTATGCTCACATTTGAGAATTTATATACGGGCGGCGACCTTGTTTTTAGACATCTCGCGCCTCAACTTGAAACAAAAATGTATGTTATATGGAAAAAATATCAAATGTTTACACCGATTGCGGATAAACTGTTGGATATGATGAAAGAGGAATTGTAGTGTAATCCTGCCATTTGTCATAACCACGAGTAATCATTATCAAAGGGGACAGCTTTATAATCCACTTTGTTTGAACCCGATATCACACCAATAGATAGCCAAATTATTCAACTACTTTTATGATTTATTTCCGAAAAATAAAGCTCTCGGATAAATACCGAACAGGAAAGAGACACCTTAGTTTTTTTAGATTTCACAAGTGCTTGTGATAAATGAAATAATTGTAACCATGAGAGCAAGATGGTTGAAACATATAATTGCCTTAGATTTCCAATATAGCAAGTGCCAATTTTTGCTGTTATTATACTAAATTATTGAATCTATTTTTTTGAGAATTGACTGCATTTTTGCAATGTTAACTCATTTGTTGCATGGAATTTTTAATGCAAAAAAATATGAAATACTTCCACACATTTTTAAAATGTGTGGGAGCATTTCATCCAATTCGGTTGTTGGTGATTTCTCCGTTAAGGATATCACTCATTTTGGTGTATAGCAATGATGTTATAATGCGGGTTCAGCTTAGTATCCTTAAATATGGTATACGTCCGTCTTATTGCTACTATCGTAACCTGATCCAGAAAGGCACAGGGCTTCTTCAGTTTTGCGGAGCGTTAATTAGAAACCAACAGCCATTGCCGTGTAAGAAGAAACCTTAAATTTATGGTCTTGATAAACGCGCGTGTAATCCATTGGTGCAAGGAGTGTTTTATCTTGGAAAATACTTGTATTCCAGTGAGCAACATCCATATACTTACACATCCGCTGCGATGTAGTCTCATTCATAAGCTTGTTACGCTTAAACTGTTCTTGAAATTCTGTGTCCACATCATCCAGAGCCTTTGCAAGAGCCTTGTTGTACTCATCTACGTTCTGCGTGTTTGAGTCATAAGACGGAAGCTTTTTGTATTCCGTATCATCACGAAGCATATACTGAACATCGCGGACGCTTGCTCGACTGCAAACCAGCTTGCATGAGAAATCGAGTGTACACTCTGACAGATGATGTCTTGCGTATTCGGTAAGAAAGAGGGCATTCTCGCTGGGCAGCACATATTTCTCATCGCGCAAGACAAAATACCCTTCAGCATAACAGAATCTTCGTGTTTCCGCGCAGAGCAATCGCCAAATCGTTAGAATCGCACTTGTCATCCATGACCTTGACCTGACCACTTTTGTGCTCCATGCCCATGATGGCTTCCTGTAGCTGACGGTCAACAACGATTCTGTCGGTGATAACTAACACGGTATCAAATACGTTGTTGCGAACATCATGCACCATAGACAGAATGTGTGCAAGCCAGGAAATAGTCTCGGTTTTGCCGCTGCCGGCGGAATGTTCAATTAGATAGTTACAGGAGGAGCGGTTTAAAATGACATCATTCATGACCTTTCCCACAGCGCGAAGCTGGTGAAAATGTGGGAATATCAGTTCCTTTGTGCGGCGCACTTTCCCTGTGTCGGAGTTTTTGCGTTCCTTTGTTTTGATGTAGATGAATCGTTCAATGAGGGAGAGAATCTTATCCTTTGTCCAGATGTCTTTCCACATATAGGAGACGCTAATGCCAGACTGGTCGTTATGCGGATTCCCCTTGCCAAATTCATATCCTATGTTGAAGGGATTAAAGAAAGAGTCATTGCCGACCAATTTAGTGCAAAAATACACCTCATTCAAATCCATAGCGATTGCTGCAAACACGCCGACCTTCTCTTTGAGGAGACGGGTCGTGCAGTCGCGCTCATTTTTATACTGCTTTATGGCATCCTCGTAATTTTGCCCGGAGGTGTTGCATTTCAGTTCCACGGCAAAAATGGCGATACCGTTCAAGAACAGTACAAGGTCAATCTGTATCTATTCTAATTCCCAAAAGGGTGCTATAATAGTCACAATCGGTAGACAGACTATTACCCAAAAAGGAATTGTCATGTTATAGCTTGGTAGACAGGCGGACATACTATTCAGAAAATATCGGGAGGCTTGCAGCTATGGAAGAAGAAACTTTATTTGAAAGGTTGGCCCGTGAAAGGAATATCACGGTGGAGGAAATGCGGGCGATTATCTCGGCCCGCATTGAGGCAGGAATGAATGACCATGATCCGGAAAAGCGGGCACAAAGGGAAAGGATACCCTGCGCCAGGAAGATACCCACGCCGGAGGAGTGGCTCCGGTATGCGGTGGAGCGGATCGAAGCCGAAGTGTGCGGCGACCTTCTGCGCTGGTATCCGAATCTATAAGCAAGGGCGCATTTTCAAGTCACAGAATTTTTAATAATAGCGAGAATGAAAAACAGCAGGTTTGCACACCGTTATGTGTGCCGTCTGCTGTTTTTGCAGAACCTTTTGTTATGCCGCGTTTCGTTATATATGTTTTCAGAAGCTCGCATAGTCCTTTGGACAAAAATACGGTTCTGTGTTTTCCCTTGCAGGATATTTCGGCGCGTACTGTCCGAGTGGCGTCTGCGGTGATAAAGCGCAGATCGGACGCTCGCATGCTTGTTGAGCAGATCGTTTACACAATCAGCATTAGGCGCTCGTTACCACTAACTCCCGCGCTCTGGGAAACGCCCGCCGTTTCCGACCGTGACGAGGCAATGGAGTACCTCCGAAACTCTATCGATGTAACGGTAAGCAAGTCCATGATACCGCTGCGGTTCAGCAGCGTGCAGTGTATGGTAATGCTCACCGATCCGGAAAAGGAGGATGCCGAGATCGTGACCGACAAGATACTCAACAGCTTTTTCAAATTCTACGACAAAAAGAACGTCGCGCTCACCACAGAGGTAACGGAGTTGCCCTCGATAGTGGCATGATAAAATCCCCCCTCCCGAGGATATCTGCAGGAGGAGGGATGTTTAATTCCGATACGTATATGTCAAGGGTGACTAATCGACATATTCGTACACAAAGTCCAGTTTCAAAAGCTCTTGAGCCATTTCCCGCGCGTCGGTGATCGGAACGGATACGTCTTGACGGTAGTCTAAACAGTATCCGCTGTCCAATTTGTAATTCCAATTAAACTGGCTGCGCGGAAACGGTCTTTCATCATACGTCTTATTGCTATCAGCCCTTACTTGAATACGCGTATAATCGTCATAATTATAGGATACTCTGAATATTTTCAAAAGCGGATTAATTTTTGCGCTGCCCTCCGCCATATACTTTTTGCAGATCGACATTACCTTGTCCGCCTGCTCGGGGGTAAGATTATCCGCGCGTAAATTTCTTGTGTTGCCTGTGTACTCGTTGGGCATGTGGTAATCATCGTCGTAATAACCTATCATAAAGTTTGCTCCGTCTAGAAGCTCTGCGTCGGGGCGCAGGTTGATATATCCGAAACCGCCAGTCTCTATTATAATAACAATCGCGAGCGTAAACGTCGCCGCTGTCGCAAGATATTTTGCGCCCCACTTCACAAACGAGAGTACGTTTATTTTCGCGCGGCAGACGATAATATTTATGATGATATAAGCCACGGCAGCCACCAGAAAACCCCATATCATTCCGTCGGTCATCAAAAAGAACATAAATACGGTCACGCAGCCGAGCACCAGCACTATCTCGAAGAATGTGCGGCTTGCGATAGGATTACCGACTGTTTTCGCATCGCGTTTCATATAGATAAGTCCGGAGACGAACATTACGGCTATCGAGATAACGCATCCGACCACACAATGAAGTACGAATTTATCGTAGAAGTCCACGAGGAACAAAAAACCCCAATACCCGTAGTCAATAGGCTCGGGATTGCCGAAATAATAGGGCATTCCCGCGCAGTTGCTGATCAGATAGGTGATAAAGCACAGCGGCAGAACGTTTATTATGCCCATAAGTATTATTGAGAAATATGAGCTTTCGGCAGGCGCTCCGCAGCAGCACACACACAGCATTACAATAGCCATAATGAACAGCGTACCTGTGGGAAATCCCACCGACAGCTGCAGCAGAATATCGTCCGCTTCTCCGGGCAAAAAACCGAATATCAGCTTGCCGTACAGTATTTTTATGCCGTTTCCTCCCAATACGCAAACTATTTGCGGGAGTATCTGGATAAAAACCAGACTGAGCAGCTTTGAAAAAAAGCGTTCGCTTGATTTTATAGGCAGCGCCATTGACACGTCGCAAATCTGCTGATTATTCATATCGCGGAACACATTCAGCACAGTGAAGTAACTTACTGCTGCGCCGCATACCGCAAAGAACACTCCCCAACCGGACAAATAAAAATGCATAAGATCTGGAATTTCTCCATCGTAAGACATCCAAACCTCCGAGTTGAAAATAAACAGCAGCATTGCCACGCCATAAAGCACAAAAGTGATTATCGCGAGTTTTTTGTGAACGCGCAGCTCCGCCAGAGCGGCGCGGACGATCTTTTTAAACGACATTTTATATCTTGCGTTAGTTGATGATGTTTGAGCCATAACCTCTCGCCTCCAATTCGTAGATAAATATTTCCTCCAGCGTCAACGGAATAAACTCGCTTATCTCGCATCCGAACGCGCCGAGCTTTCCCGTGATGTCCGTTTCCGAGCCGCGCACCACAGCCTGCGCCACCGAGCCCATAACGGAATACTGCATTACCTCCAATCCCGCGTTTTTCAATTCCTCCGGAGTGACCGCGCCGCTCTTTCGCGCAAGTTGTATCTTGCCGAAGCCGCTTTTGATGTTGTCGATCTCGTCCGCGAATATCATCTGCCCTTGATGTATCAGCATAGCACGGTCGCAAAGCTCGTTTATCTCGACGATATTATGAGAAGATACCACCATTGTCGCCTGTCGGTCAATAAGCTCGTTAATGATAAGCTGCTTGATGAACCGCCGCATTGCGGGGTCAAGTCCGTCAAACGCCTCGTCCAGCAGCAAATATTTCGTGTTACAGGACAGCCCGATAATAACGACCGCCTGACGCTTCATTCCCTTTGAAAACTCGCTCATACGCTTGTTCCTCGGCAGCTGCAGCTGCTTTACGAGCCGTTCGTATATCCCGAACGAAAAGTCCTCGTAGTAGCTCGCGTAGTATTTCGCAAGTCCGTCGAGCGTGAATTTCGCGTATTGAACCGTTTCGTCGTTGACGAAGAATATCTTCGACTTTGCCGAGGGATTGTCGAACACGTCCTCGCCATCTATTTTAACGCTGCCTTGCTCCGTTCTGTAAACGCCGCACATCATTCGCAGCAGCGTCGATTTGCCCGCGCCGTTCGACCCGAGAAAACCGTAAATACACCCGTCGGGAATGCTTATGGAAACGTTGTCAAGAGCCTTGAAGCCGTCGTTTATGTCGACCTTGCCCAAGCCCTTTTTCGCGAACACCATACTAACGTTGTTTATTTCGATCATACGTTTTCTCCTTTCAGTGAACTGTCGGCGCGTCTGACTATATCCACCAGCGCGTCTGCGGCAACTCCCGCCTTGAGCGCTTCGAGAGCCTTTTCCTCAAAGTCTTTTGTAAGTGCCGAATTTGCTTTTCCGCTTTGTGCCGCGACAAAGCTGCCCTTTCCCGCGAGCGTGTAGATTATCCCGTCGCGCTCCAGCATTGAATACGCCTTTGCGACGGTATTCGGATTAAGCCCGAGCTGCTGCGCCAGTGTCCGCGACGGCGGTATCTTGTCGTTTTCCTTAAGCACGCCGCGCGTTATCTCGCTGCATATCGAGCGGCATATCTGTTCGTATATGGGCGTTCTGCCCGTAATGTCGATACTTATCACAAGCGCACCTCCTTTTATCAATTGTCTGAATGCACTATTTCTACTAGTACAATTATTATACAGTATTACCCCTTATTTGTCAAGGGGTATTTAATTTTTTCCGCAAAAAACCGACCCCGAAAGTGAGGTCGGTTTGGTAAATTGACTTAAAACGGCTTGGCGGTCCTTGCGGCAAGATCATTCACCGTTACCGAAATATTCTTCGCGGCGGCCTTATTTTGTATCACCTCGATAAACTTGTCCTTGTAATTATTGACGAGCATTACCACCATTTCGTCCTTAACGTCCTGCGGCAGCGCGTTTATCGCCTTTATGGGCAGTTCGCCTGCCGCGTCTGCCATTTTGAGCAGCAGCTTTACCGCGCGGTTTCCGGACGGATCTTCCGCCGCCTTTTCCTTGATCATCGGCAGCAGCATTGCCGCGACCGCGCCGTAATCAAGATCATCTACCGATACCTTGAATTCAAGCATTTACTTTCCTCCATTATCCCAACGGACGAATTTTCTCGGGAACGTACTCCAACATTGCGTTTACGGCCGTTTCGGTGAGATCATAGCGGTACCAGTCGTAAGTGCCGTCGTCCTTTTTCTGAGGATCCATCCACACCATTATTCCGTTCCAGCCGTTGTCGTAGACCGACTTGTACTTTTCGGTGAGCGTCATTCTGCATTCCTGTTCGTCATCGTTGTGAGTTTCTCCGATAATGCACGGTTTAGCTTCCGCAAGCCCGAATTCGGACGGCGATTTGTCGCACGGAAATCCGAAATACGGCTTCTGCCAATTATAATAATGTGTGCTGTAAAAATCGAGATATGCGTTGTCGCTGCCCGTAAGCTCCTTTAAATACTCATCGGAGACCTTGTTGCCCTCATATTTATCGGAGTTGTACTTGATTATCGCCATGCCGACGGTCACGGGAAAATCACTGTTTTCGTGAATTACCGCCGCGCATCTGCCAAGCAGATACGAAATGTTATCCCACGGCACCTTGCCGCATTCCGTGTTCTCGTAGACCCAATCGGGCTCGTTCATTACGTCGATGCCGAAAATATATTCGCAGCCGCGGTAACGTTCGCAGAACTCTTTTACATATATTTCCGCGAAACGGTCGCAGTATTCGTTCGACTTTACCATGGCTTGGAATTTCTCGCCGCTGCTCACGGGTTCTTTGAAGTGGTCAAACGACAGCAGCGTGGGCATAATATAAAGCTTATGCTTTTCGGCAAGCGCGAACAGCTTGTCCAGTGCTTCCCAATGATCGGGATTAACGTCCGAGGGATATCCGCCGGGGGTCAGGCGGACGATATTCATTCCGTTGCAATTGACCCAGATACGCGTGCAGTTTATGCCGTCCCCGACCAGACGCGCAAACTCGTTGTCCCAGAACGTCTCGTCCATAACGCCAATAGTAAAGTCGTTCCATTTCTCCCACGGCGTATTCGCGCCGTTTATCCAAAGCTCCTTGCCGTATACCATAAATTTTGTGTCCTTAATGGTCACGCGCGCGTAGACCTTGGTTTCCGGCTCGCTTATCTCGGAATTATCGGAGCTGCTTTCAACGACGGTCGTTTCCGTGCTGTCCGTGCTGCCGGAACTGTCAGAGTCGCCCTCGTTTGTGCAGCCGGACAAGCTGATCGTTAAAATCAGCGACAAAAAGATGGACAAAAATTTCTTCATAAAAATCTCACTTTCGTTTTTTTCAATTATAGCATATTTTTCGGGAAATTTCAACCGTACATTGACAAATATTTTTAGCGATGATATAATTTATATGTCAAAAAGCAATTCGTTCCGTATTTTGACCGTTCGTTCCGAAATCAACACAAGCGGTCGTTTTTTTGGTAATATATATTTGGAGGTACGGAATTACTTCCGCAAAACGGGCAAAGCCGCGGCGCTTTCGGCGAAAGATGCACCGCGCCGAGAGCACTGCGGCGGCTCATTTAACGTTTGGAGGTATGCACAATGAAACGCGTCAAAGTCGCGAAATACACCAAAGAGAAAAAAGCCGAGGCGGGTCGGAGATACCGCGAGGAGCAACAGCAGCTTAAATATTCGGTACCGAGCAGCCTGTTGTTTATCATCCGCGAATCCTGGGCGCACTCGCGCGGACTGTTCATTGATATGGTGCTGAAAATAGTGCTCGTCACCGCGTGCGGTTTGTGTTCCGCATATACGGATAAATTCGTCGTGGAGTTTGCGCTCGGTACGTCGAGCCGTCTTACGCTCGGGATTATTTGCGCGGCGCTCATCGTGGGCGGCAGGTTCGCGAGTTATATCGTAGAAGCCGCAGACTGGCACATCAGCAGCGTGGGGCAATTCAAGCTCCGCTCCTACTTCTTTGGGAGACTGATGCGCAAAAAGATGAACCTTTCCTATGAGGACACGGAAAATCCGAAGATTGGGGACAAGCTGAACAAGGCGAATTCTGCGGTCAGCAGTATTGCCGAGGCGGGGCTCGGTACGATAAAGGACTCCATAGTCGCGGCGCTTGAGGTTTTCACCTACGGCGGCATTCTGTCAATGCTCGACCCGTGGCTGATACTGATAATCGGCGTTCCCGCGGTCGCGGGGTATTACATCAACAAGCACAAGATGAATTGGATATGGAATATGAACGACAACTGGCAGACGTTCGACCGTCAGCTCGATTACATCTCGCGTATCGGTACGGACGGCAATTTCAGCGGCGCAAAGGATATCCGCATTTTCGGAATGCAGCGCTGGCTCGGGAGCGTGTTCGACCGAGTTTTCGTAAAGCGCATGGACTGGAACGCGCAGCAGGACGAGTGGGAATACCGTCACGATATGCTCTCGCAGATCGTAGCCGCAGTAGGCAGCACCGCCGCGCGCATTTATATTGTCTATCTGGTGATGTCGGGGAGTATAGGCGCGGGCGATTTCGTGCTCTACTTTAACTCGATATTTATGCTGTCGAGCGCCGTGCGCAATTGGTGCGACAAATACTCCGCTTATCAGTGGCTGTCAAATATCACCAACTACGTCCGCGAATATCTGGAAATGCCCGAGGTGGGCGGCGGCGAAGATATCCCCGTCTCCGAGGACGGCTTTGAGATCGAGTTTAAAAACGTTTCGTACACCTACGCCGGCGCGGAAAAGCCCACGATAAAGAACATCTCGTTCAAGCTGGGCAAGGGCGAAAGACTAGCAATGGTCGGTTTGAACGGCGCGGGAAAATCCACGCTCATCAAGCTTATGTGCGGACTGTACGAGCCTACCGAGGGTGAAATACTCCTGAACGGCAAGCCTGTCCGCGAGCTCGACCGCCGCGAATACTTCAAGCTGTTCGGCACGGTGTTTCAGGATATCAACGTGCTGCCCGTTACTATCGCCGAGAACGTTTCGGGCAGCAAGACATCCGAAACCGATATGCCGAGAGCGTTCGAGTGTATGAAAAAATCGGGAGTATACGACAAGGTGATGTCGCTGCCGAAAAAGGAGAACACGCGGCTCGTGAAGTCGGTATTTGACGACGCAACGGATCTTTCGGGCGGACAAATGCAGAAGCTGGCGCTGGCGAAAGCGCTCTACAAGGACGCTCCCGTGCTGCTGCTCGACGAGCCGACCGCTGCGCTCGACCCGATAGCCGAGCAGGAGATGTACCTTAGCTACGCGGAATTTTCGCGTGCGCGGTCGAGCGTTTTCATTTCGCACAGGCTCGCGTCGACAAGGTTCTGCGACAGGATAATCCTTATAGCGGACGGCGGCATTGCCGAGGAGGGTACGCACTTGGAGCTTATGGCGCTCGGCGGAACATACGCGGAGCTGTTTGAAATGCAGAGCAGCTACTACAACGATAAAAAGGAGGCAGCGGACTATGAAGAATAAAACACGGATAAAAAAGGTCGTTGAAGTCGTCAAGCGCTGTATCGCCATCAACGAGGAAGCTGACAAGGGAATATTGGCGCGGAAGATCGCGCACAAAGCGCTGCAAACGGCGCAGAGCCTGTTTTTCGTCTGGCTTACGTCACACCTTATCGACAAGGTTGTCTCGGGCGAGCCGTGGCGGGATATAATCGTATTTATACTGATAACGGGCGGCATAGACCTTGTGCTGTTCCTTGCTATGACGACGGTAAACAAATGGCACAACTGTCACGTTCAAGCGCTCGTCAGAAACCGAAGCCGCAAGCTGTGGGAAAAGATAATCAATATGGATTACGTGCATATAGAAAATCCCGAAACGCACGTTGCCAAGCATCGTATGTATCAGGCGTACGGGCGTATGGAGAGAACGTTTTACGGGCTGTACAGCAGCGTTGCGGGAGTTGTCACGGCAATTGCGGGTATAGTGATGATCGCGCCGCTCGCGTTCCGCAGAGCTCCCGACGCGGAGGGGTTTATGGGCTTTATCGGCTCGCCGTTGGGTCTTGCGGCGGTCACGGCTGTTGTAGCGGCGCTGACTGTACTCAATACCGTTTACACGAGCAAGTTCGTTTTCAAGGTCTATTCCGACGTCATGAACGACAGGGAATTGCTGCAAAACGAGCGTGTCGCGTCCTATTATGTGGAGGCAATTCTGGGTGGCTACCGCAACGGCAAATCACTGCGGCTCTACGACGAGGAGGAGCTTGTCCTCCGCGAGCTTGAAAGCAGCAGCGGTAAATGCATGGAAATATGGGGCGGGGCGCTTAAAAGGCTGCGCCGTATTCAGCTCCCCTCGCCGATTTTGGAAATACTGGCGACCTTGCCGATGTACGCTCTCGCAGCGCTGAGGGCTGTTTCGGGCGCGCTGTCCGTCGGGGAGATAATCGGGTTCGTGATGTATTTTTCAAGGATAATGAACGGTATAAACGACACGATGAACGGCATTTACGATATGTTTATAGACGTGGAGTTCCTTGACGGCGCGCTGAAATTCCTCGACATTCCCGACGAGAAGTACAAGGGCACGCTCCCGACCGAAAAACGCGACGACGATGAATACGAGTTCGAGTTCAAGGACGTGTGGTTCAAGTACCCCAATTCGGAGCAGTACGTTCTGCGCGGCGTTAATTTAAAGTGGCGTATCGGCGAGAAAATGGCGCTTGTCGGGAAAAACGGCTGCGGAAAATCCACGCTCGTAAAGCTGCTCTGCCGTCTCTACGACCCGACTGAGGGCGAGATAACGCTCAACGGCATAGACATACGCAAATACAAATACGAGGAATATATGGCGCTGTTTTCGGTGGTTTTTCAGGATTCGGGGTTGTTTTCGTTCAGTATCGCGGAGAATGTCGCGGCGGATGATAATTACGCTCCCGAGCTTGTCCGCGGCTGCGTGGAACGCGCGGGTCTCGGCAAGCGGCTTTCACGAATGGAGAATGGCATAGAAACTTGTTTGTACAAGGACTTCGACGAGCACGGCGTTGAAATTTCCGGCGGCGAGGCACAGAAACTCTGCCTTGCGCGGGCGATTTACAAGGGTGCGCCGTTTATCGTGCTTGATGAGCCGACCGCCTCTCTCGATCCGATATCCGAGCACGACATCTACACGAAATTCAACGGTATAGTCGGCACGAAAACCGCCGTCTATATTTCGCACAGACTGAGTTCTTGCCGTTTCTGCGACGAGATAACGGTCATGGAGGACGGTACGATCGCCGAGCGCGGCACGCACGATGAGCTTGTCGCCAAGGGCGGGGTTTACGGCAAGCTCTGGGCGGCGCAGGCGGAGTATTACAAGGACACGGTGGGCGATCTGTACGCGTAAAACAAAGGGGGCATTGCCCCCTTTAATTATTGAACAGGAGTGCTTTTGACGGGTATCATAAGCTCTGTCGCGAAAACGCCGTCCTCGTTTTGGCGGTTGACGTAGCCGCCGTATTTTTTGACCACGCGGTCAATGCGGAACAGCCCGTACCCGTGGAGCGGCTCTGCCGAAAAATTCTCTTTAGTGGAGAGATACGCGCCCTTTTCCTTGCGTATCCTGCCCGCGGAATTCTGCACCGAAAGGTACATCTGTCCCTTCAGCTTGCCGATATACACGCGCATAAAGCGTTCGTCCTCGGGGAGCGCGGCGCACGCTTCGACGGCATTGTCGAGCATATTCCCCAGCACCGAGCACAATTCGACGTCGCTCATCGGCAGACCCTCGGGAACGTTCGCCTTGACGTTCAGTCGGATATTCAGCTTTCCCGCGACCCCGAGCTTGCTGTTGAGTATCGCGTCAGCCATTACGTTCCCCGTCTTGATAACTGTATCCACGTTGTCGAGATCGTCCGCAAGCTGGTCGAGATAGCCCGAAATTTTTTCAAGATCGCCCTTGCCGAGCCATATTTTCATATTCTGAATATGATTGCGGTAGTCGTGCCGCCAGCCGCGTATCTGCCTGTACATATTCTGAATTTCGCGCACCTGTTTTTCGATAAGCTCGCTCTGAAAGCGCTCTATACGCTTGTCTATCATATTGTATAACACGTGGCGGAGCACGAAAAATCCGACACCCCCGGCCATGCATATTAGGAGCGCAATGCCGATAACAACAAAAACTTTCACTTTTCCAATATCTCCCAGTACATTCTTTCGGCGATAACGTAGGTCTCTTTTTCGTCGAGCTTTCCCCAATCTGACCATACGATATGCCTGTCGTCGCGCGTTTTGCCGAGCAAGTCCGTTCGGAATGCAATATACGCTTCGTTGATATTGCAAAAATAGTTCTCTTGAAATCCGAGAATGTGAACCGCTCTTACGCCCGAAAACGTCAGCTCAATCGGCTTGATCAATTTACTGTGCAGTGTCAGCGAGAGCGTATGCTCGTCCGCGTTCCCGTCGCCCATACCGCCTCTTTTGTCAACGTACGCGCCACTCCGATAACTCGCCGAAACGATACAACTGTCGTGAAATCCCGCATATTCCTCCATTAAACGGTCGATGTCGCGCTCGGTCTTAATTTCTGTTTTCATACATTCACCTCGTGTAGTAAGCGATAAATTTTTCGTTTATCTCCTTGTAGAGCCGGCGCGATACCGGAATTATCCCGCCGCCGTCAAGGGTAAGCTCCGACTTGCCAATGCTGCGGACGAAACGGAGATTGACGATATACGAGCGGTGGCACAGCGCAAAACCCTCGGGCAGCATGGAGCAAAGCGCGCTTATTCCCGACGAGCATTCAAGCGTTTTCCCGTCGGAGAGCCGCACGGCGGACTTTTTGCCCATTGCCTCGCAGCAGGTTATCGTGTCGGGTGAGATGTGCAGCGTGCCCTCTTCGCATTCGAGCATTATCTCATTTTCGGGAGCGCGCTTTTTAACGTATCTATCCAGCACCGCGAACAGCTTTTCGCGGTCGGGGGGTTTTAATAAGTAGTGCAGCGCCTCGACCTCGTAGCCCTCGTTCATATATTCGGAGTAGCCCGTGACGAAAACTATCGGCAGCATATCGCCCTCGGCGCGGAGTTTTCGCGCTAAATCCATTCCGTTGAGACGGCTCATTTCGATATCCAGCAAAAGCAGGTCGCAAGGCTTGTCGGGGCGGCAGAAGAGGAAGTTTTCGGCGCTCGCGTACTCGTCGATCATCAGCGCAAACGGCTTGTCTGCGGACCATTCCCCGAGCAGCCGCCGCAGTTCGGCGGATTGCTCCTCACTGTCGTCGCATATCGCAATTGTCAGCGGCATAACACGTGCCCCCTTTCTAATAATATAATACAGCAATTAGAGCCATTTGTCAAGGCGGTATAACGCCGAAAAAAGGAGACCCGTTAAGATCTCCGCTGTAAATTATTCGGTTTTGAACGGTACGACGCCTTGAACCGCGTCGGCGGCGGTTATCATCCGCTCGTCGTTGTCAAGGTCGATGAGCTTGTATTTGTCATTGCCCATTTCGAGTTCTTTCATATAGGTGAGCTGGCGCAGTCCGTGACGGGATTCGATGCGTTCAACCAACGCGTGACGATCATTCTCGCTGAGCGCGTAGACAAGATCAACGGAAGCCTGATCCACCGCCAGAATATCAAGTGACGCGAGGATACCGATATTCGGCGTAACAACGGGAGCCGCGCGCACGCCCTCGCAGTCGCATGAGACCGACATATTCCGCAGCACGTTTACAAAGCTGATGTTCTTGCCGAAATGATCGACGACCGCCTTTGCGCTCTCCATCATGCGCTCCATAAATTCTTCCACGGTGACCGACCACGGGTCGTCCGAGCCGGGGACCTGGTGTATCATACCCTTTCCTATCCTGCCGTCCGCGCAGCCTATGCCGATGTTCTTCGCCGAGCCTCCGAAGCCGCCCATTGCGTGCCCCTTGAAATGCGTAAGAACAAACAGTGAGTCGTAGTTCAGGATATTCTTTCCCATTACCATTTCGGTGAACCATTTTCCGCCCTTTACGGGGAGCGCTGCCGTGCCATCCTCGTCAATAATGTCCACGGGACAGAATGTCCAGCCGTTTATCTCCAGCGTTTTACGGTGCTCGGCGGTCATGTAGCGTCCGCCCTCGTAGAACGTGTTTGTCTCGATGATCTTGGCGTTCGGCAAGTCGTTTTTAATAAGCGCTTCGACCCACGGACGCGGTATGATATTCGGACCGTGCGGCTCACCTGTATGCAGCTTAACACTTACCTTTCCCGTGATATTTTTGTTTACTTTGGCGAAGATTTTCCGCAGACCCTCCGCCGAAAGATCGCGCGTAAAGTACACCAAAGATTCAGCGCCCGTGCGCTCGGAATAGGGAACATAGCGTTCGCCGCCTGTTCCCGCGACAGGTTTGTTCATAATAAATTCCTCCTTGTTTAAAATACGCAGCCCGCGCGGAATACACAGCGCGTCCCGCATGAGCAATAACGTCCTTGCTGAGATTAAAGCCTGCTTATATTATTATATCATAATATTTTCCCAAAGTCCAGTGTCAAATAAAAAATTGCCGCGTTTCAGGCGCGGCGGAAATGAGAAAATATAAAAGTGAAAACACTATGACTTTGCTGCACGACCACCGCCACAATCCGACTGCCGCGCGAACAGGAGAAAATAAGATCAAGTCACGGGGGAGTGTGACTTATCTTATGTTTACATTATAGCACGTGCGTTCACAAAGGTCAATTGCGGTGTGTCGAATTTGACACATTTATGCGTTGTTTGAGATAAAATGCGGTGTCGGGCATAAAGCCGAACACCGCATTCTTTTGCAATATTATGTTGATTTTTCAACGTGAATTTACACTGCCTTGAAAATTACCTTTTCTTGCCCTTGCTCTTAGCGGGAACTTTTGTTGCGGGAGCAGCCGCTTTCTTTTCGTCGGTCTTGGGAACTTCTGCCCTTGCTGCGGGAGTGGTTTTCTTTTCCTCGGTCTTTACGGGTGCCGTTTTCTTGTCATCCGTCTTTTTAGCAGCAGGCTTAGAAACCGCTTTTTTGGAGGGAACAAGACACTCGAGCGCCTTGAGTTTTGCGGGATCGCCGCTCTTTACCAGAACAGAGCCGTCGGCAAGAGCCTTGTCGAACGAAAGCTCGCCGGAGAACATCTTGTCGATTATCTCCGCAGATGCTTCAACAGCGCAGTTGTTATCTTCGTATACATAATGATCGACCAGAATCTTACCGTCTCTTACGGTAACATACATATCCTCATTAGTATCGGAGATCAGAGAAATGGTAACCGCGACCAGATCCTCAAACTTTTTTGCCTTCGCCGCGCTTCCCTTGAGATAACCCTCAACCTTTTTTGCCAGTTCTACGTTATTCATATACGTATTCCTCCTACATCAAAAGCCAGAGGTTAGATATACGGATCACAAAAAAACACGGCTAACCTCTATATTAGTTTACATTTTCCACGCAGTATTTTACTGCCATAAAAATTATACCATAATACATTGTTAATTTCAATAGTCAATATTTATAAATTTACGATATTTTTAAGGGAATTTATAGAGAAATGACATAATTTTTCAGAACGCACGGATGTGTGGATAACGGATAAAATCAATATGACGTGTCAAGAATAAATTCATATTTTATTTGTGAAAGGACGGACAGTATGAAAAAGCTTTTGATCACGGCGGTTATTTTTTTATCGGCAATTTCGGGGAGCATATCGGAGAACCGCGGAAGCATTACGGTTCTCGGCGATTCCATAGCATCGGGCTACGGACTGCCGGAGTATGTTTCGGGAAACGATTACAGTGCTCCCGAAAGTTTTGGAAATCTTCTCGGAGCGGAAAGCCCCCACTACGAAAATTTCGCGGTCGATGGAAGACGGTCGGACGAGCTGCTTGCAGCGGTCTTGGACGAAAACGATCCGATAGTGAGGTCGGTCTCAACCGCCGATAATGTTATAATTTCTATCGGCGGCAACGATTTTTTAAAGCCGATGCTCGAAGCGATAAAAACCGCGGCGCTGACCGATACCGATTTTTTCACGTCGGTGCTGGAGGGAGATATTTCACCCGAAAGTATCTCGGGATATTCCAACAATATTTTGCAGTCTGCGCTGACGGCGGCAAAGGCAGTTGACGTTGAAAGCTCCGTAAGCAATATCCGCAGGATAGTTGAAAAAATCCTGTCACAAAATCCGGAAGCGCGGATATTTCTTCTTACGGTCTACGATCCGTTTGCGGGGAATGTTCTGCTTGCCGCCGCATCGGAGGCCGCCGAGGAAAAGCTGACCGAGCTGAATGGCGGAATAAGATCGCTCGCGGGCGCAAACGTTTACGTCGCGGATATTTATGAAGAATTCAAAGGGCATGAGGCGGAATTCACCAATATCGGCAGGCTTGACGTTCACCCGAACGGCGAGGGGCATAACCGTATTTACGAGGTTTTATCGGAGATGATGTAAATTATAATTTATGGCGGTAACGCTGCGCTTGCCAATAGCTCGTATGCTTAAGCGTATTTTTGTTTTTTCATTTTTATGTTGTTTCGTGTTTACAACGGGTTAGTTGTGATTTTGTTGTCTTAATGTGTTGCTGCACAAGTGCAGGAAGACATAAAAAGAAACAAAACAACGATAAACAAAAAATTCGATACCAAAAAATGCCGCCTTTCGGGCGGTATTTTTTGTAATCGTTCGATCGCCCAAATTGATTTGTGTGTATAATTGTTTTTTCTCTGTTTCCGTTAAAATGCCAAAAAAAAAGCTCTAAAAATGTAAAAATTAAGATAAATATTATATTGAAAGTTGGTGAAAATAATGGTATAATTTAATTTGGTATATAGTGTGTAGAGCAATTTACTTTATATAACTAATCATTTTTTATCGGAGGACAGTTTACAATGTTTGGAATGAACAAGGATATCGGTATCGATCTTGGAACGGCGAATACGTTGGTTTATATGAGGGGCAAGGGAATTATAATCCGCGAACCGTCTGTTGTTGCGGTGGATAAAAAGGCGGGTCAGGTGCGCTATGTGGGTCAGGAGGCAAAGGACGTTATCGGACGTACTCCCGGCTCTATCGTTGCCGTAAGACCGCTAAAGGACGGCGTTATCGCGGATTTCGACATGACGTCGATAATGCTCGCGCAGTTTATAAAGAAAGCGCTTAAGGGCAGAAGCAAAGCGCGCGTTATTATCTGCATACCGTCGGGAGTTACCGAGGTAGAGCGCAGAGCCGTTAAGGAAGCGGCACAGCAGGCGGGCGCAAAGCGCGTTTCCATTATCGAGGAGCCCATGGCGGCGGCTATCGGCGCGGGTCTGCCCGTTGCGGAGCCTATGGGCAGTATGATCGTTGATATCGGCGGCGGAACCAGTGAGGTCGCTATAATTTCGCTTGGCGGTATTGTTGCGGCACGTTCTGTAAGAGTTGCGGGCGACGAGTTTGAGTCCGCGATAATCAATTTCATCAAGAAAAAGTACAATCTTTTAATTGGCGAACGTACCGCCGAGAACATAAAGACCGGCATAGGCTCGGCGTTCAAGACGGACGATAACGAGCCCGTAATGGACATAAAGGGCAGAAACCTGCTCAACGGTCTGCCTGAGAATATCACCATAACCTCCGAGGAGGTTCGCGAGGCTATTTCCGAGCCGTTGTCGCACGTTATCGATGCTATCAAGACCACGCTCGAAAAGTGCCCTCCCGAGCTTGCGGCGGATATTATCGAGAACGGCATTATGCTCGCGGGCGGCGGAGCGTTGCTGCGCGGACTTGACAGGCTTATTCACGAGGAGACCGGTATGCCCGTAAAGATCGCCGAGAGACCGCTCGACTGTGTTGCGGACGGCACGGGCAAGGTTCTCGAAAACATCGACAAGCTCGAGGACGTTCTCAGCGAGGACGAGATGATCTACTGATAATTATGACTGTAAAGCATTTGAGCGGCGGCGAGCTGTTGACCGACCCGATGCTCGCCGATTTTATCGGATGCGAGCTGTCATGCGAGGGAATGTGTGATGACCTTAAACGGCTTATAGAGTCGGGACATATAGTCGGCTTTGAGTACGAGTGCAATCAATATAACGTGATGTATGACGGGATAGGCGGAACGATCGTAATAAGAGACGCGGTTCACGAGGAGCACAGCATTCCCGAATATTTTAAGAGGATAACCATGCCAGCAGCGGACTTTTTGAGAATATTGTCAACAAAATGTGGTGAACTATGAAGGATTTTTTTCACAGCGTTAAATTCAGAATACTGATATGCATAGGCGCGCTGCTGCTCGGGCTTATGACCTACGTTGCAGTGACTATCGGGACGGAGACCGCTCCCGAGCAGATAATCGGCACGGTAACATATCCGTTCGTGACTGCCGCAAACGGCATTGCGGACGGCGTTTCGGGCTTTATCAACAAGCTGGTGAACGCGGATAAATACAAAACGGAAAACGACGAGCTTAACGCGAAGCTCAGCGAAATGTACAAGCAGACAATGGACTATGAGTCGCTGCTGAAAGAAAACGAGCGTCTGCGTGAAATGCTGAAGCTTAAAGAGAAACACGAGGACTTTATGTTCTCTGAGCCGTGCGATGTGGTCGCCCATAATGCGAACGATATCTACGGAGGCTTTACGCTGAACGGCGGAAAGAATAACGGCATATCACTTAACGACCCGATAATAACGCCGGTGGGTCTTGTCGGGAGAGTTACTTCGATAGCCGATAATTACGCGCGTGTCACCACGATATTCAGCCCTGACGTGAATGTCGGCGTGTATACCATGCGCGCAAAAACGACGGGCGTCATTGAAAACAGTCTGGACTCCGCCTCAAAGGGCCTGTGCCTTATGAGCGATATCCTTAAGGACGCGGATATCAAGGAGGGCGACATTATCTTCACGTCGGGAAAGAGCGGACTTTTCCCCGCAGATATTATGGTGGGTACGGTAACGGAGGTCTACGACGATCCGAACGGTCTGTCAAAGCATGCGTTGATAAAGCCCGCAGAGGACGTAAAGGGCGTTACCATGGTGTCGGTCATCACGGACTTCAGCGGCAAGGGAATACCGTTTGAAATTGGAGAATAACATATCTGCTTATGAAAAAAATACCGGGAAGCAAAGCACGCTCGCGACAGGTGCTGCTGCGCGGTTTTCTGCGCTGGTTTTTGTACGCGGCGGTTTTGCTTTTATTCTATTTGTTTATGGGAAATCCGCTTATTCGCGGATATTGCCCGCTTTTGATAATACCGTTGGCGACAGCTGTCGCAATGCGCGAGGGCGATCTTGCGGCGGGTGTTTTCGGCACGTGCTGCGGACTTATGATTGATATCGCGAACGGCGTGACTGTGGTGGGATTTTCCGCGCTGTGGCTGCTGTGCGCGTGTCCGGCTATTTCGCTTCTGGCGAGGTTCTGGGTCAAGGGAACGTTTCTGAGCCATTTTATTATAAACGCCGCCGTCACCGCAGTCATGGCGGCTATGGATATGATCTTCCTGCACTGGATATGGGAGCGTGGGGAAAGTATGATAACGTTTACGAAAGTCATACTTCCGAGCTACGGCGGCGCGGTATTGTTCTCGGTACCGGTATGGCTGCTGGTAAAGCTGATAGTCGACAAGCTGAGACCCAAGGAGCAGCGCCGTCTGGAGGAATCCGCACAGAGCGCAGAGGAAATGGAGATCAGAGAAAAGGAATAATTACAGGTGGTAAATAATGTCAAAATACTCTTCAATGATACGCTCGATAGTTATGGCGGCGTTTGTTGTGGCGGCGGCGTTTATGTGCGGTATAAGGCTGTTGCGTATCCAGCTTGTGGACGGAGACCTTTATCTCAATCTGTCAAAGGAAAGCTCCGTTGAGCAGTCGATAGAAGCAGCCAGAGGGCAGATAGTTGACGTGAACGGCAAGGTACTTAACACCAACAGAATAATTTATAACGTAAACTTTCAGCATTCCTCGCTTATGGAGGATACCGACGAGGAAGAGCAGAACGAGATAATCTACCGCGTTCTTACGGTGCTCGAAAAGAATAACGAAAAGTGGAACGATTCGCTGCCGATAAGCAAAACGCAGCCCTACAAATTTGACAAGGATCGCCCTTATGCGATCGAAACGCTGAAAGAAAAGCTCAACATTGGAAGCTATTCCACGGTTGAGAACTGCATTTATTGGCTGTATAAGCAATATGAGATAAGCGATAAATACGATGAGAAAATGCGCCGCGCGATCGCGGGTGTCCGCTACGAAATGGTGATGAAGGACTTTTCCGAGGTCAACACCGTTTTCGAGCTGGCGAGCGACATCAAGGACAGCACCGTAATGGAGCTTAAGGAGCTCAGCGCTCTTATGCGCGGAGTGGATATCACTCAAAGCTGGGAGCGGCAGTATCTCGACGGTGACATCGCGCCGCACCTCAGGGGAACTGTAGGTCCGATATCGGCAGAGAAGTACGAGGAGCTTGACGGTTATCTGCTGAATGACACGATAGGCTTAAGCGGTGTGGAAGAGGCTCTCGAAAACGAACTGCGCGGAACGCGCGGCGTGCGCACTATTACCCGCGACGGTAACGGAGTGGGTATCGCCGACGAGGTGACTACGTCACCCGTCGCGGGCAGATCCGTAATGCTGACGGTGGACTCCGATTATCAGAAGCTGCTGCAGGATATGCTGAAATATCAGATCGACTGGTTAAATTCGCCGTACTATACAACGCTTTACGACGCTGGTCTGCGTGGAAAGGGCTGCAAGGCGGGAGCGATCGTGGTTCTGGACGTAAAGACGGGAGGTCTGCTCGGAGCGGCGTCGTATCCGAGCTACGACATCAACGATATGCTGAAGGACTACGAGGAGGTTCTCAACCGTCCGGAAGCTCCGCTGCTCAACCGCGCTCTGTTCGGCGAATACCGTCCTGGCTCAACATTCAAGACGATAACGGCAACGGCGGGTATGGCAACGGGCGTTATCACCCCCGACGACAAGATCAACTGCACATATAACTATATGTATTACGCGCCAGATTACATTCCGTCATGTCTCGGCTACGGTCATTCGGGATTTATCAACGTCAGAGAGGCGCTGATGTACTCCTGCAACATTTTCTTTTACGAGACCGCCCGCAGAATGGGCATTGATCGGTTTGCGTACTGGGCGGGCAGGTTCGGCGTCGGTAAGGATCTCGGGTTTGAACTGAATATGAGCACAGGTCAGATGACCTCGCTGGAGCTTTACGAGGAATTGGACTTGGAGTGGAACGAGGGCAATATCGTTCAGGCGGGTATCGGACAGTGTGAAACGGCGCTTACTCCCATGCATCTCGCGGTACAGGCGATGACTATCGCGAATAACGGGGTGCGGCTCGAGCCGCATATCGTCAAGTCCGTGTACAACTACGATTTCACCGAAAAAATATATGACAAGGCTCCTACGGTCGCCGAGGACTTTTCCAAGGAAAAGGATATGGACAAATATATGCTTGCCGTGCGCGACGGTATGAAGCTTGTTGCGTCGACGCAAGTGAGCTACTACATTGACGGTGCGGGTTGGGTGTGCCCTTATGATTACGTCGGCATAGGCAAGGAGAACGTCGCGGTCAAGACGGGAACACCTGAGGCGGCGATTGGCGTTACAAACTCCGCGCTTATAGGATTTTACCCCGCGGACGACCCTGAGATAGCTTTCGGGCTTTACCTTGAAAAAGGAGAGTTCACCAAGGTGCTTGCCGCGAACGTTATACAGGCATATGTTACCGGAAAAATTTCCACCAACTACGATGAAAAGGGTCAGGCTAAAACAATACTTTAATGTGAAGGAGGTAAGAGGTTTATGTGGTCTCTTACCTCTTTTTTACACAGGTTTTTGTGAAAAATGCACAAAAGTATAACCTCAAAATCAAGTAATTTCACGATTTTTTATATTTATGGAAAAAAGCTCTTTTCATATTCCTTTTTTTGTGCTAAAATAGATATAGGGTATTCTAAATTGTATGTAACGTTCACGGTGGAGGTTTAGGTTAGAACAATGCCGTAATGTTGAGAGGGGAAAATACTATGTCACAGATAATTGCAGTTACAGCAGGCAAGGGCGGAACGGGAAAATCGACTACTTCCGCCAACGTCGCAACGGGACTTGCAACTCTCGGGCACAAGACGCTGCTTGTTGAGTTGGACTTTGGTCTGCGCTGTCTGGATATTATGCTTGGTATGAAGGATAAGGTAAAGCATGATATCGGTGAATATCTTGAGGGAAAGATCGATATTCTTACCGCTACCACAAAGGTCGAGCGTGTGCCCAATCTGTCGCTTGTATGCGCGACAAGAAATCCGTTTATTGACATCAATCCCGAAAAGATAATGGGTGTTTGCGAAGAAATGCGCGAGCATTTTGACTACATAATCGTTGATACCGCGGGTATCGGAAGTTCGGTGTTCAGTGTTATCAAGGCTGCCGACCTTATTCTTATGGTAACTACGCCGGATACGGTGTGCGTGCGTGACGGACAAATGCTTTCCGACTTTTTGTATGTCAAGAACTGCATAAATCAACGCCTTATCATCAATAAAGTAAGCGAGAACTTCAAAAACGAGGATATTTTGTATGATCTTGACGAGGTCATGGACGCGGTGGGAATACCGCTTGTAGGCGTTGTTCCCGAGGACGTGAACATCAAGATATGCGGCGCGAAGGGTGAGGCTCTGCCTCCATCGTGCGGCGGCTTCAAGGCATACTCAGCGATCGCACAACGCATTGACGGACAGGAAGTTCCGCTCACAATTAAAATCGACTAATTTATACTGAAATGGATAGGGAGGGGTTTGGTAGATGAACATTGCTCTTATAGC
This sequence comes from uncultured Clostridia bacterium, assembly GCA_946567425.1. GTDB lineage: Bacteria > Bacillota > Clostridia > Oscillospirales > Ruminococcaceae > CAG-115. The sequence goes on along the minus strand of CAMNXF010000003.1, from coordinate 164,688 downwards.
TCACGATTCAAAGAAGGAGCTTATGGTCCAGTTCTGTATTGCCTACTGCGGCGTTCTGAGCAGATATAATATTTGCGCTACCGGTACGACGGGAAAGTTGGTTTCGGATGCAACGGGGCTTCATATTCAGCGTTTTCTCAGCGGTTCGCAGGGCGGCGCCGAGCAGCTCGCCTCAAGTATAAGCTGCAACGAGATTGACCTGTTGGTGTTTTTTCGCGATCCGCTTAATCCGCGTTCGCATGAACCCAATGATATAAATATCTTGCGGCTGTGCGATGTGCATAATATTCCCGTGGCGACGAACATCGCGACTGCCGAGGCACTTATCCATGCCCTCGAACGCGGAGATCTTGATTGGCGCGAGTATATGCGGTGACGCAAAATTGAATATTTCCGGACGGGGAACTTCGGTTTCCCGTTTTCACTTTTAACTTCCCTTTTGCATAGAATGTCTTGAAAGAGATCAGACGATGTGTTAAGGGGGGGTTATTTTGACTAAAGGTATTGACGTTTCCTCATGGCAGGAAAATATAGATTTTAAAAAGGTAAAAAAAGGCGGTATTAAGTTTGTGATAATACGCGCGGGTTTCGGCACGCGAACCGAGCCGGATAAGTATTTTGAGCGCAACTACAAGGAAGCGCGAGACGCGGGACTTAACGTCGGGGCGTATTGGTACAGCTATGCAGAAAGCGGCTCTCAGGCACTCGCAGAGGCACGAGCCTGTCTTAGTGTTATCGCTGGGAAGAAGTTTGATTTTCCTATCTTCTACGATTTGGAGGAGCAGTCGCAGTTTGCGCGTGGTATAGATTTTTGCAGCAATCTGGTGAGGATATTCTGCAACGAACTGGAGGAGAACAACTGCTTTGCGGGGTTGTATACCTCGCGTTATCCGCTTCAGAACTATATCTACCGCGACGTTGCAAGCCGCTACGCCGTTTGGGTCGCGGAATATAATCCCAAGCTGAATTACCGTTGGAACTACGGAATGTGGCAGTATTCCGCGACGGGCAGAGTTGACGGGATCGAGGGCAACGTCGATCTTGATTATTGCTATGTCGATTATCCGAAGATGATAAAGAGCGCGGGTCTGAACGGTTACGGTGACGAATTGCCATTGCCTCCCGCTTTAAAGCCGATTGAGGAGGTGGCGCTTGAGGTTATCCGCGGCGATTGGGGCAACGGTGACGAGCGCTACGACAGACTTACCGCGGCGGGCTACGACTATTATGAGGTAATGCGCGAGGTCAATCGGCTGCTGTACGGTTAATAAGGGAATTTTTGTTAAAGGGCGTTTCCGTTTATTGCGGGAGCGCCTTTTTGTGTGTCGGCAATTTGACAACAAGTTAAGAATGTGTTACAATATTAACAAAACACATCTGAAAGGACGGGTAAAATGGCTGAAATAATTGCTGTGATAGATGACGATCTGCATATAAACAATATGCTTTGCAAGCTGCTGGCGCGCGAGGGCTACGAGGTAATACGTGCGTTTTCGGGCGGCGAAGCGTTGGCGGTTCTTGAGGAAACGACACCCGATCTGGTGCTGCTTGACCTGATGATGCCGGGGCTTTCGGGAGAACAGGTGCTGCCGAAAATACGCGATGTTCCCGTAATCGTGATGAGTGCCAAGGTCGATGTAGGGAGCAAGGTGGAGCTGTTGCTGTCGGGGGCAGTTGACTATGTTACAAAGCCGTTCGATACCAAGGAGCTGTTGGCGAGGATACAGGTACAGCTTCGGCGCAACAATCGGCAGGGGGCGGAGGTTACGGAATATAACGGGTTGATATTGGATACGGCACTCCACGAAGCAAAATTCGGGGAGAACACAGTAAAACTCACCAAAACGGAATTCGCGATATTGAAAATACTGATGCAGAACCCGAAACAGGTGATAACCAAATCGCAGATACTTGACAGGATAAGCGCGGACACGCCGGACTGCGTGGAAAGCTCGCTCAAGGTACACGTCAGCAATCTGCGGCGCAAGCTCCGTGAAGCGTCGGGGCTGGACTTTATCGAGGCGGTGTGGGGAATAGGCTTTAAAATGCGCGAAAATCTTAACTGAATCTTTACCTTTTTCTTAACCGATTTCTTAACCATTGTATTTTATAATATATTTGTAAGCAAGGAAATGCCCCGTAAATCACTCAAAAGCCACATACATACCACACGGGGCATTACTTGTTTCAAAGGTAAATGGGCAAAAGCAGCAAGCGAGCAGTGTTACCGTAGCGTAACGGAGCGAAGCGAAGTGTAGTACAGGCAATGCTGCTCGGCTAGCGAACGAAGTGAAGCGGAGGAGTTGCCTTTGGCTAGGTTGGCGAAAGCCGACCGATGCGAGCTTTTGCCTTTTAGATAAGGAGTTTAATATGGAAAATGTTTTGACTACGCATGGTCTGGTTAAGAGGTATCACAAATTTACGGCTCTGGACGGGCTTTCGATGAACGTTCCAAAGGGTTCTATCTATGGGTTTGTTGGGCGCAACGGTGCGGGCAAGACCACGTTGATACGGCTGATATGCGGTTTGCAGTTCGCGACGGAGGGTTCGTTTACGCTGTACGGAATGGAAAGCGGCAGCGGCGAAATATCCAAAGCGCGGCGCAGAATGGGGGCGGTCGTTGAAACGCCGTCGATATATCTGGATATGACTGCCGAGGATAACCTGAAGGAGCAGTACCGCGTTCTGGGGCTGCCGTCGTTTAAGGGTATTTCCGAACTGCTGAAGTTGGTCGGCTTGGAGAATACGGGCAAGAAAAAGGCGCGCAACTTCTCTCTCGGTATGCGGCAACGGCTCGGTATCGCGATAGCGCTTTGCGGCGATCCCGATTTTCTGCTGCTTGACGAGCCGATAAACGGGCTTGATCCGCAGGGAATTATCGATATACGCGAGCTGATACTCAAGCTGAACCGCGAGCGGCAGATAACGGTACTTATCTCCAGCCATATTCTGGACGAACTGTCAAGACTTGCCACGCATTACGGATTTGTCGACAAGGGGAGGATTGTTAAGGAGATAAGCGCTGAGCAGCTTGAAAAGGAGTGCCGAAAATGCGCGAGGGTATCCGTGTCGGATACGAAAAAGCTTGCCACCGTGCTGGATACGTTCGGTCTGGAGTATGCGGTTATCGACGAGCGGACTGCGGACATCTATGGCGAAATAAGCATTACAAAGCTCATCGACGCGCTGAAAAACGCGGGTTGCGAGCTGTTCTCCGTAAACGAGCACGACGAGAGCCTTGAGGCGTACTTTATCAACCTTGTGGGTGTGGGCGAAAACGGCTAGACTGCTGCACGCCGACTTCGCGCGGCAAAAGAATTACCCTTTGGCTTAGCAATGTGGAAGAGCAAATTCTGGAGGTAAATAAAATGGTTAGATTATTAAGAGCAAATTTTGCAAGATTGTGGAAAACAAAGTCGTTCTGGGTGTGCTTGATACTGGCGTTTGCGCTGGCTCTCGCGAATTTTCTGTCAACGTATTCGGTTCAGCCGCAGTGCGTGGAAAAGCTCGGCAGGGAACTGATGTCAGGCGGCATGAACGTGGTGCTGTTTTTGTCGATTTCCGCGGCGCTGTTCCTTGGCACGGATTACTCGAACGGAACGATACGCAACAAACTGGTGATCGGTCACACGCGCGCTGAGATATATTTTTCAAACCTGGTGACGACTGCGGCAAGCGGGGTAATAATGCTTGCCGCGTCGTGGACGGGTGTGCTGATAACAGGTCTGTGTCTGGGTGGAAAACTCGGTATGCCCGTGGGGGAGTTCTTTATGTATATGCTGATATCCGTCTGCGCGGCAGTCGCGATAAGTGCTCTTTTCAACGTGATCGGTATGCTTATATCCTCGAAGTCCACAATAGTAACTATAACGCTTGTGTCGACTTTCGTGCTGATGATAGGCGCGGCTGTAATTATGTCGATGCTTGCCGCGCCGGAGTATGTGCAAGGCTATGAGATGTCTGTGAACGGCGGCGTGGTGTTATCCGAACCTGAGCCTAACCCGAGTTACGTCAGCGGGGCAAAGCGCGATATTATGACAGCAGTGAATGATATTCTTCCGAGCGGTCAGTTCGTGCAGCTTGAAATGGGCAGCGTTCACAGTCCCGAGTTTATGCCTCTGTATTCGTTGGGAGTTCTGGCGGCGGCAACGGCGGTCGGCGCGTTGGCGTTCCGCAGAAAGGACTTAAAATAATGCCAAGAATTTTTCAGGCAAATATGTTCAGGCTGCGGAAAAACCGTATATTCTGGCTGTCGGTAATTTTGACGGCTTTGGTGACGGCGGCGGTCGTGCTTATCGATTGCCTGTCGATAAGGGGCGACGTTTCGGAGTACGCGCTCGAAAGCTGTGCGCTGTCAGGAGCGCCGTTGGTTCAGATTGTCGGCGCGGCGGTGATAATACTGTTTCTCGGGACAGACCACAGCCATAAAACGATACGCAACAAGCTGATTGTCGGCAATCAGCGCGGGGGAATCTACTCGGCTGACGTGCTGACGGGGATAGTCATCGGCTGCTCGATAAACGCCGCGTGGCTGATAGGGGGTCTGGCGGGTGTTCCGATATTGGGTTTTTGGAAAATGAAGTCCGCCGAGGCGCTTTTGTATATCGTAATGTCGTTTGTAGGCACTGTTTCGCTGAGCTCGGTGACGGCGCTGATAGGGGTACTGATACAGCGTAAGTCGGGGGCGGCAGTCGGCGCGTTAGTTTTGGCGTTTGCGCTGATAATGGATGCCGGAGCGGTTTATACAAGGCTCGGCGATAAAAAAGAGATAATGAACGGCGTCTATGTAAACGGCGAGCTGACGTTCGAGATCACGGAAAACCCGAACTATATCAGCGGCTTAAAACGCTCGGTATACGAACTAGCGCTGCACGTTAATCCACTCGGCTCGTCCGTTGCGCTGTCCAATTGCGATCTAAATGATCCCGCCGCCGATATTGCGGGCGCGGCGTTTGTGACGGTGTTTGTAAGTTTACTGGGCGCGGCAGCGTTCAGGCGCAAGGATTTAAAATAATTTAACCGCATGAGGTGAAACAGCCGCGGGATTTTGCATTGTCAACAAGGAGCTTTTATGAGTAAATTATTTCGCGCCGACGTTATACGAATGTTCCGCAGCTTCGAGTTTATGGCGTGTGCTTTGGTTTCGCTGGCTTTGGGGTTGCTGAACGTGCTGTTCAGCTGTATAACCAAGTCGCCGTCCTATCAGCCGACGTTCGATAAAGATTTTTTTACAATGTCGGCGGCGGTGGTATTCGTATCATCGGTATTTGTCGGACTGTTCTTCGGCACGGAGAATTCAGTTGTGCGCAACAAGCTGATTGTCGGCCATACGCGCGGCGCTGTCTACGCGGCAAACTGTCTAACGGCGTTTTGCGGAACGTTCATCATCAATGCAGCGAATTTGCTGCCGTATGCTCTGATTGCTTCGTTGTGCGGCGTTGAGCTTGGCGAGTTTACCGTGGAGGAGTTTATGCTCAACGTGTTTATCGAGGTGCTTGCGGTGACGGCTGCGTGTGGCGTTTGTTTCCTTATGACGGTAATATTTACAAGGAAAAGCCTTTGCGCGGCAGGCTCGCTGCTCTCGGCGTTAATAATGATGTATCTGCCCGAGATCGACAGTACAATGCGTTATTCACCGTTCGGACAGTTGCAAACGCTCCGAGACAGTGATTACACAAACCCGTTTATGGCAGCGTGTTCACTGGCAATTGTTGTCGTAACAGCGGTTATTGGTGCTGCGGTTTTCCGCTTCAGAAATATAAAATAGCTTGACAATGTTATTCAAACATGATATAATAAAATTATATTTAATAATTGAGTACTTTTTTCGGAAAACGGGGGCCTGAAAATGTCGGATAAAGAGATATACATAGTCGTGACGCAAACCGGCAGCATTGTGTCCAAAATTCTGAAAAAAATCACAGGCGCGGAGTATAACCATGTTTCCGTAAGTCTTGAATCCGATCTGCATTGTATGTATTCGTTCGGACGGCGCTACAAGTATTTTCCGTGGTGGGGCGGCTTCGTCAGAGAATCCACCGAGTACGGCTCAATGAAGCGTTTTGCGGACGCGAGCGCGGTAGTTATGGCGATACCCGTAAGCTCGAATACATACGATAAGGTCGAGAATGAGCTCAACGTTATGCTCGAAAATAAGAATGAGTATTACTACGATTCGATAGGCTTGCTGTTGGCGGGGCTGAAAATAATATACAAGCGCGAACGGCATTATTACTGCTCCGATTTTGTGAGGGAGCTTCTGGTGCGGTTCGGCATTGAGGACTCGGATCTGTTCGAGCCGATAGTTCAGCCCATGCATTTTCTGGATATTCCCGACGGAAATGTGATTTATCGCGGTAGGCTCTGTGATTACAGCAGAACAGCGAGTTGACCGAATGCAGCTTATTGTCGTTTGTATTGTCGGCATTGCCGCTACAGTCTTTTTTGCAGTAAAGTGCTTTCTGATGAAGAAGTCCGCGCGGGAGATCATGGAGAAACTGCCCGAAAAGCTCTCGGGCGACACGAATACGCTTATTGACATTTCGTCGGCGGATAAGGATATGCGGGCACTTGCGGCGGCGCTGAACGAGGACCTTTCCAAGCTGCGCGAGGAGCGGCGGTTGTGCAAGCAGGGCGACACCGAGCTTAAGAACGCGGTTACCAATATTTCCCACGATCTGCGTACTCCCTTGACCGCGATATGCGGCTATCTCGACCTTCTGGGACGCGAGGAGATGAGCGCGGAGGTGAGGCAGTATCTGGAACAGATCGAAAACCGCACGGAGCTTATGAAGCAGCTCACCGAGGAGCTTTTCAGGTACTCGGTGGTTGCGGCGGCAAAGGAGTTCGAACTTGAACGTCTGTGCGTGAACGACGTGCTGGAGGAGAGCCTTGCAGCGTTCTACGGCGCGATATCGGGCAGCGGGATGATCCCCGAAATAAGCATAACGGAGCGGCGCGTCGAGCGTATCACCGACAAATCCGCGCTGACGAGAGTTTTTGGCAACATCATCACAAACGCGCTGAAATACTCGCGCGGAGACTTATTTGTGACGATGACGGAGGACGGGGAGTGCTGTAAGATAGAGTTCGCGAATACCGCAAACGAGCCCGAGAAGATCTCGGCGGAGCGCCTGTTCGACAGGTTCTACACGGTCGAAACGGGGAGCAACTCCACGGGGCTGGGATTGTCGATCGCCAAGCTGCTCGTCGAGCAGATGAACGGCAGTATTTCCTCGGAAATACGCGGCGAAAAGCTGTTCATCACGGTAATTCTATAAAAGCATACCCTGTCTCGGCATTGCCAAGGCAGGGTATTATTATGGAAGTGTGATAAGGTAAGGCATTAGTTATTCCGCATACAAAGTATCGAGAACGCGGATTTGCGCTGAATATCGGTCAGCGGCTTAAGCAAGCCCTTTTCGAGGAGCTTTTCAACGCAGCGCGGCACAAGCTCCGGCGCGCTGATACGGTTGGTGCAGCATGTTGCTTTTACAGTACGGCGAACGTGCTCGGGGTAAGCGTTCTTTTGCAGCTCAAAAAGATCATCGTCAAGCGATTTGGCAAACTTTCTTAACTCCTCGGACATGGGGAGCTTCTTTTGCAGAAAGCGAATTATCGAGCCGCCGAGCTGTTCGTTTTCGGCGAGCTTCGCCTTGAAAAGAACAAGCTGCACCTTGTCCCCGTAAACGTAGCCCTTGTCGCACAAACGCTTGTATTCGTCGGGCGTGAGCGCGTCCTTGCCGCCGTTTATGAATTTCACAAGCGAATCCCAATCGGAGTTGAGATTGTCGCGCCAGCCGCCGTTTCTATCGGCGTAACAGCAGTCGAGGGATATTGCGTAAAATACGTCGTCTCCGTTGACGGCACGGCGGCTCATGTAGCCGCACGCCCAATACGGGAAGTCGGCGGCGGGCTTTTCGGTATCGTCGGTCACATTGGCAAATGAAATAAATCTGCCGCCGTCGGGGCGCTGTACCGAAAATTCCTCCCAGTCAACGGTTTCGATATCCTCAAAGCCCATTGTGCAGGCGAGGACGAGATCGTGCTTCATAAAGTTGAGGTCGCCGTCAACGTGGTTGAAGCCCCAATGGTCGGGGTCGCTTTCAAATGCGCGGAACACCTCGGGGAAATATTTTTCGCAGAGATAGTCCGCGGCTTTGTTCATAAGAGCGTTGGTGTTGCCGCATTTGCTCTCGTCGGTTATCAGCATATTCGTGCGGTATTTCGGATTTTTCGAATTGTCGAGCTTGTCGATATACGCGTAATCGACCAACTTTTCAAGGCTGTCGGCAATATAGACTTGCGGTACGCCAAGATCGCGGGCGATCTCCTCTAGCGTTTTCGGCTGCCAATAGCACGAGAACGCGATGTTCTGCTTTAAGCGCGTGTCGAACATATCCATTGTGTCGCCGTTTGACCCGTGGTTTCCGCAGTGCCCCATATCCGTGAATTTAACGGGGTTAAGCCCTAAGTTTTGTTCGTTGATAGTCATGGTAATACCCTCTTTCAGTTTAGTCCGTGCATCGGACAAGTGCCATTTTACGGTACCTGCGGAGATATTCAGCCGCTTTGCTATCTCGGCGACGGAAAGCTCAGCGTAATAGTGCATATAGACGATGCGCCGCTGTCGGTCGGAGAGATATCCTATTTCGCGGCGGAGCGCTTCAAGGGTCTCCTCGTCATCGTCGTGCTTATCGTAATACGGTATCACAACGTTGTCGATGTCCTCAAAGTTTCTGCTTTCGGTGAGCCGCCGAACGTACTTCGACCACACGTTCCGCGCTATGCGGTAGACGTAGCCGTCAATGTTCACAATATCACCTGAACGCAGAAACGAACGGTAGACCTCGCATATTATGTCCGAGGACAGCTCCTGCGCCTGATCGACGTTTCTCATTTTCTCCATCGCAAAGCCGAATATCCTGTCGCGGTATTCGTAAATTTTCTTGTCCGCTGTTTGTTTATCCATTTTGAAAGCCTCCGGAAGCGTTCTCGTATATATAGTGCGCAAAAAAAACGAAAGGTTGGGTACTTTTTTATTTTCAGCAAAAAAATTTTACACAAAACAAAGCCGCCCGTAAATCATACGAGCGGCTTTATGGAGCTGTTAATCAGAGTCGAACTGATGACCTCATCCTTACCAAGGATGTGCTCTACCAACTGAGCTATAACAGCACTTATTACTGCAACGATATTATTATATCACATAACCCGAAATTTGTCAAGAGGTTTTTTGAAAAAAATTGTATTGATTTTTTTCGGCAAATGTGATATAATTAAAATATATGTTTATATAGGGAGGGAGAGAATGATGCGTCTCTTGAATATCGGGTTCGGCAACGCTGTAAACGCGGATAAGATCGTGGCTGTGGTAAGCCCCGACGCGGCTCCCGTAAAGCGCATTGTACAGGTCGCTAAAGACGGCGGCGCTGCAATCGACGCTACTTGCGGACGAAAGACGCGTTCCGTTATCGTGTGCGACAGCGGGCACGTTGTTCTCTCGGCGCTCCAGCCCGAGACAATCATCGGCAAAACTGATAATGCGGGGTAACTTTACAGGAGGTACTGCTATGGCGGAAAAGGGGCTTTTGTTTGTGGTGTCCGCGCCTGCGGGGTGCGGAAAGGACACGATACTTAACGAGCTTTTCAAGAAAACGGACAGCGCAGGATATGCCGTTTCCGCGACGACGCGTTCTCCGCGCGAGGGTGAGGTGAACGGCGTTCACTATCATTTTATTACGCGTGAGGAATTTGAGCGGAAAATCGACGAAAAGGAAGTTCTTGAATACACCGAGTACTGCGGCAACTATTACGGAACGCTCCGAAAAAGTGTGAATGACCTGATAGAGCGGGGCAAGGACGCCATACTTAAGATCGAGGTGGAGGGCGCTATGAACATCCGCCGTTTGTTCCCTGAGGCGTGTCTGGTGTTCATACTGCCGCCGTCATGGGAGGTTCTCGAGAAGCGTCTGCGCGACCGCGGCACCGAGAGCGAGGAGAAAATTATCGAGCGTACCCGACAGGCACGCACAGAGATAGGGTACGCGAAAAATTACGATTACCTCATCGTCAACGACAAGTTGGCCGTGGCCGTGGACGATCTTTTGGCAGTGCTGCGCGCCGAAAAGCTGAGACGTTCGCGCAATGACGCTCTGCTGAACGGATTCGAAGAGGGCGGGGACGCTTGATAGCACAAGTCGCGGTTGAAAACACGCTCTACGCGTTCGATATGCTGTTTTCGTATGAAATTCCTGTAGCACTTGAAAGTTCGGTAACGCGCGGTGTTCGCGTCGTCGTGCCGTTCGGGCGCGGCAACCGAAAGCGCATCGGAGTGGTTTTCGGTGTGAGCGCCGACCCTCCTGAGGGTAAGGTCAAGCCGATCGACTTTGTTATCGACGGCGAACCTGTGCTCTCGGAGGAGCTGATGAGCCTCTGCGCGTGGATAAGCGAAAACACGTTTTGCACTTATTACGATGCGTTTCGTGCGCTGCTGCCGCCGGGGTTGGGTTTCTCGCTGAAAAGCGGCTTCAAGCTCGCGGAGGATCTTTCGGGAGAATTGTCGGACAAGGAGCGCGGACTGCTTGATCTTCTTGAAAAAGCCGATAAGAGCGCGTTTTCGGCGCTGATAGCGGCTAATTCCGCGTTGGTGAAGTCACTCGCCGTAAAGGGCGCTCTAATTGAGGAAAGCGTCGCCAAGCGGAAGATCGGCGACGAAAGCGTGACCATGCTGCGGCTTTGCCCTGAGGTCGAGCTGCCGAAGCCAACGGCGAAACAGCGTGCAGTGATCGCGTTTCTGGAGACTGCCGAGGCGGCGTCGCTGCACGAGGTCTGCTATGAGTGCGCGGTAACTCCCGCGGTCGTAAAGCGGCTTGTCGAGAAGAACGTTCTGGAGCGTTACGAAAACGTTGTGTTTCGCACGGAGAGCGGCGCAAAGGCGACTGAAAGCCCTGAGAGCTTAGTGTTCTCGCCAAAGCAGCAGGAAATTTTTGACGGACTGCTTGTGCTTATGCGGTGTGGCGAACCGCGTTGCGCACTGCTGCGCGGCGTTACGGGCAGCGGAAAGACCTCGGTGTTCATTCGGCTTATAAACGAAGCCTTGAACCGCGGTCAAAGCGCCATTATGCTCGTTCCCGAGATATCGCTTACGCCGCAGATGGTGAATAAGTTCAGGGCGCTTTTCGGTGATGAAGTCGCAGTAATGCACAGCTCGCTTTCACTCGGGGAACGCGCGGATGAGTACCGCCGTATCCGCGAGGGTAGGGCGCGTATCGTTATCGGAACGCGCAGCGCGGTGTTCGCGCCGGTGTCTGATCTTGGGATAATCGTTATCGACGAGGAGGGCGAAAGCTCCTATAAATCTGAGAGCGCTCCGCGTTATCACGCGCGCGAAGTCGCGAAACAGCGTTGCTTTGCGCATCGGTCGTTGCTGTTGCTTGCGTCGGCAACTCCGTCGCTGGAGAGCTGCTACAACGCGAAGATCGGGCGGTATTCGCTGTTCGAGATCGACGAGCGCTATAATAACGCGGCGCTTCCCGAGGTGTACATCATAAATATGCAGGAGGAGCGTCAAAACGGCAATATGTCCACATTTTCGATGCCGTTGCTGGGCGAACTGGAGAGCAATCTGGAGCGCGGCGAGCAGTCGATTCTACTACTGAACAGGCGCGGCTATCACACGAGCGTGCGCTGCCTTGCCTGCGGAAATCCGCTTGACTGCCCCAATTGCGCGCTGCCGCTGACCTATCACAAAGCAAACGGCTGCGTGATATGCCATTACTGCGGCTATATGAGACGGCTTGACACGGTTTGTCCGAAGTGCGGCGGGAGGTTCTTCAATATGAAGGGCGAGGGCACGCAGCTTATCGAGGACGAGCTGGCACAGATGTTCCCCGAAGCGCGTATATTGCGCATGGACGCGGACACGACCTCCACAAAGAACGCGTTTGAACGCAAGTTCAGGGAGTTTGCGGAGGGTGAATACGATATAATGGTCGGCACGCAGATGATAGCCAAGGGACTGGATTTCCCGAACGTTACTCTTGTCGGGGTGCTTAAGATTGACAATTCGCTTTACGCCGCCGATTTTCGGGCGTATGAGCGAACGTTTTCGCTGATAACACAAGTGGTCGGACGGTCGGGGCGCGGCGGAAAAAAGGGCAGAGCGCTGCTGCAAACGTTTTCACCCGAGCATTATGTGATAAATCTGGCGGCAAACCAAAATTATCCCGACTTCTACGCGGAGGAAATTTCGCTTCGTGAGGCACAGTTTTATCCGCCGTTCTGCGATCTGGTAACATTCGGGTTTTCGTCGTTGGAGAACGAACGCTGCCGAGCGGCGGCAAGAAAGTTCGCGGGTATGTTGACGGAGACCGCAAGGCCCTATGGAGAGCGCGTTCCCATGCGCATTCTCGGACCCGCACCCAACACCGTCGGACGTATAAACGGACGGTACCGCTATCATCTGATAATTAAATGCAAAAACAGCAGGACACTCAGGGAGGTCGTCGGAACGGTCCTAAAACGGGCTTATGGAGACAAGTCCTTTGAAAACGTAAGTTTTTACGCAGATATAAACGGGAATGTTGAATAAAAGAGAGGAAAGAATATGGCTTTAAGAGAGATTGTTCAGTTCGGGGAGGACGTTCTCCGAAAAAAAAGCAGAGAGGTCACGAATTTTGACGAGAAACTCGGAATATTGCTGGACGATATGACGGAGACGCTTCTGAGCGCTGACGGAGTTGGTCTTGCCGCACCGCAAGTAGGTCTGCTTCGGCGCGCGGTAGTGATAGACATTCGGGACGGAAAGGGAACGATCGAGCTTGTAAATCCCGTTATCATCGAGCAATCGGGAATTCAGAGCGGCAACGAGGGCTGCCTGTCCGCGCCCGGCGAGTGGTGCGAGGTGGAGCGTCCGATGAAGGTCAAGGTCAAGGCGTTCGACCGTCATGGCAAGGAGTTTGTCGTTAAGGGTGAGGGCTTGTTGGCGCGCGCGATTTGTCATGAGTGCGATCATCTGGAGGGAATTTTGTTCACCGACAGAGTTAAACAGGTAATTCCCAAACGCGTGGAGGGAATAAAATGATACGCGATATCCTTAAATTCGGCGATCCCGTTCTGCGCGAGGAATGCGCGGAGGTAACGCGGTTTGACAAGGAACTGGGAGAACTGCTTGATGATATGTACGAGACCATGGTAGACGCGGACGGCATAGGGCTTGCTGCGCCGCAGATAGGCGTGCTTAAGCGTATCGTAGTTATTGACGTCGGAAACGGACGTATTGAGCTTGTAAACCCCGTCATCACCTCGATGCGCGGCAGACAGTTTGAACCTGAGGGCTGCCTTTCCTGTGAGGGAAAGCGCGGCATAGTGCAGCGTCCGGGACACGTCCGCGTCAAGGCGATGGATCGTTTCGGGAGACAGGTGAGGTTCAAGGGCAAGGAGCTGCTTGCGAGGGCGTTCAGCCATGAGATCGACCACCTGAACGGCATATTGTTCGAGGATAAGGTGATCGAATGGGTCGAGGAAGAGGAGGAGGATGAGCAATGAAAATGAGACTGGTTTTTATGGGTACTCCCGAATTCTCGGTGAACTCGCTGCGGGTGCTCAACGAGCTTGGCAACGAGATCTGCGCGGTGTTTACGCAGCCAGATAAGCCCAAGAACCGCGGCAAGCAGATAATGACTTCGCCGGTAAAGGACTATGCGGTCAACAATAACATTCCTGTGTATCAGCCGCGCTCGCTGCGGAAGGGCGAGGACGCGGAGGAGTCGCGGCGTGTGCTTAAAGAAATAGCTCCTGACGCAATAATCGTCGTGGCCTACGGACAAATACTGCCAAAGGAAATTCTGGAGCTGCCGAGGTTCGGCTGCATTAACGCGCACGCTTCGCGTCTGCCGAAATACCGCGGCGCGGCGCCTATCCAGCGTTGTATTCAGGACGGAGAGACCGAGACAAGCCTTTGCACCATGAAAATGGACGAGGGTCTTGACACGGGCGACGTTATTATGCGGCGCGACGTTGTAATAACGCCCGAAATGACAGGCACGGAGCTTTCCGCAGAGCTTTCGCGGATAAGCGGAGAACTTATCGCCGAGACGCTTGTGCGGCTGCAAAACGAGACGGCGGTCTTCTCCGCACAGGAATACTGCCGCGAGCCAAGCTACGCGAAGATGATAACAAAAGAGGAACTGAATCTCGACTTCAGACTGCCCGCGAAACGGGTCTATGACCTCATTCGCGCCATGGCGGATGTGCCATGTTGCTACACGTTTCTGGACGGGAAGCGACTCAAGGTGTACCGTTCAAGGCTGACGGAGCGGACAAGCGAGCTGCCGGCGGGTTCGATCGCAGATGCGGGTTCATTTGCGGTGGTGTGCGGCGACGGCTTTTGCATCGAATTTACCGAGGTGCAGCCAGAGGGCGGAAAGCGTATGGCGACCGAGGCTTTTTTGCGCGGAAAGAGACTTTTGGAGTGCACGGTTTTGGGCGCATAAAAACAGAAATTTCAGCGGCACTTTTTTCGCGGTTTTCGATAGCTTTTTTCAAACGTTTTCCAGTCTTTTTTTAAGACTTTTCTGCTTTTTTAAAAGCTTAATATGCCGTATTGTTAAGCGGTTTTTCAGAGCTCAAATCAATTTTTTTTAGATTATTTTCGTTCTTTAAAAAGCTCCTGTTTTTTATGTTGAAAAAAGAGTGCGTTTTTATAGACATTTTTATGACTTTTCGGAGGTGGGATAACGCAATGGCGGACGCTCGGCTTACGGCTATTAAGCTGCTGCTGAAAATGGACAGCAGCGAATCATATTCTAATATTCTGCTGGACGGCGCGCTGACGGAATCGGGTTTATCCGAGCGCGACAAGGCGTTCGCGGCAGCGCTGTTTTACGGCGTGACCGAGCGGAGGATGACGTTGGACTACATTATTCGGCAGAACAGCAGAGTGCCATTTGAAAAGATAGACCATATTGCGGTCATAATACTGCGCGCGGGATTTTACCAAATTCTGTATATGCCATCCGTTCCGGAGAGCGCGGCAGTCAACGAGAGCGTGAAGCTCTGCAAGAAATTACATCTGTTCAGTGCACAGGGCTTTGTGAATGGAATGCTCAGAAACTTCATAAGAAACGGAAAAACGGTAAACTACGACGGAATGTCAACGTCGGAAAGGCTTTCTATTGAGTACTCCTGTCCGCAATGGATAACGCGTAAATGGACAGAGGAGTACGGCGAGGACTTTGCAGTCAAGGCGCTGAAAGCGTCGTTGGGTGCGCCTCCGATCTATGCAAGGGTGAATACTACCAAAGTTACGGACGACGAATTGGTTAAATTGCTAAAAAAAGAGGGCGTAAAAGCGTCTGTAAATCCTCGGCTGTCGGGGTGCGTGAAACTTGAGAAAACGGGAGATATAGAGCGCTCCGATGCGTATAAGAAAGGGTTTTTCCACGTCCAGGACGTGTCGAGCCAGCTTTGCTGTTTGACGCTTAAGCCGATAGTCAACGAGACGGTGCTGGATATCTGCGCCGCTCCGGGCGGTAAATCGTTTACAATGGCGGAGATAATGGGCAATAACGGCCGCGTAATCGCTATGGACTTGTACGACGGACGCACGGGGCTTATTGCAAAGGGCGCGGAAAGGCTCGGTCTGAGGATCGTCGAGCCTCGGCAGAATAATGCGACGAGGTTCAACGAGGAGTTGCCGCAGGCGGACAGGGTGCTGTGCGATGTGCCGTGCTCGGGTCTGGGAGTTATACGACGCAAGCCCGAAATCAAGTATAAGGACGAAAAGGAATTTGAAGAGCTTCCGCGCTTGCAGAAAGCCATTCTGGAGGTTTCGGCGAGGTACGTCAAGGTCGGCGGAACATTGGTCTACTCGACCTGTACGCTCTCACGCGCGGAGAACGACGGTGTGGCACAGGAGTTCGCAAGCACGCACCCCGAGTTCTCGCCAATAGTGCAGCCTATTCCCTACGTGGGCGCGGAGAACAGCCCGATGCGGACGTTTTTTCCCGAGGAGGACGGCGGCGACGGATTCTTTACGGCGGCTTTCAGACGCGTTAAATAGAGGTTTCTATGGAAAAAATTGACATATTATCTCTTACAAGAGACGAGTTGACAAACGAGATTTGTGCTATGGGAGAAAAGGCTTTTCGGGCAAAGCAGGTTTACGATTGGCTTCACGTAAAAAAAGTAACGAATTTTTCACAAATGAGTAATCTTTCTGCACAATTTCGCGAAGAGCTTTCAAGAAAATTTTGTATAAAGTCACTAAAAATCAAAAAAAGACTTGTAAGTCGGATAGATAATACGGTAAAATATTTATATGGGCTTTCCGACGGTGAGGCGGTCGAGACGGTTCTTATGGAGTACAAGCACGGAAACAGTCTGTGCATATCAACACAGGTCGGCTGCAAAATGGGCTGCCGCTTCTGCGCGTCGACAATTGCGGGCTGGGTGCGCAACCTCGAGCCGAGCGAATTGCTTTTGCAGATATACGAGAGCGAGCGCTACAGCGGACGGCACGTCGACAGTGTGGTGCTTATGGGTATCGGAGAGCCCCTGGATAATTTTGATAATGTTGTTAAATTTTTGCAGATTCTCAATTTCGACGGCGAGGGAATGAGCTTGCGGCATTTGTCTATTTCGACGTGCGGTGTTGTCGATAAAATTTACAGGCTCGCCGAGATGAAGCTCGGGGTCACGCTGTCGATTTCGCTGCACGCGGCGACCGACGAAAGGCGAAGCGCGATAATGCCGATAAATAACCGCTTTGATCTTGTTAAGTTAATGAAAGCGTGTGACGACTATTTTGCGGCGACGGGTCGGCGGATCAGCTTTGAGTATTCGCTGATAGAGGGAGTGAACGACACGGACGGCTCCGCGGACGAGCTGATAAAGCTGCTCGGCAAAAGGAACTGCCATGTCAACCTCATTCCGGTAAACGAGATAAAGGAACGGGAATTCAGGAAGAGCCGCTACGTGGAACGATTTCAAAAAAGGCTTCTCGCGGCGGGTATCAACGCAACGGTGCGCAGAACGCTCGGCGCGGACATCAATGCAGCCTGCGGGCAGCTTCGCCGTGACGATAAATCGGGAAAATGATTTTTTTAAGTTGATTGTAAACTTTACATTGTAAATACGGGTGGTGTTATTATGAACGTCTTTGTAAAGACGGATATAGGACTTGTCCGAACGGAAAATCAGGACAACGTATGGGGTGAAATGCTTTCTCCGACCGCTTGTGCCGCGGTGCTGTGCGACGGAATGGGCGGCGAGAGCGAGGGAGGTCTTGCGAGCAAACTCGCCGTGGATCTGATATCGGAGCGGATAAAGCAGAATTTCACCGCGAATATGAGCAGAAACTCCGTCAGAAACTTGCTGATAACAAGCATTGTGGCGGCGAACAATGTGGTCTGGGATACTGCGAAAATGCATTCTCACGAGGTTATGGGAACGACTTGCGTCGCGTGTATAGCGTTCGGCGGAACGGCGTATATCGTCAACGTCGGCGACAGCAGGGGCTATCACCTTTTCACTGACGACGACAGCGAGTGCATACGCCAGATCACAAAGGATCATTCGCATGTCCGCGAGCTGGTGGACAGAGGGGAGATTACCGAGGAACAGGCGAAAAATCACCCTAAGCGCAATAAGATCACGCGTGCGATCGGCGCGGAGAGCGACGTAACTCCGGACTATTTCGAGCTGCCGTTGACGGAGGGCGATATGGTTCTGCTGTGTAGCGACGGGCTTTCGGCTTACGGCGACGATATGGATATCCTCGATATCTGCTTTGATTCCGCATGTGAGGAATGCTGCGATAATCTGGTAAATTACGCCAACAACAACGGCGGTCACGACAATGTTTCCGTCGCGCTTATCGTGCCTTGACAAGTATTTTGTTTTAGCGTGAAATTCGTTAGTTTGTACAAATTTACCTCGTATTATACTTTTCATATTATGAAAAATAAGCGAAGAACAGATAAAAATCGCTTGAAATAATTCTCGGATTTTGTGTTGTTTGTGGTTTATTTTGCCTTTTTTACCGATCGGTTTTTTCCTGATATGTTGACAATTCGGGAAAATCGTGGTATTATTTAATGTGGGGTATTCTTCAACGTTATTTTATATTTTCAACTATTAAGCTTTAACAAACAAGGGGACACAGCGTTCGTACCATACGGCGGCGCGGCGGGAGCATTCCCGACAGAGAAGTATGGAGAAATGGCGGATCAATAATGGATAACAACATCGGAAAAAAGTTGGACGGACGCTACGAGCTTCTCGAGCTTATCGGCGTCGGAGGTATGGCGGATATTTATCGGGCGCGCGACGTTCAGGAGGACAGGATCGTTGCGGTGAAAATTCTTAAGACCGAGTTTGCGGGAAGCGAGGAATTTCTGCGCCGTTTTCGTAACGAGAGCAAGGCGATCGCGCTCCTCAGCCACCCGAATATTGTAAAAATTTATGACGTGGGCTTTACCGACAAGGTTCAGTTTATCGTTATGGAGTATGTCGACGGAATTACGCTCACTGACTATATAGAGCAGCAGGGAGTACTGAAATGGCGCGACGCGGTCCACTTTACCGTGCAGGTGCTCAGAGCGCTACAGCATGCGCACGACAGGGGTATCGTTCACCGCGACGTGAAAAGCTCGAATGTTATGCTGCTGCGCGACGGCACGATCAAGGTCATGGACTTCGGCATCGCGCGTTTTAACCGCGAAAACAACAAGACCATGTCCGAAAAGACGATAGGTTCTGTGCACTACATCAGCCCTGAACAGGCGCGCGGCGATATTACCGACGAGAGAAGCGATATTTATTCGGTCGGCGTTGCGCTGTACGAAATGCTTACGGGCAGAAAGCCGTTTGATGGCGACACACCCGTTGCTATCGCGCTCAAGCACATGCAGAGCAACCCCAAGCGTCCGACGGAGATAAACGAGACCATTCCTGAGGGGTTGGAGCAGATCGTTCTCCGCGCTATGCAGAAAGAGCCGCAGGCGCGTTACCAGACCGCGGGCGAAATGATTTCCGATTTGGAGGATTTCAAGAAGAACCCCGGCATTGTATTCGATTACAAGTACAGTTCAACGGACGGTACGGCGAAGTTTGCCGACCGCTCCAATCCCGCTGCCGAAATGGAGACGGCGCGCCGCAAATCGCGTATCCGTATCGATGAGGATTACGACGATGACGATGATGACGACGAGTACGACGATGATGACGAGTACGAGGAGCGCCGCAGCCCGATGATACCGATATTGTTCGCTGTTGGTGCAGCTTTCGTTATCGCGACCGTATTTCTTGTGCTGACGCTTGTTTCCAACCGTCTCGGAGCTATTCAGGATATAACGAGCAACAGCGGCACGAGCGATACCGATATCAGCATTTTCCCTGACAACGAGTTTGCAGTTCCGAGCTTGATCGGCGAGGACTGGGACACGGTTTACGCCAAATATGAGAACAACGAGTATTTTAAGATCAAGGCAGAGCAGCAGTACAGCGAATTCACGCAAAACCAGATATTTGACCAGGATCCTCCCGAGGGCAGACGCGCAAAGATCGGCACAACTATCACCGTTAAGGTAAGTATGGGCGCGCGTAAGGTCGAGATACAGGACTTCACCAACAGAACGCAGTCCGCTGCTGAGCAGCAGCTCAAGCGCGAGGGATTTAAGGTCACGAGTCAATTCTCGGAGAGCGACGATATTCCCAAGGGAAATGTCATCAAAACGCTGCCCGCGGCGCACGAAATGGCTCAAGTGGGTTCGACCGTGTATCTTATTGTAAGTCTCGGACCGACAAATACGCCTGTTTATGTGGAGAATTACGTCGGACTTCCGCAGGAGGAGGCAGACCGTCTCTGCAAGGAACAGGGACTTATCCCGATATTTGAACCTAAGGACAGCGAAGAGCCGGCGGGTCAGATAATCGCACAAGATAAGCCCAGAAGCACTATCGCGAACAAGGGCGACGAGTTAAAGCTTACGGTAAGCACGGGCAATATTCCCGAGGTCACCAAGACCGTGAATATTGACTTGCCGAACAATATTACAGGCGAGTTCAAGATCAAATATTACGTTGATGCCGTTCTCGATCAGGCAGCGTCCAATGAGATACGCGACGTGTCGCTAAGCGGTTCGAAGCGCATCAGATACGACGTAAAGGGCAAGCCCGGAGAGACGAAGTATCTGGCGATCAAGGTGGAATCCCAGGCAACGGGCAAGGAAGGCACGTTCATTGAGGTCGAGATAACATTCACTGAGACGGAGGGAACTGCAAAGCAGATCGGGCAGCCTAACAGCGGAATATTTGCCGAATTGCTGAAGGGCGATACGAATACGCCGTCGTCGAGTTCCTCCGAATCATCGTCCTCCACAAGCTCGACACCAGGTTACAGCGAGCCGACGGAGAGCACGGATTCTTCGGATTCGTCTGACTCGTCAAACTCGTCGGACGACAGTAGCTCCAACTGACCGATCGGGGGTAATTAAAATTTCAGCATTAGCTTTTGAGGGCTTGATCACAAAAGCTGTTGGGGGCGTCTACTATGTGGACGCCCTTGACGGCTATGCGGAGAAAGGCGTTAAATGCGCGGCGAGGGGCATTTTCCGCAGCAAGGGGATAAGCCCCGTTGCGGGAGATCGCGTCCTTGTGGAGATTGGCGAAAACGCCGAGCCTGTTATTTCCGAAATTCACGAGCGGAGAAATTTTCTGGTACGTCCGCCGCTTGCCAATCTGGACAAGATTCTATTCGTGAACAGCGTCGCCGAGCCTGCCGTCAACCGCTTTATACTGGATAAGCTGATTGCTATCGCGGACAGCAAGGGGATAGAGCCTGTGGTCGTATTCACGAAGATAGACTTGGAAAGTGCGGGCGATCTGCCGCAGATATACCGCTCGATAGGCATTGACGTTTGCACGGTCGACAATTTAACGGGCGAGGGCGCAGAGGAGGTTCGCGCGCTGATAGAGGGAAAGACCGCGGCGTTTGTCGGAAATTCGGGCGTGGGAAAGTCCAGTCTGCTGAACGTGCTTTATCCCGAGCTTGCGCTGGAGACAGCGCATATCAGCAAGAAGCTCGGGCGCGGACGTCATACCACACGGCAGGTCGAGCTTTTTGGGCTTGGCGGCGGTTACATAGCCGATACGCCGGGTTTTTCGACGGTGGACACCGAGCGTTATTGCCGCATTCCGAAGAGCGAGCTTGACGGAGCGTTCCGCGAGTTCGGGGAGTATCTGGGCGGGTGCGCGTTCGTAAACTGCGTTCACGTTAAGGAAAAAGGCTGTGCGGTGAGGGCGGCGGTCGAGGAAAACAAGATCGCAAGGTCGCGCTATGACAGCTATTTGAGAATGTTTGAGGAGGCTTGTAAGATCAATGACTGGGAACGATAAAAAAATCTGTTCGATAATCTGCGGAGCGCCCACAAAGGGGCTGAAAAAGGAGCTTGTGGAGGGCTTTGTCATTGCTGCAGACAGGGGGCTTGACGTTGCGTTGGAGGCGGGCATCAGACCGGATCTTGTTGTCGGCGATTTCGACAGCGCGAAGTCTGCCGTGCCCGAGGGAGTGGAGTGCGTTAAGGTCTCGCCTGTCAAGGACGACACCGACGCTATGCTCGCGGCGGATTTCGCGCTGAAATACGGCTGCAGCGAGCTGCGGTTCTTTTGTGCGCTCGGCGGCAGAATTGACCACACGATCGCGAATATCCAGATGCTTTATCACTTTAAAATACGCGGGATAAACGGTGCGCTTTTCGGCGATGATACCAAGCTTTTTCTGTTGTCGAACGAGAGCAGGTCGATACCGAAATTTGACGGCTATCTCTCGGTTTTTGCGTATGACAAGACTGCGGTCGTTACCGAAAAGGGCGTGAAGTATCCGATAACAAATCACCCGCTCACCAACGATATGCCGACGGGCGTAAGCAATGAGATAATCGACGATACGGCGGAGATAACCGTTCATTCGGGAACGGCGTTGGTTGTGGAGGTACGCGGGTCTTGAGCATAATGGATCTGGATCTCAACGTCGACCTTGAAATTATGAGTGCGAATTTCCACAGGCACAAGGACAGGCTTACGCTGCCGCCGAAGCCGCCGTGGCTCAAGGCGGACGACGAGCTTTCAAAGCTGTACGCGGAGTTTCCCATATTGTTGAAATGGGGCGAGGTATACTATTCCTGTATTGTGCAGGCGAACCGCGTGCTGTTCAATGCGCCGACGCTGCGAAGCCCTGCGTCGAGCGTGGCGGAGGTTGTGTTCAATCACAAGCGCCCGAAAACCTCGATCTCCGATCCGCTGATAATGAAGTCATTTGCAAATTACCTTTATGAGTGCAAAGAGCGAAAGCCCGAGGAAAATCCCGAGTGGATACGGGAGGCAGCCGCAGTAATTGCGGGGGAGCTCGACCGTTTGCGCGTAAGGATAAAAGCAGACGACGGCGGCAATTTTCCGATGAACCTTACAATGCAAAGTGTGATCGTTTTCCGTGAGCATTTGCCGAAAAAGGTGCTGAAGAGCGGATTGATGCCGATAATCGCCGCGCCGGCAAAGTGCTTTTCAATAGCGGTTTTGCCCTGTAAGTACTGGGCTGACGGGTTTACAAGGTATTGGAATAAGCTGTGATAAAAGTAAATAAGCCGCATACGGAGCTTTGTATGCGGCTTATTGTTATGCCTTTTTCGCCGAATATGCAGGTAGGACTGTGAGGTTTTGTTCTATTTTAAATTCAAGTCTCATAGAATTAAACAAACAGCGGACAAGTTACCGAAAGCGGAGGACGGAAAATGATAAACACAGTGAAGCTCCCATTAAAGTCGGCGGCCAAAATTCGCATAACAGAGCCTTTGTCGGGCGTTGCGGAAATAAGGCTGCGCGCGGGCAGACCGAGCGTCTGCGTGAATATTCTCGGCGATATGCGCGTGTGCTCCGAGCCGTTTTCGGCGGCGGAGATTGCGGACTGCTTCGCGGAGATATGCAGATATTCGGTGCATAGCTTTCAGGAGGAAATCGCACAGGGCTTTGTCACGCTTGACGGCGGGCACCGCGTTGGGATATGCGGCACGGCGGTCACGAACGGCGGAAAGATCGAGATGTTCAAAGATATCTCGGGGCTGAATATACGAATTGCGCATGAGATCAGGGGCTGCGCGGACGAGGTATATTCGCGGTTCTTTTCGGGAGGAATGCGCTCAGTGCTTATCGCGGGGAAACCGCTTTGCGGAAAGACAACGGTGCTTCGCGATCTGGCAAGGCGGCTCGGCGAACGGCACAGGGTAACGCTCATCGACAGCCGCAACGAGCTTTCGGCGTCGTTTCATGGAACGCCGACGCTGGATATCGGTCTGAATACTGACGTGCTGTGCGGCTGCTTGAAAAGCGACGGGATAATGCTGGCGCTGCGCACGTTAAGTCCGGAGGTCATCATCTGTGACGAGATAGGCAATGACGAGGCCGCGATCGAGCAGGCGCTGTTCTGCGGAGTGAAGCTGGCAGCTTCGGCGCACGCGGCAAGTCTTGACGAGCTTCAAAAACGTCCGCAGACGCGCGGAATAGCACCGTTTTTTGACGTTTGCGCGCTTATCGGCGACAGGGGACGGCTCCTTGACTATCGGGAAAACAAAGGGTAAAAAACGTATGCTTATGCCGATTTGACGAGGGTGATGATATGAGATTGTTGGCAGCTCTGATAGCGCTGTGCTGTTGTCTGTTGGAGGGCTTTCGGCGGAGCAGGGAGCTGAAAAACCGCGCGCTGTTTCTAGGCGAGATATCGCAGATGTTGGGGAATTTCCTTATCGAGATACGCTGTTCGGGGCTTACGCTGGACGAACTGATAAGCCGCGCGGACGGACGTTTCGCGGAGCTTGTGCGCGGGTATATCGACAACGGCGAGGACGCAAAAAGCGCATGGGAGAACGCGTGCCTGCGGCTGCCGCAAAAGAACGGAGAAGCCGCGCTGTTAGCAGAGTTGGGGCAGAGCATCGGCACTTCGGACAGAGAGGGCACGCTACGGCTTATCGGGTTGTATGCGGAGCGGTTCTCCGAAATGGAGCGATCCGCGCGTGAGGCGTATACGCGCAAGGGAAAGGCTGTAATGCAGGTAGGTATGCTGTGCGGTATCGCGGCAGCGGTCATTATTATTTGAGGACGGACTATGGAGCTTGACTTGCTTTTTAAGATCGCCGCGGTGGGAATAATCGTGGCGGTGCTGAATTTAATTCTCAAAAAGACCGACCATGACGAGCAGGCTGTTATGCTTACCGTGGCGGGGCTGATAATCGTGCTGATGATGATAATACCCGCTATCGAGGAGCTGTTCGAGACGATACGGAACGTTTTCGGGCTGTGGTAATGCTATGGATATTGTAACGCTTTGCGGATTTGGGATACTGACAGTGGCACTGTGCGTTATCGTGCGGCAGATAAAGCCCGAGAGCGCGGTGTTCGTCGGGATAGCGGCAGGGCTTGCGATACTCGCCGCCGTGATAACGACTGCCGCGCCGTCGATAAAGGCGATAGCGGAGCTTGCCGAGAGTGCCGGCATTGACGGTGAATTTACAAAAGTTCTGCTTAAAGCGCTCGCGGTTTGCTATATTACCACGCTTTCAGCAGACTGCGCCCGCGACGCGGGGGAAACCGCCGTCGCTTCAAAGCTGGAGCTTGGCGGCAGAATTTCTATTGCGGCTATCTCGCTGCCTGTCTTTACTAATCTGGCGAATATGGTAACGGGGCTTATTGGTTAAAATTTATGATAGTATCTCTGTGCTTGCTAAAAGCTTTTTTGCTTGAGTTGGTCGTTGCCGTTTCTTTTCATTTTCTATGTCCTCTCACGGTTGTAAGAGGACACCCTTCCCATCTCCCCCTCCCCATTTCCGCATTTTTCGGTGACTTAAACTTTAAGGCTACTCACCGTTGAAAGGGGTATGAACCGCGCTCCTTGACTGTTTATTGACCTTGACGATAGAGGTTTCGTCGTATTTTTTGCGTGCTCAAAAATATAAAGGAACATAAAAGCTATGAAGAAGTTTTATTTTGCTGTTTTGACCGTTGTTTTAACCCTGTTATTTTCTCCGACTGCTTACGCTGAGGAGCTTGATTTCGGGCAGGACAGTCTTTCGGAGGCGCTCCCGGACGATGCGCGCGGCATTCTCGAAAGTGAGGGGATAACCCCTGACAACTCGGGTGCGCTGAATTTAACGTTCGGCGGGGTACTGAAAGAAATTTGGGAGACGTTCAAGGGGAGCGCGACAAAGCCGCTTGCGCTGCTGTGCTCGCTGTGCGGAGTGGTGCTGTTCTGCGCGATAGCCGAAAGCGTATGCACGGAAGGCGGCATGAAAGGAGTACTTTCGGCGGTTGGCGTGCTGTGCGGCGCGGGAATAGCCGCGTCGGCAGTGTACGAGGTGCTTGACGGAACGCTGGGGCTGCTTAGTGCGGCGGCAAATTTTATGTTGGTTTTCATTCCCGCGTTCACGGCGATAGCGGCGGTGCTTGGGCATATCACCACGGCGACGGCGGTCAATTCTGCGGCGCTTGCAGCTACGCAGCTTTTCTCGCAGCTGGCGGTGAACTTTTTAGCGCCGCTGTGCGGTACTATAATCGGCGTGTCGACGGCGGGAGCGGTTCATCCCGAACTGAAGCTGGACAAGCTGGGAGAACTCGTGAAAAAGTTTGTGGTGTGGGGACTAACGCTTATAATGACAGTGTTTATGAGCGTTCTCTCGGCGCAGACGCTGGTGGCTTCGGCAGCCGACAATACGGCGATAAAAGCGGCGAAGTTTATGGTATCACAGGGCGTTCCGATAGTCGGCGGAACGATCTCCGATGCGGTGAACACGTTCAGCGGAAGCATTACCATGCTTAAAAGCAGCATAGGTACTTACGGAATGATCGCGGTCGCGGCAATAATACTGCCGTCGCTGGTGAGCCTTATCTGCTACAAGGCGGCGCTTACCTGTTCGCAGTACGCGGCGGAGATGTTCGGGCTTAAAGAACTTACCGCGCTGCTGAAAAGCTGCAGCGCGGTGATGACGATAATAATCGCGGTAACAGTGTGTTTTCTGCTGCTGAATACTCTGGCGGCGGCGCTGCTGTTGGCGATAACGGGGACGGTGTAAAAATGAAATTCTTGTCGACTGTATGCATTGCGGCGATATGTACTGCGCTGTTCAGAATGCTGGTTCCGGAGAATAAGTACGCGAAACAGATATCGCTGCTGATCGCGGCGGTGTTCCTGCTGACGGGAATAACGGCGGTAACTGGCGCAGATGTTGATTTCGGAACGCAGAACTACGATCTCGGCGAAAACGGGAATTATTTGGGAATGACGGCTAACGTCAACGAAAATTTACAGCGGAAGATATGCAGTGATATGTCGGATAAGCTGTACAAGCTGTTGGGCGAACATCAAATTTATCCCGAAGAAATTCACGTTATCGTTAATATTTCGGGTTTGTACAGCATAAATATTACACAGGTAAAGCTCGTCTTCGGCGAGGGTGAGCATGCGGCGGCAGCAGCGGCGGCGGAGCTTCTCTCACGCGAGCTTTCGGAGGATATAAAAGTTACGGCGGAGGTAAAGGAGTGAGGTTATCGGAGCGAATTAAGGAGGTTCTGCTCGGGGATAAGGGCAGAAAGATCATAGTTGCGGGCGCGGTTGCGGTCATGCTGTTGCTGTTGCTTAGCACCGTTTCCTGCGAACGCGGGGAAAAGAACGTCACCGAGCCTTACGCGGCAAACGAGAACGCTGCTGAAATTGAGCGCGAGCTTGAACAGCGGCTGGTGCGGCTGGTGTCGCAGATAGACGGTGCGGGCGAAGTGACGGTCATGGTGACGTTGGACACGGTCTCGGAGCGGGTCTTTGAAAAGGACAGACGTTCGGAAAGCTCGTCCGAGAGCAAACCGGAAGGTAGCGCTCAAAGCGGTAAAAAAGAAACGGAGGTGGTTCTTGCGGGCAGCTCGAAGGAGCCGCTGCAAACGGGTACAGTGCTGCCCAAGGTTCGCGGTGCGGCGGTGGTTTGCACGGGCGCGTCCGATCCGGTGGTGAAAGAGCGCGTCGCGAATGCGGTCTCAAAAGCGCTGAATATCGGGCTGTCCAAGGTTTATGTGACCTGTTAGCTAAGTTTCAGCTGCGCCGAAACCCTTTGCGTTTTTTGCTTGTCAAAACACGCAAAAAGTCGCGCGTGGACTTCCTGTTTTGCGTGGCGCGTAATCTAAATCTACAAATAGGGGAGAAATTTAATAGCAGAGAGCAACATCACCGCACGCAATCACAGCCGCTAAGCCGAAAGGCGACCAACGATTATCGCAGCAGCAAAAGTTGCAAGCAACGGTGACGACGGAGCGGAACGAAGTGAAGCGGAGGAGTTACCGTTGGCTGGCGAACGAAGTGAGCGGTGCGAGCTTTTGCTTTTAAATCGCGAGCTTTTGCATTTTAAGATAAGGAGAAATTATGAAGAGATTGAATTTGATCATCGGGAAGAAACAGATAGTGATAGCGTCGCTGACGGTGCTTCTGGGTGCGGCGGTCGCGGTGAATTTCATCGTGTCATCGGGAAAGAAGGACGTGACTCAGCCGTCGGCGGAGGTTGGCGCGAACTACGGCGATACGTCGTTCGTGGCAAATAACGCAAGCGGTGACGCGTATTTCGCGCAGGCTCGGTTGGATAAGCAGCAAACGCGCGACGAGGCGGCACAGGTCATCGCGAGTATGTATAACGGCGGCGATATGACCAAGGACGAGTTGACGGTAGTGGAAACAAACGCGCAGAACTTAAGCAACGTTATCGAAAGCGAGAATAAAATTGAAACGCTGCTGAAAGCACAGGGGTTCGCGGACGCGCTGTGCTATTTAAGCGAGGGCGGCGCGAATATTATCGTCAAGACGGACGGTCTGGACGCGGCGGGCGCGGCGAAAATAAAGTCGACGCTGCTTTCGGAGGTAGAGGTCGCGAGCGATAACATAACGATTGTTGAGGTGAAATAACGTTTGCCGCAGCCTTGTATGGGGCTGCGGCTTGTCTTATGCCATCAGGTCATCTCGGATTTTTTGATGCCGAACATCAGCCTTAAAAAGCCGACGAACATTTTAGGACTTTTCACTACGACAACTTTCATATGTAACTCTCCTCTCATAACCGCAAAAGGAAAATCCCCAGCACTATCAGCAACACGGCGATAACGAACAGCATTACCTTGAACGAGAAAAAGGAAAGGCACATAAGTGCGCCCAGAAACGCCGCTATCGCCAGCACAATCCCCGTTCCCGCGCCGCAGCGTCTGCGTTTTCTTCTTCTCGGTCCCCGCATACCGTTCACCGCCTTTCTGCTGATTTTGCTTGCTCTAATCGCATTTTATTCCAAAAAATGATTTTGGTTACAGTTTTCTTTAAAAAAGCACTTGTTTATTATCGGAGTTTGTGGTATAATAATGTAGTATAAGGAAAAATGCGGCATTGAGCCGCCTGGAAAAATATGATCGGCAACAAGACGGCAAAACGTTTTTGGATCGGGAGGAAATATGGAAACATCTAAAAGACATACTGCGGGCAGTATCAAGGTTTCTGAAGAGGTAATATTGAAGATCGCGGAGACAGCCGCGTGCGAGATCGAGGGCGTTGCCGTAAACGGGCAGCACCTTGAAGCGCCGTCCGCAATGTCGAAATTCCGCGGACCAGTCCGTGCGAGAATACTCGGGGAAGCGGCGGCGATTAAGTTTGACATTTCGGTCGTCGAGGGATATAACGCGGTAAAGGTCGCGGAAAATATCCAGCGCAGCGTAAAGAGTGCGGTTCAGAATATGACGGGCTTTACGGTGACAAAGGTAGATGTTAATATTGCGGGAGTAAGCTATAAAGAAAACGAGCAGCCCGCTGCGGAAGAATAAGATCGGGGTGGGCAGATGAGTGAAAAATTAAGCCGTCCGGAGGTTCGCGAGGGCGCATTTCTGATTTTGTATCAGCTGATGTTCGGCACAACGCTCGAGGAAATAGACGAGCTGAACGCCGAGGCGTTTGATATGGCGAAAAACGAGCAGACGGACGAGATAGTAAAGGGCGTTATGGAGCACGACGAGGAGCTGCGCGATATAATCGCGAAATTTTCCGCGTCGAGGTCGGTCTCGCGTATCGCCAAGGTGAATATGATAATACTTAAAATTGCCGTTTACGAGATGAAATACTGCGATAGAGTACCGAACGCCGCTGCGATAAACGAGGCTGTGGAGCTGGCGAAGAAGTACTCGCTGAAAGCGGACAGCGGATTTATAAACGGGATACTCAATTCGTATATGAGGGAACTTGAAAATGCTTGACGACGGTACTTTGGTTTTGTCCGTAAAGGAGTTTACGGAGCAGGTCGAGGGCGCGCTTATGAGCTGTCCGTCGCTGTGCAATATCGGAGTGTGCGGCGAGGTGACTAAGATCACGGTGCAGCATAAAAGCGCGTATATGGACTGGATATTCATTTCGCTGCGCGGCAGTGACGGCGATAAGAGCGTACTGGACGTGGCGATATTCAAGGCGTCGTCGCGGCTGACGTATCTGCCGCAGGAGGGTGATGAGATCATAGTGCTCGGGAGCGTCTCAATAAGCCCTAAGGCGAGCAAGTATCAGATAAAGGGCGAGGACATAATCCCCTACGGCGAGGGCGCGAGAGCGGCGGCTTTGCAGCTTTTGACGGAGCGCCTGCGCAATGAGGGGTTGTTTAATCAACACCGTCCACTGCCGCGTTTCCCGAAAAAAATAGCGGTCGTGACCTCACCGACGGGCGCGGTGTGGCATGATATCTGCGATAAGGTCGCGGCGACGTTTCCCGCAGTGACGCTGGTGTGTGTTCCCGCACAGGTTCAGGGCGCGAACGCCGTGCCGTCGTTGGTGGCGGCTGTCCGCAGAGCGCAGACCATCGGCGCGGACGTGATGATAATCGCGCGCGGCGGCGGCTCTAAGGAGGATCTGGACTGCTTTAATTCGGAGGAACTCGCGAGGGAGATATTTGCTTCAACGATA
Organism: uncultured Clostridia bacterium; assembly: GCA_946567425.1. GTDB lineage: Bacteria > Bacillota > Clostridia > Oscillospirales > Ruminococcaceae > CAG-115. The sequence goes on along the minus strand of CAMNXF010000003.1, from coordinate 134,684 downwards.
CCGACCGTCAGCGCGGTGGGTCACGAGGTCGATCACTCGCTGTCGGACGACGTTGCGGACGTGAGCGCTTCAACGCCGACGTCGGCGGCGGTAATAGTGACGTGGGAGGCTGCGGGAGAGGCGGCAAGGCTCGACGGGATAGAACATTTTTTTCACAACGAGATGAAACGGCTGATAGACGTTTGCGAAAGACGGCTCGTGCTGCTGGAAAAGGACGTTCAGCTGAACTCCCCGAAGAACCGTATACTTCGGTGGGAGCAGAGCCTGTCGCGTTTTTCCGAGAGCATTTCGCAGTCGATACACAGAAAACTCGAAAACGCGGAGTTCGCGCTGCAAAAACACGCGCAGTCGGTGTCCGACCTTAATCCCATGGCGGTGCTGTCGCGCGGATATTCAGCGGCTAAGCATAACGGTAAGACCATTAGGAGCGCGGGCGAACTCGCGGTCGGCGATATAATTGACGTGACGTTCAACAAGGGCAGCGTTTCGGCTGCGGTCAAGGAAGTAAAGGAACAGTAAAATGGATTTTGAAAAGGAAATGAAAAGACTTGCAGAGATTTCGGAGAAAATGAAAGCCTCTGATCTTCCGCTCGACGAAAGCATGAAATTATATACGGAGGCTGTGGAGCTTACCAAAAAGCTCAAGGAATACATTAACGGCGCGAAGCTCACCGTTGAAAAGCTGGAGGAGCAGTAATGGACGTTGAGGAAAGGCTCGCGGACTACGCGGAAATGACCGAAGAGGCGCTGCAAAGGTATCTCCCCGAGGTTGAGTGTCTGCAAAAAAGCGTTGCGGACGCGGCGCGTTACAGCTTATCGGCGGGGGGAAAGCGTATTCGTCCGGTGCTCGTTATGGAATTCTGCCGCGTGTGCGGCGGCGAACCGGAAACTGCTCTGCCCGTCGCATGCGCTATTGAGATGATGCATACATTCTCGCTTATCCACGACGATTTGCCGTGCATGGACGACGACGATATGCGGCGCGGAAAACCCTCATGCCACAAAGCGTTCGGCGAGGCGGCGGCTGTGCTCGCGGGCGACGCGTTGGCGATACTTCCGTTTCAGATAATCGCCGAGGCGGGCTTGAAGAAAACGCTCTCACAGGACGCGGCGCTCCGCATTATAAAGCTGCTGAGTGAGCTTTCGGGTATATCAGGAATGATCGGCGGTCAGACCGTCGACCTTGAAAACGAGGGAAAGCAGCCGCCTGTGGGCGTTATCCTTGAAATGTACCGAATGAAAACGGGCGCGCTGCTCGAATTCTGCTGCAAGGCGGGGTGTATCGCGGCAGGCGCGGGTGCGGATAAGCAGCTCTCGGCGGGGAGCTACGGTCAGCGTCTGGGGCTAGCGTTTCAGATCGTCGACGATATCCTCGATATTACCGCAGACGAAAAGCTGCTCGGAAAGCCCGTCGGCAGTGATAAGGCGGATGGGAAGTACACATATGTCACGGCAGTGGGTTTTGAAAAAGCGCGGGAACAGGCGCGGTCGCTCACGGCGCAGGCGGCGGAGCTGCTTGCGGACTTCGAGGACAACGAGTTTCTTGTGGGGCTTACAAATATGCTTTTAGATCGTCAATATTGACGGAGGACTATGCTTAAAAAATGATGAAATTGTTAATGCTGAACCCTATTATCTCGGTGGGTTTTATATCGTGGATAGTGGCGCAAGTGTTGAAAACGCTCCACTATTCAATAAAATACAAGACGTTCGATCCCGAAAGGATAACGGGCGCGGGCGGAATGCCGTCATCGCATTCGTCGTTAGTGGTTTCCGTCGCGCTTTATACGCTGCGGCTAAAGGGCTTTACAAGCACGGAATTTGCTTTTGCGGCATTGCTTATGGCGATTGTCATCTACGACGCGATGAGCGTGCGGTACAACGCGGGGCTGCACGCTAAGGAGTTGAACAAGCTGCGGCATATCGTGGATAATCTCGACGACGAGATCTCGCAGCTAAGCGGCGGCGACGAGGACCCGGACATAGACGAACTCGTCAATCAAAAGGATCTCAAGGAATTTCTCGGACATACGCCGATAGAGGTGCTTGCGGGCTCGCTGCTCGGAATATTGATCGCAATGGTATTTCCGCTTAAATAATATGGGGGCATTTTTATGTTTCTTAACGACAATATAAATCACGGCACTATTTCAGAAATGACCACTCCGCAGCTTAAGGCGCTTTGCAGAGAGCTGCGGGGCTGTATTTTGCATACTGTAATGAAAAACGGCGGGCATTTGTCCTCAAATCTCGGAACGGTGGAGCTTGCGGTCGCTATTCATTATGTTTACGACGTTTTCGGCGGCGATAAGGTGATCTGGGACGTGGGTCATCAGGCATATGCGCACAAGCTGCTGACAGGGCGGCTCTCGCGGTTTGATATGCTGCGGAAAAAGAACGGCGTTTCGGGATTTACGCGCCGCGCGGAATCGCGCGCGGACGCTTTCATTTCGGGGCACAGCAGCACCTCCGTTTCGGCGGCTTACGGAATTTCCACGGCTATGCGTCTTAAAGGCGAGAACGGCGCGGTGGCGGCGGTTATCGGCGACGGAGCGCTCACGGGCGGAATGGCTTACGAGGGGCTTAACAACGCAGGAAAGACCGCCTCTAACCTTACACTTATCCTCAACGACAACGCCATGTCGATAAGCAAAAGCACAGGCGCGCTGGCAAGGTATCTGGCGCATATACGTTCGACGAGAAAATACTACTGTGCCAAGGAGCGTTTCAAGACCGCACTTTCGGCGGTGCCGTTGGTGGGGCGTTCGTTGGAGAAAGCTCTCGCGGCGACCAAAACGCTTGTTAAAGAGGCTCTGTACGACAGCAGCAACCTGTTTGAAAACCTTGGATTTGCGTATATCGGACCCGTCGACGGGCACGATCTTGAAGATCTGACTGAGGCGCTTTCGGTGGCAAAGCTGATGAAGCGTCCATGCGTGGTGCATGTTTTCACGCGAAAGGGCAAGGGCTACAAGCCCGCGGAGCTTAATCCTGGGGAATACCATGCGGTCGCGGAAAACGGCGTGGTGGAGGAGTTCGTTTATGACGGGTTTCCCGTACATAGCGACAGGAGCTTTTCGGAGGCGTTCGGGCGCGAGCTGGAGCGGATCGGAAAGTCCGACAGCCGCATTTGCGCGATAACGGCGGCGATGAAGTACGCGGTCGGCTTGAACTACTTTAAGAACAGCTGCGCGCCGAGATTTTTCGATACGGGTATCGCCGAGCAGCATTCGGTGACGTTCGCGGCGGGTCTGGCGGTTCAGGGAATGCTTCCGGTGTTCGCGGTGTACTCGACGTTTTTGCAGCGCGGTTTCGACCAGATAATTCACGACTGCGCGATCGAGAAAACTCACATCACGCTTTGTATCGACCGCGCGGGCTTCGTGGGAGCGGACGGCGAAACGCACCAAGGAATTTTTGACGTGCCGATGCTGCGCGCCGTGCCGAATACCGCGATCTTCTGTCCCGCAACGTTCGAGGAGCTGCGGAGGTGCTTGTCCGAGGCAGTCTACCGTACAGAGGGCATTGCGTGCGTGCGCTACCCAAAGGGCGGTGAGCCGGCGGTCATGGGTGTTCCGGAGCGTTTCAGAAATGCGTTTGAGCCTGTTCGTGAGTATTATTACTCGGGAAAATCCTCGGGAACTCTCGCGATAACATACGGCAGAATATCGGCGGATCTCTCAAGAGCGTGTGACAGAACGGGCGCGGATATGCTGCGGCTTGTGACGATAAATCCGTTTCCCGTGAAGATATTTGGTGTTGCTGCGGGTTATGAGCGTATTGTGTTCTTTGAAGAGGGCTCGATACACGGCGGCGCTGCGGAGGGCTTTTTCGCGGAGCTTGCGCGGCGCGGTTATCGGGGGCGTGTTGAGTGCGTCGGTGTCGAGGACGGGTTCGTTCCTGCGGCTACCGTCGACGAGCAGCTTGCAATGTACGGACTGGATTTTGATGGAATGGCGGGTAGACTGGAGGAAAGGTGATGTCGAAATTCAGCGACGCGGAACGAAGTTTTCGGTACGAGGTGCGCATTGAAGCGGAGCAGTCGATAAAGGACCTGAATATAGACCGCGCTAATTTCCGCGAAGCCCCGAAAAACGAGTGGGAAAGCGTTATCAGGCGGTTTTACTACACGTTCATCGACTATAAGACCTCGCCGAATATTCATCTGAGTTATCTGTGGCTGAAATTCCGACCTGAGCTCGCTTATACGGGGCATATTCAGAACGGATTCGATATCGCAGACTGGACGAAATTTGTCGGGAAAATCGATGAGCTTATCCCGAAAGAAAACCGCCCTGCCAAATATTACTACATAAACGACTGCGGCTGGGTGTACGAGGGAAAGCTGCCCGAGATAATTCAAATTCTGAGCGACTGCTCGTCTATGGCCGAGGACTTTTACATACTTCCGAAACGCGCAGAATTTGACTGGGTGGTCTGCTACTGCGGCGACGGCGACAGTATGGGTATCTATTTGAAAGGGTAATTATGCGTCTGGACATGTACTTAACGGAAAAGGGAATATGCCGCAGCCGAAGCTCCGCGCAGCAGCTTATAAATATCGGCGGCGTGACCGTAAACGGCAAAATCGCCGTCAAAAACTCGCTTGAGATCGCAGATACGGACGCTGTGGATATCGTTCGCCAAAAGCTGCCGAGGTACGTCGGGCGCGGCGGACAGAAACTTGAAAAGGCGCTTTGGCTATGGGGCATTGATCTGAACAGAAAGACCTGTCTTGACATAGGATCGTCGACGGGAGGATTTACCGACTGTATGCTGCAAAACGGCGCAGCGAGGGTGTTCGCGGTGGACGTGGGCAGCAGTCAGCTCCACGAAAGGCTGCGTGCGGACGAGCGCGTTATTTCGCTGGAGCAGACGGATATCCGCGATTTCTCGTTTGACGGTTACGGCGTAATGGCGGCGGAGTTTATCGGCACGGACGTTTCGTTTATCTCGTTAAAGCTTATTTTGCCGTATATTTACAGGCTTCTCTCGGAGCACGGTACTGCGGTCGCGCTTATCAAACCGCAGTTTGAGGCGGGGCGCGGAAGTTTATCGAAAAAGGGGATAGTCCGCAGCGAATCGGTGCGTTTAAAGTGCGTTGAGGAAATAAAGCAATTCGCGGAGCAGTGCGGTTTCGGGGTGATCGGAACGTCGGAGTCGCCGATAACGGGCGGTGACGGAAACGTTGAATATCTGTTGGGATTGAGAAAGGAGCGGCAATGAGAGTATTGATCGGGTGTAATATCCGCAGGGACGGTTCGGCGGAGCTTGCCGCGGAGCTTATTGTGCTGCTTAAAAATAGCGGCTTTGTGCCGTGCGTTTACGGGAGAGATTCGGAGTACGCGGAAATAATAGGCGCGGATATCGTCGAGTCGCCGAAAATATGCGGCTTTATCATAACGGTAGGCGGCGATGGCACTATACTTAAATGGGGCAAGACAGCCGCCGAATTTGACATTCCGCTGCTTGGCGTAAATATGGGCAGACTGGGCTTTATGGCGACGATAGAGCCGCATGAGATAGGCGTTATTCCCGAACTGCTCAAAAGCGACTTTTCGGTAAGCAAACGCATTTTGCTGGAATGCAAGGTGTTCCGCGAGGAGAGGGAGATTTTCGTGGAGCGCGTGCTGAACGACGTTATTCTGTCGCGTTCGAGCGTTTCAAAGCTCCCCGAATATGTGGTGAACTGCGGCGACGCGGAGGTATCACGAGTACGCGCGGACGGCGTTATTTTCAGCACGCCGACGGGTTCGACGGCGTATTCGCTGTCGGCGGGCGGACCGATACTGTCGCCCGATCTGGAGTGCATTGAGTTTACGGCTCTGTGTCCGCACACGTTGTTCAACCGTCCGATGCTGTTTTCGGACAAGCAGATAATCACCGCACGGGTAAACCATTATCAGAACTCCAAGGCGACGTTCAGTGTGGACGGCGGCAGCGGAATACCGCTTTTAGACGGCGATATTCTGCAGATCATGCGCTCGCAGCAGTCGCTTGGTCTGATAGAAACGGGCAGCGGATTCTACGGCGCTATCCACAATAAACTAATGACGCCGTTTAAATAAGAGGTTGTTATGAACAAAAAGGAACGTCACGCGGCAATTATGAGGATAGTCTCCGAGAACGAGATCGAGACGCAGAACGATCTGAAAGCGCTGCTAGAGCGTGAGGGGATAAATGCGGCACAGTCAACTCTTTCGAGGGATATACGCGAGCTGAAAATTCTCAAAAGCGTGTCTGAAAACGACGTGAACCGTTACTTTTCGGGGACAACGCCTCACGGGGTCGAGTACAGCAGCATATTCGCGCAGTCGGTCATTTCAATGGATTACGCGCAGAATATGGTAGTGCTTAAATGCCACGCGGGGCTTGCAAACGCCGCCTGCAAGGTGGTTGACGAGCAAAACTTCGGCGCGGTGGTCGGAACTATTGCGGGCGACGATACCGTATTTATCGTCACAAGATCGGAAAACCACGCTGTGCAGCTTATAGTACAGCTTGCGCGGCTGACGGATAAGGATTGAGGAAAATGTTAAGGGAGCTTTCAATTGAAAATCTTGCCGTTATCGAAAAGGCGTCCGCGCATTTCGGCGGGAACTTTAACGTATTCACGGGCGAAACGGGCGCGGGTAAAAGTATACTCATCGGCGGCATAAATGCAATTCTTGGTCAGAGAACCACAAAGGATATAGTGCGGACGGGCGCGCAGAAGGCGGTCATCACCGCGCTGTTTGACGATCTTTCGGAGGAGGTTGCAGCAAAGCTGTCGGAGTTGGGCTTCGAGCCTGAAGATGAGTTGTTGCTCATGCGCGAGATCTCCGCGGACGGTAAAAGCGCCGCGCGTATCAACGGGCGCACGGCGACGGCGGCTATGCTCAGGGAAATCGGCAGTATGCTCGTGGACGTTCACGGACAGCACGAAAACCGTATTTTGATGTCGAATGACAATCAGCGCGATATTCTCGATAATTACGCGGAAATTGCGGAGGAGCTGGAGATATACCGCGCAGCGTTCCGCGAGTTCGCGAGGACCTCCAAGCGCCTTAAAGTGCTTCAGGACGAGGTCAAGACGCGCGAACTGAAGATCGAGCATTTAAACGGCGTTATCGAGGAATTGAGCGCGCTCAAGCTTGAAAAGGGCGACGGCGACCGTCTGGAGCAGGAGCTTGCGCGTATGCAGCAGAATGAGGAGATAATCTCGGCGGGCGCGAATGCGTATAATTGTCTTAATTCCGAGGGCGAACCGGCGGCGTGCGATCTTGTTCAAAGCGCGGCGAGGTATCTCGAAAAGATTGTCAAGGCGGAGCCTGCCGCAGAAGAGTTGCTCGAACGCCTCAACTCGGTAATACCCGAGTTAAACGATATCGCCGACGAAATCTTTTCGCTTGGCAGCGACGATTTCGAGATGAACGCGCAGGAGCTGTCAGATAAAGTCTCGGCGCTGAAACATGCAAAGCGCAGATACAATATGGAGGCGGACGAGCTGGTGGATTATCTCGAAGAGTGCAAAGACGAGCTTGCCGAGCTTTCGGGTGCGGACGACGAGATAGGGTCTCTCGCCGAGAAAAAGCGCGAGGTCGGCGAGAACGTCCGTGCGCTTGCCGAAAAAATCACCGAGCGCCGCAAAAAGGCAGCCGACGATATTTCTCGTGAAATATGCAGGCAATTGAGCTTTCTGGATATGCCGAACGTGCGGATAATCTTCGCGATAAATCCCGAAAAAACCACGATCAACGGCAAGGACAGCGTTGAAATGCTTATCTCGGCGAATGCGGGCGAGGAGCCGCGTCCGCTGAACAAAATAGCCAGCGGCGGCGAGTTGTCGCGCATTATGCTTGCGATAAAGAGCGTTCTCGCGGATCATGACAATATCCCGACGCTCATTTTCGACGAGGTGGACGCGGGTATCAGCGGACGCGCCGCGCAAAAGGTCGGCATAAAGCTCTCGGAGACGGCGGGAAAGCGGCAGGTGCTCTGCATTACACACCTCGCGCAGATTGCGGCTAAAGCTGACACGCATCTGCTTATCGAGAAACAGACTGCGGACGGTCGGACATTCACGCACATCGCGCAGCTTGACCATGACGGACGCAAGCATGAGCTTGCGCGTATCATAGACGGCAGCGGAGACTCTCCGAGCGCGCTTGCGGCGGCGGAGGAAATGCTGTCGAACGACTGATAAAAAAAAGCGGCTTGGGAATTTTCAAGCCGCTTTTTTGCATATTGCTTATTTCGCGAGACATTCTTTCAGGAACTTCATAAGCTCACCGTACTCCTCGAATGCGGGGAGATCGGGGTAGTCCTTTTTGATCTGCTCGGTGGAGCGGAACAGGAAACCGAATTTCGACGCTTGTATCATTCCGAGGTCGTTGAAGCTGTCTCCGCCCGCTATCGTCTCAAAGCCGATTGATTGCAAAGCCTTGACGGTGGTGAGCTTGGACTTTTCACAACGCATTTTGTAGCTGGTAATCTCGCCGTTTTCTGCGACCTCGAGCGAGTTGCAGAAGATAGTCGGCAGTCCGAGCTTCTGCATAAGCGGACCCGCGAACTGCGCAAACGTGTCGCTGATGATTATCGTCTGCGAGAGCGCTCTCAATTCGTCGAGGAACTCCTTTGCGCCCGGCATGGGGTCGATCTTCGCAATCACCGCCTGTATCTCTTTCAGTCCGAGGTTGTGCTCCTTAAGTATGCCGAGCCGCCACTTCATCAGCTTGTCGTAGTCGGGCTCGTCGCGCGTGGTGCGCTTCAGCTCGGGTATGCCGCTTTCCTCGGCGAACGCGATCCATATTTCAGGAACGAGTACACCTTCTAAATCTAAACAAGTTATATACATAAGTATTCTCCTTTGATGATTTTTCTTTTCTCCCTTTTACATTTGCGTTCCTGCAGTAAACAAGAATTTATCGGTGCGAATAATATATCATAATGTTTGGTGACAAAATTCAAAAAAGTTTCATAACTGTAGAAAATGTTTATGTTATACTTTTTGAAAATTTGATAAATTCATATGGCAACCCTAAATCTTCAGAATATTTACGGATTTGTGCTTTTTCATTATCATTCATTTCGTCATAAAAAGGGCGGTCTGATACTTTCCAAAATTTTTTAACTTCATCTATTTTCAACAAATCACCCCATGGAGCAATATATATTTCTCCAACCTTATATTTACCGACTTCTTTATATACTCTCGTAGTATAACAATAACCGAGTTCATTGAGATATTTCTGAATAGCTTCATATTCATGATTTGGGAATGATATTTCGTTAAACATTCTTTTAATCTCCTAATGATGATAGTACAAATTATTTTCTTCAACAACTTGTAATTTATTTCAATACAAGAATACAAAATGGAAAGGGGGGTCTTTTATATTTTACCACATTGCGGCGGGTTTGTCAAGAGAAATGATGTAAGCGGTGGAAATTTTCCCGAAAAAACTATTGACAAGCATTGACGTTTGGTGTATAATAATTTTATAAATGCTATGATGAGCGCGTGAATGCGCCGTATGGGAATAAAGTCCTTTCAGAGAGCTGACGGTTGGTGAAAGTCGGCAGAGCTTCTCCCGTATGATCCGCTCGGAGCAGACAGCCCGAACCTTTAGTAAGGCTGTACGGAGTTCCACCGTTAGAGGGAAGTGCATTGACGGATGTACAGGCTGAATCGTATGTTATGACCTTGTTCCGTTGGAGTGGGGTCTTTTTTATTCTCCTGTGCAGACAATAATTAGGAGGAGAAAAAATGCTTACACTTGACACTATCTACAAGGCATCGCACGTTCTTAAGGAGGTCATCAGAAAGACCGACCTCATCAAAGCGCCGAAGATAAACCCCGACGCAGACGTGTACTTAAAGACCGAGAATTTACAGGTCACGGGCTCGTTTAAGGTGCGAGGCGCGTACTACAAGATATCCACGCTCTCGGCGGAGGAGCGCGAAAAGGGTGTTATCGCGTGCTCGGCGGGTAATCACGCGCAGGGCGTGGCGCTCGCGGCTACCAAAGCGGGGATAAAGTCGCTGATATGTCTGCCGGACGGCGCTCCTATATCAAAGGTCGAGGCTACGAAAGGCTTCGGCGCGGAGGTTTGCCTTGTTCCCGGGGTGTACGACGACGCGTACAATAAGGCGCTTCAGCTCCGCGACGAGAAAGGATACACGTTTATTCACCCGTTCGACGACGAGAACGTTATCGCGGGGCAGGGAACTATCGGTCTGGAGTTGCTGGAGCAGCTTCCCGATATGGACGCGGTTGTCGTGCCAGTCGGCGGCGGCGGACTTATCTCGGGCGTGGCATTCGCGATAAAGCAGCTTAACCCGAAAATAAAGGTTTACGGCGTACAGGCGGCGGGCGCTCCGTCAATGTACAACTCCGTAAAGGACGGGAAAATTGAGCGGCTGGAGAGTGTTGCGACGCTTGCGGACGGTATCGCCGTGAAAGAGCCGGGCGAGAATACGTTTGAACTGGTGAGCAAGTATGTTGACGAGATAGTTACCGTTACCGAGGACGAGATCTCGGGTGCGATACTCTCGCTTATCGAGCAGCAGAAGCTGATCGCAGAGGGCGCGGGCGCGGTTTCCGTGGCGGCAGTCATGTTCGACAAAATACCCGTTAAGGGCAAGAAAGTCGTTTGTTTGGTTTCGGGCGGCAATATCGATGTTACAATTCTCAACCGTGTTATCCGCCGCGGTCTCGTAAAAAGCGGGCGCGCTTCGCTGCTCACTATCGAGCTTGTGGACAAGCCCGGGCAGCTTGTGGGTGTGTCAAAGATAATCGCGGACTTGGGCGGCAACGTTACTGCTGTTCATCATGAACGCGCCGATGCAAACGCAAATATCAACGGCTGCTTTTTGCGTATTCAGCTCGAAACGCGCAACTTTGAGCATCTCGAGCAGATAAGGAGAACGCTCACGGAAAAGGGCTTCAAGATAGTTGACTGACGGAGGGAAAATGCTTTTCGTACAGGAGATAGTTCTCGTTTATACCAAAGCCGTGCGTTACGGCAATTTCGCGAACGCGCGGCGGGCTGTGAAATTTCTGCCTGTGGAGTTTGACAAGGCTGATATTTCGGACGAAATTCTGTTTAATAGGGCAGAACTTTTTCAGGCGCCCGAGGGCATTTGGGAGCAGCGCAGTAAAGTGAAAATTCTCGGCGAAAACGCGCTGTTTACGGGGAAATTCGCGCCCGACTTTTTCGGGGAGCGTATCTTCGTGAAACGCGCGGAAAACGGCTACGAGATACTCTACACCGATAAAAAGCAGCGCGGGTGGATAAAGAGTAAGTTCACTCTGACGAACGGAAAAAGCGGACGTATAGTCTACAACGACCGCTCGTCCTTTTGGGATTGCCAAGTGTGGAATTATTATTTGATAACGTTTAACTTTGTCTGCGCGGACAAGTCGGATTTCAAGCCGAAAATTTTCTTCCGCAAGGAACCCGATTTTGTGTTCACCGATATGAAAGAGCTGCGTTATAACGGCTTTTAGGAGGTCAGCGTGGAGCTTGGCGAATTGCTTTTAAACGGGAAAAATTTCATTGAGATAATACCGCCCGACTTGCCTTGCGCGGCGATAAACGCCGAGTATTATCAGGAGGACGACACGACAGTGTTCGGAATGCTGATAGCGCAGAGCGGCGGAGTTTGCGCGGACGGCGTAGTGCGGCTGCTTGGCAGCAACCGCGACACTAATTTCCGCGATATAAGTATGTTCAACGTTAAATTCGGCGGGGGCGGGTATATCATTATTGGCGACGATATTTTCGGCGGCGTTTTCGCGTTGAATATCGGACTACTGCCCGACTGTACAGGCAACATAATCTATTTCGCGCCCGATACGTTGGAGTTTGAGGATCTGGGTATAAAGCCGTCGGGGTTGTTTGAGTTCCTCAGAAACGGCGATATCTGCAGTTTTTACGGGCAGTTTTCCGATGAGGAATACGCAGAGCTGCGTGCAATGAACGCCGGTTTCAATAAGGTGCTACATATACTTCCGCCGCAATGGAGCGCGGAATTCAAGACCGAAAAGCACGACGTTCGCGTGATCGATATTTACGAGCATTACAGGCTGAATTTTGTTTAACTTTGAAAGGAGAAATCACAATGAAAGACATTCAAACGGACAATGCGCCGCAGGCGATCGGACCGTACACTCAGGCGAAAATGAGCGGCAATATGCTGTTTACCTCGGGGCAGATACCGATCGACCCTGCGACGGGAAACCTCGTCAATGGCGGTATCGAGGAGCAGACGAAGCGCGTTTGTGAGAACCTGAAAGCGGTTCTCGAGGCGGCGGGAACCACGCTCGATAAGGTCGTCAAGACTAACTGCTTCCTTAAGGATATCGGCGATTTCGCGGCATTCAACGCGGTTTACGCGGAGTACTTCACGGGCAAGCCCGCGCGCTCGTGCGTCGGCGGCTTGCAGATACCCAAGGGTGCGCTCGTCGAGGTCGAGCTTATCGCGGAGCTTTAAATTGATAATATAAAGGGATCGGCGCTTTGTCGATCCCTTTAATTATGTTAAGTGCGTTACAACAAATGCGTTATTGAATTTATGTCGGCGTTCTGTTATAATATAAATATCAAAAGTCAAAGGAGAGATTTTATGTTATATTTAGCCGAAAATCTGAAGAAATACCGTGCAATGAAAAATCTTACGCAAGAGGATGTCGCGGAGTATCTTGGCGTTACGCCGCAGAGTGTGTCGAGGTGGGAGCGCGGTGAGTGCTATCCCGACATCACCTTTTTACCCGCGCTGGCGAACATATTTGAAACGAGCGTTGATCTGCTTATCGGTATGGATAGTATCCGCGCTGAAAAGACACGTTATAATATTCACGAGACGGCGGTTGAATATCAGCGGAACGGCGATTACAGTTCGGCTGAAAAGGTATATCGTGACGCGCTGCTAATCTACCCGAACAAGCCGGGAATGATTTTGGGTCTGGCGGGTGTTCTTGCGCTGCGTGGAAAATCCGAAGAGGCGGTCGAGCTTATGGAAAGAGGACTTCCGATATCCGTTAATGAAAAGCAAAAGTCGACAATGCGTGCTGTGTTGTGCTTTTTGTATCTTAAATGCGGCAGAGCAGAAAAGGCGCTTTCTCTTGCCGGTGAACTTCCGCACGCAAGAGAAAGTCGCGAGGTGATCAAGCCGCTGATCGAGCAAGGTTTAGATGAAAACGAGATAAACGCAAACATCAAAAAATTGCTTATCGGAAACGGTAACGAGATATGGTGATTTAAAAGCAAGCCTAATAAGCGCGGAAATTTTTCGGTTTCCGTGCTTTGCTTATTACCGCAATACGCTACAATAACACGCGATGAAACAAGTGTATCAAAAACAGAACAATAAACACTTGCAATTGTTTTTTTTTAATGCTATAATATATTCGGGATAAAAATGACGGGGGTATGCTTAAGTGAAAATATTTGTCACAGGCGATAATCATATCGGAAAAAAATACGCAAATCATTCTAAGAAAAAGGAGATAGTTGCGAAACGGACAGACGCGCTGCGGCGTATGGTTGAGACCGCGAATAACGAGGGCTGCAAGTTGTTTGCGGTTACGGGCGATCTTTTTGAAAACACGAACAACGTCGCGCAGAAACAAATAAAAGCGGTTGTTGACGCGCTTTCGGACTTTAACGGTACGGTTGCAGTCATTCCCGGAAATCACGATTATTATGACGAAAAAGCCGAGGTGTGGAAAGCGTTTAAAGATTGCGCCGCCGATACGGATAATATATTAGTCACGACCGAATACAAGCCCTACGAGCTTGACGAGCTTGATGCAGTGATATATCCCGCGTTCTGCGATAAGCCGCATTCCGAACAGGGAGAAAACAGGCTTGGTTGGATAAAGAAAGTGAAGTTTCCCGACGACGGGAAATTACTTATCGGTATGGCTCACGGAGCTGTTGAGGGTGAATCTCTTGACAGAGAGGGTGAATATTTTATGATGACGCGCGAAGAGCTGAACGATATTCCTGTTGATATATGGCTTATCGGACATACTCATGTACCCTTCCCGAATGATTTGACTGAGGAATTTACGGCGCGCAGGGAGAAGATCTTCAACGCGGGTACGCACGTTCAGACCGACGTATCAAACAACACCGAGGGACAGTGCTTAATTATTGAAATTGACGCGCAAAAAAGTATCCGCGCGAAAAAATACGTTTCCGGCGGATTGCGTTTTTACCGTAAAAAAGTTGCGCTTACCGCAGGTAATATGGAGCGTGAGCTTACCGACGCGGTAAAAGATCTCGGCAGCAATTCAGTTGTTGAGATGATAATTGGAGGCTCTGTTTCGGACGAGGAGTACTCCGACAGAGACAAGATAATAAACGGAGTACTCGGACGTTTTCTTGAGTATTCTTATTCCGACGACGGATTGACACGGCTTATCACAAAGGAACTTGTCGAAAAGGAATTTCCCGCGGTCTCGCTTGCCGCAAGGCTGTTGAACGGACTGCTTGACGACCCGTGCGAGGCTCAGCTTGCTTACGATCTTATCAACGAAATAAAGGAGGGCAAGTGATATGAAGCTGAAGAAGATATCCACGGAGCAGTTTGCGGGCATACGCGAAAAGGAGATCGCGTTTGCCGACGGAATAAACGTCGTGTACGGAAAAAACGAATCGGGAAAAACCACGCTTGTAAATCTTATTTCGGGCATACTTTTTAAGAATGCGAAAATTGACGGCAGACGCGACAAGGAATTTAAGGAAAGCGCGTTCCCCGCCGAAAGAAAGGACGGCAGGCGTTTCGGCAGCATTGACGGAACGGCGGTTATTGAAGCCGAAGACGGCGATTACAAGATAACAAAAGAATGGGGCGATGACGCGGTCGCAAAGCTCTTCACGCCCGACGGCATTATAAAAAATCAGGCGCAGATAAATGATGTGCTTAGTGAAATTCTCGGTTACGGCGAGGGCGTTTACAGAGAAATGCTGCTTTCACCGCAGAGCAGCTTTGCCGATAATCTCAGGAATATTCTCGATCAAAAGGACACCGAGACACGCAGAGCGCTTGCCGAGACGGTCTCCGAGGCATTTGCGGAGAGCGACGGGATCACTGCGGAGATTCTCGAAAAAAAGATAAACGAAAAAATAGATGAGCTTTCGTCGAATTGGGATATAGACGCCGGCGCACCCAAAAGAAAGAGCGGCGGCGGACGATGGGCAAAAGGCATCGGAACGGTTCTTCAGGCGCTTTACGATTGGGAAGACGCCGAAGAGGAGGTTAACGAACTTAAAACGCTCGAAGTCAGCTTTGACCGTGCTCTGAGTGAATTTTCCGCTGCCGAGAACGTTGCCGCAAAAGTCGACGGCGAACTGGAAGAATTTGATAAATACTATGACGCTATCCGCGCGTTAAAGTCAAACAACGACATAATAACGCGCTGCAATAACGATATAGAGCGGTTTAACACGGCTCTGGAGGACTTTCCGAGAGCGAAAGACAATCTCAAAAAAGCACTGGCGCTGAAAGAGGAAAAGGAAAACCGCGAATTGTATGACCGTTACGTCAACGCGAAAAAATTCAGTGATGAGCTTAAGGATATCAAAGGCGAACTGAACGGCATCTCCTGTCCCGAGGACGGCGAGCTTGACGCGTTGAGATATTCGGAGCGCGAGATACCGCGTCTTAAAAATGAACTGCGCGGAATAAATATTGACGCGAAAATAAAAATGCTTGGCGGAAATTCCGTTAAAATAACATCTCTGATCTCGGGCAGCGAGATCGCGCTTGGCGGAGAAAACGCGCGGATAAGCGAGGCAGTCCGCATCGAGATACCGGGCGTTATGGAAATGGAGCTCACCCCCGCCGAGGTGAACGCGGTTGCGATAAGCTCAGAAATCGCGGAACTTGAAAATAAAATTCGGGAGATATTCAAAAAGTACGGCTGCAAATCGACTGATGAGGTTATGCAGCTCGCCGATAAGTATAACAGGCTCACGAGCAGCAAGGCGCTCGCCGAAAGTAATCTCCGCGCCGTAGCGGGAGACGGCTTTTCCGAGTTGGAGATCAAAGCAGCGGCTTTGATCGATGTTCGCGGTAGGGCAATGATTGACGGCGATATTGCGGCGCTTTGCGGAGACAGCGATATCGGGGGATTTATCGGAGCAAAAAAATCCGAGATCGCACTGTTTACCAACGAGTTCGGCAGCATGGGCGAACTGAAAAAGCGTATCATCGAGCGTTCCGAGGAACTGAAAAAGGCGCAGAATGCCGTAAGTGCCGCGAAAAGCGTTCCGGAAAAATTCCGTAATATATCCGATCCTGAGGATCGTAAAAACAATCTGAAAACCGCCGCGGAAACGGCGCGCAGGAAAAAGGAGGACAAGCTTTCCGAAAAGGCGGCGGCGCAGAACGCGCTCGATAGATTTACTGAAAGCCACGATGACGATCTCCGCGAAAAGTGTGAGGGAGCGAAACGCAGGTTTGACGCGCAAGCGACGCTGCTCGAACGCTGGCTGCATATACGCGGCGTGCTCAGCGAACAAAGGGAAGAGGTCGTGTCAAATCCGATCCAAACGCTTGCCGATAGTTTTGTGAAGTACCTCGGGCAAATTTCAGGAAACAGGATCACCGCAGAGTTCACCGAGCCGGGAAAGCCTGATTTTAAGGTTACCGGTGGAAACTGCGATCTGGATTTTATCAAGCTCTCGGACGGCACTAAAGAAACGGTCTACCTTGCGTTCAGGCTTGCGGTGCTCGATCATCTGTTCCCAGACGGCGGAGGAATTATCGTGCTTGACGACCCGTTGAACAATATGGATATCGACCGAGTTAAGCAGTCGTGTGAGCTGATAAAGGAAAGCGCCAAGCGTCACCAAGTCGTCTTTCTGACTTGCCGCGAGGAGTATGCCGCTTTGCTTGGCGGAAACGAGATACGCATCTGACGGTATCCGCGAAAAAACGTCTGTGCGCCGTACAATGCTTAAGAGACACCACCAAGTTATGTGTAAAAAAGAATAAACACTTCCGATCAGACAAGACTTAAGGCAAAGAAAATCTGAAAGGGAGTGTTTTTATTATGTAAAGAACATCGAAAGAACTTCTGAAAGCATTCGTGAACAGCCGGTAATTTACAGGCACAACGGACATTATGAACGGCATGAAAGAGCTGTTCAGCGACGTGCTGCAAACGGTAATGAAAGCGGAGCTTACAGGTTTCCGCGAAGCTATTAACGCGGCGTTCCCGAAGTCATAAATTCAGCGTTGTATTATTCATCATATACGCTCATTGACCCGATATGTGAGCTACAAGGATATCAAATCTTTGATGAACGATTTGAAGAAAATTTATCATTCTATCAACAAGGACGAGGCACTGAACGCACTGCTCGAATCCAAAGAAAAATGGCATCAGACTTATATTATCGAGGGCTTGAATCGCCAATTCCGTAAGATCGAAAAAAAGCAAGCCGTCATTAACCAATGATGACAGCTTGCGAAAATTTTGTACCTTGCGTCGAAAAATATTGTTGTGCATTGGAGCGTAACGTGTCGAAATTGGGACTTGGTATCCAACCGACTTTCGATAATGTATGCGGACAGAGAACCCGTATAAATTGGATTTCCTCTCTTGATTTTTTTCCCGCGGGCGGAGACGGCTATTTCACATTCTCCGTAATCGCCGGTTATCGTTTTCTTTCCGTAACCATTTTGACCGTTTTCGCTGTTTTTGCCTTCGATGGAACTCTTCTCATAACCTAAATGTTCGTCCATTTCAGCCTCAAGAATTTGCTCAATCGTTCCCGCAAACAGCTTTTTCAGCTTTGCATGAATGTCTCCTGTGGTTTCACAATCCGCCACTAATAGCTTTACAAGCTCCATTTGTTTTTCTTCTAAACCGTGTGTCTTTGTTCTTTTTATGCCATTTTTTCCATGCTTTCTATGGTTATTTTGGATATTTCCACGGTTCATTATTCAGACTCTTGTTTATAAAGTTGTCATTCCCGAGTACGTTCTCAGAATGTCCTCGGCTATTTCTCTTTGTGTTCTCCGCGTATCCATTGCCAGCTTTTGTATATGTCTGTGCGCCTGACTTTCCGTGAGGTTGAGATATTCGATAAGGCAGCATTTTGCACGGTCAATGGTTTTCACGTCGTCAAGCTGTCCGAGCAGCTCGGTTTTCTCTTGTTCCAGTCTGTTGATGTTTTCTTTCGCGAGGAGCGCCATTTTCACCGTCTGGGCGAGTACGCTTTTGGGGAACGGCTTTGCCAGCACGAACGCTCCCGTAAATTTTATACGGCTTTGGACATCCTCGGCGATATCCGCGCGAGCTAAAACGATTATCGGCGCGGAGGTCTTTTTCGAGGTCTCGGCGACGAAATTCAGCCCGAATTCGCCGCACAGGGGAGTGGACACGATCACCGCGTCGCAGTCGGGGAGCACGGCGGTCTGCTCGTCGTCGCAAAGAATGCACTCCGCGCCGAGGTCGTCAAGCGCTGCCGCGACACTGCCGCAGATTTCTTCGGTTCTGGCGTTGATAAATATTTTCATTGCTACCTCCCCGAAAAGTTTCTAAAGTATACGATTATTCGCGGGTCTTGAGTATGTGCCAGACATCGTCGCCCGTAAAACCGCATTTGCGGTAAACGCGCTCGGGAGCTGTCGGATCGTCACATTTGCCCGAAACAGTTGCGAAATCCGCCGCGCCGCGAATTTTATTCAAAGCACGGCACACAAGCGCGTAGGCTATGCCGCAGTTTCTGTATTCGGGCAGCACTTGGAGCCATTCTATCGCCGCTTCGCCTGTGTCCTTGTCAAACTCGCAAATAATCGAGCCGATAATTTTTCCGTCGGCAAACGCGCCTATCCACAATTCGGGGCAGTACACCTCGGACGCCGTCATAGCCTTTAGCTGTTCGACCGATATACCGACGGACGTGTGTTCGTAGGAGCGGTTTATCATATCTGAAAGCTCGCCGAGCATATCAGCCGAAATGCAGCGGAACTCAAAGTCCGCCGCGTTATATTCGGGAATATTTTCGAGACGGTGTATAAGCCTGAAAAATCGTCTGTCTGCGTATTTTTCAAGCAGCGCCGCATCAAAATCCCTTTCGTGAACTATCCTCATATTCGGAGGAACGGAAAGATTTTTGACTTTCCAATACGGTATGGAAAGCGTCCCGCACGGGTCGTCCCTATATTTTTCGATCGGGATCATCTTCAGTTATTCACGTAAAGCTGCTTATAAGGCGAGGCAGAATTTGGCGTGAGCTTCCAGAATTTCGACTGCAAAAGCTCGTCGGTATCGTTGCCGAAATGCTTTACAAAGCGCTCTATATATTGGCGTATCGACTGCTTTTCCTTGTCGGTAGCCTCCGCGCAGCACACCTGAACGGGCAGTCCCTCGGGCGCGGTCTCGGAGCGGATAAACATCTCGCCGCCGTGCATTCCCGTGCCGCAGAACGACCCGACGGGGCAGCCCTCCGCTCCTATGCCGAGCACGATAATGATACCGCCTGCCTGATACTCGCCGAGAAAATCCCCGACCTTGCCGCCGATAACGATTATCGGGTACAGGTCCTGATAACTCTTCATGTGAATGCCCACGCGGTAGCCTGCGTTTTTCTCAACGTAGATCTCGCCGGAACGCATTGCGTAGCCCGTCGTATCGCCGCAGTTTCCGTGAACGATGATAGCGCCGTCGTTCATGGTATCGCCGATAGCGTCCTGCGCGTTTCCGTGAACGATTATCTTCGAACCGTTGAGATACGCTCCGAGTGCGTTTCCGGGTGTACCGTTTATGAGTATCTCCTTGCCCGAAAGTCCCGCGCCGATGTAGCGCTGACCAAGCACGTTTTCAAGCTCCAGTCTCTCTTCGCCGCTCTCGCGGATAAGCCTGTTCAGCTCGGTGTTTTCGTAATTTGCCGCGTTTATAGTCATCTGATAATACCTCCCAGCTTTTCCTCGCGCCGCGCCTTGCCGAACATCATCATCTGCGGCTTTTCCTTGAGCATTTCAACATCCACTTCGCCGAGGTCGATATGCTCTTTTATCATAGAGGTATAAATTCCCGCGCGGCGCACGTCGCCCATAAGAATGTACCCTTTCAGCGTGTTATCGCGGAACACCAGCTTTTTATATGTATTCTCGGTTTCGTCAATAAATTCCTCACCGTCATACGAACCCGCGCTGATGATATGCAACCCGAAAAATCCGATTGCGTTCATCGGGATAGCGTTCACATAGCGGAACTCGCGCCCCGCCATATTTTTCCCCGCGACCTCGCCCTGCATATACGCGTTCGGCAGCAGCGCGAGAATTTTGTCCGTGTCCGAGGACGCGTCGTGAGAAACCGTGCAGTCGCCCGCCGCGTAAACGTCGTCGAGCGAGGTTTTCTGCGTATCGTCGGTGATTATGCCGCGTTCTACCTTGCCGCCCGCGTCCGCGATAAGCTCCGTGTTCGGACGAACTCCGACCGCGATGATCAGCATATCGAAGTCAACGGTCATGCCGTTCTTGAGCCTTGCCGAATGCTCGGTGAACTCGTCCGCCGATGTTCCGAGAATAAATTTCACGCCCTGATTTTCAATGTGCTTCTGCATTTTCATACCTGCGCGGACGTCGAGAATAGACGGCAAAATCCTGTCCGCCATATCCACGACGGTTATTTTCGCGTTATGCTCGTGAAGCGCTTCTGCGGCTTTCAGACCTATCAAACCCGCGCCGATTATCAGTATGTTCATACCGTCCTTAAGCTCAGAGCGGATGGTCTTAACGCTGTCAAAGCTCATAAACGTGTGATAATGCACCTTATCCAAGCCGTTCATGGGCGGCACAAACGGTTTTGAGCCCGTTGCCACCATGAGCTTGTCGTAAGGCACGGCAAGCCCGTCGTCCAGCACGACTGATTTATTTGCCGCATCAATCTTAACGACCTTTTTACCAAGAACGGTCTCCACGCCGTTATTCTCGTAGAAATCGGGGTCGCGGTAGTAAATATTCTTGTCCGAGACCTTGCCCTGAAGCCAGTACGAGATAAGCGGACGCGAATAGGTGTGATATTTCTCGTCCGAGATGACGGTGATCTTTCCAGTACTGTCAATCTCGCGAATGCCCGCGATAGTGCCGACCGCCGCTGCGGAGTTTCCGATAATTACATAATTCATTCCGCTCACCTCTCTTCAAATACGATAGCGTTGTTTGGACAGCCCTGCACGCACGCGGGCTCGCCGCCGTGATTTTTCGTGCACAGGTCGCACTTATGTATGCGGTGATTTTCCTCGTCAAAAACGATACACCCGAACGGACAGCTGAGTATGCATGTTCCGCAGCCCACGCAGCGGCTTTCGTCGCACACGACCACGCCGTCCACGATTGACAGCGCTCCCGTGATACAGCCCTTAACGCAAGCCTTGCCGTCGCAGTGGCGGCACTGTACCGCGAAGTTCACCTCGCTGCCCTCTTCCACCTGAATACGCGGAATAGGCTTTTTGCCGTTTTTGAACGCCTTTATCATATTCGGCGCACCGCTGTTTGCCGCCGCGCAGTAGTACTCACAAAGGTGGCAAGCCAAGCACCAATCTTCATTTACGTAAACTTTTTTCATTGTCCTGCCCCCCCTTATTCGCCCGCGTGCTGAATACCGAGGATATCCAGTTCCTTTTGGTTCAGTCCGATACCGCGCAGCATAAGTCTGTTTCCGCGCAGAGCCTCAATGGAGTTAATTCCCATACCGCCCATAATTTCCTTGATCTCGTGATCCCAAGCGGTAACGAGATTTACCAGCCGCTTATAGCCGATATCGGGGTTCAGACGCTTAACCAAGTCCGCTCGCTGCGTCGCGATACCCCAGTTGCACTTGCCCGTGTTGCACGAGCGGCACAGATGACAGCCCAGCGCCAGCAGCGCCGCCGACGCGATATAGACCGCATCCGCGCCGAGCGCTATCGCCTTGACAACGTCCGCAGCCGAGCGCATAGAACCGCCCGCGACAATAGAAACATCGTTGCGAATGCCCTCGTCGCGCAGCCGCTGATCCACGCTTGCCAATGCGAGTTCAATGGGAATACCCACATTGTCTCGTATTCTCGTGGGAGCAGCGCCCGTGCCGCCGCGGAAACCGTCGATCGCGATAATATCCGCGCCCGAGCGCGCGATACCAGACGCGATAGCCGCAACGTTATGTACAGCCGCGATCTTCACGATAACGGGCTTTTCCCAGCCCGTTGCCTCCTTCAGCGAGAAAACAAGCTGCCGCAAGTCCTCGATAGAATAAATGTCGTGGTGCGGAGCGGGGGAGATAGCGTCCGTGCCCTTGGGTATCATGCGCGTCTTGGAAATTTCGTCGTTTATCTTCATTCCGGGGAGATGTCCGCCGATACCGGGCTTTGCGCCTTGACCCATTTTTATCTCGATAGCTGCGCCTGCGTCCAGATAGCCCTTGAACACGCCGAACCGTCCCGAAGCGACCTGACAGATCGTGTTCGCGCCGTACTTGTAGAAGTCCTCGTGCAGACCGCCCTCGCCCGTGTTGTAGAACGTTCCGAGCTCCTTGGCGGCTCTCGCCAGACTTTCGTGCGCGTTTTTGGAGATCGAGCCGAACGACATCGCCGAGAACATTATCGGCACGTCAAGCTCCAAATACGGCGTTTTCTCGAAATGCGCCCTGCCGTTCTCATCGTAGGAAATTTTCTGCGGCTTCTTTCCGAGAAACGTCTTTGTCTCCATAGGCTCGCGGAGCGGGTCGATAGGCGGGTTCGTTACCTGAGAGGCGTTCAGCAGTATCTTATCCCAGTAAACGGGGTAGTCCTTGGGGTTGCCCATTGCCGACAGCAGCACTCCGCCGCTGCCCGCCTGTTTGTAGACCTCGTCCATAACGGTGTGCGTCCAGTTTCCGTTCTCGCGGAATTGGTTCTCGTTCGGACGTATCTTTATCGCGTGCGTCGGGCAAAGGCAGACGCATCGCTGACAGTCCACGCATGTCGTTTCGTCCGCGACCATTTTGTCGAGGTCGGGATCGTATTTATGTACCTCGTTGGCGCACTGCCGCTCGCATACGCGGCACTTTATGCACCTGTCGGGGTCTCTTATCACCTCAAAAAGAGGGTTCATGTAATTTACAGCCACTTACTTTCCCACCCTTTCCTGTGCGTTCTTGTCGAGCGTAACTATGATAGGCTCACCGCCGCGCGGGCTCCATATTCTGTCCACGTCGGGGCACATAGTTCTGATCGAGCATTCCTCTGACGAAATATACACGGTGTCGTCCTTTTCGGCGGCGACCATGGAGCGCAGCTTAAGCCTGTCATTGAGCGCCATGATGCCGTTGTTAAAGCCCAGTATTATCGAGAACGGACCCGTGATGAGCAAACTCGAATAAACGTTCCTGAAATGGCGGAACTTTTCGGTGTCCTCAGGGGAGAACTTTCCGCTCTCCAGCTCGCTCCAGAACGGCGACGCGATAACCTTAGCCACGTCCTCAAGCGGCATTCCGAGCCGTCTGTGCAGATAGTCGATAATGTATGTAATGACCTCTGTATCGGTGAGCAGATTACACTTGTAGCCGAACATCTCGATAAAGCGGCGGTTCGCGTCGTAGGACGAAATTTCGCCGTTGTGGACGATAGTGTAGTCCAGCAGCGAGAACGGGTGCGCGCCGCCCCACCAGCCGGGGGTGTTCGTCGGATAGCGCCCGTGAACTGTCCACGCCCAGCCGTCGTATTCCTCGAGACGGTAGAAATCGCCTACGTCCTCGGGATAGCCGACTGCCTTGAAAACGCCCATATTCTTGCCGCTTGAAAACACATACGCGCCGTCTATCTTGTCATTAATCTTGATGACGCATTTCGCGACGAACGTGCGCTCGTCAAGCTGGCTGTCCTGCAATTTCGTGGGCAGCGGATTGACGAAATAGCGCCAGATAAGCGGCTCGTCGGTGATGTTCGGGTTTTTGCGAACGGGTATCCTTGACAGGTTCACCACGTCGAAATGGCGGTCGAGAAATGCCTCCGCCTTGATGCGCGCCTCGCTCGAATCATAGAAAACGTGCAGCGCGTACTGATCCTTGTACTCGGGGTATATCCCGTACCCCGCAAAGCCGCCGCCCAAGCCGTTTGAACGCTCGTGCATACAGCCGATCGAATTCACGATAACGCTGCCGTTCGTGCGTCTGCCGCTTCTGTTTATGAAACCCGAGATCGCGCAGCCCGCCGGAATTCGTGTTGCTCCCTCTTTCTGTAACATTAAGTTCACTACTCCTTTATAGGACGGAAAACCGACCTTAGTCTGCCTTGCGCAATTGAAAGCGCGGAAAAATTTCACAATGAACACGGTAATAATTTTCAACCGCCGCATTGTTGAAAACTCTGTTAACTATGTTGAATAACGCAAGATACGAAGTTTTTCAACATTTCGCAACACTGTTATTATACCACTGTTTGTAAAAAATGTCAAGAGTTTTTTGCAAGAAATTTATTTTGAACTTTCATTTTGTGGCTGAAACTTTTACAAAAAAGGTGTCAAGCCCTTTGCGGACTTAACACCTTTAAAATATGCGCTTTGATTGGTTGATCCTGCAAGCTTGCGTTGATGCGTTCGTTTTTCTGATCAATTGCCTTTTGCAGCTCGACCTTTTTGTCTGATTCCAGAAGCTCTTTATGATGCTTGAATGTGATCAGATCTTTGCGTAAATTGTCTTTAAATTGAATATCACACATTTTTACACTCCCTTGTTAAATGTGGTTTTCTACATTATAACACGGATTTGTTAAGATGTCAAACCTATATTCGGTTTTGGTTTAGTTCGCCTAAAAATATTTTAGTTGCAATTGCAAGAATGTTCAGGCAAATTATGCAGAAATTTCGTTATTTTGTATAAATTGGATTTTTTGCCAAATTGCTATTGAAAAAAGTTGGAAAATGGGATATAATATTAAATGTATGGACTACCCGAAAGAGAGGAGCAGACTATGGCTATTGAAATACAGACTATACAGCATTTATGCGAGCTGTCCAAGCTAGACTATGACGAAGAGGGCATGAAAAAGGTAATGGGCGAGATGAGCGATATTATCGACCTTATGGACAAGATAAAGGAGTTCGACCTCACCTACGACGACACCAAGGACGGCAACGATATACGTTTCGGCGATACGCGCGAGGACGATCCCGAGGAGAGCTTCCCGACAGAAAAGCTGCTGTCAAACGCCGAGAATACCGACGGGTGCTATGTTGTGCCCAAGGTCGTGGACTAAGTTTCGGCTGCGCCGAAACCCTCTGCGTTTTTGCTCAAATTGCCCTAAAGGCAATTCGGTTTTGTTTCGCAAAACACCGTAAAAGCCGCGCGTGGATTTTCTGTTTAGCGTGGTGTATAATTTAAGTTTACGCCGCGAGATGCAGTAAAAAACCAATCACAAACAAAAGCCGCAGCGTCAAAAGTCGCAAGCAACGGTAATGACGGAGCAGAACGAAGTGAAGCGGAGGAGCTGCCGTTGGCTAGCGAACGAAGTGAGCGGTGCGAGCTTTTGACATTAAAATAAGGAGTAAAAAATGGATTTGATACGGACAAGGATACGCGATCTGCGCAAGGCTCTTGACAGCAAGGAAATAAGTGCTGTTGAGCTTTGCGGAGAGTATTTTAAAAGAATTGAGGCGGTCGATAAGGACTTGCTTTCGTATATTACGGTAACAAAGGACGAGGCAATGCGCAGCGCGGAGAACGCCCAGAAGCTCATCGACGAGGGGAAGTCCTCGGCGCTGACGGGCATTCCGCTCGCGATAAAGGACAATATATGTATTGACGGAGTGCGCACGACCTGTGCGAGCCGTATGCTGGAGAATTTCATTCCGCCGTATAACGCGACGGTTATCGAAAAGCTGAACGCACAAGGGTATGTTTTGCTCGGACGCACGTCGATGGACGAGTTTGCGATGGGCGGCTCGAACCAGACCTCCGCGTTCGCAAAAACGAAGAACCCGTATGACCTCGAGCGTGTTCCCGGCGGAAGTTCGGGCGGCTCGGCGGCAGCGGTTTCGGCGTCGCTTGCTCCCGCGGCGCTCGGCAGCGATACGGGCGGCTCTATTCGCCAGCCGTCGTCGTTCTGCGGAGTGACGGGTATCAAGCCGACATACGGGCGCGTTTCGCGCTACGGATTGGTCGCGTTCGCAAGCTCGCTAGACCAGATAGGTCCGATATGTAACGACACGCGCGACTGCGCCGTAATCCTCAACGCGATATGCGGTCACGACAGGCACGACGCGACCTCCGCGAAAGCGGAAGTTCCCGACTTTACGGAGAAGCTCGGACAGCCGATAAAGGGTATGAAGATTGCTCTGCCAAAGGAGTTCTACGCGGAGGGCGTTGACGAAGCGGTAAAAGATGCGGTCATGAACGCGGCGCACGAGCTTGAAAAACAGGGCGCTGTTCTCGTTGAATGCTCCATGCCCGGGCTGAAATACGCGATCCCCGCGTACTATCTGATAGCGTGCGCGGAGGCGGCTTCAAACCTTTCGCGCTTCGACGGAATAAAGTACGGCTTCAGGGGCGAGGGCAGAACGTTCGAGGAGCTTATCCGCGACAGCCGTTCGCGCGGCTTTGGCGAGGAGGTAAAGCGCCGTATTCTGCTCGGCAACTACGCGCTGTCGAGCGGCTACTATGACGCGTACTACAAGAAAGCGCTCGCACTCAAACAGGAAATTATCCGACAGTATAACCGAATTTTCGAGCAGGCGGATGTTATCCTCACGCCCACTGCGCCCACGCCCGCGTACAAGATAGGCTCGCAGGACAGCGATCCCGTAAAGATGTACCAAGCGGATATCTGCACCGTTACGGTGAATATCGCGAAACTGCCGGGCGTTTCGACGACGTGCGGCTACACGGAAAGCGGCTTGCCTATCGGTATGTCGATAATCGGAAAGCGCTTTGACGAAACGACTATTCTGCAATGCGCGGACGCGTTCGAGCAAGGGTTTGTGCCCGTTGCTCCGAAGCTGTAAGGGGGGTGTGGACATGAGCGCTTATTTTCCAACAATGGGTCTTGAAATTCACGCGGAATTATTGACAAAATCCAAGGTGTTCTGCACCTGTTCCGCGGAATTCGGCGGAACGCCGAACTCGCGCTGCTGCCCCGTTTGCAGCGGTTTGCCGGGAACTCTGCCCGTGCTCAACCAAAAGGCGGTCGAGTACATTATTAAGGCGGGGTATGTGATGAATTGCGACATTTCGCGGTTTACGAAATGGGACAGAAAGAACTATTTCTATCCCGATCTGCCAAAGGCATATCAGATATCGCAGATGCCGCGCCCCGTCTGCCTTTCGGGAACGGTCAACATCAATGCGGGCGGCGAGGATAAGATTATCCGCATTAACCGTATCCACCTTGAGGAGGACGCAGGCAAGCTCGTTCACGACGACGTGAACCGCGTTTCGCTCGCGGACTACAACCGCTGCGGCGTGCCGCTTATCGAGATAGTCACAGAGCCCGATTTCCATTCCGCTGATGAAGTTATCGCGTTCATCGAGAAGATAAAGCTGCTGTTGCAATATGCGGGTATCTGCGACTGCAAAATGGAGCAAGGCTCTATCCGTTGCGACGTGAACATCTCCATTGCGCCGAAAGGCTCAGACGAGCTGGGAACGCGCACGGAGTTGAAAAACCTCAACTCGCTCAAGGCGATAGCGAGGGCTATTGAGGTTGAGATCGAGCGGCAGGAGGAGCTTCTTGAAAACGGCGAGCGCGTAATTCAGCAGACGCGCCGTTTCAACGAGCAGCTCGGCGAGACCACCGCAATGCGCTCCAAGGAGGACGCGCACGATTACCGTTATTTCCCCGACCCCGACATTCCGCCGATAATCTTCACTGAGGAGGAGCTGGAGGAGATAAAGAGCTCCATTCCCGAGCTGCCCGAGCAGCGCGTGGCGAGATACGTCGACGAATATGGCATAAAGAAAGCGGACGCAGACATTATCGTCGGCGACAAGCGCGTCTGTGACTTCTTTGACGCGGCGATCACGGTTTACAACAACCCTAAAGCGATTGCAAACTATATTATCGGCGAGCTTATGCGCCGTATCAACCTCGGCGAGGCGGATATGGACGCGCTGAAATTTGGCGGGGCAGAGTTTGCGCAGCTTGTCGAGTATATGCAGACCGACAAAATTTCGCAGGCGAACGCAAAGACGATACTCCGCGAGATGATCGAGAACGGCGGAACTCCGAAAGAGATTGCTGACCGTGATGACCTCTGGATAAAGGAGGACAACGACCTTTTGGCAAAGGTGGTCGACGAGATAATCGCGAACAACC
Source organism: uncultured Clostridia bacterium (assembly GCA_946567425.1). Taxonomy (GTDB): domain Bacteria; phylum Bacillota; class Clostridia; order Oscillospirales; family Ruminococcaceae; genus CAG-115. The sequence continues at coordinate 106,409 of CAMNXF010000003.1, read as the reverse complement.
CCAAGCCCGTTGAGCAGTACAAGAACGGCGACCAGAAGGTGTTCGGGTTCTTCATGGGTCAGGCGAACAAGGCGCTTAAGGGTGCGGCAAGCCCCAAGGCTATCCAGGAGTATATCCGCAAGAAGCTGAGCGAGTAATTATGGGTTTTCACGAAAGACACCCGTATCTATTCTGGCAGCTTATCGGGTGGGGACTGGTGGTCGGCGATTTCCTGTTTCTGGTCGTATGCGCGCTTTGCGATTTCGGCGAGTGGTGCTATCCCGTTCTGGTGTTCACATTTATCGGGGCGCTGTTTATAGTGTCGCTTTCGCCGATAATCGTGCGGTTTTCCCGATCGAAAGCCGTTCCGCAGAGCGAGGACAAGCTGCTCGAACGGTTTATCCGCACCAAAATAAGCGCGGTCAACGCAGCGCGCCGCAGCAAGGCGAAAACGGCGCTCATTCTGCTGTCTGTGTTCGGCTCTATGTTCGTTTTCACCGCTGCGGCATATTATCTGGGAAAATATGTAAATCTTGCACTGGGATTTGCGGGGCTTGTAATGATGGCGGGTGCTCCGCTTGTTATAATATTGTGTATGATGGAGAACGGCATAAGGCGCTTTTTCTCGGTGAAGAATGCCGAGAAGCTCATTGATCTTGTTCAGCCGCCCGACTTGAACGCTCTTTCCGCGGAGGATATGCCGACGCTCGCTTTCGGCGGAGAGCCGCCAGCCGCCTTTTTAAATTTTCTTTACAACTGGCTGAAATACTATCTTCGCGGGGAGCGGCTCACGTTTTATCGGGTCGCCGCACCGGATCTTTGCAAGGATTTTTGTCCGTCCGACGGATTAAGCTATGAGAACGTGCTGTTTTGTATTCCCGTAAGTCAGCTTGATCTTTTGAATGGAAAAGAGGAGCGTTTCCGTAAGGAGTGCCATATTATGAATGCCGTGCCGTTTAATTATCTCGTGAAGTCCGATGATGAAATGTACGGTGAGATGTGAAATTATTTTGCCCCGAAAAAACGGGGCAAATTTTTTATAAAATTGTCAGAAAGTAAATTAAACGTTGTCATAAAAAATAGAGGATAAAACCTCACGATAGAATGACAAGGGAGTGAGCGGTTTGGGCGGCATCGGTTCAATGGAGCTGCGTATGCGCGGTTCTGCGGAAAATTCACAAAAAACGGAGGAAAGGGCGGTGGGCGTTTTGAATGATAACGAAATACTGGAGCTGTTCAACAACCGCGACGAGAACGCCGTGCGCGCGGTCTCGGAGAAATTCGGAGGGCTTTGCGGCTCGATAGCGCGGAATATTCTGCAAAATAGCGAGGACGCGGAGGAGTGTCTGAATGATACGTGGCTGAAGGCGTGGGAGAGCATTCCGCCCGCAAAGCCGAAGATATTGTCCGCGTATCTGGCGAAGATCGCGAAAAACATCTCGCTTAACCGTTGGAAGAGTGAACGCCGTGAAAAGCGTGGCGGCGGAGCGGTCAAATTAGTGTTCGAGGAGCTTGAGGAGCTGGAGGCTTTCGCGGGCGGCAACGTAGCCGAGACCGCCGAGCGCCGCGAGCTTCTTGAGGAGATAAACCGCTTTCTCGGCAAGCTCACGGCGGATAAGCGTAGGATATTCGTGCGGCGGTATTGGTACTGCGACGGCATATCCGAGCTTGCCGCGTCGTTCGGAATGACCGAGAACAACATTTCCGCGACACTTTCTAGAACACGCGCGGAGCTTAAAAAATATCTGAAGAAAAGGGGTTATGACAATGGCTGACAATAAATTTTTCAACCTGTTCACCGACATTGACGATAAATACATCAGAGAAGCCGAGCAGACCGCGTCGGGACCCGATATGTATATAGAATACGTTCCGTGGAGAATGTCGAAACGCACGGTCATAATTTCGGCGGCTGCGGCTCTGGCAGCTTGCGCGGCGCTGGTTTTCGGAATAACCAAGCTGCCGGGGCTTATCCACAATATCGAGACGAGCCGCGTCGAGGTCAATAATTCGTCTGCGGAGACGGTTTACGGAGTTCCGACGTTGGCGGGAACGCCCATTCCCGACGGCGAGCTGGAGGATTTCGACCTTGACGCGCTTGCGGACAGTTACCGCGAGACATTCCCCGGGGAGCTTACGGCGCTGCTCGGCGAGATATCCGACCCCGCCGCCGCTGACGCTTATGTCAAGGCGAGAACGCTCGCGGACTTGACGAGCGGCATATCGAACGCGGACGTTATCGCGACGGACAAGGCGAGGGAAAAAATGGAAAAGCAAATGCGCGCGTGCGTTACGGTGACCGAGCCGAACACCGACACTGCTTATCCCGACCCTGTTTTTGACTTGTACGAGACGGGCTACCGCTACGGCGGCTTTGTACAATTGTTCCGTGAGTTTTTCTGTGACGAGGCTGCGGAAAATCTGATAATAAGCAGCAGACGGAGCTTTATCGACAACGGCGGGCAATTGTATGCCGCAGACGGCTATGAGACGGGCGGAGTCAGAGTTCTTGGGCTTGTCCATACCGATTACGAGCTGATAACGAACACGGACAGCGAGATCGTTTTCAATACGGTGCGGTATTACGACTATGCCGACGACGGTGAACGCGAGCCTTACGACCCCGCGAACAAGGATACCTATATAAATAAGGAGGGTCAGCGCTTTGTATCGATTCGCGCCAACCGTCTGGTAAATGAGGACGGCTTATGGAGAGCCGAGAATATCGACTACGGCGACGCAGATCGGGCGCTCCCTAACGCCTTTGATAGAGAATTTCCGCAGATCACGGACAAGTTGGTGCTCGAGTACAAGTCGCTTCCCGAGGGCTCTCACACGGATTTTGAGTACGGCGAGGCGCTCTCGAAATACACCGAAACGCTCAAAAAGGACGAGAACCTGACCGCGCTTCTGGAGCAGATAGGCGACGCGGAGTTTACCGAGCGGTATTATAACGCGCGCACTCTCGCGGAAATTCTCGCAGCAAACAGCGACGTGTATCTTTTTACAGGAAAAGACCCGGGCTTTGCGCTGAATTTCCTCGACGAATACAATCAGAATGTCGACCGTTATCTCGAAACGTGCTTCACATACGACAGCTTTGCCAATACGATGAAGGAAGCGTTCGGCTCGGAGACCTTTTATTATATGCTGGAGCACGGCACTTTCTACGATTACGACGGAGTGCTCTGCAAGGGGTGCAAATCGTTCAGCGAAAACCCGCTGCTCGTTCACAGTGAATATGAGCTTACAAGCCGCAAGGAGGACGAGATCGTTTTCGACACGCTCTGCTATCATATCCGCCCCGAGGAATACAACGCGTTTGTCGCTTTCGGGCATAAGCAGCCCTATGATCCGTCCAAAAAGTCAAACTATGTCGTTACGAGAATTACCAACCGCTTTGTAAAGGAGGACGGCAAATGGCGCGCGGAGGAGCTTTGCTTCCTCGGCGATATGTCGTCTGTCGGCAGGGTGAACAACGGCGCGGACAATATTGAGCTCGATACAACAAAATTGACGTTCCACCTTGAGGGAACGCCGCTGCCAGAGAGCGAGCTTGCCGACTTCAGCTACGAGGAAACTCTGGAAAGTTACCGCAAAAAACTCGACGAGGACGAGGGCTTGACGGCGATGCTGGAACGGATAAATAAGCCCGATTTCACGGACGTTTACTACAGAGCGAGAACGCTTGCGGATATGCTTGCGCTTGTCGGCGGCACGGAGCTTGCTCCGTCCGAAAAAATACGGTCGGGTCACGAGGCGGCGACTATCACATTTATGATGCCTGTAAGCTCGGTGGTGTTTATTTACGATGAAACAGGCTACACCTACGACAGCTTTACAGCGGCTTACCGTGATATTTTTGGCGGCGATATTGATAAGTCGATACGGCTTTATAACGTTACCAACGCTTTTCACGAGCGTGACGGCGCGCTTTATTACCGCGAGCGCTACTACCCATATGAGGATTTTTTCCTTATTCACACGGATTACGAGCTTATAACGAACACTGACGGCGAGATAGTTTTCGACTCGATATGCTACATGGTCGATTGGGATTATTACGACTTGAACGCGCCCGAGCTGATAAAACCGAAATTTGATCCGAACAACACGGACGACTACGTTATCAACAGGATAACCAACCGCTTTGTAAAGGAAAAGGGCAAGTGGCGCGCGGAGCAGCTCTGTATGGATAACGGCAAATCCTCCGCTTGGGAGACGGGCAGCGGCAACATTCAGACTGACGAGCACGGAAACAGCGTTATAATTACGGGAACGCCGCGTTCCGAGAGCGAGCTTGCCGACTTTACTTACGAGAAAGCTCTGGAAAATTACCGTAAAAAACTCGCCGGGGACGAGGGCTTGACGGCGCTGCTGGAGCAGATAAACGCCCCCGACTTCACGGAAAGCTATTACAGGGCGAAAACGCTTGCGGATATCGCTGCAATGCACCCTGACGTTGAGCGCGAGGTCTGCTCGGGTCAGCGCGCGCAGATAAAGATATTTGAAGACTCGTCCGATATCTATGACATCGATATTGTTCCGCGTTACAGCTTCGGACAGACGTTCCGCGAGAGCGGCTTTAAATACAAGGGTTTTATCGACGCGCTGTACAAGGCGTTTACCGAGGACTCTGTCCCGCTTCTGCTCATGAACGCTCCGCACGTTTACGAGCATGACGGTCAGCTTTATTATGAGAGCGGCACCGTTCAGTTGCCCGAAAACCTTGTTCACACGGAGTATGAGCTGGAGGAGAGAAGCGCCGATACCATAAGGTTCACAACGGTAAATTATTATGTTACGTCCCGGGAGCCGGGGAGCAGACCTGTGTACGACCCCGCAATTAAGGAACTGTACGACACAATAAGGATCAGCAACGAATTCCGTTTTATCGACGGCGAATGGAAGGCTTACGAAATTTGTATGCTCGCCGACAAATCGTCGCGCGGCACATAATGCGCACCGCAACATATTATGCACAAATACGACCGTTCCCGCTATATTTTGTAACCTTTTGTAATAATTTGTAACCGAATTGTAACCGAATTGTAACCGTTTTGTAGTTGAATTCGGAGATGATATGTGTTAGAATATAATTACCGAAAGGGAAACCAAATCAAACTTAAAATTTCAGAATAACGGGGGTAAATATTATGAAAAAATTTGCGGCAATTTTCGCAGCGGCAGTACTGGCATTTACATTGTTTGCGTGCGCGGACAGAACAAATCTTTCGGAGAACGCGCCCGACGCGGCTGTCGTAAGCGCGGGTATCACGGATATTTAAAAAAATCAATAATTTTTAAAAAAACGTGTAACATTTCCGAAAAAAATACGTCTATATATATGAGAGGATAATTTCAGACCGCACGGCAGAGGTGTGAGAACGGACGGCAGTATCATTTAGGCAGCGCCTTAAAACGGTTTCGGCACAAAGCATACATTATCGGATAACGTTACGGCAATACTTACTTTAATTTTCCGCAGTGTCATAAATTCATCTCGACAATTTCACGGACAAGTTCAGCAAGGCTTTACCAACACGGCATCATCAGCGTAACGCACTACCTTACATCACAGAAACATCTTCTGCCGATAACCGTTCTCAGACCTCTGCCGTGCGGACGGCGCAAGATAAAACGCGGCTCATGTCTGAGCCGCGTTTTATCTTGCGCTTATTTTACGTTTATTCCTCGAACGAATCTTCTTCGTCGCGCGCGTTGAACAGCTCGACGAGCTTCTGCATTTCCTCCTCGGTGAGTGAAACGCCCTTGCTCATACGTGTGTGGTCGGGCGACCAGTCGCGGATATCGTACTTCGGGTCGCGGTCGTTCCAGCTTACCATATTCAGCTCTCGCGTCCAGCCCTTGGCGGTCTCGGAGATAACTCCTAGCTCCTTTGTGATCTCAAATGTAATTTCAGCCATATCACTTCTCCTTGTTCTTCGGTTCTTTTTTCTTGGATATTTTAGTTTGATCGGCGGGAATTATCCCGTCGTAAACAGCGTAATATTTCGGCGGAACGAGCTTGTTCATGTGCAGCTTCCCGAAAAACCACCCCTTGAAATCAATCTTTTCGTAGACCTCGCTGAGGTAGGTGTTGATGTGGTTGCGGTCGCCGCTGCCGAGCAGAAAATCCTGCATTTTTGAGGGCGGCTCGTAGGTGACCACGAAATCCACGCTGTTGCCGACACGTTCGAGGTTCGCCAAGCCCTCGGCAAGCTCCTCTTCAGAGGGTATCTCGCGCGCCCACCAGTTCGAGCCCTCGGTCAGCTCGTAAACGTCCTCGGTCTGTCCGCCGCCGAACGCGAACACGGTTTTCCCCGCGATCTCGAAGACCTGTCCCCTCATAAGCTGCCGTAGTCTGCCGCTGATAAGCCGCGTCTTTCCGCCGCACCATTCGCCGACCTCGTATTGCTCGAGCAGGTCGTAGTTTTCGTGAGTGCCCTCCACGAACAGCACGTTGTACGGCAGCTTGCCGATTTTTTTCAGCAGCTTTTTTTCCTTGGGACTGCCGTCCCATATAAACCCGAAATCCCCGCAGATTATCAGCGCGTCCTGTTTTTTCAGTTTTTTGAGCATGGGATTCTTAAAGCGCGAAAAATCGGCATGGATATCGCCGGTTATGTAAATCATTCGATCCCTCCGTGGAATTATTAGAACATATTCTCATTGCCGCTCAACGCTCGTTTTGCAGCAAATTTTTCCGATTACTTCGTCAAAACTTCTTGACGTACCAAAGTACGTCTGCGTCGCAGCGTTTTGCCGTAGGCATAATACGTGCAATTCGAGCATTTCGGGTTATGAGAACAAGTTCTTACAAATTTCTTACAAATTCAAAAAAGCTATTTACTTTTTATGTAAGAATCTGTTATAATATAAACGCGGGCATATTTTCGTTCGGAAAAACAGCCCCTTATAATATAATAACCGAAAAAAGGTGATTTGTCTATATGTTTAAACTAAAAACTTTCACAATATTTTTTGCGATATTTCTGTTATTTTCAACATTTGCTCCAACTTTGAGCGGATTTGCGGCGTTTTCCGTGCCGTTCGAGCTTGCAAGCGAGGGTGTGTATATGGTAAATCTTGACACGGACATTGTTGTTATGTCGAAAAATCCCGACAAAAAATTGTACCCCGCTTCCACCGTCAAAATAATGACCTGCCTTGTGGCGCTCGAAAACATCAAGGATTTCAGCGCGAAGGTGGATTGCCCCTACGAGTGCTTCAACGAGTTTTACGGCGACAATCCCAACTATTACGGCGCGTCCACGGCGGGTATAGAGCCGCTTCAGGAGAACGTTACCTACAACGACTGCCTGTACGGACTTATGCTTGCGTCGGGCTGCGAGGCGGCAAACGTCCTTGCCTACAATATCGGCGGCGGCGACATCAGTAAATTCATAAAGATGATGAACGACACCGCGGACAAGATAGGTTGCACAGGCACGCATTTCGCCAACACGCACGGATTGTTCAACGAAAACAACTACACTACCGCAAAGGACCTGTACCTTATTACAAAGTACGCGTTGGATAAATATCCCGGCTTCCTCAAAATATGCAATACTTACGAATACGAAATGCCCAAAAACGAGACATATCCCGATGGCGTTACCGTAACGCACACAAACGCCATGATGCGCGAGAGCAGTGACTATTACTACGAGGGGATAAAAGGCATAAAAACAGGCAGCATAAATTCGTACAACCTGAAAAAAAACGGCGAGTGGGGGGATGATATTCCCGGCTTCTGCTCGCTGGTAACGTGCGCCGAGCGCGGCGGCTACAACTACCTTGTGGTAACGCTCCAAGCGCCGTATACAAACAGTACGGGCGAAACGGGGGTTACCCATTTTGAGGATCACGCGAAGCTGTACGACTGGGCGTTCGACGAGTTTGAGTATGCGCAGATAATAGGCGCGAACGAGCAGGTGATGCAGGTTGACGTTTCAAAGGGGCTGGAGGCGGACAAGGTGGGCATCGTCACCACCGAGGACTTCTACACGCTTATGCCGAAAACGCTAGACAAAACGTCCATTCAGCAGATAAAGCCTACGGTAGAGCCGTTTGTCGCGCCCGTCGAAAAGGGAGTTTCCGTCGGGGAGCTGGAGCTTCGGCTCAACGGCGAAACACTTGCGAAAATTCCGCTCGTCACCGAGAACGAGGTCGTTCTGGATATCGTCGAGGACTACAAGGAAAAGCTGATGAATATCCTCAAGTCGCCGCAGTTCATAACGATAGTGATAGTGCTTATCGCGCTGATAATCACCTACGCGGTCGCGAGGACGCTCCACAGGAACAAGAAGCGCAAGCTTGCTGAAATGGAGCGCCGCCGCAAGATACAAATGGCGCCGCGCAATAAACGGGGGAACAACAGACGCAGATGATGACGGTAAATTTCGTGGCAATGGGCAAGCTGAAAGAGAGGTACTTCCGTGAGGCATGCGCGGAGTACCAAAAACGGCTCGGCGCGTTCGCAAAGGTCGCGGTGAGAGAGCCCGAGCCTGTCGATCTTCCGCAGAATCCGAGCCCCGCGCAGATTGAAAAGGCGCTCTGCAGCGAAGCGGAGCTTATCCGCGCACAGGCGGCGGGCTTCACGGTCGCGATGTGCGTCGAGGGGAAAATGATGTCGAGTGAGGAGCTTGCGGCGAAGCTGGAAAGTCTCGGAAACGGCGGCACATCGACGGTCAGCTTTATTGTCGGCAGTTCGTTCGGGCTTCACGAGAGCCTTAAGCGCAAGTGCGGTATGCGGCTCTCAATGTCGTCGATGACGTTCCCGCACAGCCTTGCGAGGGTTATGCTGTTCGAGCAGGTGTACAGGGCCTTCTCGATAATGAATAACTCGAAGTATCATAAGTAATGCGGTGTTGCCTTAAAGGAGCGGTCTATGAAAAAAACGACAATATTGATAGTTGTGCTGTCGCTGGTATTGTCGCTCACAGCGTGCGGCAGTATAACCTTGCTCTATGACAGTTCAACGGAAAACAGCTACGACGCTCCCTCCACTGCCGTGAGCGGCGGTCTTGAAAACTCAACGTCAAGCGGATCGGGCGCTCTGCGGGGTGACGATTATATATCCGCGATCCCCGAGGGCTTCGATATCGGAAAATATATCACCGATTTTGACGACGTAAGCCTTATGAGCTGCTCTTATATAAACGACATTTTAATTCCTCAGGCGGACGGCGAGGCGGTTGCACGGGCGGTCGACGCTTACAGAAAATCCGACGCTTACAACGAAGCGATAACGCTTGCGAACAAAATGTTTCGCTTTGAGAACGGGGAGCTTATTGCCAATGAAGCCGCGGATATTCCCGTGTGGCTCAGTTACGGGTACAGAGACTGCATTATCGGTGCAGAAACGTCGGAGATAGATTTCAGGTACGATATAGTATCGAGCGTTAAATACCCAATCGACGGGGAGCACGAGGAGAGCATTATTCTGCTCAGGGTTCCCTTGCCGCTGTCAAAGTGCGACTCATCGGCTCACGCGGGCTTTCATATCCCCGTGTATGTGAACGCCGACGGCGAGGCGTATATTTTAGACGACGCCTGTCGCCAAGATTACGGTTTGTTTGAGTTGATCGCCTATATGGACGGCACGGTTCACGCGCTGTTCGGTTTCGGTCACAACGAGGGCGGACAGCTCGGAGCGGTCTATTCTTTCAAGAACGGCAAGCCGAAGCTTGAGCTTTCGGGCTGCCCGATATCGCTGTACCGCGGAATGCTGATGGGCGGTTACGGCTGGAACACCTTTGAGCCGTTTATGTTTGACGCGGAAAGCGGCGAGTTCTGCGCGGTCGCGGCAGTTCCTCCGAGCGAGGAGCTTGCGGGTATAATATGCTCGGATATTATCATCAGGACTTATCTGCCTGACGCGTGGGATATGTATAAAGAAAACAAAATACAGATCATTGGAGGCAAGTATATAACGTTTAACACGGGTATGCCGTGGAGTGACTACACATTCGTTTTTAACTCCGAGGAAAATTGTTTTGAGCGTGTCGAACCCGTTTCGGTAACGGGGTGCGCCTTGCCGCCGCAGATAACAAGATCATTTAACGTTAAGCTGTAAAAAAATTGCTTTACGCGGAAAGGAAAAATTTATGAAGAGAACAGTTTGGTTGTCAATTATATTTACGTTTACATTAACGTTTACCGCATGCAGTACAAACCGGGAATACTCCTCGGACAGTTTTGCCGACTATGAGCTTTCCGAGATGGACAGCGCGTCGGGTTCGAGCGGGGCAAGCTCCGCCGAGCCGTTTTCAAGTGCCGATAGTTCAGCAGCGTCAAGCTCTTCGTCAAGCGCGCAGAGCTCTGGGCAGAAATACGGGCTTGTGCCTGAGCTTACAAGCGACTACGACGAGAATTTTTTCAAGAACGATCTGTTTATCGGCGACAGCATTTTTACGGGGTTGTACCTGTATTCGTACATTGACCGCGAAAACGTTGCGGCAGTTGGAGGTTATACGCCATGGCGCGCGGCAAATTTCGCTTTCGACGAGGATTTTTACATAGGCAGCGCGGCGGATTATGCCGAAGAAAGGCAGCCCGCGCATATAATTATAATGCTCGGCTCAAACGGATTAACCCCGCAGACCGATCAGGAGGAATACGCCGCCGATTACCGCAATCTTTTGGACAGGCTGACAACCGACTGCCCAGACAGCGCGATATGCGCGGTCTCCGTTCCGCCAATAACGGCGAACAGCTCTATGGCGAGCTATTCGGGCATTACAAACGAGCTTATCGACGCTCTGAATGAGAAAATATCCGCGTTGTGTTCGGATCTTGACGTGGCGTACTGCGACCTCAACTCCGTTTTAAAGGACGATAAGGGATATTTCAACGAGGAATATGTGTACGACGACGGTATGCATTTTGTGGGAAAGACATATCCGGTGCTGTTGTCTAGAGTTCAGAAAACGCTTGAGGCGGCTGCGGGCAGCTCCGCGATTTTTGTGTCCGAGCTCTCGAAAAGAACATCGGCGCTCGCCGAAGCACTGGAGCTGCCGACAATGGTGGAGGTAACATTTGACGGGCTGGATATATTCTACGATATTGACAAAGCGGACGTTGACGATTTTTCGGCGTATTTATGCGGTTCGGGAGCCGTTCCCGACGAATTCGGAGCGTTTGCCGCAAAGGACGCGGATGCCGCGAAGCGCGTTGCGGACGCGCTGGAGAAACGCATCGAGCATCAGCGCAAGGTATTTAAGGACTACACGCCGGGCGAAATGTACAAATTCGACGACTGCTTTGTTGAGATAGACGAAAATATCGTGATCTACGCAATATGCGCGGATAACGCCAAAGCGCGGGAGCTGCTTTCCCGATAAGTTCAAACGGAGCATTGAATAAGTTAATCCCCGTACAGGCGATGTGCGGGGTTATTTATTCTGTTCGGCTCACGTTTATGATGAAGATTTTTTTGCAAAAAGGGTTGAATTTCGCCGCGGAATGTGTTATAATCATAAAGTAAATATGTTTAAAACAAGGGGTGAATTTTATGAACGCAGACCCGGGCAGTTGCCGATGTCGAAGAAATACCGCAGAGGGCTTGTGCGTTCATAGCGTAGGCTTTTCTGCGTAAAGCGGAGGAGTGACCTTATTGGTAAATTATTACAGAAGCATAGAGGGAAAGATATGCGAGCTCGAAAAGCCCGAAGCGGGGTGCTGGATATCGCTTATTGACCCGACCGAAACGGAGATATCCGATATCGAGGACGATATGGGTATTGACCGCGATTATATCCGCGCCGCGCTCGACGAGGAAGAGCCGTCGCGAATTGAGAGCGATGACGGCGTAACGCTGATAGTCGTCGATTATCCCGTAGCCGAACAGGACGGCGACTACGACAATACGCTGCAATACTACACCACGCCGATGTCGATAATCATAACCGACAAAAACGTCATCACCGTAAGCGCAAAGGCGAACGTGGTGCTTGACGAGCTGTCAAAGGGCGTTGTAAAGGGTATACAGCCCAATCTGCGAACAAGGTTTGTGTTTTCGATACTGCTGCGGATAGCCGCGAGGTACTTACAATACCTCAAACAGATCGACAAGATATCGAATTACGTTGAGGGCAAGATGTACCTGTCGATGAAGAACAAGGGGCTTATACAGCTTCTCGGGCTTGAAAAGTCGCTGGTTTATTTCTCGACCTCGCTGAAATCCAACGAGGCGGTGCTGGAAAAGCTGATGCGCGGACGTTACCTCAAGCTCTATGAGGAGGATCAGGATCTGCTCGACGACGTGCTTATCGAAGTAAAACAGGCGATAGAGATGACTAATATCTACTCGAACATTCTTAACGGCACAATGGACACGTTTGCGAGTATCATCTCCAACAACCTTAATATAATAATGAAACGTATGACAACCATTACAATAATCCTTACCATGCCGACGATCGTGTTCAGCTTTTACGGAATGAACCTCGGCGACGCAGCGAACGGTCTGCCGCTCGCGAACGTCTGGTTCCCGATTGTGCTGAGCGCCGTGCTGGCGGTCGGGGTTGGTGTTCTGATGAACATCATACAGAAATTCAGGTAAATCAAAAGTCCCCGATTTCTTTCGGGGACTTTTGATTACTTGATTATCTTATCCAGCGCGGCGAACAGCGTTTCAACGTTTATCGGCTTTGCGATATGCCCGTTCATTCCGCTGTCGAGAGCGGCTTGCTTATCCTCCTCAAAAGCGTTCGCCGTCATAGCGAGTATCGGTATCTCAGCAAGCTGCTTATTTTCAAGTCCTCGGATAAGCTGCGTGGCCTCGTAACCGTTCATAACAGGCATCTGCACATCCATGAGCACAAGCTGATAATACCCCGGCTCGGAGTTTTCGGTCATTTCGACCGCCAACTTTCCGTTGTTGGCTATTTCGACCTCAAATCCCGCTTCAGTGAGTATCGCTTCGGCAATCTCTTGGTTAAGCTCGTTGTCCTCGACAAGCAGAATTCGCCCCGAGTAGGTCTTTTCGGCCGGCTTTTCGGATTCACCGCTCACGCCGCTTATCGCGCTGAGACAGCGCCGCAGCTCCGAGAGGAACAACGGCTTGCTGCAGAACGCCGAAACTCCTGCCGAGCGCGCCTCTTCCTCGAACTCCGTCCAGTCGTAAGCCGTCAGCACGATAACGGGAACGTTCTCGTCTGTCTCCTTGCGTATCCTCCTGATAACCTCGATACCGTTCATATCGGGTAGGAAACAGTCAACGATGTAAACGCTGTAATTGTCGCCGCGTGAGCAAGCTTGACGCGTCCTGAGTATCGCCTCCTTACCCGAGAGCGTCCACTCCGCGCGTAATCCGAGCTGTTGGAGCATAAACGAAACGCTGTCGCACGTATTAAAATCGTCGTCGACAACGAGCGCACGGCAGTTCTTAAACTCGTTGATAAGCTGTGGCTCGTGTTTTTCGGCGTTCAGCCTGAATGTAAACGACACCTTGCATTCCGTGCCAACGTTCTGTTCACTCGTTACCTCGATAGTTCCGTTCATCATATCGACGATATTTTTCGTTATCGCCATGCCCAGACCCGTGCCTTGAATACCGCTTATAGTCGAGTTACGTTCGCGCTCGAACGGCTCAAATATATGCTGAACGAATTCCTCGCTCATTCCGATGCCCGTATCCTTTATAATGAACTCATAGTTTGCGAAACCCTCCGGCGCTCCCGCCGCTTCGACAATGCGCACGGTGATGGTTCCGCCCGCGCCCGTGTACTTTACGGCGTTGCTGAGCAGATTGAGCAGCACCTGGTTGAGCCTTAATTTATCGCAGAAAATGTCCTCGTCATAAACGTTGACAGTATCTATGCACAGCTCAAGCTGCTTTGCGTTGACGTCAGCCTGGAGAATGTTCCGCAGCTCGTGAAGTATCTCAGGCAGACTGCAAGGCTTCTCCTCAAGATGCATTCTTCCGCTCTCTATGCGGCTCATGTCAAGCACGTCGTTGATAAGGCTCAACAGATGACTTCCCGAGGTCGCGATCTTTTTAAGGTATTCCTCCACGCGTTCCCTCTGGTCAATGTGCGATATCGCCAGTGACGTAAAGCCTACGATCGCATTCATGGGTGTGCGTATATCGTGCGACATATTTGACAGAAACACGCTCTTTGCCTTGTTCGCGCGGTTCGCCTGCATAAGTGCGCTCTCAAGCAGCTCCTTTTTCTCCATTTCAAGGCGAATTTCTTCGTCAACGCTGCGGAACCCGATAACCATACCGCGGTCACTTGCCCAGTCGCCTGTGCGGACGGCTTTCATTTGGAAGTATCGAAGAACGCCGCCGCAGATAACGCGGTAATTTATGTGGAACACTTCCCGCTCGGAAAGCTCCTTTATGAGATTTTCCACGGAAAGCGTATCGCGCAGCATCTCCTTGTCGTCATCGCTAACGCACCCGGCAATGTATTTTTCAACGCTGTCGGAAAGTGAGATTTTTCCGCCGAAAACACGGCTGAGAACGTGCTTTTCACAGTCATTCACACGCAGGGAATGACCCATTCCTGTGTTCAGATCGAAGTAACATATTAGATTGTAGTCGATACCGAGCGCCTGTACAAGCTCTGCCTGTTGACGCTCGATATTGCGCTCGCGTTTTTTCTGTTCGGTAATGTCAAGCAAAAAGCGCTGATAGAACAACTCACCGTTAGCCTTGAGTATTTTAACGTTTCCCATTATATGTAAAATTTCGCCGTCGGTATGCCGAACATCGTATTCCACACTTATGCTGTCGTTTTCTTTTTTCAGCATCATAATACGCTCACGCAGTCTCGGCTTATCATCATCGAGTACGGAATCAGCGACCATATCAAACCCGCTTTGCAAAAGATCCTCGCGCGACGTGTAACCAAGGATCTTAAGTGCTGCGTTATTCACGCTGATAATGCGCTTTCCGTCCAGCGAGTGACAAAGCACTCCGCAATCGATAGATGTGAGCACCTTTTCAAGCGAGGCGTTTTTCTTGATAATCTCCTCCTCGTAGGCACGTTCCTTTGTAACGTCAATAGCAACGCCGACTGTTCCCATAACCGAGCCGTCCACGTCGTACAGCGGCGATTTATATGTTGTGAGCAGCTTGATGCCGTCGCCTGACTTGACTACCTCCTCGGAAACATAGGTTTTCCGCGTTTCCATAACAACGCGTTCAGATTCGATACACGCGGGATCGTCCCGATCAACGTTCCAAATGTATGCGTGACGCTGTCCCTCGACCTGCTCGCGCGTTTTGCCAACGGTCTCGCAGAAACTGTCGTTTACCTTTTCGTGAACGCCGTCCTTGGTCTTGTACCACACCAGGCTCGGGATATTATTGATAGTCGCCTCGAGGTATTGACGGGTCTGCCAGCGGTCGAGTTTTATTGTATGAAGCCGTTGACAGCGCCCGAAACGGAATCTTATCTCATCATCGCTCAAAGGGAGGAACCACACGTCATTCGCGAACGAAAGCTCCTCCACAAAAACACTATCGTCCTTGCGGCAGATGATTATAATATCAGCATGTTCGCCAGTATCGTTGTAGACCTTAACGTTAGCGAGCAGCCCGCGAAGTTCGGCAACAGACGAAAAAGCCGACAGATCGGCGAAAATAACGTCCGCCCCTGTGATGTCATCAACAAACTCATACTCAAAGTTTTCCGGCGGGTCAATGTCTTTAATTGTACGGCGAAACTCGTCCGAAACACCCGCAAAATAAAACTGCATCCGACAATGATACATAACAATAACCTCTCTATATTAAATTAAGTCAAGCGCTTTATAATAAGGTAAATTTATAATATATAAATAATTATAGCACGTTATCAAATATATGTCAAGACGGTTTAAGTGAAAAATGCACAAAAAAAAATATAGTTGTAGGGTAATTTATGTAAAAATTTTCTCTATATGTTGAAAATTTGTTAAATATTACCGAAACAAAAAATAAATTGCATAAAAAGTTTGTGAAAACTGGGGTGAAACTCTCCGGATTTCGTCCGAAAAATACCTTAAAAATGCCAAATAAAGGGTTTAAATTTGAATTTTAAGCCAAAAAAAATTCAAAAAATATACAAAATCCCCTTGACAAATTTATCTGTTTGTTCTATAATGTAAACAGACCGAAACGGTCTACATACAAAACCCCGAGGCTTGCGGAGCAAAGGGGGGACTATGTACCGTACCTCTTTAAGGAGGTTCAACGGCGGGCAGGCTTTAAACTCGTTGGGCGGCTCGCTAGGGGATAGGCTTTCCGTTTAAGAGAAAGGGTTTCTGAATAAACGGGTAAAAAATTTTAAACATTGGAGGAAATTTAGAATGTTAAAGAAGATTATTGCAGCTGCAGCAGCTTCCACGCTCGCTGTTTCTGCGCTTGCGGCTACCGCTTCGGCAGCTTCCACACAGGTTGTATATGAGGGCTACGATGTAGTTGACTATGTAACTGTTACTATCAAGGGTGAGGTTAAGAATGTTAACACTGCTTTGGGCTTTACAAACGCTAAGCCCAAGGATGAAGACGGTGACAAGGTTAAGGAAAACTATTCTTCTCTTGAGATGATCGTAAAGAATGGCACTGGTAAGGACGTTAAGGTCGTTTCCGGTAAGATTAACAGTGAGTTCACTGCTAATACCCAGGATTGGGATATTGTGAAAGGCGAATATGGCAGCGAGAAGGAAACAACCAAGAAGGGCGAAGTTGCTATTGACAAGACAACAGTAAAGAAGAACAAGGATACAAAGGCTACTTTGAAGACTGATTCGCTTGGTGACTTTACAAAGTATTCCAAGATCAACTCTTGGGTCGGCGATAAGACCAAGATTACTGCTGAATTGACTTTGGAGCTTACTGAGGATCAGTTTAAATCCCTTTATGCTGGTGGTTTGAACGGTGTTAATATCTCCGATGCGTTGAATGACGCAATCGCTGATAATGCAGCAACTGCATCTTCTCCTCTTACGTTGAGTGCAAAGAACAAGGATGGTTCGGATGCTGACCAGACAAATGATCTCAATGTTGCTTGGAAGATTTCTGAGGCAAAGGTAACTACTAAGAAGGTTATTGATTGGGAGTACACCTACCGTGTAGATGATGAGGCTACTGCATGGAGCAGAAATGATATGAGAAAGATGGTCAACGGCGGTACTGTTGAGTTTGTATTCAACAATGCTGTTTCCGGCAAGGACTGGGTTGACGGTGTTATCATGTTCAGAAACAGCAATGGTCAGAATACCACTGTTGAGGCTGATTACACTGAAGAGACCAATTCTCTTAAGGTTGAGATTCCCAAAAACTTCTTCTACTCCAATAACACTAATGAGTATTCTCTGACTAGTGTTACATGGGGTGTTCAGAGAAAGGGCTTTAGCTCTGCTGACCTCGTAACTGAGCTTGGCGGTGATGCTGCTCCTTCCGATGCTATGAAGGATCTTAAGATTACTAAGGTTATCTTCACTGCTAACGACAAGGCTCCCGATAACTCCGGCAACAACGGTGGTCTCGTAGAGGACGACAATAGCAAGAATGACAGCACTTCTAACTCTACACCTGCTTCTTCTACTCCCGACAACACCAACAGCGGCTCTAACAAGGGCGACAACGCTAACCCCAGCACTGGTGTTGCTATGGCAGTAGCTCCTGTTGCACTTGCAGCAGCTGCAGCAGCAGTTGTAATCTCCAAGAAGAGAAAGTAATTGCTGACGAAGCGAAATTAAACCGTTCTACGGAATAGTTATGACCCACCGCGAAAGCGGTGGGTTTTTTGCATATAAAAATCAGGCAAAAGCAAAGCGCGGAGGGGAAACCTCCGCGCACATTTTTCAGTAAGCGTTAAATCAAACCACGCCCTGAGCCTTCATGGCCTCGGCAACCTTAAGGAAGCCCGCGATATTCGCGCCCGCCATATAGTTTCCGGGCATGCCATATTCCTTGGAAGCATTGTCACACTGCTTGAATATCTCGATCATGATGTTGTGGAGCTTAGCGTCAACCTCCTCGAATGTCCAGCTGTAACGCATGGAGTTCTGGCTCATCTCCAGTCCAGAGGTTGCAACGCCGCCCGCGTTCGCCGCCTTTGCTGGACCGTAGAGCATCTTATTCGCAAAGTAAACCTCGATCGCCTCAGGGGTGGACGGCATATTCGCGCCCTCGGCTACAGCGTAGCAGCCGTTCTTCGCAAGAGCCTCCGCGGACTCCTTGTCGATTTCATTTTGGGTTGCACAGGGGAGCGCAATGTCGCACTTGATAGTCCAAATACCCTTGCAACCCTCGGTGTAGGTCGCGTTCTTGTGCGAAGTCCTGTCAACATACTCCTTAATACGTCCGCGCTCGACTTCCTTGATCTGCTTAACGAGATCAAGCTCGATGCCATCGGGGTCGTGAATGTAGCCGTTGGAGTCGGACAGAGCAACGACCTTGCCGCCGAGCTCAGTAGCCTTCTTGGTCGCGTAGATCGCAACGTTGCCAGAACCCGAAATAACGACGGTTTGATCCTTGAAGCTCTTACCGTTAGCTTTGAGCATTTCGTCGGTGAAGTAGCACAGACCGAAGCCCGTAGCCTCCGTTCTCGCCAGCGAACCGCCGTAAGTAAGACCTTTACCGGTGAGCACGCCCGTAAATTCGTTCTTAATGCGCTTGTACTGACCGAACATATAGCCGATCTCGCGTCCGCCCGTGCCAATATCGCCCGCGGGAACGTCGCAGTCAGGACCGATGTGACGGCACAACTCCGTCATAAAGCTCTGGCAGAAGCGCATAACCTCGCCGTCGCTCTTGCCCTTGGGGTCGAAGTCCGAACCGCCCTTAGCACCGCCCATGGGGAGCGTAGTCAGTGAGTTCTTGAAGATCTGCTCAAAACCGAGGAACTTGATAATACCCATATATACAGAGGGGTGCAGTCTAAGACCGCCCTTGTACGGACCGATCGCGGAATTAAACTGAATGCGGAAGCCGCGGTTCACCTGAACCTTACCCTTGTCATCGACCCACGGAACGCGGAAGATGATCTGTCTCTCCGGCTCAACGATACGCTCAAAAACACCCGCCTCAACGAGATCGGGACGCTTTTCAACTACGGGCTGAAGTGTCTCGAAAACCTCGGTCACCGCCTGGATAAACTCAGGCTCGCCGGGATTGCGCTTCTTAACTGTTTCCAGCAAGTCTGCAAGATACTGATTTTTTAACGCCATTGTTAAAAATCCTCCTCAAATATTAAATTCATAAGCAAAAAATTACCTACATTATTATTATACAATAGTTGCGGCGTTTTTGCAAGAAAAAAGTTTACGTTTTTCAAGATGAACTATAAACTTTGTAATATTATTAGAATTTTATTATATTTTATTGTAAATATTAAATAAAAAAATGAATTTATTAAAAAATATGATGAAACAATAAAGAATTTTTACTGCACTTTTGATTTTAATGTATTGTTCGTTTTTAAAAATAATAATGAAATTACATTTGAAAACTATTCTTGTGAATTATATACAATTTGAAAATTTGCTGAATTTGGCTATATAGTGCTATTTTACATTTTTTGTAAAAAATTTTTACAATTTTTTACAATTTCTACAATAATTTTTTTAATTGTTCTATTCTTTTTTAGCATCTGTAAGAACAATTGATCGGTTTTAAAACGCATTTATTTATATCTTTGTAAATTATTGCCTTTTCCCATTTAAAAGTTCTACAAATCTTAAGATTATCTGCTGCTCTTCTGTGGTAAGACCACGGAATCCGTTTATAAGTTTTATCTCGTTTTTTGAAAGAGCCGTACCTGCGGGTTTCGGTTCAACGTCGAGCAGATAATCCACACTGACATCAAGCTCTGAGGCAATCTTCCTCACCAGATCGAAGTCGGGCTGTCGGTTGGTGTTGATGTAGCCGCAGAGCGTCGATGCCGATACATTCAGGGTTTTTGCAAAGTCCTTTTGCTTGATATCGCGCCTTTCAAGTTCAAATTTCAGTTTTTCGCCAAATCTCATTTCATCACCTCGTTTGTATATTATACGAGTTTTGAATATTTTATTTGCTTTAAATTTAATAAATGTATATTTTTGTCTTGACAACTCTCAAAATGAGATGTATAATGTTCATAAGAAAAAGGAGGAAAAAACGTGAAATTAAACGGAAAAAGAAAACTCCCCGAGGACCTTGCCGAACGCATAGAACGGCTCGGCGACCCAACGGGGAAAACAATGCGCGAGATCGTTGAGGTGCTCGGCAGTCCGCAGAGATGCTCTATGAACGTAAAAAATGTTGTTGAAAACGAACCGTACATGCTTCTGTGGCACAACAAAACGCTTTTTTATCCGCTGCTTTTCGGACTTGACTATAAATGTATCGGATTTGAGCAAACCGTATACGCGACCCTGAACTCGCTTGAAAGGCAACTATTCCGCCGCGCGTTCCCCGAACGAGAGCCGAACGGCAGCGAACCCGATGACGCTGCACGCCAGTCCGACGGCTAGCTCCGCGCCGCGCGCACCGACGGGTGCAAGCTCCACCAGCGAGTACGCCATAAATCCGAGAATCACAAGGTAACACCCTTGCGTGTGGTGTTCAAAAAAGCGTTCCAGTAGCTTTGCAGTGAAAAACGTGCCGACAAGTATTCCGGCAAGCAGCGGCACGAGCGGCAACAACTCAAACCGAGAAACGCGCTCCATGACAGGCTCGTAAATGCCGAGCATGAGCATTATATGCGATGCGGATATCCCCGGGAGCACCAGCGCCGCCGCCACGATAACACCACCGATAAACTCAAACAGCACCCCCACTGCGCCGTCAAGCTCTGTGAACAGCCCTTCGGGGAGCTGCCCGACGACTACCGCCGCGACCGCTCCCGCAAGTATCAGCAGTGTGCTGCGGACGTTCAGGCGCTTCAGCTCCGCCTTTTTGAAGATCAGCGGAATGCCGCCCGCGACTGCTCCAGCAAACGCGAATCGCAGCGGCACTCCCGCGGGCGAGTTCAGCGCGAGCGAGATAAGTCCCGAAACGGCGAAGACGCCCGCTGCCGCGCCGAGGGCGAATTTCAGCAGAAACGGCAGCGACTTCCTCGGCTCTCGGAATACTCCGCTTACAGCCGCTATCAGCTTGTCGTAAATGCCGAGTATCACCGTCATTGTGCCGCCCGATACCCCGGGCACGGTCATGCTCGCGCCGACGCCCAAACCTTGAAATATCACTTTAACGCTCTGTTTCATAGTAACCTCCGTTGCTTGTCTTTTTTACATATTATTCTTAAATTGACAAATTATTACAGGATATGGAAATCATTATTTTTCGGCTTATTTCATATAATTTTCATAGACAGCCCCTTGACAAGTTCTGTCGAAAGAGGTATAATGATAGTATATTAGAAGATATGCCGCATATAAGGGGAATTTGTTGCGGTGTAAGAGTCAGAGCGTATTCACATTAACGCTCAAGATTGGAGAAAGGCGCATCATGGGGAATAAAAAAATGTTGGCAAAGGTCTTGCCCGTGTGGGGGAAAATTTGCGCGGGCTTTACTGCTGCGGCTGTCGCTTTTTCGTTGACATCCGGTTATATCGGACAAATCGATGCAATGGCGAGCAGCAGCGATTCGATTTCGGATCTTGAGGATAAAATAAATCAGATCAAGGCGGATAATGAGTGGCGTCAGCAGCAGATAAATAATCTCGGCGAGGATATCGAGGAAAACGAGGACGCTATGAACCTCGTTTCTGAGCAGATCGACGGCATTACCGACGAGATCGGCAATTGCAGCCAGTTGATCGCAGCGAAGATCGGCAAGATAGAAGAAAAAGATGGCGAGATTGCAAACGTTGAGAAGATGATCGGCGAAAAGGAAGACGAGATCGACAAGAAGAAAATTGAGATCGCCGAGCTTCAGGACGAGAACAAGCGAAATCTGCAGAAGTTCGCAAAGCTTGCGAGAACGCTCTACATGAACGATTCCTCGGGAGCGCTGCCGATACTCAGCGGCTCGGACGACTGGTACGATTACTTTACATATTCCGACGTTGTCAAGAACATAAGCGGTCAGAACGTTCAGTTTATGAAGCGGCTTATGGAGTCCATAAAGGATCAGGAGCGTCTGATAGAGGAGCTTAACGCCGATATTGACAAGCTTGAGCTTGACAAGGCAAACCTTGCGCAGCAGCGGAAGGAGCTCGAGGCGGAAAAGGAAGCGCTTCTGGAGGAGCAGTCGGAGCTTGAGGATTACGCTGCCGATCGCCGGAACTACCTTTACGGACTGGCTGCGGACAACGAGGCTCTGCAGAATAAGGTCGACGGACTGTACATTGATATGGCTGCGGGCAACGAGGCTCTGGACGAACTTAACAGCCAGCTTGAGGAGCTTATCCGTCAAGCGCAGCAGAATAATCCCGACCGCGTAGCATACGGTGACGGCTTCAGATGGCCGCTTGACGCGAGTTTCACTTGGATAACGACGTATTACGGGTATGACGAATGGCGCGGTGGAAATCACGGCGGTATAGATGTCATCAACAACGGTGGCGAGACCTACGGCGCGAATATCTACGCGGCACAGTCGGGAACGGTAATTCTCGTTTCAAACACCTGTCCGCACGACTATGGCAAGAACTGGAGCTGTGGCTGCGGAAACGGTTTCGGCAACTACATAATCGTAGATCACGGAGGCGGGCTTTCGACGCTCTACGCGCACTGCTCCTCGATAAACGTGTACGAGGGACAGGATGTTACGATCGGCGATGTTATCGGACACGTCGGCACGACAGGTTGGTCGACGGGTGCGCATCTTCACTTTGAGGTGCGTGTGGACGGTTACCGTACAGATCCGTTCAACTATGAGTATCAGTATGTTTAACAGAATTTTCGGAGCGCGGTATTATTTGCCGCGCTCTTTTAGGATTTTTGTAAAAAATTACCGAAAAATGCCTTAATTTTTTGTTATTGTGCTTGACAACAGGGCGCTGTTTTGCTATAATAGAAAGAGTGATGTAACGCAGTGTCGGAATACGCCGATACGCCAGACCGCTTGATAACGGCGTTTTGTTGTGTGGCTAGGGCTTTTGCCTTTTAAATAGACAGATAATTTTATTTTGTGAATTTAGTGTATTACTCCCCGAAAGGAGCGCTTGGATTTGAGCAGTGAGAGAATGACGGTCGCGCGCGCTATGACCGAGTGTTTGAAAGCGGAGGGCATAACGGAGCTTTTCGGTTATCCCGGAGCGGCAATCTGCCCTTTTTATGACGAATTGTACAAGACTGATATACGGCATATTCTGGTTCGGCATGAGGTGAACGCGGGTCACGCGGCGTCGGGCTGCGCGCGTATCACGGGAAAGCCCGCGGTGTGCGTGGCGACGAGCGGTCCGGGCGCGCTTAACCTTATCACGGCGATTGCTACGGCGTATATGGATTCCGTGCCTATGGTCATTATTACGGGTCAGGTGAACTCGGAGCAGATAGGGCGCGACGTGTTTCAGGAGGCGGATATCACGGGTTCGGCGGAGCCGTTCGTTAAGCACAGTTACTTGCTGAAGAGACCCGAGGACACCGCTGACGTTTTTAAAAAGGCGTTCTATATCGCGGGTACGGGCAGACGCGGTCCGGTGCTTATCGACGTGCCGTTTGACGTGCAGCAGGCGAAGATAGATTTCGAGTACCCCGAAACTGTGGATATCCGCTCGTACCGTCCGAGTACGCGCGGCAACGGCTTTCAGATAAAGCGTGCGATAACCGCAATGAAAGAGGCGGAAAAGCCGCTTATCTGTGCGGGCGGCGGTTTGTTTACGGGAAACGGCGTTGAACTGATGAGAACGCTTGCCGAGAAAACCGACATCCCCGTTGTATCGACAATGATGGGCTTGGGCGCTATGCCGTCAGATAGCCCGCTGTACTACGGAATGCTCGGCATGCACGGCAGAAAAGCCGCGAACGCCGCCGTCAACAGCTGCGATACTCTGTTTCTGCTCGGCGCAAGAGTGGGCGACCGCGCTATCGCGGCAATGGAGCATCGCCGTGATCTTACGGTAGTTCATATTGACATTGACCCCGCCGAGATCGGCAAGAACATAGAGGCGAATATACCGATAGTCGGCGATATAACGTTGGTTTTGGAGCAGCTTCTGGAACAGGTAAACGCGTTTGAGCAGCCGCTTTCGCATAAGGGTTGGCGCGAAAAGCTGGACGGTTTCCGTTCCGACAGCGAACCCGAGCCTGTTGAACAGGGCTATGTGAACCCGAAGTGGTTTATTCGGACACTGGACAAGTATCTGCCCGAAAAGTCGGTCATTGTCGCGGACGTTGGGCAGAACCAAATTTGGACGGCAGCAAATATTTCGCTGAAGCAGGGGAGATTTCTCACCTCGGGCGGTATGGGAACAATGGGCTATTCCCTGCCAGCCGCTATCGGTGCAAAGTGCGCGGACAAGGACGCGGAGGTCATCGCTGTATGCGGAGACGGTTCGTTCCAGATGCAGTTTATGGAGCTTGCGACGGCTGTTCAGCACGGAATAAACGTAAAGGTTATAGTGATGCGCAACCGCTATCTGGGAATGGTACGCGAGGTTCAGGAGCGCACTTACGGGAACAGGCTGGTCGGAGTGTCGTTGGACGGAAGCCCCGATTTCTGCAAGGTCGCGGAGGCTTACGGTATCGGGAATATGCTTGCGGACAGCGAGGAGAGCGCGGTCAAGGGAATAAAAAGACTTATCTCCTCGGACAAGCCGTTTTTGCTTGAGGTTGCTGTTCCCGAGCTGGAAAAGACGATATTATAACGTTCAGTGCAAAGCAACAACACGTTACCGCAGTTTGCTTTGAAATCAAGCCGGTGCGCAGCTTTGCCTTTTAAATAAGGGGAATTACAGGAACATGAAACATACGATTTCCGTTTTAGTAGAGAACCATGCAGGTGTATTGGCGCGCGTGGCGGGTCTGTTCGCGCGGCGCGGATTTAATATCGACAGTCTTGCGGTGGGCGTTACCGACGACGAGAACGTGTCAAGAATAACTATCGTCGCAGACGGCAGTGATTACACGCTCGAGCAGATTGAAAAGCAGCTTAACAAGCTGATAGACGTTATCAAGGTAAAGACGCTCGCGCCCGAAAATATGGTGAGCCGCGAGCTGGTGCTGATAAAGATAAGCTGCACGGCAAAGCAGCGTCCCGAGGTACTCAGCATATGTGAGCTGTTCCGCGGGAAAATTTCGGATATCTCGGCGAACTCGGTGACTATTGAGATGTCGGATAATACGCAGAATATCAATAATTTCGAGGAGCTTCTCCGCCCATACGGAATAAAGGAGATCGTTCGCACGGGAACTATCGCCATACAAAAGGGCGAACAGGCTGTTACCGTTAAAAATTGAGAACCTGTTCTGCGCACAAATTGATCACCTCGCCGGAAACGGCGTCGAAATAAAATTGTATGAAGGAGATAATTATTATGGCAAAGATGTATCATTCCGAGGACTGCAATCTGTCTGCGCTCGACGGCAAGACCGTCGCAATTATCGGCTACGGCTCTCAGGGTCACGCTCACGCGCTGAACCTTAAGGACAGCGGCGTTAAGGTAGTGGTTGGTCTGTACGAGGGCTCGAAGAGTTGGAAGAAAGCAGAGGAGGCGGGTCTGGAGGTCGCTGTGGCTGCCGAGGCTGCAAAGAAAGCCGACGTTATCATGATCCTTATTAACGACGAGAAGCAGCAGGCACTGTACCTCGAGTCCATTAAGCCTAACCTCACCGCGGGCAAAACGCTTATGTTCGCGCACGGCTTCAATAT
Source organism: uncultured Clostridia bacterium (assembly GCA_946567425.1). Taxonomy (GTDB): domain Bacteria; phylum Bacillota; class Clostridia; order Oscillospirales; family Ruminococcaceae; genus CAG-115. The sequence continues at coordinate 80,689 of CAMNXF010000003.1, read as the reverse complement.
CCACTTTGGACTGATTGTTCCCCCCGCGGACGTTGACGTTATTATGATCGCGCCCAAGGGTCCGGGTCACACCGTTCGCTCGGAGTACGTTGAGGGCAAGGGTGTTCCTTGTCTGGTTGCCGTACATCAGGACGCTACGGGCAGAGCGCTCGATACAGGTCTGGCTTACGCTGCGGGTATCGGCGGCGCACGCGCGGGCGTTCTCGAGACTACGTTCAAAATGGAGACCGAGACCGATCTGTTTGGCGAACAGGCTGTGCTCTGCGGCGGCGTTACCGCTTTGATGAAGGCGGGCTTCGAGACCCTTGTTGAGGCGGGTTACGATCCTCAGAACGCTTATTTCGAGTGCATTCACGAGATGAAGCTCATCGTTGATCTTATCTATAAGGGCGGCTTCTCGATGATGAGATACTCCATTTCCGACACTGCGGAGTTCGGCGATTACGAGACGGGCAAGCGCCTTATCACCGAGGAGACCAAGAAAGAAATGAAGAGGATTCTCACCGAGATCCAAGACGGCACGTTCGCATCCAAGTGGATCAACGAGAACAAGACAGGCAGACTGCACTTTAACGCTTGCCGCCGCATCGAGGCCGAACATCAGCTCGAGCAGGTGGGCGCGGAGATACGCAAGCTGTACGACTGGAACAAGTAATTTCGGCAAATTATGAAGTCCCCCGTGTGTCGGGGGGCTTTTAAGTTTATTTATTCATGCTGTCGTCAAGCTCGGGTTTTATGTATTTCTGCTGAAGCGCCGGAACGTCGATCTCCAGCGCGGTGCATAATTTCAGCCAGATGACCCATGTGGCGGTATGATATCCGTTTTCGACGTTTCGCAGATATGTGTCGCTTATGCCCGCCATTTCGGACAGGTTCTTCTGTGTGATGTGCTTTTCGATGCGCGATACGTGAAGCATTTCCCCAAAAGCTTCATTAAGTGTTTTGTGCTGATTGCTGTTCATTATTTCCTCCGATTATTTTCTCTTTTGCCGTTTGTGACGGCGGAAACCGAAATCCCTTTCCGATCTCATGTTTTATTTTAACATATTTCGTATAATCCTGCAATTGACATATTTTCCGTATTATTCTTATATTTACTTAATAAACCATAAATGGCAATTAAAAGGAGTAAATAATTTTAATACGCCCATTTCACTTTAAAGCGCGGTGTGAAGCTGTTTCGGGAAAAGTTTTTCAAAATATATTTTAATACTTGATTTTTTCTACAATATGTAGTATAATAAGTATGATTATTGTTAAAGAAAATCTGTCGTGTTTTTTCGGAGGAAGATAATGGATAACTTTACACAAATTGACATATACACGTCCTCACAGGCGATCGACGGGCTAACGGGCGCGCTTGAGGAATACGGGATAACGGGATTTATCATACAGGACAGCGCGGATTTCGAGGATTTTCTTGCGGACAAGAACGCTAATTGGGATTACGTCGACGACGAGCTTATGGGGCTGAAAAACGTCGAACCCCATATAACCCTGTACGTTCACGAAAACGCACAAGGCGCGGAAACGCTCGCGGCGATACGCGGTCTTGTCGACGACCGGAAAGCGCACAACGCCGACGGATTTTTCGGCAATATCCGCATGGAACTCGCCAACGTAAAGGAAGAGGACTGGGCGAACAACTGGAAGAAGTATTATAAGCCGTTTAGAGTTGGCAAGAGCCTTATCATAAAGCCGTCGTGGGAGATGTTCGAGAAAACGGACGGCGACAGGATACTCGAGATCGACCCCGCGTCCACGTTCGGAACGGGGCAGCACTACACCACGAAGATGGTAATGGAAATGCTCGAGAGCGTTGTGAGCGGCGGCGAGCGTGTTCTAGACCTCGGCTGCGGAAGCGGCATACTTTCGATCGCGGCGTTTCTGCTGGGCGCTAAAGAGGTCACTATCTGCGATATTTTCGAGAACGCCGTAAAGACCGCCTCGGAGAATATCGCCAAGAACGGCTTTGAGAACTTCACCGTGTACTGCGGAAACATAATCGACAACAAGGAGCTCCGCGAAAAAATAGGCACCGGCTACGACCTTATTTGCGCGAATATCGTCGCGGATGTTATAATCGGAATGAGCGGGCTGTTCAAGGGGTTTGTCCGCGAGGGCGGGCGGCTTATTGTTTCGGGGATAATCGATGAGCGCGTCAGCGAGGTAACAGCGGCGCTCGAGAAAAACGGCTGGCGCACGGTACTGGCGAAAAACGAAGAGGGCTGGAATTGTTTCCTGCTCCAATGACAACTTCCGCTTAAACGGCATATAATGCTCCGAGAGGAGGATCTGTATGCAGTTTTTGTACGTTTTTGCGCTGATGTTTATCTCTATTTTCGGGCTGGCTATGCTGCTGCATCTGTTGGCAAGGGCGCTGCTGGACGGCGCTGCGAGGGAGTTTGACGTATACGTCGGCGACGACGAGAACATAGAGGAATTTCTGGATATGGCAAGACGTTCTCCGCATATCGGAAAGGTTTACGTGATCAACGATAAAGACGGCGAGCTTAAAAAATTACGCCGGTAAGACAAATTCGGCAAACGGGTCGGTGAAATAATGGACAATGAAGATAATCTGATATGCGTGACGGGCGACGTTGAGGATGTAGTGTTCTTTAACGAGGAGTCGGGCTATATCGTTCTGGATATGAACGTCGACAGCTCGCTGCTCACCGCCGTGGGCAATATGGGCGACGTGCGCGACGGCGAACGGCTTACGCTTTATGGCGAGTACGTTTCCAACGCGAAATACGGCAGACAGTTCAAGGTGGTGATGTTCGAGCGCTCGCTGCCAGAGGGTGCGGACGCTATCAGGAAGTATCTCGGCTCGGGCGTTATAAAGGGCTTGGGTCCCGGGGCGGCGAAGCATATTGTGGACGCTTTCGGCGAAAGAACGCTGGAAATTCTCGAAAACGATCCGGGACAGCTCTCCGTTATCAAGAACATCACGCCCGAACGAGCCCGCGTTATCGGACAGGAGTTCCACAACATCACAGGCTTGCGCAAGGTGATGACGTTTTTCTCGAAATATTCCGTGCCGCAGTATGTGATAACGGCGGCGTGGAAAATGTACAGCACCGATCTTATCCGTGCCGTAAAGGATAACCCGTACTGTCTTTGCGGCAGCGGGATAGACCTGTGCTTTGCGGACGCGGAGAGAATAGCGCGCGATCTGGATTTCCCCGCCGACAGCGAGGAGAGAGCGTTTGCGGCAATAATCTGGGTGCTCAGACAGTACGCCGACGAGGGAAACTGCTGTATGCGCGAAAGCGAGCTGTCGCTTACGGTGACGCAGCAGCTCCTTATCGGCGAAAAGCTCTACTCGGCGGCGCTGCAATTCGCCGAAATACAAGGCGATATTGTACTGTCGAATATTTACGACGGCAATTACGTTTATCTCGCGGAATATTTCGCTGCCGAGACCTACATAGCCGAGCGCGTTTCGGAGATGATAAAGCGTTCTGCGAACGAAAACACGGACTACGGCAGCGAAATAGCGGGAATAGCCAAGGCACAGGGGATAGAGTACGAGCAGACGCAGCTCGAGGCGATAAACGGTTGCATGAACAACGGCGTTTTTATTCTCACGGGCGGACCGGGTACGGGCAAGACCACTACGCTCAACGCTGTTATTGAGCTGTTCAAAAAGCGCCGAATGAGGATAAAGCTGGCCGCGCCGACTGGAAGAGCCGCAAAGCGCATGGCGGACCTTACGGGAGCACAGGCGCAGACCATTCACAGGCTGCTGGAAATGGACGGAACGCGCGGCTCGTTCAGGCGAAACGAGGAGAATCCGCTAGTGTGCGACGCGGTTATAATCGACGAGATGTCAATGGTGGACACCATGCTGTTCGCGTCGCTGCTGAAAGCGCTCAAGGGCGGCACAAGGCTCATTATGGTGGGAGACAGCAATCAGTTGCCGTCGGTGGGCGCGGGGAATATCCTGCGCGACCTTATTGATAGCGGCTGCGTGCCCATGGTCGAGCTTACCGAGATATTCCGACAGGCGGCGCAGAGCCTTATCGTAACGAACGCGCACAGCATTATTCACGGCGAGATACCGCAGCTTAACGTGCGAGACAACGACTTTTTCTTTATGCCCTCAGATAGTGAGGAAAACACTCTGCGGCTGGTGATAGAGCTTTGCAGAACGCGGCTGCCTAAGGCTTACGGCTACGACCCGCTCGACGATATTCAGGTGCTTTGTTTGTCGAGAATGGGAACTGTCGGAACGGGCGCGGTCAACAAGGAGCTGCAATTGGCGCTCAATCCGCCGTCCAAGGCTAAGCGCGAGATGAACTTCATCAACACGTTGCTCCGCGATGGCGACAAAATAATGCAGACCAAGAATGACTACGATGTCGAGTGGCGGCGCGGCGCGGAGAAATCGCACGGGATATTTAACGGCGATATCGGGAAGATACTCGACACGGACAGGCTCAATCAGCGCTGCGAGATAGATTTCGAGGGCAGAAAGGCGGTCTACGACGGCGATATGCTCAAAAAGATAGAGCACGCCTACGCGATAACCGTCCACAAGAGCCAAGGCAGCGAATACTCTGCAGTGATAATGCCGCTGCCGAACCGCATGGACAGGCTCTCTTACCGCAATCTGCTGTATACGGCGGTAACGCGCGCGAAGAAAACGCTTATTGTTATCGGAACGAGGAACAAGGTAAGCGAAATGGTGTACAACGACCGCCGCACGGAGCGATTTACTTGCTTAAAGCCAATGCTGGAGGATCATTTTGTTTAGCTCGCTGAAGGCGTATGAGCGCTACCGCAGATTCGCAGCGCTGATAGCGCCTAACCGCTGTCCGTTCTGCGGCGATGTTATGAGCGGCGCGGACTACTGGTGTAATGAATGTTACAGGCGGCTGCCGTTCGTTTACGGGATAGTGCCGCCGCCCGAGAACATTTCGGAGAAATTCGTGTGCTGCTTTTACACGGGGCGCGCCAGAGACGCGGTGCTTATGCTGAAATACGGCGGACTTATCTACCCCGCCGACGCGTTCGCGGTGATGATGAGCCGCAGACTGCGCGAGCTGTTCGCGGAGTTTGATGTGTTCGTGCCTGTTCCGAGCGGACGGAAGAGCATATTAAGGCGCGGCTTTTCCTCGGCGGAGATTATTTCGGAGCGGCTGGAAATGCGTATGGGCATACCGTCGGTGAACGCCGTGGGAGCGGTTCGCGGCAAAACGGAGCAGAAGTCGCTCAATGTGCGCGGCAGACGCGAAAATGCAAAACGCAGCTTTTTCGTCGCCAAGCCCGAGCTTATCAAGGGCAAACGCGTAATGCTGGTGGACGACGTGACCACAACGGGCAGTACGCTCTCGGCTGTCGCGGAAATGCTGCGGGATTCGGGCGCTGCGGACGTAAAAGCGGTTGTTTTCGCCCAAACGCCGAATTGCGCTCACGCTGCCGATCGTACGCGGTACAGAATACATAAAAGGTCCGTATTTTCGGGGCAAAAAAATATAAAATAATTCAAGAGGCTTAAATGACAAAAAATATATCTGCCGGGGAAATGGCAAAACAGCGTGAATTTACAGCTAAGTGCGCGGAAATAAACTCGCGGCGCGGGTCGCCGCCGACGGCGCACGTTCACACGTTCGGCTGTCAGCAGAACGTCAGCGACGGCGAGAAGATAAAGGGTATGCTTGCCGAAATTGGCTGCGGATTTTCTGATTCGCCCGAGGGCGCGGATATCATCATCTTCAACACCTGCGCGGTCCGCGAAAACGCCGAGGACAGGGTGTTCGGCAATCTCGGAGCGCTCAAGCACGAAAAACGCCGCAACCCGAACGTAATAATCGGCGTGTGCGGCTGTATGGTGCAGCAGGAGCATATCGTTGAGAAGATCAAGCGGAGTTTTCCGCACGTTGATCTGGTGTTCGGCACGAATGCGCTGCATACGCTGCCCGAGTTGATTTACAGGCAGCTTACGGAGCGCAAGCGCGAGTTTTACGTTCCCGAGGGCGACGGCGTTATCGCCGAGGGCTTGCCGATCCGCCGCGAGAGCGCACTCAGGGCGAGCATTCCGATAATGTACGGCTGCAACAATTTCTGCACCTACTGCATTGTGCCTTACGTTCGCGGTCGGGAGCGTTCGCGGAGTAAGGAGGACATTCTCGCCGAGGCGCGGACGGCTGTACAAAACGGCGCAAAGGAGCTGCTGCTTTTGGGGCAGAACGTTAACTCCTACGGCAAGGAGCTCGGCATGGACTTTCCCTCGCTGCTTCGCGCGGTGAACGCGATAGACGGCGAGTTCCGCGTCTGCTATATGTCGAGCCACCCCAAGGACGCGACAAGGGAGCTTATCGACGCGGTAGCCGAGTGCGAAAAGGTCACGCGGCATTTTCATCTGCCCGTGCAGTCGGGGAGCAGCCGCGTTCTGGAGCTGATGAACAGGCACTACACGCGCGGGGATTATCAGAAAATCGTGGAGTATATCCGCGAACGGATACCCGACGCGGCGCTCACCTCGGATATTATCGTGGGATTTCCCGGGGAAACACGCGAGGACTTTGAGGAAACGCTCTCGCTGATACGCGAGGTAAAGTTTGATTCGCTGTACACGTTCATTTTCAGCCCGCGCAAGGGAACGAAAGCCGCCGCATTGCCCGACCCTGTTTCCGCGGAGGAAAAGGGCGAGTGGTTCAGGGAGCTGCTGGCAGTTCAAAGTGAAATCGGACGCGGACTGTACGAAAAGTACGTCGGGCAGACACTCCGCGTATTGTGCGAGGGCGAGGGTCGTACAGACCCAAGCTTGCTCACGGGAAAAACACCCCAGGACGTAATTGTGGATTTTGGCGGAGACAAGGAGCTTATCGGCAAATTCGTCGACGTTAAGATAGAAAGAGCGTACCAATGGGCGCTCACGGGAAAAATAGTTAATTTGTAAGGAGAATTGTTATGACTGTTATCGAAGCAGCAAGAGAGCTTGGAAAGGTAGTACAGGCGGACGAAAGATATATCGAGTATATCAATACGAAGAACGCGAATGACGCGGACGAGGGGCTTCAGAACCTTATCGGCGAGTTCAACCTCATCAGACAAAATTTGGCGATGGAGTCGGACAAGCCCGAGGGCGAGAAGAACGACGAAAAGATAAAGGAGCTTACCGTAAAAATGCATTCGGCATACGACGCGGTTATGTCCAACGAGAATATGGCGGCGTTCACAATGGCGAAGCAGGGAATGGATAAGCTGATGAGCGAGATCAACACGATACTCACCTACTCGGTGGAGGGCGCTGATCCCGCGACCTGTCCGAGCGAGCCGCCCGCGGCAGAGTGTTCGGGGAGCTGCTCTACGTGCGGCGGCTGCGGCTGACTTCGTTTAAAGTTCAGTTTGTGAGGTGAGTGAAGTGTCGGATAACGGGAACAAGCCCGAAAAAGCGGAAAAGGTCTCTCCCATGCTTAAGCAGTACCTTGACATCAAGGAGAAATACGGCACGTATATACTGTTTTTCCGTTTGGGCGATTTTTATGAAATGTTCTTCGAGGACGCGGTGACGGTCTCGCGCGAGCTGGAGCTTACGCTGACATCGCGCGCCGGTTCGCCCATGTGCGGCGTGCCGTTCCACAGTGCGGAGCAGTATATAAAGCGGCTTATCGACAAGGGCTTCCGCGTGGCTATCTGCGAACAGCTCACCGATCCTCACGCCTCAAAGGGCTTGGTCGAGCGCGGCGTTATCCGTCTGGTAACGGCGGGTACGGTCATCGAGGCATCGATGCTCAGCGAGGACAGAAACAACTACATCACCTCGATCTGCGAGGAGAACGGGGTGGTCGGTCTGGCGTTCGCGGATATCTCGACGGGCGAGGTGCACGTCTTTGAAAAGAGCGGCAGCAGCCGTCAGCAGGAGGTCATTGCCGAGCTTTCGCGGTATAATCCCGTTGAGCTGCTTATAAACAGCAGCTTTCTCGATTTAAAGGAAGTAAGCAAGTTCGTTTCGCAGAATCTGAAAAAATGCGCGTGTGAACTGGTCGACGACATGACGTACGACAACTCTGACCTGAACATAATAACCGCGCAGTTTGAGAACAAGAGCGACGTTTCCGAGCTGGGGATAGCGTCCATGCCTATGGCGCAGAAAGCGCTGTGTGCACTGTTCCGCTATGTCGGAGACGCACAGAAAGCGACTGTAAAGCGCTTTGTTGGCATTTCCGCGCATACGGGCGGCAGCGAGTATATGGATCTCAGTCTGGCGGCGCAGCGCAATCTCGAGATAACGCACACAATGCGCTCGAATGAGCGGCGCGGCTCGCTGCTGTGGGTGCTCGACAAGACCGTCACAGCGGTCGGCAGACGGCGGCTGCAAAGCTGGGCGGACAGACCGCTCGTCTCGCATACGAAGATACTCGCGCGGCTGGACGCAGTCGAGGAGCTCACCAAAAATTCGGCGGCGCTCGGCGACGTGCGCGCGGCGCTCAAGGGCGTGTTCGACCTTGAGCGGCTTATGTCGCGTGTAATGTACAAATCCGCGTCGCCGCGCGATATCCGTGCGCTCGGGCAAACGTGCGAGAAGCTCCCGCTGCTGAAAAAGGAGCTTTCGGTGCTAAACGCCAAGTTGCTCACGGAGCTTAACGGCAATATCAGTGAGCTTTCGGAGATCGCGGCTCTTGTCGGGAACGCGATAGTTGACGAGCCGCCGCAGAACGTAAAGGACGGCGGCGTTATCCGCGACGGCTTTAACGAGGAAATTGACAGGCTGCGAGCGATAACGGGCGGCAGCATGGAGATATTGCAGCAGATAGAGCAGCGCGAACGCGAGGCAACGGGTATACGCACGCTCAAGGTCGGATATAACCGCGTTTTCGGGTATTACATAGAAATATCGAAGAGCTTTGTTGGACAGGTGCCCGCGCATTATCACCGAAAGCAGACGCTCACGAACGGCGAGAGGTACATTACCGACGAGCTGAAAAAGGTGGAGGGCGAGATACTCGGTGCGAACGAGCGTATACTCGCGCTCGAACAGGCGGTGTTCAGCGAGATACGGGAGTTCATCGCGACAAAGCTGGAGCTGATACAGACAACCGCCGCCGCTGTTTCGGCAGTCGATGCGCTGTGCTCGTTCGCGCAGGTGTCGTTGGAAAATAATTTCGTCAAGCCGGAGATCACAATGGAGGGTGTTATCGACATAAAGGACGGCCGTCACCCCGTTGTCGAGAAGATACTGCTCGACCACCCGTTCACGCCCAACGACGTTTATCTCGACAAGTCCGACAACAGGCTGCTTGTTATCACGGGACCGAATATGTCGGGCAAATCGACGTTTATGCGGCAGACCGCGATAATCGTGCTTATGGCGCAGATGGGCTGCTTCGTTCCCGCGCGGTACGCGAGAATAGGCGTGGTCGACAAGATTTTCACGCGTGTGGGAGCGTCCGACGACCTCACGGCAGGGCAGTCAACGTTCATGGTCGAGATGAACGAGGTCGCTGATATCCTCAAAAATGCGACCAAGAACAGCCTTGTCATACTTGACGAGATAGGTCGCGGCACTTCGACGTTCGACGGCATCTCGATAGCGAAGTCGGTAGCCGAGCATATCTCGCAGAAGATAGGCTGCAAGACGCTTTTCGCGACGCACTACCACGAGCTTATCACCATGGAAAAGGACTACAAGGGCGTGAGAAATTTCAGCGTCGCGGTGTCGAAGCGCGGCGACGACATCAAGTTTCTGCACAAGATAGTTCCCGGCGGCACGGACGACAGCTACGGCATTGAGGTCGCAAAGCTCGCGGGCTTGCCGAACAAGGTGATAGAACGCGCCAAGGAGGAGCTGAAGGATCTCGAGGTGAGCGGCAAGGTGCGCTTGGCGGAGGCTATCGAGCGTAACAAGGATGAACAGTTCAGCTTTTCTGCTGTAAATGAACAAAATGCCATAGCAAGGCTTCGCGCGGCAGACATAAACACAATGAGCCCCATGGACGCGCTGATGTTCGTCAAGGAGCTAAAGGAAAGTTTGGAATAAACAATGCCTAAAATAAATCAGCTTGACAAAAGCGTATATGAGTTAATTGCGGCGGGCGAGGTGATAGAGCGCCCGTCGTCGGTGATAAAGGAGCTTGCGGAGAACGCGATAGATGCGGGCGCGCGGAATATTTCCGTGGAAATAAAGCGCGGCGGTATCGCATATATGCGCGTTACGGACGACGGCTGCGGCATCTCCTACGAGGATATGCCGCTCGCGTTCCTGCGCCACGCGACGAGCAAGGTGTACACGCAGGACGACCTTGAAAACATCAACACGCTCGGCTTCCGCGGCGAGGCACTGGCTTCCGTGGCGGCGGTCTCGCGGATAGAGGCGATAAGCAAGCGCCCCGTGGATAAGCTCGGAACGTCCTACAAGATAGAGGGCGTGACCCCGTCGGAATACGACAGGATAGGCTGCGCGGACGGCACGACGGTAATAATACGCGACCTGTTCTACAACACGCCCGCGCGCCTGAAATTTCTCAAAAAGGACGTGACCGAGGGAAATTATTGCGCGAACGTTATCGAAAAGTTAGCACTGTCTCACCCTAACATCTCGTTTCGATTTATCCGCGACGGCAAGCAGACCATGCTTACGTCGGGCGACGGCGAGTATTACAGCGCCATTTACGCGGTGTTCGGCAAGCAGTTCGCAGCGGGAATGATACCGGTCGACAACGTTTACTGCGATGTCGGCGTGACAGGATACGTCTGCTCGCCGCTGTTTACGAGGGCGAACCGTACAATGCAGCACTTTTTCGTGAACGGTCGTAGCGTGAAAAGTCCGCTCTGCTGCGCGGCGCTCGAGGAGGCATTCCGCAACAGCATAATGGTAGGCAAATTCCCGTCCTGTGTGCTCTGCGTGAACCTCGACCCCGCGCTGCTTGACGCGAATATTTCCCCCGCGAAAACCGAGGTGCGCTTCTCGAACGAAAAGTCGGTGTTCGACGCTATCTATTTCTCGGTGAAGAACGGTCTGCTCGGCTACGACCGGAGCCGCGAGATAGAATTGCCGAGCGTTTCCGCTCCCGAAAGTCCGCCCGAAAACGCGGAAGAGCCTGCTTGCACCGTGACAATACCGTCGGGAAATGTCACGGTTCTCGAGAAGAAACCCGACCCCGAGAACTTCTACCGCAAAGTTGTGCCGTTCGAGTTCCCAAAACCCGAGGACGCGCAGCCCGCCGAACAGGAGGTCCTTCCCGAGGCGCTGCCGCCGCTTATGCGGAGCGAATTAAAGCCGAATATTTCCGAGGAAAAGATTCAGGAGGAGCTGCCGGGGTTCGCGTTCTTGTCAAGCAAGTCGTTCGAGAAGCGCGAAGAGACCGTTCAAGAGGTTCAGACCGCGCTGCAAGCTCCTGCCGAGGACGAAACACCGCTTGAAAATATCCGCGTTATCGGTGAATTGTTCAAGACGTATATTCTTTGCGAGAGCGGCGAGAGCCTTATACTTATTGACAAGCATGCTGCGCACGAGCGCATAAACTTCGAGCGCTTCAAAAAGGGTGTGAATATCCATGGGCAGCTCCTGATAGAGCCGCGCGTGGTCATGCTTTCCGCCGAGGAATACGAAGCGGTGAGCAGCTTCAAGGAGCGCCTTGAAAACACGGGCATACTACTGAAATTCGCCGAGGACGGCAAGGTTCTTGTCGCGGGAATGCCGCAGTCGCTCGAGGGTGCCGACCCCGAGGAGCTGCTGCAAAGTATTGCCGAAGTTCTGGTTCGGGGAAACGACAATGTCGAGGGTGTGATGTTTGACGACGTACTGCACACAATGGCGTGCAAGGCGAGCATACGCGCCAACGAAAATCAGGACGTGTCCGAACTTGCCTATCTCGCGAACATAGTTTTGAAGGATAACAATATCCGATTTTGTCCGCACGGACGACCCGTAATGACTCAGATATCCAAAAAACAGATCGAGAAATATTTCGGGAGAATAGTATGATCGCACTTTCCCAAAAATACCGCCCTATCTTATCCACGCCGTTCGGGCGCGAGGACTACCGCGAGAGCGCCCCGTGCGCGGCGCTCTCACCGTATATCCGCTGCTTCTGGACGGAACGCAAGACCGCTCGTGAGCTGTTGGTCATCCCCGATACCTGCATGGACATTATTTTCAGGATAGACGGCACGGAGAACAACGGCTTTTTCTGCGCTTTGGACGAAAATTCGTTTTACTCGGCGAACGGCGGCACGGAGCTTTTCGGGGTGCGTTTCTACGCTTGGACGGCGCATTTGTTCGCCGAGCGCAGCTTTGCGGGCAGCAAGAACGGCGCGTTTCCGACGGAAGAGTTTTTCGGATATCTCGGCGCGGAGCTTGCGCCGTATATCGCCGCTGCGAAAACCTTTGAAGAACGCGCTGCCGCTGCCGAAAATACATTTCTGAAACGCCTTGACGGAATACGCGCAGACAATAATCTGCTGAACGCGGTCGACTTCATAATCGACAGACGCGGCTCGCTCGGAATATCGGAGCTGTGCGATTACACTACGGTCTCGGCGCGGAAGCTGGAGCGCATTTTTGCAGCGGCGGCGGGCGTATCGCCGAAAGCGTTCTCATCGCTGGTACGCTATCAGCTGCTCTGGCAGGAGATGATAACGAGTCCCGATTTTAATATCCTCGACGCGGTTGAGAAGTACGGATATGCCGACCAGCCGCACTTGCTGAACGACTTCCGCCGCCGACATCTCATGAACCCGAAACAGGCGCTCGATTACGCGAAAAAGCTCAGATAATGTCGTTTTTTTACAAGACGTTTCCGAAATAATATGATACACTGTATTTGCCGCGCAGCGGTAAATACATAATAAAGAGGTGTACTATGCGGGATCATCAGGAGTTCCTTCAAAGCGTGGAGGAACAGAACAGGGATTTTGTTTCCCAACTTCACAAATTCCTTACGGAAAGCGGCTGTAAATGCGATATCAAGGAAGCTAAGAGCGGCTTTATGGTATCGTACATAAAGGACAAAAAAACGCTCTTGAATTTCGTGCGGCGAAAGACCGGCACAAAGATACGCATTTATGCCGCGCATGCGGGAGACTACCCCGAGCTGCTGAACGCGCTGCCGCCGAAAATGAAAGCGGGCATTGTTAAAGCCGCGCCGTGCAAGCGTCTGCTCGACCCGTCCGCGTGCAATCCGAAGTGCACTATGGGCTACACGTTTACTCTGGACGGGGAGGTCTTCAAAAAGTGCCGCATTACGGCGTTTATGTTTTCGCTTTCGGAGGAAAACAACGGGTTCATAAGGCAATTTCTGGAAAAGGAGCTGAGCGTATGAGTGAAGTGCAATCAAGGTGCGGAATGCTGTGCGAGGGCTGCGAGTTCGTACAGTCACAGGGCTGTCGCGGCTGTGTGAACGAGAAAGTCCTGTTTCACGGCGAGTGCCAAGTAAAAAATTGCTGCGAGGGCAAAGAGAACGCTCACTGCGGCGAATGCGCGGAATTCCCGTGCGAGAAGCTGAAAGGGTTAGCCTACGACACTCAATACGGCGACGGAGACGACAGACGGCTGCGCGTATGCGCCGAGTGGGCGGGTATTAAGTACGGTGAAAAAACACGGAATAAGGAGGAACGTGAGATGGTACAGTCAAGATGCGGAATTTTGTGCGGTGAATGTAAATACAGGGAGAGTATGGGCTGCAAGGGCTGCACGAACATCGACAACCCGTTCTGGGGCGAGTGTCCCGTAAAGGCGAGCTGCGAGAGCAAGGGTCACGAGCATTGCGGACAGTGCGCGGAGTTCCCGTGCAAGCTGGCGAACGACTTTGCCTACGACAAGGAGCAGGGCGACGAGGGCAAGCGTCTTGAGCAGTGCAGGAGGTGGGCGAATTCGTGAAATACGTGAGCACACTTATTGCGGTCAAGGATATGGCGAAAAGCAAGCGTTTTTTTCATGATGTTCTGGGAATGGACGTGCTCTCGGATTTTGGTGCAAATGTTACGCTGACAGGCGGGATATCGCTCCAGACGTTGGACACATGGAAAGAGTTCATTGGCGGCAAAAGCGTGAATTTGCGTAACAACGCGATCGAGCTGTATTTTGAAGAAACGGATATCGATGTTTTTATGAAACGTCTGCAAGGCTTTGATATAAAATACGTTCACGGTATCAGGGAGCATAGCTGGGGGCAGCGGGTGATCAGATTTTACGATCCCGATGGTCATATAATTGAGGTCGGAGAAGCAATGGACGTGGTCATAAACCGGTTTCGTGACACAGGAATGACCGATGAACAGGTTGCGAAAAGAATGGACGTGCCTTTGGAATATGTATGTGGATTTCCGAAATTACAATAAAGGAGGAAACTATGTCATCAAAGATAGAATTTGTTGAATACGTCGCGGAGCAGTGCGGCGGCGCGGGCGGGATAACCGTTAAGAAGATGTTTGGCGAGTACGGACTGTACTGCAACGGAAAGATTTTCGCATTGGTGTGCGACGATCAATTTTTCGTGAAGATCACTGCCGAGACAAAGGCGCGTTACCCCAAACTCCCCGAAAAGCCGCCCTATGACGGCGCAAAAAATTATTTTTTCGTGGAGAACGTTGACGACCGCGAATTCCTTACGGATCTTGTCATGGCAACGTACAGTGCGCTTCCCGAACCAAAGCCGAAGAAACCGAAAAAAAAACAAGGAGAAATAAATTGATATACGATTTTAAAAAGGAGTTCAAATCTCTGTACCAACCGAAAACCGTTCCCGAGTTGATAACCGTGCCGCTGATAACCTACGCGGCGGTGCGCGGCGAGGGCGATCCCAACGAGGAGGGCGGCGTGTATAAGAACGCCGTTTCGGTGCTGTACGGAATATTGTATACCATAAAAATGAGCAAGCGCGGCGATACCCTCATTAACGGGTATTTCGATTTTGTGGTGCCGCCGCTTGAGGGCTTTTGGGAGAATGCCGAATACGAAAACAAGAAACGCTTTCGGTGGATATCCGTGCTGCGGCTGCCTGATTTCGTTACTGCGGAGGTGTTTGAGCGGGCAAAGGCGGAGGCTTCGCGGAAAAAGAAAATAGACTGCTCCGCCGCCGAATTTTTAACGGTAGACGAGGGTTTGTGTGTGCAGTGTATGCACGTCGGAAGCTACAATGACGAGCCGAAGACAGTCGCCGCAATGGATGCTTTTCTCGCCGAAAACGGCTGTGTAAACGATATTAACGGCGAACGGCTTCACCACGAAATTTACATCAGCGACCCGAACAAATGCGCTCCTGAAAAGCGCAAGACGGTTATTCGCCACCCCGTCCGCAAAAATTAAGAAAATTAATTTAAGATTCCGATAAGGCGGTTTTTATGAATAAAATAATTGTAGTATGCGGACCGACCGCCTCGGGTAAGACAGCGCTTGCAGTAGAGCTTGCCAAGCGCTATGACGGCGAGGTCATCTCCGCGGACAGTATGCAGATATACACCGATATGGACGTGGCGAGCGCGAAAGCCACTCCCGAGGAGCAGCAGGGAATACCGCATCATCTGCTCGGCTTTCTCGAGCCAACGGAGAGTTTTTCGGTCGCGGATTACGTCGGGCAGTGCGACAAGTGCGTCCGCGATATTTTCGCGCGCGGAAAAACCCCGATAATATGCGGCGGCACGGGGCTGTATATCAGCTCGTTTGTGGATAATCTTACGTTCGACGACAGCCGACAGGACCTCGCCTACCGCGAGGAAATGCGGAGGTTCGCCGAGGAAAACGGCAACGCGGCGCTGCTCGAAAAGCTACGCGAGGTCGACCCCGAGACCGCTGCGACGCTCCACGAAAACAACGTCGGACGCGTGATTCGCGCGCTGGAGGTTTACAAGACAACGGGGCATACTATTTCACAAGCTAAAGCAATGTCGCGGCGTAACCCCTCCCCGTATGAGTTTATAATGATAACCATTGAATTTGAGGACAGGGAACAGCTTCGCGAGCGCATAAACAGGCGCGTT
Source organism: uncultured Clostridia bacterium (assembly GCA_946567425.1). Taxonomy (GTDB): domain Bacteria; phylum Bacillota; class Clostridia; order Oscillospirales; family Ruminococcaceae; genus CAG-115. The sequence continues at coordinate 64,759 of CAMNXF010000003.1, read as the reverse complement.
GATGTAATGCTGGAGAACGGCTTGCTTGACGAGGCGCGCAAATGCTTTGAGCAGCCCGACCGCCCGACAGCCGCGCAGGCTATCGGCTGCAAGGAGCTGTACCCGTACTTCCGCGGCGAACGCACGCTCGGGGAATGTGTGGAGGAGTTGAAGCTCCGCACGCGGCAGTACGCCAAGCGGCAATTGACGTGGTTTCGTCGTGATGAACGAATTAAACACATAATTGTTGGTAAAAATGACGATTTTTCGGATATCATTGAAAAAGCGGTAAAAATAATTGAGAGTGAAAATTATCCCTGAATATTTACATATATTGGAAATCAATACATATTATGGAATAAAATGGGCCATTTTACAAAAAAAACTGTGAAAAAATTTTAAAAAACCCAAAAAAACAGTAGCATTTTTTAGAAAAGTATGTTATACTAGAACTATATAGTTGGGGCTTTAGGAAAAAGTTGGAAAATTCTGCTTATCCAATACAGAGAGAAAAGGTGATAAAAATGGCTAAAGAAATCAATTTACAGGACGTTTTCCTCAACCAGGCAAGGAAAGACAAAATTCCCGTAACGATTTATATTACTAACGGTTTTCAGTTCAAGGGTATAATCAAGGGGTTTGACAGTTATATCGTTGTACTCGATACGGACGGAAAACAAAATCTGATATACAAGCACGCGATCTCGACTATAACACCGTTCAAGCCCGTGTCGATACTCGACGCTTACGAAAAGTCCGAGGAGGACTAAATGAATTCGGGCTGGACTACGGTCATAATCGTGACCTTGTCCGTGTTTATCATTCTTGTCGCGGTTGGGCAGATATTTTTCGCGGGCGGTGAAAAGCTGACCACGGAAACGGCGTTGGTCTACAATGTCGAGGAGGAAGTTCCGTTCGAGGGAGTATACCTGCGCGACGAGACGCTTATTTACAACAGCGGCACGGGAATATTAAGCTATGAGCAGGAGGACGGCTCCAAGGTCGGCAAAAGCTCGGTTATCGCGCGGCGCTATAAAAGCGACAACGACGTGGCTTATCTGAGGGAGATCAGCTTGTTGGAAAGGCAGATTGCGGTGCTTGAGAGTGCCGAAAGGCTTGTCGGCACGGATAATTCCCAGCTTGAGGCTATTTCCGTTCAGATAAACGAGAGCCATTCGGGTATGATCGCAGACATTATAAACGGAGATCTTCTTGCTGCCGCCGACAAGCAGAACGATCTGCTGGAGGCAATGTGCAAGCGTGAGATAACGCTTAAAGAATCGAACGGCTACGCAGCGAAAAAGCAGTCGCTCAGCAATCGGATAAGTCAGCTTAATGCGCTCATTTCGGGCGGTGTACAGGAAGTTGTCGCAGGCGGCGCGGGCTACTTTGTCAGCGAGGTTGATGGCTACGAGGGCGAACTTGACTACGCGAGCGGAGAAAGTCTTACCGAGGAGAAAATAGTCGGCATAATTGCCGCTCCCGAGAAACCACACGACGGAAAGGCTATTGGAAAGCTGATCGCGGACTATCACTGGCGCGTTGCGGCAGTGATCGATACCGAAAATATGTTCGGGTTCTACGAGGGGAGCGAGGTTCGGCTGCGTGTCGGCTCTGGTTCGTATCTTATTGACGCGGACATCGTTTCCGTCAAGGATTGCGGGGACAACAAGGCGATATACATATTTGAATGCGATAAGCTCAACTCGGTGGTAACGGCGGGGAGAACTGCGCATTTTAAGTTGCCTGTGAACAGTCACGGCGGTCTGCGCGTTTCGAGAAAGGCTCTGCGCTACAACGACAAGGACGAGCGTGGGGTGTTTATAGTGCGCGGGCAGAACCTGATGTTCAAAAAGGTGAACGTTGTCTATTGGGGCGAGGATTACGTTATCTGCACACAGGAACAGGACGACGATTATCTGAAGCTCTACGACAGGATAGTTACCGAGGGTAAAGATTTGTACGATGGAAAAGTTATCGGATAACACGCAGACGACATTTGAGGACATTCGCGAGAATTACCTCAAGATCTGCGAGAATATAGACAAGTCCGGGCGCGATGTTCGGCTGATGGCGGTGACCAAGACCGTCAGCCCCGAACGGATAAATTACGTTATAGGACTGGGAGTTTCACTGTTGGGCGAAAACCGCGTTCAAGAGTATCTGGACAAGCGGGAGATCTATAAGCCTGCCGAGGTTCACTTTATCGGCGGACTTCAGACCAACAAGGTGAAATACATTATTGACAAGGTATCAATGATACATTCCGTGGATAGTCTGCGGCTGGCGGAAGAGATTGACCGCCGCGCGGCTCAGCACGGGATAGTTATGGATATACTCGCCGAGATAAACATCGGCGGGGAGGAAACAAAGGGGGGCGTTCCGGCAGACGGTGCAAGCGCGTTCTGCGAGGAAGTTGCCGAGTTTCCGAACATCAGACTGAGAGGTCTGATGACAATACCGCCTGCGGGCTGTGACGAGAGTGTCTTTGCGGAAATGCATGGGCTTTTCGAGCAGATAAGGGTCGAGAATGCGCATAACAGAGAGAATTCGGTGTTCGATACCCTCTCGATGGGAATGTCGGGAGACTACGAGGCGGCAATACGGCACGGAGCCACAATTATCCGGATAGGTTCAGGGCTGTTCGGGTACAGAAAATATTTATAATTGGGAGGAAATTAAAATGGCAAACTTTTTGAAGAGCATCTTCGGCACGGGGGACGAGAACGAGGGCTTTATGGACTACGAGGAGGGATACGATACCTCTTCCTCGGCTGTGACGGACGAGGAGGCGTATTCATCGGGATATTCCGATTATTCCGGCTCTTACGGAAACAACAGCAGTTCCAAGATCATCAATATGCACAGCGCGTCTGGTGCGCCCAAGCTGTTCATTATGAAACCCGCAAAGTACGAGGACGTTATGAACGGTGCGGTCGATATGCTGCGCGAGGGCACGATCATCTTTTTGAACCTTAATGGTATCGACCAGGAGATCGGCACGAGAATTGTAGACTTTATGACAGGTGTTGCCGCGGCTTTCGAGGGCAGAATCAAGAAGGTAGACACCTGCTGCTACGCCGTTGCACCCAAGAATGTTGACTGGATCAACAGTATTGACGAGTGATAAGTGATCACGCAAATTACAAACGATGAGGAGCGTTTTCTGTGTGCACATATTTCCGATTTGGCGGCGTTGAGCCGCAAAACGGGAGTGCCGCGTTTTTCCCGTTTCCTAAACGAGCGGGAGGCGGTTGTGGCAGGGTTGGGCGCGGCGCAGGCAGGAGGCTTGAAACCGTTTTTTTACGGAGGATATGACGGCGCGGCGAGAACGGTCTGCGGTTTCTTCGAGGGAACGTATGCCGAAGAGCTACCGCATGAGGAGCTGTTTCCCGTGTGCGCCGTTACGTTTTCTTTCCGCAGCGTTGATAAGCTCTCGCACCGCGATTTCCTTGGAGCGATTATTGCGGCGGGGCTTGAGCGAAGCGTTGTGGGTGATATTCTGGTCGCCGAGGATCATGCGGTCGTGTTCTGTCTTGATACGGCGGCGGAGACAGTTGCGGGTTTGATGAAGATAGGACGTGTCGGAGTGCGCTCGGAGCGCGGAATTACAAAAGAACTGTCAAGGGCAGAATTTGAGAGGATAGAGGCTGCAATAGCGTCAATGAGGCTGGATTGCGTCGTGGGCGCGTGTACCAATACTTCAAGGGAGAAATCCGCGTTGCTGGTAAGATCCGGACAGGTTAGTGCGGATTTTTCGGTGTGTCTTAATGTAAGTGCAATAATCAAAGAAAATACGGTTATTTCAATACGCGGCTTTGGCAGATTCCGATTGTCGGAAATTGTCGGGGAAACAAAAAAAGGTAGGCTTCGTGTTGTTATATATAAATATATATAGTGAACGTCGAAAGGCGTTACGGCGATGCTGTGTTTACGGAGATTTTCCGGAGCGCAGCTAAGCATCGGGATCTGGACACGGCAGGGTATCCTGCGGGAAATTGGAAGGGAAGATAAAATGAACGCAAAGGAAATCGTTACAAAAAAATTTGAAAAGGCGGCTTTTAACGGATATAAGCCCGACGATGTAGATGAGTATCTGAAAGAGGTCTCCGACGAGTTTGCGCAGCTCCAGAAGGATAAGGGCGAGCTTGAGCGCAAGCTCGAGGTCTTAGCGGACAAGATACGCGAGTACCGTGACGACGAGGACGCGCTCAGAGACGCGCTGCTTGTGGCTCAGAAGCAAGGTAACGCTATCGTCGCTGAGTCCAAGGCTTCTGCCGAGAAGCTCACCAGGGAGACCAACGAGACCGTGACCAAGCAGCTTGCCGACGCGAAAACGAAGTCGGATAGACTTGTCAACGACGCGGACGAATATTCCAAGAAAACACGCGCTGATGCTGACGCTGCCGCCGCTAAGATAATCGGCGACGCAAACAACAAGGCTGCCGAGATAAAGGCTGCTATGGACAGACAGCAAGAGATACAAGAGAATATTCTTCAGCAAACAAGAAAAGAGGTTCTCGAATACAGAACGAAGCTGCTCACGGGCTACAAGGAGCATATCGCGCTTATTGAGGCGCTCCCCGAAAAGTGCGAGAACGATTATATAAAGAGGACTGCAGAGGAAGTTGAGAAGCGCGAGGCGGAGCGCAAAAAGCAAGCGGCGGCAGCTGCCGCAAAGGCTGCGGCTCAGAAGCCTAAGCCCGCACCTCAAAAGCCCCCCGCTCCCAAGCCAGCGGAGAAGACCGCTGAAAAGGCAGCCGAGAAACCTGCCGCCAAGCCCGCTGAGGACAAGAAACCCGCGGACGGCAAGGACAGCAATCTGCCGTTTTTCAAGTCGCCCGAGGAGGCTACCGCAAGTCACGGAAAGCTCCAGTTCGGCAAGAACAATAAATAAAATATAAAAACAAAACCAAGGAGAGACATTATGTCAGTGGATCTTAACAGTACGGTAAATCTGCCGCAGACCGAGTTTCCGATGCGCGGCAATCTGCCTAAGAGAGAGCCGGATATGTTGGCGAAGTGGGAGAGCGGGCGTATGTACTACGCGCTTGCGGAGAAGAATAAGGGGAAAAAGCCTTACACTTTGCACGATGGACCTCCCTACGCAAACGGAAACATTCACCTCGGCACCGCGCTCAACAAGGTGTTAAAGGATATTATCGTAAAATACAAGGCTATGACGGGCTACAACGCGAATTATGTTCCTGGTTGGGACTGCCACGGTCTGCCTATCGAGCTTAAAGCGATAAAGCAGCTTGGCGTTGACAGCGGAGCGGTTGACCCCGTGGAGCTGCGCAAGAGCTGCCGTCAGTTCGCGCTTTCATGTCTTGACGACCAGAAGGCGCAGTTCAAGCGTCTCGGAGTTTGGGGCGATTTTGACGACCCCTACCTCACCATAAATCCCGCTTTTGAGGCTAAGCAGGTTGAAGTTTTTGGCGAAATGTACAAAATGGGCTACATCTACAAGGGTCTAAAGCCTGTTTACTGGTGCGCGGACTGCAACACTGCGCTTGCTGAAGCGGAGATTGAGTATCAGGACGATCCTTGCTATTCCATTTACGTTAAGTTCCCTCTTGTTGACGACAAGGGTAAGTTCGGAGACCTCGGGATGGATCTCAAAAAGGCGTTCGTCGTTATCTGGACGACCACCACATGGACGCTACCCGGCAACCTCGCTATCTGTCTCGGACCGAATTACGAGTACACGTTTGTCAAGGTCGAGAACGAGGAGAGCAAGTCCAACGGCGAGTATCTGCTTATGGCTAAGGAGCTCGTCGATACGGTGATGAGCGCCGTAGGTATCACGAAATACAGCACTGTTGGCAGCTTCAAGGGCAGCGACCTCGAGCTTATCGAGACTGACCACCCGTTCCTGCCAAGACGTTCCCCGGTTATCGTGGGAAATCATGTTACGCTTGACAGCGGCACAGGCTGCGTTCATACTGCGCCGGGCTTCGGCGTGGAGGACTTCGAGGTCTGCATGAAGCCCGAGTACAAGGGAATGTTCAACATAATCGTACCCGTTGACGCAAAGGGCGTGCTCACCGACGAGGCGGGCGAGTTCGTGGGGTTAAAGACCGCGGACGCTAACAAGGCAATCGCGCAACGGCTGGAGAATGACAACACGCTGCTCGCTATGCAGAAGATAGTTCACCCGTATCCGCATTGCTGGCGCTGCCACGAGCCGATAATTTATCGCGCGACCGACCAGTGGTTCTGCAACGTGGATATGTTCAAGCCCGAGACGATCAAGGCTATCGAGGGCGTACAGTGGATTCCCGAGTGGGGCGAGGAGCGTATCAAGAATATGGTCAATATGCGCTCCGACTGGTGCATTTCACGCCAGAGACGATGGGGCGTGCCTATTCCTATGCTCTACTGCGAGGACTGTGGAAAGACGATCATCAACGATACCACGATAAAGGCTATTTCTGACCTTTTCAGAGCGGAGAGCTCCGACGCGTGGTACGCAAAGGACGCGAGCGAGTTTATTCCCGCCGATGTTAAATGCGAGTGCGGCTGCGGTAAATTCCGCAAGGAAATGGATATTTTCGACGTGTGGTTCGACAGCGGCTGCACGCACGCGGCTGTCCTCAAGGAGCGCCCCGAGCTTTCGTGGCCCGCGGATATGTACCTCGAGGGCTGCGACCAGTACCGCGGCTGGTTCCAGTCTAGCCTGCTCACGTCAGTCGCGACTACGGGACAAGCGCCCTACAAGGCGGTCTGCACGCATGGCTGGGTAGTCGACGGAAACGGTCAACAGATGCACAAATCTAAGGGCAACCAGATTTTTCCCGAGGAGGTCATCAAGGACTTCGGCGCGGACGTTCTGCGCCTGTGGGTGGCTTCGCTCGATTATCATGCGGATATTCGCGTTTCCAAGGATATGCTGAAGCAGCTCTCCGAAAGCTACCGCAAGATACGCAACACCGCGCGTTATATTCTCGGCAATCTCGGCGACAGCAAGGGCTTCGACCCGAACACTGAAATGGTAGATTTTGACAAGCTCCGCGAGCTTGACAAGTGGGCGCTCGCGCGGCTCGACGAGGTCATTGAAAAGGTTAAGGCATCGTATGAGGCGTTTGACTACTACCTCGCTTATCACACGCTTATCAGTTTCTGTGTTGTGGATATGTCGAACTTCTATCTTGATATCGTCAAGGATACGCTCTATTGTGAGGCTGCGGATTCTCCCGCGAGAAAGTCCGTACAGACCGCGATGTACGTTATTCTCGATTCGCTCGTGCGGCTGATAGCGCCTATCCTGTGCTACACTGCCGACGAGATATGGCAGTTTATGCCGCACAGAAATGACGACGACCTGCGCTCGGTCATCTTCAACCAGATGCCCGAAAAGACAGGCGTTACCGCCGACGAGGAGAAGTGGGCGAAGATACACGCGATACGCGACGACGTTCTGGCGGCGCTTGAGCTTAAGCGCGCCGATAAGGTTATCGGCAAGTCGCTCGAGGCTATGGTTGAGATTTTCACCTCCGACGAGAGTGTAAAGGCACTTGAAAACGAGCTTGCGGACGCTTGTATCGTATCGGGCGTTAAGGTGAACGCGGACGGCGAGGGTGAATACAAGGGCGCTGTCTGCTCCGTTACGGCAACGAAAAAGGCGGGCTGCGCATGTGAGCGCTGCTGGAAGTTCGACGATACGGTCGGCATCGACAGCAAATACCCTAACCTGTGCAAGCGTTGCGCGGACGTTATCAAAACTCATTTTGAATAAGCAATAAAAGATCAGGGAGGGGTATTTTCCCCTTCCCGATTTTTGCGTTTTATGAAGAGAAAGAGATATATGTACAAAACGGATAAATTTAGGTATGAAATGGGGAATTTTACTTGCAATACATCTGGCTATTGATAGCGGCTCTGCTGGTCGGCGTTGACAGGATTACGAAAAATCTTGTGGTTGCGAACATGGAGCTGAAGGACACTATTCATATCATTAAATTCGGCAATACTGAGGTTCTAAACGTCTATTACTGCTTGAACGACGGTGCGGCTTTCAGCAAACTTAAAGGACAAAGGTGGCTGCTGATCGTGTTCACCTCTCTGGTAATTCTTTTTCTGTTGTATGTGTTGATTTTCAAAAAGGTCAAGCGCCCCGTTTATGTCGCGGCTGTGGGGCTTATTCTGAGCGGCGGCGCGGGCAATCTTATCGACCGAATTTTCAACGACGGACTGGTCGTGGATTTTATTGATTTTCGGCTGATTAATTTCCCGATATTCAACGTTGCCGATATTTGCGCGGTCTGCGGCTCGATATTGTTTATGATCGCCGTGATCTGCGACGAGATAAAGAACCGCAAAAAGAAAAAGGCGGAGATTGCCGCCGAGGAGAGTAATGGAGACGATAAGGTTTAACGCGGCGGGCGGCTGCCGTCTGGATAAGCTGATATCCGATAGCACCGAGCTTTCGCGCAGCGCGGCGGTAAGGCTGATAGAGCTGGGAAACGTTACCGTAAACGGCAAACCGTGCGGCAAAAAGGACGTCCCGTCCGAGGGCGCGGAGGTGGTGATCTCGCTCCCCGAGCCGCAGAACGCCGATATTCTCCCCGAGGATATCCCACTCGAGATTGTCTACGAGGATGCGGATTTGCTCGTGGTGAACAAGCCTAAGGGCATGGTAGTTCACCCGGCGGTTGGACATTATTCGGGAACGTTGGTCAACGCGCTGATGTTTCACTGCGGCGGGAGCCTGTCGGGGATAAACGGCGAGATACGCCCCGGGATAGTTCACCGAATTGACAAGGACACGAGCGGGCTGCTAATGGTCGCGAAGAATGATCTCGCGCACATCGGGCTGTCCGAGCAGATAAAGTCGCACACGTTTACGCGCGAATACAGCGCGGTCGTGACGGGCTGCATAAAAGAGAACGGCACGGTGAACGCTCCCATAGGGCGGCACAAGACCAACCGCAAGCGTATGTGCGTGACCCTCGAAAATTCGCGTGAGGCGGTAACGCATTACGCCGTGATACGCAATTACGCGGGCTACACGCATCTGGCGGTTCGGCTCGAAACGGGGAGAACGCACCAGATACGCGTGCACATGAGCTACATCGGACACCCCGTCGCGGGCGACGAGGTCTACGGCAGCGGCAAGCCGAAATGGCTGAACGGACAGTGTTTGCACGCGAAGAAGATAGGATTCGTCCACCCAAGGACGGGCGAGTATATGGAATTCAATTCAGATCTGCCCGAATATTTTGTGAAATTTCTCAGAAGCATAGAGGTGTGATATGTTTGAGATCATCAATCCTACCGTGAAGATCGGAAAAAAAGAAACTACGGTAAATCTTCTTGGTCAAAACCCCAAGGATGTGAAAGATCTTTGTGTTTATACCGACAACAAGAATGCCGATTTAAGTTTGTTGACCGACTATCCGAATGTTGAGACACTGTTTATCAACGGGAATTTCGCGAATGTTGACGGAATATCGGAGCTGAAGTTGCTTGATCGTTTGACAATGAAGATCACATCGGACGCAGAGCTTATAAATGTGCGGATTCCCAAAGTAAAAAGTCTTACAATTTATGATAGGCTGAACAAGGGCTTTGAGGGATTACTTACAGAAAATTTGGAATATCTTGCGCTTGAGGAAATGCGTAAGGTTTCCGACTTGTCGTTTTTGGAGAGGGTTTCGGGGCTACGCAAGCTGTTTTTATGTTCACTGCCCGCAGTGGAGAGTCTGCCCGATTTCGGGAAGATGCCGAATTTGCTCGGACTGAAAATCTATGAACTGCACAAGCTGAACGATATTGAGAGCTTGACGCGGTCGGCAATACGATATCTTGATTTCACGCTGGCGGCGGACAAGCTCAGCGGAACAAAAATTGCGAACGTTTTGCTTCGCATGGAGCGCTTGGAGCGATTTTCGGGGATACTTGACAGAAACGGCAGGCGGTATGATCCGTTGGCAAACCGTTTGGAAAAGGCGGGGAAGTCCGACATTTGGGTGAACTACAATATGGACGAGTGGCTGAGGCTGTGAAAAATTATCCGTATAACACGGGAGCGGAGGTTTGGATATGGATTTCGGCAAGGTGATTTATATGACCGACCTTGACGGTACGCTGCTGACCGACGACAAGCGCATTCTTGACCGTGATATGGCGGCGATAGAGCGTTTCCGCGCGGGCGGCGGGCTGTTCACGACGGCGACGGGGCGCGGCTGGGCAATGGCAAGGCGAATAGTCGAGGACGTGCTTCATCTGGATATACCGTCGGTGCTGTTTAACGGCGCGGGCGTGTTCGACTTTAAACAGGACAGGTTCCTTTGGCAGTGCGAAATAGGCTCTCAGGCACGCGAATATATCCGCAGAATAAACGATATGTTCCCGAACAGGCTCGGCTTCGAGGTGCTGCATCAGCACACAGTTTTCGTGCCGTTTCTGAACGAGACCGAGCGCGAGCATCTGGAAATGGAGAGCGTCACTCCCGACCGCCGTCCGCTCGACGAAATACCCGAGGGCGGCTGGCTGAAATTCGTGATAGCCGCGCCTCCCGACGAACTTGACGAGGTGGAAATGGCGGTTCGCGGCAGTAGCGGTTTCGAGGACGCGCAGTGGGTGCGTTCCGCGCCGCATTATTTTGAGTGTCTGCCGAGCGGAGTTGACAAGTCACGCGGCTTCGCGGAGCTGATACGTCTGCTGCACGCCGAGGACAGGTTCTCGGTGGCTTCGGGCGACTATATGAACGATACGACGATGATACAAAAGGCAGATCTCGGCGCGGCGGTAGCGAGCGCTCAGCCGAGTGTAAAGACGGCTGCGGACATTATCGTCTGCGACAATAACAGCGGCGCGATAGCCGAGGTCATCGACTATATCGAAAAATTGTGAGGTAACTATGCCGGATTTTTTTAAGGAACTGGTCAAGGCATTTACGGACGGCATGGGGCTTAATGCCGGACAAAAAAGCGCGGATAAAGCGAACGCCGCAAGCGTTAAAAGTTCTGCGGGCGCGTCAAGTTGGTCAAGCGCAGCAAATTCGGCGCTGTCGGGAATATCGGTAAGTCCGTCGGACGGCACGGACAATGCGCCTCCGCGAATTAACGCGTCCGCCGCGCAGGTCGTTCCCGACAAGCCCGTGCCGTTCGGGTACAAAAACTCGTGGTTGTGTGTCAAAGCAAGCTCGCCCGAGGAAGTGATCGAAAAGATCGGCTTGAAGAACCCGCGCGTATGCAACTGGAACGACGGCGTTTACGGCAACAGAGGCGTGTTCGTGTCGCCCGTGTTGGACGGTTATGTGCTTGTTGTGGCTTGGGGAACGGATATCCTTGATACCGACCCCTCACGTCTCGACGAGCTTGCAAAAAAGTTCTCTGAGCTGCAGTTTTTCAGCACACACCACGTTGTCGAATATCACGCGTGGGTAAAGTACGTCGGCGGCGAAATGGTACGCGGCTACGGTTACTGCGGCGATATTGGAGAGGTGCTGCTGAACAAGGGCGCGGTTACTTCCGAGGAAACGGAACTTGGGCTTACTAACTTGCTGCCGGACAGCGAGGCAGATTGGGATAACTATGACTTTCCTGACGAGCAGAATGTTCTCGATGTTGCCGCCGCATGGGGTATCGACACGCTCTTTCAACGTAAGACATATCCGGAATCCATGGGATTTTTGTGTGATTATAATTGACGAATGGAGAAGAAAATGGGATTTTTAGATGAATTGTTCGAAGAAAGCAAATATCTGAATAAAGAAAAGCAGCCGAAAACGGAAAATGCCGAAAAAAAGACGCTCGAAGTAAAGCTGGCCGAGCCTGTCCGCCCCGCAACGGGCACCGAGCCCGATCTTCCCGTGCCGTTCGGCTACAAGTGCAACTGGTTGTGCGTGAGGTCGGATTCCCCGTTGGACGTTATCCGGAAACTCGGCTTGAAAAACTATGAGCCGTCTAATTGGGATAAGGGCATTGAAATGGCGTACAACGGCTATCGGTTCGTTTCGCCCGTGCTGAACGGGTATGTGTTGGTGGTAAATTACGGAATGGATATTCTCACACTCGCGCCCGAGCTTCTGGACGAGAGCGCGAAAAAGTTCCCCGAGCTGCAATACTTCTCAACACACCGCGTTTCGGAGTATCATGCATGGGTGAAGTACGTCAACGGCGAAATGGTTCGCGGCTACGGTTGGTGCGGATGCGACGGCGAGGTCATCATAAATAGGGGTGGGATTACTCCCGAGGAGCAGCATCTGGGTTTCACGAATCTGATATCGAGTGCTGCCGAGGATCCCGAGAGAGTTCAGGTGCCGAGCGAGGATCATGTTATCGAGATCGCGGCGGCATGGGGTATTGACCCGGGCTTTTCGGGGAGCAATTTCCCGAGGGCTTTGGGGTATATCTGCAAGTAAGAGGTATATAACTTTTATAATAGAGAAAAAATCATAGGAGGAAACTATGGACGAGAAACTTGTAAGGCAGCTTGAAATAACTGCCACAAAAATCAGAATGGGCGTAATTGAGGGAACTCACTCGGCTAAGGCGGGACACCCCGGCGGTTCGCTGTCTATCGCGGACTTGTTGGCTTATCTGTATATTCACCGTCTTAACGTCGACCCCGCCGACCCGCAGATGCCGACGCGCGACCGTTTGGTGCTGTCGAAAGGACATTCCGCGCCGGGATTATACGCGGCTCTGGCACAGCGCGGATTTTTCCCCGAGGAGGAACTGAAAACACTCCGTCACATCGGCGCGCGTTTGCAGGGACACCCCGTAAGAGGAAAGATCCCCGGTGTGGATATGAGCACTGGTTCGCTCGGACAGGGCATTTCCGCGGCTTGCGGAATGGCGCTTTCGGGGAAAATTTCCTGCGATACCTACAAGGTCTACGCGATACTCGGCGACGGCGAACTCGAGGAGGGCGAAGTCTGGGAGGCGGCGATGTTCGCGGCGCATTATCAGCTTGACAACCTTGTTGCAATCGTTGACAACAACGGCTTGCAGATTGACGGCAAAATCGGCGACGTAATGTCTCCCTACCCCATTGACGAGAAATTCGAGGCGTTTGGCTGGCACGTTATCAGCATAAACGCTCACGACTTCAACGAAATGGAAAAGGCGTTCAACGAGGCGGAGACCGTAATGCAGAAGCCCACGATGATCGTTATGCGCTCCACAAAAGGCAAGGGCGTTGACTATATGGAGAACTCTATAGGCTGGCACGGAAAAGCGCCCAACGACGAGGAATACGAACGCGCGATGAAACAGCTCAGAGAACATCTTGCAGAGCTTGAAGCGTAATTTGAAAGGAGCGTAAAAATGGAAAATAAAGCAACACGCGACGCATACGGCGACGGGCTTGTCGCACTCGCCGAAAAGCGCGATGATCTGATAGTTCTCGAAGCGGACCTGGCTGCCGCGACAAAAACGGGCGTATTCAGGAAGGCGTACCCCGAAAAACACTTCAACTGCGGCATTGCAGAGGCGAATATGATGGGCGTCGCAGCGGGTATCGCAACTACGGGAAAGCTCGTTTTTGCAAGCTCGTTCGCGATGTTCGCGGCTGGGAGAGCGTTCGAGATCGTCCGCAACTCGATAGGCTATCCACATCTTAACGTAAAAATCGGCGCGACCCACGCGGGAATTTCAGTCGGCGAGGACGGTGCGACACACCAGTGCAACGAGGATATTGCGCTTATGCGGACTATCCCCGGAATGACGATCATCAATCCATCCGACTACGTCGAGGCAAAGGCGGCGGTGCTGGCGATGGCGGAGTACGAGGGTCCGACGTATCTGCGGTTCGGACGGCTCGCCGTGCCGATATTCAACGACGAGAACACCTACAAGTTCGAGGTCGGCAAGGGAATTACCATGAAGGACGGCAAGGACGTCACGATAATCGCGTCGGGGCTTATGGTTGCCGAGGCTGTTGAAGCGGGCAGAGCGCTCGCGGAGCAGGGCGTGGACGCGCGGATAATCAATATCCACACGATAAAGCCCATAGACCGCGAAATCATCATAAAGGCGGCGCGCGAGACGGGAAAGATAATTACGGTCGAGGAGCACAGCGTTATCGGCGGGCTCGGCTCGGCGGTCGGCGACGTGGTTCTGGAAGAGTGTCCCGTGCCCGTTATTAAGATAGGTATGAACGATGTATTTGGCGAGAGCGGTCCCGCAAGGGAGCTTCTGAAAAAGTACGGTCTCTGCGCGGAGAATATCGTTGCCGTTACAAAGGCGGCGCTCGGTAAGTAATATAGGAGGGTACTATGAAATTTAAGAGAGTTATGAGTTTGGTTATGTCGGCAGTATTAGCTGTAGCGTTATGTGGCTGCAGCAACGATTCGTCATCTGGCAGCAGCGGTTCGCAGACTGTTTCCGATAATTCGGGAGCGCAGTCCGAGGACAGCAGCACCGAGAGCGGCGCTGAAAATCAGCAGCGGAACGATCCGATGAACATCACTTCCGCGAAGGACTTGGTGGCGCAGATGAAGATTGGCTGGAATCTCGGCAACACGCTTGATTCAATGGACTCGTCCAAGGATCATCAAGGTGTCGAAGCGGAGACCTCGTGGGGAAATAAGACGACCACGAAAGTTATGATCGACACTGTTGCAAAGGCGGGATTTAACGTGTTCCGCGTGCCCGTTTCGTGGGGAACGCATATGGACGAAAACTACGTCGTTGACAAGGAGTGGATGGACAGAGTTCAGGAGGTGGTCGATTACGGCTACGACAACGGAATGTACGTTATACTGAACACTCACCACGAGGAGTGGTATATGCCCAAGGGGGAGTTTGTTGAGGAGAACCTCAAGCAGCTCGAAAAGCTCTGGGAGCAGATCGCCGAGCGTTTTAAGGGCTATGGCGAGCGTCTGATATTCGAGGGCGTAAACGAGCCGCGCCTGCGCGGAGAGGGCGCGGAATGGACGGGCACAGCCGATTCCCGCGAAATCGTCAACAAGTATGCCGAGACGTTTGTAAAGACGGTGAGAGCAAGCGGCGGCAACAATGCCGAAAGAGCGCTTATGCTCACTCCTTATGCGGCTTCGTCAATGCCCGAGAACCTCAAGGCACTGAAGATACCCGAGAACGCAGGCAACGTTATTGTTTCTGTTCACGCGTATCTGCCGTATTCGTTCGCGCTCGACACTAAGGGAACAAAGGTCTACAACCCGAACAACAATGAAATACCGGGCTTGTTTAAGAATATCAAGGAGATATTCCTTGACAACGATATTCCCGTTATTATCGGCGAATTCGGCTCGGTCAACAAGGAGAACACCGAGGACAGAGTAAAGTGCGTGACCGATTACCTTACCGCCGCGAAAGAGGTGGGCGTGCCGTGTATCTGGTGGGATAACGGCGCGTACAGGGGCAATGGCGAAAACTTCGGATTGCTTATCAGAGGAGAGCTTGCGTGGTTCAACGAGGACGTTCTGAACGCCATGATCGCGGCAGCAGAATAAAGCTGAATAAAATAAGGAGCGTTATCCGATCGGATAACGCTCTTAATCATTCGGTTACTTTTTCATACCATGTGACCCACACGACGTGGATAGTCTGGTATACGTTTGACACTCTTTCGCGCAGCGTGACCGTATCGCCGAATGCGTGGCTGTCGGCATGGTTCCTATCTGTTCGCTGCACGCGGAGCAGCAGCGCTTATTGTTAAAGCATTGATTTCCGCATTTTCCACAGATTTGAATGGCAGCCTCCGATATAGTATTAAAGCGTGCTCACACAGGTGAACACGCTTTGGTGTTTTTATTAGTTTCCGCGGACTTGGACGAAATGCCACGCATCGCGGCACATATCCTCAATACCTAGCTCCGCCTTCCAGCCGAGCTCCTTTTCGGCGAGCGACGGGTCGGAGAAGCAGGAGGCCGCGTCGCCGGGACGTCGAGGACCTACGGTGTAGCCGAGATCAATATTGTTGACTTTCTGGAACGTATTCAGCACCTCGAATACCGAGTAGCCCTTGCCCGTGCCGAGATTGTACGCGGGGCAACCGTTTTCAAGCTCGCGGGCCTTTCTGACCGCCGCGACGTGACCCTTTGCCAGATCGACAACGTGAATGTAGTCGCGTATGCACGAGCCGTCGGGCGTTGGATAATCGTCGCCCGCGACCTGCAGAATGTCGCGCTTGCCCGTTGCTTTGTCGAGAACGATCGGCATAAGGTTGTTGGGGATACCGTTGGGATCCTCGCCGATAAGACCGCTCTTGTGCGCGCCCACGGGGTTGAAGTAGCGCAGAAGTATCATAGTCCACGAATTGTCCGCAGCGTACATTTCGCGGCAGAGGTTCTCGATTATCAGCTTGGTCGAGCCGTAGGGATTTATTGCCGAAAGCGGAAAATCCTCGTAAACGGGCACGCGCTTGGGAATGCCATAAACGGTTGCCGAGGAGCTGAACACAAACTTCGTGCAGCCGTATTTCTTCATCATTTCGAGTATGTTGAACGTTCCGCGCAAGTTGTTTGAGTAGTACACCAACGGTTTTTTCACGCTCTCGGGAACGCACTTGTAACCCGCGAAATGTATTACCTGTTCGATATCGTTTTCTTCAAAGATATGCTCTACGGCGGGCATATCCAGCATATCCGCCTCGTAGAACTTAAAATCTCTGCCGGTAATCTTCTTTATTCCGTCCAGCGCCTTGGAGTTGGAGTTGTAGAAGTTGTCCATAACAATGATATTTTCGCCCTCGTTCAGCAGCTCAACGCATGTATGGGAGCCGATAAATCCGGCTCCGCCGGTAACTAAAACAGCCATAATTTGATCCTCCCAAATGAACCTAATATTTAAAAAAGCATATAATTATTATAACATATTTTTTTAAATATGTCAATTGCTTTTTGGCAAATTCCACAAATTTTCGTGGCTTTATTTTTTTAATGATTATTTTCTGCAGCCTTTTCGACGTTCATTTTGTATTATTTTAAAAGAGTGTTTTTACGTCAAAAATACCCCTTGAAATTCGGACGGGTTTATGTTATAATGTAGATTGAGTTATTGTGCGGAAGAATATTTTATGAGCATTTTGCATAATGAGATAACATAGAATGGCATAAAGAAAGGACGCGAACAGTGCAGATGTTGTTCGCGAGGGTATATTACAATGGCTAAACAGAAGATAGCGGTGCTGTTCGGCGGCGCGTCGAGCGAGCACGAGATATCGCTGCTGTCGGCATATTCGGTATTGACGAACATTCCGCAGGAGAAGTACGACGTTTTTTGCGTCGGGATAACGAAAAAAGGACATTGGATGTATTATCCGGGCGAGTATGAGTACATTAAGACGGGGGAGTGGGAGAACAATCCCGACTGCTGCACGGCGGTGCTCAGTCCCGATTCGGTGCATAAGGGGATAATAGTTATCGGCGACAACGACGTTTATCTGCGAAAGGTGGACGCGGTTTTTCCCGTGCTGCACGGCGCGAACGGCGAGGACGGCACGGTTCAGGGGCTGTGCCAGCTTGGCGGTCTGCCATGTGTCGGCTGCAATATGACAAGCTCCGCGGTGTGCATGGATAAGTCGATAACGCATACTGTGCTCGACGCGGCGGGGATAAAGACCGCCGATTATCTAACGCTCTGCCGTGAATCGCTGGGCGATATGGACAGGGCGTGCGGAGAGATCGAGGATAAGCTGGGCTACCCCGTTTATGTGAAACCGTCGAGCGCGGGCTCGTCAGTGGGCGTTTCCAAGGCAGAGAACCGCGCGGAGCTTAAAGAGGGCTTGAAGATAGCGTTCGCGCACGGTCATAAGGTAATTGTCGAGCGTGAGATAATCGGTAAGGAGGTCGAGTGTGCGGTGCTCGGAAACGGCGTCGATTTGTTGGCTTCCGTGCCGGGGCAGATAACCCCCGCGGAGAAGTTCTACGATTACGATGCAAAGTATAAGCTCGGAACGTCGGTTCTTGACATACCTGCGAAAATTACGGACGATGAAATGCACCGTCTGCGTGATATCGCGAAGAGGGCATACAGAGCGTGCGGCTGCAGCGGGCTTTCGAGAGTGGATTTTTTCGTTACGGAGAATGATATAATACTTAACGAGATAAACACAATGCCCGGCTTCACAGATATAAGTATGTATCCAAAGCTGATGGAGAATATGGGCGTGCCGTATCCCGCGCTGCTTGACAGGCTTATTCAGCTTGCAGTTGAGGGCAATTAGTCAAGAGCGACAGATAAAAAACGCAGCAAAGCAGCGTAAGCAAAAAAGCAAGGCGATAATGCCGCAGCGGCAAAAGTCGCAAGCAACGGTGACGACGAAGCGGAGGAGTTACCGTTGGTTAGCGCGGCAAAGCAGTGCGGTGCGAGCTTTTGCCTTTAAAATAAGGAGATCAAAGATATGGATAATTGTTCGATATTTCTGAACATAAAGCAGACCTCGGACGGGATAACGGACGAGTCGGAGTTGTTTACGCGGGGGGAGTTCCGGTACCACAACGGGTCGTATTATATAGATTATGACGAGAGCGAGGCAACGGGCTACGAGGGCAGCCACGCTCAGCTTAAGATAGACGAGAAGATGATGACCATGACGAGGACGGGTTCAACGTTTTCGGGACTGGTTTTCGAGAACGGAGTGCGGCATTTCTGCCACTACGGAACGGAGTACGGAGAGTGCATGGTCGGAATAACAACTTACGAGTTGAATAATTCGCTCAACGAAAAGGGCGGGAACGTTCATCTGCGTTATTCGATAGACGTTAATTCGGGACTTATGACGGAGAACGAGATAAGCATTAAGGTGAAAATGTAATAAGTTTCGGCTTTTTAAATAACCGCCTAGAGTAACAGACAAAACACGCAGCTTTAAACTGTCGCAAAAAGCAACAAACAAAAGGTGCAGCGAAGCGGAGTGCAAGCGAGTTGCCTTGTGAAGTGGAGAGAGCGAAGCGAACGGAGCAAGGTAACTGGGCTATGGCGGCGAAAGCCGACTGGTGTGCGGAGCGTTTTTAAATAAGGAGGACGTAATATGTATTATAATGCAGTTAAGGACGCGAAAAACGGCGTAAAGGAAATAATTACGGAGGCACTGGGCAAGCTGATCGACGCGGGGAAAATATCAGCCGAGCCGCTGCCCGCGTTTCAGGTGACAGTGCCGCAGGACAGCGCTCACGGCGACTTCTCGGCGAACGCAGCGCTAGTCTCGGCAAAGACGCTGAAAACCAATCCGAGAGCGCTGGCGCAGATGATAATCGACGAGATCAAGCTCGACGGCACGGGATTTGATAAGGCGGAGGTCGCGGGTCCCGGGTTTTTGAATTTCTATCTCGGGGAGAGCTGGTTTTCAGGGGTAGTTACGAACACGTTGAAACTCGGCGCAGATTACGGAAAGACCGACGTTGGCGCGGGAAAGCGCGTTCTGGTCGAGTTTGTTTCGGCGAACCCGACGGGTCCCATGCATATAGGGAATGCGCGCGGCGGCGCTATCGGCGATTGTCTCGCGTCGCTTTTACAGGAGGCGGGTTATACCGCAGACCGCGAGTTTTATATAAACGACGCGGGAAATCAGATAGGCAAATTCGGGAAATCGCTCTCGCTACGCTATATGCAGATCTGCGGTGAAGAAGGACAAAAGATCGCTGCGGAATGCGGAAACGATATGGAAAAGTTTACTGCGGCAATTTACGGCGATACGAAAACGTTCCCGATGCCCGAGGACGTTTATCTGGGAATGGACATAATCGAGCACGCGAAGAACTACTATGACAAGAACGGCGGCGATATTCTCGCCAAGGCGGACGAGAACGCTCGGCAGACGGCTTTGGTGGAATATGCGCTCCCGATAAACGAGAAGCGGCTGGAGACGGATCTGCTGAAGTACCGTATAAAATACGATAATTGGTTCAAGGAGAGCAGTCTGCATAACAGCGGCGCGGTCAAGGAGGTCATCGAGCACCTTAAGGCGGGCGGTCACACCTACGAACAGGACGGCGCGCTTTGGCTGCGCGCGACCGATTTCGGCGGTGAACAGGATTTCGTTCTTGTGCGCTCGAACGGCTTCCCGACCTATATAGTGCCCGATATAGCGTATCATTACAATAAGCTCGTAACACGCAATTACGACAAGGCGATAGACGTGCTCGGCGCGGATCATCACGGGTATGTAAAGCGCATGAGAATTTGCCTGCAGGCAATGGGTATCGACGAAAAACGGCTTGACGTGGTGATGTGCCAGATGGTGAACCTCGTGCGCGACGGCGAGGTGGTCAAGCTCTCGAAGCGTTCGGGAAAGGCGATAACGCTCTCGACGCTGCTTGACGAAGTGCCGATAGACAACGCGAGATTTTTTTTCAATCTGCGCGACACGAACACGCATCTTGATTTCGACCTCGACCTTGCCGTCGAGGAAAGCTCCAAGAACCCCGTGTTCTATGTTCAGTACGCACACGCGAGAATTTGCCGCGTTCTGGAGAAAATGGCGGACAACGGCATGAAGTACAGCGGCGGTGAGGTAAAGTTCACCGAAGAGCCGGAGTTTGCGCTTATACGTAAAATAGCCGCGCTCCCCGAGCTGATAAATGAGGCTGCTGAGGAATACAGTCCGTTTAAATTGACAAAATATGTATACGAGCTTGCGCAGACGTTCCACAAGTTCTACGACAGCTGCCCGATAAAGGACGCAGAAACGGAAGTGAAGCTGTCGCGGCTCGCGCTGTGCTGTGCGGTGAAAACCGTTATCAAAAACGTTCTGACGCTGCTGAAAATAGAAGCGCCCGAAAAAATGTAAAATAATGTAAGAATTTTTAAAATAATGCAGTTCAATATTTCGGAGGAACAATTCATGTTTAAGCAGGAGAAAAAGTATTATCAAAAAGCCTTTTTGGTGGCGCTGATACTGGCAGCGGTAATGTTTCTGCCGTTTGTGATAATCGACGGCGGCTACTTCATTTTTTACGGCGATTACAACGCGCAGCAGATACCGTTTTTCAAAATGTGCGTTCAGGCGGTGCACGACGGCTTGTCGGGCTGGGATTGGCACACCGATCTCGGTGCAAACTTCGTCGGGAGCTACACCTATTACACGCTCGGAAGCCCGTTTTTCTGGTTTATGTGCCTGTTTCCCGCATCGTGGTCGCAGTATCTTATGGCACCGCTGCTCTGCGTGAAGATAGCGCTTTTCTCGCTGTTCGCGTTTATGTATATACGGAGGTTCGTCGCAAAGCCGCAGACGGCGCTTATAGGCGGCATACTGTACGCGTTTTCGAGCTTTAATCTATATAACATTTTTTTCCAGTTTCAGGACGCAATAATCTGGTTTCCGCTGCTGCTTATCGGTCTCGAGGAAGCCGTTATCAACAAGCGTCACGCGGTATTCGCGCTTGCGGTCGCGTTGAACGCACTGGCGAACTACTTCTTCTTTATCGGCGAAGTGGTGTTTATTGTCATCTACTTCCTCATCCGTTACGCTATGGACAAGCGGTTTATTCTGAATTTAAAGGGATTTCTCTGCCTAGCGTTCGAGAGCGTGGTCGGCGTTATGATAGCGGGAGTGCTGTTTATTCCGTCGATCTATCAGGTGTTGGACGTTCCGCGTTCAACGAATATACTCACGGGTTGGAGCTTCCTGTTTTACGGCAGCGAGCAGCGCTACGGGCTTATTCTGGAGAGCTTGTTCTTCCCGCCCGAGGTCGCCGCACGCAACGCGATGTTCACCGAGGCGAACGCAAAATGGTCGAGCGTGGCGCTGTATCTGCCGCTCTTCGGAATGGCGGGTGTGTTCGCGTTCGTCAAGGGTGCAAAGGGGCATTGGGCGAGAGTACTGCTGCCTATATGTCTGCTGTTCGCAATGGTGCCGGGGCTTAATGCGTCGTTCACCATGTTCAACAACAATTTCTACACGCGGTGGTTCTATATGCCCGAGCTTATCTGCTGTCTGGCAACTGTGTATACTCTCGAGCACGACGAGATTGACCTTAAGCTCGGAATGAAAGCGTGCGCGGTTTGCGTTGCGGTAATGGGCGGTTTGGCGGTGCTCGCGCCGTTCACAAAGAAGATAACAAACTCTGAGGGCGTGGAGGAAAGCATCGTCGTTCTGAGAATGATGACCGATATGAGCCCCGCTGTCTGGGTGGCGCTGTTTCTGGCGACGGCGTTTCTGGTCATTCTGTGGCTGGTTATCCGTATGCGCAAAAGGGTATCGTGGGAGATATTTATGCGCCGCACCGCCGCGATAACGATATTTTGTTCACTTATGCTCGGCTATTACTTTCTCGGCTACGGCAGAATTATCGGTCCGAAGGTCGGGCGGTTCAATAAAATGGTTGATGCGGAGTTCAACATCGACGATCCCGATTTTTACCGTATTGAGGGTATCGACGAGACAAACAACGTTAATATGTTCTGGGGAATGAGCTCGATGAAGAGCTTTACGAGCATAGTTCCCGGCTCAACATTCGATCTGTACGATCTGGCGAGGGTAATGAAAGACAACGGAACGCGTTCGGTAAATTCCGCGCCCGAGCTGTCGCATTACGCTTTTAGAGCGCTGACGCGGGTCAAGTATATAATGATACCGCATGATATGAGCGACTCCAAGCGCGAAAGCACACTGAAAGATCTCGAGACCTACGAGTACTTTGATACTCAAGGGTTTTACGATATTTACAAGTCCGATTACGCCCTGCCCATGGGTTTCGCGTATGACAGCTATTTCCTTGAGGAAGAGGCAAAAGGCAACAAAAAGGTGGACAACCTTATGATACGCGCCGCGATACTCACTGAGGAACAGGAGAAGAAGTACGGGGATATACTGGAGCATGATGAGGATTCCGCGTGGGAGATATCGGCGGAGCGGTTCAAGCTGGACGCTCAGGAGCGCATAAACGACGGCGTGGTTCAGTTCAGCATAAACAAAAAGGGCTTTACGGCGATGAGCGACTACGACAGTGAAAAGCTGGTCGTATTCAGCGTGCCGTGGTGCAAGGGCTGGTCGGCGACCGTGAACGGCAGTCCCGTTGAAGTCGACAAGATAAACGGCGGTCTTTGCGGAATACGCGTTCCCGAGGGAGTATGCGAGATATCGTTCGAGTATGAGACTCCGGGGCTGAAGTACGGCATCATCGCGACGGTGACAGGCATTGTGCTGCTTGGTTTGTACGTTGTAGTGTTTGTTGTATGGAAACGAGAGAGAGGTTTCTCGTATGTTCATCTGTACGAATTGGATCTGGTGGACGGTGTTAAGGCGCATAAGTCGTATATCAACAGGCTTTCTGGACAGATATACAATTCGCCCGAGCTCACGGAGCGTTTTGCGGGCGGGATAGAGTTCCCCGAAAAAGAGGAGAGCTTTATGGATACGGAGCGCTACGATTTCAGCAAGCGCAAGCCCAAGGAACGCAATTCGCATATAACGGAGGACGACGAGGCGTACCGCGTTATGGAAGAGTTGGACGAGGTAAAAAAGGACGACAATTAAAGTACGCAGTCTTTAAACTGTCGCCAAGAATGACAAACAAAAGGTGCAGCGGCAAAAGTCGCAAGCAAGCTGTCTTGCGTAGTGTAGGGAGCGCAGCGACCGAAACGGAGCAAGGCAGCTTGGCTAGGCGAACGAAGTAAGCCGGTGCGAGCTTTTGCCTTTTAAATCAGGAGGAAGTATGCATTTAGGAGAAAAGACACTTACGAGCGAGCAAAAGTTTGACGGGAAAATAGTCAAGCTGTTCGTGGACACAGCGGAACTCGAGAACGGCGATACGGCAACGCGCGAGGTAATAAGGCACCCGGGCGGCGTGTGCGTCGTGGCATTGGACGAGGAGGAGAACGTGCTGTTCGTGCGGCAGTTCAGGTATCCGCACCAAAAGGTGCTTTTGGAGATACCCGCGGGCAAGCTGGAGTACGGCGAGGATCACCGCGCGTGCGGACTGCGCGAGCTGAAAGAAGAGACAGGCTGCACCTGCGACAGCTTTGAATATTTGGGCTGCCTTATCCCAACGCCCGCTTACGACACGGAGCTAATCCATATGTATCTGGCACGCGGACTGCATTACGGGTCTCAGAAGCTGGACGCGGACGAGTTCCTAGATGTAGAAAAAATACCGCTTGAAAAAGCGGCGGAAATGATAATGAATAATGAAATTGGAGATGCAAAGACACAGGTAGCCATTCTGAAAACCAAGCTGCTGCTTGCAAAGTGACGGGCTACTGGATATATTCGTTGTAGGCGGTGAGTATCTTTTTCTCGATCTCCTCGCGGATATTCGAGGATATGGGGTGAATGATGTCGCGGAAAACTCCGCTGTCCTCGCGGCGGCTGGGCATTGCCACAAACATACGTTCGTCACCCTGAACGAGCTTGATGTCGTGTATGGCAATGGCGTTGTCGATGGTTATCGAGACGACCGCGCGCAGTCTGCCCTCGTGCATCGTCTTTCTGATTTTGATGTCGCTGATTTCCATTTTTTCCTCCGTAATTCAAGGAAAGCGAGGTCAAAGCGCCGTGTTGCGCCGTGCCTTGACCCGTATCCTTTAAAAGAATTTTGACAATACTATTTTGGGAAATTGTGCGGCGGATTATTCATAAATTTTCCGAGCGCGGCATATATTTTTTGGATACTATATTTAGGGGGAACGTTCTGTGGAAAATTTTCTTACGGGCAAAAAGCATATTCATTTTATAGGGATAGGCGGCAGCGGAATGTACCCGTTGGCGCAAATTCTGCATACCAAGGGGTATTACCTTACAGGTTCGGACAACAATGAGACCGCGACACTGAAGGCGGTTCGGAAAATGGGTATTCCCGTGACGCTCGGACAGCGTGCGGAGAATATCGAGGGCGCGGACCTTATTGTGTTCTCGGCGGCGATAATGGAGGATAATCCAGAGCTTATTGCGGCGCGAAAGGCGTCAGAGAACGGCGTTCGGCTTGCGGAACGCGCGGAGCTGCTGGGGTTGGTGACGGAGCAGTTTTCAAAGGCGTTCTGCGTTTCGGGAACGCACGGAAAGACCACAACTTCGTCGATGCTGACTTGCATACTGCTTGCGGCGGGGGTAGATCCGTCGGCGGTTATAGGCGGAAAGCTCCGCGCTATCGGCGGCAGCGGACGCGCGGGAAAATCGGAGTATATGGTGTGCGAGGCGTGCGAGTTCAAGGATACGTTTCTGCATTTGTTCCCGAATATCTCGGTTATTCTCAATATCGACGAGGATCACATGGATTATTTCAAGACCATGGATAATCTCAAGGCGTCGTTTGTGAAGTTTTGTGATATGACGACGGATATTATCGTGGCGAACGGCGACGACGAAAACACCATGGAGGTGCTGCGCAAGTGCAATTCGGCGGCGAAATTCGTCACATACGGCGAGCGCAGTGCCAACGATTTCTACGCCGAGAGGATTTACCGCATTTCGGCGTTCAAGAGCGAGTTCACGTTGATGTACAAGGGCGAGGAGCTGTGCCGTGTCGAGGTGAACGTTCCCGGAGCGCATAACGTGTATAACGCGGTGGCTGCGTGCGCGGCGGCGTATTCGGCGGGAATACCGCTCGACGCGGTACAGCGCGGAATGGAGAGCTTTACGGGAGCAATGAGACGGTTTGAGAAGCTCGCCGAAATAAAGGGCGTGACATTCGTGGACGATTACGGACATCACCCCGCCGAGATTGCCGCGACGCTGAAAACCGCCAAGGAGATGATGTTCAAGCGCGTTTGGTGCGTTCATCAGCCGTTTACGTATTCGAGGACGGCGACGCTGCTTGACGAGTTCGCTGAGGCTCTGTCGATCGCGGATAAGGTAGTGCTCACTGAGATAATGGGCAGCCGCGAGAAGAATACGTATAATATTTACTCAAAGGACTTAGCGGCGAAGATCGACGGTTGCGTGTGGTTTCCGACATTTGAGGAGGTCGCGCGGTATGTAGTGGATAACGTTCGGGAGGGCGATCTGGTGATAACGACAAGCTGCGGCGACGTGTACAAGGTAGCCGAGATGATGATCGAGATGATCAAAGGGAAGTAACTAAGTTTCTGTTTGGCGTGGCGTGTAATTAAAATCAACAAACAGGGAAGAAATTCAACAGTCAAGAGCAGCAAACAAAAGGTGCAGCAAAGTAACGCAAGCAAAAAAGCAAGGCAATAATAAAGCAGCGGCAAAAGTCGCAAGCGAGTTGCCTTGTGCAGCGGAGAGAGCGAAGCTAACGGAGCGGAGCAAGGCAACTCGGCTAGGTCGGCGAAAGCCGACCGGTGCGGGCTTTTGCCTTTAAAATAAGGAGGAAATATGAACGAGAAGATTTGTGAATTTGTCGAGTCGCACAAGAGCGAAATGGTGAGAGACCTTGCGGAGCTTGTGGCGATACCGAGTGTATCGGGTGACCCGGAGCGCGGAGCTCCGTTTGGCGCGGAGGCGAAGCGGGCGCTGCTGAAAATGGAGGAGCTTTGCAAGGGAATGGGTCTGAAAACGTGGGTGATCGGCGACGCGGTGCTGTGCGCGGACTTGGGAGAGGAGCCCGAGTTGGGTATTCTGGCGCATTTAGACGTAGTTCCCGCGCAGGCGGAAAACTGGCTCTCCGATCCGTTTACGCTCACCGAAAAGGACGGCGTGCTGTTCGGGCGCGGAGCGATCGACGATAAGGGTCCCGCTGTCGCGGCACTCTGGGCGGTTAACGCGGTGAAGTCGCTTGGCATTCCGCTTAAAAAGGGCGTTCGTCTGATATTCGGCACGGACGAGGAAAACGGCTCAAAGGATCTGGAAATTTACAAGCAGCACGCGAAATTCCCGCCCAAGGTGTTCACGCCCGACGGCAGTTTTCCCGTTATCAATGTTGAAAAGGGAATGCTGGGCGTGCGGTTCAGCGGGAACACGGGCGGCAATTATACGGAATTTCGGGGCGGAAATATTCCGAACGCGGTCGCGGATAAAGCCAAAACGATTATGCGTAAGGTAACAGCCGACAAAGTTCGGGCGGCTATTCCCGAGGAGTCGGAGGCGAAGTTTACTGTGACTGAACGCGGCGACAATGTTTTTATATCCTGCGACGGAAGAGCAGCGCACGCTTCTACTCCCGAAAAGGGCGTAAACGCTGTAACGGCGTTGCTTTCGCTTATGAACCGCGTGACAGACGAGCCGGGGCTCAGGGGGATCGAAAAGCTGTTCCCGTTCGGGGAAACGGACGGTGCATCTTTGGGATTGAAATGCGCCGATGAGAGCGGTGCGCTAACCTGCGTTCTGAGTATGCTTGCCATTATGCCGTCCGGCGAGTGCGAGGGAACGTTGGATATCCGCTTCCCGACCTGCGTCGATCTGCAAACCGTCAAGGATAAGCTGTGCGCCGTGCTGGAAAGTCATAGATTGAAGTGCGAAATAGTTATTGGCAGCGAGCCGCACGTCGTTCCCGAGGACAGCGGGTTTGTAAAGCAGCTCCTGTCGGTGTATGAGCATGTTGAGGGCGAAAAGGGCAAGTGCATTGCTATCGGCGGCGGAACGTATGTTCACAATATCGACGGCGGCGTGGCGTTCGGCGCGGAGCGTGGAGATACGGACTACCACATGCACGGGGCAAACGAGTTCATCACAACGGACGAGCTGCTGAAGGACGCTGTGCTGTTCGCGCATGCGATCGTGGAAATTTGCGGATAATTTCATTAATTCGTAAGAAAATTGTAATAAATCGCTATTGCCTTTTCTGACGATAGATGTTATAATGTAGACAGATAAAAGATATTCTGCGCTTTTATCAAGGGGGAAGTAAAATGAAGGCATATATGAAATCGGGGGCTGCCATTTTGCTTGCGGCAATGGCTGTGTGCTTATGCGGCTGCAATGAGGGCAATTCTCGTCCGACGGGCGGAGGTATTTCGTCTATCGTTATAAATTCGTCAAACGACGCGGCTAACAGCGGTTCAGGCAGCTCTTCAAACGGCAGTTCCGGGGGAACTGGAAATTCAAGTTCAACGGTGTTGGACGTTTCCGAGCCGGATAATCTTACGGTAAGCGCCGACAAAACGGTTGCGTCGGGAGAGACCTTAACAATAAAGAGCGGCGAGACGCTGTACATAAACAGCGGCGCGGAGCTTACCGTCGAGGGGAAGATCGACTGCGCGGACGGCGGTTCGATAGAGATACAGCGCGGCGGAGCGTTGCTGCTCGGCGGCGAAATCCGTCTTGACGGCGATCTGGAGCTGAAAGGAAAGCTCGGCATACGCGAAAGCGGCAAGATCGCGGGTTCGGGTACACTGTCGGTGCTTGATTCGTTTGATGATATCGACTGCGCGGGAACGTGCACGTCGAAAATAAAAGCACCCTCGCCCGTCGAAAAGGACGGTATTACTACGGTTGGCGGAGTGCTTATTGTCAACAAGAAATACACCGTTCCCGAAGACTACGGCGACGGACTTGTAATCGATGACGCGTATAACAAGCTGCTGGAAATGCGCGAGGACACGGGGTATTCTTTGGCACTGGTGTCGGGTTTCCGCAGCTATGAGACACAAATGGACCTTTTTGAGTATTATTGCGAGATCGACGATTATGAGCGAGTTATCATGTATTCAGCTGAGCCGGGTCACAGCGAGCACCAGACGGGTCTGGCAATGGACCTCGGCGAGATAACCGAGGACTACGCCTACACCGAGGAGGGCGCGTGGCTTACCGATAATTGCCATAAGTACGGATTTATTATCCGCTATCCTATGGACGGCACGGAAAAAACGGGCTACGATTACGAGCCGTGGCACGTCCGTTATCTTGGGAAGAGCACCGCAAAGCTGGTCGTCGACAGCGGACTTACTCTGGAGGAGTTTCTCGGGGTCGAGACCGAATAAAATTAACCGCTGTCTATTAATGCGTCGTGTAGTCTTACAGAAATTCGCCCTCGAATTATCGGGGGCATTTTTGTTGGGATTGAAAATACCTCAGGCATTGGGCGGCGGTTTTTATGTGAAAAAAATCACATTGTCTGTTGGATTTCGGAAATCCCTTTGTAAAGCCTTTTTTATCAATATCTATATTGAAAACGAAAACATTTCACAAAATATTGTACAAAGTTAATAAAAACTATTGACATGCGCCGTTTTTTTAGGTATAATTATTGTATGGGCATAGTTGCGGAATTGCAGTGTGCTTCCTAAGACCGAAGCATAAAAGGAGAAAAATTATGGCAGATTTAGTTAATGAAATGCTTGACAAGTTTATGGCGCTCCTGCAGGAGGATAAACAGATATCCGTCGACATGGACGCTGCTTTCAAGGAATACAATGATTACTGCGCCTCGTCGGAGAATGACCTGAACGAGAAGATCGAGGAGATCCACGCGAAGATGAGCAAGCTTGATTATCTTGTCGAGTACGCAAAGGAACACGCTATGCCCGAAAATCTTGAGGAGGCGGCGACGCCCTTTGAGACATCGGCGGGTCAGCTTGAGAGTATTCGCCAGACGATAAAACTCGATTCCCACAATGACCCCAACGCCGAAAGACTGTACACAAAGGTCACGGGGCAGAAGCTGTTCTACGAGCAGAAAATCGAGCAGACGCGCCAGCTCATCGAGGGAAGCAAGGTGCAGGCGAAACGCCAGTACGACAGCGATGTAGCCGCTCTGAACGAGCGCAAGGAAAAGCATGACGAGAATGTCAAGGCTTACATACAGTCAAACGATTTCAAGGAGTATCTGAAGCTCCTTACATTTGATAAGTCCGCGTTCAACAGCCCCGGCACGGCAAATCTGCCGAGCAAGGACTTCATCAGTCTCGGACAGCGCCGCGTCAAGCTCACCGTTCCCATGGACGTGGAAATGGAGCTTTCGTCGATCTCAAACGGCGAATACAACGCCGCCGCGCGTACTATCGGCGCTCCCTACCGTATTTCCACGAAAAAGGGCGGGGCGCTCTATCTCGACTACGACGAGCGCAACCACGCGTACCTTATGGGAGGTATACAGCGGCTGCTGCTCAATCTCATAAAGTATGCGGGTCAGGACATTACTAACGTGCTGTTCTGTGAGCCGTCCACGTTCAGCGCGGACAGTCTCGGGAATATCGCTGCGCTCGGCAAAGGAATAAATTCGTTTATAACCGTGCCGCAGTCGCTTGGCGATGCTGAGACAAAGTTGGACGAGTTCGCGGAGGCGGCGCAGTCCTCGCCTACGCCCGACAAGGTATCCCGGGTGCTGGTTCTGTGCGATTTCCCTGAGAACTATATGGGCGATATGACCGAAAAAGCCGCTGCGGTGTGCAGAAATGCGAAGCAGAACGGTGTGCTTGTGTTACTCACCCACGGAACGACTGCAGATGAAACTCCCGTTGAGCGTGAAATGCGCGCAATGTCGACCTCTATCCGCAGCAGAAACGGCGGGTTCTGGCTTGAGGAGCAGCGCGAGAGCCTGTTCTGGTATTCCGCACCCTCGGATATTCCCGAGGAAATTCGCCGCGTTTACGTCGATCTTCGCCGTCAACAGGGCGCTCAGGCGGCTCACGAACATGAGATCGCTGCTGTTCAGCCCGCGTCCGTTGCTCCGGGCACGGCTGATGTTTCCGCGCCCGTCGCGGCGGCTGTTGCCGTTGCAGCGCCTACTCAGCCTGTTGAAACTGTTCAGCCGGTGCCTCCCGTTGCGCCTGTTCAACCCGTGCAGCCGGTTCAGCCTGTGAACGAAATTCGCGAGGAGGCATCGCACGTTGCGGAATTTGTGCCGCCCGTTCACGAGGAGACGGCTGAGCCCGTTCGGGCAGTCCACAGGGATAACGAACACCCGGCTCTCGAGCCGCTGCATACCGAACCCGAGCGTAAAGCGCCCGAGTACAAGCCGCCCGTAAGTGCAAAGGGATCAAAGGGCAGCCGTGCGCTCCCCGAAATAAAGATCGGAATGAACGTCGGCAGCGACCCTGTAAATATTGACCTCGGCGGCGGAGTGGCGTTTATCTGCGGCAGCCGCGGCGGCGACAGGGAAATGCTCACGGACAGGATAATCACGCAGATCATTTCGGTTACGCACCCCGATGACGCGGAGCTGTGGCTGTTCGACTGCGGCGACGGGGAGCTTGCAAAGTATTCCCAAAAGCCCGCGCCGCACATTAAATACGGCGTTACGGATTCGGACGAGGAGACTGCGTTCGACCTTATAGACGTGATCTCGGCAAAGCTGGAAAAGCGCATTATAGAGTTTAATCGGAACGGTTGGGATGAATATTCGGCTGTTCCCGCGAACGTTTTTATGCCACGGATTTTCGTGATTATCAATGAGTTTACCAAGTTGCTGGAAAGCATTGCGGGCGCTCCGAGATATTTCGGCAGAAATTACACGACAAAACTCTCCAAGCTGTTCAGAAATTGCAGCATATATGGTATTCATTTCCTGTTGACCGCCGAGGCGTTTTTCGAGAACGGAAAGCGCTCCGCGTGCTTCGAGGGCGTTACCGTTCACTGCGGAATGGCTGTTGCAGGTTGTGATATCGGCGTTAAGGAAATGTTTAGCCACGTGAAGCTGTATGAAAACGAGATTGAGTCGCTGAAAAAAGTACCCGACGGCTGCGCGTTCACGGCGGCGGAGGGCAGCACCGAGGGCTTGACAATGGTGCGTATTCTTACGGCACAGATGCCTTTGGACATAGGCTTTACCGCTGTCGGCGAGTATTCGGCGAATTACGGCGAGTACGTCGACAAGCACCCGCTCCTCGCGGACAGAAAGCTGCGTGTTTCGCGTGAGGATCGCAGTGCGGCGCGCGCGAGTCTCATTGCGGCGCGCGGCAAGGACGAGACCATGCTGTTTATTGGCGAGCCGTGCCGTTTCAGAGCAGAATATCCCGTTCGCCTGTACGAGGAGTTTGGCGAGAATTTGCTGGTCATCGCGCCCGAGCGCGAAAAGAGCAGCGCGGCGGCTATGGTCGCGGCGGCGCTGAAATCCCTTAAAGAGCAGGGTATCGCAGCGGAGGTTCTCGCATGGAAGAGCAACCCCGTTTACACGGAGCTTTCGCGCAGCGGAGCGCTAGAGGGCGTAAAGGTTCTTGAGAGCAGCGACGCGGAGAAACGCGTAAAGGAGCTTTCGGCGGATATAGCGGCGGACAAGCACAAGGCGGCGTTCGAGATAGTTCTCGGTGGTGATCTGATGATGGCGGCAATGCATGCCGACGACTGCCTTGCCGATCTGAAATGCGCGCTGGTAAAAGGCTCGCGGTACGGTGTACACTTTATGTTCGTGTCGGGGAGCGTTGCGCAGCTCGCGACGGGATTTATCTCGCTTTTCAGACACAAACTGGTGTTCTCGTGTCCGCGTGTCGAGGCGGAGAAGATACTCCGCGACACAAGCTGCGACTTGCCGGAGAGCGGGTTCAGGTTGTCAAATGATTACGACGAGCTAACAATGCTGCCGTATCTGCTGTAACTTCTCCGCATTCACAAAATGGCGGATTGCGGTATAAAGTAATTTAAGAAATTCTTTGGGAGATCAATAATATGGGTTTAATTGAAGATGTCGCATTGCTTGGAGCGGATACCAATGACGGAATGACAAGGTGTATGGGCAAACCGGAGCTGTATGAGCGTATGCTGAAAAAGCTTCCGAAAGTGGTCGAGGAAGCGCCCGTTATGCCGTATGTGCAGTCGGGCGACCTCGATACGGCGCTGTCGAATGCGCATACGTTAAAGGGCGTGGTAGGAAATCTTTCGCTTGTGCCGCTCTTCAACAACTATACCGAGATAGTAAATCTTTTTCGCGACGCCAAGCCCGAAAAGGCAACGGAGTTGCTTGCTGAAACGCTGAAAATTCAACAGAGTTTTCTGGACTGCATTAAGAAGTACGAGTGATGTGAAAGGAAGTGTTGTGTGAAAAATTCAATTTTGATCGTTGATGATCAGGAGATTAACCGCATCCTTCTCGCGGAGCTTTTCAAGGATGAATACAACATAATAGAGGCGGAAAACGGGCAGCAGGCGCTGGATATAATCAACGAGGACAATAGCATTATCGCGGTAATGCTCGACCTTATAATGCCCGTTATGGACGGAATGAGCGTTCTCGCGGAGTTGAACAGAACAGGGAAGATATATCATATTCCCGTGTTCATAATCACAGCGGCGGACAACATGCAGATGCTTACGGGCGCGTATAATCTGGGGGCGGTGGATATCATTTCAAAGCCGTTTCGTATGTGCTTTATCAAGGCGAGAATAGGCAATATCATCGAGCTTTACCGTCACAGAAACGAGCTTGTGGATATGGTGCACGAGAGCGTTGACAAGATATCAAAAATCAACGATAATCTGGTCGAGACGCTGGCGACGATCATCGAGTTCCGCGACTGCGAGTCGGGCGAGCACGTAAAGCGCATAAAAAGCATCACGATAAAGCTGATGAGCACGGTCAGCGAGATGTTCCCCGAGTATCATCTCGACAAAAGCACTATCGGTAAGATAGGCACAGCGTCCATTCTTCACGATGTGGGAAAGATCGCGATACCCGACAGCATACTGAAAAAGCCCGGACGGCTCACGCCCGAGGAATTTGAGATCATGAAGATACACACCGTCAAGGGCTGCGATATCCTTGCGCAGATGCCCGAGGATATCATGGATCACGAGGTGTACCGCTACAGCTATGATATCTGCCGTCACCACCACGAGCGCTGGGACGGGCGCGGCTATCCAGACGGTCTGAAAGGCGACGAGGTGTCGATCTGGGCACAGGTTGTTGCGGTCGCGGATGTTTTCGACGCGCTTACCTCGCCGAGAGTGTACAAGGCGGCGTTTGATACTGACACGGCGATACAGATGATAAACGAGGGGCAGTGCGGGTTGTTCAATCCAAAGGTGCTCAAAGCGTTCAACCTTATTGTTGACGATATCGTCAAGAAACGTCGCAGAACCGAGGAATCGGAAACCGAATAATTAAAACGCCGTATCGCGCTTGATACGGCGTTTTTTGTGAATTTAGCGGGATTTAAGCGAAATCGAAGTCGATAAACCCGCCGTTTACGTTGACGGATACGCATTTGACCTTGATCTGTTCGCCAACGGTGAACGTCCTTCCGTTTGCCGCGCCCGTGAGGATAACACCATGCTGCACTTCGTACTCGCCAAGCGGCAGCCGCGAAACGGATATCATACCCTCAACGGTGTTAGGCAGCGCAATGAAAATTCCGCTCGGCGAAACTCCCGAAATGAAGCCGTCAAATTCCTCGCCTACATGGTTCTTCATATACTCAGCCATGTAGAAATTTTCGCACTCGCGTTCGCAGCGGACGGCGGAAAGCTCAGTGTTGCTCGCCTGCATTGCCGCCTCAGCAGCGAATTTCTTGTATTTCTTTGTGAGCTTTTCGGTCGACAGCGCGTACACGTAGTCGGTGAGTATGCGGTGTATTGACAGGTCGGCGTAGCGGCGTATCGGCGAGGTGAAGTGCGCGTACTCGGGCATTACAAGTCCGTAGTGCCCAAGCGGCTCGTCGGAGTACTTCGCTTTCATCATAGTCCTCAGCACAATGCGGTTTATCACGGTATACTTGTCGCTGTCCTTGCTGTCGCGGATGACTTTGGCGAGGTCGGCGGCGGTGGAGCGCTCGGAAATGCCCTCGGGATTTACGCCCAGCGCTGTCAGTGTATCGCCGAGCGTGAGTAGCTTTTCGGCCGCGGGCGCCTCGTGAACGCGGTACACGAACGGGAATTTCTCTTTCATCGCGAGAGCTGCCGCAGCGTTGTTCGCCATAAGCATAAACTCCTCGATTATGCGCTCGGCAACACCGCGTTCGCGGGGCTTTACGTCAACACAGACGCCGTTTTCGTCGGTGATTATCTTCGCTTCGACGGTGTCAATCTCGGGCGCGCCGCGGTTCACGCGGTTCTTCTCGAGTATCTCCGCAAGCTCGCGCATTATCGGTATGCGGTCGATAACGCGGTCGTATTTCGCCTTAATTTCATCGTTTGCCGTATTGTCGAGAATCTTGTTGACCTCGGAGTAAACGCCCTTTACGCGGCTCCTGATTACCGTTTTCTCGAAACGGTAATCAAGCAGCTTGCCGTCCGCCGAGACGTTCATCAAACAGGAAAATGCAAGTCTGTCAACGTTCGGGTTGAGCGAGCATATCCCGTTGGAAAGCTCCTTGGGGAGCATGGGAACGACCTTGTCTGCGTAGTAGATCGACGTTCCGCGTGTGAATGCTTCCTCGTCGAGCGCCGAACCCTTTTTAACATAATGCGAAACGTCCGCAATATGCACGCCGAGCTTGTATCCGCCGTCGGTGCGCGCAATGGAGATCGCGTCGTCGATATCCTTGGTGTCCGCGCCGTCGATCGTGAAGATAGGCTCGCCGCGCAGATCGAGACGGCGGCCCACTTCGTCCGCGTCGGGCTCGTCGATTTCGAGCTTTGCCGCTTCATGCAGCACCTCGTCGGGGAACTCGATATGCAGATTGTTGACGAGCATATACGCCTCCGCGCCCGCCTTTGCGCTGTCGGCAGAGCCGAAGCCCTCCGCGATAGCGACTGTGTGGTCGAAATGCCGTTCGCCGCGCTTCTTTATCGTAAATGCGACCTTATCGCCGACGTGAAGCGGGTTCGCGCCCGCTTTGGCAATGTAAAGCGGCTCGTCACACAGCTTGTCGGGGAGCACCATAAGGCGGTTGCCCTCCGCGACGATAACACCTGTCAGCAGCATTTCACTCTCCTTGAGAATCGCGAGGACAACAGCCTCGGCGCTGTGGTCGCCATCGGGGTCGGCGGTCTTTTTTGCGAGAACCACGTCGCCCGGTATCGCTCCGCACATATCGCGTCCGCGCACAAAAAACTCCACGGGAAATTCGCCTTGTGCGGTCATAAAGCCCGACTTGGGCGTAACGCGCGTTATCACGGCGGTTAGGTAGTCGCCCGCGTTCTTCAGCCGCCACACTCCCTTTTTGTTGGTGACATCGCCGAACTTCTTCATGCCCGTAAGGTCGTCAGAGAGCTTTTTTGCGAGCTTTTTCGGCAAGTCGAGCGTCTTTATCAGCTCCTTTTCGGTAAGCCCGTCGTCCGATTTGTACAAAGCCGTTAAAATGCTGGTCTTAAGCCTGTTCATAAGCAAATCCTTTCTTTTAAAATATCATTCGTAATAAAACATAAAATATGCAAAATATCCGAAAGGGCAGCCTTGATAGACTGCCCGTCGTTTGTTTTTATTGAGCGGTGCTGTCGCCCGAGGAATTTCCGCTGTCCGAGCCGCTGTCGGAATTACTGTCGCTTGACGAACCGCCGTCAGAACTGCTGTCGTTGTCCGAATTGTTCCCCTCGGAACTGTTGCTTCCGCTGTCGGAGCTATCGCTGTTGCTGTCCGAGCTGCTTTCGGAATTGCTGTCGCTCACAACCGCCGACGAACTCGAGTTGCTTGACGAATTGTTGTCGCTGCTGCCGCCCCAGTAAACGTTGATGATATTTACCGCAAGCGCAAGCACGAAAAATATGATCGCCGCGACTATGGTCGCCTTATTAAGCATGGCTTCCTTAGTGCGCCCCGCGTTTTTCTGATAGTAGCTGTCCGAGGACGAGCCGGAGATAGACTGCGACATCTGCGTCTTGGTGTCCTTCATAAGAACCACGATTACTATAAATACACAAGCGAGAATCAGAACGATCGCGCTGATAATTTCAAAAACTCCCATTTCGTGAACTTCCTCCAAAAAAAATGTTACAATACCATACCTACCAATTATAACACAATATAACAGAAATTTCAAGTGCTTTTGCAAAAAAAATTATATATTTTTATAGAACAAGAAAAAATGTATAAATTATATAAGGGAAATATTGACTTTTTTATGCAAGTATGATATAATATAAAGTGATATAGTATTTTGTATATGAGGACAGGGCTATGGTTAAAGCTGTTATATTTGATATGGACGGGCTGCTGCTCGATACGGAAAAGCTGTTGGTGCGGTTTTGGGTACAGGCTGCAAACGAGGCGGGCTTTCCTATGAAACGGGAGCACGCGCTGGCAATACGCTCGCTGCACAGGAAGTTCGCAATACCGTTTTTGCAGGGACTGTTCGGCGCGGAGTTCGACTATCTGAAGATACGTTCAAGGAGAATGGAGTTTATGAACGCGTATCTTGCCGAGCACCCGCTCGAGCTGAAACGCGGCACAAGGGAGCTTCTCAAGTTTTTGAACGACAGCGGACTTCCCGCAGCGGTAGCCACGGCTACGGACTTCGAGCGGACAAAGGATTATCTCACAAAAACGGGGATATTCGGATGCTTTGACAGGATAGTCTGTGCGACTATGGTTGAGGAGGGCAAGCCCAAGCCGGACATTTACCTGTACGCGGCGAACGAGCTTGGTCTCGCATCTTGCGAATGTATGGCGCTTGAGGATTCCCCGAACGGCGTGAAGTCGGCTGCGGCGGCGGGCTGCGTAACGATCATGGTGCCCGATCTTACGCCCCCCGACGAAGAGCTTTCACGGCTGATATACGCGGATGTGCAGTCGTTGGAGGACGTTATCGGGCTGGTTGAAGATATCAATGGTTGTGGCTGCACACCGCCAATTTTGAATGTAATGTGAAAAAGCGTTGTTTATCGGCTAACGGTATGCGGCGATATAAATAAGCACAGGCTGCCGGAACGCAGGGGAAAAAAGGCGCGGCATTTGCCTTGCAGATTAAGGAGGGACTTTTATGGCTGAAAATGAACAGTTCCTGAAGATAGACGGACGGATCGAGATAAACTGTGACAGCGACGGAAGAGTTGCGAATATGATACTTCATTCCCCTCAGAACGGAGGGGCGGACGTCGTATACGAGCAGGTCACGGGAGAGATCGCGCGGCTGGGTATCGTGACGGGTCTGGACGTGGACAACATCAAGCGTGTTGTCAAGGAAAAGGTGTACGAGCTTAACGTGTGTATTGCTACGGCGACACCGCCGAAAAAGGGAAAAAACGGTTATATGAACTTCCGCTTTGACAAGGAGCATAAGCTCAAGCCGCGCCAAAACGAGTTCGGCATTACCGACTACCGCGAGCTGAATGCGATTGTTCCCATTCACAAGAATGAGATAATCGCCGATATCATACTGCCCGAGGAGGGCACTCCCGGAATGAATATTTTCGGGAAGCCCATTCCCGCAGAGCCGGGAGATCCCACAAAGGTCTCGCTTGGCAAAAATACGCTTGTGACTACTGACGGAACCAAGGTGGTAGCGGCGTGCGACGGACATATCGTATTCGGCAACGGCAGCTTTCAGGTGGAGGACGCAGTGACGATAAAGACCGACCTCGATTTGTCGGTCGGCAATATCAGCTTTTTCGGAGACGTTCACATAAAGGGCAACGTAATGGAGGGCTTTTCCGTCAACGCGGGAAAGAACGTGAAGATTGACGGCTCGGTGTTCGGCGGCGAGATAACCGCAGGCGGTAATGTCACTATCGTCGG
Source organism: uncultured Clostridia bacterium (assembly GCA_946567425.1). Lineage (GTDB taxonomy): Bacteria > Bacillota > Clostridia > Oscillospirales > Ruminococcaceae > CAG-115. The sequence continues at coordinate 26,484 of CAMNXF010000003.1, read as the reverse complement.
CGGCTGCATAAATTCCAAACTAAACTGCGACGGCAATGCGGACGTGGGTTTCTGTGAGAACGCGGAGATTTTTGTCAAGGGTGATATTACGTCAAAGCAATTTGCGTTCTGCAATGTGTTCTGCTACGGCGCGGTCACCGCAAAGGGGACGCACGGCGTTATCACAGGCGGACGCGTAACGTCTATGCACGACGTGAACGCGGGTATTATCGGCTCGGAGAAGTATACTGCGACTGAGGTCTATATCGGCGACGGTTCGGTGTTGTTCGCGAGACGGCGCGAGGCTGAGGCGGATCTTAAGGAGTCTATCCGCATATTCGATCTGGCTGTGAAAAATCTCGCGTTCCTCAAGCAGCGCAAGCTGGCACAGGGCGGCATTCTTACGGAGCAGCAGCAGCGCGCTTACAGAACGGAAACGCAGAACAAGCTGTTCCACTCTATGCGGAAGAATGAAATTCAAGCGCTGATCGACAAGCTTGACGAGGATATCAAGAACAAGGATTACCTGAGCGCGCGCGTTACGGGAACGATCTTCCCGGGCGTCAAGTTCTGCGTGAACTTTCTGACGCTGGACATCACCGAGACGCTTACGCGGTCAAAAGTGACGATCGTCGATGATAAGCTGGCGGCATTACCGCTATAGAATAATTCGCGGAATACAGACAGAATATGACAGAAATATGTGCGTATTATGACGAATATATGAAAATGGTTACAGAATTGTAACCTTTTTGAGGTCGTTTTGCTATTGATTTTTGTTATGAAATATTGTATAATTAAAGTATAAGATCACCATAATTCTAGGTAATATCTTTGCCGTCAGAGGAGATTAAATGAAGAACAATATACTTATTATTGCCATTGTAACGCTTGTTGCAGTCGGCGTAATAGTTGCGGTAATACTCACAAGCGTATTGAATAACGCCGGACCGCCGGATAACTCGGGGGACAGCAGCGGCTATTCCTCGGAGTTTCCGTCCGAATCCGAAAGCCCCGGCACTTCGGACAAACCGTCGGACAGCTCCGACGAACATTCGTCAACGGATAATTCCGATCCTCCGAGTGACCCAAGCAGTACGGATAGCTCCGATAACAGCAGCAACAGCGAGGCGGAGAGAATAGTTGCCGCAGCGAATTCGCTTATCGGTGTGCCGTTCGCGGAGAACGGAAGCGACCCGGACGGGTTCGATAATTCCGGATTTATATACTACGTTCTGCGTGAAAACGGTTACATCACCTGCCCCAGAGGTACGGAAGAGCAGTCGAGAATGGGTACGCGGCTTAACTACGACGAGCTTAAGGACGGAGACTTGGTTTTTTTCAGTGACGAGGGCAGCGACGAGGTGAGCTTCGGCGGCATCTACGCGGGCAACGGAAAAATGATCGCCTGCCTTATGCCCGGAACGCTGGTGCGCGAGGTGGATATCACCACCGATTACTACCGCGAAAATTTCTTCGGCGGGGTCAGTTTAACGTAGGATAATTAAAACAAACGCCGTTTCATGAGTGAAACGGCGTTTGTTTTAAGTCAGCAACTTTTTCAGACGGGGATAATTTTCTTCGTATACCGGGTTTTCTAACAGTTCCTCAATAATTTCTTTGAGGTTGGGATTAAATTCGATAAGTTCGGGGTACTGTGCTACGATGTACGGATCACTTTGCAGAATGGAAGGCTCTTCTTCAAGCACCTCGGCAACAACGGGCATAATCGCGGGATTTGCAATGAAGATCACAGGTTCTTTGCAGAGGATAAAAGGATCATCTTTCAGAGTGCCTGTTACAAGCTCTTTGTAAAAATCTGTTGTGATCAAATCCTCGTCGTTATTTAAAAGAACGGACATATGTATGTCGGGACTTAGGTCTATCGTTGTGTGTTCTGCTTTGAAAGTCTCAATAAGGATATAGAGCAAAAACGAGTTAGCAAGCACCAAAAGCCCGAAAAATACGGCTACGACTGTGAGAATAATTTTTTTAGCTTTTGACATGGAAAATTTTCTCCTTTCTCAAACAAGCTTTACCCAATATAAAAAATTGGTTTCAGATGTGCTACTGCCTTCTTTGTGAAATGTAATTTTACACATATGATTCGCTTGGATAGAAGTTCCGATATAAAAAGTATGTGCTTGAATAGGAAAGAAAAAAGTTAGTGTTTCGTCTTGATTAGTCCAACCTGTTCCGACATTATCATAATCATCAAGATAATTGAAATAGATGGTAACAAAATATGTTGTTGGAAGAACAAATTTTGTTGAAATTTCAAGCATCGGGTTTGAATTGTTTTTATCAGCATAAAATGTTGGTGTGGTACAATCGCCACTGGTTATATCAATTCGTCCTTGATATGTGTGACCGTCGGATAAATCAATATAATAATTAATTATATCATTTGAGCTGCAGACAGAATTTTCAAACTGATTTGAACCTTTTATAATTTGTGCTTGCTGGGGAAGATCATCAAGATTAATAACTTGGCAAACTTCACCATCAACATTTTATGTTTTTTTAAAAAATATGTACCGTAAACTATGCAATAACGGTTGAAAAATCCGAAAGAATGTGATATAATATTTTGTGTATGGATAGAATTTGTTAAGTCATTAAGTAACAATGTGAAAGGAACGCTATGAAAACCGTTTTGACAGACAACAGTCTTTGCGCATATACGCTGTACGACGGCGCGTCGGCGGAGCATATTTCAAAGTATATACAGTCGTTGGCAAAAGCGGGCGTGAGGTATGTGGAGATAGACTTCCGCACGCTTATGAAGCTGCGCGAGCTGCCCGAGGGGATCGGGTATATTTTCAGGCTGGTAGACCCGATGTTTCTGGGGCTTACGGAGCTGTACGATTTTGATTATGTGCTCCTTACGCTGCCCGATGTTCGGCGGCTGATAAAGACCGAAGTTCCCGTAATGCTGGAGATACCTGCGGCGGACGACCCGGAGAAGTATTCATGTAAGCTGCTGCAATATGCGTCGAAGCTGGTGGACGGTACGATAACAGCGGTGAGGATACGCGGCGCACAGCCGCTTAGCGATCTCGGGAGCGTATTCAACGCGGTTCATTTTTTGAAGAACGAATTCCCCGTGCCGATAGACGTTTGTCCAACGAATGATTATAAAGCGGCGCTTGACAATGCTGTTAAGTTCACAAGCGCAAGTATCGACAGCCTTACGCTGACTATGGGTATCACTGAGAAGTATTGTTCGCTGGAGGAATTTTTCTTCACGCTGATGTCAACTTACGGTTCGCTGCCGCATGGTCTTTCGTTGAGTCCGCTGTGCGCCGCGACGGTGTATCACCGCTGCATATTCCGCAACAGGCGCGGCGACGGGATAATGCGGTATATGGATATTCTGGAGCATGATATTCATTTTTTGAGGAACGTGGATACAAACAGTTCCGTAAAGCTGCGAATGGGACTTAAGGATACGGAGTATCTGTACAGAACGTTCGAGACGGCGCTCGAGCAAATGGCAAAGGACGAGGAGATACCTGACGATCTGTTTGCGGATCTGAGTTCAGCGATAAGGGAGTACGACGGCGATTTTTATAATGCGGAGTTGCTTAACCGCAAGCGCAAAGGCTTGTTGAATTAAAGGCATTAAGCGACAAACCAAACGAGCAATCCTTAAACTGTCGCTAAGAGCGGTAAACAAAACACGCAGCGGCAAAAGTCGCAAGCAACGTCAACGACGGGGCGGAACGAATTGAAGCGTAGGAGTTGCCGTTGGCTAGGCGAACGAAGTGAGCCGGTGCGAGCTTTTGCCATATAGAATAGGAGAAAAAATGATAAAACTGATTGCAAGCGATATGGACGGCACATTGCTTGATGATGAAAAGAGACTGCCGCCCGATATTTTTGAGGTTCTGGACGGTCTTGCCGAGCGGGACATCGTGTTTACGGTGGCGAGCGGACGAACGTATTCGGCGCTAGAGCATTTGTTTCCCGGAAAATACAAAGACAGGATAGCGTATATCTGCGATAACGGAGCGTGCACGGTGCTTGGAGGAAAGGTCGTTGACGTAACTCCGCTCGGCGGGGATACTTATAGGGAATTGTTGGAAGCGTGCCGCGAAATCGGTGATCTGCGTGTTGTTGTCTGCGCGGAGAACGGGGTGTATCATATCAATTCGGGCGATAAGTTCTACAGCGAGGTAGGACGGTTTTACAAGAAGCACTGCGCGGTCGAGGATTTGTTCGCGGTGAATGAAATGATATACAAGGTCGCGGTGTGTGACGAGCGCGGAACGTTGGCTCACGGAAAGCCGTCATTGGACGGGATATTCGGAAATCGCCTGAACGTACAGGCGTCGGGCGAGGTGTGGATGGACGTTATGGCGTCGGGTGTAAGCAAGGGGAGCGCACTGGCGGCTTTGCAAAAGCGGCTCGGCGTTCAGCGGAAGGAGACAATGGTGTTCGGAGATTATTTTAATGACGTGGAAATGTTAAGGCTCGCCGAGCACAGCTTCTGTATGGATAACGGTCACGAGGACGTAAAGAAAATGTGCGCGTACATAGCCCCCGACAATAATCACGGCGGCGTAACCGAGTGCATAAGGAAGTTTGCTTTGGCGGAGAGGATTGGAGAGTTCTGCGTATGAGCGGTATGAATATTGCGTTAATAATTATTTTGCTGGCGATGTCGGCGTTCTTTTCCGCGTCTGAAACGGGGATCTCGAGCGTAAACCGCATACGGCTCAAAAGTATGGCGGAGAACGGCTCGCGCGGCGCGGCAAGGGCGCTGAAAATACTTCACAAGTACGACAAGGCGCTCACGACCATACTTATCGGCAACAATATTGTGAATATCGCCATGTCGTCCATTGCGACCATTATGGCGATCGCGGTGGTCGGCGAGCAGTACGGCTCGCTTGTATCGACGATAGCGACTACGCTCGTGGTGCTGATATTCGGCGAGGTAATGCCCAAGGCGATCGCAAAGGATCATGCGGAGGGCGTTTGTATCGGCGTTTCGGCGGTGATCTCGTTTCTGACGGTGATCTTCACGCCTTTTTCGGCATTCTTCATTCTGCTGAAAAAAGGCGTGGCTAAGTTGTTCAACACCAAGCAGTCGGTGAGCGTTACCGAAGAGGAGCTTATGGCGATAATCGACGAGATCGAGGACGAGGGCGTTCTCGAGCAGCAGGAGAGCAACCTTGTGCGCAGCGCGCTGATGTTTGACGAGATAACGGTCGACGAGATAATCACACCGCGTGTGCGTGTCGTTGCGGTCGACGTGACGGACAGCGCGGAGGAGGTGCGTGAAAAATTTCTGCGCGAGGAGTATTCGCGTATGCCCGTCGTCGAGAAAACGCTCGACAACATAATCGGCATAATCAACGAAAAGGACTTCATAAAGGCATACGAAGAGAAGGGCGCAGAGCTTACGATACGCGAGCTGATACAAGAGACGGTCTATCTTCCGAGCATGGTGAAGATTTCCGAGGTGCTGCGGACAATGCAGAAGAAAAAGTGCCACATGAGCGTGGTGCTTGATCAGCACGGCGGAACGCTCGGCATAGTCACAATGGAGGATCTGCTTGAGGAGCTTGTCGGCGAGATATGGGACGAGAGTGACGAGGTGAAAAGCCCTGTCACAGCGCTGTCCGACAACGAATTTTCGGTGTACGGAGACGTTTCGCTGAACAGTCTGCGGCGCTATTTTTCGGGACGTGATATCGAGGTCGATATCGAGAGCGAGGCGCATACGGTTGCGGGATGGGTTCTGGAATTATTTGGAAATATACCAAAATCGGGTGACACAGCCGAAACGGACGACCTTGCTGTGACAGTTCTCGAGGCGGAGGAGCTGCGAGTCAATAAGGTAAAACTCGCCCTTAAGGATAGATCCGATATGGACGAATAGGATAACTTAATGAGAAACTTCTATATTCTGGTGATAGTGCTTTCGGGTGGCTATCTCACCGCGCAGCTGCTCGCTTGGCTGTTTTTCGGAAAACTGTTTTTCCCTGACGCGGGTGAACTGTTCACGGACAAAACGGACAAAAATCTCTGGCAGACGGTGTTTCCGAAGAATATGCTCCGGCTGATAATAGTGGTGTTTATTGCGGCAGTGGCGGGTCTGCTTATGGACGCGGCAGGGCTTGTCGGCTGGATATCCATGCCGCTTGGCGCAATGGCGGGCGTTACGGGAAATTTCATCATCAGCATTGTGATATCGCCGCTCAGCGACAAGCTCCACAAAAGCGCCGAGCCGAACGACAGCGAACTTGAGGGGCTTGACGGTAAGGTCGTCGAGGACATTGAAACGGACAATTTCGGCGTGATAACCGTGAAACACGGCGCAAAAAGCTATCTTATGCGGGCGGTCTCGGCAAACGAGCGTCGGCTGCCGAAAGGCACGGAGGTTGTCGTCATCTACGCGCAGGACGGCTGCTGCTTTGTCGAGAGCACACAGCGGCTTTATGACGTACTTTTTGACGAGGATGCTCCCGAAAGCAACAAATAACGGCACCGGTTAAGGCGCCGTTTTTGTTTTGGAATATTCCTCCAGAAACCGCCGTATCTTACCCATGCAGACTTCGGAATTCAGCTGTATCCCCAGCTTTTCGGTAATCTCGGCGAGTAGGGAACACGCCGCCGTTTCGTCTGTGAACTCGATTTCCAGCTCGCAGTCGGTCTTTCCGAAGTACTCGCTTTTGTCGAGGTCGATCTCCGCGCCCTCAAACTGCTTAACGGAGCGCGTCGTGGTGAGCGCCCCCAGCCGTCTTACCTCAGGAAGAGCGACGCAGCCGTCAGGTAGGAACAACTCCTCCGCCGCGAGCGTCTCGGGCAGCGAGTTCAGCGTCTTTTCAAGCTCCACGCGCGAGTATTCCTTTGCGGCGGGGAACTTCATCTGTAAAAAGTACGCGCCGTTTATTTCACGAACACGGCAGGTTATGTGCATTTCCGACAGCTGAAGATCGTCTGTGTCATAATAATGATTTGTCTGCACTACCGTTCTGTCCCACTTGTAAAGCGACAATAATTTCCCATACTGTGCCACTGTGAGCATTATCTTAAATTCGTTTTCTATCATAATTTTATAATCTCTACCTCTCCTGAATGTTGACTAAGGATCTTGTTTTATCCCCTTAACGTTGACAAAAGTGGTGTTTATTTGAAAGCGCTCCGCGCACCGGGCGGCATAGCCGCCCTAGCCGAGCTGCCTTGTTCCGTTCCGTTCGCTTCACTCTCTCCACTTCACAAGGCAACTCGCTTGCGCTCCGCTTAGCAGAGTGTTTTGCTTATGGCTCTTGGCGACAGTTTAAAGCTGCGTATGTTGTTTGCCGCTCTTGACGTTACACATACCCGTCTAGTCCGCGCACGCTGACTTCGCCCGAGCCGACCTCAAAAAAACCGTTCCCGTCTCGGCAGATAAGATATCCGTTGGGAGCAACGCCTACCGCTTCTGCAACGCGTTCGCTGCCGTCCGCGCGGAGAATTTTCACGCTCCGTCCGACATTAACGATTCGCGAACCGTATTCGTCAAGACAATCCGCAAAAGGCATAGCGGCGCGGCTTTTTACGTTGCGAACCACCGTTTCAAGCAGCGCTTGCCGATAAGGAGCAAACCCCGTCAGCATTAACAGCGAACCCGCGTTCGGCAGACCAACCTCACGAAAATAATTCTCGTCTTGTGAAATATTTATTCCTATACCACAAATTACAGCTGTACTTGCACCAAAACGCACGCTCTCGCATAAAATACCACAGACCTTGTGTGAGGAGACGATTACGTCGTTCGGCCATTTTATGCCGATCTCGGGGAGTTCGCGGTACAGCTCGTACATTTCAGTGAGCGCGTCACATACCGCCAGTCCCACGCGCGCGGTAAGAGTTTCACATTCGGGCGGATCTATGAGCAGAACCGACAGCGGCAGCATTCCGTCATTCGTTGACCACGCGTGACCGCGCCGCCCCTTGCCCGCGGTCTGGACGCGCGCCGTGACCGTCGTGCCGTCGGGAAGCTCGGCGCAGTGCGCTTTCAGATAGTTGTTGGTGGAATCGACTTCATCAAGTGAAATTAAGTTTTCCATTATGCTTACTTACTCCCCAAAGTAATGATCTTCATCTCAATTTGATCTTCTCCGTTTAGTTCGATAACGCCGTAGGAGGGCTTGTTGCCGCCGCGCGGACGTTCGGGGCTGCCGGGGTTCATCACATAAATACCGTCGGAAATTTCACTTCGGTAAACATGCGTATGCCCGTAGAGCGCGATTTTGCAGCCGTTCTGCCTGGCGGCGTTCACAAGTAAGGAAACTCCCTCATGCACACCGAGCGTATGCCCGTGACAGCAGAAGATTTTCAGACCGCGTGCTTGTACGATATGTGTCGTCTTATGCGTTCCGAAGTCGCAATTGCCGCCGACGGTGACCATAGGCAGCCGCGGAAAAGTGTTTTTCGCGAGAGCAAACTCGCGTTCGCCGTCGCCGAGATGAATGAGCATATCAGCGTCGGGGTTATCGTTTATTATCGCTGAGAGAGCGTCGTAGCTCCCATGAGTATCGGACACAACAAGAATTTTCATATTTCTTACCTTTCAATAACGCACTGCGGCGTGATAATACATATAATTATACCATAAAACCCCGAAAAAAAAAAGGGGCTTTATGGGATTTTTACAAATTTTATTGACGGGAGGAACAGTTTATGAACGAAAATAAATTTGAAAAGCTGATAAGCGCGGCGAGCGAAAAGCTGGGAACATCGCCCGACAAGCTGAAAAAAACGCTTGAAAACGGCGATGTAAAGGGCTTGTCGGCGGGTCTGTCGAAATCGGACAAGGAAAAGTTGCGTGAGGTGCTGGCGAACAAGGAACTTATGGAAAAGCTTCGCCGAGCATCAAGTCCCGACGACATAATGCGTATTCTGGTGAACAAACGGTAGTAAGGAGGGCGCATGGACAATATCGAGGACATTCTCCGTGCGCTTACGGAGGATGACGATAACCAAACGGAAAACGGGCGTCAGGACGGTCCGGAGGAGCAGGGGCTGTTCTCCGGACTTGACCCCGAGATGCTGCTGAAGATGCTCAGCTTGTTTGAGACGTTCAATCAGCCGAACGACAACGAGCGCTTCCTGTTGGCGCTGAAGCCGCTTTTGCGCGAGGAGAACCGCTCAAAGGTGGATTCGGCGCTGCGGCTGATGAAGCTGTTTTCGCTGCTCCCCGTGTTAAAGGAGAGCGGACTTTTCGATAAGCTGATCTAGCGGTTTTTTCGTGGTGCCTCTTAGGTCTCTTTTTTAGGTGAATTTGAGTGCTTTTCTCGGCTCAGAAAACCGCTTTTTTTCGAGGTGATTTGTATGGTATGGAATTCAACACAATCCGCATTATACAGGGCTGTCAACGATCATAACGACGGCATTTTTGAGCGTGACATTCAGAGTAAAAAAAATGTGCGAAAAAACGTTCAAAAAAGCTCCGATATCATGCGTGAAAAGAACGAAAAAAAACGTCCAGAAAATCACGAAAGAAAGTGTACGCAAAACGTGTGCCGAAACTGTCCGAAAAACGCGCCGTCCGATCCTGTTTCGAGGATAATGTCGGACAGGGATATGCTGCTTATAGCGGGACTGATATTCATTTTGTGGCGTGAGAACGCGGATAGAAAGCTGATCATGGCGCTGGCTATGATTTTTTTAGGTTAAATTGCACAATAATTGTCAACGAAAACGGCGTATTTTCGGCTTGAAATTATAGTGCAATTGTGGTATAATGAATATATATAAATACCATAATGCAGCAAGAGTAGTCGGGGATACGGAGTACAGAGAGCCGCGCGGGGGTGCGAGCGCGGAGTCCGCAGCCGATGAAGTGCGGCTGCGGATGTGCCGCAAGGCACTCGGTTGGTGCGGGGAATTAAGTATCTGCGCCCGTTTTCCGCGTTAAGGAGCAATGAGGGGCGATTCGCCCGAAGCGAAGTGGAACAGCGTTTCTAACGCCTTCGCGCAGTACAGACAGTTGTACGCGCGGAGGTTTTTTTGTTTATAGCCAAGAGAGGCGATCGAAACACGCACCTTTAAGCTGTCGCCAAGAGCAACAATCAAAACAAGCTGCAAGCAGCAAAGCAACGTAAGCAAAATAACAAGGCGTTAATGACGCAGTGGTAAAAGTCGCAATTGCCTTGTTCAGCGTAAGGGGCATAATGACCGTAACGGAGCAAGGTAACTCGGATAGGGCGGCGAAAGCCGACCGGTGCGAGCTTTTCCATTCAAATAAGGAGATAAAATGTTTGAGTGCTTGAAAGAGGAAATTGCGTCGATAAAGGCGCGTGACCCCGCCGTTCGTTCGGCTTGGGAGGTTCTTTTCTTGTACCCGTCGTACAAGGCGGTGCGGAGCTACCGAATAGCACATTGGTTTCACGAGCGCGGGCATTTTTTTATCGCGCGGTGGATATCGCAACGTTCACGGCACAAGACAGGAATAGAAATTCACCCCGGGGCGAAAATAGGAAAGGGTTTGTTTATTGACCATGGTGCGGGAGTCGTTATCGGCGAGACTACGGAGATCGGCGATAACTGCACGCTTTATCAGAATGTGACGCTCGGCGGTACAGGCAAGGACGTCGGAAAACGTCACCCGACGCTCGGGAATAATGTTATGGTTGGCGCGGGCGCGCGAGTTCTCGGTCCGTTCAGGATCGGGGATAACTCGAAGATCGCCGCGAACGCCGTTGTGCTCGAGGAGGTTCCGCCCAACTGTACGGCGGTCGGCGTTCCCGCGAGGGTCGTCAAGCGCGACGGTATCAAGATCGTTAACAGCGATCTCGATCAGATACACGTTCCTGATCCCGTTTCGGAGATACTTTGCAGCCATCTTATGTATATTGACAGGCTAACTAAGGAGGTCGACGAGCTTCGCGCGGAGCTTGAAAACTTTAAGGAACACGGCGGCGATTGAGCGGGGCGCGAGGGCTTGCCTTGGGGTATTTGCAGCGCTGCGGAACGGTCTCTGCGCGGAGCGCGGCAAGACCGAGTGCTCCGCGGCGGCGGTTTGCGTGTCCGCCCCGGTCGGGTTCGGCAAGCGGGTAAAGTTGATGCGGTAAGGGGCGGCGCGCGAACCGCTTTTCGCCGCAATGACGATACCGCGGAGTTTTAAGGTTAAGGAGAGAAAGTATGTTCATTTACAATACGATGACAAGAAAAAAAGAGGAGCTTGTGCCGATTGAAGATGGCACGGTGAAGATATATTGCTGCGGACCGACTGTGTATAATCTGATACACATAGGAAACGCGCGCGCCTTGTGCGTGTTCGATACGTTGCGGCGGTATCTGGAGTTTCGCGGGTACAAGGTACTGTATGTGCAGAACTTTACCGACGTTGACGACAAGATAATCAAAAAGGCGAATGAGCTTGGGAAAACGTCGTCGGAGGTCTCCGAGAGCGCGATAAAGGAGTACTTCACGGACGCGGAGGGACTGAACGTCCGCCGCGCCGATATTCACCCAAAAGTCACAGAGAATATGGGGATAATTATCGATATCGTAAAAACGCTTGTGGATAAGGGCTACGCTTACGAGGCGGACGGCGATGTTTATTTTGATACGTCAAAGTTCCCCGAGTATGGAAAACTCTCACATCAGCCGCTGGATGATCTTAAGGCGGGAGCGCGTATCGAGATCGGCGAGAAAAAGCGCGATCCCATGGATTTCGCAGTGTGGAAAGCCGCAAAGCCCGGCGAGCCGTACTGGGAGTCGCCGTTCGGGAACGGACGTCCCGGCTGGCATATCGAGTGTTCGGCGATGTCGAGACACTATATTGGTGATACGATCGACATTCATGGCGGCGGAAGCGATCTGATCTTCCCGCATCACGAGAACGAGATCGCGCAGAGCGAGTGCGCGACGGGCTCACCGCTTGCGAAGATTTGGATGCACAACGGAATGCTCAACGTGGATAATAAGAAGATGTCCAAGTCGGCGGGAAATTTCTTTATGGTGCGCGATTTGTCGGCTAAGTACGGCTACGAGCCTATTCGTTTTATGCTGCTGTCGGTGCATTACAGAAGTCAGCTCAATTACACGCTTGAGGTCATCGAGAGCTGCAAGGCGGCGCTCGCAAGGCTGTACACCTGCCGCGATAGTATGGAGAGAGTTCTCGGCGCGGCAAAGGACGGCGAGGCAAGTTCGGCGGTTCTCAAGGATGTAAAGACGGCGCGTGAAAGTTTCAACAAGGCTATGGACGATGATTTCAATACGGCAGACGGCATTGCGGCGGTTTTTGAGCTTGTGCGCAAGATAAATACGGTTCTAGGCTCACAAGACGTGACCAAGGGTGATATTAAAGTTTTTCAAGATGAATTTTCGGCATTGACAAACGTACTGGGTTTGTTGTATAATAAGAAAGACGGCGATATACCCACGGAGGTCGCGGCGCTGATAGAGGAGAGAAAAGCCGCGCGCAAGGCAAAAGACTTCGCAAAGGCGGACGCTATCCGCGATAAGATCACCGAAATGGGATATATAGTCGAGGAAACCAGACAGGGAACTATAGTTAAGAAGGCATAACGCGCTGCAAAAGGTGCAAGCGAGCAGTATTGCCGCAGAGGAGTGAACGAAGTGATTCGGTGCGAGCTTTTGCATTTTAGGTCAACACCGTACAAAGACCGCCTTACGGCTTTGTATGCATTTTGCTTGCATATTTTCGTCAATTTCGCCAAAAACTCCTTGAACGCATTATGCGCTTCACGCAAAACGCTACGCCGGTATTACTGCGTCGTTTTTGGCAATCTGACGAAAAATCTGTCTGCGCAATCTGCACACAATCTTTGTGCAGTATTGCCTTAGATAAACACGCTTTTGTCGGCATTTAGTGGGAGAATCTAAAGTTTTTGCCGACAAACAGGGGAGAAAAATCCAAAGCTGAGAGCCACAAGCAAAACACGCAGCAAAGCGGAGCGCAAGCAGTTGCCTTGTGAAGTGGATAGAGCGTAGCGAACGGAACGGAGCAAGGTAACTCGGCTAGGGCGGCTATGCCGCTCGGTGCGCGGAGCGTTTAAAGATAGGAGAAGTGAAGATGAAGAAGATATTTGCCGCGGTTATCGCGGCTGTAATGACGGTGACACTTTCGGGGTGCTCAAGTGCGCCGCCGAACGGAATGATGAGTTATGATTTTAAGGAGATGAGCAACGATTTTATTCAGTTGTCGCCGCCGAAAGATGGGGATACGATCGCGGTGTTTGATACTGAATACGGCGAGATAAGGGCGGTGCTGTACGAAGAGTACGCTCCGAATAAGGTGAAGTCGTTTATTGAAAAGGCGAACGCGGGGTATTATAATGACAGCATTGTAAAGGGCGTTCAGAACGACGTGTATTTCCTTGCGGGCGGACGGATCAACGATAAGGGACAGTATATAGGAAGAGACGACGAGAAAGGGCTTATGCTGAACGAATATACTCCCGAGCTCTGGCCGTTCAAGGGTGCGCTGCTCGGATATTCGGAGCAGCAGGGCTATTGTGACGCGCGATGGTTCGTTTGTAACAACGACGCGGAAAACCTCACCGCCGACGCAATCAACGAGTTGAAGAGCAGCGCGGCAAATATCGAGGACGAAACCGAACGCGCGAAAATGCTTGAGCTGTTCGACAAGTTTTATGAGGCGGGCGGCGTGTTCGGAATGGCGGGCGTGTACACGGTGTTCGGGCAGACCTATCTCGGGTTCGACGTGGTGGATAAGTTGACGCATATACCTGCGGACGATAAAGGACAGGCTTCGAACGAGGTCAAAATAAAGAGCGTGACGATCTCGACATTTAGCGAGGGCGATGATGTGGACGAGTTTCCGCTGCTACACCCGGAGGGTCTTCCGGCGGGTTCTTCCGATAGCGGACAGTCGGGCTCGACTGAAAGTTCTGAATAAAGGGAAAGGCGGGGAAGATGAAGTTGAATAAGCTGAAAAAATTTTTTATGTGCACGGCGCTTGCGGCGGGTATGCTGCTTACGGGGTGCTCGAAAAATAACGGTGATGTGTGGGATAAGGAAGCTTTTGACGCGTCGGCAAGCGTGACTCATACCAATATTGAGGACGTTTCACCGAAGGCGGGCGATCTTGTGGCAACGTTCGAGGTCGAGGACTACGGCACGATAAAGGCGGTGCTGTTCGCGGATATCGCGCCGCAGGGAGTGGAGAATTTCTGGCGGCTTTGCGACAGCGGATATTATAAGGGCTTGAAAATACACCGCGTTATGTCGGACTTTATGTTCCAAGGGGGTTCGCTCAACGGCAACGGTACGGGAGGCGACGCGCTTGTGAACGGCGGTTCGTTTGGCATTGAAACGTCGGAAAAGGCGTGCCACTTCTACGGAGCGCTCTGCTACGCGAACGCAGCGGGGCAAAATTCCACGCAGTTCTACGTGGTCAACAGCAAAACCTCTCTTGACGATCAGATTGCGGTTTATAAAGAGAACGTTTCCTTGTGCGACGAATATATCAAGGAGTACGACGGTAACGCAGACGCGGTCGAATATTACAGTTCGCTTAAGGATAATCTTAACAAGGAGCTCGACAAGTACAACGGGTTCGCGGACGGCGTAAAGGCGCGCTATAATGAAAAAGGCGGTACGCCCTCGCTTGACGGCGATTACACCGTTTTCGGACAGGTGTACGAGGGATTTGACGTTATCGACAGTATTTCCGCGACCGAGGTGGAAGAAAACAGCAGCGGTGAGAAATCACAGCCGGTAAAGGACATTATCATAAAGAACGTTTACGTATCCGAGTATGTGGAGGGTTAAATTATGAAGCTGAGAAACGTGTGCAAGGTAATTTTAAGCGCGGCTCTGGCAGCGTCATGTGTGCTTGGGCTTGCGGGCTGCAGCGGTACTCCCGCGGGCAATATTTCCAATACGGTGACGTTTGCCGAGGGGGATAAGATCGCTGAGATAGTTATAGAGGACTACGGAGTGATACGCGCAAAGCTGTTCCCGAATATCGCGCCCGTCGCGGTGGATAATTTTGAGAAGCTCGCCAAGCAGGGCTATTACAACGGCTTAAAGATACACAAGGTCGCAAAGGATATGTGCATACAGGGCGGTTCCTTGTACGGCGACGGTACGGGTGGATCGGCGCTCGTCGGCAATACGGGGTCGTTCCCGATAGAGACGAGCGCGGACGCGCGCAACTTCTACGGTGCACTCGGCTATGCGAATATAGACGGTATGAACACCACGCAGTTCTACATAGTGAACGCCAAGACGCAGACGGATATCAAGCAGTATGACCCCGCGACCATACGCGAGGAAGCTGCCAAGTACACAGCGGAGACTGAGAGTATGACGGAAAGTGATCCCAACTATTCTTCCTTTAACGCAATGGCGACATATTACACAAATCTTGCCGATATGATAGAAAAGGCAAGCGACGAGGTTGCCGAGAAGTATAATACCATAGGCGGATATCCCCTCTGGGACGGCGGATATACTGTTTTCGGACAGGTCTTCGAGGGTTTGGACGTGCTTGATTTGATATCTGGTGCGGAAGTAACTACCGACAAAAACGGCGAGAAATATATGCCTGTCACCGATATAATTATCAGCTCGGTGAACATAATAGAGTATATTCCGCCGCAGGAGCAGACGGGCGAGACGGAATCAGAAAATAAATAACGAACGCCGCGGGCGCTCGTAATAAAGCGTCGCGGTGTCGGGCAGAGCGTCCGGCACCGCCGCTGTGCATTGAATTGGAGAGAAAAATGATAATTGACGCGCACGCGCATATATTTCCCGACAAGATAGCCGACCGCGCGGCGGAGGGTATAGGCGGGTTTTACGGAATGAACGTGGACTATGACGGAACTCTCGGCACGCTGCTGAGCGAGGGTGCGGCGGCGGGCGTGGGCAGGTTTATAGTGCAGTCCGTGGCGACCGTTCCCGAGCAAGTGACAGCGATAAATAATTTCATAGCGGAAAGCGTAAGGCGTTATCCCGAAAAGCTGATAGGGTTCGGTGCAATGCACCCCGATTTTGAGGATATCGCGGGGGAAACGGAGCGGATTATTTCGTTGGGACTCAAGGGAATAAAGCTTCACAGCGATTTTCAGCAGTTCAATATTGACGATGAACGCGCGTTTCCAATATATGAGGCGGCACAGGGGAGACTTCCCGTTTTGTTTCATATTGGGGATAACAGGTACGATTATTCGTCGCCTGAGCGATTGATGAATGTGGTGAAGAGGTTTCCAAGGCTTACGGTGATCGGGGCACATCTGGTCGGGTGGTCGATGTGGGACAGGGGCGCGGAGTTGTTCGAGGGTAGCGGAGTTTATGCGGATTGTTCAAGTTCGCTGTACGCGATGTCTTCCGAGCACGCCGCAGAGTTAATAAGGAAGATCGGCACGGACAGGGTCATGTGGGGCACGGATTACCCGATGTGGAGCGCCAAGGACGAGCTGGAGCGGTTCGCAAAACTGCCTCTAACGGACGAGGAGCGGGAGAATATACTCGGCAAAAACGCGCTGAGACTTCTGGGCGAATAGCCAAGAGCAAGAAACAAAATACGCAGCGGCAAAAGTCGCCGAAGCGATAAATCGCACCTACGAGCTTTTGCCTTAAAATAAGGGGTCAATATGAAGATAAACTGGAACTCGAAATATTTTACAATAGCGGTGTATGCAACGTTAAGCGTGGTAGTGAGCGCGGTCGCGATAATGCTGATATTTAATTTTGAAAAGGTGTCAGAAAAGCTGACGTTCTTCACGACGGTTGCAACGCCGCTGATAATAGGTGTGTTCTGTGCATATCTGCTGAATCCGCTGATGATGAAGATCGAGAACGGACTGTTCGGAAAGTGGGCGGGTTCGGAAAGCGCAAAGGTTCGTGGACGGGCAAGGGCATTCTCGCTGACGATAACCATGCTGTTGGTTCTGGCGGCGCTGCTGTTGATGATAGTACTGGTTATCCCTCAACTGGTGACGAATATTGTTGCGATATTCAACAATATGGACAGCTATATCGCGACTGTGCGCGGCTTTATCACAAAGGTAGCAGGCGATTATCCGCAGTTGGCGGAGTTTCTGGGTAATCCGCTGGACGATTTCAGCAAGTTTATAAAGGGAATATGGGATCAGTATTCGGGCGAGCTGCTCGGTTTCGCGGGGAACGTTGCGAACGGCGTGTGGGCGGTTATTGATACGCTGAAAAACGTGTTTATCGGATTGACGCTTTCGGTGTATCTGCTGGCGAAAAAGGAGATGTTCGTCGGGCAGACCAAAAAGCTGGTGTTCGCGTTCGTCAAGGCGGATAAGGCTCAGCGTTTCCTCGGCGTATGCAGAGAGGCAAGCAAAAAGTTCCTCGGCTCGATAGTCGGCAAGATCGTCGAGGCGTTTGTGGTGGCTATGTTCGTGTTTATCGGCTGTACGATAATGCAGATGCCGTATGCGCCGCTTATCGCCGTGATAATGTTCGTGTTTAATCTGATACCGTTTATCGGTCCGTTTATCGGCTGCATACCGTGCTGTCTGTTGCTTTTGTTGTCGGCGAACCCGTTGAACGCATTGTGGTTCGCGATTTTTGACGTTATCCTGCAAACCGTCGACGGAAATATAATTGCGCCGTGGATACTCGGCGATTCTACGGGTCTGCCCGCTGTGTGGATACTGATTTCGATAATCATCGGCGGCGGACTGTTCGGTATGCTGGGAATGTTCCTTGGCGTGCCCGTCTGCGCGGTAATTTATATGCTGTTTAAGGACTTCATTGAGAACAAGCTGCGCAAGCGCAAGCTTCCGCGGCATACCGGTCAGTATGTGGGAGACGTGGGCTATATTACAGCGGATTACATTTACGACGAGCCGGAGCCGTCCGCAGAGCCGCAGACTCCCACAAAAATGCCGTTCAGAGAGGTGGTGCGGCAAAAGCGTATCGCGCTTTCACAAAAACACCGTGACAGGGATAAGGATATTTTTTCCAAGAGAAAGTGACGCACAGCAGTTTCGCTCGAAAAATTTACTTGACAAAACGTTAACAATATGTTATAATATATCCGCAAGGCAAGAGCAGACTTCAGGGAATTCCCGACAGAATGCAGTCTTGCGAATCTTACTGACGGCAAAATTTTACATTGAGCCGAAAGAACGCCTAATGAATAATGCGCGGTTATGCCGCGTTTTCAGTGCGTCTTTCGGGGCGCATTTTTTTTGCGCCGAGGAAAGGATGGTAACTATGAAACTCAGAAAAACATTGGCGGCAATGCTCGCGGCGGCTATGTGCCTTACGTTCGCGGCTTGCTCGGACAACGGAACAAGCGGCGGTTCGTCGTTTAACAGTGCGCCTGAAAACTCGACGAACGAGAGTAGCGGAAGTTCAACGGACCAAAGCAGTGCTCCCGAAAGTTCAACAGATGAAAGCTTGAACAGTCCCTCGAGCGTTCCCGAAAATACCGAGCCGGACAGCGCGCCGGTGAGGGTCGCGGCTCTGAAAGGTCCAACTGCAATGGGTATGACAAAGCTGATGAACGACAACGATGAGGCAGCGGATAAGAAGTACAATTTTGAGATACTCGCCGCTCCCGACGAGCTTACGCCGAAGGTAGTGCAGGGTACGGTGGATATCGCGTGCGTACCCGCGAACCTCGGCAGCGTGCTTTACAACAAGACCGAGGGCAAGGTTCAGGCGCTTGCGGTGAACACGTTGGGCGTTCTGTATATCTGCGAGAACGGCGAGACAGTGCAGTCCGCGGCTGATTTAAAGGGCAAGACTATTTTCTCGTCGGGGAAGGGCGCGACACCCGAATATGCTCTCAACTTTATCCTCAAGAGCAACAATATCGATCCCGAAAAGGACGTGACGATCGAGTGGAAGAGCGAACACGCGGAGTGTCTCGCGTCGCTGCTTGCGACCGAAAACAGTGTGGCAATGCTGCCGCAGCCGTTCGTGACGACCGCGCAGAGCAAGAACGAGGGTGTTCGCGTGGCGCTTGACCTCAACGACGAGTGGGATAAGCTGGGCGTGGACAGCTCGCTGCTGACGGGTATCGTTATCGTGCGCAAGGAGTTCGCGGAAGCACAACCCGAGCAGGTCAACGAATTCCTCAGTGAATACAAAGGCTCTGTTGATTATGTCAACAATAACATTGACGAGGGCGCGGCGCTTATCGAAAAGTATGATATCGTGCCCGCAGCCGTCGCGAAAAAGGCGCTCCCGAGCTGCCATATCGTGTGCATTACAGGCGCGGAGATGAAAACTAAGCTCGGCGGCTATTTACAGGTGCTCGCCGACAATGACGCGAAATCGGTAGGCGGAAAGGTGCCCACGGACGACTTCTACTACGCATATGAGTTCCCGGGCTAAGGCGGCTCTGAAAAAAATTCTCATCACCTCCGTGAGCATGCTGTTCTGGCTGATCGTTTGGCAGATTGCCGCTGTTAAGCTGAACAGCAAGATATTGCTTGTTTCGCCCGTTGACGTTGTGAAGCAGCTGTACGTTCTCGTGGCGACGGGCGATTTTTGGCAGAGCGTAGGATTTTCGGCGGCGCGGATACTGTTCGGGTTCGCGCTCGGGCTGACCTGCGGCTGTTTGCTGGCGTTCGCGGCCGGTAAGCTGCGGTTTGTACGGACGCTGATTTCGCCGCTGATAAGCGTGATGAAGTCGATACCCGTCGCGTCGTTCACGATACTGGCATTGATATGGATAGGGTCTAAGGACTTGTCGGTGCTGGTGTCGTTTATGATATGCGTGCCGATTGTTTATTCAAATATGCTGGAAGGAATCGACGCTCTCGACCCGAAACTCAGGGAGATGTCCGAGGTGTTCGGGATACCCGTATGGCGGCGGTTCGTCGGGGTGTATCTGTCGCAGCTGCTGCCGTATTTCCGCTCGGCTTCGCGGTTGGCGATAGGTCTATGTTGGAAGTCGGGAGCGGCAGCGGAGGTTATCGGAATACCGGATGGCTCGATTGGCGAAAAGCTGTTCGAGGCTAAGGTGTATCTGGAGACGGCGGATTTGTTCGCGTGGACGCTTACGGTGATATTGCTGAGCTGGCTGTGCGAAAAAGCGTTTACGGCGCTCATGGCGTTGCTGCAGAGACGAGTGGAGCGAATGTAACGGGGGCTTCTCCTCGCGCCCCGCTCATTACAGCTGCCGATAACGTAGCCAAATGATGCAAATGCGCCGTAGCGGCTGTGCCGAGCGGTACACTCGTCAAAGCTGAGGGGGCGGGGCACTCCGGCTTGCCGCGCTCCGCGCAGAGATCGTTCGGTGACGCAGACTTTACCTTAAGGCAAACCGTCGCGCCCCGCCCGAGGCGGCTGCGTCTGTCAGGCGATACTGCGGAGAAGGGGTGATAGTGTTGCTCAAAGCCGTTAAAATCACAAAAAGTTTTGGTGAAAATATGGTGTTGAATAATTTCACCCGCGAGTTCGCGGAGGGAAAGGTGACGGCGGTGCTGGGGCGTTCGGGATGCGGCAAAAGCACGCTGCTGAATGTGCTTATGGGGCTTGTGAAGCCCGACAGCGGCGAGGTGATCTTCGACGGGGAGCGGATAAGCGCGGTGTTTCAAGAGGAGAGATTGTGCGAAAATCTTACCGTAAGCGCAAATATACGGCTTGTGACGGGCAAGAGGTTCACAAAGGAACATATAGCCGCCGAGCTTGCCGAGGTGGGTCTCGCAGAGTGCGCGGACAAGGCGGTTAGGACGCTTTCGGGCGGAATGAAACGCCGAACTGCACTGGTGAGGGCGCTGCTTGCGGAGTATGACGCGTTGTTTCTGGACGAGCCGTTTAAGGGTCTCGACGAGACGACAAAGCGCACTGTAATGGCTTATTGCCACAGAAAGTCCGCGGGAAAGACCGTGGTGCTCGTCACTCACGACAAGGACGAATGCGCCGCTCTTGCGGACGAGGTGATAGAATTGGAAGCGGAGGACTAGTTCCTCCGCCTTATTTTTTGCAGCGGCTGAAATAATTTCAAAAAAAAATCAAAAAGGGTATTGACAAATTTGTGCTGATGTGATATATTGTATATATGAGATATACACAATAAAAACAAGTTGTACTTTGTGGTATTAAGAAGTGTATTCTCAAACCGGTAAATCTTTGCAAAGGAACGCCGCAAGGTTCGCTTCGGAAGTGCACAGCCAAGTGGAACGAGCGGCGGGGGACATACGTCCCGAGGGGTACTTTATGAATATTATAATCACAAATTCGGGCGGCGTGCCTATCTATGAGCAGATCGCCGCGCAGGTCAAGGGTCTGATACTCGGCGGCGAGCTGCACGAGGGCGATGCGCTGCCGTCCATGAGAGCGCTCGCGCAGGACTTGCGCGTGAGCGTTATCACGACCAAACGCGCGTATGAGATACTGGAGAGCGAGGGATTTATCCAGTCGTTTACGGGGCGCGGGAGCTTTGTTTCGGCTGCCGATCCCGAGATGATGCGCGAGAATAATCTCCGCGAGATCGAGGAACATCTCGGCAAGGCCGCCGATATCGCGCGCCAGAGCGGCGTTACAAAAGAGGAGCTCACGGAAATTCTCGCGATGTTTTACGGCGAATAGGCGGGGCGCGAGCAGTCGCCTTAACGGGAGCAGGTGCGTTTAAATTTGTGCCGCGCAGCGGGGCGGCTGCGAGTGCCCCGCCGACAGCGGTTTGCACGTCCGCCCCGGTTGGTTGGCAGCAGCGTTGCGGTTAAATGGAGAATAGGGGTGGCGGGCAAACCGCTCCTGAGCCGCACTGCCGAATAAGCGCAATTGTCTTCCGTCAACAAACAGGGAAGAATTTCAATAGCCGGGAGCAACAAGCAAAACACGCATCGAAGCGGAGCGCAAGCGAGTTACCTTGTGAAGTGGAGAGAGCGAAGCAAACGGAACGGAGCAAGGTAACTCGGCTAGGGCGGCTATGTCGCTCGGTGCGCGGAGCGTTTTAGATAGGAGATATTATGGAAAATTGTATTGAAGTGAAGAATATAACGCGGACATATCCGCAGTTTAGCCTGAAGAACGTATCGTTCAACGTGCCGTGCGGTTCGGTGGTGGGCTTTATCGGTGAGAACGGCGCGGGCAAATCAACGACGATAAAGGCGATACTCGGGCTGCTGAAAAGGGGCGAGGGGAGCATTACGGTGCTCGGCGAGAACGCCCACGAGCTGTCTCCTGCGACAAAGGAGAAAATCGGGGTGGTGTTTGACGGACTGTCGTTCCCCGAAAACCTTACGGTAAGGCAGCTTGACAAGGTGATGCGCGGTATCTACAAGACGTGGCGCAGCGAGCGCTTTTTCGGGTATATGACGAAGTTTGAGCTGCCGCTTGACAAGCGGTTCAAGAGCTTCTCGCGCGGTATGGTTATGCGGCTGTCGATAGCGGCGGCACTATCGCATGATACGCAGCTGCTGATACTCGATGAGCCGACGAGCGGTCTCGATCCCGTGATGCGCGCGGAGATTCTGGATATTTTCTTGGAGTTTATGCAGGACGAAAGTCATTCGATACTTATTTCGACGCATATCACGAGCGATCTGGAGCATATCGCGGACTATATCTGCTTTATCCACAAGGGCGAGATAATGTTCACCGAGGAGCGCAACGAGATGATGGAGCGTCACAGAATACTCAAGTGCACCGACGAGCAGCTTATGCGTATCGACAAGGCGGATATTATCGGAGTGCGCAAAGGAAGATTTCAGAATGAGGTATTGACGACGAACGCGCATAAATACCCCGATATCCCCGCGGACGCGCCGACTATCGAGGAAATTATGGTGTTCTATGTTAAGGAATAGGCGGTAAAGGCGTGTAAAGATCGTCGGCATTCAGGGGAGAAATTCTATGGTTAAGAGCAAAAAACAAAAGGTGCAGCTAAGCGTAGCGCAAGCGAGCAGTATTGCCGCAGTGGAGCTCAGGTAATGCTGCTCGGCTAGGGCGGCTATGCCGCCCGGTGCGCGGAGCGCTTTCAGATAAGGGGTAATTATGAAAGGTATATTATACGGCAATTTTTTGCTTAACAAGAAATGGTTTATCGCGGCGGGGATAACCGCCGTACTGGGCACGGCGTTCTGCGCGTTCTTTGTGAGCTTGGTGCCGAACAACGAGGGCGTTGTGGCAACGCTGTTTATAGGCTTGCAGCTTGTGGTGCTTGCGATAATAATGGAGTGGCTCGGACGAAATCTTGAGGCGAATATCAAGTGCAGATTTACGGATATAACGCTCGCGGGCGGTATATCGAGGAATATGTTTGTGACATCGGAGCTGCTGAAAAACGTCATCACCATCGGGATAGGTCTGGTAATGTGCATAATAATGCAGCTTGTGATGAGCGTGTTCGACAGGAGATTTTTTACGCTTGAAACGGTGAAGATAATAATGGTGCTGGCGTCGTCGTGCGGTTCGATAGAATGGATAGTCAATCCTTTTGTTATCGACTTTAAGAGCGCCGAAAAGGCGGGGCTTGTAGTGGGATTGGTGTTCGGGTTCGGTCTTGTGTTGCCTATAATGGTGCTCTGTAACGTGTTAACCGAGGAAACGGAGAGCCTTTTAAGCGGCTTTATCACGCTGCTTTCAAACGGGTGGCTGCTGCTTATCCTGCTCGGTATCTCGACGGCGCTGTATGTAATATTCTACTTCGTTCTGCTGGAAAGGGTTAAGAAAGGGGACGTTTGCTGATGAAAGGTTTGGTGCTTAAGGATCTTTACGGAGTGAGGTTTCAGATATTCGGCGCTCTGGCTATAATGTTGCTGCCCACGGCAATGCTTATGCTGATGGGCGGTGGAATGGCGGTCGAAGAAGCAATCCCTCCCGTCGAAATCTCCGTTTTTGTGTACGGTTTCGCCAACTATATCTCGATAACGCTCTGTTCGTCGTTCATGGTGAACACTCTCGGCTATGACGAACGCAGCGGCTGGTCGAAAATGCAGCGCACAATGCCGCTGACGGGCGGCAAAATAGTCGGTGCGAAATTCTCGGCTATGGGCGTGGTGCTCGGTCTGCTCACGCTGATGTCGCTTGTTATGAACGCAGTTCTGGCGGTGATCTTCGGCATACCGCTCGAGCCTATGCTCGCGCTGCCGCTGTGTATGTGTATGGTGCAGGCGATCGCGCTTTTGCCGACGTTCACGCTCGGCTACTGCTTTGGCGCAAAGTCGACTACGGCAGTGTATATCGGCTTTATGGTACTTCTCGCAGCGGCGATGATTTGGCTTACGTTTATGATATTCATGGGAGATATCGGAACGGCGGCGCTGCGGATAATCTGCTATGCGGGACTTCCCGCACTGACTGCGGCGGTGGTCGCTGCAAGTTGGGTCATGGGGAAACGGGCGGTAAATGTTGACATTTGAGTGAATATATGATATGATTAAGGGAGAAATTCTATATTCAAAAGCCACAAACTAAAGCGCAGCTTTAAACTGTTTCCAAGAGCAACAAACAAAATACGCAGCCAAGCGAGCTGACTTGTGAGGTGGAGAGAGCGAACCGAGCGGAACGGAGCAAGATAGCTCGGCTAGGGCGGCGAAAGCCGCCCGGTGCGCGGAGCGTTTTTAAATAAACAGCCAATCGTCGACATTTAGGGAAGAAAACAAAAATCTTTGTCGACAAACAGGGGGAGAACTATGGATATTGTAATAGGTGCGGCATTGATAATAGTGCTCATGCTCTGTCTGGGATTCGGCTGGGGCGATATCGCGGTGCTGGGCATGGGCATCGTCGGGATATTTATAGTGCTTATTGGCTGTTTTTTCGCGGTGTGTCCGGTGATGCTCGCATTTTCAAAGAGAACGACGGCGGTGTTCGTGAGGTTCAACGAGGAGCGGCGGTTTCCGTGTGCGGTGTACAGGATAGGCGACAGGGAAGTGCTGAATATGTTTCCGTGTGAAATGGTAATGCGGGGGAGGTTGTATGTTCCCGAAAAGGAGATAAAGCTGTTGTACTGCCGCCTGAACCGTTTGGCGATTGACGGCAACGCGCTGCTTACCATGGTGTTGGGAAGCGTGATATTTATTCCGTCGGCAGTGTTCGCGGCGGTGAAAATGGTCGAGGTCTTTGCGGAGATTACGGCGAATTTATAAAAAGACTGCTTTACGCGGTCTTTTTTTCGTTTAAGCGCAATCAAAGAGAGTAAAACGTCTACTATATAAGTGAACGGCTTTTTTAAAGGGGTGAACCGATGACCGAAAAGGAGATAATAGAACTGTATTGGCA
The DNA here is from genome assembly GCA_946567425.1 of uncultured Clostridia bacterium. Taxonomy (GTDB): domain Bacteria; phylum Bacillota; class Clostridia; order Oscillospirales; family Ruminococcaceae; genus CAG-115. Next base: position 1,356 of record CAMNXF010000003.1, on the reverse strand, counting down.
GCGCAACGAACGCGCACTCGCGGAGAGCGAACGAAGATACGGCGGCTTCTGCCGATGTGTGGCGGCAAATATTCTCGGCTGCCGCGAGGATGCGGAAGAGTGCCTTAACGACGCGCTGTACGCGGCTTGGAACGCGATACCGCCCGAGCGCCCCGATTCGCTTGCGGCATATCTTGCGAGAATAACACGCAATCAGGCGCTTACGCGGCTGAAATCCCGACGGCGGCAGAAACGCGGCGGCGGTGAAACGGAGGTTCTGCTGTCGGAGCTTGCGGACTGCGTTCCGACTGGAGATTTCGCGGACAAGCTGATAGACGCGCAGCTTATCGGCGAGACGATAAGCGCGTTCCTGAAAGAGCAGACCGAGGTCAACGCAGCGGTATTTACCGAAAGGTATTTTTATTGTAAAACTATTGCGGAAATATCGCGCGGGAGCGGCTTTTCAAAAAGCAAGATAACCGCGATACTGTTCAGAATGCGCGAGAAGCTGAAACTCGCGCTATACGAGAAAGGAGTGGACGTATGAATTCCGAAAACATCTTTGAGGGCATTTCATATATTGATGACGCGCTGATAGATCGCTCGGCGGCGGTGCTTAAAAAGCGGCGCTTTGTCGGGATTGTCAAGCTTGCGGTAGAGGCAGCGGCGGCGCTTGCGTTGGTGTTCGGAGGGGTTGCGGCGCTGTATAACGTTGTCCTTGCGAATATGACTAGCGACGACCAAGTGCCGCCTATGGTTCTCGTTGAGATTGACGGCGCGGGGTATTGCCAAGAGGGCTTTCACACGGGCGATATCCGCGTGACGTTCGGTCTGCCCGAGCCGTCCGCGCAGCTTAAAGGCGAATTTATAGGCAGCTTTTATGTGAAATACGACCCCGACGGCAGATTTGTCGATATGTACGGGTTGAAAGGTTCTGCTGACCGCGAAGTACTGCTTGGCGAGTTTAATGGCGAACTTTCATACTGGGTGAGGGGATACAGCGGAAAAAGTGCTAATAGCGACGAGTAACAATAATTTCAATGATGCCGCCTGCTAAGCAATCTAGGCGGCAATAATTATTCAAAGGACGGTTTCCGCTAAGAAAAACTTGAAATTTTCGGGTTAAAACAAATAAACGTTTATTGGGGAATGATAACATATATTTTGTTTAAACGGAAAATCCATTTGTCGGCGTTTCACGTAATACGCAAAAAGCCTTGCGGACGTACAAGATTTTCGTTCGGTGCGCTTGCGCCTGTGCGAGTTATGGATTATATGCGGCCGCCAACAAGCTCCGAAGCACATTCACTAGAATAAACATACCTGTCATTATCGCGATGTCGCTAACGGAGAATTAAGATTTATGTACCTCCCGCA
>CAMNXF010000002.1 GCA_946567425.1 uncultured Clostridia bacterium | reverse complement strand
TAACAGAGCCGTTTTGAGTATAAGACAGCCGCCGGTTTTCTGCTTTTTGGCGGCTGTTTTTTTTGTATTTTGCTTGTCAATTTTTTGTATTTTGCGTGGCAGACAACAATATGCTTATGACAATTAAATTTTAGAATGAGAAGCACAAACATGACTTCCGTGCTGCGCTTTCAAATATGAGGGTCAAAATTGACGACTGCTTTGTTATCAAGGACGTAAAGGTAATCAAGCCCGCCGACAAGGAAAAGCTGTGCGAGTTTGTACAGATAGTGGGAAAATCGGTGCTATTGCCGCTTGAAAAATTCATAAGCAATATTGTAATGCAGGAAAGGACGGTAGAGGTAAAGCAGATTTGGCGCAAAGAGGACGGGAAGTTTTATCCCGAGTGGAACAAAGTCTATATGCAAGTGCGGCGTAGCTTCGTCAAGGTACATAACCGCGTTGAATACTTTCAGATTAGGGTTGCGTAGGTTGTATTCAATCGCAAAGTAATCTTCTGTTTGAGAAGGAAAGAAGGCTGATAAAAGGGTACGCCATCAATGTCTGCGCCTGTAACACCCGATGATAACGCTTTTGCGGAGAACTTCTTCAGCATTTTCAAGACCGAGTGCATTTACTCTGAAAAACCGAAAACTCCTGAGCAAGCCGCGCAGCTTACTGAGGAGATAATTTTTTACTACAATTTTGAAAGAATTCAAAGCCGTTCGGATCTTACGCCATACGAAGAACGCCTTAAATGTTATGATCCTAAAGATCTGTACCAATAGCCGTCCACGCTTGCCTTGAGGCAAGTTTTGCGAAGCATAATTCGTGTATTCTGGTCTATTGGTACAGGTTCTAATTGGTAAAGCTGCTCAATGGGTTTATCGCTTTTGTTTCCGGAAGCGGTTTGATACAAAAAAGAAAGCGACGAAACAGCATCGCTTCCCACAAACCTCATACGGCGCTTGGGTCGCTCCCCGGCGTTACCCTTTCTCCATATGAGCAAAGTAATTACTATTTTTGTCCGCATTCTGCTGCCATTATTCATAGATTCATTTTCATGTGTACAATGATGAAGGTGCGGTACCAGCTGGCAGTCATTATAATATATTTCTCCGAAATTGTCAGCGGACAGTTGTTTTTACAAGAAAATATTGCCCTGTTTTTTTGTGTATGCACTTGATTTTTGCAACAATATATGGTATAATTAAATTGTCTTGGTAAATTTAGAGATAAGGTGAATTGAAAAATGGCAAAAGAAACAAATCAGACCGACTTAAAAGCGCTGAAAGGTCCCGATCAAGTCCGATTGCGCCCCGCGGTAATTTTCGGGTCGGACAGCATTGACGGCTGCCGTCACTCGGTTTTCGAGATAATCTCGAACTCGATTGACGAGGCGCGCGAGGGCTTTGGAAAGCGCATAAACATCACGCTCCACGCGGATAAGTCCATAACCGTCGAGGACTTCGGACGTGGTATTCCTATCGACTTCAACAAAAGCGAGGATAAGTACAACTGGGAGCTGGCGTTCTGCACGCTGTATGCGGGCGGCAAATACGACAACAACAGCGGCGTGAATTACTCGTTCGCGCTCGGACTGAACGGCCTGGGCTTGTGCGCGACGCAGTTCGCGTCCGAGTATATGGAGGTCGAGAGCTGCAACGGAACTTGGAAGTACTCATTGCGTTTTGAAAAGGGCTTCAACGTCACGGGCAACGAAAAGGGCTTTATCAAGTCAAAGTGCGCGCAGACGGGCACTAAGATACACTGGAAACCCGATTTGGAGGTGTTCACCGAGATCAATGTCGGCGCGGAATACCTCGACGATATGCTGCGGCGGCAGGCGGTCGTGAACGGCGGTGTGGAGTTCGTCCGTCGTATTGAGAACGAGGACGGCACGGTCGACGAAAAAATCATCTGCTACGAGAACGGCATTTTCGACTATCTGAAAGAAGTGGCGGGTGAAAATACGCTTACCACGCCGCAGTTCTGGCAGACGCAGCGTCAAGGCAAGGATCGCGAGGACAAGGAGGAGTACAAGCTGAAAATGAATGTCGCGTTTACGTTCAGCAAGGAAATGCACTTTGTCGAGCATTACCATAATTCCTCGTGGCTGGAGCACGGCGGTTCGCCCGATGATGCGATGAAACGCGCGTTTCTTTCACAAATCGACGCGTATCTGAAGAACAACAACAAGTACAACAAGGGTGAAAAGGCGATAAAGTGGGATGACGTCGCGGACTGCCTGATATTTATATCGTCTAACTTTTCCACGCAGGCAAGCTACGCGAACCAGACGAAAAAGGCGGTCACGAACGCGTTTATCAAGGACGCGATGATCGACTGGCTGAAGCATCAGCTCGAGGTGTACTTCCTCGAGAACCCCGATGAGGCGGTGAAGATCGCCGAGCGCGTGCTCGTAAACAAGCGTTCGCGTGAGAACGCCGAAAAGGTGCGCTCGTCGTCGATCGCGAACCTTACCGCGAAAATCGACCTCACCAACCGCATTGACAAGTTTGTCGACTGCCGCAGCAAGGACGTAACGCGCCGCGAGGTGTATATTGTGGAGGGCGATTCGGCGCTCGGCTCGGTCAAGCTTGCGCGCGACGCGGAGTTTCAGGCTGTCATTCCCGTGCGCGGAAAGATACTCAATTGCTTGAAGGCAAGCTACGATAAGATATTCAAGAGCGAGATAATCACCAATCTTATAAAGGTGCTCGGTTGCGGGGTAGAGGTGAAGTCCAAGGCGAACAAGAACCTCAACTCGTTCAATCTGGACAATCTGCGCTGGAATAAAGTGGTGATCTGCACCGATGCCGACTACGACGGGTTTCAGATACGCACGCTCATTCTGACGATGATACAGGAGCTTTGCCCGACGCTTATCGAGCGCGGTTATGTCTATATTGCGGAATCGCCGCTCTACGAGATAAACACCAAGGACAAGACTTATTTCGCGTACACCGAACCCGAGAAAACGCGCATTCTCGAGATGATAGACGGGAAGAAGTATACTATTCAGCGCTCGAAAGGTCTTGGCGAAAACGACCCCGATATGATGTCGCTCACGACCATGAACCCCGACACGCGCCGCTTAATTAAGGTTACGCCCGCCGACGCAGAAAAAACACGCACGATGTTCGATGTGCTGCTCGGCAACGACCTCGACGGGCGCAAAGAGTTTATTCGCGAGAACGGCAGCAAGTATCTTGAAGCGGCGGACTTTATGTGATAACGAACGACAAGTTAAAGGTGCAGCTAAGGCTGTCAAGCCGAAAAGCGACCAACAGCAGTCGCAGCGGCAAAAGTCGCAAGCAAGATGCTTTGTGCAGCATAGGGAGCGAAGCGACCGCAGCGGATCAAGGCATCTTGGCTAGGGCGGCGAAAGCCACACGGTGCGAGCTTTTGCCATTCAGATAGGAGAAAAAATTGAAGAAGAAAACACCCAAAAAGAGCGAGCCGAAAACGGGCTCGGCTTATATTGAGGGCTCGGGAAAGGTCGTTGAGACGGATATCGTCACCACGCTCGAGGAGAACTATATGCCGTACGCGATGAGCGTAATCGTGTCGAGAGCGCTCCCCGAGATAGACGGCTTCAAGCCTTCGCACAGGAAATTGTTGTACACGATGTATAAAATGGGTCTTCTGAGCGGCGGGCGAACCAAGTCCGCGAATATCGTGGGGCAGACGATGAAACTCAATCCGCACGGCGACGCGGCTATATATGAGACTATGGTGCGCCTTGCGCGCGGAAACGAAGCGTTGCTGCACCCGTATGTCGACAGCAAGGGCAATTTCGGAAAGGCGTATTCGCGCGATATGGCGTATGCCGCCGCGCGTTACACCGAGGCAAAGCTTGAGGGAATAAGCGCGGAGCTGTTCGCCGATATTGACAAGGACGCGGTGGATATGCTCCCGAATTACGATAATACCACCGTCGAGCCTGCGCTGTTCCCTGTGCGGTTTCCGTCCGTGCTGGTGAACTCCAATTTCGGTTTGGCGGTCTCCATGGCGAGTAATATATGCTCGTTTAATCTCGCCGAGGTCTGCGAAACGGCAATCTCACTTATCAAGAACCCCGATCACAACGCGCTTTCAACGCTCAAAGGACCCGACTTCCCGGGTGGCGGTTATATCGTTTATGATGAAGCCGAAATGGAAAAGATTTACAGGACAGGTCTGGGAGCGGTCAAGGTACGCGCGAAATACAGCTTTGACAAGGACGCGCGTTGTATCGAGGTGACGCAGATACCGCCCACGACGACGGTCGAGGCGATAATTGACAAGGTGGTCGAGCTTGTCAAGGACGGCAGAATACGCGAAATTTCCGACTGCCGCGACGAGACCGATCTCAGCGGCTTGCGGCTGGCATTCGATATCAAGAAGGGTTACGACCCTGACGCGGTAATGCAGAAGCTGTACAAGCTCACGCCGTTACAGGACAACTTCAACTGTAACTTCAACGTGCTGATAGCGGGAACGCCGCGCGTTATGGGCGTTTACGAGATACTCAGCGAGTGGACGGAGTTCCGTCGGCAGTGTGTGAAGCGCCGCGTTTACTTCGACCTCAACAAGAAAAAGGAGAAACTGCATCTGCTGCTCGGCTTGAAGAAGATACTGCTTGACATCGACTACGCGATACAGCTTATTCGCGAGACCGAGGAGGAGGCGGAGGTCGTGCCGAACCTTATGGTGGGCTTCGGCATCGATGAGCCGCAAGCGGAGTACGTCGCCGAGATAAAGCTGCGGCATATCAACCGCGAGTACATTCTCAAACGCACACAGGAGACCGATCAGCTCACCGCCGATATCGCGGAAATGGAGGAGATACTGAACTCCCCGAAGAAGATCGACAAGGTGATTATCGCCGAGTTGAAAGAGGTGAGCGCGAAGTACGCGCAGCCACGCCGCACGATGTTCCTGTACGACGTCGTTGAGGACGCGGAGATCGAGGAGGAGGTTTCCGAGGGCTACCCCGTGAACGTGTTCTTCACGCGCGAGGGCTACTTTAAGCAGATAACGCCCAAGTCGCTGCGTATGTCGGGCGAACAGAAGCTCAAGGAGCAGGACGAGATCATATTCTCGGCGGAGGTTTCGAGCAACTCGGAGTTGCTGTTCTTTACCAATAAATTCCAGTGCTACAAGTCGCGGTGCGCGGATTTCCCCGAGATAAAGGCGAGCGTTATGGGCGATTACGTTCCCGCAAAGCTCGGAATGGACGACGGGGAAGTGCCCGTGTTTATGGCGGTCACGGAGAAATTCACCGAGACGCTGGTTATTTTCTTTAAGAACGGCAAGTGCGCGAAGATACCGCTTTCGTCATATTCTACAAAGACCAAACGCAAAAAGCTTCAAAACGCGTATTCCGAGTTTTCCGAAATGGTGGGAATGTTTGTTGTTGATGGTGATGAGGATTTCATTCTGAAGTCGTCGGCGGGCAAGGTGATAATGTTCAACACCGCTCTTGTGCTTGCGAAGTCAACGCGCGATACACAGGGAGTTCAGGTAATGCGGCTTACCAAGGCGGAGCTGGTATCTGTGCAAATTGCACAAGACGTCGATGTGGAGGATATCGAGCGGTTCAGGATAAAGACGATACCGGCTGCGGGGATAGTCTCCGACGACGATATCGACCAGATAAAGCTGATGTGAGGTGTAATATGAGTGAAGATCATCCCGTGCCCGATTGGGCGTACTTGCTCCCCGAGAGCGAGTTTATAAGCTATCTGCCGAGCTTTGTCGGCGGAAAATATTTTGATTTGTTCGACGAGTTTGCGTTTCCGTGTGAGGAGACGGGCGCGATTACGTATTATGTCTACGACCCCATAAAGCACGGCGCGGACGCGTCGGGAAAGTATCCCGTGCTGTTGTGGCTTCACGGCGCGACAAACGGACTGAACGGCAAATTCTGTATCTGCAACTGCGGCGGCGAGCAATTCGCGTCACCCGAGTACCAAGCAGCAATGGGCGGGGCTTACATCGTCGTGCCGCTTGCAAACGAGAAAACGGACGAGAGCGGCAAGCTCACCGAGACGTTCTCCGAGAAATACTTCAAGCCGCTGAAGGGCATAGTGGAGCGCGTTCGGGAGGGCGGGCACACGGGCAAGGTATTCGCGATGGGCGGCTCGCTCGGCGGCTGGGTGACGTGGAAGCTCGCGGAGAAGTTCCCCGAGACATTCGACGGGATAATCCCGATCTCGACGGACTACGTGCCGACGGACGGGCAGTTGGAGAATATCGCACGGCATAATATGGCGGTGTATTTCACGCTTGGACAGCACGATGAAACGCTTAATTTCGCTAAGGATATTGTGCCGAGAATACAAAAACTGGAAGAATTGGGATTTATGTGCTTCTTCCCCGAGTGGGTCAAGAACGGCGACGGTGGTGTTGCATCGCTGTTTTACGGCTGGGAAATGGGGCAGCACTGCATGATAAATCAGGTTCAGGCGAACCTTATGTACGACGACGGAACGCCGTATGATCCCCGTTTGCCGAACGGGATAACGGGGTGGATCAAGGAGACAGTGCGTTAAAGTGATAGCAACAAGCAACAAAGGCGGCTAAGCTGAAAAGCGACTGACCGTTGCTCAATTTTGCCGTAAAGCGAAAAAGCGACCAACAGTAGTCGCAGCGGCAAAAGTCGCAAGCAACGGTGACAACGGAGCGGAACGAAGTGAAGCGGAGGAGTTACCGTTGGCTAGGGCGGCGAAAGCCGCCCGGTGCGAGCTTTTGCCATTTAAATAAGGAGGAAATATGTTGACTGATATTGAAATTGCACAGCAGGCGAAAATGCTGAAAATCGGAGAGGTCGCCGAGAAGCTCGGCGTGAGCGCGGAGGAGATCGAACCTTACGGGCATTACAAGGCGAAGCTTTCCCAGAAGCTGTTCGACCGCGTCAAGGACAACGCGGATGGCAAGCTGATACTCGTGACGGCGATAAATCCCACGCCCGCGGGCGAGGGAAAGACTACCACTTCGGTAGGTCTTTGCGAGGGGATGAACAAGATAGGGAAGAGGGCGTGTTTGGCGTTGCGCGAGCCGTCGCTGGGTCCCGTGTTCGGCGTTAAGGGCGGAGCTGCGGGCGGCGGCTATTCGCAGGTTGTTCCCATGGAGGATATAAATCTGCACTTCACGGGCGATATGCACGCGATAACGGCGGCGAACAATCTGCTTGCGGCAATGTTAGACAATCATCTCCAACAGGGAAATTCGCTCAATATAAACGTAAAGCGGATACTGCTGAAGCGCTGTCTGGATATGAACGACCGCGCGCTGCGTAACTGCGTTATCGGTCTGGGCGGCAAGATGGACGGCGTTCCGAGAGAGGACAGCTTTCAGATTACGGTCGCGAGTGAAATTATGGCGATACTCTGTCTCGCGAACGATCTGGAGGATCTGAAACGCCGTCTCGGCAATATTCTCGTTGCGTTTACGAACGACAACAATCCCGTGTTCGCGCGCGACCTGAAGGCAGTGGGCGCGATGACCGCGCTGCTCAAGGACGCGATAAACCCGAATCTCGTGCAGACGCTCGAGAACAATCCCGCGATAATCCACGGCGGTCCGTTCGCGAATATCGCGCACGGCTGCAATTCGGTGCGCGCGACAAGGCTCGCGATGAAGCTTTCCGACTACACGATAACCGAGGCGGGCTTCGGCAGCGACCTAGGCGCGGAGAAGTTCTTCGACATCAAGTGCCGCTTTGCGGGGCTGAAGCCCGACTGCGTGGTGCTCGTCGCAACTATACGTGCGCTGAAGTACAACGGCGGCGTTCCCAAGCCCGAGCTTGTAAAGGAGAACGTTGACGCGCTGAAAAAGGGCATTGTCAACCTCGGCGTTCACATTGAGAATATGCATAAATTCGGCGTTCCCGTCGTTGTAGCGATAAATCATTTCGGCACGGACACCGACGCGGAGATCGCTGTCGTCCGCGAATACTGCGAGAACAAGGGCGTTGAGGTCGCGTTCTCGGACGTGTTCGCAAAGGGCGGCGAGGGCGGCATCGACCTCGCGAACGCGGTGGTTTTGACGATCGACCGCTGCTCGGACTGCCAAAGCGACTTTAAGCCGCTGTACGATGAGAAGCTCCCAATAAAGGAAAAGCTGGCAATTATTGCCAAGGAAATATACCGCGCGGACGGCGTGGTTTACACTGCTAAAGCAGAAAAGGCAATCAAGGAGATTGAGGAGCTGGGTCTCGATAGAGTGCCTGTCTGCGTCGCGAAAACGCAGTACTCGCTTTCGGATGACCCCGCGAAGCTCGGCAAGCCCGAGAACTTCACCATAACCGTGAGCGACATTCGCGCGAGCGCGGGTGCGGGTTTTGTCGTGGCGTACACGGGTGACATTATGACCATGCCGGGACTGCCGAAAATTCCTGCTGCAGAGCAGATCGACGTTGACGGCAGCGGCGTTATCACGGGTCTGTTTTAATGGGAACGATTGAGTTCATAACAAACGGCGAAGATGAAACGCGTGCCGCCGCCGCCGAGACCGCGAAGCGCCTGAAAATTGGCGACGTGATACTGTACGAGGGAGAAATGGGCGCGGGCAAGACCTCATTCACAAAGGGCTTGGCGGAGTTTTTTGGCACGGACAGCGAGGTCACAAGCCCGACATTCGCTCTCGTCCACGAGTACACGGGACGCATGCCGATCTTCCACTTCGATCTGTACCGCATTTCGGGTTACGACGACCTGTACGCGGTCGGGTTTTTTGACTACCTCGACAGGGGCGGCATAATCGCCGCCGAGTGGAGCGAGAACGTTCCCGGGCTGGAGGATGAACTGGAAAATGTTGTAAAAGTGCGTATTGAAAAGCTCTCGGAGAACGGGCGGAAAATTACAGTTTCGGGAAAAAGCTTTAGTGAAAATGCACAATCGGATAGGCGGTGATTTTATGGTTCTGGGAATAGATTCGTCTGCGATAACAGCGGGCTGCGCCCTGTATGACGGAGAGAAGATCGTTGCTGAGCAGTTTCTGAACACGCGTCACACGCACTCCGAGACGCTGCTGCCCATGGTGAAGTCCATGCTGGAGAGCGCGAGGGTAACGCTTTCCGAGGTCGACCGCATTGCCGTAACGACGGGTCCCGGCTCGTTTACCGGGCTGCGTATCGGCATTTCCTGCGTTAAGGGAATGTGCTTCGGCGACGAAAAACCGTGCGTTGCCGTGTCGACGTTGGAGGCAATAGCGTTCAATTTTGTGCAGATCGACGGAATTATCTGCACGTGCATGGACGCGCGGTGCAAGCAGGTTTACAACGCGCTGTTCAAGTCGGAGAACGGCAGAATAACGCGTCTTTGCGACGACAGGGCGATCGCCGCCGCGTCGCTCGCGGAGGAGCTTTCGACGCTCGGAGGACGCGTAATTCTCGCGGGTGACGGCGCGGAGCTGATGAACGCGTTCACCGACGGAAAGTACAAGCTCGCGCCGCCGACGCTGCGGTTTCAGCGCGGCAGCGGAGTGTGCCTTGCCGCCGAGGACAAGCCCGATATTGCGGCTGCGGCGCTTATGCCGAGTTATCTGCGGCTGCCGCAAGCGGAGCGTGAGAGACTGGCGCGGGAAAAGGCAAATTAAGATTTTGACGGTATCTGCGGAGGTGATATTATGGCGGATATGTTGGTGAAATTATACAATATTCCAGATTCATCGACTTTGGTAGAGAAGCCTTTGGAGGATGGAATAAGAATTAAAAAGGCGTTGGCTCCCGACAGGAGCAGGGTAATTGATTTCTCCAAAATCTGCGCGAAAGACGATTATTCCGATGAAGTAAACGCCGCCTTTTGCAATAATCCCGTAACCTGTTATATAGCCACAAGGGAAAAGAAAATAATCGGTTTCGCGTGTTATGAAGCGACCGCGAAGAATTTTTTCGGTCCTATGGCGGTGCTGGAAAGCGAAAGAAAAAAGGGGATCGGAAAAGCGCTGCTGCTGAGATCTTTGGAATCCATGCAGGAGCTTGGTTACGCCTATGCCGTTATAGGGTGGCCGGCTAAGTCCGCCGTTGATTTTTATAAGAAATGCGTGGGCGCGGTTATGATAGATGAAAGTTCGTCGGGAGTGTATAAAAGAATGATTGGGATCGATGAATAGGTTTCGGGTGACGATATGTATAAGGAATTAATCTTAAAGGTTTCGTGTGGAAACGGCTTTGTGAAAGTTCAGCCGCCTTGCCCCTAGAGTGAGATAGACCGTGTTGAAAAGGCGTTCGGCTATCCGCTGCCGAGGGAATTGAGGGCGTTGCTTCGCGAGCTTAACGGCGATAAGTGGCTGCTTTTGTCGGCGGAGGAGATCGTTGAACAGCTCGGTATTAACAGGGATATGCTGTCGTTTTACGAGGAAGAGGGCGTTAAGGGCGTTGACAGGCTGTCTTCTTTGCGGGGAACGGCTGCGGCGACTATTACTGTTACCGCGTCGGAGCGGACGGAGCTTCCGAGGAGAACGCGATTTATATCTGGGAGCACGAGGAAATGTGTTACGACAAAAGGGTCGCCGAGAATATGACCGAGCTTATCAAGCGGTATTATAACGACGATATCTTATATTTCCTAGAGCGTCGTACAAATGAACAGACCCGAAATGAGGAAACTGTCGAAATGAACGAATGTGTGTTTTGCGGTAAAGATAAAATAAAGACCGATATCGTATACGAGGATGATCGGGTCATGGCGTTTATGGATGTCGAGCCGATAAACGAGGGGCATATACTGATAGTTCCGAGGGCTCATTATCTCGACATAGACGAGATTCCCGACGAACTGCTTGCTCACTTGATGACAATCTCAAAAAGGATCGTATCGGCTTTAAAGGAAATTTACAGACCGAACGGGTACAGTATCATACAGAACGGCGGAGAGTTCAATGATACCGGTCATTTTCATCTGCATATATTCCCGAGATATATGGGCGACGGCTTTGGCTGGACGTGCGGCGGCAGTAAAACCGTAAGCGGAGAAGCCGCGCAAAGGATAAAAGACCGGCTTCGCTTTTAGCGTCGGGCAAAATTTTCATACGCTATTGACCCGCGCGAGAAAATGGTTTATAATTAAGTTAAACTTTAAATAAAAGAGGGCGATTATTATGATAGCTATTGGTTCCGATCACGGCGGTTACGCGCTGAAATGCGAGCTTGTAAAGCACCTTACGGAGCAAGGCGTCGAGTTGACCGATTGCGGCTGCAACGGCGAAACGGCGGATTACCCCGATATCGCCGAAAGGGTTTGTGCAAAAGTTACAAACGGCGAGTGCGAAAAGGCGATACTTATTTGCGGAACGGGCATCGGAATTTCCATGAGTGCAAACAAGATCAAGGGCATACGCGCGGCGCTCTGTACCGACGAGTATATGGCGGAATTCACGAGACGTCACAACGACGCAAACGTGCTCTGTATGGGCGGTCGTGTCGTTGGCGGCGGTCTGGCGTGCGGTATCGCCGACGTGTTTTTGAGTACGGATTTCGAGGGCGGACGACACGCCGTTCGCGTTGAAAAAATGATGAAACTGGAGGGCAAATAAATGGCAAAATTTGACAATGTAATTGTATGCGACCACCCGCTCGTGCAGCACAAGGTGTCGCTGATACGCGATAAGAATACGGGTTCAAAGGATTTCCGCGAGCTTGTCCACGAGATCGCGATGTTTATGTGCTACGAGGCGACGCGCGACTTGCCGCTGAAAGACGTGCAGATACAGACGCCGCTTGGGGAACTCGCAAACGCGAAGATCATCAGCGGACGAAAGCTGGCGTTCGTGCCGATAATGCGCGCGGGTCTCGGCATGGTGGACGGCGCGTTGGCACTCGTTCCCACCGCAAAGGTCGGTCACGTGGGAATTTACCGCGACAAGCTCAACGGCAACACCGCTTCGGAATATTATAGCAAGCTGCCGTTCGACATCGCGAACCGAGAGGTCATCATTCTCGACCTTATGCTCGCGACGGGCGTTTCGGCGGTCAAGACGGTCGATATCGTCAAGAACTCGGGCGCGAAGAATATAAAGTTTATGTGTGTACTAACCTGCCCCGAAGGCATAAAGGCGCTTCACGACGCGCACCCCGAGGTCGAGATAATTTGCGGAGCTATCGACGACGGGCTTAACGAGGATTTGTACATCGTTCCCGGTATTGGCGACGGCGGCGACAGGCTTTTCGGTACGCGCTGATGAACGAGGGCTTTGACGTGAACGAGTTATTGGGCAGAATAACCGAAAAGCTGCTCGAAAGCGATTCGCGGCTTACCGAGGAGAGCGCTTGCGAAAAGGCGAAAACGCTGCTTAAGGGCTTGATTGGCGGCTCGGAGAACATCTCGGCGTTCGCGGACGCGGTCGACGGCGGGGAATACAGGCTGCCCGACGGTTCACTGTTACAGTTAGAACCGCCTTCGGAGCGGAAAACCGATGTATCCCCCGAAACGCGCGAAAAGCTCGACAGAATGTTCGTCAAGATCGACGGGCTGATACCACCCGCCGAGACCGTGCGCCTAAGGCTCTCGCGCGGCAAGACCAATGTGTTCGACAGCAAAATGGGCGGTGTTCCGTATTTCCCGAGGGAAATGCCGTACCCGACCGTCCGCGAGGGCGCTCACGCGGGAAAGCCGTTGCGTTTTCTGGCGCAGTTGAATTTCGGTGAATTGCCCAAAACAGAGGGTTTCCCGAGTGAGGGAATACTGCAATTTTTCGCAGGATTTGACGACGATGAGTATTATATGATCGGCATGGACTTTGACGACGGATGCGGACAGAACGGTTTTCGCGTGATATATCACGAAAGCGTTATTCATGACGTGAGCAGACTGTTGGGCAAGGACGATATGCCTGTATTTCACGAAACGGATTTCCCCGTCAAGGGCGAGTTCCTTTTGACCGCCGACAATCCCGTGAAAATGCCCGTGCCCCCGTGTGACTGCCGTTTTGACGCCGCCGTGCTGCGGTCGTACAACGAACTGTTCGGCGCGGAGCTTACGAAAATATACGGCGACGGCGGTTTGAGCAGAGCGGACGGGGAACTTTATGACGTGCTTTATGGAACGCGCTGCATTCAGGGAACGCGCATGGGCGGCTATCCGTATTTCACGCAGTCAGACCCGCGCTATAAGGACGATTATTCCCGTCACACGGTTCTGCTGTTCCAGTCGGATACCGAGTGGAGCGGCAGCAATCAATGCGTGGAATGGGGAGACACGGGTGTCGCGAATTTCTTCATCACGCCTGAGGATCTGGCGCGGCGCGATTTCTCGAACGTGCTGTACAACTGGGATTGCTGCTGAGCGGGTTTTAGGTGAACTTCATGACAAAATTAGAGGTTTTAAGGAAATATTTCGGTCACAACGCGTTCCGCGAGGGACAGGAGCAGCTTATCGACAGCATACTCGGCGGACGCGACGTGCTCGGCGTAATGCCGACGGGCGCGGGGAAATCCGCGTGCTTTCAGATACCTGCAATGCTTCTCGGGGGGACTACTATCGTTATCTCGCCACTGATATCGCTTATGCGCGATCAGGTGGACGCGCTCGTCCAGAACGGCATACCCGCCGCGTGCATAAACAGTATGCAGGACGGCACCAGCTCCTATGAGGTCTTCCGCAGAGCCGCCGCAGGTGAGTACAAGCTGCTGTACGTCGCGCCCGAGCGTCTTGAAACGGAGGGCTTTGCGCGGCTGTGCTCATCACTTACGATACCGCTTGTCGCTGTCGACGAAGCGCATTGCGTGTCACATTGGGGACAGGATTTCCGTCCGAGCTATCTGAAAATCTCAGGTTTTGTGAATTCGCTGAACGAACGTCCGATCACCGCCGCGTTCACCGCAACCGCCACAGAATATGTCAAGCGCGATATCGTGGAAATGCTCTCTCTAAACGACCCGTTTACTATAACGACGGGCTTTGACCGACCCAATCTATATTTTGAGGTTCGCAAGCCCGAGGACAAGGACAGCGAGCTGTTGAAAATTCTCAGGGGTGGAACGGGCGGCAGCGCGATAGTCTACTGCGCGACGCGGAAAAACGTTGAGAGCGTCTGCGCAATGCTCAACCGCAACGGCTTCAAGGCAGGGCAGTACCACGCGGGCTTTGACGCGGAGCAGCGGCAGGCAGCGCAGGACGATTTCCTGTTTGACCGCGTGGACGTTATGGTGGCGACAAACGCGTTCGGAATGGGCATTGACAAGTCAAATGTTTCGCTTGTGGTACACTACAATATGCCCAAGGACATCGAGAGCTACTATCAGGAGGCGGGCAGAGCGGGGCGTGACGGCGGCGACGCGCGGTGCATTATGCTGTACAGCTATGCTGACGTGGAGCTTGCCAAGTTTATGATAAGCGTGAGCCACGACGACGCGGTCCGCACGCAGAAAGAGGTCGAGGAGCTTGAAGAGCGTGACCACATTCGGCTGCGCAAAATGCAGGGCTACGTCGGCACATCGGGCTGTCTGCGCGCGTATATACTGCGGTATTTCGGCGAGAACGCCGCCGCGCGCTGCACAAACTGCGGCAATTGCACGGGTGATATGGAGACGGTCGATATTACAGTCGACGCGCAGAAGATACTCTCGTGCATTTTCAGGCTTAAACAGCGCAATCGCGCGGTCGGAAAGGCGCTGCTGTGCAAAATATTAACGGGCAGCAAGGAGAAGCGCATTTTCGACGAGGGCTACGATACGCTGTCGACCTATGGGATAATGCGGGGTATGCCGAGCGTTCGGGTGCGCGATATAATCACGTTTCTGGAGGGCGAGGGGTATTTCGAGGTCTGCGGCGATTACTCTATCTGCGTGCTGACCCCGAAAGCGGACGAGTTTATAAAGTCGAAGCGCGCAATCACCATGCTCGTGCCGAAAAAGACGGCGGTTTCGTTCTCAGCGATCCCCGAAGCGACGAAAAACTACGACAGTCACCAGAACCCCGAATTGTTCGACAAGCTCCGCGAAACACGCAAGAACCTCGCCGCATCACTCGGAGTGCCGCCGTACGTCGTGTTCTCGGACGCGGTGCTGTGGATCTTATGCGCTAGACTGCCGAAGAATAACGACGAGCTGCTGCGCATTCCGGGTATCGGCACGTTTAAGGCGGAGCGTTACGGCAGAAAGTTTTTGGGGGTTATAAATGATTTCCTTAAAGAGCGTGGCAGTTAAAAATTCTGAAGTTCAACACAAAAAGAGGCGGAAATAAATCCGCCTCTTTTAATTATTTCACTTTTGCGTTTTCGAGTTCTTCTCGCATTTCCTCTTCTACGTCCTTTGCGTGTTCCGCTTGGATTTCGGGGTCGTAGGAGAGCATCGGCTCAACGTCCAGCTTTCTTATGCGCCTGTCGACGTAGTTCTTGGTGATCTTTACAACCATTGGCAGACACGCCAACACGCCTATAAGGTTCGGCACCATCATCAGTCCGTTGAATGTATCGGAGATATCCCACGCGAGCGAGCTTGTCATTATCGCACCCGAGATGATCATCAGCACAAAGAATATCTTATAGCCCTTTGCCGCCTTAAGTCCGAACAGGTACTCGAACGACTTTGAGCCATAGTGCGACCACCCGACCACCGTCGTGAACGCGAACAGCAGTATCGCGACCGACACGAATATGCTGCCCGCGGGTCCGAAAACGTTGCCAAAGCTGTCCGCTACCAGCGTCGCGTCGCTGGTGCCCTCGGCGACTATTCCCGTGTTTAAGTCAATCTTACCCGACGACAGCACAACGATTGCGGTCATGGTGCAGACTACTATTGTATCGGCGAACACCTCGAAAATTCCCCACATACCCTGCTTAACGGGTTCGCGGACATTGGACGCGGAGTGCACCATTACCGACGAGCCGAGGCCCGCCTCGTTGGAGAATACGCCGCGCTTGCAGCCCTGCGTGATGACAGCCTTTATGCCTATTCCCACGAAGCCGCCCGCAACCGCCTCAACACCAAACGCGAATTTGAATATCGCGCCAAATATCGAGCCTATTTGGGAGATATTGGCAAAGAAAACGATCAGGCAGCCGAGAATGTACGCACACGCCATAAACGGCACAACTTTTTCTGCGAACGCTGCAATACGCTGCAAACCACCGAGAATAATCAATCCGCCGAGCACCACCAGCAGAGTGCCGATGATAACGTGCGTCCATTTAACGTCGCCGAATGCGTTGCCGAGGTCGATATTTTTGAGTATCGCGCTGTCAAGGTTGATAACGATCTTGTTTATCTGCCCCATGTTGCCGATACCGAAGCTCGCCAGTATCGCGAACACCGCGAACAACCCTGCAAAGAATCGTCCTATGTACTTACAGCCTTTATAGCCGCCCAGTCCGTCACGCAGGTAGTACATCGCGCCGCCGCTCCACTCGCCCTCAGCGTTTTTGCGCCTGTAATAAATTCCCAGAATATTCTCAGAGAAGTTTGTCATCATTCCGAAAAACGCCGCTATCCACATCCAGAACACTGCGCCCGGTCCGCCTACGCATATTGCAGACGCCACGCCCGCGATATTGCCCGTTCCGATCGTCGCCGCAAGCGCCGTGCAAAGCGCCTGAAACTGCGACACCGAGCCATTCTCCTTATTATGGCGGGCTTTGCTTTTTCGGCTGAACATCCCGCCGATCGTTTTCATCCACCATTCCTTTATGTGGGTTATCTGGAAAAACTTGGTTGCACATGTCAATAGTATTCCCGCTCCTATCAGCAGCACCAAGCCGAGATTCGTCCATACGAAGTCGTTCACCGCACTGTTTATCGCGGTCAACTGCTCAATAAAATCCATTGTTTACACCTCAAAACTGTTTTTGTGATATACACATATATATTATATCATATAACGGTATGAATTTCAAGAGCTTTTTCACAATTTGAGCATATTTTTGTCACTGGGTTGACATATCACTTTGCTTGTTGTACAATATTACTAAGGGAGCGCGTTTTTTGCTTTGTGCGGGGCGGCGGGCGAACCGCTTTCGGCGACGCAGCGCGGGGCTTTTCCTCGCGCCCCCTTCACGCCGCCTAAACCGAGCTTCAAACGGCAAACCCGCTGAAAGCGCTGCGTGAATGGCGCACTCGTCAAAGCGTCGGCGGGGCACTCGAACTTGCCGCGCTTCGCGCCAAAAAGGGGAAAGGCAGACCTTCCCCGAGGGCAAGTTCTCACGCCCCGCCTGAAAAAAGCGGCAATGTAGGATTATAATTTAGAGGAGATAGACAACATGAAATATATAGTGAGCACCGCGCAGATGAAAGCCGCTGAAGCGGATTGCAGCGCGCGGTTTATAAGCTATTCGGAGATGATGTACAACGCGGGGAGGGAGGTCGCCAAAAGCGTTGCGGCGAGGTTTAAGCCGTGCCTTGCCGCGGTGATGTGCGGCAAGGGGAATAACGGCGGCGACGGGTACGTTATCGCGAAGCTGCTTGGGGAGCACGGGTTTAAGGTCCGCGTGATATTGGTGAACGGTGAGCCGTGCACTGAATGTGCCCGTGAACACTTCGACAAGCTGAACAGTGAAAATGTTTATTTGCTCGCGGAGGAAAAAGTTTGCTGTAAGTCGTTCGTGCAGAACGCGCAGATCGTAGTCGACTGCGTGTTCGGGACGGGATTTCACGGGGAACTGCCCGGACATATCGCCGAGCTGCTGACCGTCGCGAATAACCGCCCCGTGCGCGTAGCCGTGGACGTTCCGAGCGGCGTTAACTCCGACACGGGCGATTACGACCCACGATGTTTCAGGGCAACGGAAACGCACGTTCTCGCGGCAATGAAAAAAGGCTTGCTGAACCCCGCCGCGCTGGAGCTGTCGGGTAGGATAATACCGCACGATATCGGCATTGATTGGAGCTGCTATAAGGAATTTGAGGCGATATTCGATGTCGAAAGTTCTCGGAGCGTGCTGCCCGAGCGCACTCCCGGGTCGCATAAGGGAACGTTCGGGCGGCTGCTGAATGTTGCGGGAAGTCTCCCGTGCAGCGGCGCGGCGGTAATGTCCACACGCGCTGCGCTGCGTTCGGGAACGGGCTTGTGCACGCTCGCCGCGCCCGCGTCAACGGTGAGGGGGCTTGCGGGAACGCTCGTCGAAAATACGTTCCTACCGCTCCCCGAGACTGCGGACGGTTTTGTCGGTGAAAACGCGGAAAGCGCTGTCGCGGAGATACTCCCGAAAATGACAGCGGTCGCGGTCGGCTGCGGACTGGGGAACAGTGAAAAAACACGAAAATTGACCGAATATATTATTAAAAATGCACAATGCCCGATAATTATTGACGCGGACGGAATAAATTCAATTGCCGCTAATATAAATGTATTAAAGGAGCGGACAGGCGATACCGTGCTCACGCCGCACCCGTTGGAGTTCTCGCGGATAAGCGGACTTTCCGTCGCGGAGATACAGCGCGACCGAATAGGAGCGGCAAAACGGTTCGCCGCCGAATATGGGGTCACGGTGCTGCTAAAGGGCGCGTATACGGTCGTAAGCGACAGCATGGGCGACGAGGTCTGCGTGAATACGACGGGCAGCGCGGCGCTCGCAAAAGGCGGCAGCGGCGACGTCCTCACGGGAATTATCGCGGCAATGCTGGCACAAGGCATTCCGTCGTATATCGCGGCAAGCTCGGGCGCGTACTGCCACGGTTACGCGGCGGACTTGCTGTGCAAAACCATGCACCCCGCGTCAATTCTTGCAAGTGATATTATTAACAAGCTTCCCGAGGTTTACGCAAACGACGCTTCTTTAATTTAATATTGGAGGAATTGTCTTGTCAAGTTGTACAAATTACACAAAGAAAATCGCCCTCGGAACGGCTGCGATAATCGGCACGGGTATGCTCTGCGGCTGCGCAAAGCTACCGTTCAGTCCGCTAGCGCCGAACGCTCCGAGTTTCGACAGCACCTACACGATCACCGCGGAGATAACCTACGACGATCTTGTCGCCAAAGCGGACGTAACGCGGCGCGGCGCGGATGACTGGACGTTTTCGTTTACCGAACCGAAACGTCTGAACGGCGTGACTATGACGCTCGACGCGGACGGGTGGTCGGCGAAGCTGGGCGGATTGTCGTTCTCGGCGGGGGACAGCGACCTGTACACGCTTATCCCCAAGGTGATAGGCGGGTCGATCGACCAACTGGCAAATTCAACAAACGGCGACCGCACTGTTTCGGACGGCGTACTTACGGCGAATTCAGAGTTCAACGGGAAGAAGGTTACGGTCACGGCGAACGGTCAAAGCGGAGATCTGATTTCGCTGAAATGCCCGTATCACAAGCTCTCGGTGAGCTTCACGGGGCAGCAGCCATACACGCCGCCCGACCCCGACGCCGGCGGACTTGTCACCGAGGAGGCGGCTGAATAGCGAAAATAAAACGCGGAGCAAAGCACTCCGCGTTTTTAATAATTTTTCACGTTTCCCTAACCGGAAACGGTCTCACCGACGTTGTCGACGCACAGCCCAACCATACAGCTTGCCAGCTTCGCCGCTCGTTCTATTGGAATATCGGCGGGGTGGTTGTGCCACTCTAAGTAGGTGTTGAAGAAGCCGCCCACGATAAACGACGAAACGACGGACGCGTCTTGTCCGTGTCTTTTGCAGAAACTCTCGATAAGCTGATCGGTCGTGTTTTTGATCACGTTTTTCAGCCGCGACATCAGCATGCCGCGCATATCCACCCTGACGAGATGGAAATAGTAATCAAATTCCACGGTGATAAGCTCGTTAAGCCCCAGAAACAGATTGTAGGTGCTTGCTTCGAAGTCGTTCGGGTCGAACTTCTTAACGAGCTCACCCAGTGCCGCCACTAAATCGCCTTCAATTTCATTCAAGATATCCGTGATGTTGCGATAATGCGTGTAGAACGTCCGTCGATTGACGTTCGCCTTTGTAGTTAGCTCACTGATGGTGATAGAGGAGATGTCCTTATCTTCCATGATCCTGAAAAGAGCCGCCTTAATCGCCTTTTTCGTCCGGATGACTCTCTTGTCGGAATCATGTCGAGTAGTGGTTTCAGTCATGGCAGATTCCCTTCCTTTCAAAAAAGTAAATATTTGGTTTTTCCTCACAGCGGGATGATAAAATCTGTGAACAATTACATTATAAATCTATTTCCCTCAATTGTCAAGGGGTTTTTTATTGCTCAAATTTCCGAATTTTCGGCTAAAATACCTCACTTGTTAGTCAAAAGTAACGATAACGTTTTCACGTTTTGTTTCACATACGTCAATGACACGCTGATTGGCGCTGCCTTTCCAGTGAAGCTTAGCGTCGAATTCCGCTTGAATGAACTCGCCGTCGACGATCACGTCCGCTAACGAAGCTATTTCCAACTCGGAGATCTCCTCGTAGCGGTAGCCCGTATAAAGCCAGATCGTCTTGTCGGGGAACTTCTCTTTGAACTTCCTCGCGAGCCTTGTGACCTCCTCGCGGTTCTGCGGGTGAAGCGGGTCGCCGCCGCTGAACGTAATACCGCTTATATAGTCGGGCGCGAGCTTCTCAAACAGCTCGTTCTCCGCATCCTCGTCGAACGGAATACCGCCGTCAATATCCCACGTTTCGGGATTGTGGCAGCCGGGGCAGCTGTGTGTGCAGCCCGCCACCCAGAGCACCGTCCGCAGCCCGTCTCCGTTGAGCATATCGTCAGTGGTTATGTTGTGATAGCGCATATTACATACTCTTCCTGTCGCGTATTTCCGCCATTTTTGCGGCGTTGAGACGGGTGTCGCCCTTTACTCTCGAATAGCTCAGATAGCCGTTCATGCGGTCTATCTTCGTCAAATTCGTACTGCCGCACTTGGGGCATACGTCCATTTCAAGCTGCTGATGACCGCAGTCGTCGCAGTAGGCGAGCGAGAGGTTCACTCCCTCGTAGAAGCCCTTTTGCATAGCGCGGCGCACAAGGCTCTTGACAGCTCCCTTGTTGTAGTCGATAGGATAGCGGACGTACTGTATTTTCCCGCCGTTGAACAGGTTCCAGAAGCGCTCCTCCTTGTTCTG
Organism: uncultured Clostridia bacterium; assembly: GCA_946567425.1. Lineage (GTDB taxonomy): Bacteria > Bacillota > Clostridia > Oscillospirales > Ruminococcaceae > CAG-115. The sequence continues at coordinate 202,861 of CAMNXF010000002.1, read as the reverse complement.
CTTCTCGATTGGCGTAATGTCCTCGCGAACGCAGCAGTGGAAGGAATTGGAAACGTACTCAAAGTCGGAAACGTTTTCGATAATGCCGTACTTCTTACGGAACTGCTGTATCTGCAAGCCGCAGAGGTTTTCGGCGGGCGTGCCGTAGATCGCATAGAGGTGTCCGTCTTCGCGCTTGAAATCGTTGACGCGCTTGTTGATGAACTCCATTGTTTTCAGCGCAAACTCGCCGCCGTCTGCGATCGACTTTTTGGATGCCAACTCCTCCAGCTCGTTGAGCGCCGTAATGCCGAAACTTGCAGTCGCAGACTTGAGCAGCGGTTTTATTTTATCGTGAATGCCGAGATGTCCGTCGAGGAAACCACCCTCGCAGTACGCAAGCGGATTGGTCGACGCTTTCATCTCGCCGAGATAGTCGTAAGTCCTTTGATGGATACGCCTGATAAGGTTGAGATAGTAGTCGAGCACCTCGAAAAAGTCCTTGTTCTCCTGCTGTGCCTTGGCGTAGATCATCGGCAAATGGAGCGAAACCGCGCCTATGTTGAATCTGCCGACGAATACGGGCTTGTCGTCCGCATCTGCAGGGTCCATACCGCCGCGTTCGAACCACGGCGACAGGAATGCTCTGCACCCCATGGGGCTGATTATTCTGCCGTATTTCTTGTACATATCCGCGACATATCCGTCGCCCGTAAGCGAGAGCCAGTCGGGGTACATCGCCTTTTGAGAGCACGCAACGCCTGCCTCGAACACGTCCTCAAGCTCGCCGCCGGGTCCGTGGAGATTTTCGTCGTACAGGAACACGATCTTCGGGAACAGCACGGGCTTTTTGCACGACTTCTTGCCCTGACCGTTCATGCGTACCTTAAGCATGGTTATCGACGCCATTTTGGCGAATTTCCCCGTGCCCGTACCCGCCGTCATGGTGATGAACGGGTAGTCGCCGCGGCTGGACGAAACCGAGTTAAACTTGTACTCCCAGCCCTGGAAGCCCTGTTCAAAGTCGACCTGAACGTCGTTCATAGCTTCGCGGTCGGCAATCTCTTCGGACAAGCCGAGACTGATATAGCGGTCGTACTGCTTTTTGTAGCTCTTTTCGGCATACGGTTCGAGGAGAATATCCACGCTAGCGACCGTAAACCCGCCATACTGCTGCGAAGCCGCCGCCAAGGTCACGTCGCCGATAACGTCGAACGCCACGGCGAGGGTTTTCGGTTCGTTGTACCAAAGGTTGCCCATTTCAAAGCCGCCCTCCATGACGGACCTCATATCAAACAGGCAACAGTTCATGGTATCGCGGCGCGCGCTCATATCGTGAACGTAGATGTACCCGTCGCGGCAAGCCTGAAGCTCCTCAGCAGTCATAAAGAATTTCTTGTAAAGCTCTTTGTTCAGCTCGTTAAAGATAAGCGAACGTTTTGTCGAAACAAGCGCCGAATCCGAGTTGGAATTCTCCTTATCGCCGATATACATTATCGACTGCGACTTGACGTAAACCTCGTCGAGCATATGCACAAAATCCTGTTTGTAGTTGCGGTAGTCCTTGTAGCTTTTCGCGACCGCGGGATTGGTCGCCTCCAGAGCGCCCTCGACGATATTGTGCATTTCGGCTATCGAAATTTCGTCGACGTTTTTTTCATACGTCTTGTCCGTCACGAACTTACAGATTTGGTTCAGTTCGTCCTGGGAAAATTTATACATTACGCGTGTCGCGGATTTGTTCACCGCATCCACAACCTTCTGAACATTGAAATCTTCCTTGGTGTTATCCTTTTTGATTACGCTGATCATTACCCCTATACCTCATTTGCTTTATTATCTACAATAAATTGTGTACATTTAATATTGTAACACATTTTATTGTACCCGTCAATAGCTTTTTCGGGATTTTTATTTTTTGTCGTTTTACACAAATCGAGGTGAATAATCGTGTTTTGTCCGATAGATACGGGAGATGTTAAATATTACCATATTCGGTATTATTTGACTGGGGTTTGCTTTTAATTGCACATTCTAACCAAAATATGGGGTATATATGTATTATTTGTTGTGTTAAGAATTGACTTTTTTGTGTTGACGCACATTTGCGAGAGGATACAAAAAAACGAAACCGCAGATGTCAATAAAAGAGATCTGCTGCGCAGCCCTATTGCTCCATACGGAATCACTAAAAATTTAATCTTATACGCCAAGCGCAGCGTAATCTCAGCGGTTTCCCGCAGCAAACTCTCCGCAGTTTATGTCCAGAACGGTGCGGACGGGCTGAATGAGCGAGTCTTCGTATTGTGACCGCCATTGCGGCTCCCATTGCATATTGCCGTTCTCGTCGATGCTGTCGACGGTGTCTCCGCTCTTAATGGGGAACTCGTTGTCGAACTGGTAGCTCGCGATATTGTAAACGTAATTCACGACATGATTGGGGTCCATGCCGTGGAAATGCACCTGAATATCCGCGCCGCCAAACGCGTAAAACCCGATAGTATCGACGATCATATCGTCCGACGTACCGTTTATCGTGAAGAACCGCGCATTTACCGCAAGCCGTATGAACCGACCCGCGAGGTCGAACCGCTTGCAGTCCTCGAAGTCCCCGGGAGCTGTGAGCTTGCCGCTGTGAATGACGTAGATCGCCTCACACGTCGGATAGCACCGCAGCGCCGCGTCCACCTGCGCGAGAAACAGCTCCGCCTGCTCCTTGTAGTGAAGTCCCGCCGACATCATGGCGAATACGTCAACACACCATTTGAACTTGTCGATCTTCTCCGCGCCGTCCTTGAAGTCCCAGAACTGGCTGCGCTTGATATCGTCGATCTCCGTCACGAACTCGCGCGGAGCGAGGTAATTCGCCAGCACGGGCATTCCCTGCGGCACGTCCTTAAACACCGACTTGTATTTCTGCACGGCAAACGACGGCATATCGGGCTTGTCGCCGATACTCTCCACCTTGCCGACAATGCGCTCCAACGCCTTTTTCAGCGCCTTTACGTCCGCCATATCGGGCTTCTCCGTGAACAGAAGCTGCGCCATCATCATCTGGTTTCTGTCCGGCACTCTTTCGCTTCTGTCCTGGTCGATAACTTTCTTGTCCATAATGAATACCTCCTTATTTTTTCGGGTCGATAAATTCCCTGCTGTCATAACAGTAAACAATTCCCGAAATAACCGTCAATGCCGCCGACAGATACATCAGCACATCGCGGACTATCTGCGCGGGGAAGTTCGTCATAAGCCTGAAATCATCTATAAGCACGCCGAGTATCAGCATTGCCGCCATTGCGACCATAGTCACAGCGGTTTTCAGTTTGCCCCAGATATTCGCGGGAATAACCTTTTTCTTCGCGGAGGTCGCCGCGACGAGCCTTATTCCCGACACAATAAACTCCCGCGCCAGTATAACGAACGCGACCCATGCGTAAGTCCAGCCAAGCTCCACGAAACATATCAGCGCCGCCGCGACTAATATCTTGTCGGCAAGCGGGTCGAGGAACTTCCCGAAATCCGTCACCATGTTGTATTTCCGCGCGACCTTGCCGTCGAGCATATCCGTAATGCTCGCGAGCGCGAACAGTATCAGCGCCCATAAAAAGCGCAACGGCACGAAATCCGCGCTCATAAAGAACACGAAAAACGGCACTATTATCACGCGGAACATCGTTAATTTATTGGCAAGGTTCAAACAGGCTCACCCCTCATTTTTGATTAATTCGCCGATAAGATTGTTATCAAGCACATCCGTTATGCGTATTTTCACGAAATCCCCGACGGGCAGACCCTTGCCCTTGGGCGCGGAGAAGTAGATCATCCCGTCGATTTCGGGCGCGAACATCGCCGAACGTCCGAAAAAGTGCTCCAGATAGCGGTCGAAGCCCTCAACAACAACCTCAATCTCGTCGCCGATCATACTCTCGTACAGCTCCGCGACGCGTGTGTCCTGCTGCTCCTCGAGTATCTCCTTGCGGTGCTCGCGTACTTCCTCGTCCACTTGGTCGGGCATTTTTGCGGCTGGCGTGTTCTCCTCCTCGGAGTAGGCGAAACAGCCCATGCGCTCGAAGCGCATCTCCTGCGCGAACTCGCCGAGACGGTTGAACTGCTCCTCGGTCTCGCCGGGAAAGCCCGTGATGAACGTCGTGCGCAGGGTTATCCCGGGTATCTCGCGGCGCAGCTTTGCAATCAGCTCACGCAGCGAGCTTTCGTCGCCCTTGCGGTTCATCTTTTTGAGCAGCTCACCGTCGCAGTGCTGGAGCGGAATATCGAGGTATTTCACAATCTTGTCCTGCCGCTTTATGCAGTCGATAAGCTCGTCGGTAATGCGCTCGGGGTAGCAGTAGAGCAGACGTATCCACTTGAAGCCGTCGATCCCGCAGAGCTTGTCCAGCAGCTCGGGGAGCGCCAGCTTGCCGTATAGGTCAAGTCCGTATCGCGTAACGTCCTGGGCGATTATCACAAGCTCCTTTACGCCGTCCGCCGCGAGATTTTCCGCTTCGTCGATGATATTTTCCATAGGTCTGCTCCTGAACCGACCGCGAATCTGCGGAATGGCGCAGTAGGAGCAGCAGTTGTCGCAGCCGTCCGCAATGCGCATATACGCATAATGCGGCAGCGTAGACAAAATTCTCCGACCCTCCATAGTGTGCTGTTCCTTTGCGCCGAAACGGCAGACGTGCCCGTTGGTCATCTCAGCGAAAATATCTGCGATGTGCTCATACTCGGCGATGCCGACCACAGCGTCAACCTCGGGGTACTCGCGCACAAATTCGTCGCGGTAGCGCTCCGAAAGGCAGCCCGTTACGACTATGTATCTTATTCTGCCCTCTTCCTTAAGCGTTATCAGTTCGTTCAGCCATTCGATAGCCTCTTCCTTTGCGGCGGTGATGAAGCCGCAGGTGTTCAGCAGCACGATGTCCGACACGCCCGGCTCCTCCACAAACGCGTAGCCCTCGGCGGCAAGCCGCGCCATCATCTGCTCCGCGTCCACTTGATTTTTCGCGCAGCCGAGCGATACCACCGCGACCTTTACGCGTCTCATATTATCCTTGCCCATATTATTCCTCGTCAAATTCGTTATAATCATCGTCCTCAATACTTTCGAGGACCGTTTCAATGCAGCGCTTTATCTCACCGAAGCCATAGCCGCGCCGCGCCAGCGCCGCAATCGTTCGGCGGCGGTCGTCGTAGTCGGCTATTTTGTTGATGTATTGCCGCTCAATAAGCGTTATAAGCTCCTCGTCAAGCTCCTCCTCGGGAACGTCCGCGAGAGTATTCTCGACCAGCTCACGGTCGAGACCGCGCATTATCATCTCATACCGCACGCGCCGAACGCCCCAACGCTTGTGCTTTATCAGATACTCGGCGAGCTTTGGTGCGTACTCCTCGTCGTTGACGTAGCCGAGCTCGCAGACGTAGTCGGCGGCTTCCTCGGCGATCTCTGCGCCGTAGGTTTTCGTGAGCCTTTTCAGCAGCTCCCCGCGGCACATCTCACGCCCGCCGATAAGGTACAGCGCGCGCTTTTTCGCCTTTCGGAGAATGTCCGCGTCTGTTATCTGCCCCAACGCGGCGGCGGTGAGCGTCTGCCCTTTTTTCAGACCGTATTCCTCAACGACGGAAACGTTTACATACACCTTTTTTGCGCCGTCAAGCTCTATTTCCCATGTGTCGCCCTTGTAGCCGCAAAGCCCGGTGACTACCTGTCCCTGCATCATTCAAAGTCCTCGGCTGAGAACTCGGCGAAGTCGTCCTCGGTCGGGTCGTCGACAGGGAATTCGTCTGCGAAATCGTCGTCGGTCTCCTCGGGTGTTTCCTCGGGAGCTTCTTCGGGCTCGGCGGCTTTCTTGGATTTCTTTGTTGAACGCGGCTTTTTGGCGGTCTTTTTGGATTCCTTGCCTTCATCGCTTTCACCGTCCTTCTTCTCGCCGTCGGCGCTCTCCGTGCCCTCCTCACCCTCGGCGGGTGCGGAGGACTGCCGTTCAAATTCCTCGCGGACGCGCCGTTCGACCTCGTCACAGATAGCCTGGTCGTTTTTCAGAAAGTCCTTGACCTTGTCCTTGCCCTGCCCTATCTTTATATCGTCGTAGCTGAACCACGAGCCGCTTTTCTTGATTATGCCGAACTCTACGGCGCAGTCGATTATCTCGCCGAGCTTGGAAATTCCCTCGCCGAACATCATATCGAACTCCGCCGTCTTGAACGGGGGAGCGACCTTGTTCTTCACGACCTTGCACTTGGTGCGGTTTCCAATGACTTCGCCGTCCTCCTTGATAGGCTCGCCGCGCGTTACGCTTATGCGCACGGACGCGTAAAATTTCAGCGCGCGTCCGCCGGGAGTGGTCTCGGGGTTGCCGTAGAGCACTCCTATCTTCTCTCGTATCTGGTTGATGAAGATCGCCACGCAGTTGGTCTTGCTTATCGCGGCAGTGAGCTTTCTCATCGCCTGTGACATCAGACGCGCCTGCACGCCGACGTGCGCGTCACCCATTTCGCCCTCGATCTCAGCGCGCGTCGACATTGCCGCAACGGAGTCGAGAATTACGATATCCAACGCACCCGAGCGCACCAGCGTGTCGATTATCTCCAGTGCCTGTTCGCCCGTATCGGGCTGCGACACGAGCAGATTGTCCACATCCACGCCCAACTTTCGTGCGTAGACGGGGTCGAGCGCGTGTTCAACGTCGATGAACGCCGCCGTGCCGCCTGCTTTCTGCGCTTCGGCGACCGCGTGCAGACACAGCGTCGTCTTGCCCGAGCTTTCTGCGCCATACACCTCGATAATGCGCCCTTTGGGCAGACCGCCTATTCCGAGCGCCAGATCGAGCATAAGCGAGCCTGTCGAGGTATGCTCGACGTTCATTTTCTTGCCCTCGCCCATATACATTATCGAGCCCGCCCCGAATGCCTTTTCTATCTGCGCTATCGCCGTGTCGAGCGCCTTTTTCTTCGCCGCGGGGTCGACTATGCGCTCCACGGGCTTCAGCTGCGTTTTCTCCTTTTTCTTGTCCATTGCCATTGAATTGCCCTCCAATATTACTTTATCCCATAAACCACGCGGTATATCCCGCGCGTATCCTTTATACAATCGGCGTTAAGACCGTTCTCCGCGAATATCTCCATAACGCCGTGCTCCTGTCCAATTCCTATCTCCACGGCAAACGCTCCGCCGCTTTTGAGCCGTTTAGTCCATGCCGCGAGCATTTTGCGGTAGAAGTCCAGACCGTCTTTGCCGCCGTATAACGCCGCCCTCGGCTCATATGTCACCTCGGTTTGCAAATTGCGTATATCCGTTTCGGTGAGGTATGGCGGATTTGAGACGATAACGTCGTATTCGCCGCCGAGCCTTTCTGCGAACGCGCCGTCTGTAACGTCGCCGCGCACCGCCGTAACGAGCCTTTCGGCGACGTTCAGCGCGATTCCGTGCTCCAAATAGCTGAACGCGCTCTCCGAAAGCTCAACGCACGTGACCTTCGCGCCGCAGAGTTTCGCGAGCGTAACACCGATACAGCCCGTTCCCGCGCAGAGGTCGAGCACAGAGCGTTCCTCGGGAGAGCGTTCAAGCAGAATACCGCGCGCCAGCTCGGCAAGCACCTCCGTGTCCTGTCGGGGAATAAGCACGCCCTCGCCGACAGGGAATGTAAGCCCGAAAAACTCCCATTCCCCGAGAATATATTGCAGCGGATATCCCGAAAGCCGCCGCTTCAGCATTTCCCGAACCGCTTCCGCAGTCCGTTCGGGAACATCCGAGTTCGGCTCGGTGAGCAGCCGTATTCTCGAAACACCCGCTTTTTGGAGGAGCTGTTCCGCCTCGAACCGCGCGTTCTCGACCCCGATGTCGGCGAGCGCGCAGACCATGCTCCCCAGAATTTCCCGAATGACCATTACCAGTTGTCGTCCTCGCCTTCTTTGGGCAGACAGGGCGTAACCGCCGCGATAGCGACCTCGATCTGCAAATCGTCGGGCTCACGCGTGGTAAGCCGCTGCATCCACAGCCCGGGCGCGCTTATTATTCTCGTGAATACGTTCGTAAAGCGCCCCGCGAGCTTTATCAGCTCGTAGGAAATTCCCACCACGACGGGCAGCAGCGGCAGCTTTATGAGAACGCGCAGCAGCGCCGCAAGCGCGTTGTTATTGATATTCCACCATTCGGCGGGGTGAATGGGGATAAGCGAATACACCAAAATGCTCACAATAAGCGTGATGATGATGAAGCTTGTGCCGCAGCGCGGGTGAAATCTCACCATGGGTCTTATGTTCTCCACGGTAAGAGGCTTTCCCGCCTCGTAGCACGCAATGGTCTTGTGCTCCGCGCCGTGGTACTCGTAGGTGCGCTTTATGTCCTTCATCTGCGCGATGATTGCCATATACGCGACGAACAGTATCAGCTTCAGCACACCCTCAAACGCTGCTTTCCAACCCGAAACGTCCGTTTCGCCCGCCGCCTTTTCGATAAACGAGAACAGCCAGCTTGGCACAAAAAGGAACACGAACAGCATAGCAGCGACCATTAAAAACGAGACTATGCCGCCGATAACGCCGTAAGCCTTGTCGCCGAGGTGCTTTTCTATCCAGATATCGAGCTTGCTCTGCGGCTCGTCGTCATCGTCCATCATTCCACTTATCTCCATGGACTTGTTCATGCACGACCAGCCCTCGCGCAGCGTCTGCACGAAGTTGAAGCAGCCGCGCACGATCGGCGCTTTGTTGAACCACTTCTTTTCGGGAAGCTCCCACTCGTCCACTTGGATAGAGCCGTCCTTTTTCCGCACTGCCATTGCGCCGACTGAAACGCCTTTCATCATTATCCCCTCGATCAGCGCTTGACCGCCGATCGTCGTCTTCTTTTCCGATTTTTTACTCATCTTCCGACCTTTCCTTTTTGGGAGCGAGCGGCAGCGTTATCGTTACCGTTGTGCCGTACCCCAACTCGCTCTCCACCTCGAGAAGACCGCCGTGCATGGTGATTATCTCATCCGCCACGGCAAGACCTATTCCCGAGCCGTGCTTGGTGCTGTTCGCCTTGTAGAACTTCTGCTTGACCTTTGGCAGATCCTCGGGAGCGATACCCGCGCCCGAATCCGTCACCGATATTACCACCGAGCTGTCGTTTTTCTCCGCGAGAATATCTATCGCGCCGCCCGTTTCGGTGTATTTCAGTGCGTTGTCGATTATATTTATAAACACCTGCCGCAGCCTGTTTTTATCGCCGATGACCGCGCACAGGAATTCGGGCTCGTTGTAGGTGAGCGCGACGCCCTCCTTTTTCGCCTTGTCGATATATATCAGCAGCGCGTCTTCAAGCTCCGCGATAACGTCTATCGTTGTCATTTGCAGCGTAAAGTGACCGCTCTGTATGCGTGAGAAATCCAGCAGCTCCTCGACCATGCGTTCCAGACGCTGCGTTTCCCCCGTGATGACCTTCATGCCCTTTGTGAACGTTTCGGGGTCGTAGCCCAGATTGAGCGTTTCGCCCCAGCCCTTTATCGCGGTGAGCGGCGTGCGGAGTTCATGCGAGACCGAGCTTATGAAGTCATTCTTTATCTGCTCGGCGTTCTCCAGACCGTCTGCCATTTCGTTGAACGCGCGCGAAAGCTGCCCTATCTCGTCGTTCGAGGTTATCGGCAGACGCTCCGAGAAGTCACCTTTCGCGAGTTTTTTCGCTGTCGAGCTTATCTGCACCAGCGGCACGCATATCGACTTGACGAAATACAGCCCCGTAAGCACCACAATAAGCAGAATGACCGCGCTTATCATCAGCGCCGCAAACATTATCCCCGAAAGCTGATTATCCACGAACGTAAGCGAGGTTACAAACCTAAGCGCGCTTACGCTGCTGCTTGAGGTCGTGGTGAGCACTATCGTCACCGCGAGGATATTCTCGCCGCCGTCGCGCCCCATAAACACGCCCATGCCGTTTTCGTCTTTCAGCGCCGCCTCGTAATCGGGCATATAGTAGGTCTTGCCGGGCGAAAACCCGCTCGACGAGAGCGTAACCTCGCCCGCGCGGTTTATGGACATCATTTCCATCTGGTCTTTCTTCTCGAAGTTTTCAATGATATGACGAACCTCCGTCGAGAAGTTGGTAGACAAGTCCTCATAAAGCCGCACCAGAACCATTTCCGAGGCGTTCGCCTCCGAGATGACGTAGCTCTCTGCCGAGCCGTAATAGTACTGCTTGGTGAAGTAGTAGACACACAAATTCGCCACGACGAGCAGCAGCGCCACGACGGACAGCGTATTCATCATCCAGCGCGTCGCGATAGAGCGTCTGCCCATGCGCGAACTTAATGTTCTCAGATTTTCCATATTGCTCCCCCAACCAACTCTTGAATTTTTCGCTTGTTCAAACACCAAACTTTTTCATCAAATTCCCTTGCAGCGTTTTCAACGGAGCTGATAATGCGTACATTACAGTACAACGGCGGTCGTAGCGTTTTGCGCGAAGCGCATAATGCGTCCTTCGAATTTCGGCGTTTGCACTGCGCGAAATTCTTCAAGAGTTGGTTGACGGAGCAATATACTCAGCCGTTCCACTTGTACCCGAATCCCCATACCGTTTGAATGTACTTTGGCGTTGACGGGTCCTCCTCTATCTTCATGCGGAGCCGCCGTATGTTCACGTCTATAACCTTATCCTCGCCGACGTAAGAATCGCCCCAGATATGCCGCAGTATCGACATTCTGTCAACAGGCGAGTTTCTGTTTTTCATCAGAAATTCCAGTATATGGTACTCTATCTGCGTTAAATCGACGGGCTTGCCGTGACTGTACAGCATTCTGCTCTGATAGTCCAGCGTAAACGGACCCGAGCTTATCACCTTGGGTTCCTCGCGGCGCGCGCGGTTTATACTCACGCGGCGGTATATCGCGTCCACTCTCGCTACCAACTCCGACGGCGAGAACGGCTTCGTTACGTAATCGTCCGCGCCTATCATCAGGCAGTTGACCTTATCCATTTCCTGTGATTTCGCCGATAACATTATTATCCCGATGTCGCCGCTCTGTTCGCGTATCCACCGACAAAGCGCGAACCCATCCATTCCCGGCATCATAATATCCAGCAGCGCGACGTCGAAGTTTCCGCCTTGCCGCTCATATTCCGCCGCCGCCTCCTCGCCGCTTGCCACGTCCGTAACGTCGTAGCCTGCGCGGCGTAGGTTTATCACCACAAAATCGCGTATATCGTTTTCATCCTCAACAACCAGAATGCGTTTCATAATAACTCCTTAAAGCCAAAAGCACAGACGTGCTTCCGCTGTTTACAGAATAATGAAGCTGGCTTTCAGCTCGCTCTCGGTAAGCGCCAGCTTGCCCGCTTTGTAGCCCGTGGATTCGATGCAGTAAAACGCGGTATCCGCGCTTTCGCCGAGCAGTTTGAGCGATTTTGCCTCTTCAAGCGCCTTGGGGTCATCCTTGGGCACGGAGCGTATGCGCATAAGCTCCGTTTTTTCGTTGACCTCAAGCCCCGTGCCCGGGTCGTACGAAATAAAGATTATCTCGTTATTTGTGAAATCCGTGATTGCTGTGACCACTCCCCACCAACGGTTAGGAAGCAGCAGCGCAAAACGGAATTTTCCCGAGAAATAGCTGTTGTTTTCTAGAATAAAATTGTCGTCGCGGACCGTATACCACTGAACCGCACAGAGCTGCTCGGGGCGCGTGAGCGTTTCGTAGCCCGGCAGCGGTGTGGTCGACGGTATCTCGATAAATCCGTCGCCGTCGATATCGTAGCTGTAGATCTCCGCCATATAGTCGTTGACCTGCCGTGAGATTATTCCCGCGGCGGCGTTCGGTCCTATGTTGTCGGGGCAGACAAGGCGGTTTCCGTAGCAGTACAGCACGTTCGTTCCCGACTGCTGGCTGCCGTTCGAGTAATCGAGGAACAGTGCTGTCGTGTCCTTGTCAAGCTGCCCCTTGGTGACGCGCAGATAATCCGCCGTGCCGCCGTATAACGGGGTCTCCGACAGCTTCTCGAATCCGTTTTCGCCGTTGGTAAACATCGCCGCCGACGACATCATCGTCGCCTTGTTGACGTTCACAGTGACGAGTTCGTCGAGACCGTCCTCGTTAAGGTCGACGACCTCCATACAGGTATACGCCGAAGAATGTATCTCCACGGGTATCTGGTCAACGTAATTCAGCACTGTAAGCGCCTTTTCAGTCGCGTTCAGCAGCGTATAGCATATAATAATATCCGTTAGCTGCGTGCTGCCGAGGTTCGCGAAGTTGATGCTGTCGATCTCGCTGCCCGCGCAGGACATATCATACACCGCCTGCCATTTGTCATTGATGCGGTCGAGGAATTTCAGACGCAGCGCGCTCTCGCCCGACTGGACGTTTTTGCTCTCGTAGAACACCATAGCCTCGTCGCCGGGCTCGTCGTCGATATTATGCAGCACGAATGCCGAACGGTAATCGCCGCTCCTCGGGTATTTCAGCTTAACGCCCTGACCTACGCTCGCGATAAGCTCCTGATATATTTCGTTTTGCTCCGCCAGCAACTTTGGCGGGGTAAGCAGATTCTCCACCGAGACCGCCGCAGAGCACCCGCACAGCAACGTACAAAGCAATAAAACCGCTAATAATTTTATTTTCACATTATCCTCCGATCGTGAAGTGCCTGTCTCAAAGCACAACAGGTTGGGGTTAAAAATAATACTCTACATAATTATAACATATTTTTTAAAATAATAAAAGCCCTTTTTTACATTTTTCCAAAATTTTCATTTATTTTGAGAAAAAGAATTTATTGTGATAAAGCGCTGCCGCATGGGGGATAGGGCGCTGAACACGTTGGCAAACAGCGGACACGTTGCATAGCGCCCCTCTCTCATTTCGGTTTTTTTCTCGCGCCTCTATCCAATTTCCCTCTCACCCCATGCTAAGGCACGGTGAACGTTGCCTTTATGGTGGGAAGTTTATACTTTGCAGTGTGGGATCTTGGTTTAGGTTACCTGTCCGTTAGGACTTCTCGCCCACACAAAGTTTCTCATCTCCATTGCTGCACTGTTCTCTCCGCTGGTTTATAACGGAAACCGCTTTCCGCTATAGCGCTCACTCAAAGGCGCAGAAACCCCTACCAATCAGATTAGTAAGCAGACGAGGAGCGCGGCTCAAACCCGCAGAAAAGGTAATATAGCTTTTAATTCAAAGCAACCAAAAAATGCGGAAAGGGGGTGGGGAGATGGCAAATTGACGCAAGCGTCAAACTGGAGAGCGCGAGAGGAAACCTGTAGGGGAGGGGGAACTCCGCATTTATGTCGGATTTTGTTTTTAGGGACAACGAAGTTGATTTGACCTCCCTGAAGGGTGTCCTCTCGCAACCGCGAGAGGACAAAAGAATTAAAAAGAAACGAAACCACAGGTGACAGCAAAAGAAATTCATGGTGTAGCCCACATAATACCCCGTGCAGCACACATTAAAATAAACCAAAACACAATTAACCTTTTGCACTGTGAAACAGTTTTCAATATAAAACCCCCTTGTCCGCGTCTGATCGGACAAGGGGAGCAGCTACTATTTCTTTTTGCGGTTTCCGCTGCTTTGCGGCTTTGCGTTGTTTTGCGTCTGCGGCTTCCCGCCCGATCTCTGCGGCTGCCTACCGTAATTCGGCTTGGGGGGCATGGGAGTTGTGGCTTCCGCGGGGGACATGGGCGGAGCGCTTTCGGGCGGTTTGGGAATATATTCCTCGGTGAAGCGTTCGACAGAACCTGTATAAATTTCGGTGTCGCCAGGGAGACTCTTTTTTTCGAGCTTTGCGGTAACAAATTCGGCGAAAAGCATATAGAACACCGCGAAAACGGGCGCGCCGAGCAGCATCCCAGGAATGCCGAACAGACCGCCGCCGATGATTATCGAGATAAGCACCCAGATAGCGGGCAGACCCATTGTCTCGCCGAAAAGGAACGGCTTGATGACGTTGCCGTCGATCTGCTGCAAAACCAACACGAAAATACCGAACCAGATGACCTTTATCGGGTCGACAAGCAGAATAAGCAGTCCGCACGGTATAGCGCCGAGGAACGGTCCGAAGAACGGGATAAGGTTAGTCACCGCGCAAACCACCGCAATAAGCATCTGATACGGCATACCCATGGCAAACATTCCGATAACCATGAAAACGAAGATTATCATCGAATCCACAAGGTTGGAGATGATGTACTTCTTGAAGATATCGTTGCTGCGCGCGCAGCCGTTGAAGAACGTCTCGCACTTGTCCGCCTTGAAGAACGCAAAAATTATCTTCTTGCACTGTGCGAGCAAGCGTTCCTTGCTGTACAGCAGATAAATGGCGATAATAAAGCCGATAAGGAAATTCTTCAGACCGACGAACAGCGAGCCGAGAAATTTTATCAGCCCCTCCGAGACATTTCCGAGAACGTCGCCCGCGATCGGCTGTATAGACTCAGCGATCTTGTCGACCAGTTCCGCGAAGTTGTGCACCTCGTTCGAGATGAATTTCGCGACGTCGGGATAGTCCTCGAACATCTTGTTGACCCACACTTCGAGCTTCGAGATGTACCCCGGCATCTGCTCTGCGAGGTCGATAACGCTGTTTGCCACGCTTGGGAACACCGCGACGGCAATTCCCGCTATCAGCGCGATAATTATGACATACGTCGTCACCAGCGAAAGGATGCGCGCTATTTTGCGGCGGCTCTGCACCTTTTTCTCCATAGAAGCGCTGTGCTTTTCGAGAGTTTTCACCACGACGCTGTCGCCTACCGCGGAATTGTGCAGCTTGCGCATTACGATATTTTCCTCGGGCGGCGCTTTTTCCTTTATGCGGCGGAATACCTTGTTCTCGAGGTACATCATCAGCGGATTGAGCACATAAGCAATAACGATGCCGCAGATTATCGGCGCGGCGACTCCGCCTACCCACGAAAAGGTTTTGGCAAAACTGTCGAACTTGAACACGAACACCACGAACAGCACGGACAGAGCTATCACGGCGAGCGCGTAAACGGCTATTGTGGTGTATTTCTTATTCCAATTAACTTTCATAAACTCACGCTTTCTCCAAAAGGATTTATTGTATTATAACACATTTCGGTAAAGTTCGGGTAAAGAAAAGGTTAAGTTTGAGTTAAGATTTTCCTGCCACATGCCCAAAAAACTTCCTTATATACAGTTTAACATATTTTGGCGCAAATGTCAACTTACAATTCTGTAATATCTGCTATAATTTATTATTGACAAAAAACAGCGGTTATTTTCCCGTGGAAGATTTTTTTTGGCGGATTTAAAACCTATTGACAATATAGGAATAATATGCTATAATAAACTCACAAAAGAAATCGGAGGTAAACGCAATGAATATTTATGGTTCTGTAACGGAATTGGTAGGGAAGACTCCGCTCATGGAGTTGGTTCGCATTGAGGAAAGCAAGGGCTTGCAGGCGAAAATATTCGCGAAGCTGGAGCTGTTCAACCCCGGCGGCAGCGTCAAGGACAGGGTCGCGTGCGCTATGATCGAGGATGCGGAGCAGCGCGGCGTTTTGAAGGAGGGCAGCGTTATCATCGAGCCTACAAGCGGCAACACGGGCATAGGCTTGTCGGCGATAGCGGCGGCAAAGGGCTATCGGATAATTATCACAATGCCCGAAACCATGAGCATAGAGCGCCGCAACCTTATGAAAGCATACGGCGCGGAGGTAGTTCTTACGGATGGCGCAAAGGGTATGAAAGGCGCGATAGCCAAAGCGGAGGAGCTTGCAAAGGAAATACCCGACAGCTTTATTGCGGGGCAGTTCGTGAACCCCGTAAACCCCGCCGTTCACGAGCGGACGACGGGTGTTGAGATATGGGAGGACAC
Organism: uncultured Clostridia bacterium; assembly: GCA_946567425.1. GTDB lineage: Bacteria > Bacillota > Clostridia > Oscillospirales > Ruminococcaceae > CAG-115. The sequence continues at coordinate 187,058 of CAMNXF010000002.1, read as the reverse complement.
GGACGGTAAGGTGGATATTTTTGTTGCGGGAGTAGGTACGGGCGGCACGATAACGGGCGTAGGCAGACTGTTGAAGTCGAAGAACCCCGCCGTGAAGATAATCGCCGCGGAACCGAAATCAAGCGCTGTTCTTTTGGGAGGACAGGCGGGCGCTCACAAGATACAGGGAATAGGAGCGGGCTTTGTTCCCGAAATACTCGACACGAAAATCTACGACGAGATAATCCCCGTTGACAACGAGGACGCGTTCGAGACGGGACGGCTTATGGCGCGCACCGAGGGCGTTCTCGTCGGGATAAGCTCGGGTGCGGCACTGTGGGCGGCGATCAAGCTTGCCGAGCGCCCCGAAAACAAGGGTAAGAACATCGTCGTGCTGCTCCCAGACACGGGCGAGCGCTACCTCTCGACTGCGATGTTCTCATAATAAATAAAATTTTTTTTGCAGACTGTAAGTTTTTGTGATTTTTTTTGTTGTTTATATATGAGGGGGAATAATTATGAAAAAAACACTTATTTTTTTTACGGCTGCGGCATTATTACTTACAGGCTGCTCAAAAGAGGACATTTCGGAAAGTTCTAAAAGCGTTACGGAACAGAGCGACGAAAAGCAAAGTATTCAGTCCGACAGTTCGGACGACCCTGCGGGCGAAAAAACTTTTCTTGTCGGCGCGGACGGCGTGCCTATTTATACCTCGGAGATCACGACTGTAACGGTTCGCGATCCGCGGGGTGATTTCGGCGAGCGGGAAATATCGGTCGACGAGCTTGACGAGAGCACATTTGCTTCGGTCGTCTGCGAGGATTTTGCCTACGTTCACGAATCGCGCATAAACATGAACGCGATAGACAATCCCGATATGTTTGAGGACGGCGTGTACATTGGTGAGGAGCTTCCGCCGTCAACCGAATACCGCCGTCTGCGTGTCGGCGACAGGGTAGGGGAGTTGACCGTGAGGGCGGCGGAGACCGTGTTCTCGCCCGACGGCGAGTTTGCCGGGTATGGCAGCTATCTGAGTTCCTCGGGAATTTATTATGATGGTGAGCTGACGGTCACTGGTTATCTCAGCATTGTCGAAAATCCGCTGTATGAGGACGGAAAGGTGAGCCTGCTGCCGATAGATTGTCCGCTGCCGTCGGCAATCTGTCAATATGCGGACGGGGTCGGAATATCGCACGCGCCCATACTCGGCGACGGATATTACAGCGAGACCGCGAGGTTTGATCTCGGCTATCTCGGGGGAATAAACGCCGATATGAGCGGCTTGAAGAGCGGCGACGCAAACGTTAAAGTCCGCGCCGTTATCGGGGATATCCGCACAGGCTGCAGCAGTTTCCCTCTTTTTTTCGGCGAGCTGAAGAGCGTTGATCTGCTATAAAAAATTCGGCAGTTTTTAGCTGCCGAATTTTTTATTGGTTATCCACAACATGCACGTCGAGCTGGTTAAACGGTATCTCGATGCCGTTTTCGATGAACGCGGCGCGAACCTGCTCGGTAAGGTCGAAATATACCGTCCAGTAATCGGCGGTGCTGCACCACGCGCGCGCCACAATGATTATCGCGCTTTCGCCGTGCTCCTTCATGCGCACGGTCGGCTCAACGTCCTTGAGCGTGAGCGGGTGGCTTTCGATAAGACCGAGGATAATTCCCTGTGCGGTCGCAAAATCGTCGTTGTAGGAAATGGAGAACGTGAGGTCGACGCGGCGGGTGTCGTTGCCGTTATTGTTGATTATAGTCGCGTTTATTGCGAGACCGTTCGGTACGAATACCGCTTGATTGCTTGCGGAATCCAGACGCGTGTGCAGTATCGAGATCTGCGAGACCGTGCCCTCAACGCCGTTGGTGATTATGTAATCGCCTATCTTGAACGGCTTTGTTATCATCAGCAGAAAGCCTCCCGCAACGTTCGCAAGCGAATTTTGAAGCGCAAGACCGATAGCCACGCCCGCCGTGCCGATAACGGTCACGATAGAGGTTGCGGGTATGCCGAGGATATTCAGAACGATTGTGATAAGCAGTGTGTACAGCACGATTTTCGCCATTTGCGTGGTGAATTTCGTCACCGTAAGCTCCAGCTTGGTTTTGGATAGTCCCTTTGAAAGCAGCGCCAGCACGAGCTTCGACAAAATCAGTCCGACTATCAGAATGATCACCGCGAGTATTATTGTCGGTATTGCCGCCAGAATTGCGTTCCCCATGCTTTGGAAAAATTTCCCGAACGCCGAAAGCGTCTCCTCAGGCTTTGTGACAAGACCTTGCACTGCGTCTCCGAGCGTGGGCTCGTGCGTTTCGGCGGCGCTTGTCTCGGCAGTCGCCGCTATCATCAGCCAATTCATGCGAACTCCTTTTCAAATGCTGCGACAACAACGTCCGCGTCCGCGTCGCGTATCAGCATGGAAATCTCGTCAACTCCTGTCGTTATCATAAGTATCATAGCTTCAAGGCGGTTGAGTATCTCAAAAACGCGCGCCGCGAAGCCGACCGTTTCCGTCATTTCGCCCGTCTTGATGACAATCTTACGGTTGCCGCTGTTTATCATCGGTGCTACTACGCCGTTTTCGCGCAGAATTTTTGCTGCCGAGAGCAGCTTCGGCATATCGTCATCGTTCACCGTGAAACCGAAGCTGAAAATTTCAGAAGTCGGCGCAGTCATGGATATCATATCCACGTTAATGCCACTGTCCGCGACCGTGCGGAGCGTGTCCTCCATTATCGTCTTGTTGAGCGGCACGTTGTTAAACGATACCGCAGATACGTTTTCCGTTACCTCAATGTTCATTTTTGCCTCCTAATACGAAATGGTGCGCTTATACTATCAAATCGCTCATCGCGTACATTCCCGCGGGCTTGCCCGAGAGGAACACCGCCGCGTTGACTGCGCCGACCGCGAACACCTCGCGCGACTGCGCCGAGTGTGAGAGCGTAATCACCTCGTCGTGACCTGCGAAGATGATATCATGTTCGCCGACTATCGTGCCGCCGCGCACCGAGTGCATTCCGATCTCGTCCTTGTCACGCGGACGGCGCACGGAATGGCGGTCGTAAACGTAGTGCTTGGAGTTGTCCAACTCCTCATTTATCGCCTCGGCGAGCATTATTGCCGTGCCCGAGGGTGCGTCCTTTTTGCGATTGTGGTGCTTTTCGACTATCTCGATATCGAACTGTCCGCCAAGAACCTGAACCGCCTTTTTTGCCAGCTCCGCCAACAGATTTATGCCGAGCGACATATTGAACGTGAAGAACACGGGTATTTGCGACGAGGCGGCGGTTATCTGCGCCTTTTCCTCGTCGGAGTAGCCCGTCGTGCCGATAACGAGCGGCACGCTGTTCATCTTGCAGTAGTTAAGAAGATCGGATAGGGCGGACGGGTGCGAAAAGTCGATGATAACGCCGGGTTTTTCGGGCATATCGAACACGCTTTTGTACACCTCGAAATCCGCGTATTTTTCGCCGAACTTGTCAATTCCCGCGCTCACCGCGCAATCCCCGCGCTCCGCGATAAGACCTGCGATAACGCGTCCCATGTGTCCGCAAGCGCCTGTAATAGCAATCTTAGTCATTTTATGCTCCTAATTAAATTTGTATATCCGTGTTTACTTTACGCACCCGACTAATCCCAGAGCGTCCATGACCGCTCTGAGCTTTGCGGTCATCTCGTCGATCATAGAGCAGAGCGGCAGACGGCACTCGCCCGCCTTGAAGCCCATAATATTCAGCGCTTCTTTTACGGGAATGGGGTTTACGTCCAAAAACATCGCCTTGTCGAGCTCGAGGAGTTTTTTCTGTATCTCCAGCGCCTCGTCGTGCTTGCCTGCGAGGAAAAGCGCTATTTCGTCATGCTTTTCGCGCGGAACAACGTTCGACGTAACCGATACAAGCCCCTTGCCGCCGAGCGCCAGACAGCACAGTGCTTCGTCGTCGTTGCCCGAGTAGATGTCGAGATCGGTATATACAGAAAGCTGCATTACCGTATCCATACTGCCCGAGGCTTCCTTGACGGCGGTGATGTTCGGGTGCTTCGCAAGCTCCTTGTACGTATCAACGGCGATATTAACGCCCGTGCGCGAGGGAACGTTGTACAGCATATTGGGAATGCTCACAGCGTCCGCGATAGCCGTGAAATGCTTTACCAGACCGCGCTGCGACGCCTTGTTGTAGTAGGGAGTTACCTGCAAAAGCGCGTCCGCGCCCGCCTTTTCGGCTTCCTTTGACAGCTCGACGGCGTATGCCGTGTCGTTGCTGCCCGCACCCGCGATCACGGGTACACGATGATTTACGCGCTCAATGCCGTAGCGGATAACCTCGACATGCTCCTCGTCGGTCATAGTAGCCGACTCGCCTGTCGTTCCGCAGATAACCAGACCGTCGATACCGTTGTCTATCTGAAAATCTATCAGTCTGCCGAACTCCTCATAATTGATAGAGCCGTCGGCGTTCATGGGCGTCGCGATAGCTGTCGCGCAGCCCGTAAAAATAGTCTTGTTCATATTTTCTCCTATCTTGAAAGCAAAAGCTCGCACCGCGCGGCTTCGCCGCGCTAGCCAACGGTAACTCCTCCATTGCTTGCGACTTTTGCCGCTGCGTGTTTTATTTGCTGATGATCGTCGTGCGTGCCTTAAACTGTTCTCCACGGGGTTGACGAGGGATTATTACTAAAATTAATATACCCCTTAGCCGCCAGCAGCTCTGCCATTTCGACAGCGCCGCCTGCTGCTCCGCGCAGCGTGTTGTGCGACAGGCACACGAACTTGTAGTCATACTGCGTATCGGGGCGCAGTCGTCCGATAGAGACCGCCATACCGCCCTCGAGGTTGCGATGGAGCTTCGCCTGCGGCATATTGTCCTCTTCAAAGTAGTTGAGAAACTGCTTCGGCGCGGACGGGAGCTTCAGCTCCTGCGGCTCTGCGGCGTATTCCGCCCATATCTTCTTTATCTCCTCGATAGAGGGCTTGTTCTCGAACCTTACGAACACCGCCGCGAAATGACCGTTGGAAACGGGCACGCGCAGGCACTGTGTCGTTATCTGCGGCTTGTCGCATTTTACTATCTCATTGCCCTCAATGCGCCCCCAGACCTTAAGCGGCTCCTGCTCGGATTTCTCCTCCTCGCCGCCGATGTACGGGATAAGGTTATCCACCATTTCGGGCCATGTCTCGAATGTCTTGCCCGCGCCCGATATCGCCTGATAAGTACAAGCCAGAACCTCGGTTATCCCGAATTTGCGCAACGGCGACAGTGCGGGAACGTAGCTCTGTATCGAGCAGTTGGACTTAACCGAAATAAAACCGCGCTTTGTGCCCAGACGCTTTTTCTGCGCGTTGATGATAGCCGCGTGGTTTGCGTTGACCTCGGGGATTATCATCGGCACGTCGGGCGTGAAACGGTTCGCCGAGTTGTTGGACATTACGGGGCATTCGGCTCTTGCGTAACGCTCTTCCAGCGCCTTTATCTCGTCCTTTTTCATATCCACCGCGCAGAACACGAAGTCCACCTTTGCGGCAATCTCGTCAACGTCTGCGGACGCGTCGTTCACGATGATGTCAGCCATATTCGCAGGCATGGGAGTGTCCATGTACCAGCGCTCCCCGACTGCCTCTTTATACGTTTTTCCCGCCGAGCGCGGAGACGCCGCCAGCGCGACCACCTTGAACCACGGATGGTTCTCAAGCAGCGTCGCGAAACGCTGTCCGACCATTCCCGTCGCTCCGATAATACCTACCTTGAATTGTTTTTTCATAGCTGTTCCCTTTCTTTAAATAAACCAAAAATAAAACCGATGATAAATCATCGGCAATGCTGTTTAATGCTGCAAATTCAATTTGCGATAGCACTCCATCAAGCATTCTCGATGACAGTCGTACGCTTGTTCAACGCACAACCGGATATGCACAACACGGACTGTACACTCCTCGGCGGTTCGCCTTTCGCGCCGCGTCCTCCGTGGACGTTTGTGCCGCGCTACTCATCTACTCCGCACCTCTATCATTACACAGTATATTGTATCATATTATATTCTCTTTGTCAATAACAAAAACCGTTTTTTTGGGAAAAAAAAGCCGCCGTTTGCATAAAACTTTTGGTTATTATGTCAAGTACAAACCCGATTGAATTATTCAGCGGTTTGTGATACAATAATAATTAGAACATAACAGAGAATGGAGAATCTATGCTTAAATCCGATTTTTACTACGATCTTCCCGAGGAGCTGATAGCGCAGACCCCTGTTGAACCGCGCGACAGCTCGCGGCTGATGAAGATTGACAGGCAGAGCGGCGAGGTCATTCACGACCGCTTTTACAATATATGCAATTACCTGAAAAAGGGCGACTTGCTTGTGATGAATGACAGCAAGGTGTTTCCCGCGCGAATTTACGGCGTTAAATCTGGAACGGGCGTTCCATGCGAGTTTCTGCTGCTGAAGCGGCTCGGGCTGAACGAGTGGGAAACCATGGTCAAGCCGGGGCGGCGGCTGAAACCTGGGGCGGTCGTGGACTTCCCCGAGGGGCTTTCCGCCGAGGTGCTTGATACTCTCGACGGCGGCAACCGTCTGGTGCGGTTCGCTTACGAGGGCGATTTTTACGATATCCTTGACAGAATTGGGCAGATGCCGCTGCCGCCGTACATCACGGAAAAGCTCGCCGACAAGGAACGTTACAACACTATTTACTGCCGCGAAACAGGCTCGGCTGCCGCTCCCACGGCGGGACTGCACTTTACCGAAAAAGAGTTCGCCAAGGCATGTGAAATGGGCGTTGACACGGCATATGTGACGCTGCACGTCGGACTGGGAACGTTCCGACCTGTCAAGGAAGACGATATCCTCAACCACAAAATGCACACCGAGCACTATGAGATACCGCCCGAGACCGCCGTGAAAATACGCGCGTGCAAGGAGCGCGGCGGGCGGGTCATCGCCGTCGGGACGACCTCGTGCCGCACGCTCGAGAGCGCTGCGCAGTCGGGCAAGTCGGTTGACGACACGAGCATTTTCATTTACCCGGGCTATGAGTTCAAGTGCATTGACGGGCTGATAACCAATTTCCACCTCCCCGAAAGCACGCTGATTATGCTTGTTAGCGCGTTCCTCGGGCGCGAAAAGACCCTCGCCGCGTATCGGACAGCGATCGAGGAACGGTATCGGTTCTTTTCGTTCGGGGATTGTATGATAATAATATAATCTTTTAGTAATGCAATATGTAAAATACGGCGCAGTGAAGCATCTGCGCCGTTTATATTATGCCGCGTGAGAGACCAGTTCCGTTAGCGCGGACAATGCCGAACGCTGTTCGCTTTCGGAAAGCGAGCCGCCGTTTCGTGTGCGGAATTTTGCCGAAACGCGCCAATTGCTGCCCTCGGGAGAAACGCGTATCCCATATGCCTCGCAGGTTTTTTCGGTATCGTTGTGGAGATAGTTCAGCAGCAGTTTGTCTGTCTTGCCCGAAAGCAGCATGAGCGCGGCGGTCTCCGGAGCGTCGTAATAGCCGTTCAGCATACCGTCTTTCATGTAGCGCGAGCCGTTCAGCACGGCAGTTTTGCCGTCCTCGGCGGAGGTCATTCCTCTGCCGTTTTTCGTCGGCGCGAGCCTCGGGAGCAGCGACGCGCGTCCTCCCGCGCTGTCCGCAAGCAGGTCGAGCAGCGTCGTTTTTGGTGAAACGCCCATTCTGTTCGCGTTTTCGATTAGTGCGAGCGGTTTTTCGGCGGAGGTTATTCCCTCGGTGAACTGCAGATCTGTGAGGAACTCCGCGCTTTCGGCGCAGCAGACGGGCATATTAAGGCTGCACCGCATATCGAAGTAGAGTGTTTCCAGAGCGTCGGCAGCGCTTATTTTCTCAAACCCGCCGCCGAGTATCAGCAGCTTGGTCTCTGCCATATAGAGTTTTTTGCCGTCGATGAGCGAAATGTTGTCTATCGCCTCGGCAAGCGTTTCGCCCTCGCCAGATACCTTGATAACGTTCTCCTGCGATGCGTCTATCGTGTTGCCTCCGCTCCCTCCGCCGCTGAACAGCAGCGCGCTCACCTGATAGTTTCCGTTAAAGTCGACAGCCGCCGCCTGTATAATTGCGCGGTTGCCAAGCTCCGTCATATCTGATTCGCAGCCCGTAAGCAGCATCATGCCGATAATTAACAACGCTAATTTTCTCATTGCGCACCCCGCTGTATTTTTTTTGCCGTTTGTGAATGCCCCGCGCGGTAGACTTCAACGACCGCGCTCCCCGCCGCAAACAGCATTACTCCGCTTCTGAACGCCGCGCACAGCGTCCACACTGCTGCCGAAGCTCCGTCAAGCCGTTTAAAGAATGCGATATCCGCGAGCGACGCTGCGGCTATATGCGGAAATTCGCACAGCCCGTACATATCGCGGAGAATAAGGCAGTTCGTCACGGTTATCAGCAGTCCGCCGAACAGAGAAGCCGCTGCGAACCACAGCGCCGTTTTTCCCGACGAGGACTTGTTTTTCTTGCTGACGTATGGCAGCAGCGCCGCGAATATCAGATAATCACCGCCGCGTATCACGCGCTCGAACGTGTCGCCAAGAAGCGCGGAAAAATCGCCGCGCGCCGAAAAGCCGTCCGTCTGCATATACGGTATATCCGCGAGAATTACCGCGAGCGTTATCAGCGCGGCGGCTATCAGGAATATCGCGCCCGACCGCGCAAGCGCCTCAACGCCCGTAATCGCCGCGTACACCGCGAATATTGCCGAGATCGCGAATATTATCCACATCGTGCCGCCGTTCAGCAGATTTTTCACCGCGAACTGCGACGAGTTGAACAGCGTCCGCAATGCCGCGGCGACGAGCAGCAGCGCCGCGAACAGCGCTCCGCACCACCCGAAAAACCTGTTCTTTTTGTACACCGCGCGGTGAACGTTCGTTCCCTTAAACGAGTAAATTATCACGGGCAGCGCCAATACAAAGCGCACCAGCTCCGAGATAACGAGCGCGATAACGCCCTCCCATGCCGTTCCGGCAGCGGTTCTCGGATAGACTATCTCGGCGCTCAGGCGGCAGAGAAATAACATACAGAATAATTGAGACGGGCTAATTGAGTTCTCCTTAAGCATGCTGACCCCCTGTTTTCGCGCCGTTAAGGCTCTGCACGGTAACGTCGCCCTTTGCCATTTTCTTCCACCCCGACCTCACAAGCATATCGCGCATTGCCTTTGGCGAGAATGGCGATATCGGCGCCATATAGGGTATTCCGTAGGTGTTAAGCGAGCACATTTTTATCACGACCGCGCCCGCCATTATCAGCAGTCCGTACAGTCCGAAAACTCCGCCCGCGATAATATACAGGAAACGCAGCACGACCGTCTTTTCGTACATTGTCGGTACAACGAAGCTGCACAGCCCCGACAGTGCCACGACAAGCACCATGGGGGCGCCGACAAGTCCCGCGCTCACGGTGATGTCGCCGATGACCAGACCGCCCACAACGCCAATCGCGTGACCGATAGGGCGCGGCAGGCGTATTCCCGCTTCCCTTAAAATTTCATACATAAAATGAATGAACAGGCACTCCACCATAAGCGAAAACGGCGCGGTCTGTTCGGCGGCGGCAAGGTTCAGGATCAGCGCCGACGGGAGCATTTCGGGATTGTATGACGCTATCGCGACGTATGCTCCCGGCAGAAAAAGCGTGATGAAATATGCGCAAAGCCGCACAAGCCGTATAAAAAACGCGTAGAACGGCTTTTGCGTGTAGTCGTCGAGTGTCTGAAAGCTCTCGATGAAAAGGTGCGGCACTATCAGCGCGAACGGTGTGCCGTCCACGAGAATGCCCACGCGTCCCTCGTATAGCTTCGCGGCAAACGTGTCGGGACGCTCGCACGTTCCGCATTCCGAGAAGAACCAGCCGCCCTTGCCCTCAAAGTACGGCTGCAAATAGCCGCTTTCGAGTATCGTGTTCAGGTTGACCGATTTCAGGCGCTTTTTGATGTTTTCGAGCAGCGCAGGCGACACCTTGTCCGAGATGTAGCAAAGGCAAACGTCCGTGTTGGAGCGGTCGCCGAGCGTCTGAAGCTCGAATACCAGCGTCGGTGATTTTATTCGGCGGCGTATCATCGACATATTGGTGCGTATGACCTCGACAAAGCCCTCGCGTGATCCGCGGACATTAAGCTCGCTTGTCGGCTCGTCGATGCCGCGCGACTTATAGCCCTGTATGCCTATCCCGATTGCGCGCGTGCAGCCATCGACGAGTATCACGGCAAACCCCGACTGCATTTTCAGCACGAGATCGCCGAGACTTGTTAAATTGAGCTGTTCTGCCGCCATCATATACACCTCGAAAAAGCAGGACATAAGCGTTTCGGGCGGCATTATCTCACGGTTCGCCAGATCGTTCAGCTTGCCGTAGATAAGCTCGGCGAGCGTGTCCGTACCCGTCATGCCCTCGCAGGTGAGCACCGCAATGCGGTTGCCGCACACCATTCCCGTTTTGATGATGACGTCGGACGAGTTGTCGGTGAACGTTTTAATGTTTGCGAGGTTTGTATCAAGTGAAATATCCACGGGCAGACCGGGGGATATTCTTGTGTTTACATTTTCTTCCATTGCGTTCTCCCTTATTCGTTTGGATCTATTTTCCCCAAAAAACGGCAGATTATTCCACTGTCAGATTACAGAATTTTCCAAAACGTCGGCGACTGCATATTGCGGAACATCTCTATCTGCGCCTGAGCGCGGTCGCAAGCCGCGTAAAGCTCCTCGTTCTGTTCCTGCGCGAACGAATACACCTCGGCTATGGAGCTGGTTATCTCAAGTGCGTGACCGAGGTCGTTGACGAATATCGCCATATCCATGAAGCTGTTCCACTCGTTTTGGAGCTCCTCGGCAGCTTTGGAGGATTTTTCCTTGTCGTGCTCCTCGAAAGCCTTTTCGACCTCATTTATCTTGTCGCAAAGCTTGTCGGAAAAACTGTTCACATAGCCCACCGAGGCGAAGCAGCACGCCGACATAACGGCGAGTATAACGATACTTATAATTATCCTGTTCATGCGCTCACACCGCCTTTTTAACTATGGTATGGTTGCCGTTGCGGTCAGCTGTCATGAGGAATACGCCCTTTATGCCGACGTTGTTTTCGCGGAGCGTCTTGGTAAGCCACTGTTCGCCAAGACCGAGAAGCCGAAGCTGCTCGCGGTCGGTGATACCGTCGCGGATTATCACGGACGGCGGGTTGTCTGTGCTGCCGCCCGCCTTGACGTCCTGCTTTTCAGTAGGCTGATAGTCCTTTTTCAGCAGAAAGTTTATCTTGCCGGTAGTCTCGACTATCGCATAGTGTATCTGCGTAATGTCGAATATCTGCTGCTCGCGCATTGCTTCTGTGAGGTCGTCGACCGTGTAGCGCAGACGTTTCATCTCCTTCTGAAGAATATCGCCCTCGGAAATGATAATGCGCGGACTGCCTATCATCAGCTTGCGTACCTTCGCGGATTTCAGCATTATCCCCGACATAATAACGTCCAGACAGACGAGCGTTAAGATCGGCACAATGCCCATTATCATAGGCACGGAGCTGTCCTCGACGGGTATCGCCGCGATATTAGAGATGAGTATCGTGACCACAAGCTCGGACGGTTGCAGTTCCCCGAGTTGCCGCTTGCCCATAAGTCTCAGCGAAAATGTGATGACGATGTATAAAATTATCGCTCTTATTAAAACGATTGCCATATAACCACTCCTTATTTTCGGAAAAATTTAATGATAGTATTTGGCAAAATGTTAAAAATATTCTTGATTTTTTCGATGATATATGTTATAATTTTAACAAGAGATATTTCATCGTAGTGAGGATATTTTATATGAAGATAAATATCGGGGTCTCAACGGCATCATTATATCCATTGCATGTCGAGGACGCTTTTGCCGAGATCGCGCGGCTCGGCGTGAAAAGCGCGGAGGTTTTCGCGAACTCGACACGCGAGGCGGGCGAGCCTTTTATTTCGCAGATGTGCGATATTCGTGACAAAAACGGAATGACCGTAACATCGTTTCACCCGTTCTCGTCGCCGATGGAGAGCGTGTTTCTTTTCTCGACCTACGACAGGCGCATTGAGGAAATGATTGATATGTACAGCGGCTTTTTCGGCAGCATGAACAAGCTCGGCGCGAAAGTTTTTGTGCTGCACGGGGCTATTTTGAGCAGCAAATGCACCGTGTCGCATTACCTGAAACAATTCCGTATGCTGAGCGAGGTCGGCAGGGAATACGGAATAACCGTCGCGCAGGAGAACGTGCATTACTGCCTGTCGGGGCGGCTGGAGTTCCTGAAGATGATGAAGCGCGAGCTTGGCGATAACGCGAAGTTCGTCTTCGATTTGAAACAGGCGCGGCGCAGCGGTGAGAACCCTCTCGAGTACGTCGACGCGCTTGAGGAGCATATCGTGCACTGTCACCTTTCAGACGGGGACGAGAGCCGCGATTGTCTGCCCATCGGCAAAGGTAACTTTAACTTTGAGCTGCTGGCGCGTAAGCTGTTCTCGCACGGTTATTCGGGCGCGTTAATCGTGGAGCTTTACCGCGACAATTACGGCGGGTTTGACGAGCTGAAAGGCTCCGTGGACGTGCTTTCCGAGATAGTTGATAAGATAAATTAAGGCAGTCCTCTTCCGGATTTTCGGGAGAGGACGAATTTTCACAAAAATTTTCCAAATACCCCTTGAAATAAATTACAAATTGAGTTATAATATATATTGTATATCTTTGGGACAAATCATACATTATTTTTGGAGGACAAAAGTGAAGGGCGCTTTAATATATTTAATAGAATTTCTCAGCGGAAACGGAGACTTGCTTACCGTTATAATGTCGTTCTTTTCCGTGTTTGTGATCATTTTTCTTTGCTTTCCGATACACGAGTGCGCGCACGCGCTTGTGGCGAAAATTCTCGGCGACGATACCGCCGAGCGGCAAGGGCGCGTTACGCTGAACCCGCTCGCACATATCGACATTCTGGGTGCGATTTGTATGTGTATATGCTGTATCGGCTGGGCGAAGCCTACTCCCGTCGATCTGCGCAACTGCCGCAAGACCTCGATGCGCACCGCAAACGTGCTGGTTTCGCTGGCGGGTCCGCTGTCAAATATTATACTTGCGCTTATCGTGATGATAATTTTCAAGATACTGATTGTGGCGGGCGCTTTATCAGGCGATACGGCGGTTTATATTGCGTTCGGTATGGAACAGATAATTCAGATAAACATTTTCCTCGGGATCTTCAACCTTATCCCGATACCTCCGTTCGACGGCTATCATATTCTGGCAAGCTTTCTGCCCGCCAAGGCAGTGTACTTTATGGAGAAGAACGGGCAGATAATCCACTTTATCGTGTTCGTACTGCTTATCTCGGACGTTTTGGACGTGCCGCTCATGTTCCTTGAAATGGGAGTTTACAGATTTCTCGACCTTATTACGAGGTTCATCTGCTAAACCATGACGGAGCTTAATTTTAAACTGGAGGTCTTTGAGGGACCGCTCGACTTGATGTTAATGCTTATCCAGAAGCATAAGCTGAATATTCAGGACATTGAGATAACCGTGCTGCTTGATCAGTTTATGCTGTATCTGGAGCGCATGACCGAGGCGGATATCGAGGTAACTTCGGACTTTTTGGAAATGGCGGCGCGGCTGATACTGATAAAGTCCGCGGCTCTGCTCCCGAAAGAGGAAGCCGAGCAGATGAAGCGCGAGCTTCAGGGCGCGCTTATTGAGCTGGCGCTTTGCAAGACCATGGCGGGGCGGCTCAAAAAGCGTTTCCAAGGCGATACGATATTTGTGCGCGAGCCCGTGAAGATAGATATTGACAATACCTATCGGCTTACTCATCAGCCCGAGGAGATACTGTTGGCGTACAGCGCGATCTCGGAGCGCTCGCGGAGAAAAGCGTCGTTCAATATGCGCCCGCCCGCGCCCGTTGTCGAGAAAAGCTATGTAACGGTTTTCACAGGAGTGTTTTCAATACTGAAAAGTCTGCGGCTAAAGCGTAGCGTCGCAATGAGTGAGCTGTATGAAAACCAGCCGCGTTCTCGCAAAGTAGCGACGTTTCTGGCTATTCTGGAGCTTTCAAAGGACGGCAGGATAATCATTTCGGAGGACGGCGAATACGTTCGTCTGGCGACCACCGAGGACAGAGCAAGGGCGCTTGCGGTGCTTGGAAATAACGTAAACAACGGGGAAAGCGGGGAGGTCGGCAAGTGAAATTCAGCGAGGGAATGGCGGCTGTTGAGGCGGTGCTTTTCGCGCACGGCGAGCCGATCGAGGCGGACAAGCTTGCCGCCGCTGCTGAGATAGAAAAGGAGACCGTGGAACGCATGGTGGAGCGGCTCAACGACCGTTACGACGAGCAAGGAAGCGCGTTCACGATAGGGAAGCTCGGCAGCAGCTACCAGATGATGACGAAGCCCGAATATTCGCGGTATATCAAGACGGCGATGGAAACGCGCAGACAAACGCCGCTCTCGCCCGCCGCGCTGGAGGTTCTGGCGATAGTCGCGTACAATCAGCCCGTGACGCGCGGATTTGTGGATCAGGTGCGCGGCGTGGACAGCTCCGGCGTGGTGAGAAGCCTTGTGGAGCGCGATCTTCTCGAGGAGCACGGCAGACTGAACGACGTGCCCGGCAGACCGATAGCGTACAGGACTACCGATGCGTTTTTGAGGTGCTTCGGTCTGAACAGTCTCGAAAATCTTCCTCCGATACCGGGCAGCACAGATCAAATCGACTTTGACGAGTACGAGGAGATGACGAACTACGGCGAAGACGCGGAGAACGGAGAAGTTTCCGACGACGTGAAAGACGCGTCCGACGGCGGGGGAGATGCTCCCGATTGACCGATAGCGGGGGTGAGGTACTTTGGGCTGGATAATAGCGGGAGCTGTGCTTATAGTGCTGCTGATCCTGCTTTTGTGCAACGTGACGGTTATTTTCGATTTTAACGGGGATATTTATTTAAGGATTAGCTATTTGTGGTTCACGATATTGAAAATTCCCGCCAAAAAGAAAAAGAACCGCAAAAAGAAAAGGCGCGCCAAAAAGGCGCTAAAGTCTGTGGCAAAGGTCACCGAGACGGCGGCGGTTGACGAGGTCAAAGCGGAGAACGGCGCGGACGGCTCGGGAGAGACGGAATGCGGTATGGAAAGTTCCAAGTCCGACGAAAAGAAAACTGCCAAGAAGCTGTCGCTCGGAGAAATATTCGAGGTTGTAAAAATGGTTCTGGACAGCCTCGGCAAGCCACTGAAAAAGCTGCTCAAGCGCACAAAGATATCGCGTCTGCGGCTTGAGGTGATCTGCGGCGGCGACGACGCGGCAAAGGCGGCGCTGAATTTCGGGCGCGTGAATATAATTGTTGGGAACGCGCTGGGCTGGATAGACAGTTTTTTTACGCTGAAACCAGTGAACGATCTGCATATAGACGTCGATTTTGAGAGCGAACGCACGACTGCGAACGCATACTGTGAGGTTCAGTTGACGCTGATAGCGGCGCTGGCTTTCGTGTTTACGCTGTTGGGGAGGGCAATCAGATATTATTCCTCCCATGACGGAGCGAAGTCGGCTGTTGATAAATTTATCAAGAAGTAATTTACAATACATATTAGAAGGATATGTATTGCTGATCTGAAAGGAGAAAATTATGGGACATCCTATTGAGGGAATTATGGGCGTATCTATGGAGAAGATCCGCGAAATGGTGGACGTGAACACCATTATCGGCGATCCGATAAACTCGCCCGAGGGTACTACAATAATACCTGTTTCAAAGGTATCGTTCGGATTTGCGTCGGGCGGCAGCGATCTTCCGACGGCTGCTGCGGAGAAATTCGGGGGCGGCGCGGGCGCGGGAGTTACCGTAAAGCCCGTGGCGTTTATAGTCATCAAGTCGGATGGAGATGTTCAGCTTTTGGAGTTGGGTGCGAAAAGCTCCCCCGTGGAGGGCGTTATCGACGCTATCCCCGGGCTTATCGAGAAAATCAAGGGTATGAAAAAATCCGATAAGGACAGCGAATAAAGCAGGCTTTAAAAGGAATAATTTTCCGAAAACGGTGAATACTACCTGTTGAAAATAATTTTCAACGGGGTGATTGCTATGAAAAAAGCTATCGTTTTTGTTATTTCCTTTGTGTTGATTTTACCTGTTTTCCGTGTGAACGCCGCCGCCGTGAGTACCTCGGCGGTGAGCGCGGTGCTTATTGAGGCGGAAACGGGCACGGTGCTGTATGAGAAGAACGCGGACGAGCGGCGCGCAATGGCTTCAACGACTAAGATAATGACCGCGATTTTGACGATTGAGGCGGGCGATCTCGACAGCGAGTTCACCGTGGACGACTACGCGATAATGGTCGAGGGCACGTCTATGGGCTTGAAACAGGGCGACCGCGTTTCGCGGCGCGACCTGCTGTACGGGATTTTGTTGCCGTCGGGGAACGACGCGGCGAACGCGGCGGCGGTCTCGGTCTCGGGGAGCATTTCTGCGTTTGTCAAGCTGATGAACGAAAAGGCTGCCGAGTTGGGACTTGCGGACACGCATTTCGCGACGCCGTCGGGGCTTGACGCGGAGGGGCATTACACCACCGCGCGCGAGCTGGCGATGATAACGGCATACGCGATGAAAAACAAGACGTTCCGCGAGATCGTTAATTGCTCCTCGGCGGACGTGGAGTTCGGAAATCCGCCGTACAAACGGACGCTGTACAACTCGAACAAGATGCTTAAGCGGTACGAGGGCGCGATCGGCGTGAAAACGGGATTTACTGACAACGCGCGGAGATGTTTGGTTTCGGCTGCGGAGCGCGGAGGGGTCACGCTTATCGCAGTAACGCTCAATGCGGGAGACGACTGGAACGACCACACGAAAATGCTGGACTACGGCTTCACCAAGGTGAGCGCGTATCCGTTGGAAACGGGCTGCTCTGCTAAAGTGGCGATCGCGGGAACGGGTAGGACAGTCGGCGTTTATGCGGACAAGGCGCAAATGGCACTCACTCCCGAACAACGGACTAAGTTGGAGCGGCGCGTGTTGCTGCCGAGAATGGTGTACAATGACGTTCTAAAGGGCGATCGGCTCGGGAGCATTGAGTTTCTGCTGGACGGAAAGGTCGTGAAGTCGGTGGCGCTTTATGCGGACACGAACGTTTCGGCTGAAAACGATAGGCTGAATGCGTGGCAGAAAATATTGGCGTTTTTCGGGATCTACACATAACGGCGGAAGATGATAATAAGACGGGCTTGCGCGGCGGAGCACTTCACGCCGCGCGGGCTTATGCTTGGATTTGGAGAGGTAAAAATGGAAGTAAGGATACAGAAGATAATCGCCGAGAGCGGATACTGTTCTCGGCGCAAGGCGGAGGAACTCATCGCGGAGGGCGCGGTAACGGTCAACGGACGTATATGTACGCTCGGCGACAAGGCGGACGCGGCGCGCGACTCAATTAAGATAAACGGAAAGATCATAGGCAAAGCGCCGACGGTCAAGCGTTACATAATGCTGAATAAGCCGCGCGGCTATATCACGACGATGTCGGATGAACAGGGGCGCAGGATCGCCGCAGATTTGCTTAACGGCGTTGAGGAGCGCGTCGTTCCGGTCGGGAGACTGGACAGAAACTCGGAGGGGCTGTTGCTTTTCACGAATGACGGAAATTTCGCGAACGAAATTACGCACCCGTCGCGCCATGTAAGCAAGACCTACCGTGTGACGATCGACGGGAAAGTAAACGAGCAGCAGCTCACAAGGCTGATGACGGGCGTGGAGCTTGACGACGGAAAGATCACGCTGCCGTGCGCCGTGGACGTGCTTTCGGAAGAACCCGAGCGCACCGTGCTTCGGATAGTTATCAAACAAGGACTGAACCGACAGATACGCAGAATGTGCACTGCGGTCGGTCTGAACGTTGGCAGACTGCGCCGCGTGGCTATTGGCGGCGTTAAGTTGGGTATACTGAAGCCGGGCGAATGGCGCGATCTTACCAAAGAAGAACTGCGCATTCTCCGCGCGGCAATCGGAAAGAAGTGAGCGGTATGATTGAAATTTTACAGAATAAGGAGAATTTGGATAAAATTGAATTTCGTGCACAGGACGGCGCGGAACACCTCGGGAGGATCGCGGGGCAGCTAGACGGCGATACGTTTGTTATCGACGAGTTGGAGTGCGGGGATTTCTTTACGGACGGGCTTGTCCGCGCAATATTAAATTTAATGACGCTCCACGGTATTGATAAGGCGCGGTTTGATTTGCCGGAGCATACGGAACGTCTAAAAAACCTCGGTTTTTTCCGCGGCGAGTCGGTCATGGAAAGCATTAACGCGTTTTTCGACAAAGGCTGCGGATAACGGCGCTTCGGAACATACACACTGAGGTGTACAAATGACGGAGATAGGGTCAAAATGCGGTCTTCTTGCGGAGAACAGCAACAGGAGATATATACCGGAGGTCGACGAGATATGGGAAAAATATCCCTATGAATGGCTTGGTTTTGACGACACTATTTCCGAGTTTGGCTTGCGAAAAGGCTAGAATACATTTCCCCATTATGACATGGGGATTTTTTGTGAATAATTACCAAAAAAAGACGGTTGTTTTGCTGCAAAACGTAAAAAATATAAAATCGTCGAAAATGCCCTTGTTATTTAATACCCAAAGTAGTATAATTATTATGGATAAATTTTTGGCATTGTTTTGCCATACTTATGATAAACGGAGGATATACCATGGCATTAAAGAGATCCTTGGCTGAAATGGAACAGAGTGTTCCCGACAGCGACGCGAGAAAAAGGCTCGCGGCATTTTTTGACGAGGACAGCTTTTCGGAGCTGGACAAGTTTTTATCTGCGGACGGCGAATTAAGCTCGGTAGTCGCGGGACGCGGAAGCGTTGACGGCACCGACGTTGTCGCGTTCGCGCAGGACATTTCCGTAAAGGGCGGAGCTGTGAACAAGTCCGCCGCGCTGAAGATCAGGCGTGTTTACGATCTGGCGGCGAAAAGCGGCGTACCTGTTGTCGGATTTTTTGACAGCAAGGGAGGCGACATCAACGAAGGAATGGCGGTGCTTTCGGCTTACGGCGATATTATGAAAGCCTCGGCGGCTGTGTCAGGTGTTGTCCCGCAGATCGCAGTCGTTACGGGTGTTTGCGCGGGCTGCGCGGCTATGCTGGCGGCTATGGCGGACGTTGTTATCGCGACCGAAAAGAGCGAGTTGTTTCTGACTGCTCCGTTCAACAACGAGGACGGCAAGCTTGCAGGCGCGGGTACTGCTGAGAATGCGGCAAAGTCGGGCCTTTGCCAGATATTGGCAAAGGACGATGCGGAGGCTATAGCAAAGGCGAAGAGCCTTATCGCAGTGTTGCCGATGAATAATCTGGAATTCGGCTATAACGACGGCGCTCCCGAGAACGACGCGGCTATCTCCGCTTCGCTGAAGGGCGCGGACCTTGCGGCGGCTGTCGCACAAAAGGGCAGCATTATCGAGTTTAGCGAGAAATTCGGCTCGGCAGCGTATACGGCTATTGGCGCGGTAAACGGTGTAACGGCGGCGTTTGTGGCGACCGACAAGGCGGAAAAGCTTACGGCTGCGGACTGCGCGAAAATCGCGAGATTTGTTCAGTTTGCGGATCTGTTCTCGTTACCCGTTGTCACGTTTGTGAACACGGAGGGCTTTGAGGGCAGTTCGGCGGCAGAGCTCACGGGGAGCGTCCGCGACTGCGCGAAGTTGGCGCAGGTATACGCGACAGCTACTACCGTTAAGGTGAACGTCGTTACGGGCAAGGCTTTCGGTGCGGCTTACGCGGCGTTTGACAGCGCGGATATGAGCTTCGCGTGGGAGAACGCGCAGATCGCTCCGATGAACCCTGAGGCGGGCAAGGTGTTTATGGGCGAGGAGCTTGTCACCGACCCGTTTGCGGCTGCGTCTCTCGGCATGATCGACGGCGTTATCGCTGCAGAGGATACGCGCGCGACGCTTGCCGACGTTCTCGGTTCGTTCGGCGCAAAGCGTATGAACCCTGTAAGGAAACACGCGAATTATACTTTCTGATAAAAATTAAGTGAGGTATTGAAATATGAAAAACTATGTAATCACCGTAAACGGAAACGCTTATGACGTTACTGTCGAGGAAGCGGGCGGCGACGTTTCCGCCCCCGCTGCTGCTCCCAAGGCGGCAGCACCCAAAAAGGCAGCACCCGCTCCCAAGGCGGCTGCCGCGGGCGGAACGCCCATTAACGCTCCCATGAGAGGAACGATCGTTGACATTAAGGTAAAGGTCGGCGACAAGGTATCTAACGGCACGGTCGTAGCTGTTCTCGAGGCAATGAAAATGGAGAACGACATCGTTTCCGACAAGGACGGCGTTGTTGCGGCTGTCTGCGTAAACAAGGGCGAGTCCGTTGAGACGGGCGCTCCTGTTGTTACTCTTAACTAAAGGAGAACGGATATGGCTAAATTGAAAATTACAGAAACGGTTCTCCGTGACGCGCACCAAAGTCTGCTTGCCACGAGAATGTCCATGGACGATATGCGTCCGATTTTGTCGACAATGGATAAGATCGGTTTCTATTCCGCAGAGTGCTGGGGCGGTGCGACATTCGATTCCTGCATTCGTTTTCTTGACGAAGACCCGTGGGAGAGACTGAGAATACTCCGCAAGGAAATGCCCAACACCAAGCTGCAGATGCTGTTCAGAGGACAGAATATGCTCGGTTATCGTCACTATGCAGACGATCTTGTCGAGTATTTTGTTCAGAAGTCCATTGCGAACGGTATAGATATAATCAGAATTTTTGATGCGCTGAACGATATCCGCAACCTCGAAACCGCTATCAAGGCGGCAAAAAAAGAGAACGGTCACGCTCAGGTCGCTATTTCGTACACAACGGGCGACGTGTTCACCCACGAATACTATGTGAATTACGCTAAGCAGATCGAGAGCGCGGGTGCCGATTCGATCTGCATCAAGGATATGGCGGCGCTGCTCACTCCCTATGAGACGGGAAGCCTTGTTAAAGAGCTTAAAAACGCTGTTAAGATACCCATTCAGCTTCACACACACTACACGTCGGGTCTGGCTTCGATGTGCATTATAAAGGCTGTTGAAGCGGGCGTTGACGCGGTCGATACGGCTATGTCGCCGCTTGCTCTGGGCACATCCCACGCGCCCACGGAGAGCGTTGTCGCGGCGTTTATGGGTACGGAGTACGACACGGGCATTGACTTGGCGGCGCTCGGCGAGATACGCGAGTACTTTATGGGGCTTCGCAAAAAGTATCTCGAAAGCGGTCTAATGGATCAGTCAATGCTTGCTACAAACACTAAGGCGCTGATTTATCAGGTGCCCGGCGGAATGCTTTCCAATCTGCTTTCGCAGCTTAAACAGGCGGGCAAGGCGGATCAGCTCGACGAGGTTCTCGCGGAGGTTCCGAGAGTGCGCAAGGACAGCGGTTTCCCTCCGCTGGTTACGCCTACCTCGCAGATCGTCGGCACGCAGGCGGTGTTCAACATCATCATGGGCGAGCGCTACAAGACCGTTACAAAGGAGTTCAAGGGCATGGTCAAGGGCGAATACGGAAGAACGCCTGTTGAGATCGACCCCGAGTTCCGCAAGAAGATACTCGGCAGCGAGGAGCCTATCACTTGCCGTCCTGCGGATCAGCTTTCTCCCGAGTTCGACAAGATGAAAGAAGAAGCTAAGGCGTATGTGGATGATCCTACCGTTGAGGATATCCTCACCTATGCGATGTTCCCGAAGGTTGCTCCCGGTTTCTTCGAGAAGCAGCGCGACAGAAAAGTCGGCGTTGACGCTGTTCACGCGGACAAGGTAAATAAGGTTCACCCTGTTTGATAAAAACGAACAAATCCCCGTTTTCGATAAACGGGGATTTTTGGAATATTTTGGATTTTGTTATCGTTTACAAATCAAAACATCACAATTTTGGCATATTGCACAAGAAAAAGTTACAAAATGGTTACAAAATTTTAGATTATTCAAAAGGAAAAAAAGAAAAAATTTTTCATAAATTATAAAAGGCTTTGTTAAGCCAAAAAAACTTAAAACAAAATTTGAAGATTTTTTTAAGTTATTAAGTAATGTAACTGGCAAAATCCACAAGTCCAATATTTTGAAAACGTTTTCGCGCTCATTTGTGAAAAAAAGTTTCAAAAAAGCACTTGCAAATTTTTCGATTTTGTGTTAAACTAACAATGAAATCAAGAACAAGTATCTTGATTACTAAATTTTAATCTGTTCACGGCGTGGGCTCTTGTTGCGAGTGTCCCGTAAGGAACAGGAACCATTTTTTGGGAGGAATTAACCTATGAAGAAAAGAATTTTGGCAGCTTTGGTGGCTTCCGCAGCTGTTCTCTCTTTGGCAGGCTGTAACACCGACAACAGTAATTCCAGCGGTGCGGGCAACAGCGGCGGCAGCAGCACGGGCGGAAACAGCAGCACAGGCGGCGATTCCAGCACGGGCGGCGACTCGAGCAACAGCAGCGATGCAAACACCGGAGATCTTGTAGACGAAGACAAGACCCTCAGCATTGGTATCTGGGGCGATAACGGCGACTATAAGAACCTCATTGATTTCTTTAAGGAAACTACCGGTACCGATGTTGAAGTCGTACCCGTAAGCGGTGGTCAGAAGGGCGGCGACGCTCGTGACGGTTATCAGAACCTGATCAACGATGCAAGCGTTGACCTCGACCTTATCATCTGCGATACCGACTGGGTTCGCAACTATGTATCCGACGATTCGTGGTGCGCTCCGATTTCCGATTTGGGTATCACCAAGGACGACTATAAGGACGCTTATGCGTATACTCTTGGTGTAGGCACTGGTGATGACGGCGTTCTCAGAGGTGTATCTTTCCAGGCTACACCCGGTTGCTGGTTCTACAACGCGAGACTGGCTAAGCAGTATCTCAACGTTGAGACACCCGAGCAGATGCAGGAGAAGGTAAAGGATTGGGATACCTTCAACAAGACCGCTGCTGAGCTTAAAGAGGCTTCCGGCGGTGCTGTAGCTCTTACTTGTACAGAGGGCGGCGTATGGCAGGTTTACCAGTGCAAGCGCAGCAAGCCGTGGGTTGTTGACGGCAAGTTTGAGATGGACAATGCCGCAGATTTCTTTGATATTGCAAAGACCTTGTATGACAATGGCGGCATTACCGATTTGTCTCAGTGGGATCCTCAGTGGGGCGCTACCATGCAAGCTGACGCTGCAATCGGTGAGTTCGCTTCTTCTTGGGGTCTGACCGGTTTGACCGGCTCTATCCTTGGCGACCTTGCAGGTGAGGCGCGCAGAGGCGAAAATGCCGAGTATGTTGCAATCGCAGGTCCTGCTGACTATTACTGGGGTGGTTCTTACTTCTGTGTAACCAAGAAGTGCAACACCAAGAAGACTGCTGCAGAGTTCGTAAGATTCTACACGATCAACGCGGAGACCATGAAGGGCTACAATGCTAAGACCGGTGACTTTATGAACAACAAGACCGTTATGAACGGCGCTTCTTATGAGAATCCGTCTTTGGTTGGCGGACAGGATCACCTCAAGGTAATCGCTGCTACTGCTGAGAAGATTGATATGGACGGCAAGCTTACCACTTATGATTCCAGAATCAAGGAACTCCTTAACGATACCGTTGTTAAGTATATAAAGGGCGATATCGCTACTAAGGATGCTGCTATCGAAGAGTTTAAGAAGGAAGTTCGTGCTGCATTCCCCGATATCACTGTTGAGTAATTTGTCGATATTTTTCGGCAGATTAAACTGATAGTTTGTTACAATATACTGCTTACGGGATTTTCCCGTAAGCGTGTATATTGTTGTTTTTTAACTAAATTTCAAGGAAGGGTTGTGCATATCTGTGAGTGAAACACGGGCAAAGTCGAAAAGAATTGTGAGCTATGCCAAATATGGTTACATTTTTATTGCGCCATTTTTCATAGTATACTGTTTCTTTATGGTATATCCGCTCATAAATACGTTTATCCTTAGTTTTCAAGGCAACGGTAACAATGTGGGTATGGGTGTCGGCTTTGATAACTACAAGGTTCTTTTGTTTGGAAGCGAAACAGCAAATGTTAAAGCGGCAAACGCAAGAGACGCTTCCGAGGTTTATTGGTCAAGCTGGGGAAACACCCTTATACTTTGGGCGGGCAACTTTATTGTTCAACTTGCGCTATCCTTGCTTTTGGCGGTATGGTTTTCCGATACACGCGTTAAACTCAAGGGTGCCGGTTTCTTTAAGGTAGTTTTCTATCTTCCGAATATCATTACGGCGGTTTCGGTTGCGGGTATGTTCCTTATGCTTTTTGGAGATACCAAATTCGGTGTCGTAAATTCCTTGTTGATGAATATGGGTCTTACCGATCCTATCAGATTTGTAACTGATCCATGGATTTCGCGGTTTGTGGTTATGTTTATTCAGTCGTGGATGTGGTTCGGCAACACTACATTGCTGCTGATGTCGGGTATCTTCGGTATCGATCCCTCGATTTATGAGGCGGCAAGTATCGACGGTTCTTCCGGTATGCACCAGTTTGTGCACATCACAATGCCTATACTTAAGCCGATTTTCCTGTATGTGTTTATCACGTCTATGATAGGCGGTCTGCAGATGTTCGATATTCCGTTCATGTATAACACAGGCGGAACTGTACCGTCTTTCCTGCGCACACAGGCGACATACATTTATACTAACTTCCACCAGGCTAACCCGAACTTCGGTTATTCTGCGGCTGCGTCCGTAATTCTGTTTATCATTACTGCCGCTTTGGGTATGATAATCTATAATACCAATAACGGAGACGGCAGACAGAAAAGCAAAAAGGGGGGAAAGTAAATGGCATCTCAAACCGAAAAAGGTGTACTTAAGGATTATACCCGTGCAATTAAGATCCAACAGGTTATAAGATTTATTGTATGTATTCTTGTCACTGTTATCGCGCTTTTGCCGATTTACTTTATCGTTGTAAATGCAACGCGTGCCCATATTGATATTGTAAAAACTCCCGCTTCGTTTATTCCGGGCGGTAGTATAGTAAAGAATTTCAATACGCTGATGGATCCCGACGCTGCAATGGGTATGTATCATTCGAACTTTGATTTGCTTGTCGGTTATCGTAACAGCTTGTTTATTTCCGGTTGTGCTACGATTCTGTCGGTATTCTTTTCCGGCGCTACAGCATACGGCATTTCGGTTTACGATTTCAAGTTTAAGAAAGCCGCTAGAACCATTATACTTGCAGTTATGATGATTCCCACTCAGGTTGTTTCTGTCGGCTTGCTGCAGTTTATGATGAAGATCGGCTTAACGAACAACTATTTGCCGCTGATTCTTCCGGCAATTGCCGCACCTGCTACAGTATTCTTTATGTTGCAGTATATGCAGTCAAGTTTCCCGGTTGATATTGTTGAGGCGGCGCGTATTGACGGTTCGGGCGAGTTCCGTACTTTCCTGCAAATCGCGGTACCCATGCTTAAACCCGCGTTTGCGGTTCAAGCGATATTTGCTTTCGTTACCAACTGGAATAACTTCTATACTCCCTCGGTTTTGCTTACTAACAATAAGCTAAGCATGAAGACTATGCCGATGATGGTTGCGGGCGTTCTGGGAATACAAAAGTCTGTCGACAATGGCGTAAACTACCTTGTGGTTATGCTGTCGGTTCTCCCTGTTGTTATCATTTATCTGTGTCTCTCCAAGTTTATTGTAAGAGGCGTTGCGCTCGGCGCAGTCAAGGGTTAATTACAAGATTATCCCCCGTCAATCGACGGGGGATTTTTTTTCGCATAATCGGGAAGTATGGGTAGAAATTTGTGGAAATATCTTGACAAACAGTACGCTGTATGATATAATAAATCAATGGCAGGTCTGCCAAATTTTATACGGGAGGTAATGTAATATGAAGACAGCCGCTAAAGTGTTTATTATTATCGGGATCGTTGTGGGATTTATTACGATAATCGCTCCGATCATTGGTTTTATAACGCTTAATCAGATGAAGACCCAAAAGCCTTCTACGGCAATGTGCGTTCTTTGTTTGATATTCTGCAATCTCATTGGCGGAATTCTTTTACTCTGCTGCGATGAGAGTGAGTTCGGACCCGGTACAAACTAATTTACATAGCAAAAAATCCCCTGTGGACGTTCCACGGGGGATTTCATATAATATACTGTAATTACTTGAAGTATCTGTTCAGCAGACCCTCAAACGCCTTACCGTGACGAGCTTCGTCCTTTGCCATTTCGTGAACGGTGTCGTGAATAGCGTCAAGGTTGTTCTCCTTTGCCATCTTTGCAAGATCGAGCTTGCCCTGCGTTGCGCCGTGTTCAGCTGCTACGCGCTTTGTGAGGTTGTCCTTGGTAGACGCAGAAACCACCTCGCCGAGCATTTCCGCGAACTTTGCTGCGTGCTCCGCTTCTTCCCACGCTGCCTTCTCATAGTAAAGACCGACCTCGGGATAGCCCTCTCTGTGCGCAGCTCTTGCCATTGCGAGGTACATACCGACTTCGGTACATTCGCCCGCAAAGTTAGCGCGCAGACCCTCAACGATCTCAGTGGGAACGCCGTCGATGATGCCGATCTCGTGCTCGCAAGCGAAAACGAGCTTCTCGTCCTCCGCAACAGCCTTGAACTTGCTGCCGGGAACGCCGCACTGGGGACACTTTTCGGGTGCGGAATCGCCAATGTGAACATAACCGCAAACAGGACATACATACTTCATAATAAAAATCCTCCATAATAGTAATGATTATCGTTTTTACGATAAAAATATTATATCACAATAAACACTTTTTGTCAAGTGGTTGAGAGACATTTTTTCAGGTTATACTTTTTGTGTGATATCAGAAAAAACTTAGCAAATGCAGTATAGTTTTGTAGTTTTTTTCTTGATTTTTTTATGAGAATGTGGTAAAATTATAATGTGTATTTTTTTTGGTCAGGATATGAGGCGGCCGGGATCGTTTGATGGATTGGGGAATGATTATGGACAGTAATATAACTACGGCAAAGGTGGATTTCAGTTTTAAATATCACTATACATGCTTTGCTGCGGCATTTATGCATTTCACATTTTTGATATCCTTTGTGATTTTCGGATTGTATATGATGGCGCTTATAAATGTTTTCAGCATTATTTTATATGTAACGTCGGGAATATTCGCCTTAAAAAAGGGTATTGACGCTCACCCGCTGCGTTGGATAATCGCAACGTTCGCGGAAATATTGATACACGCGCTTCTCTGCACTCTCATTCAGGGGCTGGACGTGTTCTTCTTTCTGTATCCGCCCATGGCGCTGCCGCTCTACGCTTATTATCTATTCGTGTACTGCGACCGCGACACGTTTATAAAGTCGGCAGTCGGGTTCGGTATGATCACGCTGTTCGCTATGGTGGTCTCGTTGAGCATGGTTGAGACGTGCGGCACGCTGTATTCGATCACTGGTATGCACGCGCTATCGTATACCGAGATATTGGTTTTCCGCGGGATAAATCTATTGTTCACGTTGGGAATGGTCGTGGTGTTCGTGTTGGTGTTTTATCTGGAGGTCTCGCATTTACTCGGCGAGCTTCAAAAGACAAATCTGCAGCTGAATTATATCGCCACGCACGATTCGCTTACGGGGCTCAACAACCGTCACAGTCTGTGGAAGTATTTCGAGGGTCTAGAGTCGAGCGGCGAGAGTTACTGTATCGTAATGGGCGATCTGGACGATTTCAAGAAGATTAACGACACCTATGGTCACGACTGCGGGGACGTTGTGCTGAAATCCGTCGCGTCGATAATCATCGAAAATACAGGCGAGGACGAACTCGCGTGCCGTTGGGGCGGCGAGGAAATTCTCATCGTTATGCGCGGTAGTCACGAGGACTGTTTTGCGCGAATAAGCGTTATCAAGTCGGAGATAAGCGCCCTTGACATAACCAGCGAGGGCAGACCTGTAAAGGTGACTATGACGTTCGGTTTTGCGGATAGCTCCGAGGAGGACACCGCACTTGAGGAACTGAGCGCCACAGTAATCAGCGAGGGTGGAGTGTCTGTTTCCGCGAAAGCGCCGCACCACATCGCTATAGATTCGCTTATCTCAATGGTCGACAAACGACTTTATGTAGGCAAGCGCAGCGGTAAAAACATTATTGTGTGCACGTCATAAACAAAAGCCCTGTTGATTTCAACAGGGCTTTTGTTTTTTTCGGATCACTGTTGCATTCCGTGCTTAACGCGAGCCTTTTCCTCGGCGCGTTTTGCGTTGTTGAAACGGTCAAGAGTACCTACGAGGTAGCCCGTGATGCGTCTTATTCGCTGAAACGGTACGTCTGAAAAGTGGTATTTCGCGTTGACGAATTCGCCGTCAAGCTCGAGATCAATCGCTCTGAGGTGCTTTTCAGGGTACTTTTCCCGAGCGCACTCAATGTAGTAATCTATTTCCTCTTGCGGAATTTTTCCGCCTGTTACGGTTACATCTATCATCTTTGTCCCTCCTGTGTTTTGTGTACAATATTATTTTATCACAATATATTGTAGTTGTCAACTGTTATTTTGCACAATATTTTGAATAAAACTTTGTTAAGCCGCACCGTTACCGAAAAATTATTTTTAGTGTAAGAAAAACTTTTTTTTCGTGTGTATATAAGTGAAAGGGTTATTAAAGTCGACTAAGAACATGTTCTCATAGTCCGAAATTCTTCGATTGCAAAGCAAATTTTTCCGAGGACGCGGAAAAGCGACGTAGGCGTACTTTCTGTACGTCAAGAAGCTTGAAGTAATCGGAAAAAATGGCTGCAAGACAAGCGTTGAGCGGCTATAAGAACGAGTTTTGATTAACTCGAATAGAGGTGAGCGAATGAACGACCGTGAGATTGTCGCGATGTTTCTAGCGCGTGACGAGAACGCGATCAAGGCGGTCTCCGAGAAGTACAAAAGCTACTGCGCGAAGATAGCCGCGAATATTCTCGGCTCATACGACGAAGCGGAGGACTGCGTAAACGACGCGCTTATGAGGGCTTGGGAGAGTATCCCGCCGCATAAGCCCACTATGCTTTCCACGTTTATGGGCAAGCTTACGCGGAATATCGCGATAAATATGCGGCGGCAGTCGCTGGCGCAAAAGCGCGGCAGCGGCGAGGCGGAGCTTGTGTTCGAGGAGCTGTCGGAGCTTATCCCGAGCGGCGGCAGCGTAGAGCGCGAGCTCGATATGAAAGAGCTTACGCGGACGATAAATGACTTTTTGTACACGCTGCCTGAGCAGGCGAGGAACATTTTCATCTGCCGCTACTGGTACTGTGACAGTATTCACGATATCGCCAAGGAATTTGCCGTTAGCAAAAACAAGGTTTACGTTACGCTTAACCGCACGCGGAAAAAGCTGTGCGGGTATTTACGGAAGGAGGGGTATGAACTATGAGACCCGATGATATTTTTGAGGCATTTGCCGATATAGACGAGGAGCTTGTCGCGGGCGCGAAGCATATTGAGGGCTGCGACAGCCAGGTCATTGTAATGAAACGCACTCCGCTGTGGAAAACGATAGCGGGCTGGAGCGCCGCTGCCGCGTGTCTGGCGGTTCTGGTTGTTGGTGGAATTTTCGGCATAAAGTATTTCGGCGGAAAAAGCGGGGTCACTCCGCCTATGGATGCGTCCGACAATATCCCGCATGGTGCAAACATTGGAGTGTCGTATGCGCGGTGTGAATATCCCGCAGAGGCGAAGTATGTTTTTAATGGCGATTACGGGGATCTGGAATATGCCGATATTCTTTGTATTGATTGTTATATCTACGCGGACTATGACGAGCTGGCAGCCGCGAGCGATCTGATAGTATCGGGTGAATTTTTCGGCAACGCGCATCAGATCGCTCCTGTTGACGCTGAATTTGATTTGGACAAATTTTGTTCCTACAACTCGTTTCAGATTGATAAAGTGATAAAGGGCGATAAAGAGAAAGACAACTGCATAGCTATCGGACAGCGAACTTCCGTGCATAGAGGCAAGATCTACTCATTTGCGATGTCGCCGATGATATGCGGCGACAAGTGGATCTACTTTCTCAAAGAGGGGGACAACGGCTGTTACTATCCCGTGAGCAACGTGCAGGGGCGCTATCCGCTGCCCGACAGCAGCAACAAGGCGCTTGACGGCTGCAATGAGCTGGGATATTACGGAAACAACGGCATTATGGACAGCGTTTACGAGGAGCTTCTTGAGGTGCTTGAACCCTCTGTTGTCGTTGTTTCCAAGAATTTCGATGGCGTTGAACTTACGGTCGAAATGATGAAGACCAAGTTCAAGAAAGGCGAGGATATCCAAATCAAGGCTACGGTTCGGAACATGACCGACAAGCCGATAGGGCTCTATATGCCCGTTCAGGGTGAGGGTTCTCACACCGAGATATCCACCAAAATAGTGCGCGGCGATCACATATTGTCAGATATTTCCGTCACGGGCGCATTTGCAGACGCGTTGGATTCGCATATCGTTGAGCCGGGCGGCGAGTACGTTCAGGAAATGACGTTCAGTACGCTTACAGCTTCTTCATTCAGCGATGTTGATTACGTGCCGGGCGAGTATGTCGGCACCGCGACAATAGGACTTCTCGACGATCCGCACGATACGGGCAGCAAGGTCACGTGGCGGCTTGTGGAATTTGGTCTGACGCTTGAGGGCGAGAGCGGCGGCATAAATTCCCCCGAGATTGAAAAGGTGTACGACGTGACGGAATCGCACAACAGTACGCTTTACTGGACAATGGACGAGTTTCCGGGCGTGAAATTCCGCGTGACCGACAACGTGGGAAGAGTGAGCGCTCTCACCGAGGGCGTCAAGGACGAGAACGGAAACGAAATTTACGCGGAGCAGCGGCTGTACGAGGGTATGCCCGTAGTAAACGTTTACCTTGCCGACCTTAACTTTGACGGCAAGCGCGAGATAATTTCCACTGTGGCTATGGGCTCGGGTATCGTTGACGGGCATATCGAGGCTTACGATTACGCAAATAACATTCACTATACGCTTGAAAACCGTATGTATTACGATTACGATCTTAGGCTTGAGGACGGCAGACTTGTCGTTGCTGAAAGAAGGTACGGTGATAGCGAGGTAATGACTGAGCAGACGCTCACGCTTGCTATGCTGCGGGGCAGCCCCGTTGAAAATCCCGTTGCCGAGATCGCGCGGATAGACGGTTCAAGGTCGGTAAGCTGGACAATGGCGGAATTCCCCGACGTGACGTTCTCTGCCGCCTTTAACGGAATAGGCGCGGAAAAGAACGGCGATGAAATGCTGCTCTTCGGCGACGTTCTCGTTGAAAACGTGCTGCTGTGCGACTTGAATGACGACGGCAAATGCGAAATAATTGCGGAGATAAAAAAGAACGCCGATGGCTACAACTGCGCGGGAATACGCGTTTACGACTACGCGAACGATGTTTGCCATGAGCTTTGGGCAGATTATATGCATTACGACCTGAGCAGTTACGGTGGAACGCTGAATGTGAACGTATGGACGTAAAACCATTCCGAGCATATATCCGAATTTGAGCTGAATAAAATCGACGAGGATACAATCGTCACTCCGGGCGAACCGACAGCAAGATAAAATCAAAGGGCGGCATTTGAAGTGCCGCCTTTTTGTTATCCTTTTTGACCTCTTGACTGCCTTATCATATCCTCTACCACGATATCGTAAATCTCGCCAAGCGTGCGGCAGTATTCCAAGATCTGCCAGGGCTCGTTGGTGTGGAAATGCAGTTTTGCGGTCATAACGCCGTTTTCGTCCTCGTCCGCGATTACCAACAGCGAATCGCCCTTGAAGTGCGTGCGGATATACTCGTCAAGCTCGTCCTCGAGGTCGTCCGAGGGGTTTTCTGCATCGAGCAGGAGCTGCGTGTCATATCTGAATTCGATCTCGTCCATATTATTTCCTCCATTTCATTGAAATATCAAACGCCGTTACCGAATGCGTGAGCGCGCCGAGACTGATTATGTCGACACCCGTTTCCGCAACAGCGCGGATATTGTCAAGCGTTACATTGCCGCTGGCTTCGGTTTTCGCTCTGCCGTTTATGAGCTTGCACGCCTCGGTCATTTCGGCGGTACTCATATTGTCGAGCATTATCACGTTCACTCCGCAGTTAAGAGCCTCCCGAACCTCATTGAGATCACGCGTCTCCACCTCAATCTGGAGCATGTGTCCCGCTTTTTTGCGTAGAGCGCTCACTGCCGCGGTAATGCCGCCGTAAGCGTCAATATGGTTGTCCTTAAGCATTGCTGCGTCGGTGAGGTTGTAGCGGTGATTGCGCCCGCCGCCCGCCGTAACCGCGTACTTTTGCAGCGCGCGAAGTCCGGGAATCGTTTTGCGCGTGTCGGTAATGGATGCGTTCGTGCCCTTCACCGCATCGACGCATTTACGCGTGTAGGTCGCAATTCCGCTCATGTGCTGCAGGATGTTCAGCGACGTGCGCTCGGCTTTCAGCATAAGGCGCGTATGACCGCCGAAATTCGCGATAATGTCGCCTTTGGAAACTCGGTCGCCGTCTTTTTTCAGGCACTCAATCTTCATTTCGGGGTCGAGTATCGTGAACACACGCAGCGCTATTTCAAGCCCTGCGAGAACGCCGTCCGCCTTTGCCATAAAATACGCGGAGGACGTGTCGTCCTCGTCAATAAGCAAATCAGCAGTGCTGTCAATGTAGTTGATATCCTCGCTGAGCGCCGTTTTGATCAGGTCGTCAACGTAAAAGGGTAAAAGTATCATTTTTTGTCTTTCCTTTCCATAACTTCAGTAAGTATGATATACGCGCAGGTAACTATCGACTTGGTTTCCACGAAATCGGAAGTGACTGCCCAGCCGCCGTTTTCGAGGTCGTTTTTAAGCTCGGTAATGCGTTTCAAGCCCTTTTCCGCTTCAGGATAGTCGGGATAGATGAAGTAGGATTTCTGCATTATGTGGCGAACCTCGGTGCGTATTCCATGCGGGAGCGGCTTACCGTCGGGCGCGGGGAGGAGATATTCGACCTCGCCGTCGCTGTCGTGTGTAAGCTTGCCGTTGATATCCTCCGCGATAAGCCGCGAGAACACCAGAGCTTCGAGCAGGGAATTGCTCGCCAGACGGTTCGCACCGTGAACGCCCGTATGCGAGCACTCTCCAGCCGCGTACAAGCCCTCGATGTTGGTCGCGCCCTTGCCGTCAACATTAATGCCGCCCATTAAATAGTGCTGGCATGGGTAGATCGGGATAGGTTCCTTGGTCATATCATAGCCCTTTTCGAGCACTTTATTATAGATCATGGGGAAGTGATTCTTGACGAACTCGGGGTCTTTGTGCGAGATATCGAGCCAGAACTCGTCGCTGCCCGTTTTCTTCTGCTCTTCCATTATGCACTTGGAGACTACATCGCGCGGGGCAAGCTCCTTGCGCTCGGGCTCGTA
This sequence comes from uncultured Clostridia bacterium, assembly GCA_946567425.1. GTDB lineage: Bacteria > Bacillota > Clostridia > Oscillospirales > Ruminococcaceae > CAG-115. The sequence goes on along the minus strand of CAMNXF010000002.1, from coordinate 153,640 downwards.
GCCCGGCATAAAGCGTTCCTTGCTGCAGTTGAGCAGATAAGCACCCTCGCCGCGCACCGCCTCGGAGATCAAAAAGCACTCTCTGTTATCTTTATCGGCGAACGCTGTCGGGTGGAACTGAACGTATGATAAATTTTTGATCTCCGCTCCGAGATTGTACGCGAGCTGAATGCCGTCGCCCGTAGCTATCGCGGAGTTTGTGGTGAAATCGTAAACGCGCCCGATACCGCCCGTCGCCATAATGACGGCATTTGCGAAGTAGTACTCGTATTCGCCGCTCTCCGTGATGACCTCGGCGAAAAACATACCGTTTTCGCGCTCCAGACGGCACAGCACCGAATTGTTGATAACAGTAACGTTTGTGAGCTTTTGCACCTGCGCTATCAGGTTTGTCTCGATCTCAAAGCCCGTTGTGTCCTTGTGGTGAGCGATACGCCGCCGCGAGTGTCCGCCCTCGAGCGTGAGCGCGAGTGAGCCGTCCTCGTTGCGGTCGAAATCCACACCGTACTTCTCGACAAGTCGCTCAACGTCGCGCGGTCCTTGCTCGACGAGGATTTTCACGTTGTCGAGATTGTTTTTGTACTGCCCCGCGATAAGTGTGTCCTTGATGTGCAGTTCGCTGTCGTCGTGATCCTTGTCCATTACGGCAGCCACACCGCCCTGCGCAAGCGCAGAATTGCACAGTGTAAGCTCCTTTTTTGAAAGCATAAGTATAGATAATCCGCCGTCAAGATTAAGCGCTGCATAGATGCCCGAAATGCCCGTGCCGACAATAATTACATCAAACCTTTTAAATTTCATATTTTTCGCCCCTTATTTTGTTGGTGGTTTACCTTTGTGGTTTTTACGAAAATGCTTTTCGTCAATAAATCTGTTTGGCGGCATAAATTCTCGGAACAGCCGCTTCTTAAGCATGTTCACGATTTCGGTCTTGCTCCTTGATGTGAACCCAAGCAGCGGCTCTGCCCAATTGTCGTATAACACAGCGTAAAGTGTATAATTGCTTTTCGGGTCGGCGTCGGGGTACCACCCCGGATCAATACCCGTTTTTTGTGTCTGCGTTTGCATATTTTGTTTGCGGGTAGATTCCGCAGTAATATACAGCAGATTTTCAATGGAGTAAAGCCACAGTTTATCGTCCTTCGAGGAGATTTTTTCAAAGTCAATATCCTCGGAGTTGTTGAAAACTATTGTCCAGCCGTCCGGAATCCGTAAAGGCTGTAGGTTCGTATAATTCATAAGCTGCCTCGTCTTTTTTATTGTCTCGCCCTTTTGCGGGCTCTTATCGGAGAGCAATATCCCAATCATCATGAATATTTTTTACCATGCCGAATTCCCTTAGATAAAAGCGCTCGTTTTTGTATTCAAACAGGGCGTTGAACTCTGAATTAACATCAGTACAGATGTATTCAAACGTTACGAAATTCGTCTTTGGAACGTTTATCATATTCAGAATGTACGGAGTTTCATCTGAAAGTGGAGTTCCGCACTTCAAATTGTCAAACTGCTGAACGATATTGTCAAGTTCGCCAATATGTTTCAATATGACCGCAAAAAAAGGCTTTAATCCCTCAAACGGGACATAGCATTTTTCAGCATCAATTGCGATATCGTAGTTGTCCTCAGGCGAGATACAGATAAGTCCGTCTTCTTCGTGTAACTCGACAAGCGGAATAAATTTTGTTCTGTCTCTGTATCGATCAAGCATTTTAACAATTCTCCCTTGACAAATCGTTTTTTATTTGCTATAATAAACAAGTTACTCACTCCTATCAAGAAAGGAGAGATTTTTTATGCAAGAAAAAACAATTGAAAAAGCAATTCTAGTATCCGCCGATATCGGCGAATATGACTGCGAGGTCTCCGTTGACGAGCTTTCCGAGCTTGCGAAAACCGCGGGAGCGGAGGAGATTGCACGCGTTATCCAGAAGCGCGACGCCTACGATTCCGCGACCGTTATCGGCGAGGGCAAGCTGACCGAGGTCAAGGAGCTTTGCCAAAAGCTGGGAGCGACCTTGCTGATCTTCGACTGCGAGCTTACCGCGTCGCAGATACGCAATATCGAGGACGAAACGGACGTGCGCGTTATCGACCGCACGATGCTTATTCTGGATATTTTCGCGGGGAGAGCGGTCTCGCGCGAGGGCAAGCTGCAAGTCGAACTTGCGCAGCTGCGTTACCGTTTGCCGCGCCTTATGGGCATAGGTACGAGCCTGTCCCGTCTCGGCGGAGGTATCGGTACGCGCGGTCCGGGCGAGACCCAACTCGAGACTGACCGCCGTCACATTCGCCGCCGTATTGACAAGCTCGCCGACGAGCTGAGGGAGCTCGAGGAGCGTCGCGGCTACTCGAGAACGCGCCGCAAAAAGGACAACGTTCAGGTCGGCGCTATCGTCGGTTACACGAACGCAGGAAAATCCACGCTGCTGAACCTTCTGACGGGTGCGGGCGTCCTCGCCGAGGACAAGCTGTTCGCGACACTTGACCCGACCTCGCGGTCTATCGAGCTGCCCGACGGGCGCAGCCTGCTGCTCGTCGATACGGTCGGGCTGATACGCCGTCTGCCGCATCACCTTGTAGAGGCGTTCAAGTCGACGCTCGAGGAGGCTGCCTGCGCGGACATCATTATCCACGTCTGCGACGTGAGCGACCCCGACGCCCCGGAAAAAGCCGACGTTACGCTGAAAACGCTTGCGGAACTGGGAGCGGCGGAAATTCCCGTCGTGACCGTGCTCAACAAGTGCGACAAGCTCACCGAGAGTATACCGACCGACGATAAGACAGTCAAGATAAGCGCTCTTAAAAACGAGGGCATTGACGAGCTTATGGAAAAAATAGCCAGAAATCTTCCGCAGACAAGCCGTCGAATGAAGCTGCTGCTGCCCTACGACAAGGCGGGCTACACCGCGCAGATACGCGAAAACGGCAAGGTGTTCGCGGAGGAATACACAGAGAACGGCATTTCAGTGGACGCGCTCGTTGACGTAATGCTCATAAAGCAGATGAGCGGATACGAGGTCAATTAACAAACGGGGGAGGGGATACCTCCCCTTATTTATTTGATTTGCTCGTCAAGCAGAACCTCCGCGCCGCCTACAGGGCGAATCATGAGAACATGGCACGAGCCCGCGCCGAATATCTTCTCCATGTTCATTTTGAACTGCTGGAGCGTGTCAAACGGCACGAATGCCTGTATCGTTCCCGCGAAACCGCCGCCGTGAACGCGGCACGCACCCTTGCGGTGGAGCGTATTTTCGGCGACGTTCAGTGCTATCGACAGGCACTGGCGGCGCACGTCGGAGCTGGGGTAGATGTTCTGGAGGTACTTGAACGAGCTGTCACCGCTCTCTTTTACCGCGGCAAGGAAGTCGTCGAAGCGATCATTTTTCAGTGCGTGAACGGCGCGTTCCACGCGGTCGTTCTCGTGGAAGAAGTGGATAGCGCGGAGCACCGCTCTGTCACCAAATTTAACGCGCAGATCGTTTATATTCAGCATAACGTCCGCAAGCGCTATGGAGCGAAGCGTCTCACAGTCGAAATATCCCGCGACGGCTTTCATTTCGTGCGAGATTGCCGCGTACTCGTTCGTGAGGTCGGCGTGGTCTCCCTTTGCGTCGACGATGCAAAGCGCGTGACTGTAGCTCGCGAAATCGCACGGAACGCTCTCGATAATGGGCGTGTCGTTGTCCTTAAAGTCGATCGCGACAAATCCTCCGACGGAGCACGCCATTTGATCCATAAGCCCCGAGGGCTTGCCGAAGTATTCATTCTCGGCGAACTGCGAGATCTGCGCGATCTTTACAGGCGGTACCTGACCGCCGTTGTACAGATGTGACAAAACAGTGCCGACCAGTACCTCGAACGCCGCCGAACTCGACAGTCCCGAGCCTTTCATAACGGTAGAGGTTGTGTACGCGCGGAAACCGCCGATTTTGTATCCGTATCTGCGCATTCCCCTCGCGACACCGCGTATAAGCGATGCAGAGGTGTTTTTCTCCTCCTCCTTGATCTCAAGGTCGGACAGGTCGATATTATCTTCGGGGAAGCCCTCGGATTTTATCGTGACTATGTTGTCGTCGGTCTGCTCCACCACCGCGATAACATCAAGGTCTACGCTCGCCGCGAATACCTTTCCGTTGTTGTGGTCGGTGTGGTTTCCGCAAATCTCGGTACGCCCCGGAGCGGAGAAGAAGCGGTGCTCGCCCAGCGAACCGAAGTGCTCCGCAAAACCGCATTCCGCGGTTTTGTAGCGCTTTTTCTGCGCCTCAAGCTGCGCTTCGGGATAGAGAACGCCGATATTTCTTACGATAGGTTTCATAAAATTCTGTCCTTTCGATCAATAATTATTCCTCATAGAACATATGTTTAGCCTTTTCCTTATGAGACGAGACGCTCAGCACCAAGCCGATATAGGAGTGCATCATTATCATCGACGTGCCACCCGTGCTTATAAACGGCAGCGGTATGCCGACAACGGGTAATACCGAAAGCGCCACTCCGATGTTTATTACACAGTGGAACAGTATCAGTGCGAACACGCCCACGCATATCAGCCGCCCGAGCGGATCGCCCGCGCCCGAGGCGTTTGACAGCAGCTTAAGGCAGAGCGCCGCCAGCGCGATAACAACCGCGACGCAGCCGACAAATCCCATTGTCATGCCGATATATGTGAATATCATATCGTTGCCGACTTCGGGTATAAACGTAACGGAAAGGTTGTCACGATTAAAGCCCAGCCCCGTAAGCTGTCCCGAACCCAGCGCGATCTGTCCCTGATTTTGCTGAAAGTACGTACCGCGGATTTCCTCTTGCTGAAGCTCCTCGTCAAACAGTATCAGGATTCGGTTTCGGTGGTCGTCGTTCAGTATAAAATTCCACGCGACGTAGATCAGCGGTGGAACGGCGGCGGCGGCAGCTGCTATATACTTCCACGAAATACCCGCCATAAACAGCATCACAATAAAAATAAACACAAACACGATCGCCGAGCCGATGTCGCCTTGCAATGTGATGATCGCTACAGGGAAAAATCCGTGCGCGCATAACAGCAGCAGGCGCGGCAGAGAATTGAGCTTGTCGCCGAGTTTGGTGATATGCAGCGCAAGCGTGATGATAAACACGAACTTTAGTATCTCGGACGGCTGAATGGTGATGCCGTTCTTGCCGCCTATCTGTATCCATGCCAAGTCGTCGCCGCGGTAAACGCCCAGCGGAGACCACAGCAAAAGCTGTAATATAACGGCTATCGGAGTGTAGATATACCACAGCTTGGTGATAAATTTGTAGTCGAAAAAGCTGATAATTATTGACGCGCAGATGCCCAATATCGCCGCGATAAACTGCGTTTTCACCAGCCGTTGATTTACAAAATCCGTCTGGTACATAGAGTTAACCAAAAATATATCGAACGCCGTTATCAGAAAGCATATCACGGGCAGCACCTTATCCACGCGTTTCAGGTGACCGGTAAGGTAACTTAATAATTCTTTCATTGTTCTCCTAATTTTTCCCAACTATATATTAAAGTTATTCAATCCGCACACTTATTATTATATACCTTTTTTTCTGTATTTGCAAGAGAATTTCACCGATTTTTGCCTTTTATCTAAATTTCGCCAAAAAATAAAAAAAGCCGAGGATTGTTGAAAAATCTTCGGCTTTTTTTATAAATTATTTCACGGAATTATTCATGACCATTTTCTTGATAAAGTCCGAGGTGTGGAGCGGTCTGCCGTTGATAATGCCTTGTATCAGATCCGCGTTGAAGCTGCGTGCGTTCTCGAGCGACCTTAAATTGTCAACTCCCTTTATGCATACGGTTAACCCTTTTTCATGAGCGCGCTCGATAACCGACCTTACAAAGCCTGCCGATACGGGATCGTCGCTTAAACGGCGGCAGCGCAGCTTGAGCATTTTGATATACGGATTTTCGAGCGGCGCGGCAGTGAAGAAGTTCCCACCCTTGTCGTCGGCGATTAAGTTCACGCCGCTTGCCGCCATTTGTTTGAGGTAATTGTTGCGCATACCCAGCGTGCCGTCGCTCTCCGATACCGAGATACTGATAGCCTCCGGCGGCAGGGAATACTCCAGCAGCGCCTTGCGCAGTATCATAACACCGGCCTCGGAGTTAAGGATATTCTCGGGAATACTGAATGCCACGCGGAAATTCACGAGTCCCATTTCGCGCACTGCCGTGCAGAACTCGCACAGCCGTTCAACAACGAACTCGTAGATACTCTCCGAAAGTCCCATTCGTTCAACGACGGGCAAAAACCTGTCGCGCGAAACAATAATATCGCCGTTGCTCCAGAACAGGTGCGCCTCGCAGCACACAAGCTCTCCCGTATGCGCGTCCACAACAGGGGTGTACAGGAAATAGAACCCCTTGAAATCGTTTTCGGCAGCGTCCATGATCAGCTTTCTCACGCGCAGGTTGTTGTCGAGCTTCTCCTCAAGACCGTCCGAGTAGCACAGCGCGTCGTGAAGGTTTCTGTCCTTGGCGAGCCTGAGCGTCTTGGTCGCCGCGCGAACGCAGTCGGCAACATCGTCCGCGTCGTTCGGGAACATACTTATCCCGGCGTAGATGTCGAGCTGATTTTCGCTGTCATTCAGGAACCACGGCGAGCGGAACTTGATGAGAATTGCCTGTGCCAGACTTAAAGCATCCTCGCGTGTGGATTTGCACATAGTAACAAACAGAATATCATTTGAGAACATATATACCTTTTTGGGATTTTCCGTCGGTATTGCCGAGATATATTCGGCAATACTCCGCACAACGTCCTCGGAATACTGACAGCTGTATGTTTCGGACAGTTCCTTGAGATTGGCGATCTCAATGGAGATAAGCGCTCCGCTTGTGCCCTCGGTGATGTACATGCTGAAATCGCGCTCAAACGCGCTTCGGTTCGGTATTCCTGTGGTGGTGTTAAAGTAAGCCAGACGTAACAGGTGTTCCTGCGACACCGCAAGCTCGTTCTCCATAAACGAACGGTAGATAACCGTCGAGATTATTTGCGTAATGCTGCGCAGCATTTTGCGGTCGCGGTTCGTCCAGACGCGGTTTTTATCGGGCGACATAAATACAATTACGCCGCGCGGACTGCCGTTGTCGTAAACTCTCGAAAGCGCGCAGCTTCGACCCTTGCTGTCTGCACCCCGCAGCTCGTCTTCGGTAATGCATACGACCGCGTTGTTGTCCAGCTCCTTGTCGATCTGATCGTTTAGCGGCGTTTTGGAGATAAGCGGGATAATATCGCCGTTTTCGTTCCAGCGGTAAACCTTTATCGGGTGCGTGTCGTCCGTGCAGAACATCAGATCATCCAGCCCGAAATAATCACGTATCAGCGGGATTATGCTGCCGAACGACGCCGCCGTGTTACGGCTGCGGAGTATCAGCGAGTAAACGTTGTTGACGAGTATCTGATCCTCGAAATTCTCGCCGAGCAGCTTGTTTGCCTTCTGCGAGTTGTCCATTTCCTCATACAGCACCACATACGAATTTGCGATCTCGGAGACAGTCTGAACCATGGTATCCAAAAGCTGAACGCAGTCATTGATATCCTCCAGCGACTCGCCCGCTATCACCCACGAAGCCACTGTGCGATGCTTTACCCGTATGCTCTTTTTGCGCTGATAACTCATTTTGTTAAGATTTATCTTTTTGTCCTGCGCAGCCGCGAGTATCTTGCCGTCCTCGGCGATTATCGCCGAATACAATCCTTTAATGCGTGAAAACGGAAGCTGTATACGCTCAAGATAATCCTGTCCGAGAATATCCAACAATTGCGGCGTGTTGTTCTTTGACGAGCCCATAGAGCTTTCGACCTTTCTCTTGAACGTCCGCATGACCTCGTCGTCGCCCCCGCAGTCGAGGTATTCCGTCACATCAAACAACATACCAGTCAATTGAGAGAGCGTACTGTCCTCCCGGAACTCGGGACCCGCCGATATGTAATACCATCGGTAGTTATCCCCGCATTTCAGCCTGACGTGAGCTTTCACATCATGTGAGTGACCGCTTACGATTTCGCTTATGATATCGCAGAACGGCTGATAATCCTCCGGGAAGATGATTTCTCCAAGCAAAGCCTTATTTCCTTCGGAGAAGGGATTATCTCCGGGCAGAAATTCAATGGGAAAATCAGGCTGATATCTTATTATGAACGCGAAATTACCGCTGTTTCTTATCGCCTGTTCCAATCCCAACATAAAAAATCACCTCTGTTTTAAAAACAACCCTTGTCTCGGACGCCCGTGTCCGCAGTCTCATATTGCGAACCGTCTAACTACGTCCATACAGTCAACATAATCATTATATAATCACCGCAGCAAATAAATACCACATAACCGTTACCCTTATGTAAACGTTATCATTAATCTTTTCGTATACATTATATCACAAAGTTTTCAACATTTCAAGTACTTTTTCGTGATTTTCACAATTTTTTCATAAAATTTTATCTCTAAATTCACAAATTAAGCAGAAGTTGTAAAATAAAATAAAACGGAGCACATCAAGCGCTCCGTTTTTGAAAAAATTTCAGAAAAAATTTGTTAATTTTTTACATTGACAAGCAGGGCTTTTAAAACGCGTTTTGTTAAAATTGCCAATTTTATCCTGAGAATACATATATTCCCAGAATTTCATATTCCGTACTTGCCAATAAAACGTCATCTTCACGGAACACAATTATATAACGAGTTCCGTCAGCGGCTCTTGCCTCAATATGTTCGCCCGAAAAATCGTCGGTGAGACCGCCCGCACTCACGTTGGGGGAAATAAGCGAAAAGTGGTAACTGCTGCTGCCGCTGTCGAGTGTAAAACCCTCGCCGTCAAGCGTTATCACCGTTTCGCCGTTCGCAAGACCCGCGTCCGCTTCGGGGAATTTTTGGTTGCCGCCGTTTTCGGAGGTGCTGTTTGCGGACGGTGGAACGCTCTGCGCATCCGACGCGCTGCTGCCGTCCGCAGGTGAACTCATATAATCGTTTCCGTCCAAGGAGATCCCTTCGTTTGCGTTCCCAGTCACATTATTTGCGTCACCATTGATGCTGTTCGGACGGCTCCCGCCGCCTTGCTGTATACCACCCGCATTCTGGCCCGGCACCATCATATTGCTGTCAAGGTTTATAAACCTGTTGTATGCTGTCAAAACCGTAAAACCAATGACCAGACACGCCGCTATCGAGCCGCCGATTAGCGTGATACGCTTCATTGGCAGCGGCTTCTTTTCGCGTACTTCCGTCTTGGTCGGTCCGTTCTGCGAAAGCCGTGCCATGACCTCCCTGCGGATACGCTCCGTCGTTTCGTCGGAGGAAAGCTCTTTTATTTCCTTTTTGTACTCGTCTCTAAAATTCATCAGAACTCCACCTCCCCCTTCAGAAGCGTTTTCAGCCGTTCGCGGGCGCGGGTAAGCTGCGACCTCACGGTCGGCTCGCGTATACCGAGAACCTTGGCTATATCAGCAGTCGACATATCCTCGAAGTAGAACAGATGTATCACCGTGCGGTATTTCGTCGGCAGCGCCATGACCGCGTTCAGAACGGCCGTTTGCCGCTCCAAGCGTTCTGCAAGTGCCTCGACGGTGTTCGCGGACGGTACTTCGTTTTCGGTAAGCTCGTCATAACTTTTGTTTTCGAGCCTGTGACGAAACTGCGAGGACGATGCGAAGCTGTTTGTGCGGTTCAGCGTACAGCGTATGAGCCATGCCTTGCGGTGCTCTTCGCTCTCGTATGTAATGTCCGCCTTGAAGTACCGCAGGAAAACGTCTTGCGAAACGTCCTCCGCGTCGACAGCGCTGCGAAGTCTCGTGAACGCTATTCCGTAAACGGTCGGCGTGTAGAGCCGCATGACCTCGTCAAAGCTCTCGCGCGTCACCAGAGATAATGTCTGCATAAAACTCTCCGCTTCTGTAAGTAATACCCGATATGTCCGAAAAATGCTGCAATTTTTTTAAGATTTTCCCTCGTTTGCCGACGGGAACGCTGAAGTATCTGCAAAGGCTTTGCCGGAATACAAGTTATTCCGCGAAAAAACGCTGAATTGACAAGGGCAAAGCCCGAACGGGATTATAGCACGGTTTCCGCGTGACGGGTAACGTGGCAGCCGATATTAACCGCGACAGGCAGTCCCGCGATATGCGTGGGCGCTTTCTCGATATTGACGTACAGTGCCGTTACCGTGCCGCCAAAGCCTTGCGAGCCTATACCGAGCTTATTTATCTCGTCGAGCATAATCCGCTCCATTTCGGCGTAAAACGGCTCGGGGTGGCGAACGTTCAGATTTCTGCACAGGGCTTTTTTCGCCATGAGCGCCGAATACTCGAAATCGCCGCCGATGCCCACTCCCACCACGATAGGCGGACAGGGATTGCTCCCCGCGAGCGATACCGTTTCCGTAACGAAATTTACAATATCTTCCTTTGCTGCGGACGGCGTGAACATCTTAAGTCGGCTCATATTCTCGCTGCCGAAGCCCTTTGGCGCGACGGTGAGCCTTATTTTATCGCCGGAAATTATCCGCGTATGGATAACGGCGGGGGTGTTGTCGCCCGTGTTGACGCGCTCCAACGGGTCGCCGACTATGCTCAGACGAAGCCGTCCGTTGACATAGCCCTCGGCAACGCCCCTGTTCACCGCGTCCTCGAATGCTCCGCCGACGATATGAACATCCTGCCCTATCTCCGCGAATACCACTGCCATTCCCGTGTCCTGGCAGATCGGCACACCAAGCTCCGCAGCGCAGTCGACATTCGCGACGATATCGCCGAGCACGCTCCTGCAAAGCTCGCTCTTCTCAAATTCGGCGCTCTGCTCAATACGCTCGCGCATTCCGCACGGCAGATGCAGATTTGCTTCAACGCACAGCCGCGCTGTTGCTTTGGTTATTTCATTAGCGTTAATTTCACGCATTTTGATGTTGTTCCTCCTCAATATTAAACGGCGTCGTTCACCGCGATCTTTCCGTCCACAATGACCATATTTGGCAAGCTCATGATGTCAAGCGGCGATCTGCCACTCTCGAACAGTACGAAATCGGCGCTCTTGCCGACCTCAACTGAGCCGAGTATACCCTCAACGCCGAGAACCTCCGCCGCGTTTATCGTGATAGAGCGCAGCGCGTTCTCCTCGGAAAGCCCTCCGCGAACTGCCAGCGCCGCCGTCATGGGCAGATACTGTATCGGCGTTTCGGGGTGATCGGTGCAGATCGCGCACTTTATTCCATGTTCGCGGAGAATACGCGGCGTTGTGATGTCGTGGTTGGCAAGCTCGGGCTTTCCTCGGTCGCCGAAGAGCGGACCAACCACAACGGCGGGGCAGTCCTCGGCAAGCTCCTCCGCGATTATACCGCCATCCGTGCAGTGTATCAGCACATAATCCAACCCGAATTCTTTGGATATCCTCACCGCCGTGAAGATGTCGTCCGCGCGGTGGCAGTGGAAATGCGCTTTCAGCTTGTTCTCCTTGCCGAAAAGCGGCAGCAGAGCCTCGCATTTCGTGTCGAAGTCGGGCTTGGAGACCTCGTCGTCCGTGCCCTTTGTGCGCTTGTACTCGTCCAAGTCCTCCTTGTAGCGGAGCGCCTTTTGAAGCTGCTCGCGGATAATAGCCGCAGTCGCCATGCGCGTTATTGGAGTTTCGTCGCGGTCATTGTAGGTGGATTTGGGATTTTCTCCCAGCGCAAATTTTATAGCAGCTGGAGACTTCACGATCAGCTTATCCACGCGCTTCGAGCCGAACGTTTTTATCAGCGCAAACGAACCGCCTATCGGATTTGCGCTGCCCACGCCCGTGCAAACGCACGTCACGCCCGCGCTTACCGCGTCCGAGAAACACCTGTCCATGGCGTTAATGCTGTCAACGGCGCGCAAGTGAGGGGTGGACGGGTCGGTCATTTCGTTGCCGTCGTCGCCCTCGAGCTGCATTGAATAGCAGTCGCTCCACATTCCGAGGTGGCAGTGTGCGTCGATAAACCCGGGGTACAGCGTTTTCCCCGAGCCGTCGATTTCCTCCTCGCCCGTCGGGATATACACGTTCATATCGCCGATCTCGGTGATTATCTCCCCGAATCGCACAAAGCCGTTTTCGTAGTCCCTGTCGGACATGGTTTTAATTTTAACGTTTTTGATTACCATAATTCTCCTTTGCCGCGCTGCCGAAAAAAGCTGCTTTTTTGTTCCGAAAAAACCGTGTTTTTTCGGTATGATCTGTTGAGAGGATTCGGCTTTGTAAAGCTGTTTTGACGCTTTTTCGCATATCTTTTTTCAGCGCCGTTTTCAACGCGTTTTTCTGTTTGATTTTCGGCTGCATTTTTGAAAGAATTTATGCGTTGAGTCTGCCCTCGTGAAATCTCACCAGCTTAACTATTTCCTCGGTGATAATGGTATCGCGCGTATTGCCGTTGACCATACACATCGCGTTGCGCCGATATATCTTTGCGCGCTTGTTGTACAGCTCCCGAAGCTGCTCAGGAGTGTTGCTTACCACAAGAGGACGGTTAGCGTCGCCCCTTATCCGTCCGTAGCACACCTCGAACGAAGTGTTGATGTACACTGACAAACCGTTTTCCCGCGCAAACCTTGCCGTTTTGTCGTTGATGAGCGCGCCGCCGCCCGTCGCGACTATGCTGCCGTCGGACAGCTTGCGTATGTACTGCGTTTCAAGCTGCCTGAAATGCGGTTCGCCGTACTTCTCGAATATTTCGGGGATCGACATTTTTTCGGCGGTGACGATATACTTGTCCAGATCGACGAAACGCCTGTTCAGCGCCGTCGAGAGCTGCCGTCCGATATGGCTCTTTCCGCAGCCCATAAAGCCGCACAGATATACGCTTAACGGCTTGCTCATACCAAAGCCTCCATATCCGCGATCAGCTTATCAATGTCTTCTTTATTATATGCGGCGTTATCCCATATTTCATGAGCCGCCACCGCCTGGAGCACCAACATAGCCATTCCTGTCATTGCCTTGCGACCCTTTTCGCGTGCGGTCTTGGCGAGCAGCGTCTCCTTGGGATTGTAGACAGCGTCGAACACGAACTTCACGTTATCAAGGACCTCCGGCAGACAGGGCATTCTGTCAACCTTCGGGAACATTCCGACGGGGCAGGCGTTCACAAGCAAATCAAAGCTTTCATTTCCGAGAGCACCGTTGGAAAGCCCATCGTCGGGTATTTTTACCGCCTTTACCTTAGCGGAAGGGCACATTTTCTGTATCTCGCCGATAACGTTCGCGGCGAGCGGCAGATCGTTCTCCAATGCGGCGATAGTCAGCTCACCGCCCTCCAGTGCTGTCTCGATAGCCATCATTCTGCCCACGCCGCCGCAGCCAATCAGCAGCACCTTGGAGTTCAAAGACGCGCCCAACAGCTCAATAGACTTCGTAAAGCCGATACAGTCCGTGTTGTAGCCGATCTTTTTCCCACCGTTCTTGACGCAGTTTACTGAGCGATAGCGTTTTGCGCCGTCGGACAACTCGTCGCAATAACTGATTATATCAACCTTATGCGGTATGGTAATGTTAAATCCGTCAAGCTCCGACAAGAAACCGTATTTTTCCTGCAGTTCCTCGGGAGCGATATCCTCCAGTGTGTACTCAACTTTCTCCCCCGAGAGCTCAAACAGCCGCGTGTGTATCTTCGGCGACAGCGAATGTCCGAGGGGGTGTCCTATCAAACAGAATTTTCTCATATTTTATGTCTCCTTTTTTGGTTTTGTGAACATTTGGGTGCCCTGCCGACAGCGGTTCGCACGTCCGCCCCGATCGGTCCGCAGGCGGTTTTCGTTAAGCAGCGCCAAGGGACGGCGGGCAAACCGCTCCCCCACGCGGCTTACTTCAGCGCGGCGAGAGCCTTGTCCAGTGTCTCCGCGTTCTCAACGTTGACGTTTATTATGCCCTTTAACGTCTTCTTTACAAGACCCGTGAGCACCTTATTCGGGCCAAGCTCGACAAACGCTTCTATGCCCGCGTTCTGCATTGCAGCAAGCTCGTCCGCGAATTTGACAGGAGAGCAGATATGCGCCGCAAGATAGGAGGGCATATCCGAGAAATCCTCGAGTTTTTTTCCGTACAGATTTGCGTAGAAATCGCAGTCGGGCGCATTGAATTTAAAGCTCGATACCGCCGCCTTGAACTCGTCCGCGGCGGGCTGCATGAGCTTCGTGTGGAATGCCGCCGAAACCGCTAGTTTTACGCTGCGTTTGCCGAGCTCGGTAAATTTCGCGATTGCCGCGTCCACCGCCGCTGTTTCTCCCGCGATAACGGTCTGGACAGGCGAGTTGTAATTCGCGGGTGCGACAAATCCGTCGACGGAAGCGCATACTTCGTCGATCTGGGTGTTGTCCGCACCGATCACCGCCGCCATAGCCCCGTGAGCGTTCTCTGCCGCCTTAGCCATAGCTTCCGAGCGCAGCTTGATAGCCTTGAACGCGTCTTCCATTGAGAGCATTCCCGACGCGTACATTGCCGCGTATTCGCCGAGAGAGTGACCCGCGACCGCGGCGTTTTCAACACCGTTCTCGCGGACCGCGCAAAGCGCTATCAGCGACGCGGTGAATATTGCGGGCTGAGAGAGCCGCGTTTGCGCAAGCTCCTCGGCGGTGCCGTCACTCAGCTTTTTCAGCAAGTCAAAGCCAAGAATGTCCGAGCCGCACTCCAGAATTTCCTTTGCCGCGCCGTACTTCTTCGCAAGCTCCGCGCCCATGCCCGGGTATTGGGAGCCTTGTCCCGAAAATAAAAATGCTGTTTTCATAAAAACCTCCGTATATTGTGAAAATTTATTGACATATTCAAAAAAGGGTTGACAAATTTTCGAAAATAAGGTAAAATATAAAGTGGTATGTTTTGGTAATCATCGGCTCGGCTATTCGTCTTTGCCGATTTCGGAGGAAATTTTTCCCCCGTGTATTATTATACATTATTTTGAAAATAAAATCAAGGAGTTTTTTTAATGAGCGGTATAGAGTTTTTAGGAACAGGCAGCTACGTCCCCGAATTTGTTGCCGACAACGACAAATTTTCGGAGATCCTCGACACCTCGGACGAGTGGATATTCCCGAGAACGGGCATTAAACAGCGGCACATTGCGGCGGATAAGCCCAATTATTATATGGGGGCGCAGGCGGCGCTCCAGGCGCTGAAGTCGGCGAAGATGAGCGCGGAGGAAGTGGAACTGATAATCGTCTCCACCTGTACGCCCGACTTTTTCTATCCGGCAATGTCCTGCCTTATCCAGAAACGCATAGGCGCGAAAAACGCGGCTTGCTTCGACGTGAACAGCGCGTGCACGGGTTTCATCTCGTCGCTTGATATCGCCCAGAAATATCTCGATACGGACAAGTATAAGAACGTGCTGATCGTGTCCTCGGAAAAGCTCTCCAATCAGACCGACTACACCGACCGCGCGAGCTGCATATTGTTCGGAGACGCGGCGGGCGCGGTGTTGCTGAAGAAGAACGAAAAGACGTTCTATTCGTTCCTCGGCGCGGAGGGCGACGAGTTTGAAGCGCTGTACTGCAAGATACACTACGAGAGTAACTGTCCGTGGTTCGGCGATCAAGACGCGTTTTATGACGGAAAGTTCGATACGTTCGCGAAACAGAATTTCCTTGTACAGGACGGCAAGGCTGTTTATAAGTTTGCGGTGAACGCCATGGCGGACGCGGTGAAGAATGTCGCGGCGCAAGGCGGTTTCGACGTTTCGGAGCTTGACCTGGTGATACCTCATCAGGCTAATCTGCGGATAATCGAAAAGGCAACAGAGCTGCTCGGCATACCGTCCGAAAGAGTGTACACGAATATTGAGCATATGGGCAACGTTTCCAGCGCGTGCATTCCCGTGGCACTTGACGAGCTGTCAAAGGCGGGTAGGATCAGCGAGGGTATGAAGATTTGCTTTGTGGGCTTCGGTGCGGGTTTGACTTACGGCGCGGCAATTATGGAAGTATAAAGCAGGAAGATATTTCCAAGACTAAGGGCAAAAGTAATTACCGAAAGGATATATAATATGAGTAAAACTGCAATAATCACGGGTTCGGCAAGAGGAATAGGCGCTGCTATCGCACTGAGGCTCGCAAAAGACGGTTTTGATATCGCGCTGAACGACATCAGCGAAAAGAGCTTCGAGAACAACGATATTATGGAGCGCATAACCGCGCACGGGGTGAAGTGCAAAAAGTATATCGCGGACGTTTCAAGTCACAGCGAGTGTGAGAGCTTTGTTAAAAAGGTCAAGGAGGACTTCGGCAGCATTGATGCGCTCGTCAACAACGCGGGTATCACGCGCGACGGTCTGCTGCTGCGAATGGCAGAGGAGAACTACGATGACGTTATCCGCATCAACCAGAAGTCCGTGTTCAATATGACAAAATTTGTCGGCGCTGTTATGCTGCGGCAGAAGAGCGGAAAGATCGTAAATCTCGCGTCTGTGGCGGGTCTGTACGGCAATCCCGGGCAAATGAACTATTCGGCATCCAAGGGCGCTGTTATCGCGATGACGAAAACTGCCGCCAAGGAACTCGGCTCGCGCGGAATTAACGTGAACGCTGTTGCTCCCGGGTTCATCAAGACCCCGATGACGGACAAGCTGACGGACGAACAGCGCAATGCAATGCTCGCGCAGATAGCGATGAAACGCTACGGAGAACCCGAGGAGGTCGCGAACGTGGTGGCGTTCCTGTGCAGCGGCGACGCGGCTTATGTGACGGGACAGACTATCGAGATAAGCGGCGGATTGAGTATGTAATATTAAATCGGCAGTACAAACGTACTGTCGGTCACGGAGGATATAAATAATGAGTAATGAAAGACGGGTAGTAATAACGGGTCTCGGGTGTCTTACCCCCTGCGGAAATTCCCCCGATGAGCTTTGGGAGAGCCTGTTGACGGGTCGTCACGGTTTTGAGCTGGACAACTGGTTTCCCGATGAGCCTGATTCGCGCGGTATTGTCGCTAAGGTCAAGAACTTCGATCCTACTGCAATCTTCGATAAAAAAGAGGTCCGCCGCAACGACGTTATCGTTCAGTACGCGGTGTACTGCGCAGAACAGGCGCTCCGCGACGCGGGTACAGACTTAAAGGATATCGACCCGTTTCGTGTGGGCTGCGTCATCGGCAGCGGTATAGGCGGTTTGTGCACAACCGAGGAGGAACTTAACAATTACCGCGACAAGGGCAACAAACGCGTTTCCGTGTTTACTATCACCAAGATGATAGGCAATATGGCGGCGGGCGAGGTCGCTATCAGAACGGGATTTAAGGGCAGCAACTTCTGCGTTACCACCGCTTGCGCAAGCGGTACGCAGTCGATAGGCGAGGCGTTTCGTTCAATAAAGCACGGCTATCTTGACGCGGCGTTAGCAGGCGGCACGGAGCATTCCGATATTGGTTTCTGCTATGCGGCGTTCAACAATATGAAAGCAATCACGCGTTCGACGGATGTTGACAGAGCGTCTATCCCGTTTGACGCAGAGAGGAGCGGTTTCGTTCTCGGAGACGGCTGCGGTATTCTCGTACTCGAGGAATACGAACACGCGAAGGCGCGCGGCGCGAAAATTTACGCCGAGATATGCGGCTACGGCTCGACATGTGACGCGTATCACGAGACAAGTCCAGACCCGGAGGGCAAGGGCGGCGCAATGGCAATGGAACTCGCCGTCAAGGAGGCGGGTATCGACCCGACCGAGGTGAACTACATTAACGCTCACGGAACGAGCACTCACATGAATGATTCCACCGAAACAATGGCGATAAAGTCCGCGTTCGGCGAACACGCGAAGAATATCGCGATAAACTCCACCAAGTCGATGACGGGACATTTGCTCGGCGCGGCGGGCGGCGTTGAGGCGCTTGTCACGGCAATGTCGATAAAGAACGGTAAGATACACCGCACGCTCGGCTATAAGATACCCGATCCCGAGTGTGATCTGGATTACGTAACCGAGGGTAGTCGCGAGTTGAAAATTACCGCCGCGCTGTCAAATTCGCTCGGCTTCGGAGGACATAACGGTTGTCTTTGCTTTAAGCCCGCCGGCAATTGAGCGTCGTATCGGAATTGAAATTTAAGGAGATCAACATGAATTTTAAGGATAAAGAGCAGCATCAGATAGAGGACACTATCGAGTGCGTTGAGGCGCTCGCGAAAATCGTCAGGGAGAACGAACTCGGGCGAATAAAAATCAGTACCGAGGATCTGGATATCGTCATTGAGGGCAAACGCTGCCCGCCGCCCCCTCCCATGGGCGGATCGGCAATGTCTCCCATGGGTGCGGTAATGCCGACGATCGCGGTTCCTGCGGCTGCCGCTGCTGCGGATAAGCCCGTTGAAACGGTTTCGGGGAACATTATCACGTCGCCGATAATCGGCACGTTCTATTCGTCTCCCGCGCCCGAAAAGCCCGCGTTCGTCAAGGTGGGCGATAACGTCAGCATCGGTGATGTTGTGTGCATTATCGAGAGCATGAAGCTGATGAACGAGATAAACAGCGAGTTCTCGGGCAGAGTTGCGGAGATATACGTCAACAACGGCGACGCAGTGGAGTACGGTCAAAAGATAATGAGAATTGAGTGAGGTCGGATATGGTTTTAAATCAGGAGCAGATAAAGGAGATAATTCCGCACCGCGATCCGTTTTTGCTGATCGACGAGGTGACGGAGCTTGAGCCCGGCGTTTCGGTCATGGCGAAGAAGTATCTCAAGCCCGACGAGTACTGGTACAAGGGGCATTTTCCCGGGCAGCCCGTAACTCCCGGAGTGCTGATGATAGAAATGCTGGCGCAGGCGGGTGCGGTATGCGCTCTCGCGCTGCCCGAGAATAAGGGCAAGATCGCATTTTTCGCGGGAATAGACAAGGCCAGGTTCAGGGGGCAGGTTCTCCCCGGCGATACGCTTGAGCTGAACGTTGTGATGACCGAGAAAAAGGGCCCCGTGGGCTTCGGAAAGGCGGTCGCCAAGGTGAACGGGAAAAAAGTCGTTACCGCCGAGATTTCCTTTGCGGTTGCCGATCCCAAGGCAGAATAATTGTTTGGAGACTTAAATAATGTTCAACAAGATACTTATCGCCAATCGCGGCGAGATCGCGATCCGCATAATGCGCGCTTGCCGCGAGCTGGGAATAAAGACCGTCGCGGTGTACTCAACGGCGGATAAATCCGCGCTTCACGCGCAGATTGCGGACGAGGCGGTGTGCATAGGTCCCGAGCCCTCAAAGGACAGCTATCTCAACACAAAGGCGATAATCGCCGCGTGTGAGGCTACGGGCGCGAATGCCATTCACCCGGGCTTCGGTTTTTTGTCGGAGAACGCGAACTTTGCGCGGCTGTGCGATACCTGCGGCATAACGTTCATAGGTCCGACACCCGAGTGCATGGACGAAATGGGCGACAAGGCGAACGCGCGAAAGACGATGATAGGCGCGGGCGTTCCCGTTATACCGGGCTCGGACGGCATTGTTACAAATATCGGCGATGCCAAGAGGGTATGCCGCGAGATAGGTTACCCCGTTATGGTAAAGGCGACGGCGGGCGGCGGCGGACGCGGTATCCGTCTTGTCGAGGACGAGACGGCGCTTGAAAAGCAGTTTTCTGAGGCGCAGGCGGAGGCGCTCGCGTGTTTCGGCAACGGCGATTTGTACATTGAGAAATTCGTCGTAAACCCGCGTCATATCGAGATACAGCTGCTCGCGGACAACTTCGGAAACGTGGTTCATCTCGGCGAACGCGATTGTTCGTTACAGCGACGCAACCAGAAGGTTCTCGAGGAAAGCCCCAGCCCGATCATGACGGATGATCTCCGCGCGAGAATGGGCGCGGCCGCGGTCAGCGCGGCGAAGGCTTGCGGCTACCGCAACGCGGGCACCATCGAGTTTCTGGTTGATAAGGACAAGAATTTCTATTTTATGGAAATGAACACGCGCATTCAGGTCGAGCACCCCGTCACGGAGTTTGTCACGGGTATCGACCTCGTAAAGGCGCAGATACGCATTGCGGAGGGCGAAAGGCTCTGGTTCACGCAGAATGACGTTAAGGTGACGGGTCACGCTATCGAGTGCCGTATCAACGCCGAGGATCCGCGCCACAACTTCCGTCCGTGCCCCGGGCTGATACGCTCAATACATGTTCCGGGCGGTTTCAACGTGAGAATTGACAGCGCCGTGTACGCGGGCTACGAGATACCGCCGTACTACGACAGTATGATCGCCAAGCTGCTTGTCAAGGGCGTTGACAGGGAAGAGGCGATCAAGAAAATGCGTGTGGCTCTCGCGGAGTTCATAATCGACGGTGTGGAGACAAATATCGACTTCCAGTTAAGGCTTTTGAAGAATGAGAATTTTGAGCGCGGCGAGTTTGACAACGGCTTTTTGAACCGCACGAACATAATGGAGGACTGAATAAATGGCTTCAATAGAGGATTTGTTTAAGGTCGTTAAGTCACGCTTTACCGACGACAGCCACTCCGCGCCCGTGGAAAAGGATGTGTCCATTCCGCAGGACTTGCTGTTCAAGTGTCCGAGGTGCGGAAACGTCGTGTATAACGAGGAATTTGTTCGCAATATGAAGGTCTGCCCGAAGTGCAATTATCATGCGCGGCTGACTTGGCAGGAGCGTCTGGAGCTCACCGCGGACAAGGGCAGCTTTAAGGAGTTCGACGCGGATATGCAGTCGTTGAATCCTATCGGATTTCCGCGTTACGAGGAAAAGGTTGCGAAAATGCAGGAGGCGTGCGATACGCGCGAGGCTGTAATAACGGGCGAATGCACGATACGGGGTTACCGCTGCGTTATCGGGATAATGGACAGCCATTTCTTTATGGCTAGCATGGGCAGCGTAGTCGGCGAGAAGATCGCGCGTGCGTTCGAGTACGCAACGGAAAAGGACTTGCCGGTGGTGATGTTTGCAAGCAGCGGCGGCGCGAGAATGCAGGAGGGCATAATCTCCCTTATGCAGATGGCGAAAACGAGCGGTGCGGTCAAGCTCCACAGTGACAACGGCGGTTTATACATCGCGGTAATGACCGACCCGACGACGGGCGGCGTTACGGCTTCGTTCGCGAGTCTGGGCGACATTATCATTGCCGAGCCGAAGGTGCTTATCGGCTTTGCGGGGCGGCGCGTCATTCAGGACACGATACGCCAGCGGCTGCCCGACGATTTCCAAAGCGCGGAATTTCAGTTTGAATGCGGATTTGTGGATATGATTGTCGAGCGCGGAATGATGAGGAAACGGCTGTCGAATATTCTCAAGCTGCACGGGTTCCCCAAAGAAACGACTGCGAGGTAATCAATGAGCGTTGAGTTTTCACAGAAATGGGTCGGACAGGCGGTTCAAAAGCTGTTCGGCAGAAGCGCGCTCGAGCCATCCGATCTTGAGGAAATAAAGTACCTCACGATAGGTGAGAGCTTTGAAAACGATTTCTTTATCGAGATGTCGGTAGAACAGCCTCCCAAGCCGTTTGTTAATATCGACGGCGGCGACGAATGGGCGTTTTGTCTGCGCGGCAGTGATATCGCTGAATTGGTTAAAACGTATAACGACGATTCGGGTTTTCAGTTGTCGATGTTCGGACTGGAGCGCGAGGACAAAAAGTGGCAGAGGTACTGTTTTTCGGGTACGGCGGAAAAGCTCTGGTCATCGTTTTCGGAGAGCGTTTTTGAGGAGCGTTATTACGAGGAACATTCCGACGAGGAATTTGACGAGTGGTACGACGGCGTTCGCGCTTCGTTATGGCGGGATATCGCGTTGTTTGCGGGTGTTGAGGTATTGCGAATACACGGGTTGGAAATACCCGATTTTATGTTTCTGGAGAAGTTTCCGAATTTGAGGACGGCGGAGTTTGTTGAAACGACGTTCAATTCCGCGAACGGCATTGAAAGGCTTAACGGTCTTGAACAACTGGCGTGCTGGCGCGATTGAAAGCGCCATTAAGATAGGAGTAAAAATGAGTAATTTGACTGCTTGGGAACGAATGGAGATCGTTCATAACAAGAACCGTCCGACGGTAAATGATTATATACCCGCGATGTTTACGCGGTTTATGGAGTTCCACGGCGATCGGCATTACGGCGACGACGCGGCGATAATCGGCGGGATAGGGTATCTCAGCGAAACGCCCGTGACGGTCATAGCGCAGGTTAAGGGGCGCAATCTTGAGGAAAACAAGAAGACTAACTTTTCTATGCCGCATCCTGAGGGTTACCGCAAGGCGCTGCGGCTGGCAAAGCAGGCGGAGAAATTCCGCCGACCCGTTATCTGTCTGGTCGACACGCCCGGCGCGTATTGCGGCATTGAGGCGGAAAAGCGCGGTCAGGGCGAGGCGGTCGCGCGGAATATATACGAGTTTATGACGCTTAAAACGCCGATCATCTCGATAGTTCTCGGCGAGGGCGGCAGCGGAGGCGCTTTGGCGCTTGCGGTATGCGACGAGCTGGCAATGCTGGAAAACGCGTTGTATACGGTCATCTCCCCGAGGAGCGCAGCCTCTATTTTGTGGAAGGATCCGTCAAGGGAAAAAGAGGCATGCGAAATCCTGAAGATCACCGCGGAGGATTTGACGAGCTTCGGTGTTTGCGACAAGATCATCAAGGAGCCGGAGGGCGGCGCACATAACGCTCCCGAACAGGCTGCGGACAGCATTTATGAGTATCTGGTGGACGCGGTTTCGCGCTACAGATCGGTGCCGATAAATGAACTTTTAAGCAGCAGATACGCGAAATTTAGAAAAATTGGTATGTTTACCGAATAATTTTGGTTAATTTTACCTATTTTTTTTATGCGTTTGGTATTGATTATTTTTGTTATATGATTTATAATAGAACTTGACAAAGCTACGACCAAGTGGCAGAATAATTGGAGGTATTTTCAGCATGGATATTATGGAAAAGGTTAAGGACTTAATTGCGGATCAGCTTGACGTTGCCGACAAGGACAGCATCACAGAGGGTTCTTCGATCACCGATGATCTCGGCGCGGACTCTTTGGACGTTGTAGATCTTGTTATGGCGCTTGAGGACGAGTTCAGCGTTGAAATTCCCGAGGACGAGGTTGAGAATATCAAAACCGTCGGCGATATCATAAAGTATATCGAGGATAAGCAGTAATATCGGAGTCCGCCGTTTGTACGGCGGATTTTTTTCTGTGATTTTCTCAAACTGAACATTTTCGTTTGTTGGAAAATTAAATCGCATATTGTTTTTGGCAAATTCACCAAACAGATAAATGTGTTCTGTTGCCTTAATTTAAGTAACAATTTGTGGTATATTGTATATGTTTTAAAAGAAATATTGTGTTTTTTTAACAAAAATTTTAAACTTTTTTAAAAAATATATTGAAAATTGGAAAATACTGTGATATAATATTAACATAAAGATAAAATGCGTCGTTGGGGAAAGCGAGGAGGAGAGCGTCGATGGAGACTGCCGCAATTTTTTTCAGTGTGTTGTCAGTTATTTTACTGGGCGCACTTGCTTTTGCCGTTTATTCGATCAGAAAAATCAAGGAGTCCGAGTACAAGAACGTTGATACAGATGATATGAGCGGCCTGCTCAACCGCGAGGGGTTTATGCACGAGGGTCGGCTTGTGCTGGAGCGTGGCGGTGATATGTCGCTGATAATCTTCGACGTTGATAAGTTGGGGCTTATAAATACGTTATTCGGTACAAAGTGCGGAGATGACGTTATCCGTGTGTTTGCGCTTGCTGTCGAATCGGTGAAGTCGGAGGGTGATGTTGTCGGACGCGTGAATACCGATGATTTCGCGCTCTTGACCGCGATTGATCCCGAAACTGCCGTTGAGCGCTTTGAGACCGAACTGCGCGCGATGATCACCGACAGCGAGTTGTCAGAGCAAGTGAATTACTGTGCGGGATTTTGTCGCTACGATGGTCACGACGATATTTACACGCTGTACAACAAGGCAAATCTCTGTCTGCTTATGCACCCAGACGGAACACGCGTTTCGGAGTTCACGCCCGATATGGAGAGCCGTATGGTCGAAAATGAACTGCTGCGCTCGGAAATGCTGGACGCGCTGCGGCTCGGGCAATTCGAGCTGTACTATCAGCCCAAGGTCTCGTTTAAGACGGGCGATATTCTGGGCGTGGAGGCGCTTATACGTTGGCATCACCCCGTAAAGGGATTTATTCCGCCATGTGATTTTATTCCGCTGGCGGAGCAATTCGGGATAATTACTAAAATCGACGAGTGGGGTCTTATGACCGCTTGCAAGCAGTGCAAGCACTGGCAGGATATGGGTCTGCCGCCGATTAAGGTCTCGGTCAATATGTCGCAGGCGCAGTTTATAAGGACCGACGTGTACGCTTCGGTAACAAGAGCGCTCGCCGAAACGGGACTTGAGCCGAAATACCTTGAGATTGAGGTCACCGAAACCATGGCAATGACGGACGTTGACCGCACTGTTGACGTGCTTGGAAAGATACACGATTTGGGCGTTTCAATTTCGATGGACGATTTCGGGACGGGGTATTCGTCGCTTGCGTCGCTTAAGGCGATACCGTTCGACGTGCTGAAGATCGACCGCAGTTTAGTGTGCGATCTGAGCGACAACGATGCCTCGCTCAGAATTACGGGCGCTATCGTCGCAATGGGCAAGGCGCTCCGAATGATTGTTCTTGCCGAGGGCGTGGAGACAAACGA
Source organism: uncultured Clostridia bacterium (assembly GCA_946567425.1). Taxonomy (GTDB): domain Bacteria; phylum Bacillota; class Clostridia; order Oscillospirales; family Ruminococcaceae; genus CAG-115. Next base: position 128,999 of record CAMNXF010000002.1, on the reverse strand, counting down.
GCAAAGCAAGCTGCTCGGCGAGATAGGCTGCGATTTGGCGCAAGGGTATTATTTCAGCAAGCCGCTGCCCGCCTCTGAGATCGAGACAATGTTGATCTTACCTATCGGAGCAAAGAAAAAAGCATAATTTAAGGACGGCGCGGCGCCGTCCTTTTTGTTGGTCATACTTTTTCGGGTTTTTCCGCAGACGATTTTTTTCTGCGGAACAGCAGCTTGAACACTGTTCGGATAAGCGGCTGGATAAAAAACAGCTGCGACAGCACCGCAAACGGAAAGTTAAAGCATACGAGCTTCATCCAATCGGCGATAAGCGTGATAAAATTAAATCCCGCGTAGTAGGGGTAGTACAGCCACGCGGCTATGAAGCTCATTGCGGGGCACATAATTCCCGCAGTGGCGCATATTATCGCTGTCTCGAAAATTACAGGGTTTGTCTCGCGTATGCTGAAAACCCTGCACACCAGTTTAAACGAGGCTGTGCTGCCCAGAAAAATTTCCAGTACAAACGCAAAGCAGAACTCCACAAGCACGACTGCCCATATCGGCAGAAGGTTCCCAAACATATAGACCCCGCCTTGCTTTTTTATGGCTGAAATTACGCTTTCAGCGCCGTTAACGGTCATGAGCGTCTGCCCGTTGACGACGTAAAGGCTGTAAAAAACGTAAGCGTGGACGGTAACTATGACCGTCAGGAATGCGAACGCGGCGCGTTCAAAACGATTTTGCGGCATAAAAACATCTCCCTAAAAATAATAAAAGCAAAAACACGCCGACAGAGGGTCTGATCCGTAATGAACGTGATCAGATTTACATACCCTCGGTACAACGTGTTTCGTCATTTTCTTTATTATAGCAGATTTGCGGGATAGTTTCAAAGGGAATTTTCAACAAAAGTTTTCAACATAGTATGCTGTGTAAAATAAATTTGCATTTTGGAGGATAATGTGCTATAATACAAAAAGTGACATTATTTGAGGAGACGTAAAAATGGGTGACAAGGGTTTTCACAGCGGATTTATGACGGCGGTTTTTATGTTTATCGGCATTGCTGTTGTGTTTCTGGTTGGAAAGAGCGTTATGCCGTCGGTGGGCGAAGCTTTTGTGCTTGAAAGCGTTCCGGAGTTTTCGGAGAGTGATTCGGACGATACAGGGTCTGCGCCAGAGAGCAGCACAACGCCGTCGGCGGTTTCGTCTTTGCCGGTGATCTCTTCGTCATTTTCATCAACTTCGTCGGCAGCTGAAGCTCCGCCGGAGGGTTCGGCGGGTACTTTGGATAGTTTGCCGGAAACGCAAAGCATGGTTTCGTCTGAGACTGCTCCAATTTCTTCCGAACCGCCCGTTTCGTTGTCGGAAAGCACGGCGGAGCAGTCGGTCGTCTTTCAGCCCGAAAGTTCCTCATCGTCGAGCAAACAGGAAAGCTCTGCGCCGACCGCGAGCGAATCGGGGATCATCAACATAAATACGGCAACGGCTCACGAGCTGCAGAGGCTGAACGGGATAGGCGAGGTGAAGGCAAGGGCGATAATCGATTATCGCGAACAAAACGGCGTTTTTTCGAGCGTGGACGAGCTTATAAATGTCAAGGGGATCGGCGAAAAAACTTTGGAGAAAATACGCGCCGATATTACAGTTTAAAGGAGGTTTCAATGAAAAAAAGATTTACGGCAATTGCGCTTGCGGCTGTTATGCTAAGCGGGTGCAGCAATTCCGCGCAGCAGAGCGGCGGTTCAACGGATACGGACGTATCCGGCGAAATAAGTTCAACGGAGGAAACATACGACATGAACAAGGAAACTTTTTACAAGGCGAACGGCGAGAACGTTAAGCTGCTAGGGCGGACGTTCTTCGACGGTGAGACGGAAAAGCTCTACTGCGCGCTTTCGGGAACGGGCGTGGAGTTCACGTTTACAGGAACGAAATGCAGTATCACCGTTGCGGGTGACGGCAACAGCACCAATGCAGGCATGGCGGACAATCAGGCGCGTATCGGAATTTATGTGGACGGCGAGCGTGTTATCGACGATATGGTCGACAAGAAAGAGGAGGTCTACGAGGTGTTTCAAAGCGACGAGCCGCGCGAGGTCACAGTGTCGCTTGTAAAGCTCTCGGAGTCGCCGATGTCGACTATCGCGATAAACAATATCTGCGTAACGGGAACGCCGATAAAGCCCGTGCCGAACAAGGATAAGCTGATAGAATTTATCGGCGATTCGATAACCTGCGGCTACGGCGCGGACGATCCCGACAAGAACCACAAGTTCTCCACCAAGACCGAGGACGTTACAAAGGCGTTCGCGTACAAGACCGCACAGGCTCTCGGCACGGATTACAGTATGGTTTCGTTCAGCGGCTACGGGATAATCTCGGGCTACTCCGACGGCGAGAAAAAGGTGACGGAGCAGTCGCTGCCGCAGTATTACACCAAGCTCGGCTTTACCTGGAGCCCGAACGGCAGCTTCAAGCCGTCCGAGATCGAGTGGGATTTCGGCAGACGGCAGCCCGATATTATCGTTATCAACCTCGGCACAAACGACGACAGCTACACGCTCGACAAAAAGGAGCGCCAAGAGGAATACAGCGCGGCGTACACCGAGTTCCTTAAGACCGTCCGCGCGAACAATCCAAATGCGAAGATCGTTTGCGCGTTCGGCGTAATGGGCGACAGGCTTTTCGAGTACGTTCAGCTTGCGGTCGACAACTACACTGCCGAAACGGGCGACGGGAATATATCAACGCTCAAATTCGACGTTCAGAAAGCGGAGGACGGTTTCTCCGCGGACTGGCACCCGTCGATAACCACCCACGACAAGGCGGCGGCAAAGCTCACGGAATATCTGAAAACGCTGCTTTGATATTGTTTTTGACCGCGCCGTGCTGCACTAAAACGGCGCGGTTAGATTTGTATATATTTACGATATTCCGAGCGATATTTTGTTGAAAAATATACACAATTAACAAGATGACACTATTGACAATTTAATGTAATAAGTGTTATAATAAAAGCGTAAGGTAAGACTTGCCAAGGCGGGTCAAATCGTTTGTTTAAACCATATTGCTGCATTACGCTATTTTGAAAGGATGGTAATGTATGATCTCAGAAAAAATCAGAAATGTAGCGGAAAAGGCAATGCCCAAAGAGCAAAAACTCATTGGGCGCGTCAAGGGCTTTTTTAAGAAGAAATCGCACAGGCTTATCGTAAGCGGCGTGACGGCGACGGCTTTGCTCTATCCCATATACCGTTTAACGCCCGATATTTGTAGCGAAAAAAACGTGATTCTTGCAATTCTTGGATTTATTGAGCTGATAGCGGTCGGAGCGTTTTTTGCGAATATCAACGCGTTTTCCATGAAGAAATACGCGGTCGCGGTTGCCGTATGGTCGGTTGCGCTGCATTTGGCGGTGATAACAATGGGCGTTCTTTCGGGTATGGATTTAACGCAGATAGAGCCTGCGGTCGCGAGTTGGCTGGGGCTTGTTATCATGGGCTTACCGATATGCGCGACCTCTACAGCTTTGACGGTTCTTTTAGCATATTTTACGGTTGGAAAAAGAAGACATCATGACAAGCAATTTTGAAAATAACAGGGTGGGAGAGTTGTTTACAGCCGCGGTACGCAAGGCTTTTGAAAAAAAGCATATCCGTGTAATAGCGAGCCTTATTATGATACCCGCTGCGATGTTGTGTATAAGAGAACTGCATTCGGGCTGGTATATGCTTGAAAATACTTGGTTTTCTTATTTGCTCACAGTGCTGCTTTTCGCAGTGATAACGTACTGCGGCGGCGTTCTGGTTTCGAGCGTCGGCAGTTTTAAGCGTTGGAAATTCGTTACGGGCGCGTCAGCTGCGGCGGTTCTGACGTGGGGCGTTGTAACGTTCCTCGGAGTATACACTACTTTGTACGTAAGTACCCTCGAGGAATTGTCCTACTATATCGGCGAACTGCTCAGATATACCGCGCCTATGCTGCTGATAGCTTTGGGCGTTACCTTGACGGTCGGGGCTTTGTTCACCCACGAAAAAAAGAAATCGTGAAAATTGCGCCGAGCCCGAGGGTTCGGCGCTTTTGCTATGCTTTTTGAAAATATTTCTATATAATCGCTAAAAAATACTTGAAAATTTTAACCAAATATTGTACAATATATAGTAGATAGTCAAAGTTTTGTCATTTGGCAAATTTTGGCAAATTTCATTTATGAAAGGAAATAATTATTATGGCTAAGCTCAACAAGAAGAATGTGGAAGATTTGAATGTCAAGGGCAAGTTTGTCCTTGTACGCGTTGATTTCAACGTTCCGCTCAAGGACGGCAAGATCACCAACGACAACAGAATTACGGCGGCTCTGCCCACCATTAACAAGCTGACTGAGAACGGCGCTAAGGTCGTTCTTTGCTCGCACCTCGGCAAGCCGAAGAACGGTCCCGAGGCTAAGTTCTCCCTCAAGCCCGCTGCCGACAGACTGGCGGAGCTGGTTAAGGCGAAGGTTACCTTTGCTCCCGACGATACCGTTGTCGGCGAAAATGCAAAGAAGGCTGTTGCTGAAATGAACGACGGTGACATCGTAGTTCTGGAGAACACGCGTTTCCGCGGTGCGGACGAGACCAAGAACGGCGAGGGCTTCTCAAAGGAGCTTGCAGACCTCGTAAACGGCGAGATCTTCGTTATGGACGCTTTCGGTTCTTCTCACAGAGCGCACGCTTCCACGGTGGGCGTTACCAAGTTTGTCAAGGAGACCGCTGTCGGTTACCTGATGAACAAGGAGATCGAGTTCCTCGGCAACGCTGTTGAGAGCCCCGAGAGACCGTTCGTTGCCGTACTCGGCGGCGCAAAGGTAGCGGATAAGCTGAACGTTATTTCCAATCTGCTTGAAAAGTGCGATACGCTCATTATCGGCGGCGGTATGGCTTACACGTTCCTCAAGGCACAGGGCAAGGAAGTCGGCAAGTCTCTGGTTGACGACGAGAAGATCGACTACTGCAAAGAGATGATCGCAAAGGCTGAGAAGAACGGCAAGAAGCTGCTGCTCCCGATTGATACCACGATCGCGGCAGGCTTCCCCGACCCGATTGACGCTCCGATCGAGGTTTCCACTGTTGACAGCGACAAGATACCCGCCGATATGGAGGGCCTTGACATCGGTCCCAAGACTATGGAGCTGTTCGCGAACGAGGTCAAGTCCGCTAAGACCGTAGTATGGAACGGCCCGATGGGCGTATTCGAGAACCCGATACTCGCAAAGGGTACTATCGCAGTCGCTAAGGGTATGGCAGAGGCTGACGCTACCACAATCATTGGCGGCGGCGACTCCGCTGCGGCTGTCGTACAGCTCGGCTTCTCCGACAAGATGAGCCACATTTCCACGGGCGGCGGCGCTTCTCTGGAGTACCTCGAGGGCAAGGGTCTGCCCGGCATCGACGCTATTCAGGATAAGTAATCAAAGCAATAGGGCGGAGTAATTCGCCCTATTCACCTGTTGAAAGGAAATCAGATGAATATAAGCAATGAGAAAATAGAGCGTATGACCGACTGCACCGTAATGAAACTTACCGACGGCAACGCGGAGATAAAGACCTCCAAGGTCTGCGCCGTTGTTTCGGAGTGCGACTTTGAAGGCTGTTGCTTTGAGCAGACCAATCTTACGGGAAATAATTTCGCAAGCTCCGATATGAGCGGCTGTCACTTTGAAGAGGTCAACCTGTCGGGCGCGGCTTTCGAGCGTTCGAGCTTATGCGGCGCGGCGTTTGAGGGTGTAAAATTGCGTGGAGCCGCTTTTGAGGGCTGCGACCTTTCGGGCATGGAAGTCAACGACTGCAAGCTTGACGGAATGATGGTCAACGGCTATGATATTTCGGAGCTTATTGAATTTTACAAAAACAATCATAAGGAGAATGGGTAATATGAAGAAGAACGCAAGAAAAGCAATTATCGCGGGCAACTGGAAGATGAACAAGACCCGTCCCGAGGCAAAGGCTCTGCTTGAGGAGCTGAAGCCCCTCGTTGCGGATGTCAAGAGCGTTGAGATAGTGGCGTGCGTACCGTTTACGAACCTTGAGACCGCGCTTGCCGCGACCGAGGGCACGAACATCAAGATCGGCGCGGAGAACTGCCACTTTGAGAAGAGCGGCGCGTTCACGGGTGAGATCTCGGCGGATATGCTCGCGGAAATGGGCGTTGAGTACGTCGTTCTCGGTCACTCCGAGCGCCGTCAGTATTTCAACGAGACCGACGAGACCGTCAACAAGCGCACCAAGGCGGCGCTGGCTGCGGGCTTGAAGCCGATAGTATGCGTCGGTGAACTGCTCTGGGAGCGCGAATGCAACATCACCGAGGAGGTCATCGCGCGCCAGATCAAGCTTGATTTCTTCGCGGTCTCCGCAGAGGACGTAAAGAAGTGCGTTATCGCGTATGAGCCCGTCTGGGCTATCGGCACGGGCAAGACCGCGACCGCGGAGCAGGCGGAGGAGGTCTGCGCGTTTATCCGTGCTCAGCTCGCGAAGTTGTACAGCGAGGACGTTGCCGAGGCTGTTACCATTCAGTACGGCGGCTCGATGAACGCGAAGAACGCCGAGGAGCTTGTCTCCAAGACCAACGTTGACGGTGGTCTTATCGGCGGCGCGTCGCTTAAGGCTCAGGACTTCACCGTAATCATCAAGGCAGCGGAGAACGGTTGATTTTATAGGGGGCTGCAATGAATGATGAAAAACGCTCGGCCGTAATGCTGAATATATCTCTGTGGCTTATGGCGGCATACTGTGTGCTGTTCCTTGCGGGATATTTTATGCAGTACGAATATTGGATACGCGGATATTCGGATATGAGTATGAGCTTTCCAACTGAGGTTCCGCGCATATACTCGCCCGTTATTATCTTGTCAACGCTGATTTTTTCGACGGCGGTGATAGTGCTGGATAACTTGCTGAAAAAGCGCTCGGACAGCGGACTGTGCATAGGCACGGCGGCTTTCGCGGTGTGTGCGTTCGTGACGGACAGACTTGTCAAGGGTATCGTCCCGACCGTTTGCGCGCGGTTAATGGCTGCCGCGGAGGGGGGACATGGCGTTGCTTTGGCGGGCTATCATGAACACACGGTGCGTTTTCTCGATATGTTGCTGCTCCCGTTATTCGCGGTTTCTCTCGCGCTTATGGCATGCGTTTGCTATAATAAGCGCGTTATATCAATTCGAAAGGAAAATTATAATGGCTAAACCTGTTTTATTGGTTGTAATGGATGGCGTTGGCTACTCCAAGACGGGGCTTGGCGACGCCGTTACCGAGGCGAACACGCCCACTTTTGACTGGCTGCTCGCCAACTGCCCGAACACGCGCCTTAAGGCGCACGGCGACGCGGTAGGATTGCCGACCGACGACGATATGGGCAACTCCGAGGTCGGACACAACGCGCTCGGCTGCGGACAGATATACTCTCAGGGCGCAAAGCTCGTCAACGAGAGCATTGAGAGCGGCAAGATGTACGATTCGTCCGCTTGGAAAGAGATCGTCGGGAACGTTAACGCAAAGGACAGCACGCTGCACTTTATCGGCTTGCTCTCCGACGGCAACGTTCACTCGAATATTTCCCACCTGTTCAATATGCTGAAAAAGGCTAAGGCTGACGGCGCAAAGAAGGCTCGCGTTCATGTTCTGCTTGACGGGCGCGATGTTCCGTCCGATTCCGCGCTGAACTATATCGGGCAGCTTGAGGATGTTCTTAAGGAACTGAACGACGGCTCGTTTGACGGCAGGATCGCTTCGGGCGGCGGACGTATGACTATCACAATGGATCGCTATCAGGCGGATTGGGCTATGGTCGAGCGCGGCTGGAATATCCACGTTAAGGGCGAGGGCAGACAGTTTGCCTCCGCGACTGAGGCTGTTCAGACCTACCGTACAGAGCTTGGCAAGGCTGACGACCAGAACCTCCCGGGGTTTGTTATAGCCGAGAACGGCGTGCCCGTAGGCAAAATCATTGACGGCGACAGCGTTGTGCTGTACAACTTCCGCGGCGACCGCGCTATCGAGCTGTCTATGGCGTTCGATATGGACGAGTTCGATTACTTTAACAGAGGAAAGAAGCCCGACGTTTGCTATGCCGGTATGCTGCAATACGACGGCGATTTGAAGCTCCCCGCGCGTTTTCTCGTTGCTCCGCCCGAGATACACGACACGCTCTCCGAGGTGCTTGTGGCGGCGGGTCTGCGGCAGTACGCGGTTTCGGAAACGCAGAAGTACGGTCACGTTACCTATTTCTGGAACGGCAACCGTAGCGGCAAATTCTCCGAGGAGCTGGAGACGTTCAAGGAAATACCCTCTGACAAGGTGAGCTTTGACGAGCGCCCGTGGATGAAGTCCGCCGACATCGTTGACGACCTTATCGAAGCTATCAAGTCCAGGAAGTACGACTTCCTGCGCTGTAACTTCCCGAACGGCGATATGGTCGGACATACGGGTTCTATGGAGGCTACGATCATCGGCGTGGAGAGCGTCGATATCGGTCTCGCGCGTTTAAAGAAAGTCTGCGACGAGGAGGGCGTTACCATGCTCGTGACTGCCGACCACGGCAACGCAGACGAGATGCTTGAGAAAAACAAGAAGGGTGACATTCAGGTGCGCACTGCGCACTCGCTCAATCCCGTTCCGTTCATCATCTACGACAAGGACGTGAAGTACACTATCAAGGACGGCAATTACGGCTTGTCCAACGTCGCGCCTACCGTTGTAAAGATGTTCGGGCTGACCGCTCCCGATTGCTGGCAGCCGTCAATGATATAAGGCTTAATTAAATAAAGAAGTCCGCTGCTCCGAAATGGAACAGCGGATTTTTTAATCGTCGAAATGATAAAGCACGACTTCGCCGATTTCGCAGCCGCAGCCGGGGCAGAGACTCTCGATCTTGAATGCCGACGCTCCGTCGTTCACAAGATCGTAGGAATGAGCGATCATACGTCCGTATTCGTCCTTTCCCGCGACGGCGAACGAACTGAACATTACCCCGTCGTCGGGGCAGTAGACAAAGCATATATCGCCCGCAACGGCGCAGTCGGGGAGCGTGACAGTCCTGTTCGGGTTTATGGGCAGCGATTGTGCCGAGCCGAGGTGCGATTTCAGGAGCTGCAAAAACATCGCCGATTGAATGGGATAACCGATAGAAAGACCGCCCTCCTGCAGTATAGCCGAGGTGTGTTCCGCGCCGTTTGCGCCGACGCCGTCCTTGGGGTGGTCAATAGCGTACTTCAGTGCCGCGACGCGGTCGTATTCTTCGCCCGCGATGTTATAGCCGCGATCCTCCCACAGCAGAATATCCCTGTTGTTGACAACCTCGTCGGGAAGTCCCTCGTCATCGTCGCGGTAGAAATGGTAGAAAAACACCTCCACGGTCTCGGTATAGCAGTCATAGCAAGGGTCGTTCATGTAGTCAATCTTGAATTCGTATACTCCGTCGTTTGCAAAGTTGTGACACACTGCCTTAAGTCTGCCGCGCTCGCTTGTACCGACCATAAGCAGCGAATGTATCAGCGTTCCCTCGTATGAGCAGAATATCTGCACAACGTCGCCGGGGCGGGCGTATTCGGGCATTATTATGGTGTGATCGCTTTTGTCGTATGTAATGAACTGCCCGAAGCCCAGCCGCGAATTCAGCAGCTGCATGGTAATTGACGTTGAACTGGTGGTGAATTCGGTAATGCCGCCCGCAGTAAGGCATCTTGAAATAAATTCAGCACACAGCCCCACATGGTCGTTCCAGTATTTTTTTCCGTATGCCACGGCAGCGTCGGGGTCATATTTCTCCTTGGGCTGTACGCTGCTTATTCCCGTCCAGAGCGTCCTTGCCTCGTCCGACCACGAGAAATCGCCGTAGTAGCGCTGATAAAAGGTCGTGTCAACAGAGTTAGGATTATAGATGAAGTTGTCACCTTTCCATTCGTGAGTATCGTCAACAAATTCGAAGCTGCTGTTGGGGTCGGCCGCGGCGTTTGCCGTCGGCGCATCGGAGCCTACCGAAATGTCCGTGCTTTCGGACGAGACCTTTGACGTTTCGTCCGGCTCTGCCGTGGAATCATCGGGCAAATTAAAGTAATCGTCGGGAACGCCCACGGAATTGACATAATCGTCTGCGGAACCAACGGTAGCGCTTGGAAAATCAGCAGTGTCGCACGCGGTAGAACTTATAATATAAATAATGAGTAAAAATATTGCAAAAAATTTTTTCAAACCGTCGTCCTCCTGTGATGTCATTAGTTAATAACTTAACATAATAATTATATGTCATTTTTTTTCGTTTGTCAAGTGAATTTGTTGAATTGTAACTAATTGTAATTTGTTTTAAAGTTTTTGTGATATCTTTTCCTTAAAATTCCAATGTAAGCTGCTCGGGTTCGGGGAATTCGTTCAGATAGGCGAATATCCGCTCTTGCCGCCACTCTATGCCGTGTCGTTCGCATCCAACGACAAACGCTTCCCAAAGCTCCCTCCCATTGGGGCAGGGTATCTCGTAGCGGTCGCCGAATTCGCGGATATAGCGCTCTTTCAGCCCCGGAAAATGCCTATCGAGCTGCGCGTAATAATGCTCGCGGTCACCGCTTCGTAGCGTAAGTCCCATTCCGAACGTAATTATCCCGCGCACGTCCGCTTTTGCGCCCATTTCGACTATTGAATGTACGTTCTCAACGGTGTCATTTATATAGGGAAGCTGCGGCGTGAACCAGATAACGGTCGGTATGCCTCGCTTTTTCATCTCGAGCAGAACCTCCAGCCGACGCGCCGTCGTGCAGACGTTCGGCTCGACTATTCGGCAAAGACCCTCGTCGGCGGTCGTGAGTGTCATCTGAACGACCGCTTTTGTTTCGCGGTTGATCTTCTCCAGCAGGTCAATATCGCGCATTATCAGATCGGACTTGGTTAGCACCGTCACCCCGAATCCGTATTTGTCAATAATCTCCAGACAAAGCCGCGTTATCCTCAGCTCCCGTTCCGCGTGGAGGTACGGGTCGCACATCGCGCCCGTGCCGATCATACAGCGCCGCCGTTTTGCTTTCAGCGCCTTTTCGAGCAGCTCGGGAGCGTTCTCCTTGACTTCGATATCCTCGAAAGCGTGCCCGAAATTGTAGCAGTCGCTCCGCGCGTCACAGTAAATGCACCCGTGAGTGCAGCCGCGGTAAACGTTCATTCCGTTTTTGGCGCCTAGTATTCCCTTTGCCTGTACCTTGTGCATAACGCTCTCCGTTCATTAAAAATATTTATGTGAATATTATATCATATATTTGTTCGTTTGTCAATCGTTCGGCGAAAAAAATCTGCGGGGACAATTAAATGACAGAGGTTTTCGTGCCTGTCAGTCGGGTGATATTTTGTATAAAATTGACCTTTTTCGGCAAAAGTAGTAATATTGCACAATGGATTATTAAAAAAATATAACGAGTTTGTGATGTTTTTTTCCAAAAACCCTTGACAAATCGTTAGAAATGTGTTAAATTATAATTAGCACTCGGGGAGATAGAGTGCTAATCAATTAAAAGCGATTAAGGAACGCTCGGCGGAAAGGGTTGATTGCGTGGATAAAAGGGCTGCGAAAATATTGTCTGCGATCATTGACGATTACGTCCGTTCGGGTGAGCCCGTCGGGTCTAAGGCGCTTGCCGAAAAGCCCGAGATCGGGGTCTCCTCCGCGACTATCCGCAACACCATGGCGGCTCTTGAGCAGGAGGGCTACCTCGACCACCCGCATACAAGCGCGGGGCGTGTCCCGACCTACAAGGGCTTTCGCTACTACATCGAGAACCTTATGTCGCCCGAGCCGATAAATCCCGACAAGATAAGCGAGATCGACAAGCTGTTGGACGAGGGCGCAGTCACCGACGATGCTATAATCCAGAACGCGTCCACCGCGCTCGCCGAGATAACTAAATGCGCGGCAATATCCACAAATCACGCGTCCAAATTCTCCGTTATTACAAAGGTCGACGTGATACCGACAGGAAAGCGTATGTATGTTCTGCTGCTGATAGCCTCAAACGGCGCAATCAAGAACAAGGTCTGCCGAATGGAATTCGACATGACCAACGAGCAGACGGCGGATTTCACGCGTTTCCTGAACGAGCACTTGCGCGGTGTTAATCTCGAAAATATGTCTGAGGAATACATCAGCGGTCTTACGGCTGCGCTCGGCGGCTATATGCTGTCGCTTGCGCCGCTGCTGCACGCAGTGTACGAGCTGTCTGAGGAGATGATGAGGGATTCCGTGGAGGTCAAGGGCGAGGCTAATCTGCTGGCATGTACCGAATTTCCCATGGAGGACGTTATAAAGTTCATCGAGCGCAAGAGCGAGCTGTCAGATCTGCTTGGCGATGCGCTTTCGGGTATCAATATTATGTTCGGCGAGGAGAACGGTACTTTCGCGATATCAAACGGCGCAATGGTGAGCGCAAGCTACTACAAGGACGGCAAGCCCGCGGGTTCGCTTGGGATAATAGGACCGATAAGATTGGATTACCGCAAGGTTATCCCTTATATAGAATATTTAAGCCGAAAGGTAACGCGTATGCTTTCAAACGAAAGCATACCGGAGATAGAAAGCGAGGACGACAGCAATAATGATAAATGACGAAGAACTTGAGCAGGAGCTGAACGGGGAAACGACGGAGGAAACCGACATTGAGGTCGAGCAGCCCGAAGCTGAAACGGAGGGCGACAAGGTCTCAGAGGAGCTTGCGGCGGTAAAGGATCAGCTTGTGCGGACAATGGCTGAGTATGACAACTTCCGTAAGCGTTCCGCGCGCGAAAAGGACGCGCTGAGAGCCGAGATAATCACCAATGTGACATCAAAATTTCTGCCTGTTATGGACAATCTGGAGCGTGCGCTTACGGCAGAATGCTCCGATGAGAATTACAAGAACGGCGTTCAGATGATCTACGACAGCTTTATGGAAACGCTGAAGGGTCTGGGCGTTGAGGAGATTGCAAGCGACGGCGCGGCGTTCGATCCGAATTATCATCAGGCGGTACAGCGCGTTGAAAATTCCGAGACGGAGAGCGGAATGGTCGTTCAGACATTCGCGAAGGGCTACAAGATCGGCGAAAAGGTCATCAGATTTGCAATGGTAAGCGTTGCTAATTAGTTTGACGTTTTGGCGTTGAACTTTTAACATAAATTATTAAAGAATATCTTTAGGAGGAATATATTATGGCAAAGATCATCGGTATCGACTTGGGTACGACTAACAGCTGCGTATCCGTTATTGAGGGCGGCGAGCCCGTGGTTATCACGAATTCCGAGGGCAGCAGAACGACCCCGTCGGTAGTTGCGTTCACAAAGGACGGCGAGCGTCTTGTGGGTCAGCTCGCGAAGAATCAGGCTGTACAGAACCCCGACAAGACGGTTATTTCGATCAAGCGTCACATGGGTTCGGACTATAAGGTCGACATTGACGGCAAAAAGTACACTCCCCAGGAAATTTCCGCGATGATACTTCAAAAGCTCAAGGCGGACGCGGAGGGCTATCTCGGCGAGAAGGTAACGGATGCTGTTATCACCGTTCCCGCGTACTTCACCGACAGCCAGAGACAGGCGACCAAGGACGCAGGTCAGATCGCGGGATTGAACGTTCAGCGTATCATCAACGAGCCGACAGCGGCAGCTCTCGCTTATGGCGTCGACAAGGAAGAGGATCAGAATATCGTGGTTTACGACCTCGGCGGCGGTACGTTCGACGTTTCCGTTATCAATATCGGCGACGGTGTACAGGAGGTTCTCGCGACTGCGGGTAACAACCACCTCGGCGGCGACGATTTCGACCAGAGAATTATCGACTTTTTGAGAGAGGAATTCAAGAAGTCCGACGGCATTGACCTTATCAACGATAAGTTTGCTATGCAGAGACTTAAGGACGAGGCGGAAAAGGCGAAGATCGCGCTATCCAACTCCACCACCGTCAACATCTCCATTCCGTATATCACCGCAGATGCGAACGGCCCCAAGCACCTGAACGTTACGCTTTCGAGAGCGAAGTTCAACGACCTGACCGCAGACCTTGTCGAGGCGACAATGGGTCCGCTCAAACAGGCGATATCCGATTCGGGGCTGGAGAAGAATGAAATTCACAAGATACTGTTGGTCGGCGGTTCGACGAGAATACCCGCCGTTCAGGACGCTGTCAAGAACTTCCTCGGCAAAGACCCGTTCAAGGGCATTAACCCCGACGAGTGCGTTGCTATCGGCGCGTCCATTCAGGGCGGCGTTCTGAATAAGGAGGTCGGCGGTATCGTACTGCTCGACGTTACTCCGTTGTCGCTCGGTATCGAGACTGCGGGCGGCGTTTGCACTAGAATGATAGAGCGCAATACCACTATTCCTACAAAGCATTCGCAGGTGTTTACCACATATGCGGATAATCAGCCGTCTGTTGATGTAAACGTACTTCAGGGTGAGCGCGAGTTCGCAAAGGACAACAAGTCTATCGGAAACTTCCGTCTGGACGGTATCGCTCCCGCACCGCGCGGTATTCCGCAGATCGAGGTAACGTTCGACATCGACGCGAACGGTATTGTAAACGTATCCGCAAAGGATCTCGGCACGGGTAAGGAGCAGCACATCTCCATTACCGCGTCCACGAATATGAGCAAGGACGACATCGACAAGGCGGTCAAGGAAGCGGAGGCGTTCGCTGCCGAGGACAAGAAGCGCAAGGAGGACGTTGATACGCGCAACGAGGCGGACTCCATGGTTTACCAGATGAAGAAGTCCATGACGGATTTCGGCGATAAGGTGACCGCTGAGGACAAGGAAAAGGTTGAGCCGAAAATCGCGGCTCTTGAGGAAGCTCTCAAGGGCACGGATATTGAGGCGATAAAGAAAGCCAAGGAGGAACTCCAGACTGCGTTCTACGAGGTCGCCGGCAAGATTTATCAGGCAAACGGCGGAAATCCCGAGGATATGGCGGGCGCGGCAGGCGCAGCGGGTGCGGCTCCCGAGGATAACGGCGGAAGCGACGACGGCGCGGTTGACGTGGAATTCACCGAGAAATAATTATTTTGGGCTTGTACACCGCGTGAATTCGCGCGGTGTATTTGCCGATTTTGGAGAGGAATGACAAAAGTCTGTTCCGTTGTTTGGCGGATTTTGAAAGGGTATATTTTATGAACGAAAAGCAAAAGGAAATCGCGCAGAATGCGCTGTGCGAGTGGCTCACAGGACGCGAGGAAATGGACGGAAAGCCACCGAAGAAGGTCGAGTTCGCGTTCGCCCTAAAGGATGATGAACACGATAATATGATTTTTTTCGTGTTTAAGTTTAAGAAGAGCGCGATAGGGAAGTATCTTATCGGTATCGCGGGAGGTTTCCCCGACGAGGAAAGCGCCGATTGCAATGCGGTATTCAGCGGATTTGACGAGTTCCCCGCCGATAAGGACGAGGCTGTCGGGCTGGCATTCAGAATGATTGATTTTATCCTTAATTTCAACAACAGAGAAAAGGTTCAGGCGGCGTTTGAGCGAAATTTAAAGTACATCAGCAAGACCGAGGTCGACGCGGAGAAGATCGCGCGGCAGTTCGTCAAAACGGAAACGCGCTTTTTTCTCACAGTGGGCACGGTTGACGTTCCGAGTGGAAAGGTCGTTGTTGCCGATCCTTTGGCTTATTTGTCGGGCGAGCACATTATCGCGCCCGTTCTGGAGCGCGAGATACCGAAAGGGAGCTATCCCGCCGAGGTCGCTATCTGCCGCAATCGGAACGTTGGCATAAGAATGTGCACGGCGCGGCTGAAGATAAAGGATACGGCGGCGTTGCGGTATGAGCTTGCAAAGTCCGAGGAGGAGACGGCGGCATTCAAGGCGAGCGACGGCATTATGCACGGTTTCCCGGTAGATGCGGGAATGATGTGCTTTATCGATGCGGGTGCGGCGAAGAATTACGCAGAATTTCTTGACAAGTGGCATAAGGAAAATCCAAAGAAGAACCATTACGACGATTATTTCGCGGCGTTCTTCGCAGAAAGTGATAAGGCGCTGCCCGCGTATCAGCGCGAGGGCGGGGACTTTATAGCGTGGACAAATCCCGACAGCGGCGAGCGTATGGTGCAGATAAGCTCGGGGTTCGGCGACGGATTTTATCAAAGCTTCTGGGGCTTTGACGAGAGCGGCGAGGTCTGCGAGCTTATTGTGCCTATGGTCGATCCCGATATTTTTGATGATTAACGGCTGAAAAGCGGCATATAAAAGGCGCAGCAAAGCGCTTTTAAATAACAGCCAAAAGGCGACATATTAAAGGTTCTGCAAAGAGTGGAACATTTTAAATAAGCAGCGGCAAAAGTCGCAAGCAACGGCAATGACGGAGCGGAACAAAGTGAAGCGGAGGAATTGCCGTTGGCTAGCGAACGAAGTGAGCGGTGCGAGCTTTTGCCTTTAAATAAGGAGTAGAGTATGGCAGAGAAAAGAGACTATTATGAGGTGTTGGGGCTGCAAAAGGGTGCTTCGGACGCGGAAATAAAGAAGGCGTACCGTAAGCTCGCAAAGCAGTACCACCCGGATCTGAACCCCGATAACCCCGAGGCGGAGGCTAAATTCAAGGAGGTCAACGAGGCTAATCAGGTGCTGAGCGATCCCGAGAAAAGGGCGAAATACGATCAGTTCGGGCACGCGGGCGTTGACCCGAGCTATGGCGGCGGCGCGAACTTTACGGGCGGCTTTGACGGCGTGGATCTGGGTGATATTTTCGCAGATATTTTCGGCGGCGGAATGGGCGGCTTCGGCGGAGGACGTTCCGCGAACCCGAACGCTCCGAGACGTGGCGCTGATATCGCGGTGCAGCTCGAGATCGGCTTTATGGAGGCGTGCAAGGGAGTTTCGCACGATATAACGATAAACCGTACCGAGGATTGTCCCGAATGTAACGGCACGGGCGCAAAGGCGGGTACAAGCACAAAGACCTGTCCCGATTGTAAAGGCAGAGGCTACGTTACGGTTCAGCAGCGCAGTATGTTCGGTATGATGCAGTCGCAGAGACCATGCTCGAAGTGCGGCGGCAAGGGAAAGATAATCGAAAATCCGTGCTCGAAGTGCGGCGGTTCGGGAAAGACGACAATGAAGAAAACCGTTTCCGTAAAGGTTCCCGCGGGTATCGACGACGGAATGACCTTAAACGTCCGCGGACAGGGCAGCGTCGGCACGAACGGCGGTCAGCGCGGCGACCTTAAGGTTCGCATAGCGGTGCGCAAAGACCCCGTTTTCGAGCGTGAGGATTATAATATCTGGATCGACTTTCCGATTACTTACTCGCAGGCGGCGCTCGGAGCGGAGATCGAGGTGCCGACTATTGACGGCAAGGTCAGCTACAACGTTCCCGCCGGAACTCAGCCCGGAACGGTGTTCAGACTGCGCGGCAAGGGCGTTCAGAAGCTCCAACGTTCCGATGGCGACCGTGGAGACCAGATGGTGAGAATAAGCGTCGAAGTGCCGAAAAACCTCAACAAAAAGCAGAAAGAGGCTCTGCAAGCCTTTGAGGATACGCTCGAGGAAAAGAACTACGAGAGACGGAAGTCGTTCTTCGACAAGATAAAGGATATGTTTGCGAAATAAATTCAAAGTGTCTTGTTTGATTAGGAGGTTTTGAATGCTCGGCACGGATAACTTGCAGAAATCCGTCGATTTGGGTGCGGATTAAACGATAAAAGAATAATTTCGGACAGGAAGTTGCATAGGTTTGCGCGAAATGCATAAAATGCGCGTAAAATATTTTTTTATTTTGTGCAATAAAGCAATAGACAAATGACTGGATTTCGGATATAATAATAGTTGTAAGAAACAACGGCGTTTCGTGTGCGGGATTACCGCGCTCAAAATGCCGTTTTATTTTTGTTTTGGAGGAAAGGGACAATGGAAGAGAAATTTAATGTGGTAGATCAGTTCGGCATTGATGTGTTCAACGAGGAAACGATGAAGCAGCGCTTGCCGAAAAACGTTTTCAAAACGCTGAAGAAAACTATAGCGGAGGGCAAGGAGCTTGACAGCTCTATCGCCGATGTGGTTGCGGCGGCGATGAAGGACTGGGCGATAGAAAAGGGTGCGACCCACTACACGCACTGGTTCCAGCCTATGACGGGCATTACCGCCGAGAAGCACGACAGCTTTATCTCGCCTATGGGCGACGGCACGGTAATTATGGAGTTCTCGGGCAAGGAGCTTATCAAGGGCGAGCCGGACGCGTCGAGTTTCCCGTCGGGCGGTATCAGAGCAACGTTTGAGGCTCGCGGTTACACGGCTTGGGATCCGACCTCCTACGCGTTCGTAAAGGAGGGTTCGCTGTACATTCCCACTGCGTTCTATTCGTATTCGGGTGAGGCGCTTGACAAGAAAACTCCGCTGCTGCGCTCTATGGACGTAGTTTCAGATGCGGCACTGCGTATTCTCCGTCTGTTCGGCAACGAGACGACAAAGCGCGTTGTGGCTACCGTCGGCGCGGAGCAGGAGTACTTTCTTGTTGACAAGGCGACCTACGACAAGAGAAAAGACCTTATTTTCACGGGCAGAACGCTGTTCGGCGCTCCCGCTCCCAAGGGTCAGGAGCTGGACGATCACTATTTTGGCTCTATCAAGGAGCGCGTTGCCGAGTATATGAAAGATCTTGATGAGCATCTCTGGAAGCTCGGCATTACCTCCAAGACTAAGCATAACGAGGTTGCGCCGTCGCAGCACGAGAATGCGCCGATTTTCGCGCCTGCAAACCTCGCGACCGATCAGAACCAGCTCACTATGGAGCTTATGAAGAAGATCGCTCTCGAGCACGGACTTGTCTGCCTGTTGCACGAGAAGCCTTTCGCGGGTATAAACGGCTCAGGCAAGCACGATAACTGGAGCTTGTCGACCGACGACGGGCAGAACCTGCTCAATCCCGGACGTTCGCCCATGCAGAATGCACAGTTTTTGACGTTCCTCGCGGCGATAATCAAGGCTGTCGACGAGTATTCCGATTTGCTGAGAATGTCCGTGGCAAGCCCCGGAAACGATCACCGTCTTGGTGCGAACGAAGCCCCTCCCGCTATCATCTCGATATTCCTTGGCGAGGAGCTGCAAGCGGTCGTTGACGCACTTGTCGAGGGCAAGGAGTACACGGGCGCGGGCAAGCAGATGTTTAACGTCGGCGTGTCGTCGCTCCCCGAGTTCCCCAAGGATAGCACTGACAGAAACAGAACGTCGCCGTTCGCATTTACGGGCAACAAGTTCGAGTTCAGAATGGTCGGTTCTAACCTCAATATCGCGGGTCCGAACACGATACTTAACACCATTGTCGCAAATTCTCTCACTGAGTTTGCCGACGAGCTGGAAAAGGTCGCTCCCGAGAAGTTTAACGAATCGCTTCACGATCTGCTTGTAAAGACGATAAAGGAGCACAAGCGCGTTATATTTAACGGCAACGGTTACGGCGACGAGTGGCCTTTAGAAGCGGAAAAGCGCGGTTTGCTGAACCTCAAGTCCACTGTTGACGCTATCCCGTGCGTTACCGCGCAGAAGAATATCGACCTGTTCAAGAAGTTCGGCGTGTACAGTGAGATAGAGCTGCACGCCCGCGAGGAGATACTGCTCGAGAATTACTCCAAGGTCATCAACATTGAGGCGCTCACCGCCGCGGATATGGCTAAAACCGAAATTCTTCCTGCCGTTATGAAGTTCGCGAAGGATGTCTGCGATATCGCAGCAAGCAAGAAGGCTGCTGGCGTTGAACCGACCGTTGAGACCGAAATGGCGAAGAAGGTCAACGAGCTTACTATCGCACTCAGCGACAAGGCTCACGCGCTGTCCGACGCGGTCATAAAGGCACAGGCTATTGAGGGCGAGGAAGCTAAGGCGCGCTACTATCACGACGAGGTATTTGCGGATATGCAGAGCCTGCGCGCGGTCGCGGACGAACTGGAAACTATCGTCGGCGAGGAGTACTGGCCGTACCCGACCTACGACGAGCTGCTGTTCAACGTATAAGGCGGTCAAGGGGCGGCTTCGGCTGTCGATTCCGACCGCAATATCCCGCTCCCTTTTCTATGGGGCTGTCGTTTCGGCAGCCCCTTTTTTCATTATTGCGCGAATAAAACGCTTGACCTTTTGTGAAATTTGTGGTACAATAAACTAATATACTGTAAATGCTGCGAAAGGACTTTTTATGTTTTCTTATAAACTGATAGTACTCGATCTGGATGGTACTCTGCTGAACTCCCGAAAGGAGATATCCGAGGGTAATCTCGCGGCGCTGAAAAGGGCTCGTGAAAACGGCGCGCTTATTGCGTTTTCGACGGCGCGGTCGGCGGGCGCAATGAGGGAGTACATAGCCTCCGTGCAGCCCGATATTCTAATATCGAACGGCGGCGCGCTGGTCGAGCGTAACGGTGAGGTCATATTCAGCAGACAGCTTTCTGCGGATAGCGTGCGGCATATCATCAAGCGCTGCTTTGAGCTGTCCGGCGGCGGGTGTGAGATAACTATCGAGACCGACTTCGGCTACTTCTGGAACTACAAGCCCGACTGCGATTTTTCACGCTATGAAACTCCCGAAAACGTACAGCACAATGACTTTACGGACTTCAACTATTCCGCTTACAAGGTGACTGCCGAGGTGGAACGCGAGGAGGACGCGCTGAAGATCGCCGCCGAGATACCCGACTGCGGAACGCTCTCGTTCCGCGGCGAGATATGGCGCAGGTTTGCGCATATCGAGGCGACAAAGCGCAGCGCTCTCGAGCATATCTGCGGTTGTCTGGAAATTCAGCCGAAGGAGATACTCGCGTTCGGCGACGACCGCAACGACCTTGAAATGTTGGAATACTGTACGGGCGTGGCAATGGGCAACGCTTTGGAGGAGGTCAAGTCGGCGGCGGAATTTGTCACCGATACCAACGACAACGACGGTGTTGCCGTTTATTTAAATAAACTGTTAAATTAAATGCGGCCTTTAGGGCAGCAGCGGCAAAAACCGCAAGCGATCAGTATTGTCACTGCGGAACGAACAAAGTGAGCGGTGCGGGCTTTTGCTTTTAAAATAAGGGGTGAGTTTGTTGCTTGTTACCTACGACGGCATAGTGATAGGACGGCGCGAGATCGGCGAAAACAGCTGCTTTATCGACATTCTTACGGACGAGCAGGGCATTGTCGAAGCGACCGCTCACGGCGCGAAGAAGATAAACAGCAATCTGCTGTCGTCCGCGGCGCTATTTTCGTACTCAACGTTCTGCCTGAACAAGAACAAGCTTCGCTACACGGTAAACTCGGCGAAACCGAAATTCGGGTTCCACGAGCTGGGGAGCGACATTGAGAAGCTCGCGCTCGCGTCGTATTTTGCGCAGGCGGTGAAGTACTGCACGCCGAGCGAACAGGTACAGTCGGAAAACACGTGCGACAGTTTAGTGCGTTTTTTCGCGATCGCACTGTTCGAGATACTTCACGCGGGGGAGAACGAACGCTCGCTGAATGCGGTCAAAAGCGCGTTCGAGCTGCGTTACAGCGCAATGCTCGGTTTCGCGCCGAACCTAGTCGCTTGTGATAACTGCGGACAATACGAGTGCGAGCGAGGAATGTACTTTCTTCCGCGAAAAGCGATGCTGCTCTGCAAGGACTGCCTTAACCCCGAATACGGCGGCGACAGTATCCGATTGTTCCCCGAAACGCTCTACGCTATGCGGTGCGCGACGTTTTCGCCGCTCGAGCGCTGCTTTAAATTCACGATAGGCGGCGACGCTGAGAAGCAGCTCTCAGCAATAACCGAGGACTATTTCCTGTACAGAACGGAGAGGACGTTTACCGCGCTGGAGTATTATAAGGGTCTGATTAAGGGGGATCAACTGTGAACGGCGAAATTATAAATTATATTGATATGAAGTACTGCTCTCTGTGTTCAGAGCCGCTCGGCGCGGATTTTTCGGGCGCGGTCTGCCCGTCGTGCGGACAGAAGACCACTCCGCTAAACCTGATAAAGCGTCTGAAAGCCGACAGCGAGCAGAGTGAAAAAATCCGCACAACGCCGCGCTTCTGCGCACTGCTGGCGGGTGCGGCGTATGTTGTGCAGCTTGTATACGCGGTTATCGTATTGCTGTTTTCGGCAGGGGTTTTCGATACTCACAAGAGTGTAGGGTCTGATTTTATGCTGACCAGCTATACCGAGGAGGAGCTTCATGAAATTGAGATAGAAAGATATTATCGCGATAAGGCATTGAAATGCGACAGTTGGAAGGAGTTTATCGAGGTATGCAGTCCGCTTACTCATGATATTGATTATTATACTCGTGTCTGGAACAACGCGGGGCTGATAAAGTACATTGACAGTCAGCAAAGCCAAGTACCGACAGATTCGCTCCCGCAAAAGAAAACAAATGAAACATTCGATTTCGGAAAAATAATCTGGTGCGTTTATATGAGCGTGGCAGCGGTGGTCTCGGTCTTGGGGCTTTTCGCGTGCGCAATGGTGCTGCTGGAGCGCGATAACTCGCTCGGCGCGTTACAGGGAGCCGCGGCTTATTCGGCGGATGTATATTTGTTTTCTCTGAACTTTTTCAGCGTCGCGATATTGATATATGTCGCGTATCTTATCATGGTTTTGAACGAACGGCTTGGTGGCGGCAAGTACAACCGTTCGCGGCTGTGGAGGATAAAACGCGCGAAAAATCCGATAATGAACACAGGCGAATGGTGCTGCCGCCACTGCGGCTACATAAACGTAAAGACCGCAAGCGAGTGCAAGTCCTGCGGTAAGTACAAATAATTTGAGGTATTAACTATGAATAAATATTACAAAAAACTTGAACTTGATAAAATTCTGGAGCTTCTCGCGGAGCAGACGGTAAGCGTCGGCTGCCGCGAGAACGCGCTGAAGCTGAAGCCCGTCACGGACTTCGCGAAAATAACCGAGGAGCTGAAAAAAACGGACGACGCGTTCACACTGTCCGCGAAATTCGGCACGCCCGCGTTCCGTAAGATAAAGGACATCTCGGGCAGTCTGAAACGCGCGGAGACAGGCAGTATGCTCTCGTTCCGTGAGCTGCTCGACACGGCGGCGGTTCTGCGCGAGACGGCGGCGCTTTGCGACTGGTTCTCGCAGTGCGAGAATATGGAAAGCTCTATCGCGGAATATTTTCGCGGTCTCGTGCCCGTAAAGGCGTTGGAGCGGCGCATTTCCGAGAGCATTCTCTCCGAGGAGGAGATGTCCGACGCGGCGAGCGCTGAGCTTGCCGCGATTCGCAAGCGCATTACCCGACAGGGCTTGAATATCCGCGAGCAGCTCGACGGCATGATAAAGAACAAGAACACGCGCTCCTATTTGCAGGACGCGGTCGTTACAATACGCGACGGGCGGTATGTAGTGCCTGTCCGCAGCGAGCACAAGAACGACGTTCCGGGTCTGGTGCACGACACCTCGGCAACAGGGCAGACGTTCTTTATCGAGCCGATGAGCGTCGTTGAGGCGAACAACGAGATACGCGTTCTGAAAGCGCGCGAACAGGCGGAGATTGAGCGCATAACGCGCGAGATGTCGGCGGAGGTCGGCGAAAACGCGGCGGCAATCGCGGAGAATTTCAGGCTCTCGCAGATACTCGAGCTGTACTTCGCCAAGGCGAACCTCGGCGCGAAAATGCGCGCGGTAACGCCGAAAATCGTCCAGCAGCCCAAGGTGATACTCAACAACGCGCGTCACCCCTTGCTCGACCGCGATCTCGCCGTGCCTATTTCCGTGGAAATAGGCGGGAAGTATGACTGCCTTATCATCACGGGACCGAACACGGGCGGCAAGACCGTCGCTATAAAGACGGTCGGCTTGCTTACGCTGATGACGCAGTGCGGACTGATGATACCGGCAGGCGACGGCTCAGTCATAGGCTGCTTTGACCGCATCTACGTCGATATCGGCGATGAGCAAAGCATCGAGCAGAGCTTGTCGACGTTCTCCTCGCATATGACGAACGTAATCAAAATAATCGACGCAGCTGACGAAAATTCGCTCGTGCTGATAGACGAGCTCGGCAGCGGAACAGACCCCGTCGAGGGCGCAGCGCTCGCCGTTTCGATATTGACGCAGTTAAAGAGTTTTCGCGCGAAGGTATTGGCTACTACGCATTATCAGGAGGTCAAGATGTTCGCGCTCGAAACGGACGGCGTGGAGAACGCTTCGTGTGAGTTCGACGTGGAAACGCTTAAGCCTACGTATCGGCTTATCATAGGCGTTCCCGGAAAATCAAACGCGTTCGCGATAACGAAAAAGCTCGGAATGAGCGACTATGTAATCTCACACGCGGAGGAGCTTGTAAGCACCGAAAACCGCCGTTTCGAGAAGATAATCGACCAACTGGAACAATCGCGAAAGGAGCTTGAACAGCTCCGCGAGAGCATAGCTGTCTCGGAGCGCAACGCAAAGCTCACCGAGAGCGAATTAAAACAGAAGCTCTCCGAGCTTGAAGCGCAAAAAGAAAAGGAGCTTGAAAACGCGCGGCAGCGTGCAATGGCGATAATCGAGCAGACGAGAACGCAGTCGAATATGTTGCTTAACGAGCTTGAGGAATTGAAAAAGGCAAAGGACAAGGAGGAACTCCGCAAGGGGCTTTCCGACGCAAAATCCAAGGTCGGCAGCCGACTGAACAAATTGCAGGACGAGGCAAATCCCGTTATTGAAAAAAAACTCGAAAACTACGTGCCGCCGCGTCCGTTCAAACAGGGCGATACAGTGAAGCTCGCCGACACGGGGCGCGAGGGCAGTCTGCTTACCGTGCCGAACGTTCGCGGGGAGTGCTATGTGCAAGTCGGCTCGATGAGGGTCAAGACCAACGCGAAAAATCTGCGGCTCGTCGAGAAAAAGCCCAAGGAGCAGCCGAAACAGGGCGGCAAGGTGAAGAAGTCCGTCACATCGAATATGAACCGACGCGGCGGAATGGAGCTCGATATCCGCGGCTATATGGGCGACGACGGCGTTATGGAGGTCGAGCGCTTTATTGACGGTGCGATAATGTCGGGGCTGTCGCAGGTGGTGATAATCCACGGCAAGGGCACGGGCGCGCTTCGCGAGGCGGTGCATTCCGCGCTGCGGAGAATGCCGATAAAGAGCTTTCGTCTGGGAGCTTACGGTGAGGGCGAAGCGGGTGTTACCGTCGTAGATTTGAAGTGATTTAAAAGAGATTTGCGTAGTTTAAAAAATTACGCAAATTTTTTTGGAAAAAGTGTAAGGTGGGGCGTTTTAAATTCGTCTTTAATTGTAGAGAATAAAAAGCGGGGTGACAAAATGGAGGACAGCGGGATAATAGCTTTGTACCGGGAACGCGACGAAAGAGCTATCGCGGAGACCGCGAAAAAGTACGGCGGCTACTGTACCGCGATAGCCGCAAACAT
Source organism: uncultured Clostridia bacterium (assembly GCA_946567425.1). Taxonomy (GTDB): domain Bacteria; phylum Bacillota; class Clostridia; order Oscillospirales; family Ruminococcaceae; genus CAG-115. The sequence goes on along the minus strand of CAMNXF010000002.1, from coordinate 103,659 downwards.
TCTGCGCGACCGTCTTGACGTGGAGGAATGCGTAAACGACGCGTATTTCAGGCTGTGGAGCAGCATTCCGCCGAGCCGCCCGAAAAGCCTGTGTGCGTTTCTAGGAAGAATTACGCGCAACACTGCGCTCGACAGATACAAGCTGATGCACGCCGAAAAACGCGGCGGCGGTGAAACGGAACTGCTGCTCGACGAGATAGGCGACATAGTTTCCGATTCGCGTTCGATTGAGCAGGAGGCGGAGCACAAAGAACTTGTCGGCGCGATAAGCGATTTCCTTGCGAAAAATCCCTTGAAAAAGCGAAGGATATTTATAGCGCGGTATTTCCTGTGTAAGAGCGTTCCCGAGATCTCCGCGTGTTACGGTATAAGCGAAAGCAGCATTTCGGTCACGCTCAACCGTATGCGTAAAAAGCTGAGGGAATATCTTGAGAAAAGGGGGTTTGAAATATGACAAGTGAGGACTTTTTCCGCGCGTTCGGCGAAATAGACGGGCGCTTTGTCGAGGAGACGGTTGAAGATTTTGATGGCGGCTTTTTTTACGGGGAGGGAATAGGTATGTCGGTCTGGAGAAAGGTATGTCTTGCGGCGGCGTGTTTTACGCTGATCGCGGTCGGCGCGATCGTTATATACGTCAGGAGCAGGTCGGGTGGCGTTCCCGTGCCGCCGCTTTCGGGAAACGGCGTGGCGGACAGCGTTTCCGAGGTCGTAGACAGCAGTAACGACAGCGCAGTGTTCACGGAAATAAAGCGGACAGGAAGTTACCCGAAGCAGCTTGACGATTTCGATTACAACACCGATTTTTACGATGAACCGAACGCGGACGCAAAGCCGTTTAAAGGTTTGGAAAAGGACGATACGCCGATATGTACGGTGAACAATAAGGACAATAATCCGAGCGTATTTTGTTACGGCGGCGGTATGGTGTATTTCTCGCTGAACGGCGGCGTTTATGAGTACGATACCTCTGAAAAAACCGTTGTGCGGCTGTTTGTTGGAACAGCCTACGATCTGAATTACAGAGACGGTATGCTGTATTACGTTTCCGACCCCGAATACAAATTTAATTCACGCGATATAAAAAGTCCGACGGGGCGGCTGTTCCGTTATGATACGGCAACCAAAGAAACGTCGCAGCTCACCGATTTCGACGTTTCAAACCTTGTCGTAACGGACGACGGGATATATTTCGTTTACACCGATTATTTCAGCGTTGACGGCAATAAGCAGGGGTATATCCATATGTTCACCCTTGACGAGGAGACGGGAGAGTGCGTGCGGCTGTACTCGAATTTCTCCTATATCGAATACGGCGGCTACAGGCTGAAATGGTCCGTTTATAAGGACGCTTCGGACGACGAGCCAAGCCCGTTCGTGTTTGAAAAGGACGACGTTCAATACGTTATGCCCGAGGGATTTTTTCCGAACAGGGATTGTATCTGCGGCGATGATTATTACTTTATCGCGAATACGGGGCACGCTCTCAGCCGTATGAATATGCTCACGGGGGAGATAACCGCCGAGATATTCGACGAAACGGACGAAAACGGCATAAAGTGGCTTGTCTGCGACGATTATACGGTGCTTGACGGCGATATCTGCTATATTGACAGAACGGGTACGCTGTGCCGTTACAACGAGGAAAGCGGCGAGAGCGAGAGATTTGAATTTATAACATCTGGAAATAAAGGAGCCGAAACCGTTTCTCTGCGTTATCTTTACACCGACGGTGAAAGCATTTACGCGGTAACGGGTAAAACGAGCGGTCCGGGCGGCTACGACGAGCCGCGGTTCGCGCGTATCGAAAAGAGCGGAAACGGTCTTGAGCTGCATATAATTGATCTGCCATAGGGGTGAGTTTATGAAATTGCTGCGGTTTTTGTCGGTAATCTTATGCGGCGCACTGCTGTGCGGCTGCGCGGGTAAAACGGGCGGGCGTTCGGGCGGCGGTGAGGCTCCTGTGACTTACGAAAGCATGGGCTATATTCAGATGATCGCCTGTAATAACGGAGAGCTTTACGTTATGTCAAGCAGCGCAGACCCCGAAAGCGGCTATATTTTGGCATATATCTCGGCGTATTCTCCAGACGGGGATATCACCGCCGAAGCGGTCGTTCCCGAGATCGAGCCGTACAACATAAAAGCAATGTGCGCAAACGGAGGAACGCTTTATTTCGCGGTCGACGAGGACGGCGAAATTCGGCTGTGCGAGTGGGCGTTCGGGAGCGCGGAGCTGAAAACGCTCGCCGAGCTTGAAAATGTGAGCGGTATGCGCAAGCTCTCCGTCTCGGGAGACCATTTGTACTGGCTCGGGAATGACCCTTACAATTCGCGTTATACCGAGCCGTTCCGCTGCAAAAGCGGAGAACTGCTTTACTATAACGACGTCGGCAATATTCTCGGCAGCGTCGATCTAACGAACGGGAGCGTCGGCGTGCTTCCGATAGAGTTCCCGTCGGCGTTGTCGGCAGGCGCGGACGGCGTTCGGGTATACGGTTTTGACAATGTCGGCGGCTTTTATTTCGCCGAGGCGAACGCTCTCGACGACAGGCGCTACACCGAGCGCATAGGCGAAATACAGGCATTTGAGATGATCGACGGCTCGAGGTACGCGTTTATCGGTTCGCCGAAATTCAGCGGGCAGTTGGCGGTGAGTTCGTTTGACGGCGGCGTTATCGCGAGTGCGGAGAACGTCGATGCGGTGTTCGCGAAAAGCTTCAGCGTTGACGGAGAGTACGCCTACGTTGTCGTTACCGACGAAAAAGACAGAAACAGAAAGTGCGTGAAACGCTTTAACGTCGGCGGGGTCGAGCCGTCGGGAAAACCCGTGATATTTATCACCACGCATTCCGACCTAAGCACTCCGCTTGTGACGGGTATGGAAACAGAGCTTGTGAGGCTGACCGAGGAGGAGTTCGCGCTGACCGTGCTGTCGCTCGATAGATCGTTCGACTGTGCGCTTTTGTCGAGCGAGGACATTTACGCTCACGACGTGATGAGTAAGGGCAGCTTTTTTCCGCTGAACGATGTGGAGGGCGTTCGGGAATATCTCGATAAATGCCACCCGTACATAAAAAACGCCGCCCTGACAGCGGACGGTGAAATTTGGATGCTGCCGATAGAAATTGAAGTTCCGTTGATAGTGTATAACGCGGAGAACTGCGCGAACGCGGGCGTTGAGTTCCCGACAGATTGGGCGGGATTTATCGGCACGGTGAAGAGCGCGGGTGAGCGCTCGGAGTATTGTGGGTGTCCGCGTTACCGTTTGGTGCAGAGCTTTTTCTCGCAGTATACCGCAAGCCGCAAAGGCTTCGATACTTCCGAATTCCGCACGGTCGCGGAGCTGATAAGGCGTGACTGTTCGGGCGGCGTTTTCGAGGGAGACCTCGAGCTTCAGCAGTCGCTCCTTGAACATCAATGGGGAACAAACGACGCTAAATACAAGAAAATTTACGATAACTATCTGTTTTCGCTGGTGTTCTACCGCCGCTTTCAAGTCGAACAGGGGCTTGTCGGGAACGACGATCTGAGAGCTGCGCCGCTGCCCGTATTGGACAGCGCAAACGGAAACGCCGTCTGCGCGTTTTTATGCGTAAATCCGTTTTCGGAGCGGCTTGACGAAACTCTTGAATTTATTTCGCGTTTCGCCGAGCGGCTGAGCGAGAGCAAGGACGGTTTTATGCTCGCCGACAGAACGCTTTACGGCGGTGGTGAATACGCGCAGAGCCTGTACGGTGTCTATTCAAGCTCCGAGATTTTTTTCAGCGTTCCTCCCGAGATTTACCAAAGTAGTTTTGAGTGCTATTGCAGCAGCGACATCACGCTTGAAGAATTTATTTCCGAAGCCGACAGACGGCTGGAGACATATCTTAACGAATAAAAAACAGCAGCGGTTTTTTCTGCCGCTGTTTTTTATTCGCTATTTCGCTTTTCTATTGTTGTACTTAAACATCAGAAAAGCCGCGCCGATAATGATCACATAGCCTATAACGCTCCATATATCGGGTATCTGGTTCATAACGAAAAAACCGAGCAGCCCCGCGAAGATTATCTGTGAGTAGTCGTAGATCGAAACCTCGCGCGCGGGCGCGTATGCGTAAGCGGCGGTTATCGCGAATTGCCCTCCCGCAGCGGCCGCGCCCGCTCCGAGCAGGCAGAAAAGCTGCGCCCACGTCATCGGCGAGTATCCGAAAAGCAGCGCGGGCAGCGTACATACGGTAGAAAACGCGCTGAAAAAGAACACGATATAATAGCCTTTAGTGCCGCCGCTTGTGAGTTTCCTTACGAACGTATACGCAAGCCCCGCGCACGCTCCGCCGAGAAAACCTGCGATCGACGGCAAAAGGTCGGCGTTCTGAAAGCTCGGCTTCAGCACGAACATTGCCCCGAAGAATGCGGTCAGAATACAGGCGATCTGCACCTTGTCAGGACGTTCCCTAAGCAGAACAGCCGAAAAGATTATTGCGAAAAAAGGCGACATTTTGTTGAGCAAAGACGCGTCGGCGACCGCAAGCCGCGAGAGCGCGTAAAAATTTCCGAACATACCCAGCAGCCCGAACGCGGAGCGCAGCAAGATCTCTGCGCATTCGCCCTTTTTCGGAAGAATGTAGTGGCGGTTTTTTATCATTGTAACGCTCGCGATAAGCATTGCGAAGAGGTTTCGGAAGAACGTTTTCTGAACGACGGGAATGTCTCCCGAAAGCGACACAAACATATTCATCACCGCAAAGCAAAACGCCGAAAGCACTATAAACAGAATTCCTTTGCCGCGCCGCTTGTTACTGCGGTTTTCCATTGCATTTCTCCATCTGCTCAATAAGGTACGGTATTGTCTGCTCGAAATTTACGCCGTAGGAGGGTCGATCGGGGTCAAGCGATGTTAGACGCGCCGCCTCGCCCGAGATCTTCACAGCAAGGTCGAGCCCTCCCGCAAAGCTCCGACCGTTCATCATCGCGCCAAGCATTACTGCCGAGAAAAGGTCGCCCGTTCCGCTGCACGAAACGTTGTACATAATATTGCTCTGTTCGTAGAATTTTTTCCCGTCAAAGCCCGTGCACACGATCTCGTTGCCGCACTGAACTCCCGTTATGACCGCATTCTCCGCGCCGAGCGCGACAAGCCGTTCGAGCAAACTGCGGATAACGCCGCGGTCCGCGTGTGCGTTATATTCCTCGCCGAGCAGCATAAACGCTTCAGTGAGGTTCGGCGTTATAACGTCCGCGTGAGTGCACAGTCTCCGCATTTTCTCGGCGTATTCCTCGGTTATCTGCGAATACAGTCTGCCGTAGTCGCCCATTACGGGGTCAACAAAAACCAGTGTATCATCGCGGCGAAACTCTTGGACAAATTCCTCTATCAGAGCCATTTGCTCAATCGACGCTATGTAACCCGTTGAGATCGCGTCAAACGTTATTTTATGCGCGTTGAACTGCTCGGATATCTTCGGTATATCGTCGGTCAGATCGTGCGAGTAAAAGCCGGGAAATCCCGTGTGATTTGAAAGCACGGCGGTCGGTATGCCGCAGCACTCGATCCCCATTGCGGAAATTATTGGCAGCGCTACGGTCAGGCTGCACTTTCCCACGCAGGAGAAATCTTGAATTGTCGCTATTCTTTTCATTTGTCGCCTTTCTTTTTTCTTTTCGATTCGAATGCACCACTACAATTATAATTCCAAAATCCCCGTTTGTCAAGCATAATGATATTTTTTTCGAGCAAAATAATATCGGTTAACGCCGTGTTTGACATATTAAGTTTTTTGCCGCTCGCCATTGTTTCTTTTTATTGTTAATGTGTTGACGCACAGGCGACTTCTCGCAACCGTGAGATGTCATCAAAAATAAACGAAATCACAGGGAGCAAAAGAATAATAAGCCAAGTACAATGTAAATTTTTGCACATATCAAATACTTTTTGAGGTGATACAATTATGGAAAAGATTGCTTTTTTTGATGCCAAGCCATATGACAAGGAATGGTTCGATAAAATCAACAAGAACTACGAGATACGTTATTTTGAGGGCAGACTTCGCCCTGAGAGCGCGGGGCTTGCAGAGGGCTGCCGAGCCGTCTGCGCGTTTGTGAACGATGTTATCGGCGCAAAAACGATAGAACGGCTTGTGGAACTTAAGGTTGAAGTTATATTGATGCGGTGTGCGGGATATAACAATATCGCCCTGAACGCCGCCAAGGACAAGCTGAAAATTCTCCGCGTGCCCGCGTATTCCCCATACGCTGTCGCGGAGCATACAATGGGAATGATACTCGCGCTTAACCGAAAAATACCGCGTGCCTATATCCGAACCCGAGACTTTAATTTCAGCCTTGTCGGACTTACGGGCTTTGATCTTCACGGAAAGACTGCGGGTGTGATCGGCACAGGCAGAATAGGGCGCGTGTTTATTGACATCTGCAAGGGCTTCGGAATGAACGTTATTGCCTATGATCCGCACCCGTCCGATAATTCCGATATTGAATATGTCGAAAAGGACGAGCTGTTCAAACGCTCCGACATCATTTCGCTTCATTGTCCGCTTACGCATGAAACGCGGTATATCATAGATGAAAGCGCTATTGCGTTAATGAAGAAAAGCGTACTGATTGTAAATACCTCGCGCGGGCAACTCATCGACTCCGAGGCGCTGCTTTCCGCGTTGAATGAGAAACGTATCGGCGGCGCGGCACTGGACGTTTACGAGGAGGAGAGCGGATTGTTTTTCGAGGACAATTCGGACAAGATAGTCACCGACGAGGTCATTTCGCTGCTGGTCTCCCGTCCGAACGTGCTTGTAACCTCGCATCAGGCGTTTCTTACCGAGGAGGCGCTGCGGAATATCGCCGAAGTCACGCTGGAGAATTTTGACGCTTACTTGCAAGGAAAGCCGCTTGCCAACGAAGTCAAGGCAAAGGACTAATTAAAAACCGCCCCGATATAAGGGCGGTTTTGCGATTTAAGTATTTCCGTCTGATTTGTTTCCCGATTCCACTATTACACATGACAAGTCGTTTATCGAATCGACGATTTTCTCAATGTCGGCATACAGTCCGCGAATCTGATTGTTTATGTCGACCATGGTCTTTTTGATGCTGTTGAGCGTATGCTCGATCTCGACCGCCTGTTTGGAGTTCTTGTCCGCGAGTGTGCGAACCTCCTGCGCGATAACGTTAAACCCTTGACCCGCCGCACCCGCTCTTTTTGCCTCGATAGAAGCGTTGAAACCTATCAGCGTAAGCTGCGTGGACGCATTTTCGATAGTCTTGACAATGCTGTCGGTGTTTTCGACCGCTCTCGCTGAATTCGCCACCGCGTCCTTGATCATGCTGCACCCATGTTCTACTTTCTTCACAAAATCAACGGTAGTGTCTATTTTCTGCTTTACCGCGTGATCAATATTTTGTGAGTTGGACAAGCTGTCGCGCGCTTGCTGACCGCGCTCCGAGGAGATCAGATGTTCGTAACCCTGTTCCGCGAGCGAGGTAACAACTTCCATAAGAAGTTTGGCAGCCGATTCAACGCGGTCGTTAGATACGGATTCGAGTTTCTTGATTTCCGCAATGATATCCGCCGAGTCAATTTTCAAATCGTGTGCGAGCTTCGTCAGTTTGTTCTCGGCGGGTTTCTCGACAATTACCTGACCGCCCAACAGAGTTCCCATATGTACGCCTTTAACAATAACGGGAACGGCAAATTCCGTAACGCCCGCAGGACAAACTTTTATAACGGGGTGAGTGGACGATGCCGCTTCGTCAATACATTCTGCAGCGTGTTTTTTACAGCGTTCCGCGCCATCGGCGGACTTTTTTATGCAGTTTTTGCAGAAGTTCGTTTCTCCGCACCAATGAGCTTCGGCAGGCAAACTGCCTTTGTCTACAGCCGCTATCGACATTCCCGTAGCTGCCGAAAAAGAATCCTGAAACGACTGTAACGACCCGCTGTCGATCAATTTCATCAATGATAGCTGTTCTATATCCATTTTTGCACTCTCCCCCGGACGAGTCGGAATTTTCATTTATCGGGCACGCAAGCCTTCAACTCGTGATGACGCCCGTCCCTTTTTTCACTATTATACATCATTTGCACTTGAAAATCAATAGGCTTTTTGTTAAATCGTTATGTTTTTTTATGAATTTTGTGTTTTTTAGCTAAATCACCAAAAAAACAGCGAAGTGTGAAATAATTAAAAAAAGAAGCATTTGTGGTATGTTTTCGAGCGAAATCAGGAAAATATGTTTAAATATGTAAAAAACTCTTGAAATATTCTTCAAATAATTGTATAATAGTAATGGGATTTGTTATTCGAAAAAAATATAACGGAGGAAAAATATGGAATTTATAAGTGAGCGCACCGCCTACACTATGATATCGGATACCGTCGTAAAAGCGGGCGTTTCTTTGTTTAACGCTGTAAAGTACATCTACATGATTGCCGATAAGGATTTCTACAATATCAACGTTAAGGACATCTTCAAGATTGCTCTGAAAAATATTACCGACACGACCTGTCTGTACAACACGGGTCTGAAACTTGACAAGGAACGCTGCAAGGAAATGAATTCCCCGGAGTACGAGCGTGTGCTGTCGCTTATGGTGTATTCGTTCGCGGTAAGACTGCCGGAGCTTAAAAACGTCAAGACCAAGGGCGGAGCGCTCAACGACAAGCAGATCAAGACAGTATACGATATGGTCATCGCAAAGGGTGCGGGAAACTATGAGAACGCGATCTCGGACGATTTCGAGGAGATACGCCGTATGGTCAAGCTCGGAAAACCCGTTCCCGCTTACGACGCGGAGTGGTTCAAGGGGTACGTTTACGGCTACGTTCCCGCGCTTGCCACGGTCAACAACAAGAATTTGTTCTTGCTGGGAAGTTGCGATATTCTGTTCACGCTGTTCTACAGCGCGCTTGAGGACGAGCTGGAGCGCGTGCTGAATTCGCTTGCCGCGCAAGCATAAAATTTTCGGGAGGTTTTCTATGAGTAAAGTAAAGATATGCGCGGACAGCGTATGCGATCTGTCCGAGGAGCTTAAGGAGCGGTATGATATAAGCGTTGTTCCGCTGTATGTAAACAAGGGCGACGAAACGCTCAAGGACGGTTCGGAGATCGGTCAGAAGGACGTTTTTGCCTACTACCGCAGTACGGGAAAGCTGTGTAAGACCTCGGCAGTGAGCGTTGATGATTTCACGAATTTCTACAAGGAGCAGCTTGCCGGTTATAACGAACTGATAATCATAACGATAAGCTCCGATTTTTCGGCGTGTTTTCAGAACGCAAATATCGCTGCCGACGATTTCCCGAACGTGCGCGTTGTCGATTCGCGAAATCTGTCAACGGGCGAGGGTCTTGTAGCGGTTTCTGCGGCGAAGCTGGCAGCAAGTGGGCTTTCCGCGGACGAGATTGTCGAGAGACTCGGCGGGATAATCCCAAAGGTCGACGCGACGTTTTTCGTGGCAAACGTGGAGTATCTTCACAAGGGCGGACGCTGCTCGTCAATAGCGGCTTTGGGTGCAAATCTACTTAAGCTCAAGCCTTGTATCGCGGTACAGGACGGTAAAATGAAGGTTATCAAAAAATACCGCGGCAGCATTGAAAAGACGATAAAGGATTACGTCAAGGACAGGCTGGATGGCGCGGAGGTCGACGACGATTTGATCTTCATAACACACACGGCTGAGGCGGAAAATACCGTGCTTACCGCCGAGGAGATCAAGAAGTACAAGAACTTTAAAGAGATCGCCGTGACGGACGCGGGCTGCACGGTGGCTTGTCACTGCGGCGAGGATACGCTGGGTATTTTGTTTATCCGAAAGTAATAGGTACGAGTTGTTGCAGCATATAATCTCTTATAGCAAAAAGCCGCCTAAGTTTCGGCTTTGCTGAAACTCTCTGTGTTTTTTGGCTCAAAATGCCCTAATGGAATTTTGATTTTGCCTCGCAAAATACGCTAAATCCGCGTGTGAACTTTTTGTTTGTCTTGGAACGTAATTAAAATCTACGGTCGGGTTGCAGGGGCAAAAGTCGCAAGCAAGCTGCCTTGTGCAGCGGAGGGCGTGAAGCGACCGAAGCAGAGCAAGGCGGCTTTTGCATTTAAATTAAGAGGTGATTTTATGCAAGCAAACGACAATGTAAAAACATTTTCCTTTATGGAACAGGAGCGCCCCGTGCTCGAAGCGGAGATACTCGGCGGCGCAGAATATCCCGATATCAGGGGGGAGGCGTATGTCTATTTTCTTCCGGACGGAATATATTTGCAAGCGGATTTTGACAAGCTGCCCGAGCATAACGAATTCGGGTTTCACGTTCATGAGGGCTTGATTTGCGAGGCTCCGGGCGAAAAGCTGCTGCCGCTGCCGGATATGTACTCCGACAGAAACGGAAAGTCGTCAATGCAGATATACCTTGACCGCGCGACTTCGACACAGATTGCGGGAAAGCCTATTGTGCTGCATATCAAGGACGCGGAAGGCAAGGACAGTATTACTATCGCGTGCGGAATACTCAACAGGGTATTGTAAAATAAAATTAAGTTGAAAAAAACGGAGGGTTAAGCTATGAGCGAAATAAGAGACGTTAATTTATGGGAGAGCGGCGAGCGCAAGATCGAGTGGGTAAAACGCAATATGCCGCTGCTTAACGGCATTGAAAAGGAGTTCGCGGCGGAGCAGCCGTTCAAGGGCTTAAAGGTCGCGCTGTCGGTGCACTTGGAGGCAAAGACCGCGTACCTGTGCAAGGTGCTTGCGGCGGGCGGCGCGGAGATGTACGTCACTGGTAGCAATCCGCTGTCGACGCAGGACGACGTAGCGGCGGCGCTTGTTCACGACGGACTGAACGTGTTCGCGTGGTATAATTCCACGGACGAGGAATACCACCGCCATATCTCGGCGGTCATCGACTGCGGACCGAATATCATCATTGACGACGGCGGCGACCTTGTAAACCTTATTCACAACGAGCGCACCGACCTTATCCCGAATGTTATCGGCGGCTGTGAGGAGACCACCACGGGCATTATCCGTCTGCTCGCCATGGATAAGGCAAAGGCTCTTAAATTCCCCATGGTGCTCGTCAACGACGCGGACTGCAAGCACCTTTTCGATAATCGCTATGGCACAGGACAGTCCGTCTGGGACGGCATCAACCGCACGACAAACCTTATCGTCGCTGGTAAGAACGTCGTTGTCGCGGGCTATGGCTGGTGCGGCAAGGGCGTTGCCATGCGCGCTAAGGGTCTCGGTGCTAAGGTCATTGTCACCGAGATCGACCCCATAAAGGCTATGGAGGCGGTAATGGACGGCTTCAAGGTTATGCCCATGCGCGAGGCGGCCAAAATCGGTGACTTCTTTGTAACCGTGACGGGCTGCGCAGACGTTATTGGCGAGGAGGCGTTCGTGAATATGCAGGACGGCGCAATCTGTTGCAACGCGGGTCACTTCGACGTTGAGGTGAATATGGCTAAACTGCGCGAGATCGCGGTTGACAGCTATGTTGCGAGAAACAATATTATGGGCTACAAATTAAAGAATGGGAACACCGTGTTCGTCATCGCCGAGGGCAGACTTGTCAACCTCGCGGCGGGCGATGGTCACCCCGCAGAGATAATGGATATGAGTTTCGCGATACAGGCGCTGTCGGCTGAGTATCTCGCGAAGAACAAGGACAAGCTCCGCGGCAGCGAGCGTATGACGGTCAATGTTCCCAAGGAGATCGACCGCAAGGTTGCCGAGCGTAAGCTGAACGCGTGGGGCTTCGAGATCGACAGGCTCACGTCCGAACAGGAAAAGTACCTTGGAAGCTGGGAGGTTTAACGTTCTGTTCTCCGACCTTGACGGTACGCTCATTTTTTCGGCGAGCCGCAAAAAGGTCGGAGATATTATTGTGGAATATAAGGACGGCGAGGAAATATCCTGCATTACTGCAAGGCAAGCTGAGCTTTTGCCGAAAATACGGAATATTATCCCCGTTACGACGCGCAGCGTGGAGCAGTATCGGCGAATTGAGTTTCCCGAGGGCTACGCGCCCGAATACGCGCTTTGCGACAACGGCAGCACGCTGTTGATAAACGGTGAGCCGGATGGTCTGTGGCTTGAGCGCTCCGCCGGAATACTTGCGGAGGCAATGGAGGAGATAGCGCGGTTTCGGGCTATTCTCGAGCGCGACCCCGACAGGCGCTTTGAGGTGCGGTTCGTTGACGGCTTTTTCCTGTTCACCAAGAGCGCGAACCCGAATATCACGCTCGCGCGGTTGGGCGTCGGCAAGCGCTGCGATTGTTACGCGACGGGCGAAAAGGTGTATGTTATTCCGAAAGCGCTCAATAAGGGCTTTGCGGTGGAACGTCTCGCGGAGCGTCTCGGTATCGCACGCGAAAATATTTTCTGCGCGGGCGACAGTCTTATGGACGTGTCAATGCTGAACGCCGCGAACACCGCAATATTCACGGACAACATCGACGAAAAAAAAGTCGCCGCCGAAAATAAAATTATCCGTCCGCAAAACGGTTTTACGGAGTTTGTCACAGAATTTGCGCGTGACCTTAACGTTGGGGGAGTGAGATTTTGTTCAATATACTTATAGTCGACGATCAGCCGAATATACGGCGGCTGTACGAGTATACTCTCGAAAAGAACGGCTATCGTCCGTTTACTGCCGCCAACGGCGAGGAGGCGCTTGACGTTATCGACAAACAGCATATCGACCTTGTTATACTGGACGTGATGATGCCCGTACTTGACGGCTACGGCTGCTTAAAAACGCTCCGCGACGGCGGCAGCAGCGTGCCCGTGCTCATCATTACGGCAAGGGATTCCGCCGAGGATGTCCGCAAATCGTTTATGCTCGGCACGGACGACTTTATGGTAAAGCCCGTCGACGAGATCGAAATGCTTCTGCGCATAAAAGCGCTCCTCCGCCGCAGCAAGATAAGCGAGGAGCAGCGCATTTCCGCAGGCGGCACGGAGTTGGTTTACGACTCGTTTTCCGTGATACGCGACGGCACGGCGACGGTTCTGCCGCGCAAGGAGTTCCAGATACTTTTCAAGCTGTTGTCGTTCCCGGGAAAGACGTTTACGCGGCAGAATTTAATGGAGGAGTTCTGGAGCATGGATTCCGACAGCGAGGCGCGTACCGTCGACGTGCATATCAACCGTTTGCGCGAGCGTTTCAAGGATAACCCCGACTTCAAGATAGTGACCGTGCGCGGATTGGGTTATAAGGCGGTGAGAAGCGACTGATTTTTGCCGATTGAAGATGTGACTATGCCTAAGTGTTTTGTAAAAGATGTAAATATTTGGTATGAAGCTTATGGCAAAGGCGATACTATCGTATATTTGCAGTCAGTGCTCGGGGGAATAAACCCGGGAGCGTATTATTTCGCAGGAAGACTATCGGAGAAGTTCAGGGTGCTCATTTGGGACGGACCTAACTGCGGGCAATCGGGAACGACAATTAAGGCGGTGCCAAGCGAATATCATTTGCATTGTGAATATCTGGAAGGGCTTTTGAATCTTCTGGGAGAAAATGCGGTACACATCGCAGGGTGTTCCGGCGGCGGTGAAATGGGACTTCTATTTGCGCATCTGTATCCCCAAAAAGTAAAAAGTCTTGCCATGTACCGTCCAACGGATACTTCGTGCGAGCTTGAACAAGAAATTATTCGAGCGCGTTATTTTGACCTTGCCAAAGCTGCAAGGCATTCAATGCGCGATGCGGTTGAGTTATCAAAAAAGCCTCCACAGACGAGGTTCGGAAGTGTTACACGATGGCTTGCGGAGTTGTTTTTCAAGGATGACAAGGAAATACTTTCAATAAATAATAACGAATTTTCGGAAATAATGGCGTGCTGGGGAAAGTGGATGGGAGATCCGCTATTTTACAGAGCCTGTTTAAGTGACGATGAACTGAGGAAAATTGAAATTCCTGTGTTGATATTTCCTTGTTCCGACGACTATCACCCCGAAAGATTGGCGGCAGACCTGCACGGTAATCTGCCTAATTCTACATATATACCATCTGAAAAACATAGGACGGAAAGTGAGATATACAATGCGGAAAAAGCCGATAATCCGTTTGGCGGATTTGTGGATTTTGTGGACGCTTATCAAAAATTTATGAGTGATTAAGTTCATTACAAAGTTTGCAGGACGGATTTTGTGAAATGCGTAGATTTATCCATATTTCACGATAGTGTGTGCCGAGTATTGCATTATGATATTGTCGGCGTTTAGAGGTTATAAAATGAAGAATAATATTATTATTGCAGGAGTTCCGAGAGCAGGAAAAACCACTGTTTCCCACCTCTTGGCAAAACAGTTCGGATATCGGCATATCAGCATGGATTCAATAATATCTGGATTTGAGAAATGTTTTCCCGAAACAGGCGTAAATACTTATGCCGGTTTGTCCTCTATGGATACATTAAGATTGATCAGCGGTAAATTGGCTCCTTTTATTCGGGCAATGCTGGACAGCGGCGAATACGATAAATTTACACCGGGTATGGTATTGGATATTTATCAGCTTTTGCCGAATGACTACATGAAACATATACATGGTGCGAACTGTGAGATCGCATATTTTATTACGTCGGACGTGACGCCGGAAGAGCGTTTTGCAATTCAAAAGAGATATGACACGGAAAAGGATTATACCTTTTACAAATCTGATGAAGAACTTAAAGAGGGCGCAGTGTATATTGTGGAGCAAAGCGTTTATATGAAAAAGCAATGTAAAAAATACGGACTGCCGTATTTTGAAACCGCAAAAGACAGAGAACAGATGTTTCGCCGTTTTTTACGGGACTTCAATTTTCGTAATTAAAAGAATGATCGAACAAATTTCGTTTTATCGGGCGGATAAATATAGGCAGAAAAATCGCCGACAACGGGAGGTTATTTCATAGTTGAAGAAAAAGATAGACAAAAACCGCCTGTTCGGCGTTGTGAACAGGCTCGGAATGAAGCTTACGATTCTCACGCTGCTGATAATCCTCGCGGCGGACATACTTACGTTTACGGCGGCGATCGTTATCGGATTTGTGACGGGCGGCACGAACGACACCACGCAGGTCATAGCGTCCGTTATCGCGTCGATCTTTATCGGAACGCTGCTGTCGTTCATAATCGGAAACACGGTGCTGAAGCCGCTGTCCGAGCTTATTAAGGCGACAAAGCGTGTTATGGGCGGCGATTACACGGTGAAGCTCGAAATGGGCTGGATAGAAAAGCATACCGTCCGCGAACTGCGCGAGCTTATCCGCGACTTTAACGAAATGACCGAGGAGCTTCGCAACACCGAGCTTTTCCGCAAGGATTTTATTTCATCGTTCTCGCACGAGTTTAAAACGCCGCTTGTGTCGATACGCGGCTTTGCGCGGCAGCTCTACGAGGGCGACCTCACGCCCGAGCAGCAGCGCGAGTTCTCGAAAATAATACTTGACGAAACTGAATATCTGTCGGTTTTGTCGCAAAATACGCTGCTTATGACGAGCCTTGAAAATAAGGACATCATTACCGAGAAAACAAGTTTTTCGCTTGACGAGCAGCTTCGCGGCTGTATGATACGCCTAGAGCCGCAGTGGTCGTCGAAGAACATCGAGATTGACATGGGGGAGCTGGAGGAGGTGCGGTTCTACTGGAACGAGCAGCTTCTGGCGCACGTCTGGAACAATCTGTTCGACAACGCGGTGAAGTTCACGCCCGAGGGTGGAACGATACGTACGTCATGCAAGCGGCAAAACGATATGATCGCGGTCGTTATCGCGGACAGCGGCTGTGGTATCGCAGAGGACGCGCTGCCGCATATTTTCGAGAAGTTCTATCAGGCGGACAGTTCCCACGCAACCAAGGGCAACGGCTTGGGGCTCCCGCTTGTTAAAAGGATCGTCGAGCTTTGCGGAGGAACTGTCGAGGTAAGCTCGCAGCTCGGAAAGGGCACGGAGTTCACCGTGACGCTGAAAGAGAGACCAAAAAAAACCGAAAGGAGCAATCGAAATGGCTGATTGGAACAGCGAACTGTATCTTAAATTCAAGGAGCAGCGCACGCAGCCCGCTATCGACTTGGCGGCGCGGCTGGACGGTTGTCCGAGCGAGATAATCGACCTCGGCTGCGGTCCGGGGAACAGCACGCGCGTGCTTGTGCAGCGTTTCCCCGAGGCGAGCGTGATTGGCGCGGACAGCAGCGAAAATATGCTCGCCATGGCTCGGTCGAACGCTCCCGCGCTTGATTTTATCAAGTTGGATCTCAACGACGACTTCAGCGAATTGAATGATATGTTTGACATGGTTTTTTCGAACGCGTGTCTGCAATGGCTGCCGAACCACGCGGAACTTCTGCCGAGGATATTCGCGCTTGTGAAAAAAGGCGGAGCGCTCGCGGCACAGATACCGATGAACTACGACGAGCCTATACACAAAATAATCGCTCGTATCTCCGAGAGCGAAAAATGGAGCGCGAAATTCCCCGAAAAGCGGATATTCGGCACGCTTACGCAGTCGGAGTATTTTGATATTTTAAGCGGAATGACCGATGATTTTGAGATATGGCAGACGACCTATTGTCACCGAATGCCGAGCATTGAAAGCATTATCGAGTGGTATCGCTCGACGGGGCTGCGAACGTATCTCGCGGCGCTCTCCGAGGAGGACGGCGCGGAATTTATCGCGGACATAACCGCCGAGCTTGAAAAGGAGTACCCAAAACAGAAAAACGGCGAGATTATTTTCAGATTTCCGCGGTTTTTCTTTATCGCGAAAAAATGATTGGAGGAATTTACAATGAACGAGGTTTACGAAAAACTGAAAAAATGCCGCGAAGCGGTCACGGAGAAAATCACATTCAAGCCCGAGCTGGCGCTTATCCTGGGCAGCGGACTGGGCGATTTCTGCGACACCATGGACGTTAAGGAAACGCTGCCGTACAGCGAGATCGAGGGCTTTCCGAAAAGCACCGTCGCAGGGCATAAGGGGCAGTTTGTGTTCGGGTATTCGGGCGGCGTGCCGATCGTCGCAATGCAGGGCAGAGTGCACTATTACGAGGGCTATTCCGTACAGGACGTCGTGCTGCCTACGCGCCTTATGCACCTTATGGGCGCGAAAACGCTCTTTCTCACGAACGCGGCGGGGGGTATCAATCCGTCGTTCCGCGCGGGCGATTTTATGCTGATATGCGACCATATATGCTCGCTCGTTCCGTCGCCGCTTATCGGCGCGAATATCGACGAGCTGGGAACGCGTTTTCCCGATATGAGCGAGGTGTACAGCCGCCGTCTGCGCACGATAATCGAAAATTCTGCGGCTGCCGAGGGCGTTCCGCTCCAACGCGGCGTGTATATCCAGACCACCGGTCCGAACTATGAAACGCCCGCCGAGATACGCGCTTACGGGCGGCTCGGCGCGGACGCCGTGGGAATGTCCACCGCCGTTGAGGCAATGGCGGCACGGCATTGCGGAATGGAGGTCTGCGGTATTTCGTGTATCTCAAATCTCGCGTCGGGCATTTCGGCGAACCCGCTGTCGCACAAGGAAGTACAGGAGACGGCGGACCGCGTCGCTCCGCTGTTCCGAAAGCTGGTAACGCGCGCTATCGCCGATATTCACGCGGCGAAATAAATAAAAAGAGAGCCTGCTAAACCGCAGGCTCTCGATTTTTAAGGCCATGGTCTTACGTCAGCGGATAATACGCAGATTATCGTTATGACGCTTATACCTAACGCGCAAACCATTGAGATTATGTCCACGATAGATGTGGGCGTTTCTCTTTTTACGGTGGGGTATTCCTTGATGCATTCAATCGCGTCGTGCCCGATAAGAGCAGCCTTTGACTTCAAGCGCTTAAAGCTGAACTTGTGTCTTTTCTTTTGCATTGTAATGCACCTCTTTAATCAACAACTGTTCTTCTCATCAGGGTGTACTGGTAGTGGTAGTAGAAGAAGCGCCACCAGCCATTTTGAGTTTAGGAGATGTGCCGCAGATAATGCCGTCAGTAGTCAAACCGTCGGTTTTACCGTCCCACGCAAAAGTTTTGGCGTCGAAATCAGTATTGCTAGGCGCAGCAGTCGAAGCACTTGCCGAATCATAATAAACCGCGCCAAGAACTTTTCTGTCCTTAATATAAACTGTACCGTGAGAGTTAGCAGTGAGGCTGTAATCATCTGTGATTCTCTGCGTCAGCTTTGCAACGTCAGCTGCGTCGAAATCGGAGTTCGTTGCGCCGGTATTAGAAATTGTAATCGTATAAACTGTGCCGGCACCACCCGGGATCTTGCCGCCGTTTGCCTCAACTTCAGACATCCATGTAACAACGGTGTCTGCGAGAGACTTTGCTGTGGAGTCAACAGAGGTAACTCTGGACTTGGTTACCATGCCCATCATGGTGGGAACGAGGATAGCGGCAAGTACGCCGATGATCGCGATAACAACGATCAACTCAACAAGCGTAAAGCCCTTTTTGGCTCTAAGAGCCTGAAGTTTCTTTATCATAGTAAAGACCTCCTGTAAAAAAATTTTATTACCCGTCCGAGGGATTTCGGAGCGGATTATTCTATAACCCCGACGGGGCTATATTCGTAAGTAAAACCGCATTGCAGCACGGTTTGCCGCGGGCTTACAACATAATAACCATTATGTTGTGAAATAAAGGCGGTAAAATCACAAAACAGAGTATTTTGCACAAAACGCCAGTGTTAAATTTATACAAAATTTTTCAAAAAAACTATTGACAAATTGTTAAAGCTGTGATAAAATACATTCAAGAACAAAAACTATCATAACTTTTACAACATAATGGTTATTATGTTGCTTTACAGCCCCTCTGCGACGGAGGGGCTGAATTTATTCCGTGCCGAGCACCAGATCAAGGGCGTTTATCTGTTCGGCACAGGTCTCCTTGTCCTCGCGGATATAAATGCGAGTGGTCGCGAGGTTGGAGTGTCCGAGAATGTCCGCGAGCCGCACGATGTCCTTTTGCGCGGAATAGTAAGTTCGCGCGAACAAGTGCCGCAGATTATGCGGAAAAAGTTTCTCGGGCGCTATCCCCGCCGCCATGCCGAGCTTCTGCATACTTTTGTAGATGTTGGAGCGGTCGAGGGGCTTGTTGTTTTTCGTCACAAACACCGCGCCTGTGGTTATTCCGAGAGCGCTTATGTAGGGTATAAGCCTTGCACGGAGCTTTTCGGGGAGGTAAACTGTGCGGCATTTTCCCTTGCATGATACCCAAGCGCTGCCCGCGCGGACGGCTTCGGCGGTTATGAACGGCAGTTCAGAGACGCGTATTCCCGTTGAGCAGATCGTCTGCATAATCAGCGAGGTCTGCCTGTCGCCGAGTGCGTCAGCGGTCTCGATAAGACGGTGGTATTCGTTGAGGGTGAGTTCGCGTTCTCCGCTGTGAGACTGCTGTATTTTCACGCTTTTCAGCTTTAATGCAGGGTTCTGAACGAAATCGAGGTAGCTGTTTACTGCGGCGATGACGGTGTTGACGCTCGCGGGGGAGAGGTTTAGGGAAAGCTCGGACTTAAACCCAATAAGCGTCTCTTTGGTGAGCGGCGAGCCGCCCGCGTAATCGAGCAGCCGAAGCACGTCGCGGGAGTATTTCCTTACGGTGCAGGGGCGGTGTTCGGTGGCGGTCAGCAAAGCGGCAAAGCGCTCTATGCTGCGTGTGGTTATGGTGGTCGACATTATGATTATCCTCCGATGTTTTAATTTTTGCTCTTAATTAAAGAGCATAAAAATTATAGCAGATTTCCAAATTACCACTTGACAATAACATTAAATCGTGGTATAATTTTAATAATGACTGTGAATATGTGTAAGTAACGTTTCGGGAAACCGATCTCAGAGAATGAGCGTCTATGGGCTGAAAGCGCTCTGTCGGTCGGAACGCGAATTTCAGCATGGGAGTTGCTTGTGAGAAACTAAACAGAGCCGTATTTACTGCGTTAAGGTTTAAAAGAGCGGAGCGCTTGCTCCGAATTTGGGTGGTACCGCGGATAAATTCCGTCCCGAAGTCGTTAGACTTTGGGATTTTTTGTTTGCGGGAACACAAAAATAACAGCAAATCGTCAGCATTTTAAAGGTGCACTTTAAAATAACAGCCAAGAGCAACAAACAAAATACGTAGCGGCAAAAGTCGCAAGCGAGCAGTATTGCCGCAGTGCAGCGAGCAAAGCGAGCGGAGCGGAGACAATGCTGCTCGGCTAGGGCGGCGAAAGCCGCCCGGTGCGAGCTTTTGCCTTTTAAATCAGGAGGATATGATGAAAGATTTTAGTGAGATCAAAGAGCAGGTAAAATCAAAGATCGCCGAGGTCAAGGACGGCGCGCAGCTTTCGGAGTTCTGGCAGAATTATCTCGGCAAAACGGGCGTAATTTCAGGGCTTATGAAAGAGATGAAAACCGTGCCGCCCGAGGAAAAGCCGCTGTTCGGTAAGGCAGTGAACGACGTGCGCGTGTGGGCGCAGGAGATGTATCAGACGAAGCAGGCGGAAATAAAGGCGCGTGAGCTTGAACGCCGCTACGAGCGTGAGACCGTGGACGTTACTATGCCGGCGCTGAAACGCGCTCCGGGCAATCTGCACCCGATAACGCTCATCAAGCAGGAGATGATCGAGGTGTTCGCGGGAATGGGCTTCGAGATTGCCGAGTACCCCGAGATAGAGGACGACGACCACAACTTCACGCGGCTGAACGTTCTCAAGGATCACCCCTCGCGCGATATGCAGGACACGTTCTGGCTCACCGAGGACTTGCTTTTGAGAACGCACACCTCCCCCGGGCAGATCCGCACCATGGACGCGGAAAGACCGCCGATAAAGGTGCTCGTTCCCGGCAAGGTTTTCCGCTCGGACAGCGACGCGACGCATTCTCCGATGTTTATGCAAATGGAGGGTCTGGTCGTGGACAAGGGCATTACGCTGTGCGATTTGCAGGGAATGCTCGACAAGTTCGTGCAGCAAATGTTCGGCAGCGGCACAAAAACCCGTCTGCGTCCGTCTTACTTTCCGTTCACCGAGCCGTCGGTCGAGGTCGATGTGAGCTGCTTTGAATGTGGCGGCAAGGGCTGTCCGCTCTGCAAGGGAACGGGTTGGATAGAGGTTCTCGGCGGCGGCGTCGTCAACAAAAAGGTTCTTGAAAACTGCAATATTGACCCCGAGGTGTATTCGGGGTTGGCGTTCGGGATAGGCGTGGAGCGCATTACTATGCTGAAATACGGCATTTCCAACATGGGGCTGTTTTTCGAGAATAATCTCGATATGCTGCGGCAGTTTAAGTGACGGCTCGCGTACAAATGTTTTGCTATTTCTATAAACGGAAAGGACAAGTTATCTGTGACAGACGGTATATAAACAGCTCGCATTTGAAAGAGAATTTCAAAAACAAGTGTGATGGCATTGATTTTTTGAAACAGATAAGCGATAATTCGCTGAAGATTGTTTTTTTGACCCTCAATATCGTGGAGTGTTGGATAAATTAAAGTATGGAAACGAGGGCAAACAGAGGGGGCAGGCGAGGGCTGCTCTTGTTCAGATGTCACCGGAAATTATCGAAAATTTTCTGCTGAACATTGACCGCGTATTGCGTCCGACAGGATATTTATTTTTATGGGTTGATAAATTTCATTTGGTTGAGGGCGTTAAATCATGGTTTATAGGAACGCGGCTTATGCAATTAAATACGTATAGTTGTTTAATGAGGTGCATGTATGACTAAATCTGAAGCTATTGAAAGAGTTATGCGTGATTACGGTGGCATCGCAACGTTAAATATAATATACTCTGACATTGGGAAGTACTATCCGGACTTTAAATCGTCCATAGAATGGCAAGCGGGAATTAGAGGTGTTTTATATCGGGACATAAATAAACGGTTTAAAAAAATTGACATCGCGGTGTATGCTACAATTGATTATGATGTAAGGAATCTTCTGCCTATAAATTGCGGATATGATGTAGCAGTAACTGAAATGGAAATTCTCTCAAAGGTTAGAATATGCCAGAATAAATACAGGAAAAATCTGTTGCATCTTCTAAAAAAATGTCCGATTACGGGTATTATGGATAAAAGGTTGTTGGTCGCAAGTCACATTAAACCATGGTGTTTATCTTCGGCTGAAGAAAGGCTGGATGTTTTTAATGGCTTTATTTTATCACCGCTTTATGATAAATTGTTTGACCAAGGTTTAATCACTTTTACAACTGAAAAAAGGGTACTCTATTCTTCGACGTTATCTGAAAGAACGCTTTCAATAATTAGGGCTGAAAATGATTATTGCGAAAATCTTCCCGTTGCAAACAGGGAAAAATATCTTGCGTTTCATAATGAGAAAATATTTATTGAATAGGGAATGCTGAATTCGGGGCTTGTGTTTAAGTCGCTGCAATACTGCGCTTTGCTATCGCCAACCGTCTTAAGTGTCTGTTTTGAGGAAGTAATTAACGAACGTAAATCCGACGCTGACGACAATTTTAAGTATTTCGTGTCGGAATTGCTGAATATCCCCGCCGTTAAAGAGGAGATATTAAATCAGCTTAAATTAAAAACCTGATTTGTGTCAAGGTTTTCTACGGAAAGGAACGGTTATAATATGAAGATATTATTTAGTTGGCTGAAAGACTATGTGGATATAACGGAGCAGCCCTCCGTGCTTGTTGGCAAGCTGTTCGGGAGCGGTTTTGAGGTCGAGGAAACTATCTATCTCGGCAAGGACATTGAAAAGGTAGTCGTCGGCGAGGTCGCTTCTATCGAGAAGTATGAGGGAACTCATTTGTACATTTGTCACGTCAACTGCGGCGAATACGGTGCGGACAACGTTATCTTGACGGGCGCGGACAATGTGTTCAAGGGCGCGAAGGTGCCCGCTGCCGTAGTCGGCGCGAAGCTGCCGGGCGGTATCGAGATTGCGCCGCGAAAAATGGCGGATATGATGAGCTACGGTATGCTGTGCTCGGGCGGAGAACTCGGCGTTGACGAAAACTGGATAAAGGGCGCGGACGTTCACGGTATACTGATACTTCCCGAGGACGCTAAGGTCGGCGAGGACATCAAAACGATGCTCGGTCTGGACGATTACGTTTTCGATATTTCGATAACCGCGAACCGTCCCGACTGCCAGAGCGTTCTGGGAATTGCGCGCGAGGTCGCGGCGTTCCTCGGCAGACCGCTCAAAGAGCCCGATTACAGCTACGAATGCACCGACAAGACCGCTCTCGAGACGACGATAACCGTTGAAGCCCCCGACCTTTGTCCGCGCTATCTCGGTCACTACATCTATAATGTGCGTCACTTCGAGAGCCCGCAGGTGATGAAGCGCAGGCTTTCCGTGTGTGGTTTTTCGTCGATAGACGCTATTGTTGACATTACTAACTATGTGCTGCTGGAGATAGGGCAGCCCATGCACGCGTTCGATATGGACACGCTCGACGGCAGGTCTATAATCGTGCGCCGCGCAAAGGACGGCGAGAAGCTCACCACGCTCGACGAGAAAGAACGTGTGCTCACATCCGACAATCTGCTGATTTGCGACAAGGCAAAGGCAGTAGGTCTGGCGGGAGTAATGGGCGGTCTCAACTCCGAGATAAAGCCGACCACCTCCGAGGTGCTGTTTGAGTGCGCGAAATTCCGCCGCGACAACGTCCGCAAGACCGCGCGTGCGCTCGGTATGCACACCGATGCTGCCGCGCGTTACGAAAAGGGCGTCGACGAGTACGGCGTGGAGCGCGGAATGGCGAGGGCGCTCCATCTCGTGCAGAAGCTCGGTATTGCGGATATAGGCGCAACGCATATCGATGTGAACGCAGGCGAGGACAAGGGAAACACCGTGTTCGACGTTACCGTGAGCAAGATAAATTCCGTGCTCGGAATTGAAGTTCCCCAAGCCGAGATAGTCCGCATACTGAAATCGCTGCAATTCGGCGTTGCGGAGAACGGCGAAACGCTTACCGTTACCGTGCCGCGCTGGAGGACCGACGTCGAGCATTATCAGGACATCGCCGAAGAGGTTATCCGCGAGTACGGCTATTCGCATGTCGTGCCGACGTTCCTCGACAGCGCAAAGGTGACGAACGGCGGGCTTTCGTTCCTCCAGAGCAAGGAGCTTGCCGCGAAGAAATTCCTCTGCGGCGAGGGCTATTACGAGGTGCAGACGCTCGCAATGTACTCAAAACGCGAGCTGGATATGATAATGCTCCCCGAGAACGACCAAAGGCGCACCGTTATCGAGCTGCTGAACCCGATAACCGACAATCTCTCGATAATGCGCACGGTCATGTCGCCGTGCATGATAAACGTTATCGCGGACAATGTTAAGACAGACCACGCAGCGGGGCGTTTCTTCGAGCTTGCGAATGTTTATTTGCCGAAGTCGCTGCCGCTCATCGAGCAGCCCGAGGAGCGAAAAACGCTCTGCATAGGCGCTTACGGCGCGGACGAGAGCTTCTTCACCGTCAAGGAAACGCTGGAAAGCTTCGCGGCGGCGAACGGCTTGAAGTTCCGCTTTGAGCGCGGCAGAGAGGCATGGCTGCACCCCGGTATCTGCGCGGATATCTTCTGCAATGGTGTGAAAATAGGCATTCTCGGCAAGCTGCGTTATGAGATAGTCGAGGGGCTGAGCGTCGCCGAGGGCAAGAAAAACGACCTCAACATTATTCTCGCGGAGCTGAATTACTCGGCTGTTGAGGAGTTGTACAAGCGCGAGATACGTTTCGCGCCGGACAACGGAAAGGCAACGGTAAAGCGCGATCTGTCGCTCGTCTGCGACAGGAATACGCTCTGTGTGGAGATCGAGGACGAGATTGCAAGGGCGAGCGCGCTTGCAAAAGAGGTTCGTCTGTTCGACCATTTCGAGAGCGAAAAACTCGGCTTCGGCAAGAAGTCGCTCACGTTCGCGATAACGTTCGCGGACGGCGTTGACGTTACCGACGAGACTGCTGACAAGGAAATGGAAAATATCGTTGCGGCGCTCGGCGAAAAGCTGGGAGCGGCGAGAAGATAAAAAATACCGCGCGGGCTGTTCGGCTCGCGCGGTTTATTGTTCATTGATGTAAATGCGCTTGCTGGAATTTAATGATTTACAATATCGGTATCAAAAATCGTTTTTTTGCATTTGGGGCAATAATCCGCCTCTATCGTGAAGCTCCATAATGTATGTTTGGCGGATGTTATCAGATATCTGCCTATCAGTTTATCCCAAAAGTCTTTTTTGAGTCTTTTTTGATCCACAGTACGCTGCTTCTGCCGTCGCCCTTTATGCAACTCGACTGCATTTCTTCATTACAAAAAGGACATTTCATATTTTGATACCTCCGCTGTAAAATGTTTCTTGATTATATTTTGTACGATAAAATATCTCAAATGTCAAGCCCGTAAGCATATTCTCCCGAAAATGTGAAATACTACCAACGAATAAATTTTTCGGAGGTAACTATGTACTATACAGGAATTGAAAAGGTGGTCGGGCGTGAAATTCTGGATTCGCGCGGAAACCCTACGGTCGAAGCGGAGGTTCACCTCGCGGATGGCACGGTCGCGTTCGGAGCGGCTCCGAGCGGAGCGTCCACAGGCGAATTTGAGGCGCTCGAGCTTCGCGATCAAGACAACGGGCGCTACGGCGGCAAGGGAACTTCAAAGGCGGCGGCAAATATTTCGGACGCGCTCTGCAAGGCGGTGAGCGGTCTGGACGCGCGCGACACCTACGCGGTGGACACGGCTATGCTCAAAGCGGACGGCACAAAGGATAAGTCAAATCTCGGCGCGAACGCGATACTCGCGGTGTCTATCGCAGCGGCGAGGGCTGCGGCTTGTTCGGTTGACGTGCCGCTGTACCGCTTTCTCGGCGGCGTGAGCGGCAACCGTCTGCCCGTGCCTATGATGAATATCCTTAACGGCGGCGCCCACGCGGCGAATACGGTTGACGTCCAGGAGTTTATGATAATGCCCGTCGGCGCGTGCTGCTTTAAGGAGGCGCTGCGGCAATGCTCGGAGGTGTTCCATGCGCTGGCGGCGCTGCTCAAGTCAAAGGGTCTGGCGACCTCAGTCGGCGACGAGGGCGGCTTCGCGCCGAATTTGCAGAGTGACGAGGAGACTATTGAGTGCATTTTAAGCGCGGTTGAAAAGGCGGGCTACAAGACCGGCAAGGACTTTATGATAGCCATGGATGCAGCGGCGAGCGAGTGGAAAGGCAGTAAAAAGGGAGAGTACGTTCTCCCTAAGGCGGGCACGAAATTCACGTCCGAGGAGCTTATCGCACACTGGGAAAACCTGGTCAACAAGTATCCCATTGTTTCGATTGAGGATGCGTTGGACGAGGAGGACTGGGACGGCTGGAAAACACTTACGGAGCGGCTCGGTAAGCGCGTTCAGCTTGTCGGCGACGACCTGTTCGTCACGAACACGGAGCGTATCGCAAAGGGCATTACAAGCGGCTGCGGAAATTCCGTGCTGATAAAGCTTAATCAGATTGGCACGGTCTCGGAGACACTCGAAGCTGTCAAAATGGCGCACAAGGCGCATTACACCGCTATTTCGTCGCACCGTTCGGGCGAAACCGCCGACACGACGATCGCCGACCTCGCCGTCGCGCTGAACACCTGTCAGATCAAGACGGGAGCGCCGTCGCGCTCGGAGCGCGTCGAGAAGTACAACCGCCTGCTCCGTATCGAGGAGGAACTCGGCAGTGCGGCAGTCTACCCGCAAATGGGCGCGTTTAACGTGGTTAGATAAAATTTTTAATTTTTTTCGGAAAACCCCTTGACAAATGAAAATGAATGGTGTATAATGTTACGGTAAAGCAGAGCCACCACACTCTCACCCGCCGACGCGGAGCGCGTTTGTACGGCAGTCGTTAAGAAAGCCGAACGAACCGAGGACGGACAGTCGGGCGCGGTTGTTTAATGTGAATATACCGTACAGGTTTTTTATGTTAAGCGTGAGTTGTGTGCTCACGCTTAATTTATTTCTTTCAGATAAAAGGTAATTACGGAAAGGCGGTGCTTCAAAATCGGCACGAAAGAACAGCTCATCAATGAGGATATTCGCGAAAAGGAAATTCGGGTCATCGGTACGGACGGCGAGCAGCTGGGCATTATGTCCTCGGCGGATGCCTTACAAAAGGCGTTTGACGCAGATCTCGACCTTGTAATGATCTCTCCGACTGCAAAACCTCCGGTATGCCGTATCATGGACTACGGAAAATACCGTTTCGAGCAGACAAAACGGGAAAAGGAAGCCAAGAAAAACCAGAAAACCGCAGACGTTAAGGAAATCAAGATGTCCCTTAACATCGACACCAACGACTTTAACATCAAGGTGAAGAACGCCATAAAGTTCTTGCAAAACGGTGACAAGGTAAAGGTTACGGTGCGTTTCCGCCGTATGCGCGAGCTGACGCACGTCAATCTCGGCGAGGAATTGATGAAAAAGTTCATGGACGCCGTTTCGGAGTACGGCAGCTCGGATAAGCCCTCAAAGCTCGAGGGCAGGAATTACGCGGTCGTTTTAAGTCCGAAGAAGTGATTTTAAGCGTTATCGGCGCACTTTAAGAGTATTAAGGAGGAATTTGAAATGCCTAAGATCAAAACACACAGCGGCGCGAAAAAGCGCTTTAAGCTGACAGGAACCGGCAAGGTAAAGATGCAGCACTGCAACAAGCGTCACATACTTACCAAGAAGTCCACCAAGCGTAAAAGAGGTCTCCGTATGGGTGCATATGCGGACGATACAAATATCGCTCAGGTAAAGAGCCTTATTCCGTACAAATAATGGAGAACGCTAAGAAGATATAGGAGGAAACTGAAATGGCAAGAATTAAGGGCGCGCTTGCTACACGCAAGAGAAGAAATAAAACCTTAAAGCTCGCAAAGGGCTATTGGGGCGGCAAAAGCAGACTGTTCAAGACCGCTAAGGAAGCGGTAATGAAGTCCGGTCAGTACGCATACGTTGGCAGAAAGCTCAAAAAGAGAGACTTCAGACGTCTTTGGATCACAAGAATTTCCGCTGCCTGCAAGGCAAACGGTATGAATTATTCCACGTTTATGAACGGTTTGAAGAAAGCAAATGTTACGCTTAACAGAAAGATGCTTTCCGAGATCGCTATCAATGACGCGGCAGGCTTTACCGCTCTTACCGAAAAGGCTAAGGCGGCGCTGTAATGATTTGTTTCTCACGCCTTGAGTTTCAGGGCGTGAGATTTTCGCTATTATATGGCGGTTGAGCAAAACGGATAAGGAGCGGAAATATGGAGACAGTATCGTCGAGAAAGAACGCGAACGTTCGGATGATCAGAAGTCTAATCAGAGAAAAAAATATGCGTGACGAGCGCGGCGTTTTTGTGGTCGAGGGAGATCATCTCTGTGGTGAACTGTTCTGCTCGGGGCTGAAAGCGACGTTCGCCGCGTACACGCAAAAGGCTGCCGCAAAATATCCGCGAACATTCGGGCTGCTTATTGAAGCGGCAGATTCGTCAATTTGCATAACCGATGAATTAGCCGAATATATATCCGATACGAAGTCGCCTCAGGGGTTGTTTGCGGTCGTGGAGAAACGCGCGGAGGATCTGGCGGAAGACGCGCGGAGAATTGTCGTTCTGGACGGAGTTCAGGATCCCGGCAATGTCGGCACGGTTATACGCACGGCAGAGGCTTTCGGAATTGACGGCGCGGTGCTGCTTTCGGGCTGCGCGGACGTCTGGTCGCCGAAATCGCTTCGGGCGTCAATGGGGAGCATGTTTCGGCTACCATTCGTAAATTGCGCGGCGGCGGAGCTTCGGGGGGTTCTGAACGGTTTCACGGTGTACAGCGCAATGCTCGACGATACCGCAAAACGGCTCGGCGAGGTGAAATTCCCCGAAAAGACCGCGATAGTCATCGGCAGCGAGGGCGGGGGAATATCGCCCGAGGTTGCCGCAGTATGCGATGAAAAGATCTACATTCCCATAAAGGGCGCGGAATCGCTCAACGCCGCAATAGCTGCGTCCGTGCTGCTTTGGGAGTTATCAAAATAATTGGCAGTTCAAAACCATAAGAAAACTTTCGGTTTTGCAGTACCAAATAAAATACAAATTGGAGGAGATACCTTTGGCAAATCTGGTTATTCTCGAGTCGCCGTCAAAGGCGAAAACCGTTAAAAAATACCTGGGCGCCGGTTATGAAGTAATGGCGTCCACGGGACATATAATCGATCTTCCGAAGTCGAAATTCGGTGTTGACGTGGACAATAATTTCGAGCCGCAGTACGTTAATATGAAAGACAAGTCGGATGTTATCAAGGAGCTGAAAAAGCGCGCTAAGGAGAGCGACATTATCTATCTCGCGACCGACCCGGACCGCGAGGGAGAGGCTATCGCGTGGCATTTGTCGCATTTGCTGAATATCGACGAAAAGGCGAAGATCCGCGTTACGTTCAACGAGATAACAAAAACGGGTGTACAGTACGGTATGAGCCACCCGCGCACTATCGACACGGACGTTGTAAACGCGCAGCAGACGCGGCGTATCCTTGACAGGATCGTGGGCTATAAGCTCTCGCCGTTTTTGTGGAAGAAGGTGCGCAGAGGGCTTTCGGCGGGGCGCGTGCAGTCGGTTGCGGTGAGGATTATCGTCGACCGCGAGGAGGAAATACGCGCGTTCAAGTCCACAGAATACTGGAGTATTGACGCGAAGCTCTCGGCGGCATCGTCGAAGAAGCTGTTCGCGGCGAAGCTCACGGAGATAAACGGGCAAAAGGCGCAGATCGACAACAAGGAGCAAGCCGACAAAATACTGGACGACCTCAAGGACGCTGATTTTATCGTTACGAACCTGAAAAAATCGCAGCGCAAAAAGCAGCCCGCGCCGCCGTTTACGACCTCGACGTTACAGCAGGAGGCGAGCCGCAAGCTGTCGTTTCAGGCGCGGAGAACGATGAAAACCGCGCAGGAACTGTATGAGGGTGTTGACGTTGAGGGAATGGGCGCTGTCGGTCTTATCACCTATATGAGAACGGACAGTCTTCGTATTTCGGACGAGGCGAAAACTGCCGCCGCCGAGGTCATCAAGAACGAATACGGCGCGGAATATCTTCCCGAAAAGCCGAGGACGTTCAAGTCGAAGAGCAACGCGCAGGACGCTCACGAGGCTATACGCCCCGCGAACGTAGAGCTTACGCCCGCAAAGGTGAAAAAATCGCTCACGAACGATCAGTATAAGCTGTATAGGCTCATCTGGGAGCGCTTTATGGCGAGCCAGATGGCGAACGCGATCATGGATACGGTATCGGTCGATATTTCGGCGAAGTCTTATCTGTTCAAGTCGAGCGGGTATTCCGTGAGATTTGACGGTTTTACTAAGCTTTACGAGGAGTCCAAGGACAACGAGGAGCAGGGCGGCGCGCTGCCGAAGATTGAAAAGGGCGAGAAACTGAATGCAAAAGAGGTTCTCGGCAATCAGCACTTTACGCAGCCTCCCGCGAGGTACAACGAGGCGTCGCTGATAAAGGCACTCGAGGAGAACGGGATAGGACGTCCGTCCACCTACGCGCCGACGATATCTACCATCCTCGACAGGCATTATGTTGAGCGCGAAAACGGCAATCAGCTCAAGCCCACGCCGCTTGGCGAAGTAATTACGGGGCTGCTTAAGGAGAAGTTCAACAATATCGTTGACGTGAAGTTCACCGCAAAAATGGAGACCAGCCTTGACAACATCGAAAAGGGCACGAAGAATTGGGTGGAGACGCTCGACGGCTTCTACAAGGGCTTCGCGAAGTCGCTCGAAAAAGCGGAGCAGGACATGGAGGGCAAGCACCTGAAGGTGCCCGACGAGCCTACCGATATTATCTGCGAGCAGTGCGGAAAAAATATGGTCATCAAGATCGGTCCTTACGGAAAATTCCTCGGGTGCTCGGGTTTCCCCGAGTGCAAGTTCACGAAGAAGATAGTCACCGAGACAAAGGGCTTGTGCCCGAAGTGCGGCGCGAAAATGCTGCTGAAAAAGTCCAAGAAAGGCAAGCCGTTCTACGGCTGCGAGAATTTCAAGGACTGTAACTTTATGACATGGGATATGCCGCTTGAGGAAAAATGTCCGCAGTGCGGCTCGAGCTTGTTCAAGAAAACGGGCAGGCTCGGCAAGATATATTGCCAGAAGGACGGCTGCGGATACGAGCGTCCTTTGGACAACGCAAAGGATAACAATGAAGGTTAAGGTTATAGGCGCGGGGCTTGCGGGCTGCGAGGCGGCAATGCAGCTTGCACAACGCGGTTTTTCGGTTGAGCTGTACGAGATGAAGCCGAATAAATATTCACCCGCGCATAAATACGAGGGCTTCGCGGAGCTGGTCTGCTCAAATTCGCTGAAATCGTCTAGAGCGGACAGCGCGTGCGGTCTGCTGAAAGAGGAAATGCGGCGGCTCGGCTCGGTGATCTGCGCGGCTGCCGAAAAAACTTCCGTGCCCGCCGGCGGTGCGCTCGCGGTGAACCGAACAGCATTCTCAGACGAGGTGACGCGCGTCGTGAGATCTCACCCCAAAATTACGGTAAGGTATGTGGAAGTCACGGAATTTCCCGACAAAAATGCGATAATCTGCACGGGACCGCTTACGAGCGACGGCTTAGCAGACAAAATACGCGGACGCTGCGGTGACTATCTCAGCTTTTACGACGCGGCGGCGCCTATCGTGACCGCCGAGAGCATTGATTTTTCGATAGCGTTCGAGCAGTCACGGTATGACCACGGCGGCGCGGATTACGTCAACTGCCCGATGAACCGCGAGGAGTACGAGATATTTTACAACGCGCTTGTAAACGCGGAGACCGCGCCGCTTCACGAGTTTGACGTGCCGTCCGAGGCTAAGGGATTAAAGGTTTACGAGGGCTGTATGCCCGTTGAGGTGCTTGCGAAGCGCGGTTACGACAGCGTCCGCTACGGCTGTATGAAGCCCGTCGGACTTACCGACCCGCGCACGGGAACGCGTCCGTTTGCGGCGGTTCAACTCCGCAGGGAGAACGCCGAGGGCACGCTGTATAATATCGTGGGATTTCAGACAAATCTCAGATTTAGTGAGCAGAAGCGCGTGTTTTCGCTTATCCCCGGACTGCAAAACGCGGAGTTCGCGCGGTACGGCGTTATGCACCGCAACACGTTTTTAAACAGTCCGCGTCTGCTGGACGAGCATTTTATGCTCAAAGGCTCAGAGAACGTGTTCTTCGGCGGACAGATAACAGGCGTCGAGGGCTACGTCGAGAGCGCGGCAAGCGGGATTATGGCGGGCAGAGCGCTCGCGGATATCCTGGACGGAAAAGAGCCGCTGACGTTCCCGAGGACGACAATGCTCGGTGCGCTGAGCGATTATGTGGCGCACGCTTGGGAGTGCAATTTTCAGCCTATGGGCAGCAATATGGGAATACTGCCGCCGCTTGACGAGGAATTCCGAGGTAAGGACGGCAAACAGAGAAAGTATGCGGCGCTTGCCGAAAGAGCGCTCGGCGATCTGGATAAGGCTCTGAAGCGATAAATCGCTCTTTCAACAGATGCAGCGGCAAAAGTTCCTGCAAAAAAATGCGGCAAATAAATGTTGCAGCGGCAAAAATCGCAAGTGAGCAGTATTGTCGCAGAGAAGCGAGCAAAGCGAGCGGAGCGGAGACAATACTGCTCGGCTAGGACGGCGAAGCCGTCCGGTGCGAGTTTTTGCCTTTCAAATAAGGAGTAATTATGAAAATAGTAATAGACGGTTTCGGCGGTGATAACGCTCCCGACGAAATTTTAAAGGGCGCGGCTCTCGCGGTCAAGGTGCTGGGGATTGACGTTGCCGTAACGGGCGAGGTCGATGTGCTTAAAAGTCGTATGGCGGCGCTGAAGATTTCAGAAAACGGTATCGAATTAGTTCCCGCAGAGGGCGTTATCACAACAGAGGACAACCCCATGTCGGTTGCAAAGCAGAAAAGCGGCACGTCAATGGGCGTGGCGTTCAAAATGCTCGCGGACGGAGAAGCGGACGCGTTCATATCGGCGGGCAGCACGGCGGCTATCGTGGTCGGCGGACGCACCTACGCGAAACGGATAAACGGCGTAAAAAAGGCGGCGCTCGTGCCGCTCATGCCGTGTTCGGGCGGAAAGCGTTTCTGCGTGCTGGACGGCGGCGCGAACATCAACTGCACGCCTGAAATGCTGCGGCTTTTCGCAATACTCGGCAGCTGCTTCATGAAAACGACCATGGGCGTTGAAAATCCGCGCGTGGGCTTGCTCAACAACGGCACGGAGGAGGAAAAGGGGCGCGAGCTGGAGCACGAAACAAAGGCGCTGCTCGAGAAAACGCCCGTCAACTTCGTGGGATACGTCGAGGCGCGCGAGGTGCCGCTCGGTGCGGTGGACGTGCTGATAACGGACGGATTTACGGGGAACGTTTTCCTCAAGGCCTGCGAGGGCATGGGCGTACTTATGAAGGACGCGCTGAAGTCGATGTTCTTCGCGAATATCTTTACCAAGCTCGGCGCGCTGTGCGTGAAGTCGAGACTGACCGAGTTTACCAAGCAAATGGATTACAAGGAGATAGGCGGCTCGCCGCTGCTCGGCACGGCAAAGCCCGTTTTCAAGGCGCACGGCAGCAGCGACGCAAAGGCGTTTTTCGGGGCGTTCAGACAGGCGAAAATGTTTGTTGAGAACAACGCTATCGAGGAAATGACCAAGGCGGTCGCGGCACTGGAGGAGGTTGCGGAAAATGGCTGATATCAGCGCGCTTGACGAGCTTGAAGAGAAGATCGGCTACAAGTTCAGCGAACGAAGCTATCTGAAACGCGCGCTGACACATTCCAGTTATTCTGGCGGAAAAAACAACGGAAGCAACGAGCGTTTGGAGTTCCTGGGCGACGCGGTGCTGCAGATAACCGTTTCTCAGTATCTGTTCACGAATATGACGACCGTTCCCGAGGGCGGTCTGACAAGGCTCCGCGCGTCTATCGTCTGCGAAAATTCGCTGTACAATTTCGCAAAGCGCATCGACCTCGGAAAGTACATTTATCTAGGCAAGGGAGAGGAAATGACGGGCGGGCGCGACAGGCGCTCAATACTCGCGGACGCGTTTGAGGCGCTTATCGCGGCGGTTTACCTTGACGGCGGTTCGGAGGAGTCAACGAAAATGATAATGTCGTTTGTGCCGAGCGTTGAGGCGCTGAAGTCGGGCAAGGTGCGGCTCGGCGACTACAAGACGATATTGCAGGAGATAATCCAGCAGAACCCGGAAGAACACATCTCCTACAACGTCACGGAAAACGAGGAGCAGTCACACCACAAAACGTTTTTCGCGGACGTTCTGCTCAACGGACAAACTATCGGCAGCGGCAGCGGGCAGTCCAAAAAGGAGGCCGAGCAAGCCGCCGCAAAGGAAGCTGTAAAGCTTATGGGCTATGAAACAGACTAATATTTCGTTTTTTATCCCGCATATCGGCTGTCCTCATAAATGCAGCTTCTGCGACCAGCGAAGCATTACGGGAGAGCTTTCCGCGCCGACCGCGGAGCAGGTCGGGAACGTTCTGGAGGATCAGGCGGAGCATCTCGCGGAGCGCGGAATGGCGGCGGAGATCGCGTTTTTCGGCGGCAGCTTTACGGCTGTTCCGCGAGGTTATATGCTGGAGCTCCTTGATACCGCAATGGCAGCTGTGGAGCGGTTTCCGTGCTATACGGGAATTCGATGCTCGACGCGCCCAGACTGCGTTGACGGGGAGATCGCCGATATTCTCAGGCGTTACGGCGTAACGTCGGTCGAGCTTGGCGCGCAGTCGATGAACGACGAGGTTCTTCTTGCGAACGAACGCGGACATACCGCCGAGGACGTTCGCAGAGCCGCCGTGCTGATAAAGCAAAGCGGTATGGAGTTAGGCTTGCAGATGATGACGGGACTGTATATGGACACGCCCGAGCGTTGTCTTGAAACGGCTGACGAGTTTATAAAGCTCACACCGAAAACCGTGCGTGTCTACCCGACCGTGATACTGAAAAATACTCGTCTCGGGGAGCTTTTCAAGCGCGGCGGATACGGGTCGTTTTCGTTTGATGAAACGGTGGATCTATGTGCGGAGCTGCTGAAGAAATTCGCGGAAAACGACATCCGCGTAATACGTCTCGGATTGCACGCAAGTCCCGGCGTTGAGCGCGAAATGCTCGGCGGCGTTTATCACCCCGCGCTGCGCGAGATAGTCGAAAGCAGGATATTGCTTTCGGAGCTTACGGAGCGCCTGAACGCGTTTCCGAAAGGCGATTACACGATTTTTACGGATAAGAAAAACATCAGCCGCACGATAGGGCAGAAACGCGAAAATGTCCGCAGAATGTCCTCGTTCGGCTATAATATAGAGGTACGGGAGCGTGAGGGCGCGGTGCTTGAGATCGTTCCGAAAAAGGAGAGTTAATGCTTTTTAAAACTTTGGAAATTCAAGGCTTTAAGTCGTTTGCCGACAAGACTGTGCTGACGTTCGACACGAAGACCACGGCGGTTGTCGGCTCGAACGGCAACGGAAAAAGTAATATTTCGGACGCGCTGCGGTGGGTCATGGGCGAGCAGGGCGCTAAAACTCTGCGTGGTGAGAAAATGGAGGATGTTATCTTCCACGGCACTGTCGAGCGCAAGCCCATGGGCTTCGCGAGGGTGGCGCTTACCATTGACAACTCCGACAGAGCGCTGTCCGTTGCCGAGGACGAGGTCGTCATTTCGCGAAAGCTGTACCGTTCGGGCGAAAGCGAGTATCTTATAAACGGCAAGAAATCGCGTCTGCGCGATATTCAGGAGCTGCTTATGGGCACGGGTCTCGGACGTGACGGCTACTCTATAATCGGACAGGGCAGAGTTGCCGAGATAATCAACGCGCGCGACACTCAGCGCCGCGAAATTTTCGAGGAGGCTGCGGGAGTTTCGCTGTTCCTCCACAAGAAAGCCGACGCGGAAAAGCAGCTCGTCCAAGCGGAGGAGAATATTATCCGCCAGCGCGATCTTATCCGCGTTGATGAGGAGCGCCTGCCGATACTGAAAAAGCAGTCGGAAAAGGCAATACTCGCGTCGGAATTGCTGGCGCAGAAAAAGGAACTTGAGATATCAGTCTCCGTCGCGCGACTTAACGAAAAGCGCGGTGAACTCGCCAAACTGAATGACGACTTGCTGCTCAACAAGGGCGAGTGTGAGCATTTTGAGCGAGATATCGAAAAGGCGGAGGAGCAGATAGAAAAATTCGGCGACGATAAGCTGTCCGCGCAGGGACGGCTTGAGCGCGTGCGTTCGAGTATACAGAGCGCTAACGACGAGCTTGCAGAGAAGCGCTCGGCTATCTCGGTCGCGGAGAACGACCTTAAGCACAACGTTCAGCGCCGCGAGGAGCTTACGGAGCAGTTGAAGAACGCGGAGCAGAACAGCCGCACGTTCGATACGCAGATAGAGCGGATAAACTCGGAGATCGCCGAAAAGCATTCAAGCGCGGATGAATTTGAAAAGCAGTCGCGCGAGTTGCAGAACAGACTGGATGAGATTTCCAAGCGGAACACCAAGGCCGGTGCGGAGTATTCGGCGCTTGAAAGCGAAATAGCCGCGGCGCGTGCCGAGCAGACAAAACAGGAGCTCGCCGCGTCGCAGGCAAGACGCACCTCGGACGGCATAACCGAACAGAAAAATAACTTTCTCGCGGATCTGTCCGAGGGCGAGAATAAGATAAACAGCTACAAAAACGAGCTTGCCGAGGTTCGGAAAACCGCCGAAAAAAACGCTGAGGAAAAGGCGGCGGCGCAGAACAGAGCCTCGGGTATGGAACGCCTTGCCGAGGGTAAGAGAAAGCGTCTTAACGAGGCGCGGACGGCTCTCGAGGAGGTTAATTCCAAGCTCGGCGAGAAGCAGCAGCGCTACAAGGTGCTCTCCGATATCGAGAAGAGCAAGGAGGGCTATTCCCGTGCCGTAAAGGAGATAATCACGGCGGGCGAACAGGGCAGACTTACAGGTATTCACGGCATAGTGGCAGACGTTATCACAGTTCCCGAAAAGTACGTCGTCGCGATAGAAACGGCTTTGCAGTCGGTCATGCAGAACGTTATTGTCGACAACGAGGAGACCGCGAATCGCTGTATCCGCTTTTTAAAGGAAACAAACGCGGGGCGCGCGACGTTTTATCCGCTAACCTCGATGAAGGGCAGACATCTTAATGAGCCGCGTTTGCAGAACGAGGCGGGTTTTGAGGGCATTGCCAGTGAACTTGTGGAGTGCGGAGACGAATACGCGCAGATTATCGGCAATCTTCTCGGGCTTACGGCGGTCGTTGACGATATCGACACAGCGACCGTTATCGGCAAGAAATTCGGGTATAAATTCCGTATCGTTACTTTGGACGGTCAGATAGTCAACGCGGGCGGTTCGTTTACGGGCGGTTCTCGCGTGAACAAGAACAGCATTATTTCGCGCAAGCAGGAGCTTGATGCGCTTTACGGAGAGATAACAAAGCTCCGCGAGAGCGCAAAGGGGAAAAACGAGGAGTTTGAGCGCTACAGAGCCGAAGTCGCAAAGTTCAATATCGAGACCGAGGGAATGGCGGACAGGATACGCGAGCTGGAGCAGGAGGATATACGCACGAGCGCGGATATTTCCAGATTGACGAGCCTAATCGATCAGCTTGAAAATCAGGGTGAAAGCTCGCGCCAGACGCTGCTGCGCTTCGACGCTCAGCTGAAGCAGCAGATCGACATAATCGCCGCTGCCGAAAAGGAAATTTCGGCGCTGTCGGTGAAAATAGACGAACTCGAAAAGAAGCACGAGGAGCAGAGCGGCGAGCGCACCGAGGCGGAAAACAAGATCGCCGAAATATCCGAAAAAATACTGAAATTCAACAACGACAGACTGGACGCGCTTCACGAGATAGACCTTATGCGCCAGCAGATAAAGAATATCGAGGACAACCGCAGAACGCTCATCGAAAGCAGCGGCGGCTATCAGCAGGCGATGAAAGAGCTTGACGAGAGCGACCGCGTTATCCGCGAGAAAATAGAGCGCGTTAAGCGCGAGATCGAAGCGGGCAGCGGTGAGATCTCCGAGAAAAGCGAAGAGATCACTGCGCTCACAGGCGAGATAAACGCGTTCGACAAGCGTATCAATGAACTGCATCAGGAGATCGCCGAAGCTAACCGCAATAAGGAAAAATTTACGCGCGAGGTCGCAAGGCTTGACGAACGTCAAGTGGCGCTGCAAAAGGAATACGACAAGATCGTCGCGCTGCTTTTCGACAGCTACGAGCTTACCGTTTCGCAGGCTGCGGAGCAGGCAGAGCTTCCGGAAAATCTGCTCGCTGCCGAGAACGAGCTTACAGAGCTTTCCAAGCGTATAAGTGCCATGGGTATCGTCAATATGGAGAGTATCGAGGAGTATGAGATAGTTTCGCAGCGGTACGAGTTCCAGTCGGCGCAGCTGCGCGATATTGAGAACGCTAAGCGCGAGCTTGAAAAGCTGATAGAGCAGCTTACGGGCGACATCAAAAAGCAGTTTCTGGAGAGTTTTTACGATATCAACAAGCACTTCAAGGAGATATTTGTGCAGATTTTCGGTCCGGGCGCGCACGCGGAGCTGGAGCTTACCAATCCCGACGACGTGCTCAGTTCGGGCATCGAAATAAACGCCGCGCCTCCGGGAAAGGTCATCAAGAACCTTATTTCGCTGTCGGGCGGCGAGCAGACGATGGTCGCTATCACGATCTATTTCGCGATACTTATGCACCGTCCCACGCCGTTCTGTATGCTGGACGAGGTTGACGCGGCGCTTGACGTTGTGAATGTCGAGAAGTACATCGGCTATCTGAACCGCTTCAGCCGCCGCACGCAGCTTATGATAATCTCGCACCGCCGCGGCACTATCGAGGGCTGCTCGGTGCTGTACGGTGTGTTTATGCAGGAAAAGGGCGTGTCGCGGCTGTTGAGACAGGAGCTTACCGACGAGTTGGACGGAGTTACGAATTAAGGAGTACCGATAATGGGATTATTTGATAAATTCAAGAGGAAAAAGATAGTTGATGTTCCCGAGGAGGAGAACGCTCAAAGCGCAGAAAACACGGAAAGCGGGGACAACGGCGGGCGTTCGTCGCTGCTGGAGCGTTTGCAGGGCGGTACTCCCATATTCACCGACCACGAGTCGGATATCGAGTATATGGAGGAGTATGAGGCTCAGCAAAAGGAAGAGAGCCTGTACAGGCTGCGCGAGGGCTTGAAAAAGACCAAGGACGGTTTTGTCAATAAGGTCGAGCTGTTGATAAATTCGTTCACGAAGATAGACGAGGACTTCTTTGACGAGCTGGAGGAAACGCTGATACTTTCGGATATAGGTGCGGAAACGAGCGCGGATATCTGCGATAAGCTTCGCGCCGAGGTCAAGCGCACGGGAACTACCGAGCCCGCGGATGTAAAGCAGATGTTGAAGAACATCATTTCGGAGATACTAACGGGCGGCAACGGGATGAAGCTCGAGACCAAGCCGTCGGTGATAATGGTCATTGGAGTGAACGGCGCGGGAAAAACCACGACTATCGGCAAAATGGCTGCGAGGTTCAAGGCTGGCGGCAACAAGGTTATCGTCGCGGCGGCGGACACGTTCCGCGCGGCGGCTATTGACCAGCTCAACGTCTGGACGGAGCGCGCGGGCGTGGAGATCGTCAAGCACGGCGAGGGCAGCGACCCCGCGGCTGTCGTGTTCGACGCTATCTCGGCGGCAAAGGCGCGCGGCGCGGATATCGTGTTGTGCGATACCGCAGGACGTCTGCATAACAAGAAAAACCTCATGGAGGAACTGAAAAAGATCGCGAGGATAATTTCGCGCGAGCTCCCCGAGGCGAGCGTGGAAACGCTCCTCGTCCTTGACGCGACGACGGGTCAGAACGCGGTAAATCAGGCGCGGCTGTTCAACGAGACCGCCGACATTACGGGAATAGTCCTTACGAAGCTGGACGGCACGGCAAAGGGTGGCATAATCATTCCCATAAAGAACGAGCTGGGCTTGCCCGTAAAGCTGGTCGGCGTGGGCGAGAAGATAGAGGATTTGCAGGAGTTTATCCCCGAAGATTACGTAAACGCGCTGTTTGAC
The DNA here is from genome assembly GCA_946567425.1 of uncultured Clostridia bacterium. GTDB lineage: Bacteria > Bacillota > Clostridia > Oscillospirales > Ruminococcaceae > CAG-115. The sequence continues at coordinate 63,622 of CAMNXF010000002.1, read as the reverse complement.
TGACGGGAGGTCGGAATGGACGAAAAGAAAACGTTTTCAAAAGAGCAAAAGCGGACTTCTCTGTTTTTGTATATTGCGTTATCGGCGCTGTTTCTTACTAACGCCTCGTTTGTTTTTACAAGGCAAGAGAAGTTTTCAAACATTATGCCGCTGTCGATTGCTTTGTGTGGAATTACTGTAGTTTTTGCGGTGATCGCCTTGATTTCGATTATTAGAAACTATAGGAAGCTGGACGAAAAGAAACGCAGCGTTATAAGCGTTGTGCTGACTTTACTGCTTTGCGTCGCAGAGATTTGGATGTGCGTATCAGCCGTCAAGGATTTGAACGACAGACGGAACGCCGAAAACAGCGCGGTTCTTTTCGTCAAGGACAAGTACGGGATAGACGCGGAGGCGGAATACCAAAAAACTAATACATTTAGCGACGGTGATAAGTTGACTATCGTTAAAATGACGGCGGACGGCAAAGATTTTATCGTGGGCTGTTTCAAGGATATCAACGACCTCACGAAATTTGCCGACGATTATCAGATTGACGAGATAGAGCAGGCGGTTTTCGACGAAGTGAGCCGCGTCTACCCGGGCGGAATATTGCGCAGTGTTGGGATTTACAGAGATGATTTTCTCGGCATCGGGGTTGTCGAAAAGTATTTTGACGGAACGAACCTTGACGAGGTTTTGGACGGTCAAAGGGGCGGTATTACAGTAGACTATGCCGACACGAAATTCGATTTGGAGAACCCGCTGTTTGAAAAGCTGAACAAGTGGGGTGTACAACCGTACTTCACCTCGTTTGACACGGCGGCGCACCTTGAGGAGTTTGTCGGGAAAGAGGAACCCCTATCCGCTTATGCACGGGACGAACAATACGCGAGATACGCGCTCCACATAACCGACTGCGTGGAATATGATTATAACAAAGAAAGCAACAAGGGCGAGATTATCCGCAAAAGCTATAACATTCAGTCCAACGGCAATTTTGACTACGCATTGAGGGATATTGCTGAGAACGAAAAGGGCGCGGAGAAAATGGAACAAAGATTTGCGAAATACTCTGATACCGCGCTCGGCAAGCCTGTCACCAAAGTATATAAACGGGAGAATGGCGGCAGCAGTTCGTTTTTAATTTACTATCCGCTTGAAACGCTTGGCGGCATTTCTGTGGAGAATATCGAGGCGGCTTGGATAAGCGACAGCGCGGGCAGCAATAACGCTTTTGGCACTCAAAAAGCGGAGGTTATCGGAGACTACGCGGTGTTCGTTATGCCGTATTATGTCGAAGAATTTACGATCGTCGACACGGGCGGCACTGACGGCGCGGAAAGCGCCTGAAGGTCTTGACATCACGAAACTTTTGTGCTATAATAAAAGATAACAATTTTTGCGAAAGGATCATTTTTATGGAACATCAACGATCGAGTGAAGAGCAAGGTACTGTTCCCGAACGAAAACGGCTGATAATCGCGTCCAACAACGCGGGGAAAATACGCGAATTCAAGGAGTTTCTGTCGCCGTTCGGGTTCGAGGTCGTGTCTATGCGCGACGCGGGCTTTGACGGTGATATCGTCGAGGACGGCGATACGTTCGAGGAGAACGCGCACATCAAGGCGCGCGCGGTCTGGGAGGCGACAAAAACGCCGACTATCGCGGACGACAGCGGTCTGGAGATAGACTTTCTGGACGGCGCTCCGGGAGTGTACTCGGCGCGTTACGCGGGCGAGGGCGCAAGCGACAGGGAGCGCTGCCAAAAGGTCCTGGACGAGATGCACGGCGTTGCAAGAGAACTGCGCGACGCGAGATTTGTATGCTCGATTTATTTCATATACGCAGAGGACGACGAGTACTCCGTAAGGGGTGAGGTCGGCGGCTACATAGGCGAAAAGCCTAAGGGCAAGAACGGTTTCGGCTACGATCCGATCTTTATGCTGAACGACGACGAGAGCATGGCGACTATCGGCGAGGAGGAAAAGAACAAGATATCCCACCGCGCAAACGCGTTTGGACAGCTTTCCAAGATACTGGAGGAGAAATTTTCATAAATGCTTACAAGTAAACAACGGGCGCATTTGCGCTCGATCGCGCAGAACTATAATCCGATATTCTATATCGGAAAGCTCGGCATTACCGACGAGATAATAAATCAGCTCGAACACGCGATAAACGCGCGTGAGCTTATCAAAATAGGGGTTCAGGAGAGCTGCGAGTACAACGCGCGCGAGGCGGCGGATATTATTGCGCCGCAGCTCGGTGCGGATACAGTCGCGGTCATCGGGCGGAAGTTCGTGCTCTGGCGCAGAAGCCGCGACCCCAAGAAACGGGTGATCGAGCTTGATTAAGACGGGAATTTTCGGCGGAGCGTTCAATCCCGTGCATAACGGGCACGTTCATCTCGCCAAGGAAGCGATAGAGCAGCTCAAATTGCGAAAGCTGCTGGTTATCCCGACGTTTGAGCCGCCGCATAAGGCTGCAAAGCTGCTGTCGTTCGATACTCGCATGGATATGTGCGTACAGGCGTTCAATGGCATCTCGGACAAGTGCGAGGTCACGATAAGCGATATAGAGCGGAAAATGGGCGGCGTGAGCTACACAATAAACACGATACGCGAGCTTGCGCGGCAGTTCCCCGGGGAGCAGTTTTATCTGCTTATCGGCGGTGATATGCTGTTTTCGTTCAAGGCGTGGTTCAAGTACGAGAGCATACTAAAGGAGAGCAAGGTCTGCGCGGTCGCGCGCGGCGGCGATAATTTCACGGATATGCTTGAGTTCGCGGCGGAAATTGGCAGGATAAAGGTTCTGCCGACGAGCATTGTGGACGTTTCGTCAACGGAAATACGCCGAAGAATAGCGGACGGCGGGGATATTTCGGAGCTTGTTCCGCGCAAGGTCGCGGAATACATCGCGGCAAACGATTTGTACAGAGGTTGAGAAGTTGAGTAAGTATGTGGATTACGACCGTTACGAGGATCTGTTAAGGGAGCGCCTGTCGAAAAAGCGTTTCCAGCACAGCATGAACGTCGCGGAGGAGTGCTTCAAGCTCGCGGAGAGGTTCGGCGCGGACAAGCAGCGCTGCTACCTTGCGGGAATGCTACATGACATAATGAAGGAGGATCTGCCCGAGCGGCAGAAGCAGTATACGGTTGACAGCGGTCTTTCGCCCGACCCCGCCGAGCTTGCCGCAAAGGCGCTCTGGCACGGTGTTGCGGGCGGGTATTATGTCCGCGAGGAGCTTAAGATCGACGACGCGGAGGTCATTCGCGCGATACGTTATCACACGGTCGGCTGCGCGAGAATGAGCACGCTTGAGAAGATCGTCTATCTTGGAGATATGATCTCGGAGGAGCGCAGCTACAAGGGCGTTGAAAAAATGCGCGAGTACTGCTACAAGGATCTTGATCTGGCGATGTCCGTGGCGCTCATCTATCAGATAAGCTGCGTGTGCAATAAATGCGGTATGCTGCCGCTTTCAACATTTGAAGCGTATAACTATTATCTACAATTCAATAAAAATAAGGAGAGTTTATGACCGACAGAGAAGAACTTGAAATAGCCGTAAAGGCGCTTGACAGCAAGAAAGCAACGAAGATCACCGCGCTTAAAGTGGGCGATCTGACGATACTCGGCAACTATTTCGTGATAGCGTCCGCGTCTTCGACCACGCAGGTCAAGGCGCTCGCCGACGAGGTGGAATACCGAATGGAGCAGGCGGGAATTACTCCCAAGAGCGTTGAGGGCGTACAAAGCCGTAATTGGATAGTGCTGGATTATATAGACGTTATCGTACACGTTTTCTTAGAGGAAACGCGTGAGTTTTATCAGCTTGAGCACCTTTGGGCAGACGGCGAACCTGTTGATATTTCGGGGATAATCGCCGAGTAATGTTGATAGTTTTTGGCTATAATTGCCAAAAAAATAAAAGCGTATAATTTTCCCACGATAAGCACTTGACAAATTGAGGGGAATGTTGTATAATAATTCATATACTCTATGTATATCTACTAATTTGTAGGAAACCTATGCCCGATGGCAAAGGGAGGGAAATATAAATGGCAGAAATTCGTCTTGGTAAAAATGAATCTCTTGATACTGCTCTTAAGCGTTTCAAGCGTTCATGCGCAAGGGACGGCGTTCTTGCTGAAGTTCGTAAAAGAGAGCATTACGAAAAGCCTTCGGTAAAACGTAAAAAGAAGTCCGAAGCTGCTCGCAAGCGCAAGTTCTGATTTGCGCTTATTAACAGAAAAACGGTTGAAGCGGGCAGTTTTTGTCCGCTTTAATTGCTGTTAAGCCCCTTTTCATCACCAATTTTACAGAGCTGCCTGAGGGAGGAAGTATGGCTTTAAAAAACTTTACGCTTGACTTCGGTTGGGAGATTGCCGTGCCGGAGAACTGGATAATGGAAAAGAGAGAAACCGGAAGCTACATTTTTTATCCGGAGGATCCCGAGGACGAAACTACGCTGTACGCGTCCGTGTTCCATTCTGAGACCGATTTGGAGCTTACGCCCGAGCGCATAATGAAGGAGACATTCGAGAAGAGCATTCCCGAAAACGCGCAGGAGGTAAACGTTATCACAGAAGTACACTGCAAGGCGTTTTCCTTGCTGGGTGCGGACGGGGTCTACCGTATCGGCGCGGGTTTTTTCACCAGCGGAGAGCTTTTGTCGCTTAATGTATACGCAAAGGAAGAGGAAAAAGCCCGCGAGGCGGTTTCGGGTTTCTCGCAGATAAAGTTTACCCGCAGGAGGAAAAATGCTTTTTAAACCGACGTTCTGGCTGAAAAACGTTCTGCAGATAGACGAGAACTTTCTTTACGAGAACAACGTTTCGGCAATGGTTCTCGATATGGACAACACGCTTTCCATGCATGGGAACTCTGCCGCCGAGGACGGCGTTATAGAGTGGCTGGAGAAAATGCGCGGTCTGGGAATTAAAATGCGCGTTGTGTCAAATAATACCAACAAGCGTGTAGAACCGCTCGCCGCTGTTCTCGGACTGGAATATACCGCGAACGGCGCAAAGCCCTTGACGTTCGGCGTGAACCGCGCAATAAAGGCAATGGGCGCGAAGAAGTCCGAGACGCTGGTGGTGGGCGACCAGATATTCACCGACGTTATGGCGGGCAATCTGGCGGGCATACGGACGGTTCTTGTTGAGCCGTTTCATCTGGAAAAAACATGGACGTTCCGTCTGAAAAGGCGGATAGAGAGCCTTGTGTTCCACAGAAATTACGATGATCTGGAGTTGAAATAATGATTACATTCGGACCGGGCGGAAATTCCGTCAGTTGGGGAAAGCGGAAATTCCCCGCGGATCTGCCGCAATATTTAAAGGAACACGGGCTTAACGGCTACGAGATCGAGTGCGGGCGGGGCGTCCGAATAAGCGAGGCGGCGGTGCGCGATCTTCCGAAACTCGCTGAGGAAAACAGCATTAATGTTACGTTCCACGCGCCGTATTTTATTTCGCTGTCGTCCGTTGAGGAGGATAAGCGCCTGAACAGCGTGAACTACATACTCGAGTCGGCAAGGGCGGCGAAGTCCGTCGGCGCGAGGAAGATCGTAGTTCACTCCGGTTCGTGCTCGAAAATGACGAGAGCCGAGGCAGTCTATCTCGCAAAGAAGACGCTGACGCTCGCGCAGAAAACGCTGGACGAGAACGGGCTTTCGGACATTATAATATGTCCCGAGACAATGGGCAAGATAAATCAGCTCGGCACTCTCGAGGAGGTTCTGGAGTTGTGCGGCGTGGATGAAAGATTTTTGCCGACAGTGGATTTCGGACATCTGAACGCGCGGACTCTCGGCGGTATAAAAACGCGGGAGGATTACGCGAAAATGCTCGATCTCATTGAAAACGAGCTTGGGCATGAGCGACTGTCGGATATGCACGTTCATTTCAGCAAGATCGAGTACACCGCCGGCGGCGAGAAACGGCATTTAACATTTGCGGACGAGCAGTACGGTCCCGCGTATGAGCCGCTTATGGAGGAAATTCACAAGCGTAAATTACAGCCCTCGATAATCTGCGAGAGCGCCGGCACTCAAGCCGAGGACGCCGCCGAGATGAAAAAGTATTACGAGAGCTTATAGATAAAAAACGGAGGAAATTATGAAAATTCTGGTGATCAACGGTCCGAACTTAAATCTTCTGGGCGAGCGCGAGCCTGCCGTTTACGGGGGGGATTCGCTGCAGGCGATAAACGACGAGCTTTTCACAAAGGCTAAAGGCATGGGCTACGATATGTCCTTTTTCCAGAGCAGCAACGAGGGCAGCATTATCGACCGTCTGCACGACGCGCGACTGGACTGTGTCGGCGTTATTCTCAACGCGGGCGCGTATACTCATTACAGCTACGCTATCCGAGACGCTATCGCGGCAATAAAAATTCCCGTTATTGAGGTTCACCTCAGCAACATCAACAACCGCGACGAGTTCCGCAAGACCAGCGTTATCGCGCCCGTTTGCCGCGGGAGTATCGCGGGCTTGGGCAAGGTGAGCTATCTTATTGCGCTCCATGCACTGGATTATCTTCTCGGTGAACAAAAATGAACAACGTAGACAGGATCGCGGAATGGCTGCCGGATTATAATGGCGCGGCGCTGATAACCTCGCCGCTGTCGCTGCGGTATATGTGCGGGTTTCCCGTGGAGAACGGCATTCTGCTGATATGCGGCGAACACAGCATACTGTTCGTGACGGGCAGGGATTTTGAGTACGCGAACGAAATGGCGGAGGGCTTTGCGGTGCAGGTGCTCAGCTCCGGACGGCAAATGCTCGATCTGCTGATAAAGTACGGCATCAAGCACATCTACACCGAGGCAGACAAGATCACGGTCGCCGAGTTCAACACCTACAAGGAGCAGCTTCATTACGCCGAGGTGCTCGCCTCGGAGGAGCTTTCCGAAAAGCTGGTGCAGATGCGCACAGTGAAGTCCGACGGGGAGATCGCCGCCATTTACAACGCGCAGAAGATATGCGACAAGGCGTATGAGCGTATTCTCGGCACTGTCCGCAAGGGAATGACCGAGCGGCAGATAGCGGCGCTGCTGAGTTTTTATATTATGGATTTCGGCGCGGAGGAGACAGCGTTCCCGACAAGGACGCTCTCGGGAGAGAATACAGCCGACCAGCGCGCAAAACCGTCTGAAAGGCAGATACGCGACGGGGATATGCTTATTCTGGAATTCGGCGCGAGGTGGGGCGGCTACTGCTCTTCAATGTGCAGAACGGTCGCGGTAGGCTCGGTTGACTCCACTCGCGAGAACGCTTACAACGCTGTCTCGTGCGCGTTACAGGACGGCTTGAGGACGCTGCGCGCAGGAATAGGCGGCAAGGTCGCTGACAGCGTCGCAAAGGCAACGCTGAACGCGTGGGGCGTGGATAAGTACTGCTCGGTGAATTTCGCGCACGGGATAGGTCTTGAGGCTGTAGAGCCGCCGTTTCTGCGTCAAGGCAGCGGCGCGACGCTTAAAGCCAAGACCGCGCTTTCGACCGTGTGCGGTGTGAGTATGGGCAAATTCGGCGTAAAGACGGGCGATATTGCGGTGCTGACCGACGAGGGCTGCGCCGACCTCACCGCCGCGACGAAAAATCTGGTACACATTTAGTATGCCGAATTATTGTATCCGACCGATAATTCCCCGAAAATTAAAGAAATTAAATATTTTTTTAAAAAAGTGGTTGAAATATTGTTGGAAATTTGGTACAATATAGATTGAGATTTGTATTTCCCGAGTTTTGTTTTCGGGTTAATGAATTATTATTAAAAACTATTTGGAGGTTCGCTATGATTACAGCGGGAGATTTCAGAAACGGAATGACATTTGAAGAGGACGGAAACGTAATGCAGATAATCGAGTTCCAGCACGTTAAGCCGGGCAAGGGCGCGGCGTTCGTCCGTACAAAGGTCAAGAACGTAATTACCGGTTCGGTGGTTGAAAAGACCTACAACCCGTCCGCAAAGTTCCCCACGGCTTTTGTTGAGAGAAAGGATATGCAGTATTCCTACTCCGACGGTGAGTTGTATCACTTTATGGATCAGGAGACCTACGAGGACGTTCCCGTAAACGCTAGCGAGGTCGGCGACAATTTTAAGTTCGTTAAGGAAGAAATGATGTGCAAGGTGCTGTCCTACAAGGGTAAGGTTTTCGGCGTTGAGCCGCCCAACTTTGTAGAGCTTCAGGTTACGCAGACCGATCCCGGTTTCGCGGGAAATACCGCTACAAACGCTACAAAGCCCGCTACTCTCGAGACGGGCGCGGAAATTCGCGTTCCGCTGTTCATCAACGAGGGCGAGATCATCAGAATTGATACGCGCACGGGCGAGTACATGGAAAGAGTAAAGTGAGGTCTTAAATATGACTATTGGTGAAAAGGTATCTTATTTGAAAGGGCTCGCGGAGGGTCTGAATACCGACGACAAGATAGTGAACGGCATTCTGGACGTTCTCGCGGACATCGCGGAGAACCTCGCGGAGGTTGACGAGGAGCTTGACGACGTCGCTTCGGTAATGACCGACGTCGAGGAGAGCCTTGCGGATCTCGAGGACGAGGTTTACGGCGAGGACGATGACGACGATTATTACGACGATATCGACGACGAGCTTGCAGATATGTACGAGACCGTCTGCCCGAACTGTGGAAACGCTATCCGCTTTGATTACGAGCAGGCGAACGCGGGCGGCATGGACTGCCCCAACTGCGGAAAACACCTTGTTTTCGAGCTCGACGAGGACGAGTCGGAAGAGCTGTAATTGGTTGATGGCGCGGCATTGCTGCGCGGAAATTGACATAAAACCTGCTCTTGCGTAGAACAGGTTTTATTTTTTGGAGGACATAATGTGGCAGGATAATCTGATAAAAATTGAGCCGTACGTTGCGGGGGAGCAGCCGAAGAAAACGGATTTTATTAAGCTGAACGCGAATGAAAATCCATATCCGCCGTCGCCGAAAGCGGCGGCCGCAATTCGTGATTTTAACGCGGAAACTCTTAAAAAGTACCCGAGCTCGAACGCCGTGCCGCTTGTGAACGCTATCGCCGAGCGCGAGGGTCTGCTCCCCGAAAACGTTTTTGCGGGCAACGGCACGGACGACGTGCTGTCGCTTTGTTTCCGCGCGTTCTTCAACTCGGACAAGCCGATAATTTTTCCCGATATTACGTACTCGTTCAACACGGTGTGGTGCGATATTCTGAATATCCCCTACGAGACTGTTCCCGTTGACGATAATTTCAACATAAATCCCGCAGATTACGCGCGTCCGAACGGCGGCGTGGTCATCGCGAACCCTAACGCGCCGACCTCTATCGGGCGCGGACTTGACTTTATCCGCGAGATAGTGCGCAATAACCGCGAAAGTGTTGTTATAATCGACGAGGCGTATGTGGATTTCGGCGGAACGACCGCAGTGCCGCTGCTTAGAGAGTTCGACAATCTGGTGATAACGCGGACATTCTCGAAGTCGCGGAGCATGGCGGGAATGCGGCTCGGCTGGGCAATGGGCAGCAAGGAGGCGGTCGCGGCGATCTACGCGGCAAAGGACAGCATGAACAGCTATCCCGTCGACAGCATAGCACAGGCAGCGGGCGTCGCGGCTATCAAGGACGAGGAGTACTTCCAAGCGACGCTGAAAAAGGTTATCGCGACGCGCGAAAGGCTCGCGGCAGAGCTGCGCGGAATGGGCTTTGCTCTCCCCGACAGTCAAACGAATTTCCTGTTCGCGACACACCCGAAGTTCTCCGCAAAGGAGATATTCGAGTATCTGAAAATGCGCGACATCTATGTGCGGTGGTTCAACAAGCCGAAAATTGACAACTATTTAAGAATAACGATTGGTACGGACGAGGAAACCAACGCTCTTATTTCGGCATTGTCCGAGTTTGTAAAGCGTTAAAGGGGGACAGAATTTATGTATCTTAATCGGGCATATTGGGGAAAGCAAGACGTTGCAAAAAGTTTGCTGTCGTTTGTCGGATATTTTCATCTGGCAATACTCCCCGCGGCGTATATTATGCTTACAAAGGAAATATTGGCAAAATCCGCCGAAATTACCGGTTTGGAGGTAACCGTGGCGGTTTTGGAATTAACTGTGACGGTTTGCCTAATGGCGGGTATGTTCGCGGGCTTGTGTTTAGCGCCGCTGATTGCGTCATCGGTAATCAAATCCAACATCGGCTCGGCGAATTTTTACTCGGGCTTTTTTGAAAACGACCTTGACGGGCATATAAATTTAGATGATCTTGCGGCGGTTACGGGAAAATCGCGCGACGCTGTTCGCAGACAGATAATAAGCTTTCAGAACAAGTATTTAATAAACTGCGGCTATGATAAAAACGCGGACGAAATCGTTTTAGGCTCTAAGAAAGTAAAGTGTCAATGCAGAAATTGCGGTGCCGTTATCGAGAAAAGTCAATATTTCGTCGGAACCTGCCCTTACTGCGGCGGCTCGGATATTTTCGCGGACGTGCTCACGGAGGGCGGATTTTACAGACTTCAAACGGAGCAGGGCGAAAAATCTTCATCGTCCGATTTCTACTTAAAACAGCCTTTCGGCTTAAAGACCGCGTCGAGTATGATAGGCGCGGCGGCGTGTCTAGTGGCGGCTGCTTTTAATCTCTTTGTGTTCTTCTTTGCGGATGTTATTGTTGATGAGGAAGATTATTATCCTGAAATCAATATGGCATTTTTGATTTTCGCGGTATTTTTCGCGGCTTTGATTTTTAAGAATTTGTATAACCTTTATCGGTTTTCCGCAGCGAAAAGGTGCGCGAAGTATTTTTCGCAAAAGGAAACATATATGTGCGAATTTGACGAGCTTCCCGCGGGGCGCGGCTTTCTGAAAAAGCTATTTCGTATGAGCGTTTTTGACCACTGTGCTTTCGGAGCGGCGGACGGCAAGGTGAAAATCGCGCTTGCGAGGCGGATCGTCCGCGACTGCTGTCCGAATTGCGGCGGCGCGATAACAGGAGAGGTAAACGAGGGCTATGTGTGCAAATTCTGCGGACAGCCCGTTTGGGGCGTAACCGTTAAAAAATAAATTGGGATAATAATTATGAAAAAACAAATCGGCATTTTGATTATGGCAATTGCTTTGGTTATGTGCGGCTGTTCAAATGTCGGCTCTGAGATGGAATTGGATATGCTGGATATAGTGTTTAAGGAGTGTACCGTTTATAATTTGTATGTGCATAATTACGATATGCCCGGGCAGATTGTAACGTTTCTTGATAAAAACGGTAATTATTACTTCTCCTATGACAGCGAATTATGCTCTTTGACGAATGAGGAGCTTACCGAAAGGCTGAAAGCGAATGACGAGCGCTTAAAAAAGCTTTTGCAAAGCTGCGATGCCGACGAGCTGCAGGAAATTTACAAAAAGCTGCTCAGGGCGGCTGAAAATGAAAAGTGCGCGCTTGATTATCCCGAAGCTATGCCCGACGTTGAAGCGGATTCCACGACTTGGTACGGAATGTATTGTGACAAGGAAGGGAAAATTTGTCAGTTCCCCATACACGCAAACGAGCGTATGACGGAAATAAAAACGAATGACGACCGCGCGAACGAGGTTTACGAATGGTATTCGGGCGCGGCAAAGACACAGGAGGATAAATGATATGAAAATCGAAACTAAATGCTTACACGAGGGCTACACGCCCAAAAACGGTGAACCGCGCGTTATGCCGATAGTTCAGAGCACGACCTACGTTTACGACAGCACTGACGACGTTGCGGCGGTGTTCGACGACCCGACCAAGAGTCTTATCTACTCGCGCTTTGAGAACCCGACCACCGACTGCGTTGAAAAGAAGATAGCGGCTCTTGAGGGCGGTGTGGCGGCTATGTGTACGTCGAGCGGACAGGCGGCTTCACTGCTGTCGATACTGAATATCTGCGAGGCGGGCGACAGCTTTATCGCAAGCTCGTCGATCTACGGCGGCACTATCAACCTGTTCGGCGTGACGCTGAAAAGAATGGGCATAGAGTGTATCTGGGTCGACCACGACGCGACCGAGGAGCAGCTCAACGCGGCGTTCAAGCCGAATACCAAGGCGGTTTTTGGGGAAACACTCGCGAACCCCGCGCTCACCGTGCTGGATATCGAGATGTGGGCAAAGGCGGCTCATGAGCACGGCATTCCACTGATAATCGACAACACGTTCGCGACGCCGATACTCTGCCGCCCGATAGAGTGGGGTGCGGATATAGTGATACACTCGACCTCGAAGTATATGGATGGTCACGCGGTACAAGTCGGCGGCGTTATCGTTGACAGCGGCAAATTCGATTGGACTAACGGTAAATTCCCGTGCATGACCGAGCCCGACGAGAGCTATCACGGTATCGTCTACACCGAGAAATACGCGTTCGCGCCGTATATCGTCAAGGCGAGAATGCAGCTTATGCGCGATTTCGGCTGCTATCCCGCGGCTAATTCGTCGTTCCTGCTCAATCTCGGACTTGAAACGCTCCCCGTGAGAATGAAGCAGTACTGCGAAAATGCGCTCACGGTCGCCAAATATATTCAAAGCACGGGCAAGGCGGAGTTTGTGACCTATCCCGCGCTTGAAGGCAGCAAGGGTCATGAGCTTGCGAAGAAGTATCTTCCGAACGGCACGAGCGGCGTTATTTCGTTTTCGATAAAGGGCGGCAGAAGTGTCGCGGTCAAGTTTATGGATAGCCTTAAGCTCGCGAGCAACGAGGTTCACGTCGCGGATATCAGAACGTGTGTGCTCCACCCCGCAAGCGCGACGCACCGCCAGCTCACGGACGAACAGCTTGTCGCGGCGGGTATTGACGGCGGTCTTATCCGTTTGTCGGTTGGACTGGAGAACGTCGAGGACATCATTGCCGATTTGGAGAGCGCGTTCGCGAATATCTGATGTAAGGTGTTATAGCATGGAAAGAAAAATTGAAACGGAGCGCCTTATTCTTCGACCGCTGACAGCAGATGACGCGGACGACGTATTTGAATGGGTCGGCGATCCCGTTGTCAACCGCTATATGCCGTATAAGCTGTATGATAATGCGGAGCAGGTAAAAGACTGGATAAGCACGATCAAGGAAGAATATAATCATTTCGGATTTCAGCTGAGAACGTCGGGAAAGGTGATCGGCTCGGGAGATGTTGGTTTTGATCCGGAACGTGGCGCTTACGGGCTCGGATATAATCTCAACCGTGCGTTCTGGGGAGAGGGTTACGCGACCGAAGCCTCAAGAGCGATGATACAATGGGCGCATGAAACGCTCGGAGCGTGCTGCTTTACCGCGTGTCATGCGCTCGCTAATCCCGCTTCGGGCAGAGTAATACAAAAGTGCGGTTTCAAATTTGAGAATTACGGGCAGTATTCACGGTTTGACGGAAGTGAAACGTTTGATGCGGCGTTTTATTCGCTGCATTTGGATAACATTAAGTGACGAAAACGTCAGCTTTGACAGAAAATATGAAAGCGTGACCTGATTGCGGAGGTGAAGAACATGGCTGTTACGATAAACATTTATTACAGCGGCGTGAACGGCAGCGCGAGGAAATTCGCGGAGGAAATGGTTTCAAGCGGTATCGTTGACGAAATTCGCGCGGAGGACGGCAACCTCGGGTACGAATACTTCTTTCCGATGTCGGACGGGGAAACCGTGCTTTTGATCGACAGCTGGAAAGACCAGCACTCAATAGACATTCATCATGCTTCGGATATGATGAAACGCATAGCCGAGCTGCGGGAGAAATACGATCTGCACATGAGGGTCGAGCGGTATGTGTCCGACGGCGGGATCCCCGAATCGGATAAGGCGTTCATAAAAGAATAAAGCCGTTTGCGGCATAATAACAGAAAAAAAGATAGGAGACTAAATGATTACAGTAAGCGATGTAAACGTCAGCTTCGGCGGACAGGTTTTGTTCAAGGACGTTGATTTAAAGTTCACCAGCGGCAACTGCTACGGCGTTATCGGCGCGAACGGCGCGGGGAAATCGACATTTTTAAAGGTGCTGTGCGGCGAGCTTGAGCCGACAAAGGGCACGGTAACGCGCCCGCCCGAAATGCGTATGAGCGTGCTTCGTCAGGATCACTACGCGTTCGATGAGTTCACCGTGCAGGACACGGTAATAATGGGTAACAAAAAGCTTTATGACATTATGCAAGAGAAAGACGCGCTTTACGCAAAAGAGGACTTTTCGGACGAGGACGGCGAGCGCGCAAGCGTTCTCGAAGCGGAATTTGCCGAGCTGAACGGCTGGGAGGCGGAAAGCGACGCGTCCAAGCTGATACAGGGCTTAGGATTGCCCGAGGAGCTCTTGTATAATCAGATGTCGAGCCTTACGGGTAACGAAAAGGTAAAGGTGCTGCTCGCGCAGTGCCTGTTCGGCAACCCCGAAATTATCCTTATGGACGAGCCGACCAACCACCTTGACGTTGAGGCAGTGAGCTGGCTGGAGGACTTCCTCGCGGACTATTTCGGCACGGTTATCGTGGTTTCGCACGACCGCCACTTTCTGAATAACGTCTGCACTCATATCGTCGATATCGACTATGGCAAGATAAAAATGTACGTCGGCAACTACGAGTTCTGGTACGAGAGCTCGCAGCTCATTCAGCGCATGATAAAGAACCAGAACAAGAAAGCCGAGGAGAAGATAAAAGAGCTGCAAAGCTTTATCGCTCGCTTTTCCGCGAACAAGTCCAAGTCCAAGCAGGCGACTTCGCGCCGCAAGCTGCTCGACAAGTTGACCGTCGAAGAAATGCCCGCAAGCTCGCGCAAATACCCGTACATCGGCTTCGATATGGAGCGCGAGGCGGGCAAGGATATTCTTCAGGTTACGGGGCTATCGAAAACGGTGGACGGTATTAAGGTGCTGAACAACGTAGGCTTTACCGTCGCAAAGGGCGACAAGATAGCGTTTGTCGGCGCGAATGAGATCGCCGTGACGACGCTTTTCCGCATACTCACCGAGGAGCTCGAGCCCGACGAGGGCGCGTTTAAGTGGGGCGGCACGATCACGACAAGCTACTTTCCGAACGACAACAGCGCGTTTTTCAACGATTGCGAGCTGTCTATAATCGACTGGATGCGGCAGTATTCGACCGACGAGACCGAGAGCTTTTTGCGCGGATTTCTCGGGCGTATGCTGTTCAGCGGCGACGACGTGTACAAGCCCGTTAAGGTGCTGTCCGGCGGCGAAAAGGTGCGGTGTATGTTTTCGCGTATGATGCTGTTCCACTCAAACTGCCTGATACTCGACCGACCGACAAACCACCTCGATCTGGAGAGCATTACGGCGGTCAACAACGGACTTTCCGAGTTCAAGGGGAATGTGCTGTTCGCGTCGCACGACCACGAGATACTTGATACCGTGCCAAACCGTATAATCGAGATAACCGAGAACGGCTGCTACGACCGTCAAGGCAACTACGAAGAGTACGTTGAGTGGCGCAGGGAGAACGTTGGCGGTTCGCTTTCCATTTGACAGGCTAGGGAGGTTTCCGAAATGCGGTTTGACGGAACAATAAAGTTTATGTTCGATTATAATTGCTCGCCCTTATGGCTTTATGACGATAATTGCAGCGGACCTTGGCTCGTAAACAGCGGCGGATATTTTGACGGAGATGTATACAGCCTTGACGGAAAAAAGCTTGATTGTAAAGAGTTTGACGAGCGGTTAAATGGTGAAACGGAGCTTGAACAAAAGGTTCAATTGATTTACGATATATATTGCCGTATTTGGGATATAAACGAGTTTCCCGCCGGAGAGCCGTATATCGGCTTTGAGGACGAACAGGAGAAAGCCGAGTTTTTCGACGCTTGTGACTATGTTATAAAACGAATGAGCGAGCTTTTCGGCAAAGATTTTTCGGTAGATGAATACGATGAACGGATGATTAGGGAACGGTCTTTGGATTGCCGAAAACCGTAAAAAGAAAGAATGATTTTATGAACTACATTATAATGGACTTGGAATGGAACCAAGCGCTTAACTCGTCGAAGCTGGTGCGCACGCCGCTGCTGCTGCACGGCGAGATCATACAGATCGGTGCGATAAAGACGGACGATAAATTCAACCTTATCGACAAAATAAAGATAAACGTCCGCCCGAAGTACTACAAAAAGATGAACCCCCACGTCGCCCAGATCACGGGTATCACCGATATGCAGCTCACGGCGGGGGAGATGTTCCCGCAGGCATTCAGGCGTTTTAAGGAGTGGTGCGGCGGAGAGTTTCGCTTTATCACATGGGGCTTCGACGACTTGAGTATGCTCGCCGACAACCTCACGCTGCACGGACTTGATCCGAGCTTCGGCAGCGACTACATAAATCTGCAGCTCATCTATAACCGTCAGGTTAAAAGCGAGCATTTGCAGTGCGCTCTCTCGACTGCTGCTGAGAGCCTTAAGATACCGCTTGACGTTCAGGTGCACGATGCGTTTAACGACGCGTTTCTCACCTATGAGGTCTGCCGTAAGCTTGATATGGTTCTGGGGATCGCGGAATACTCCGGATATACCGCCGCGGTACCTCAGCCGCTTTTTAAGGATGCCGTGAACGACGTTAATGACTTGAAGAAAATGGTGTCCGACAAGCGTATTGTGGAGCTGAAATGTCCGAAGTGCGGTGAAATGCTCGCGCTACGTCAGTGGCTTTTCAGCAACGCCAAGTCCTGCAGAACGATCGCCGACTGCACGGGCTGCAAAGAGACGTTTCTTGTTAAGCTGAAAGCCTGTGCGATAACCGAGCATAATTACACCGTGCTGCGGACGGTCTTTGCGGCAGGCAGCGAGGAAATAACGTCATACGAGACCAAGCTCAAAAAGCGCGAGGAGCGCCGAAAGCTGAATGCAGAGAAAAAGAAGTCGGAGGGAAAAGATGATAAAAACGGTAATGTTTGATCTGGATGGCACGCTGCTGCCGTTCGTTCAGGATGAGTTCATAAAATACTATTTCGGCGGCTTGTGCAAAAAGCTCGCGCCGCATGGCTACGACGACCCCGACAGCGTTGTAAAAAACGTCTGGAAGGGCACCGGTGAAATGATCAAGAACGACGGCTCGCGTCCGAACAGCGAGGCTTTCTGGGAGGTCTTTCACGGCGCGTTTCCCGATAAGCCCGATGCCCGCGAGTTCTGCGACGACTTTTACACCAAGGAGTTCGATGCGGTGAAGCAGTGCCTGAAACGCGTTCCCGACCATAAGCCGATGATTGAGCGGCTGAAAAACGCGGGAGCGGAGCTTGTGCTCGCCACAAACCCGATTTTCCCCGAATGCGCGGTCGCGACAAGGCTCGCATGGGTGGGATTGTCACCGAGCGATTTTGCGTACATAACCCACTACGACAACAGCGGCTGCTGCAAGCCTAACCCGAAGTATTTTTCCGAGCTGCTGAAACAACTCGGCAGACAGCCTTTAGAATGCTTGATGATCGGCAACAGTGTGGAAGAGGATATATTGCCGACCAAATCGCTCGGCATTGAGAGCTTTCTGGTGACGGATTTCATTGAGAACCCCGAAAACGTCGATATTTCCGCGTTTAACTGCGGAACGATAGAAGACGCGGAAAAATTCGCCGCCGAGCGCTTGAGATAATTGTGGACTACTCAATAAAACAGATAAACGACGAGCGCACGCTCCGCGCGGTGCTGAAAATATGCTATTCGATACTTGGCGAGCATTACGAGGGCTTGTACTCCTACGAGGCGTGGGCAAGGCGGCTTGACAGGGGCTATCTTATGCTGTATGCGGAACGCGTCGGCGAACCGATAGCGGCAGTGCTCGGCAGAGCGGAAAGCCCGGACAGCGTTGTGATAGGCTTTGCCGCATGTGTTGAGGAGTATCGGGGGCAGGGAATTACAAGGTCGCTTATGCGGTCGTTCGAGCGCAGCGCACGAATGCACGATTACTGCAAGATAACGCTTTCGAGCTTCAATGGCGCGTGGGGGTTCTACGAGAAGTGCGGCTATGAGGTCATAGAGGAGAAATTCGGGAAACGCATATACTGCAAATATCTGGGTTAGGAGCGGTCTTAAATGGACTATACAATAAAGCGGATATCCGACAAGTCGGAGCTGAAAGCAGTATTGGAGATGTGTTGGGAAATCCTCGGACAACCGAATACGGATATCTATTCCGAGGAGGCGTGGCAGTCGCGGCTTGACAACGGTTGCCTTTTGCTTTACGCGGAGATCGGCGGAAACCCTGTTGCCGCGGCATTGGCGAGAGCGGAGAACGGTGAAAGCGCGGTTCTCGGATACTGTTGCTGCCGCGGTGAATACTGCCGACAGGGAATTACCCGCGCACTGCTTACCGCACTCGAGCGCAGCGCCGCCAATAACGGATATAAGTACATCACGCTCGGCAGCGATGACAGCGCTTGGGGCTTTTACGAAAAGTGCGGCTACATTTTAATTAACGAAATTCACGGTCAGAGAATATATCAGAAGATACTTTAAACGGTATTTATGCGGTCAAATGCCGAATAAACGCAAAAAACTTCACATAAAATTCATCAAGACAAGAATGTGAGGTTGCATTATGGTTTACAGCTTTAACGACTTGAAGTGCAAAGAGATAATCAACGTCAAAACGGGCGCAAGACTGGGCTATCCCGACGATATTGAGTTCGACAACTGCACCGCGAAAATATGCCGTCTGATCGTTTTTGGCCGCGCGAAATTTTTCGGGCTGTTCGGGCGCGAGGACGATTTGTTCATCAAGTGGTGCGACATTGAGGTTATCGGCGAGGATACTATACTTGTTTCCTGTGATGTTCCGTCAAGCTGCACAAATCGACGCGGCAAAGGTTTTGGAAGTTTGTTTAAATAGTCAAACATAATGTACTTGAAAATAATGGCTGAATATGGTATAATATTAGGGTAAATGTGCAGAATAGAGCGTGTATAGGCACGTCTGATGCGCAAATACACACACGGCGACAACTCGTTAAGGTGCGCGGCAACGCGTTTGATGAGCGGTTCGGCGTGGCGGAACGCGGCAATTACGCCGTAAAATAACCAAAATCAGGAGGAAACAATTATGGCAGTAGTATCTATGAAGCAACTTTTGGAGGCGGGCGTTCACTTTGGACACCAGACAAGACGTTGGAACCCTAAAATGGCTCCCTACATCTTCACCGAGAGAAACGGAATCTACATCATCGATCTTCAGAAGACCGTAAAGAAGTTGGACGAGGCGTACAATTTCATTCACGAGACCGCGGCAAACGGCGGCGAGATTCTGTTCGTCGGCACAAAGAAGCAGGCGGCGGATTCCATTAAGGAGGAAGCGACCCGCGCAGGCGCTCACTTTGTAAACGCTCGCTGGCTCGGCGGTATGATGACCAACTTCAAGACCATTCAAAGAAGAATTGCCCGTCTGGAGCAGCTTCACACCATGGAGACGGACGGCACGTTCGATCTGCTCCCTAAAAAGGAAGTTATCAAGCTCAACCTCGAAATTGAGAAGCTCGAAAAGTTCCTCGGCGGTATCAAAAATATGAAGAAGCTCCCTGGCGCGCTGTTTGTTGTTGACCCTCGCAAGGAGAAGATCGCGGTTGCCGAGGCTAAGAAGCTCGGTATCCCTGTTGTCGCTATTGTTGACACCAACTGTGATCCCGACGAGATTGACTACGTTATCCCCGGAAACGATGACGCTATTCGCGCTGTTAAGCTGATCGCGGGCGCAATGGCAGACGCCGTTATTTCCGCTAATCAGGGAACCGCAGAGGCGGCAGCGGACGAAACTCCCGCAGAGGACGCCGAGTAATTAAAATATACAAGGCAAGATCCGTAGCAGGCGGGAATGACGGAGCAAAGCGTAGGAATTACCGCCGCAGGGCAAATGAGGTTTGCCGGGTGCGGATCATGTAAATTCAGATAAGGAGATAAAACAATGGCTAATATAACTGCACAGGACGTTAAAGAGTTGCGCGATATGACAGGCTGCGGCATGATGGACTGCAAGAGAGCGCTCGAGGAGGCTGACGGCAACCGAGATGAGGCTGTCAAGATACTTCGTGAAAAGGGACAGGCAAAGGCTGTAAAGAAGGCGGGCAGAATTGCTGCCGAGGGCGTTGTCAAGACCAAGGTAAACGGCAATAAGGGCGTTATCGTTGAGATCAACTGCGAGACAGACTTCGCGGCTAAGTCTGACAGATTTCTGGAGCTTGTTGAGGTTATCGCCGACACTCTGCTGAACAACGATGTTGCAGACGTTGAGGCGCTCAAGAGCGTTACCGCTGCGGGTACTTCGATGCCTGTTTCCGAGTACCTTACCGATAAGATTGCGACTATCGGCGAGAATATCCAGATCCGCCGTTTCCAGATGCTCGAGGGTACTCTTATCCACTATATGCATGACGGCGGCAGACTCGGTACAATCGTAAAAATCGCGTCCGATAAGCCCGACAATGCGGAGGTTATCGCTTGCGGCAAGAACGTAGCGCTCCAGGCTACCGCTATGGGCGCGGAGTATATCAGCAGAGAGGACGTTCCCGCTGACGTTCTCGCAAACGAGAAAGAGGTTCAGACCAAGCTCGTTGAGCAGGAGGGAAAACCCGCGAACGTTGCAGAGAAAATCGTTGAGGGTCGTATCAGAAAGTTCTACGAGGAGAAGTGCCTGCTCGATCAGGAGTACTTCAAGGACACTTCAATGAAGATCGGCAAGTATATCGAGTCCGTTGCAAAGGCACAGGGCTGCACGATCACCATTGAGCAGTTCGTTCGCTATGAGCGTGGCGAGGGTATTGAGAAGAAAGAGGACAACTTCGCTGACGAGGTTGCGTCAATGATCAAGTAATTTGTAAGGTATTCAAAGCTGTTCAGACGGCTGCGCGGGAGACTGTGCAGCCGTTTTACAACAGCATTTTTCCGCTCATTTTGTTAATTCCCCTTGACAAAAAGCAAAAGATGTGATATAATTAAAAAGTTGATGGGTATCGCTTGCTTTTGCCTGTGACATTTCGGGTTCGTTCCCGCAAATCATCAATATGACGAATACTCGATCAAAACTGTTTATATGCGCCCGTAGCTCAGCTGGATAGAGCAATAGCCTCCGACGCTATGTGTCATGCGTTCGAATCGCATCGGGCGTACCAGCGGCAAGCCGCTGCTTATATCGGGAGAGGTCGTTCGGCTTCTCCCGTTTTTCTCGAAACAAAGGAAATCTTTTTGTTGTTACATATTGCCTTTACAACGCATTTTCGCGGTCTGTAAAGGTTTTTTGATTTAGGGGATATTCGGCATTTCGCAAGCGCGGATAGTGCTCAAGTCCGCGCTGTTTATTGAGGTGAGTATATGAGTGATAAAAATCTTCATGCGGGACACAGACAGCGTATGCTGAAGAAATACCGCGAACACGGCATTGAGTGCTTTGAGGAGCACGAGGTCTTGGAGATGCTGCTGTTTCTGGTGTTTTCGCGGTGCAACACCAACAATATCAGCCACGCGCTGATAGAGCGGTTCGGTTCTGTAAACGGAGTGCTTTCGGCAGACCGAAACGAGCTTATGGAGGTCGATAATATAGGCGAAACCGCGTCAACATATCTCAGCTTTATAGGTGATTTTTTCAGATGGCTGCCCGAGCGTGAGGAAAAGAGAATTCAACTCAACACACCACAAAAGATCATTGAATATTGTTCGCCCATATTTGCGCATTCCACAAAGGAAATGACGTACATATTGATACTCGATTCGCGCCAGAATATGATAAGCCGGACGCGTCTGAACCTCGGCGGTCCCGATTCGACGACGGTACGCGCAAAGGATATAATCAGAAACGCCGTTATCGCAAACAGCTCCAATGTCGTTCTGGTACATAACCATACAACGGGCTCTCCGTCGCCGTCGGTTGCCGATATCAACGCGACAAGAGATATGTACAACGCGCTGCGAACGGCGGGCATTACCTTGGTGGATCATATTATTATCGGTTTCGGCGGCGAGGGGTATTCTATGAGGAGTTCGGAAATTCTCAGGGATATCTGGAGTTAAATTTTAAAATCCTCTTGACAAATATATTGTTCACGTGTATAATATATTTGTGAATATGTTTTATATAAGGAGCATTATGGATACGGAAAAGAAATTTGAGCTTCATTCCGAATACAAGCCTACGGGAGACCAGCCCGATGCTATTGCTATGCTGTCCGAGGGTGTTCTGCGCGGCGATAAGGAGCAGACGCTGCTCGGCGTTACGGGGTCGGGTAAGACGTTTACCATGGCGAATATTATCGCGAACGTGAATAAGCCAACGCTCGTCCTCGCGCACAACAAAACCCTCGCGGCGCAGCTCTGCTCGGAGTTCCGCGAGTTCTTCCCGAATAACGCTGTGGAATTTTTTGTAAGCTATTACGATTATTACCAGCCCGAAGCCTATATTCCCTCCACCGACGCTTACATCGAAAAGGACAGCGCTATCAACGACGAGATAGACCGTCTGCGTCACTCGGCGACTGCCTCGCTTGCGGAGCGCCGTGATGTTATTATCGTGTCGTCGGTGTCGTGCATTTACTCGCTCGGCAGCCCCGAGGACTACCGCTCGAATACGCTCTCGCTGCGGCAGGGGCAGGAGATCTCGCGCGAGGAGGTCATCGCGCGGCTTGTCGATATGCAGTATGAGCGCAACGAGTTGAATTTTATACGCAACAAGTTCCGCGTCAAGGGAGATACGCTCGAAATTTTCCCCGCGGGCAGCACCAACGAAACGGCGGTGCGCGTGGAGTTCTTTGGCGACGAGATAGACAGGCTCAGCGAGTTTGAGGTTGTTACGGGCAATACGCGCGCGACTATTCTGCATACGATGATATTCCCCGCGTCTCACTACATTATCGGTAGGGAGAAAATGGAAGAAGCGCTTGCGGAGCTTGAAGCCGAAATGGAGGAGCGCGTCAAGTTCTTCAAGGACAGCAACAAACTTGTTGAGGCGCAGAGGATAGAGCAGCGCACGCGCTACGATATGGAAATGCTGCGCGAGATCGGCACCTGCAAGGGTGTTGAAAACTACTCGCGCGTGCTTGCGCGCAGACCGCCCGGGAGCACGCCGATTACGCTTATCGACCACTTTCCCGAGGATTTTCTGCTTATGGTGGACGAGAGCCACGTCACGCTGCCGCAGGTTCGCGGAATGTACGGCGGCGATGTCGCGCGAAAGAAAAATCTCGTCGACTACGGGTTCAGGCTGCCGTGCGCATACGATAACAGACCGCTCAATTTCGACGAGTTTTACGAGAAGATACCACAGGCGGTTTTCGTTTCGGCGACCCCCGGCGATTTCGAGCGCGACCGCTCGACGCAGATAGTCGAGCAGATAATCCGCCCGACGGGACTGCTTGACCCCGAAATTATTGTCAAGCCGACCGAGGGGCAGATAGAGGATCTTATCTCGGAAATAAACACGCGAGTTGAGAAAAAGCAGCGCGTTCTCGTAACTACGCTAACCAAGAAAATGGCGGAGGACTTGACGGAATATCTCGACAAGGCGGGCATACAAGTACGATATATGCACCACGACATCGACACTATCGAGCGTATGGAGATAATCCGCGACCTACGCTCGGGCGAGTTCGACGTGCTGGTCGGGATAAATCTGCTCCGCGAGGGGCTTGATATTCCCGAGGTGTCGCTGGTCGCAATTCTAGACGCGGACAAGGAGGGCTTTCTGCGCTCGGAAACGTCGCTCGTGCAGACGATAGGACGCGCCGCGCGAAATGCGGAGGGCACGGTCATAATGTACGCGGACGAGGTCACGCGGTCAATGGAGTTGGCTATAACCGAAACGCAGCGCCGCCGCGAGATACAAAAGCGCTATAATACCGAAAACGGAATTATCCCGAAAACCATCATCAAGGACGTTCGCGATGTTCTGGAGATAACCAAGAGGGACGACAAGAGGCATAAGGGCAAAAAGTCTGACCTTAAGAAGCTTCCGCGCCGCGAGCGCGAAAAGCTGATAGTGCAGTATACCGTCGAAATGAAAAAGGCGGCGAAGCTGCTTGATTTCGAGCACGCGGCTTATTTGCGCGACAGGATAAAGGAGTTGCAGGAATAATGTATATAGCCGACAACATAATCAGAAACAGGCTGAAGAAAGTGTACCTTATCTGGGGACGGTGAAGGAATAATTCCCGAATGGGTCGTCAAAAACGGCATTAATAATATTATGTGGGATGATAGTACAACTATTGAACAGACTGTTTCTGAGGTCGAGAAGTATTTTGAGTTTCAGCTTTAACGCAATGTCCGAGGCGTGAAAAGTTGGATAGTAAGGGTTATATCAGACGAAATTCTTTCGCTGATAATCGATCCCGTCTTCGAGTGGTTTGACTGTAATATGATAGCAATGAAAGTAATTCCCGAAGCAGGGGGAGAGAATATGTGCGCTTGAAAATCACGGCTTCGCACTGTCGTTTTAAAAGCTCGCCGGAGCGCATAATAAAGTATACGATAATTATTTGTGTTGAAAAACAGGAGATAAAAACAAATGGCTAACGATAAAATAATCATAAAAGGCGCGAGGGAACACAACCTCAACAATATCGACGTGACAATACCGCGCGACAAGCTGGTCGTGCTGACGGGAGTTTCGGGTTCGGGCAAGTCCTCGCTTGCGTTCGACACGATCTTCGCGGACGGACAACGGCGTTATATGGAAAGCCTGTCCTCGTATGCGAGAATGTTCCTCGGGCAAATGGAAAAGCCCGATGTTGACAGCATTGACGGACTTTCCCCCGCTATCTCAATAGACCAGAAAACCACCTCGAAGAATCCGCGATCCACTGTCGGAACGGTCACGGAAATCTACGACTATCTGCGACTTATGTACGCGCGTATCGGCATTCCCCACTGCCCCGTCTGCGGTCGCGAGATAAAGCAGCAGACCGTTGACGAGATAGTTGACAGGGTGCTTGAGCTGCCCGAAAAGACGAAATTTCAGGTGCTCGCGCCCGTTGTACGCGGTCGCAAGGGCGAGCACAAGAAGGAGTTTGAGGCGGCGCGGAAGTCGGGTTTTTCGCGCGTGCGCGTTGACGGCATAACCTACGACCTCGCCGAGAAAATCTCGCTCGAAAAGAATATCAAGCACAACATTGAGATAATCGTTGACCGTCTCGTTATCAAGGACGGACTGAAAACGCGTCTTTCCGAAAGTATTGAAACAGCGGGTTCTTTGACAGGCGGACTTATATACATTGATGTAACGGACGGCGACGAATTACATTTCTCGCAGAGCTACTCCTGCCCCGAGCACGGCGTTTCGGTGGACGAGCTGGTGCCGCGTATGTTCTCGTTCAACAACCCGTTCGGAGCTTGCCCCGAGTGTACTGGTCTCGGCAGCTATCGGCGCATCGACCCCGACCTTATTCTGCCGAATATGGACTTATCGATAAAGGACGGCGGTATCAAGGCTTACGGGTGGACGTACAACGAGGGTACTATCGCGGCAATGTACTTTGACGCGCTTGCCGAGCGGCATAATTTCTCGGTAGAGCAGCCGCTTTCCGAGCTGCCGAAAAAAGCTGTCGACGAGATACTCTACGGCACAAAGGGTGAGAAAATTCTTGTAAAGCGCCCGAGAACGCAGGGCGGCGGGCAGTACTACACTGAATTTGAGGGAGTTGCCAACAATTTGCAGCGCCGCTACAACGAAAGCAACGCCGCAATGTACGCGCATGACGCGCTCGAGGACTTTATGAGCGACGCGGTCTGCCCGAAATGTCACGGCGAACGTCTGAACGACGCGGCTTTGGCGGTCACGGTGGGCGGCTTGAATATCAGCGACTTCTGCAAGATGTCCGTGGTGAACGCTCTGGAGTTTATCGAGAATTTGCAGCTTTCGGAGCGCGACAAGATGATCGCGGAGCAGCTTCTTAAAGAGATAAAGTCGCGGCTCGGGTTCTTGCGGAGCGTGGGACTGGAATATCTGACACTGTCGCGGTCGGCGGGAACGCTCTCGGGCGGCGAGAGTCAGCGTATCCGTCTGGCAACACAGATCGGCAGCGCGCTGACGGGCGTGCTGTATATTCTGGACGAGCCGTCTATCGGGCTTCATCAGCGTGACAACGACAAGCTGATAGCGACGCTGAAAAACCTCCGCGACCTCGGAAATACGCTGATCGTTGTCGAGCATGACGAGGACACAATGCGCGCGGCAGACTGGATAGTCGATATCGGTCCCGAGGCGGGCGTGCATGGCGGAAACGTTGTGTACAGCGGCAATGTGGACGGCATTCTGAAGTGCAGAAAATCCATTACGGGGCAGTATCTCAGCGGCAAGAAGAAAATTCCCGTGCCGAAAAAGCGGCGCGCTCCCGACGACAGGCGGCTGCAGGTAATCGGTGCGGAGGAGAACAACCTCAAAAAGATAAACGTTGATATCCCTATCGGCGTGTTCACTTGCGTTACGGGCGTTTCTGGCAGCGGAAAAAGCTCGCTCGTCAACGAAATAGTATACAAGCACCTGTTCGGAAAGCTGAACAGGGGACGCGTCCGCGCGGGTAAATTCAAGAATATGAAAGGTCTGGAGTACCTCGACAAGGTCATTATGATCGATCAGTCACCTATTGGAAGAACGCCGCGCTCCAATCCCGCGACGTATACGGGTGTGTTTACGGATATACGCGATCTGTTTGCCAAGACCAACGACGCGAAAACGCGCGGCTACACGGCGGGGCGGTTTTCGTTCAACGTTAAGGGCGGTCGCTGCGAGGCCTGCGAGGGCGACGGAATACTCAAAATCGAAATGCACTTTCTGCCCGATATCTTTGTGCCGTGCGAGGTCTGCAAGGGTCACCGCTACAACCGTGAGACACTGGAGGTCAAGTACAAGGGCAAGAATATCTATGATGTTCTGGAGATGACGGTTTCCGAGGGTGTGGAATTTTTTGCTAACATTCCCAGAATTTACAATAAGCTGAAAACCTTAGATGAGGTAGGGCTCGGGTATATCAAAATCGGACAGTCTTCAACAACACTTTCGGGCGGTGAAGCGCAGCGCATTAAGCTCGCGACTGAGCTGTCAAAGCGCTCTACGGGAAAAACGATCTACATTCTCGACGAGCCGACGACGGGACTGCATTCCGCAGATGTGAAAAAGCTGATCGACATTTTGCAGCGGCTCACCGATTCGGGGAACACCGTGCTTGTTATCGAGCATAATCTGGACGTTATCAAAACCGCCGACTATATTATTGATATGGGTCCCGAGGGCGGCGACAAGGGCGGCACGGTGATAGCAAAGGGCACTCCCGAGGAGATCGCCAAAAACAAAAAATCCTATACAGGCGAATATCTCAAAAGAATGTTATAAAAGAGGTTGACAAATACCGAAATTTATGGTAAAATCTGTATTGTAATACTTTTTGAAAGGAAGATGCTCAAATGGCAGAAGAACAGAAACCTCAGGCTGAAAAAAAGCCCAACGCATTCACGAAGATACTTAAGGAATTTCAGACCTTTATTTCCAGAGGCAACGTGTTGGATATGGCGGTCGGCGTTATCATAGGCGGCGCGTTCACCGCGATAGTTAACTCGCTTGTAAATGATATCATTATGCCCATTATCGGCATAATAATGGCGGGTATCAATCTTCAGGCACTCCAGATCGTACTGCCGTGGTCGTTCTTTAACCAGCCGCCGGTACATATTCCTGTCGGCAGTTTTTTCCAGGCGATACTTACGTTCCTGCTGACGGCTATATGCGTGTTCGCTATCGTTAAGATAATGAACGTTATCAAGGAAAAGGCAAGCAAGAAGAAAAAGGAGGAGGCTCCCTCTGCGCCGCCCGCTCCCGATCCTCAGCTCGTACTGCTCACCGAGATACGCGATCTGCTCAAGGCTCAGGCAGGGCTTGACGCTGCGGAAGAAACCGAAAACTCGGAGGAATAATATATGCTGCCCGGCTTATGTCGGGCAGATTTTCTTGGGAGGAAATTATGATACGCGAAATAAACAACGAAGATTATCGGCAGCTTATGGAGCTGTATCTTCATCTGCACGAAACGGATATCCCCGAATACAAAGCAGCGGCGGAAACGTGGGAGAAGATACTCTCGGATGGGAACTATCACATTATCGTTGCCGAGGAGGACGGAAAAATCGTGTCCTCGTGCACGGTTGTCGTCGTTCCTAATCTGACTCGCGGAGTGCGCCCTTACGCGCGCGTTGAGAACGTCGTCACGCACGCGGATTACCGCGGCAGAGGGCTTGCGACCGCCTGCCTGGACCGCGCAAGGGAGATCGCCGCCGAGGCGGGCTGCTACAATATCGCGTTGCTGACAGGCTCAAAATCGGAGAGCACGCTCAAATTCTATGAAAACGCGGGTTATAAGCGCGGCGAGAAGACGGGGTTCATCCAATGGCTGTAACAGGTAATTATCGTGTTTTTTACGACGATTGGCAATTGCAGTGCTGCGGTGATCCGTTTAAGGTCGGCGGCTGCGTGGAGTGGCTCGTTCGTATGCCGATGAAAATGAAAATGTCCGTTGACGTAGGGCATATCGACTATCGCTATGAAGCCCACGACTCGGAGGCAGAGCTGTTCCGCCTGAAAGGGCGTGTTGTTAAAATACAAGGGCTGTACGAGAAATTCACGCCTCCGTACAGGCTCCCCAACGGAACACTTACGTCGGAGGGGAGCGACGGCGTACTCTCCGAGCTGTTTGCGGTCAATCCGAGAAACGAGTTTTTACATTCGGCGGTAGGCTGGGGGCGGCGCGATGACGATTATGAAATAAGCGCGTACGTCGTTGAGCTTGACGATTGTTCGGTTGAACCGCTGAATGGAGAATAATACAAAATCGCCTTGACAAAGCGTCGGCAAAATGCTATAATTTAAATGGAAATAAGAACCTGAAAGGACAACAAATTCAATGAAAATAAAAAGTGTAAAGGGCACGCGCGACTATCTTCCGCATGAGGCGGAGCTGCGCGAAAGCATACAGCGCACCATCGCCGACGTCTACCGCGAGAACGGCTTCTCGCGCGTGAACACACCCGCGATCGAGGATATCGAGAACCTCGACAAGAGCGACGGCGGCGATAATCTCAACCTGATATTCAAGATACTTAAGCGCGGCGACAAGCTGCAAAAGGCTCTGGCGGACGGCGACGAAAATGCGCTGTGCGATATGGGCTTACGGTACGATCTCACCCTGCCGCTGACAAGGTATTTCGCGGCGAACAGGCAAAGCCTGCCGATGCCGTTCAAGGCTATACAAATGGATAAGGCGTACCGCGCCGAGAACCCTCAAAAGGGGCGTTTGCGCGAGTTTATGCAGTGTGACATTGACGTTATCGGCGACAGTGAGCCCGAATGCGAGATCGAGCTTATCGCCGTTACCGCGAAAGCACTGAAGGCACTCGATATCGGCGGCTTTACCGTTCGTGTGAACGACCGCACTGTGCTGAACGGTATGCTGGAGGTGCTGGGTTTTCCCGAGGAGGAGCTTGCCACGGTTTGCGTGAGCTTTGATAAGCTCGACAAAATAGGCGCGGAGGGCGTTGCCGCCGAGCTTACCGAAAAGGGCTTTGACAAGTCCGCGGTGGACAAGCTTTCGGACGTGCTCTCACAGCTCCCGTTGACGTTGGAAAAGGTGACGGAGATAGTCGGGGGGGGAAAGACCGCGCGGCTCTCGAAAATAATCACGGACAGCAAGGAGATCGCGGACGGCGGCTACGGCGTGGAACTCGACGTTTCGCTGGTGCGCGGACAGGGCTATTACACAGGTACGGTGTTCGAGGTGCGCTCAGAGAACTTCGGCAGCTCGGTCGCGGGCGGCGGACGCTACGACAGGCTTATCGGCAAGTTTATCGGCGAGGATATCCCCGCGTGCGGCTTCTCAATAGGCTTTGAGCGTATTTTCAGCATACTTGCGGAGCAGAACCGCGCCGCTTCGGCGAAGCAAAAGCTGGCGGCGTTTTACGAGGACAATTTTATGGAGGTCTACGCGAGAGCGGAGGAGCTGCGCAGGGAGTACGATGTTTCGATTTACAAAAAGCCGAAAAAGCTCGGCGCGTTCCTGAACAAATTACAGGCGGGCGGTTTTGTCGGATTTGCGTATCCCGACGGGAATGTGAAGATGTTTGACTGATAAGGGGTGACCGTTTTATGGGTTTGGTTCTGGAGTATGCGGGTTCGCGGGAATACAGCATTTTACAGGGCTTGGAGCGGCTCGGTATCGCCGCCGCTGCCGCACCCTCGGACAGCGCCGATATAGCGGCGGTGTTTATTACGGGAGAATTTGCGGCGCGTTCGGAGGAAAACGCGGCTGTCTCGCGCGAGGTATGCGGACGGTTTAGGGCGTCGGAGATACCCGTGGTGTTCGACCCCGATCTGAGCGGCGTGAGAGCGGATAAGTATGCGCTGATAAACGAGCTTGCGGCGCTGTGCGAGATCTTTGTTCCGAGCGATGAGGACGCAAAGGCGCTGTGTGGTCTTGACGATCCCGAAAAGATCGCCGAGCATTATCTTGCGCTCGGAGTGCCGAAAATCGTGATAACTCTCGACAAGAAAGGCGCGTACTACCGCAGCGCAAAGGAAAGCGGCATAACGCCGACGTTCCGTGCGGACAAGGTCGTCGATACGCACGGCGCGGGCAAGGCATTCGCGGCGGGACTGATAAGCGGCGTTCTAAACGAGCTGCCGCTCGGTGAGGCTGTGATACGCGCGAACGCGTGCGGCTGTATGTCGATACAGAAAAAGGGCGGCTATTTTCCCGACGAGGCGGAGCTGCGCGAGTATATGCTGAACCACAGATTTGCTGTGGACGGGTGTAAGGAGTATTGATATGACTTTGTATGTTACCGACCTTGACGGAACGCTTCTGCGTTCGGACACCTCGATCTCCGAATACTCGGTGAACGCGCTGAATTCGCTTATCGAACGCGGCGTTACGTTCACTTATGCCACGGCGCGTTCGTTCGCGAGCGCGTCGCCGCTTGTGGAAAAATTGCGGATATCGTGCCCCGCTGTTATCTTCAACGGGGTTTTTGTTATTGACCCGAAAACGGGAAAACATCTGATAGAGAACATTTATTCCGAGGAATGTCAGCGAATGGCGCGGGAGCTGTTCATAAGCGAAAATATCGCGCCGCTGGTATATTCGTATATCGACGGCAGGGAAAGGGTCTCCTACATAGAAAGCCGTCTTGACGAAGTGAAAAGCTACGTTCATTCGCGGCGCGGCGACAAGCGTCTGCGCCCTGTAAGCGGCTATAAGGAGCTTTTCGAGGGGGAAATTTTTTATTTTACGGTGATCGACCCGCGTGATGCCGTGCTGCTGGACAAGACGTTCACGGCGGAGAACGGCTTTTCGAGGAACGTCCAGAAGGACACCTACGACGATATGATATGGTACGAGATCTACGACAGGAGCGCGTCAAAGGCGAACGCCGTTCGGCAGCTCGCGGAGCTTATCGGCGCGGATGAGTTGGTCTGCTTCGGGGATAATTTCAACGATATTTCGATGATAGAGGCGGCGGATATCGGGGTCGCCGTGGAGAACGCGGCGGACGCACTCAAAAACGCCGCCGATATAATTATCGGAAGCAATAATAACGACGGGGTGGCGAGGTTTATTGAAAAGCGCGGGCGATAAGGAAAGATTTTCGGCTGCTCTGGGAGCGGCGATGATGAACGACAACAAAGGCTTTCACGGTTCGGTCGGAACGCAGAATGAAAAGCTGATACACGCGTCGCTGAAGAACTACTATGCGCCGTTCTCCGACGAGCAGGAGATAAAGATCGGCAGCTTTTTTGCGGACGCGGTGAGCGAGGACGGAATATTCGAGATACAGACGAGGGCGCTTTATCGGCTTAAAGAAAAGCTGCGGACGTTTCTGGAGTACTCGCGGGTAACGGTCGTGCACCCCGTTGTCGGCGAGTACCGCACGCTGTTCATAAACGAGGATTCGGGGGAGATAGTTGACGAAACACCGCCGCGAAAGCAATACTCGAAGCTGAAAATTTTTGATGAGCTGTACTCGATACGCGAGTTTTTGAACGACGAGAATTTGTCGGTAATACTGGTACGGCTGAAAGCCGAAAAGCGCGTGTATTTTCACGGGGAAAAGGTTCCCGATATGCGCAGCAAGGCGGCTCGGAAACAGTGTCTGATAAAGACGGTGCCGCTTGAGATAACCGAGGAGCTGCGGTTGGATATTCCGCGCGACTACGCGGTTTTTCTGCCGGACGGTCTGTCCGGGAAATTCACGAAAAAGCAGCTTTGCAAAGCTGCAAGGGAAAGCCGTTCGTCGCTGCGGACGGAGGTCTTGCGGACGGCGGGGATAATCGAAAAGGTCGGCGAGGTCGGCAGGGAGTTTTTATATGAGGTCAGCGAAAAGGAGCGTGCGAATTGGTAAAGTTCATTGCCGCAAAAGCGAAGTATGACGTTTCGGGGCGGGTAAGGAGTGAGCTTGTTTCGCTGCTCGAGAGCGGCGGCTGCAAAATAATCTATATAGTTCCCGAGCAGTTTGAATACGAGACCGAAAAAGCGATCTACAGAATACTTGACGAAAAGCGTCTGATGCGGCGGTTCGACGAGGTGAAGATAACAACGTTTTCGGCGTTCTCGCGGGAAATTCTCGAAAAGAGCGGCGAGAACCGTCAGCCCGCGGATGATATCGTCAAGAATATCGTTATGCATAAGGTCGTTAACGACAATAAGTCCTCGCTCTCGGTGCTCGGGAAGATCGCGTCGAGGTCGGGCTTCTGCGAGAAAATGGTGCAGACCGTCTCAATGTTCAAGACGGCGGGGCTTAACGCGCGCGATCTGGAGGAGAGTTTACCCGCGTTCGAGCTTGACGAAAGGCTCGGCGCGGATATGCCTGTTGTGAAAAAGCTCGCCGAGGTCAGCGTTCTGTACGGACAGTACGACGTGCTGATGTCGGAATATATCGACAGGCTTGACGTGACGAAGCTCGCGGCGGAGATAACCGCGAGAGCTGACTATACGGACTACGACGGCGCGAATATTTTCGTGGACTGCTTCAACGATTTCACGAGTGATCAGCTGTTGTTTTTGCGGCGGGCTATCGGCAAGGCGGAGAACGTCACGTTCGGGTTCGCGGTCGACTATGAAAGCGGCTCGGACGTTTTCAGAACGCCGAAAACGCAGATCGAGCGCCTTAAACGGCAAGCCGAGGAGGACGGCTGCGAGGTTCGGTTCATAAGCGAAAATATCCCCGAGCGAATGGCGGAGGACTGCCCTCTGCGCGAGCTGCCCGAGCTTATCTTCGGCGGCGGGAGAAGCTCTGTTCCGCTTGACGCAAGCGCGGAGCTTGTAAGCGCGCCGGACGTTTACGGGGAGCTGGACTATGTTGCGGCGAAAATTCGGCAGCTTATAAGCGAAAAGGGTATGCGCTGCCGCGAGATTGCCGTGCTGTGCACCGACGCGGGCGCGTACTCGAAATATATTGAAAGCGCGTTTGCGAGATACGATATACCGATATTCACCGACGTTCCCGAGCCGATACTTTATCAGCCGCTTATAAACGCGGTCATTGCGTCGCTGAACGCTCTGCGCGATTTCAGCGTCGATACGGTTCTGGGCTGCGTGAAAACGGGATTTTTCAGCAAATTCGACGAGCAGAAGAATGAACGCGTCGGCTTGTCGGCAAAGGATATTGACGTGTTCGAGAATTACGTTTACGAATGGGCGCTGGAGACCTCACACATCAAAAAGCCGTTTACTTTCGTGAACCGCCGCCTTGAAAAGGACCTTGATATGGAGCAGGCGGAGGAGGTGCGAAGGGGCGTTGTCGAGCCGCTGCTAAAGCTGCGGAGGAAGCTGCCCTCGGGCAAGGGAATGATGAACGGCGCGGAATTGACCGAACTGCTGTACAAATTTCTGACGGATGATGTCGGCGTGCACAGGGCGCTGTTCTCGAGCTGCATGAACGAGGAGGGAACAGAGCTCAGCAGTGAAATGGTGGCGCTCTATCAGCGGTTGTGGAACTCGCTTATCGGGATATTCAACTCGCTGCACAATGAGCTTGTCGATGTTTCGATAACGCTTGACGACTATTATCGGCTGTTCCGCGATATTTGCTCGACGACCTCGCTCGCTAAGCCGCCGCAATTCGTGGACTGCGTGCTGGTCGGCGATATCGACAGAACGCGCGCGGAAAACATTCGCGCGGCGTTCATAGTCGGCGCGTCTTACGAGAGCTTTCCCACACCCGCGCCGAAAAGCGGGATATTCTCGCAGTATGAAACGGAGATACTGTGCGACAGGATAACTCATCTCGGCGAGAAGTGTCTTAAGGACGTTAAGGAGCAGTATTGTTTGTCGATTTACCGCGCGTACAGAGCGCTCTCGCTGTCGACCGAGTTCCTTTGCGTAAGCTGCCCCGAATGCAATATTTCGGGCGAACCGCTCCAACGTTCGGAAATTATGGACAATATCCGCGCGGCGTTCCCCGAAACGGAGATCGTTGACGCTGCAAGGCTCGGCAACAAATTCTACTGCCGCACCGAAAAGGCGGCGAAGAACCGCTACGCGCTCGGGCTTAACCGCGGCGGGCGCGAAAACGCCGTGCTGAAACGCGCGCTTATTGAAAACGGCAGCGCGGATTTCACCGAAATGCTGGATGAGATACGCGGCTCGCGCGCCGTAAGGACGCTCGGCGACGAGAATTTCTCTGGCAGACATCACATTCACCCCAAGACTGCGCGGCGGCTGTTTTCGAGCTATATCGGCGCGACCGCCGTCGAGAAGCTGAGCGAGTGCAAGTTCAGCTACTTCTGCCGTTACGGTCTGGGAGTGAACGAACGCAGCCGGCGCAGCTTTAACAACAGTAAGCGCGGCGACGCTATCCATTTCGTTCTGGAGAACGTTGTGGGCAAATACAGCGGCGATATGGACAGCTTTTTCAGACTTACACGCGCGGAGCTTTACCGTCTGTCGCGCGGTTATCTGGAGGAATACTGCCGCCGCGAGACTACCAACGAGTTCGCCGACGACAAGCGCACCGAATTTTTATTCAACAATATTGCCAACTCGGCTGCCGACGTGCTTATCACAATGCAAGCGGAATTTTTTGCGCGGAAGTACCGCCCGAAATTTTTCGAGCTGGATATTTCCGAATGCGCCGAGCCGCTGCCATTTATCGACAACGAACAGCCTTGCGCCGCCGAGATACCTCCCGCGCAGCTTTATTCCGAGAACGACTGCGAAAACGCCGCCGAACCGAAAGCTCCCGAGACAAGCGAAAAGTACCTTGAAGTCAAGCCGCTTGTGATACGGCTTGAGGACGGTCTTGAGGTGACGGTGGTCGGACGTATCGACCGCGTCGACACGTTTTCGGCGGGGAGCGGTGGGGACGGCAGGGAAAAGGTTTACGTCCGCGTGGTGGACTACAAAAGCTCCGTCCGCGAATTTGACCT
Organism: uncultured Clostridia bacterium; assembly: GCA_946567425.1. Taxonomy (GTDB): domain Bacteria; phylum Bacillota; class Clostridia; order Oscillospirales; family Ruminococcaceae; genus CAG-115. The sequence continues at coordinate 28,271 of CAMNXF010000002.1, read as the reverse complement.
CAACAACGCGCTCAACGGCTCAAATCTTCAGATGCTGCTGTATCTGTTCGCGCTGTGCGGCGCAAACGCGGACAATCCTACTATCAAGCTTTGCCCGGGCGGCGTGAGCTATGCGCCGTCGAGGAATACGGGCGCGGTCGAGGACGAGATGTCGCCGTACCGTATGCTGGCGATGAACTATCACCCGAACGAGCTGCTTATCAAGGACGAAGTCACGAGCGGCGATCTTCGGAAATACGTCGATACGGTAATGGAAAAGATCGCGTCGGAGGGAGAACTCGACGATAAGACCGCCGAGAAGCTGCGGCAGGCGTTCGAGCCGACCGTGCTTAACCAAGCGGACGCGGACAGCTTTGAACGGCTTCGCGGCGATCTGCTGAATACGGTCGGGGGATATCTTTCCGCGCTGTTCGACGGCAATGTGAGCGCTCTTCCGCTCGTCTGCACGGAAACTCACCGCAAGGTGGACGGCGGCAGCGAGAGCAAGGTCAAGGATCCGTGTGAATACTGTAACTTAAAAAATATCTGCGGAAACGCGGGGAACAATCCCATTAAGGTGGAAAAGGCGCGCGCGAAAGCGACGAAAAGCGCTCCCGAGTGGGATAATCCGTACCTGAAAGGAGATGAAGGCGGCAGTGAGTGAGATCAAATTAAATCCCGAGCAACAAAGGGCTGTTGATTTTCCACACGACAGACCCGCTGTCGTTACGGCGGCGGCGGGCAGCGGAAAGACCACGCTTCTGGTTGACCGCGTCGTCCGTCTGCTTTCGGACAGAGCGCTCGGGATAAGAGCGGACAGGCTGGGTATTATGACGTTCACGAGAAACGCTACGAAAAGTCTACGTGAAAAACTCAACCGCAAGCTCGCGGAGAGGGTAGAGGAGCTTTCCAGTGAAAACTCCGCGGAGACCGTCGAAGAACGCGCCTATCTGAACGAGCAGATTTTCGCACTGCGGCAAGCGTCCATTTCGACTATCGATGCGTTCTGCCTTAAAATTATCCGCGAAAATCCCGAGGCGTTCGATCTGCCGATAAATTTCACGATATCCGACCCCGCGAAGAAAACCGCGCTTCAGTCGCGGGCGCTTAAGCTCGCCATGCAGGATTTCTACAACGACGGGCTTTTGGGAGAGCGCGCGTTCTCCGAGGACGAGCGCCGAACGCTGTTTTACACGTTTGGCTTTGAGGACGACAACGCGCTTGAAAAAGGGATTGTCGATACCGCCGAGGAGCTTTCGTCATACGCGGACGCGGAGAAGTGGCTCAGCGGCGCGGAGAGCGTTTACGGCAGCGTTGACAGCCTTATGCTGAAGTATCTGCCGTTCGCGGCGGAAAAGGTCGGCGCTCTGATAGAAAACGCGAGGAGCATTGTTGACGTGTACGAGGACGTCCGCGAAAACCTCATTCCCGAATCGCGGAGAATTATCGCGAACACCAAAACAAAGTCCACGATAGACAATCACAACGCGCTTATTGAGAAAACCGCGCCGCAGATATTCGCGTATATCGACGGGGACAAGCGTCGGCTTGAGGTGCTTGAAAAGAGCTTCGCGGAGTTAAGGCTTGATCTTGAGTCGGCGGAGAAATTTGTTAATGCCGTTAAAGCTGTTCAGATTAACGGCGCTGCCGCGGAAACCTCGGGCGGCGCGAAAAACCCTTACAAAACCGCGTTCAACACAGCGAAAAAGGCGTTTCAGGGAATTATCGACAGCATTGCCGAGAGTATTGCCGACAGAGCCGCCGAGGAGGAAACATTTTCGGGGCAGCAGACCGCTGCGCTTTCGTTTATTAAACTGCTGCGTATCTACCGCGAATATCTGGAGCAGGTGAAGAAAAATTCGGGCTGCGTGGATTTTTCGGACTGCGAGCTTTTTCTGCTTGAAAAGCTCCGCGAGGACGAGAGCTTTCGCAGGCAGCTTTCCGAGCGTTTTTGCTGTATTATCGTCGATGAGTTTCAGGATTCCAACGACATACAGGCGGAGATATTCAGGCTGCTCGGCTGCGGGAGACTGTTTTATGTCGGAGACGTCAAGCAGTCGATCTACGCATTTCGCGGAGGAAACCCCTCCATTATGGCAAATCTCGCGGCAAAGGAGGGCTTTGAGGAGCTGCCGCTGAACACAAACTACCGCAGCAGAAGCTCCGTTATCGACACGGTGAACGCGGCGTTCTCGGGACTTATGACCCCCGAATACGGCGGCGTGGACTACGCGAATGGGCACGAGTTAAGGCTCGGCGCGAAATATCCCGATATTCCCGAGGAACACCGCAAAAAGTACAGCTCCGAGGTAATTTTGCTGAACGCCAAGGAATGCTCCGACGACGACAAGGATATGACGGGCACCAGATTTGCCGCGAAAAAAATAAAGGAACTTCATGACGACGAAAATTTCCTGATAACCGAGAACGGGGAGCGCAGAAGATGCAGATATTCCGATTTTGCGGTCCTTCTGCGCAACAGGGGCAAGATAAGCAGCTACCGCACCGCGCTGGAGGAACTGGGCATCTCCTCGGTTGCACCCAAGGGCAGGAATTTCTTGGAAACGGAGGAGATCGCGCTTGTTATCGATTATCTGAAGATAGTCGACGATCCTTTAAAAGACGAGGAAATGCTGCGCGTGCTGATGTCGCCTATCTACCGTTTTACCGCGGAGGAAATTGCGCAGCTGCGGCTCGGAACGCTCGGCGTCGACGAGAACGCGCTCATGGAACAGCAGCTTCGCAAGATCGCAAAGACGTGTAAGGGCTACTCGCTGTATAATTGTCTGCGCCTGTGTGCAAAACCGTTGGAGCTCGGCGAACTGACAGAGGACGAAACTGGCAGCGTTCCGCGCGCGGTAAACAAAAAGCTCGCGCGGTTCAGCGGCGATCTCGCGTCGTTCCGCTACCGCATGAGCTCCTGCTCGACGGACGATCTCATACGCAGGATATACGAGGACACGGACATAACGGCGGTGGTCGCGGCGTTCGAGGATAGCGCTCAGCGCGTTTCCAACGTCCGTGCGCTGCAAAGGCTCGCGTCCGATTTTTCGGCAAGAGACGGCGGCGATCTGAGTGATTTCCTGCGTTTTCTCGACAGAGCGAGGGAGAACGCCGAAAAGGGAATAGAGGAGGCGTCCCGCGCCGAAAGCTCTGAGGACGCGGTGCAGATAATGACGTTCCACGGCAGCAAGGGGCTTGAAGTGCCCGTGTGCATTCTGGCGGAGCTTCAGACGCAGCTTAACAAATCCGACTACACGGGAACACTGCTGGTCAGCCGCGAGCATTTTCTGGCAATGAAGCACGTCGATATCAAAAACCGCCTGAAAACCGCGTCGTTCGCATATTCCGCGCTGAGCGGACTGAACCGCCGCAAGCTGATAGGCGAGGAACTGCGGCTGCTGTACGTCGCAATGACGCGCGCGCAGGAGAAGCTGATAATGGTGGGGAATATTTCGGGCGGCAAACTAAAGGACGAGCAATTCGACCCGAGTATGTCCGACGCGCTTTTCGAGAAGTCGATACCGTTCAAGTGGATACTAGGCAAGCTGTCGACGCTCGCTCCCGACGACGCGTTTTCGGGGAAAGCTCCCGTCAACACGTATCTTGATGGCGTTGACTGCCGCATTTACGAGACGCTTGCGGACGGCAAGGCTCCCGAGCTAAATAATAAAGAAACCGACGCTTACGGCGATATTACTGACGAGGAAACGGCAGAGCTCATTTCGCTTATGAACGAGCGTTATCCCTACGCCGAGGAAGCGCGGCAGCAAGCGAAATTCACCGTGACCGAGCTTGCGCACAAAAAATCCGTGCGCCCCGTCAATCTGATAAAGCCCGATTTCGCAAACAACGGCAAGCCTACGGGCGCGGAAAAGGGCAACGCTTATCATCATACGATGCAGTTTTTTCCGCTCGAACGGCTGGGTGACGGCGATATTCTTGAAACAGTCAAGTCCGCGATCGCCGAGCTTGCGGAAAGTGGAAAGATAACCCGCCGCGAAGCGGAGATCGTCGAAGCGGAGCATATTGCCAAGTTCTTTCAAAGCGGTATAGGACAACGTATGCTGAAAAGCTCCGAGATCGTCCGCGAAAGAGCGTTTTACTCCGAGATCGCGGGCACGGAGATCGGTCAGGAATACGGCGGCAAAATAAGCGTTCAGGGGCAGATAGACTTGTATTTCGTCGAGGACGACGGCATTGTCGTGGTCGACTACAAGAGCGACACCGCCGCCAATCTCGAGGAGGAGCGCGAAAACTACGCACAGCAGGTGAAGATATACAGCCGTCTGCTCCCCGAGCGCACGGGAAAACCAATTAAGGAGATGTACCTTTACGCGTTCCTCGCGGATAAGGCGATTGAGATATGAGAAAATTTTTGAAAATTATTATGTGTATTGCAGCTTCGGCGCTTATGCTTGCGGGTATAACCGCTTATGCGGACAACGCGGGCTTTGCCGTCGAGGACGAGGCGGCGATCTCCGCAAAAGTCCCCATTGCCAAGGACTATGTGCAGATACTCTGGAACACCTCCGAAACGGAAACGGTGGGAGTTCCGATATCGGACGGGGAGTTTGTTCTTATTCCCGCTTTGAACAAGGTGAACAGGTTCGCCGAAAGAGACGGCAGGCTCGTCGGCTCGGCGGAGCTTTCCGAAAAGGTCTCGGAAAACTGCGGCGGAGCAGTGCTGAACGGTGTTCTTGTGCAGCCGGCGCGCACTTCCGTTTACGTTATTAACGTTGAGGATATGAGTGTTATCTGCTCGGCGGAGTTCGGCGAGATCGTCACCGACGCCGCAATTCTCGACGGAGCGGCGTATTTCGGCGTGAAAACCGACGGCGGCTTCAAATTCGTCTGCGCGGACATTGACGACGGCTTGAAAACCGTTTGGGAGTACGCGTTGAGCGCGCAGCCGACCTCGCCGTCGCTGTTCGGCGGTTACGTTCTTTTCGGCGCGGGGGATACGCTTGTCGCACACAGTGCCGGCAACGATGATTATGTCGAAAATCCCGTCGGCGCGGAGATAACCTCGGTATTCGCGGGGAAATACGCGGTGTTTATGTCGTGTGCGGACGGTCGGCTGTACAAGCTGCGCCTTACCGAGGACGGCAAGACCGAACCCGAAACGCTCACGAGCCTTGAACTCGGCGGAACGCTCACCGCGCCCGCGGAGCTTAACAACCGCGTTTATGTCGGCTCGACAGAGGGATTTTTTGTGGTGGACGGATTGAATATGGACGTTGTCAGGGCGTTCCCCGAGATGAAGAACTCTTCCGCGCCGTTTATCGTTTACGGAAACGCGCAGCGCGCTTACACCGCCGCTCCGCACGCCGACAAGGACGGCGAACGCTGGTATCTCTATGCGGTTCTCGACAACGACGACGAACAGACTGTTTCGGAGATCGCGAAAATAATCGGCTACACGGCGGACGGCAGATCAGATGTTTCGGCGGGCGGCGTGATGTTTTTCCGCAATTCGAGCGGTCAGGTCTGGGCGATCGCCGAGCGCGAGAACGACCTGTTCACCATTATCCTCAAGATCGTTCTTATGCTGGCAATAGTCGTTATGCTTATGCTTATTCTCCGCGCGTGGAGCAAAAAGCGCGGCGAAAAAAAGCCGCCGCAATATTGAGAAACATATTGACTTCGGTCGGATAATCATTTATAATATTAGAGCGTGTTCACATTAACGCTCAACGCCCGTCTTTCGGCGAATTTTGCGCCTTTCTTCGTTAAAAATTCTTGAAGTACATACAGTACGTCTGCGAATTTTCGCCTCGAAATGCGCAAAATTCGCTTCGAAATCCGGACATTTCGGTTAATGTGAACACGCTCTGGTAATATTTTTGGGAGGAAAAAAATATGGCAAGATATGAATTTACCCCGAATCTGGAAACGGGCAGCGCAATTATCGACAAGGAGCACCGCGAGCTGATAGACGCGGTAAACAAGTTGCTGGACGCTTGCAGCGCGGGCAAAGGACGGGAGAACGTCAATCAAACGATTACGTTTCTGAACAACTATGTCGACCGTCATTTCGCGCACGAGGAGCAGCTTCAGCAGAAAAGCGGATATCTGAACTATACCGCTCACAAGGCGTTCCATGAGAATTTCAAGAAAACGCTGAAGGAAATAACGGCTGAGGTCTCCTCGTCGGACGCTTCGATCGGCTCGCTGATGAAGCTGAATAACCATATCGGCGTACTGATCTCGCATATCCGCACCGAGGATAAAAAGCTCGGCGCGTTTTTAAACAAGTGATCGGAGGATAATTGTGGAAATTCAGCTTAAAAATGACAACTGCGCCGCGAAGATAATCTCAAAGGGCGCGGAGCTTAAATCGCTCACCGTTAACAGACGGGAGCTCATGTGGAGTGCCGACCCCGCGTTCTGGGGAAAGACCTCTCCGCTGCTGTTCCCGATGATCGGCACTCTGCGCGGCGGAAAAACGCTTATCAACGGCAAGGAGTACGCGATAACAAAGCACGGTTTCGCGCGCGATCTGGAGCTTACTCCCGTGACCGTAAGCGGAACGTCCGTTACGTTCGCGCTCGAGCAGAACGACTACACGCGCGGAATGTTCCCGTTTGATTTCCGTTTTACGGTGACGTACACGCTCAAATCGGACGGAATCGCGGTGACCTACCGTGTTAAGAATAACTCCGGCGAGCCTATGCCGTTCTGTATCGGAGCACACCCCGCGTTCATGTGCGGCGGCGAGTTCACGGACTACCGTCTCGAATTCGCCAAGCCCGAGACCGCCGCAGTGCCGAATTACAACCTTGAAACGGGTCTGCACGAGGAGAACAACCGCCGTCCGCTGCTTAACGGCGAAACAGTCCTGCCGTTGAAGCACGAGCTGTTCTATAAGGACGTGTGCTATTTCGATAAAATAGTCTCGCGCTCGGTTATGCTGCTCGACAAGGACAACAAGGGCGTTCGTGTGGACTATCCCGACTTTACAAGTCTTGGCGTATGGCAGGCAAAGGACGCGCCGTTCTTGTGTATTGAGCCGTGGTGCGGCTCGGCGGATTTTGACGACTGCACGGGCGTGTTCGCCGAAAAGCGCGGTGCAGTAACGCTGCAAAGCGGCGAGGAGAGAGCGTTCACCTACTCGATATCCGCGGTCGGCAAGTAGAAATTCAGAACCCGTACCAAAACCCGAAATGCTTGGATTGCGAGCAAATTTTGCCGCTCTCAAGGAAATGCGACGCCGACGTACTGTATGTACGCATTATGCTTTCGGCAAAACGCTTAAGGAGCTTTGACGCTGAAAGCGGCAAAATTTGCCGCAAGACGAGCGTTGAGCGGTTATTGGTCCGGGTTTTTACAAACGAAAGGAATGATATTATATGGGTATAATTGTTCGCGATTATCACAAGGAATACAAAAGGTGGGCATGGCAAATAAACGACAACGTTGGTTTTGCCGAGGATATTAAAATGTTTCAGCTTGACGCAAAGGACACAAGCTACGTTTTCGGCGTTATCGACGAGGGGTATCTTATACATGGTTATTTCGGGAAGAGGTTAAGCGGTGACGATCTCACTTATCTTCTGCGTCTGGAGGAAAATCCGTGGGTTCCTAAGACCAATATGCGTGACATGGGAACGTTTATGGATCAGACCGCGTTTGAATACCCTTGCCACGGAACGGGCGACTACCGCGAACCGTGCCTTATGGTAATGGACGGCGAGGGTATGACTACATGCGATCTGCGGTACGTTTCTCATAAGGTTTACAAGGGAAAGCCCGCTTTGGAGGGGCTGCCCGCGACGTTCGCAAACGAGGACGAGGCGGAAACTCTCGAGATCACTTGTACAGATAAGCACACGGGGCTCGAGGCGGTTCTGCTTTATACGGTATTCAACGGGCTGAACGTTATTACGAGGAGCGTTCGCCTGAAAAACACGGGCAAAGCGCCGCTTAACGTAAAGCGGGTGTTGTCGGCGTGCGTGGACTTTGACAACGACTGCTACGATTTGATAACTCTTAACGGCAGCTGGGCGAGAGAGCGTGTTTTGGAGCGCTCCAAGCTCCACCACGGCAAACAGGGGATAGATTCCGTAAGGGGCGAATCCTCGCACCAGAACAATCCGTTTATGGCGCTTGTTTCGCATAACGCGGACGAGGATAAGGGCGAGGCTTACGGCTTTAATTTCGTGTATAGCGGAAACTTTTTCGCGCAGGCGGAGGTGACGCAGAACAAGTGCACAAGGGCGGTCATGGGCATAAACCATTTTGACTTTAACTGGCTGCTGGAGGAGGGCGAGGAATTTACCGCGCCCGAGGTGGTCATGGTCTACTCGGACGGGGGAATAGGCAAGATGTCGCGCACGTTCCACGACCTGTACAGAGAACACCTTATCCGCGGCGAGTACAAGGACAAGCGCCGTCCGATACTCATAAACAACTGGGAGGCTACCTATTTCGGATTTGACACCGACAAGCTCATTGACATCGCGCGTGAAGCATCAAAGCTCGGCATTGAAATGCTTGTTATGGACGACGGCTGGTTTGGTCACAGAGGCGCGGACAACAGCTCGCTCGGCGACTGGTTCGTCTATGAAAAGAAGCTCAAGGGCGGCTTGAAGCACCTTGTCGACGAGGTGAACAAGCTGGGTATGAAGTTCGGTATATGGTTTGAGCCCGAGATGATCTCGCCCGACAGCGAGCTGTACAAAAAGCACCCCGACTGGGCGATACAGGTTTGCGGCAGAGATATGACGATGTCGCGCGAGCAGTACGTTCTCGACTACTCAAACAAGGAAGTCCGCGACTGTGTTTACGGTATGATGAAGAACGTTCTCGACAGCGCGAATATCGAGTATATCAAGTGGGATATGAACCGACAGCTTACCGAGGTCGGCTCGACCTCGCTGCCTAAGGAGCGTCAGCGCGAGCTTTGGCACAGGTACGTGCTCGGCGTTTACGATCTGATGAACAGGCTTACGACCGACTATCCGCACATTCTTCTGGAGAACTGCTCGGGCGGCGGCGCGCGCTTTGACCCGGGAATGCTCTACTACTCGCCGCAGATATGGTGCTCCGACGACACCGACGCAATTGAGCGGCTGAAGATACAGCACGGCACGTCGATATGCTACCCCGTCTCCGCAATGGGAGCGCACGTTTCCGACTGCCCCAATCACACGGTAGGGCGTACAACTCCGTTTTCCACAAGAGGGAACGTCGCAATGGTGGGAACGTTCGGCTACGAGCTTGACGTGACGAGAATACCGCAGGCGGACAGAGACGCTATCCCCGCGCAGATCGCGGAGTTCAACAAGTACAACCCGATTATCCGCACGGGAGACCAATACCGCATAGGCAACGTTTTCGAGGACAATATGTGGGACGCATGGATATTCGTTGCAAAGGATAAGTCTGAGGCGGTTTTCACGTTTGTACAGGTGCTTGGCAGACCCAACTACCGAAGCAGACGTATCAGGCTGAAGGGTCTCGACCCCGACGCCTGTTACAAAAATTCGGAAACGGGGGAGATGCTCAGCGGAAGCGCGCTTATGAACGCGGGAATTTTTGTAAAGCTCGACGGGGATTTCACGTCCAAGGTCGTTCATTTTGTAAGGCAGTAATATTCAAAAAACCGCAAGCAATGCCTGCGGTTTTTTTTGAATTATCAGTCGGGGAAAACGACCTCAACGCTTACGCACCCGCGTCCGCTGAGACGTTCGCTTATCGAGTCGGGTTGGTGCGTTCCCGCGTACAGCGTAAATCTGCTGCCGAAACGCTGTCTTGTGCCGTTCTTATCAACTGCGGTGAACGCTCTCTCGGAGACGGGTATCTCAATTGACTTCTTTTCTCCTGCGGCGAGTTTTATCCGTTTAAATCCGCAAAGGCTTACGTTGGGAACGGCGTTTTCACCGTAGTCCTTGATATACAGCTCGATAACGTCCTCTGTCGCTCTTCCGCCTTTATTTTCGACGGAGACCACAGCCCTGCAGTCCTCGTAACGGATATCTGTGCAGACGATATCGGAGTAAGTCAGTCCGAAACCGAACGGGAACAGCACGTTGTTTTTCGCGTAACGGTAGGTGCGGTTTTTCATCGAATAGTCGGTGAACTCGGGGAGCAGTTCCGCGCTCTCGTAAAATGTAACGGGCAGCTTTCCCGAGGGCGAAACGTCGCCGAACAGTATCTCCGCGAGCGCGGTGCCGCCCTCCGAGCCGGGATACCAGACGTGGAGCAGCGCGTCGGGTTCGCATTCGACGTTTATCGCGCTCCCCGCGGCGCATACGATAACAACGGGCTTGCCGAGCTTCATTATTTTGTCGACGAGTATCCGCTGGCTTTCGGGGAGACGGAGGTCGTTTTTATCTCCCGACGAGAACTCGTTGCCGACGTCGCCCTCCTCGCCCTCTATAGTCGCGTCAAGACCAACGCAGAGAATGACCGCGTCGGAGTTTTCGGCGGCGGCTTCCGCTTCGGCGTATCTGTCGCCCGCCATTGCCAGAGTGGAGCTTCTGTCCTTGTACAGGTGGCAGCCCTCGGCGAAGATGACGCGTCCGTTAAATCTGTTCTGAATGCCCTCGAGGAACGTAACGTATCTGTCCGCAGTGCCGCAGTAATTGCCCTCCAGAGCCGCGCGGCTCATGCTGTTCGGACCTATCACCGCGAGGGTTTTGATTTTGTTTTCGTCCAGCGGAAGAATACCGTTGTTACGCAGCAGAACCATGGATCTTTCGGCGCATTCGAGAGAAACGTTCTTATGCTCACGGCAGGATACGACGCTGTACGGGATATTGTCGAACTCCGTTTTCGCGTTAAACATTCCGAGCCTTATCCTCGTGCGCATAAGATGAACGCAAGCGTTTCGGATATGGTCTTTGGTGACTAAGCCTTTTTCAAGCGCCGCGAGAACGTTCACATAAGTGCACCCGCAATTAACGTCGCAGCCCGCCGTAAGCGCGAGCGCCGCCGATTCCACGGCATTGCCCGTAATTCCGTGATGTGCGTGAAAATCGTTGATTGCCCAGCAATCCGAAACGAAATAGCCGTCAAAGCCCCAATCGCGGAGTTTTCCCATTAAGAAACCGCTCGCGCAGGCAGGCTCTCCGTTGACGCAGTTGTACGCGCCCATAACGCCCTCGACGCGCGCGTTTTTCACAAGCTCCTCAAACGCGGGGAGATAGGTTTCCTCCATATCTTTCGGCGAGACCTCGGAGTTAAATTCGTGACGTATAGCCTCGGGACCGCTGTGCGCGGCAAGATGCTTAGCGCACGCCGCTGTTTTGAGGACCTTGCCGTCTCCCTGAAGCCCCTTGACATAGGCTTTTCCGTTTTCCGCCGTGAGGAACGGATCCTCGCCGTAGGTCTCGTGACCTCTGCCCCAGCGCGGGTCGCGGAAAATGTTTATGTTCGGTGACCAGATCGTCAAGCCTTTATAAATGTCGCGGTCGCCGTGCTTTTGGTACGCGTTGTATTTCGCGCGCGTTTCCTCAGCGACGATCTCTCCGGCTCTTTTGACAAGCTCAGGCGAAAACATCGCCGCAAGCCCTATCGCCTGCGGGAACATAGTCGCCACTCCCGAACGCGCCAGTCCGTGCAGCCCCTCGTTCCACCAGTTGTACGCGGGTATGCCGAGCCGCTTTACCGCGGGCGCGTCGTACCGCAGCTGGCTTGCCTGCTCGTCTGTTGTCATAGCGTCGGTGAGCGCTTCTGCGCGCTCCTGTATACTTAACGTTTCATCAAGATATTTTTCCATACTGTTTTTCCTTTCTGTAAATGCATTATCACCTTGACAGCAATCTGACCGTTAGCGAGGGAGAAAAGCTCGAGCGCGGACAGGTTATCGGTCACATATCGGGCAGTAGTCTCAGCGGAGTTTCGGGTCTTGGATATTGTATCGGGTCGGTCGATTGCGGATACATTCCACAAATCGACATTATCAGCGCAAATGATTCAGAATAAGTGAATTTTCAAGCTCATGTAAAGCAGTTACGGCTTTGTTGAGCTTGTCTATCACGGCGGTTATCGGAACGTCGGTTTCGCGGACGCTCTCGATAACCGCTTTTTGCTCTTCAAGCGGAACTATACGTATCGGCAGCTTCGCGATATCCTTAAAGCCGAGATTACGCCGAAGTCCTCCGCCAAGCTCCAGAAACATACCCGAAATATCGGCGATGTGAAGCTGCAGATACAGATATTCGGGAAGAATATTATCCGCTGCTTTAAGGCAGAGACAGGACGAGGAGATTATGCCCTGTTCGGCGGCGAGCGCCGTGCGCGGTTCGGTTTGTCCGCTGCGGAACTCGGTAAGCCGCAGGATAATATTTCCCGGGAAAACTATGCGGTAGTTCTTGTATGCGGCGGGCATTTTGCCGCTCGAAAGGTCGACGTTCTTTTTGACGATTCTCCCGTCGACTAGCGACAGCACATTTCTTTCCGCAAAGTCCGTGTTTCTGATAAGCTGCTCGCTTGCGACGCTCTCAAGGGTGACGCTGCGGACGACGTTTTTTTCTGCGGCAGGCGTTTTCTCGGCTTGCCGCAGAACAGCGGCTGCGGCGCTGCTTTTTTTAAGCTCATCGATCTCTCGTTCAAGCTGCTGAAGCTCCTTTATGATCTCCGACGCTCCGCGCAGCTTCCGCGGCTTGTAAAAGTATTTCGAGAAATTGATCTCGCAGCCTTTCCTCGCGCTCTCGGGGTAAGCTATGGCGTCGGGCTCCTGTGGAAGTATCTCGTTTCTGATATATCCGTCAAGACCGCCGTCATACGTAAACGGCACGGTCTTTACAACGCGCATATCCTCATCGGGAACGGGCATGCCGTTTCTCATGACGACGGCAGCGGAGGGATCCTTCGTAAGCAGCGGGAACATAAAATCCTCGAATTCAGAAAAGCCCGTGGAGTTTTTCTTGTGCAGCGGGTGGGCGTTAAAGCGTTCCAGAAAGTCATTATAGTCCGAATACGGCTCTTCCCTCATCAGGTCGATAAGTATCTTCATATAAATGTTGTAGATCTGTTCAAATTGCACCTCGCCCCATGTTTTCGGGGTTTTTATTGTGCGCGCTTCGGGGTTGTCTTTGGCAAATGAAAACAGGTCGACAGCACCCACCTCGGGAATATCGTCGTCCCTGTGGTCGGTATCCACGCCATACAGCGTTTTAAACATAGAGAGCGTGTCCTTAATGGTTTCGGTGTTTACGTCGACGCGCTGACGCAGCGGGCTGTCGACCGTCACAGACCAATACCCGAACTCGCGTCCATCGATAATATGGCTTACCTCGCTCTCCTCCATGCGGGTGAATATCCGCATTATTTCCGCGCGGATATTTTCGCTCATTTCGCAGTTTTTTCTGCCGGTATTTTTTTGCAGCGGCAGTTTCATTGCGGACGCGTTGATAAGCTGAACCTTGCCCTTGCGGCGTTCTTCCTTGCGGTTGGAGAGCACCAATATAAACGATTGGTTGGCAGTGCCGAAGAAAAAATTTTTCGGCAGCGCTATGATCGCTTCTATAAGATCGCGCTCGATAAGGTATCGCCGCGCGTTGCTCTCCGCGCTGCCCGCCATACCCGAGAACAGCAGCGAACCGCTGTGTATCTCGACGATACGGCTGCCGAGCGGAGTGTCCTTCATTTTGGAAACGTTGTTCAGCAGATAAAGAAGCTGACCGTCGCGTGTTCCGGGCACCATATTCTGCGGAGCTGCGATCTTTATATCGTCGGTGAAACGCTTGTCGTCGACGCGTCCGTGCGTGCTCATTTTATCAAAGTCGGCTTTCCAGCTTTTCCCGTAGGGCGGACAGGATATCATAAAATCGAACTTGCCTTCGGTGTTGTTGTCCGCGGAAAGGGAAGAGCCGAAAGAGATATTCGCGGCGGTGTTTTCCTCGTTCAAAAGGAACGCCGCCTTGCACAACGCGTAAAATTCGGGGTTAGGCTCCTGACCGTAGATATGCGCGGATATCGTCTTTCCCGACGTTTCGGCAAGCTCGCGCAGCTTTTTGTCGGACGCGGAGATAAGTTCTCCCAGACCGCACGTTCCGTCGTATACCGAGTATTCGCCGTCCGTTATATCATCGGCGGCGGGCGTGAAAACAAGCTCCGTCATAAGCCGCGCGACATCCTTGGGGGTCTGTCCCTCGATGAAGCGCTCGTCGAGCTGTTCCGCCACAGCAATGAGCAGCGCGCCCATTTCGCGGCTGTCCGAGCCGGGCAGGAGCACGTCGGTACGCTCGAGGTTTTTGTAGGTGGGTTCGGGGCTTAATCCTATCCATTTCGAGGTGAACCTCTCCAGCAGCTCGCCGAGGACTCCCGCTTCGGCGAGCTGCCCGACCACCGCTTTGAACCCGAACAGCTCGAGTATCTCCGTTACGTTCGCCGAAAATCCGTTGAGATATGAGTAAAAGCGCTCGGCGACATTCTTTTTGCCGCAGCGGATAACGTCGTTAAGATCAAGCGGGGAAGTGTTGAAGAACGGCTGACGGGCAACCTTGCAAAGAATGTTCGGGTCGGGCACGGTCATTTGTTCAAGTGCGGCGAGGACGTCGGGCTTTGTACTTTCAAGCACCGCGTCAAGCCGTGCGATAAACGTAAGCGGAAGAATAACCTTGCTGTATTGACTGCGCCGGAATTTGCCATTAAGGCATTCCTCAGCGGTTCTGACAATGTAATTTACAGTGTAGCTGCTGTCGTGTTTTCTCATTGTATGTCCTCTGATCTCCGTTTATTATGCGTATCCGCTGTTTCCACATGAACCTTTTAATACAATAGTAACATATTTATTCCTCATTGTCAAGCGCTTTTGTGACATCATTTGCTTAAAAGGAGTTGTGCACGGTGCATATTTTTCGTTTTGCAATATTGTGAATGTTTCACAATATTCCAAGAAAACTTGGCAAAGCTCTTGACAAGTAAACTTGGCAGTGCTATAATAAAATTACCAAGTAAACTTGGCAAACAATTTTGGAGGTGTTACTGTGAAAAAGGAAGAAATACTCGAAAGGGCAAGAGCGGAGCAGTCCGACGAAATGGAGCAGCATTTTAACGACAAGTCGATGCTGTGGATTATTGTGATACTGATCGTGTGCTGTCTTGTGTTCGCGTTGACCCGTCTCATAAACGGTCAGCATATCGAGGACTACCTTGCGACTGTAAATCTCGCTATCTCTGCAGGGAGCTTTTACCGCTGCTCAAAGGTCAGGAGTTACCGTTATTTTTTTCAAGGGATCGCTTTCGGTATAGGCGGAGTAATATTCGCTGTGATATTTTTCTGTAATTTTTTCGGAGTGTGACAATAAACCGAGACCGAATAATGGGAACAGTACCCGTGGCGGTTACGGATTTTGCTGCGGCAAGGTTTTTTGGAGCATTAAGGAGGGCAATATGAAAAAGGAAGAAATACTCGAAAAGGCAAGAGCGGAACGCTCCGATGAAATGGAGACCTTTATTCAGGACAGGTCGATGTTCTGGATAATTCTGGCAATGTTTGTTTGTCTGGTTGTGTTCTCGTATACGCGGCTCGAAAGGAATATGCCTGTCGAGGACTATTCCGCAACGCTGGCGATAGCCGCGGCGGTCGGAAACATTTACCGCTTTATTAAGATAAAGCACCGCCGCTATATTATTTTGGGTATCATTTTCGGCGCAGCGGGAGTGCTTTGGGCGGTAATGTATTTCTGCAAATACTTCGGGGTGTAATATGGGAGATAAGCTGATACTGAAAAACAACCTCAAGCAGGCACGAGCCGAAAAGGGAATGTCGCAAAGCGAGCTTGCGGCTGCGGTCGGGGTTTCGCGCAACACAATAAGCTCGATCGAAACAGGGCAGTTCAACCCGACCGCAAAGCTGGCGCTTATACTGTGCATAGCGCTCGATAAAAAGTTTGAGGAGCTGTTTTACTTTTAAGGGAATGTCGGTCGAAACCTCGCCAAATTCCGCATAAAAAGGAATAAGACACTTGCTTTTTGTTCTGTGCTGCCTTTGCATTTCAATATTTTAAAATTTTTTGATTTTTTTTGAAAAAACCCTTGACAAATCTACTCAAATGTGATATAATATCTTTTGTTGAGTGACGTAGTGTTACGACGCAAATATCGCGGGATGGAGCAGCTCGGTAGCTCGTCGGGCTCATAACCCGAAGGTCGTAGGTTCAAATCCTGCTCCCGCAACCATAGTTTAAGCCGCTTGAACAAGGAGTTTGAGCGGTTTTTTTTGCCTTTAAACCTCTGACACCGCCGCTTTTTCTAACACATTTCTAATAATCACGATTTTCAAAAGTTGAAACTTACTCTTTGCAGCAATTGTTTTGCCGTGAAACCGCGCGGTAATGCAGCCGCGGCAAATCAGTTTCCATTTCCTATGCTCCGTCGTCCTCTTTGATAAATAATACCACATACTGTTCTGCAAATATCTGCAGGAAAAAATTTGCAGCTTTTTGCAGTAACGGCTATTATATAATAGGTGCAGAAAGGAAGTGCTTTTATGAACAATACGGGCTTTATACAGCTGCCGCGGAAAATCCGCGAATGGACTTGGTACGGCAAGCTGAACACACGCGCGGTTTTTCTGCATATTCTGTTGGGAGCTTCTTGGGAAGATGAAACGGTGCGCGGTTTCAAAATACATCGCGGGCAGTTCGTCACGACAATTCCCGAGTTAGCAGCAGAAAATCAACTTACGATACAACAGGTCAAGACCGCGCTCGCTCACCTCAAATCAACCGGTGACATAACTGTTTCGGTGCAGTCGAAAATCAGCGTTATTACCGTGAATAATTACGATAATCTGCTTGACGGCAACTTCAACAACAACGAGATTTTCACCGATACATTAAACAGTTATCAACCCGATAACGCACAAGATATTAACCGCCCTACATTATTAAATAATAATACAAGAAAAGAAGAAGCCGAAGAAGCGGTGGCTTTCGCGGAAAATAATGTTGCTTTTGTTGTCGGCAAATACAACGGGATCTGCAAGAGCTTACCAAGTATCAAGCCGAATATCGCCGTTCAGCACAAAGCGGAGCTTATAAGCAAAGCGACCGCAATTATGGGCGGTATGACTTTTGAGGAGTTGTTTTCGCTTGTAGAGCAAAGCGACTTTTTAAGCGGCAGAAGCGGCAGGTTCAAAGCGAACTTCGAGTGGATAATGAAGCCCGATAATCTTGCGAAAATCGTTTCGGGAGCATACTCGGAGAACTACGGCGCCGCAAAAGCAAAAGCCGTTCCGACTGCGGCGGACTACGAGGTTTCGCTGTATGATTAAGCGGAGAGCCGCCGCACCTGATTCGGCTTATGGAATTGCCGGCGAAAAGCAGCGGCAATTCCGCGCGGCTGCAATAGTGAAATTGTGAGGTATTGAGATGAATATTTACGATGAAATTATGTTGAATTTGGCGCAGACGTCGCTGATAAACACCGTCCGCAGCGACGGCGACTACGAGGAAAACGGTCTGCTGTACTGCGGAAAATGCCGAACTCCCAAGCAGAGCTACCGCGAGATAGGCGGCAGGCAGGTGCTTTTCGGGCAGACCTGCGAATGCGAAGCGGCGCGTTTAAACGCCGAAAAAGCCGCCGAGGAGGAAGCTCGGCGGCGGCAGATAATTGAGTATCGCCGCGAGAAATGTATCGGCGACGCGGCGTACCGCAGGCTGAATTTCGCGGCGGATAACGGCTCCTGTCCTAAAGCGGTTGATACCGCGAAATGGTATTGCGGGAATTTCGCCGCAATGCTGTCGGAAAACAAGGGCTTGCTGTTTATGGGAACAGTCGGCACGGGCAAGACGTTCGCGGCGTGCTGTATCGCCAACGAGCTTGTGGAGCGGGGTTACGACGTGTGGCTCACGATTATGCTGCCGCTGCTGCGGAGCGCGGGGGATTTCGCCAAGGCGGACAGCGTTTTTGAACGCGTCGCCAAGGTCGACCTGCTTGTCCTCGACGACTTCGGCACGACCAAATCCACCGAGCGCAGCAACGAGCTGCTGTTTGAAATTATCGACACCAGAGCGCGTTCGGGCAAGCCGCTTATCGTCACCACCAACCTCTCCCCCGAAATGATGAAGCAGCCCGACAATCTCGCTCTCGCGCGCGTCTACGACCGCGTTATCGCGATGTGCTCCTGCGAGCGTTCGCCCGTAATTCTCAACGGCGGCTCGATAAGAGCGGCGGTCGCTAGGGAGAAGCACGCTCCCGTCCGCGCGTGACGCTTAATCGCCGAAGGAAATACCGATATCCCGCGCGGTCTTAACTATCTGGCTGTCGTCGGTGACGAACTTGGTTTTCATGGCGACGTCGCCGAGGGGATTTTCGGTTATCTTGCCGTCGACCATGGCAACGGTAAAGCCGAACTTCTCCTGCTTGAGCAGCCGCGCCGCGTGAGCGCCGAACTGCGTTGCGAGCAGTCTGTCGTAAGCCGAGGGCGAGCCGCCGCGCAAAATATGCCCGGGAACGACCGTTCTGGTCTCAAGCCCCGTTTTTTCCTCGATAGTCTTTGCGATACGCGTTGTCGCCGTGACCTCGCCGCGCTCCGCACGCGCCTTTGCCCGCTCCTTTTTCTTGAGCTTAGCCTCCTCGACGTCGAACGCTCCCTCCGCGACCGCGAGGATAGAGAACTCCTTGCCCGCGTCCGCGCGTCTCTGGCAAGCCTTTGCCACCTTGTCAATGTCGAACGGTATCTCGGGGATAAGGATAATGTCCGCGCCGCCCGCAACGCCGCTGTACAGCGTAAGCCAGCCCGCCTTGTTGCCCATTATCTCGATGACCATAATGCGGCTGTGGGAGTTTGCGGTGGTGTGTATGCGGTCGATGACCTCCGTTCCTATGTCGACGGCGGTGTGAAACCCGAACGTAACGTCCGTGCCGTAAATGTCGTTGTCGATAGTCTTGGGCAGTCCGATAACGTTCAAGCCCTCCTCGGAGAGCATATTCGCGGTCTTGTGAGTGCCGTTGCCGCCGAGCGTGAACAGACAGTCGAGCTTAAGCTCCTTGTAGGTCTGCTTCATCTCCTTGACCTTGTCAACGTTGTCGTCCTCGATTATCTGCATCATCTTGTAGGGCGTGCGCTTCGTGCCGAGGATAGTACCGCCCGTCGTCAGAATTCCCGAGAAATCGGACGGAGACATTATCTTGTAATCGCCGTGGATAAGCCCGTGATACCCGTCGTGAATGCCGATTATCTCCACCTTGTCGTCGCCGAAGGTCTCGTAGGTCGCCTTTGCGACGCCGCGAATGGTCGCGTTAAGTCCGGGGCAGTCGCCGCCGCTTGTAAGGATACCGATTTTAAGTTTTCCCATAGTTTACCTCCAAATTAAATGCCGTAGCGGCAAAATTATCCGTTTATTTTCAGCCTGTTGTCGTCGCCGCGGAAGATAAGCACTCTCATGCTGAACAATCTCGACCACAGCCTGTCCTGATAGCGCGCCTTTATCTGTGCCATTTCGAGGTTGGTGTTGATTATCATGGGCAGCGAACGGCTCTGCCGCGCGTTTATCATCTCGTAGAGCAGCGCGGTGTAGCGGTCGGTGTTGTTTTCTGCGCCGAGGTCGTCGAGGATAAGCAGCTCGCAGCCCGTGACAAGCTCCATTGTGTCGCCCTCGGCGTTCTTGAACTGCTCCTTGTCGAGCCGTCTCAGCAGCTCGGGCACCGAGCCGTAGATGACGCAGAAGCCCTTGCGGATAAGCTCGTTGGCGACCGCAAGCGACAAATGTGTTTTGCCCAGCCCCGTGTTCCCCATCATGAACAGCCCGTAGCCCTTGCCGTTAAAATCGTTCGCGAACCGTCTGCATTCGTCGTAATTCTTCATCATGATACTGCGCGGAGTTTCGCCGAATTCGGGGTCGACCGCCGTAGGGTAAAGGTCGAGCCTGAATGTCTCAAACGAGCTCAGCCGCAGCGGCGAATGCGAATTGAGGTCCTCGGCGGCGGCGACGTTCAGCAGCCTGTTGAAGCACTCGCACCATTTGCCGTCGACGGTTCCCGTATCGCGGCATTTTTCGCAGGTGAATATCGGCGCGAGATAATTTGCGGGATAGCCGTTCTCGACAAGCAGCCGTTCCATTTCGCGCTGTATCTCGAGGTTGCTGCTCACCGCCTCCCGCACCCGAACGTCCGAATCGGGCGCTTTCGCGGCGACGGCGGCGACTATATCCGTCATTGTATCGGCGAGCCGTATTTCCAGCTCGCAGTACTTCGGTATCCTGCCGTGAATTTCCATGCGGCGGCTGTCCTCGGTTTGTTTGTTTGCCGCCCGCCGGCTCGCGAGCCGCTTCTGCGCCGTCTCAAAAAATCTTTTATCCAAAGCCATTCGTTTACCTCTTCACATTAGCCCTCGGTCTTGTAACGGTTCTTTATCTTGGACATAACGTCGTTCATATCGAAGGACGAGCTCGAGCTTGCCGCGACCTTAAGCGGCTTCTTCCGCGACTGCGCGTTCTGCTCAACGGCGGCGGGGGAGCGTATTCCCTCGTTTTTCCAGCTCTCCAGTATCTTGTTTGCGTATTCGGGCTTCCATTCGCTTATCTGGTCGACGGTCTTTTCGTAGGCGAGCAGCACCATATCCTCGCCGAAGCCCCAGTCCTCCGTCCACGTCTTGATGTAGCGGCGCATTTTAACGGAGAGCTTCGTTGTCATTTCCATTGCGTCGCGCAGACGCGTTTCTACCGCGTTCTGCTTTTCGAGCGCCAGAATACGCGCGTTGGCAAGCTCTATGGTGTCTATCTCCTCGGCAGCCCAATCGGCGGCGACGGTCTGTATGTATCCGGGGGAAGTTTTTCCTTCTTTAAAGCAGTAATTCAGCAGCATAAGCGCCACGCCCGCGGGCAGTCCGTAATGGTCGACGAGCGAGATGACGAGCTGATTTTCGCGCTGACGCAGCGGGTGAGCGTACAGCAGCTCCGCCTCCTTGAACAGCACCTGCAAATTCTTGTCCGTCTTTATTCTGTCCGCGACCTCGCCCGACGATACGCTCGCGGGCTTGACGGCGGCCATGGTGCTCGCGGCAGCCGTCGGGGCAGGGGAGACCGCAGTCTCCGAAGCCTTGACGGTATCGTCGGCGCGGCTTTCGGGAGCGGTCGTAAGTCCGTCGTCATAGCGGATAATTCCGCGCTGTATCCAGAACAGCGCCGCGTCCTCAAGCTCGCCGCGTTCGCGGAAGCCCAGCTCCGCGTTCAGCCTCTCCTCCGTGAACTCCTTGCCGCCGTGCCGCAGCAGGAACAGCAGCAGCTTCAGTGCGTTTCCGTTCGCGAGCTTGATATATTTGTCAACAACGCTTGACGGAACGGCAAACACGCTGTTCCAGTCGCCCGCGTTCAATGAATATTTCATCACATCACCGATTTTCTCAAAAATTCCTTTACATATAAATAATACCACAATTACATATTTTTTTCAAGAGGAATTTTACGCTTTGACGAAAAAAGAGGCAGGAAGCGCGCTCCTTGCCTCTAAGTATTAGTTTACTTGTTGACGCTTTCGTGTTTCTGCATAACGCTCATATACGCGGGACGGATTATCCTGCTTGCGGTGGAAAGCTCCTCGATACGGTGAGCGCTCCAGCCGACTATTCTCGCGATAGCGAATATCGCCGTGAACAGCTCGCTCGGTATGCCCAGCATATCGTATACAAATCCGCTGTAAAAGTCGACGTTCGGGCTTACGCCTTTCATTATCCTGCGTTTCTGCGCGATAAGCTTCGGCGCGGCTTCTTCAATATACTTATACAGCAGCAGGTCGTCCTCGCGGTGCTTCGCGACCGCCAGCTTTTCGACGTAACCCCTGAAAATGCGCTCGCGCGGGTCGGACAGCGAGTAGACCGCGTGACCCATTCCGTAGATAAGCCCCTTGCGGTCGAACGCCTCTCCCGCCAGTATTTTCCCGAGATAGTCGCTAACCTCGTAGTAATCCTTGAGGTCCTTAACGTTTTCGCGGATATTCTCCATCATTTCCATTACCTTGATGTTCGCGCCGCCGTGCTTGGGACCTTTCAGCGAGGACATTGCCGCCGCAATAGTCGAGTAGGTATCCGAGCCCGAGGAAGTTACGACGCGCGTGGTAAAGGTGGAGTTGTTTCCGCCGCCGTGCTCCATGTGCAGCAGCAGCGCGACGTCGAGAACTTTAGCCTCGAGCGGCGTGTAGCCCTTGTCGGGGCGGAGCATTAACAGCAGGTTTTCAGCCGTTGAAAGCTCGGGGTCGGGGCGGTGTATGTACATACTCTCGTCGTTCTCGTAGTGATTGTACGCGTGGTAAGCGTAAGCCGCGAGCATGGGGAAACGTGCTATCAGCATAATGCACTGATACAGGCTGTCGGAGATATCACCCGAAAGCGCGGTGCTGTCGTAGGACGCGAGCGTGAGAATACTTCTGGTCATTGAGTTCATAATATCCTTGCTGGGCGCTTTCATGATAACGTCGCGCGTGAAGTTGGTCGGCAGACATCGGCACTCGCCGAGTATTCTTCTGAACTCCTCGGTCTCCTCCTCGGTCGGCATTTCGCCGAAAATGAGAAGATAAGCGGTGCGCTCGAAGCCGAAACCGCTTTCGCCGCACATTGCGACCAAGTCCTTAACGTTGTAGCCCCTGTACCAAAGCTCGCCGTCGCAGGGAGTTTCCACCCCGTCGACTTTCTTGAACGAGACCATCTGCGAGATCGTGGTAAGTCCCGTAAGTACGCCCTTTCCGTTTATATCGCGCAGACCTCTGTTTACGCCGTACTTGCTGTACAGCTCGTCCGAAATTACGTCGTTTTTAACGCATAGCTCCTGTTTTTTTACCGCATACTCCTTGATGATATTGTTCATAACACATTCCTCCTGTCGAAGCCGAAAAATTGTTAAAACTTCACGGCAGGTTTAGGCAACGCCGCACAATTAGCGGCTAACGCCTTTGCCGTCCGCTTGCTTGCATATTTTCCATCATCTTGCACAAATTTCGCTTGAAAGGCGTCAGCCTTCCTGCGCTCAATTTGCACAATCTGACAAAAAATCCGACTGCGCAATCGAACGATAATAATTGTGCGGTGTTGCCTTTATTTATCGGTTAGTTTCCCTTATAATAAATTATACCACATTTGAGGTAAAAAATCAAGCGTGCTGAAAAACTTTCACAAATCTATCATACTTTTGTCTTGACAATGTCCTGTAATTTATTTATAATGATGATGTGGTTAATTAAAAACCTGTCCACATAGCCCGAAATGCTCGGATTGCGAAGCGGATTTTTCTCAGAACGAGGCAATTTTTCGTAGGAATACTGTATGTATTTCAAGAAAAATTAACGAAGTTATGCGGAAAATTCGCCGCAATACGGGCGTTGAGCGGCTATGTGGACAGGTTCTGAACTATCGGAGGAAAAATGCAAAATACGGATATAAAAAAAGGGCTTACCGCCGCAGAGGCCGCCGAGCGCGTTAAAAAGGGTCAAAGCAACGGAAGCCTCGACATTAAAACCAAAAGCGTCCCGAAAATTTTCTTTGACAATATATTCACGCTTTTTAACTTAATTAACGTAATTCTAGCTGTGCTAGTAGGGCTTGTCGGGAGCTGGCGCAATATGCTGTTTATGGGCGTTGTCATCAGCAATACCGCTATCGGCATTTTTCAGGAGATACGTTCAAAGCGCGTTATTGACAGGCTGTCGATAATTTCAGCGCCGAAAGCGCACCTTATCCGCGGCGGCAGTGAGCAAGTTCTCCCGATAAGCGAGATAGTTATCGACGATATTATGCTGCTGGCGGGCGGACGGCAGGTCTGCGCGGACGGAGTTATCCTCGACGGCGAGTGCGAAGCCGACGAGGGCCTTATCACGGGCGAAAGCGATCCCGTTCCGAAAAAGCCGGGCGACGAGGTGTTCTCGGGCAGCTTTATCGTCTCGGGAGACTGCGCGGCACAGGCGACGCGCGTAGGCGCGCAATCCGTCTCGGGAAAGATCACGAGCGGCGCGAAGTATGTCAAAAAGCGTTCGTCCGAGATGATGAACTCGATAAACAAGATAATCCGTGCGGTTTCGGTATGTATAATCCCGTTCGGGGCGGTACTGTTTTTCAAGGCGTTCTTCGTGAATAAACTGTCTGTCGAAACGGGCGTGACAAGCACGGTCGCCGCGCTTATCGGAATGATACCCGAGGGCTTGGTGCTGCTCACAAGTATCGCCCTTGCCGTAAGCGCAATCCGGCTGGGGCAGCGGCAGACGCTCTGTCAGGATCTGTATTGCGTTGAAGCCCTCGCGCGCGTGGACGTGCTCTGCCTTGACAAGACAGGCACGATAACCGAGGGCTGTATGGAGCTGAACGAGGTGAAAGCGCTTGACGAACGCTTTGACGTTGAGGGCGCTCTGAACGCGTTTTCGTCGGCGTTCCGCGAGCCGAACGCGACCCTTAAAGCCGTCTGCGAGCGCTATTCGGGAGCGTCCGAGCTTGCGCTTGTGAAGACAGTGCCGTTCTCCTCCGCACGGAAATGGAGCGCGGCGCAGTTTAAAGAGCTGGGAACGGTCGTTCTCGGAGCGCCCGCGTTTGTTCTCGGGGAAGATTATGCGCACATTTCTGATATTTGTGAAGAATATTCTGCGAAAGGTTTCCGTGTGCTGGTTCTGGCGCATTCGCCGCTGCCGCTCGACGGGAATTCTCTGCCGTCCGAGATCGCCGCAAAGGCGATTATTATCCTTTCCGACAAAATACGCTCCACTGCTTGCGATACGCTGGAGTATTTCAAGAAACAGGGCGTGGTTCTGAAGGTAATATCGGGCGACGACCCCGTGACCGTCTCCAACGTCGCAAAGCGCGCGGGGCTTGACAACGCGGAAAATTACGTCGATATGGGCGGGATCGCGGACGGGGATATTCCCGAAGCCGCCGCGAAATATACGGTTTTCGGCAGAGTAACGCCTGAGCAGAAGCTGCTGCTTGTTAAGGCGCTGAAAGCCGCGGGACACAAGGTCGCGATGACGGGCGACGGCGTAAATGACGTTCCGGCGCTCAGGGAAGCCGACTGCTCGATAGCCATGCAGTCGGGCAGCGACGCGGCAAGGTCGGTCTCGCAGCTCGTTCTGCTGAACTCCGATTTCGCGTCAATGCCGCTTGTCGTCGGCGAGGGGCGGCGGTGTATCAATAATATTCAGCGCTCGGCGTCTCTGTTTCTCGTCAAGACGATCTTTTCGTTCCTTTTGGCGGCGGCGTTCCTTTTCTTGCCGTTCGGATATCCGTTCAAGCCCATTCAAATGACGCTGATAAGCGCACTGGCGATCGGCGCGCCGTCGTTTCTGCTGGCGCTGGAGCCGAACAAGAGCTTGGTGCGCGGCGGATTTCTCGCCAACGTGATGAAGAAAGCCGCGCCCGGCGGTATTTCGGTCGCGGTCGGGATTGGTCTGCTTACCGCCGCCGAGGGAATTTTCGGCTATCCTCCCGAGCAGGTATCGGCAATGGCGACGCTGCTTACGGGTTTCGCGTGCTTTTTGGTTCTCGCGAACGTCTGCCGCCCGTTTAAGCCGTGGCGCGCGGTCATGCTCGGAGTGCTTATCGCGGCGTTCGCTGGTGCGGTGCTGCTCTTCCCGGAATTGTTCTATGTTGTTCCGCTTACCGGACATCAGTGGGCGGCGCTCGGCGTTCTTGCGGCGGTGGTTTTGGCGATACAGAGCATAGCGGGCGCGGCGGCGGTATGCTTTATTAAGAAACCGTAAACTTTATTTATAACGCCGCTTAATAAAGTTTTTCTGTGATTTTTTGTAACATATTATTAACAAATGCACAAAATTAAGTTTGTCATACCGCACTTAACTCTTGACAAATCACAGAAAGTGTGATATAATAGTAGAGTTGAATGCTGCTGTGGCGAAATAGGCAGACGCAAGGGACTTAAAATCCCTCGGTAGCAATACCGTACCGGTTCAAGTCCGGTCAGCAGCACCATGAAACACTGACAAAAAAGATATTATGCCCACAAACGGCTGTACAAAGCCATTTGTGGGCATAAATCTTGTGAAAAAAGGAAGTTCTCGTCCGTAGATATTTTCGACACGAAAATGGACTGAACCCTCCGCGCGTAAAAATTTTTTGGTCAATTTTGGTAAATATGTACAGGGCGCCTGTGAATGTTCTCTCAAATCGGAGAGATTATTCATGGGCGCTTTTTTTGTTTTCAGAATCTTGACAAAAAAGATATCAACGGGATTCGAACCCTTTTGGCAACAAAATTTTTGCGGTTGAATTTGGGCAAAATGACGAAATCGAAAAATGAAAGGTAGTGAATTAGCAGATTATGTACCATATAAAAGTGAACGGTGTGACGCTTCAAGCAGTCGTTGAAAACAGGTCACCGACGGATACCGACCCTTACAAGGAATTGGCAAACGCCGTTATTCTTCAGGCGGTCGAGGATTACCGCAAATGGACGAAAGAATATTCCGGAAGTCATGATGACCGAAAATTGCGAAAAGGAATCGTTGAGCTAAAGGAATTCTTTCGTTCGGAGTGGTTCTCGCTGCTCACAGACCTTGACGGGGAGCAGCTTTTGTCACGGTTGAAAGCCGAACTTGAAGAACAAGGACATTACGTTTTTTGAGCCTGTAAATTGCTTTTTAAAGCAGTTTACAGGCTTTTTTTGTTTTCCGAGCAAATTCGGAGCATTAAAACAACTTATGGAGGCAGCAAATGAACAACGAAAACAAACACACAAAACCCGACTGCCCTTTGATTGGGGAGGATGGAAACATATTCCATCTTGTCGGAATAGCGTCGAAAACCTTAAAGCGAAACGGCTTGTCCGAGGAAGCGTCCGAAATGACGAATAAGGTGTTCGCAAGCGGCAGCTATGAGGAAGCGCTCGGGATAATCGGCGATTATGTCAACATAACTTCGGTCGATGAACCTGATGAGGGCTTCGGTATGGAAATGAGATAACTCTTTCCGAATTTCAGAATTTATGGAGGAACAAAAATGATCAAAGCAACAATTCAAAATTCTCCGTATGTCACGGAGATGGCATTCCCATGCAAAGAGTCACAGCTTTCAAAGTGGCTCGATGAACTGCGCATGGACCCCGAACACCCCTGCCCTGCCGCAACGGTTGTGCAGATCGAACCGACTGAGCTGTCGGTGTTGGAGGACTGCGAAGTCAGTCTCGACGCACTGAACTATCTTGCCAAGCGCATGGACGGTATGGACGCTCGAGAAGTTAATCAATTCTTTGCAGTTCTGACTTGTGATGAAGTAAATATCGGGTGGGGTTTGAAAAATATTATCAATCTCACATTCAATCTTGAAAGATTTACTCTTATCGAGGACACAAGCAATCTTGAAAATGTCGGAATGACGCATATGTTCAATATTCGAGGCTGTATTTCCTCTTCGGAACTTGAAAACAGAAGTTGGCTTGTCGAGGAAGGCAGGAAGCTGTTGGATTCGGGCAAGGGTATTCAAACCGAGTACGGACTGCTCTTTGTGAACGAGGAAATCGAGTTTTCTGAAGTTTTTAACGGAACCACGTTTCCCGAATATTATTGCGATCCCGACTCAACAGCAGCGGTTGAGATCTCTTATTGCGATTTGGCGGAGCTTGTCGAACTGCCGTGCGAGGATATCGCAATAAAAAAGGCGCTTTGCAGGCTTGGAGCGGACAGCATTAAGGACTGCAAGCTTGATGTGGATTACACGCAAAATTTCTCCGATGAGTGGCGGGAGAAAATCAGCGCGGTCAAGCATACCAAAGACATCTTCGGACTGAATAATATGCTGAAAACCGAAGAAATACGCATGGAACAGACCGAAAGCGTTTTCATGAACGAGGTTAAGCGCAGCTTGCTTAATAATGGCTATGATGCTGCTAAAAACGGAGATTTCCTTATGGTTTCGCTGAATGGCGTGGTAATTGCGTTTGTGAACGATATCAGAATGATCAACAACTCAAACGGCAGCTCCAATGAGGAATATTTGAAAATCAAGGGCATCGTCAGCAATGTCAACGAATACTGCAGTGCTTACGAGAAATCACCGTTGTTAAAAGCGGAGGGGCTGTCGGGGAATTATCATTGTCTGTCGGAATTTAACGGTACGGTGCTTGCGGCAAAGAACGGTGAGTACGGCTTCGAGTTTGTCACATGGGAGCGGACGTTTGATAACAAGGGCGTTACGCAGGGCAATTATTATTCCGATTATTCGGCGGCGAAAGAGGGTTTTGCAGTGCGGTCGGGGCTTGTTGACAAAAATAAGGTGTTCGACGTTGAGGAACTCGAAAATATTCGGAAGTGCGTGAATTTTACCGCAAGGCACAACGGCGACCTTAATTTTGATGATTGCGAAAAACTCAAAACATTGAGCGAAAAAATTTCGGAGAGTATTCCCGAAC
>CAMNXF010000001.1 GCA_946567425.1 uncultured Clostridia bacterium | reverse complement strand
TGCAGTGGCAAAAGTCGCAAGCGAGTTGCCTTGTGCAGCGTAGGGAGCGAAGCGACCGCAGCGGAGGCAATGCCGATCGGCTAGACGCCAACGGACAATGGTCGCCGAGCCTGTGTGTATCGGCGATATTAGAAGCACGGGGCAAACTCACCGTGTTTATTCGGTTCACAGGAAGTCCATAGCGCTGTCAACGCTCCGCCATATATTTGACTATTTCATCGGCAGTTAATTTGCGTACTTGCGTATGAGGGTATTCAACATATTCCTCCATAATGAAAACCGGCGCCGTTGACCCGCGTTTTTTGTCCTTGTTTTTTTGCAAAAATGATTGCATATCTGCGGTACTTGCAAAAATCTTATACGAAACTCTGCCGTTGGCAGCTTTTATTTCATAAATGCCGCACGGCTTTTTCATAGTATGATCAGCCGCACGCAGATACAGTTTTGCAATTTCCGAGGACTTGAACGGAAAGTTCCAGCGCTGCAGTCCATTCTTCGGGTCGTGTTCAATACAAATACACCGCCCGCAGGTTCCGCATATATATTGTGTGTGGTTCTTCAGACAGTCCGTGGGCTTAAGCAGAGGAGTAGCCCTTCTTTGCGGCGTATAACATTCTTCGCACATTTTGCATTTACCTAGTTAAACGCGGTTCATCAGCCGAGCCGTCTCATGACCTCAAGGCACATTCTGCCATTGTGGTATGGGCATTTCCACGGATCGACTATGTTGTTTTCGGGGTCGGACTTTCCATTGTCGTCGAGCGACCACTGCCACTCGCCGCCGAGACGCTTGTCGGAGATGTTGTTTTTAATATAGCTCCAGATATTCTCTGCGAGCAAAATGTAATTCCCGTAGCCGCGCTGATGAGCGTTCAGGAAGCCTACGACGCTCTCCGCCTGCACCCACCAGATGCGCCAACGGTTCACAACGCCCTTGTCGCATTCGTTGAGCAGCGAGCCGCTTTCCTTGTCGTAGGCGATTTTCGCGATATTCGCGGCGATCCCGGCGTTCATTTCGCGGAACTTTTTCGCAAATTCCTCATCGCCGACAACGTCTGCCGCGCGGTCGATAAGCCACGTTGCCTCGATATCGTGTCCGTAGCTGTGAACGTCTCCAATCTCGTTCATATCCTTATCAAAGAACACCATCAGCTTATCGCCGTTCTTATCAAAAATTTTATTATATGTAAGGTTCATCTGGAACTTCAGCCGTTCAAGTACCTTTTCGTTCTTATCCGCGAGATACAGCTCGGTGTACGCCTCCATAAGGTGGAGCGTGGTGTTCATGGTCTTGTCCGCCATTAAGCCGTTCTCAGAAAGCTCGTCGTTCGCCAGCTCCTTTTTAAGATCGCGCGAGAGCTTTTCGCGGTACGCTATGTTGTCCGCGTGGTTGTTTTCGATAAGCTCGAAAACCTTATACGCGGTCTCCAGCGCGCCCTTGTCTCCGCTTGCACGATAATAGCTTGCCAACGCGTAAATAAAGAACGCGTTGCAGTAGCTGTGTTTCATATCGTCGGCGGGAGTGCCGTCATAATTCATCATCCAGTATACGCCGCCGTACTCCTTGTCATAGCACTTTTCGATGAGGAACTCGTATGCGTGCTTTGCGTTGTCGAGCAGCTTGGGGTCTTTCAACGCCATATACGCGTTGGAGTAGAACCACAATATACGCGAATGGAGTATAACTCCTTTTTCCGCTTTTTTATTAACGTTGAGAGCGCTGTCGACCTCGCCGTACCAACCGCCGTTCTCGTCGTCGCGGAGGTTATTCCAGAATGGAATTATGTGCTCCGTAAGTTCGCTTTTTATTTCGTCTAACATCATAGGTTGTCTGTCCTTTCGTTACCTAATTTTCCCCGCCGAAACGGGCGGGGAAAATATTTTATTACTTCTTTCCTTTTTTAGCCTTTTTCTCCGCGCGCTTTTCGCTTCTGTACGGTGTCTGCGGACCGCCCGCATTGGGAGCGTCGGGGCGCATTACCTGCTCGCGCTGAATGGGCGCCTGCATACGCACGGGAATGGTGAGCACGAGTTTCACCGTCTCCTCGCGGATAGCCGCGATCATCTCATCGAACATATTGAAGCCCTCGAAACGGTACTCGTCGACGGGGTTGCGCTGCGCGTAGCCGCGAAGTCCGATGCCGTTTTTCAGCTCGTCCATCGCGTCGATATGATCCATCCAGTGGCGGTCTACCGTTTTCAGCAGACAAACGCGCTCGATCTCACGCATACTCTCGCTGCCGAGCTCCTGCTCGCGCAGCTTGTACATAAGCGCACCGCGTTTCTTGACGAACTCGGTAATATCGTTCTGGGAAATATCGTTGAGGTCGGTGATGTCATACCGCAGATCGGTATCCATAAGGAACAAATTCATATAATGCGAGCGCAGACCGTCAAGGTTCCAGTTCTCGGCAACGGTATCCGAGCAGTACATCTTCACCGTCTCCTCGATATCCTGGTTCATCATCTGCACGATATTTTCATGGATATCCTCGCCGTCGAGAACCTTTCTTCTCTGCGAGTAAATCGTATGGCGCATACGGGACATAACGTCGTCATAATCGAGAACGTGCTTGCGTATCGCAAAGTTGTTGCCCTCGATCTTCATCTGCGCCGACTCGATAGCCTTTGACAGAAAGCCCGCCTCAATCGGCATATCCTCGTCGAAATTCATCGTCTCCATGAGCCGCTGTACACGTTCGCCGCCGAACAACCTCATCAGATCGTCCTCAAGCGAGATGTAGAAGCAGCTCTCACCCGGGTCGCCCTGCCGTCCGGAACGTCCGCGGAGCTGATTGTCTATACGTCTCGACTCGTGACGCTCCGTGCCTATTATGAACAGTCCGCCCGCGTTGCGCACTTCCTCTGCCTCGGGCTTTATCTTCTCGTCGAATTTCGCAATAAGTTCCTGATACTTTTTGCGTGCCGCGATTATATCCTCGTTGTCGGTCTCGGCAAAGCCCGTCGCCTCCTGAATGAGCTGCTCGGAATAGTCGAGCTTTCTCATTTCGGCAAGCGCCAGATACTCCGAATTGCCGCCCAACTTGATATCCGTTCCGCGTCCCGCCATATTCGTTGCGATAGTCACCGCGTCCTTTTTGCCCGCCTGCGCGACGATCTCCGCCTCGCGCTCGTGGTTCTTCGCGTTGAGCACCTCGTGCTTTATACCGCGCGCCTTGAGGAGCTTGGAGAGCTGCTCCGACTTCTCAATCGTAACCGTACCGACAAGCACGGGCTGTCCCTTTTTATGGCACTCCTCAACTTGATCGCACACAGCTTTCAGCTTTCCGTGAACATTCTTGTATATCTTATCGTGATTGTCTATGCGGATAACGGGCTTATTGGTGGGTATCTCGATAACGTCAAGCGAGTATATCTGCCTGAACTCGTCCTCCTCGGTCATTGCCGTACCCGTCATACCCGAGAGCTTTTTATACAGACGGAAAAAGTTCTGGAACGTAATGGTCGCGAGCGTCTTGCTCTCGTGGTTTACCTTAACGCCCTCTTTCGCTTCGATAGCCTGATGCAGACCTTGATTGTAGCGGCGTCCGAACATCAGACGACCCGTGAACTCGTCGACAATAACGATCTCGCCGTCCTTGATGACATAGTCCACGTCCAGCTTCATAATGCCGTTCGCGCGGATAGCCTGGTTGATATGGTGGAGCAGCGTCATATTTTCGGGATCCATAAGGTTCTCGACATTGAAGTACTTCTCCGCCTTGGCAACGCCGTTTGGCAGCAGGTTGCAGGTCTTTTCCTTTTCGTCGACAAGATAGTCGCCGTCAAAGTTTTTGTCGTACTCCTCCTTAGTGTCTATCTCAACGATCTTGTCCATTTTCAGCGTTTTGGCAAATCTGTCAGCTTTTTCATACAGGTCTGTCGATTTTTCGCCCTGTCCCGAAATGATAAGCGGCGTTCTCGCCTCGTCTATGAGGATAGAATCGACCTCGTCGACGATCGCGAAATTCGGCTCGCGCTGAACCAGATCTTTCTTGTAAATGCACATATTATCGCGCAGATAATCAAAGCCGAGCTCGTTGTTGGTGGCGTAGGTGATGTCGCAGGCGTACGCCGCCCGGCGCTGGTCGTTATTCAGCTCGTGCGTTATCAGACCTACGGTAAGTCCGAGAAAACGGTGGACTTTTGCCATAAGCTCGCTGTCGCGCTTTGCCAGATAGTCGTTGACAGTGACGATGTGAACGCCCTTGCCTGTAAGCGCGTTCAGATAAGACGGCAGGCTCGCGACGAACGTCTTGCCCTCGCCTGTTCTCATCTCGGCAATTCTTCCTTGATGAAGCACTATGCCGCCGATTATCTGCACGGGATAATGACGTATTCCGATAACGCGGTCGGACGCCTCGCGGCAGGTCGCGAACGCCTCAGGCAGTATGTCGTCGAGCGTTTCGCCGTTGGCAAGGCGTTCCTTTAAGATGCCCGTCTGCGCTTTCAGCTCCTTGTCGGACATAGCCTTGTATTTATCCTCAAGATCAAGGACAGCCTGTTTTATCGGTTCGATTCTCTTTAACTCGCGCGAGGAATAAGTGCCGAAGATAGATTTGATAATTCCCATATTTTGTAACCTTTCCGTGAACACACATAAATGTACAAACAAATATACAATTTATATTATACACCAAATCCCGCTTTTTGTCAATAGCGGGACAAAAAAAATCGGCGATACCCGAATATATCCGCCGTTTGCGCAAAAACTATTTCTGAAAGCGATTAAAGGAGATGTTTCTATGTACCCATACCCCTCCGATACGGAGATAAATCACCTCGGCGAATTTGACAGCGACGATTTCAAAGCGTCGAGCGGCACCGACTGCACGGGACTTATCCCGACGGCGGTGACAAGCGATGCCGAGCTGGAAAATTACAACGAGTTATACGATTTTCTGCCTAACGCCGTCTCGGACGGCAAAAACGACGGCTGTTAAGCCGGATTCTTTGTTTCCCGAAATTGACCCGTCGTTTTGTCCGACGGGTCAATTTTTTAACAAAGTCGATTTTAGAGCCGTTTTTTCAACATTAAAATAATACTCTCTGTTGAAAACCCTGTTGAAACAGTTTAAAACTTTAATTACAATTATTAACGCTGCGCTTGCTGTGATTTTTATGTTGCTTTTTGAGGCTCGTTTCTTTATATCCCCTCACAACCGTGAGACGAAAAAAATGAAAAGAAACAAAACCACAACAAATCACAATCCCCCCTTGTTGCAACATATTAAAATAATAAAAAAACAAAGAACAACAGAAAAAACAATATGCCAAGCGCAGCGCTAACCCTTTGGGCTTCCCGTGAGCTCCCTTTGCTTTGCCACGCGCTCTGCCGCCTGTCTGCGGAAATCGGGCGGCGAAAGTATTTCCACCGCCGCGCCGAAACTCAGTATGCGGATCAGAACCTCAGTCTCGTCGGATCTGTCGAAATACATACTTACCGTACAAGCTCCGCTTTCAAGATCGCGTTCGGTGCGTTTTTCAAAGCTCGCAAACTCCATAAGGAAGCGCTCTACCGCGTTGCGCTCCGGCTCAATGCGCACCGTGACCGGCTCCTTTATCCTGTCGTCGCGTATCTCCACGGGGTCTTTGAAGAAAAAACCCGTACACTCGACCTTTTCAAGCCTGCCGAGGTTGAGAGTACCGCCGCCCGACAGCTTCCCGCTGCGCACCTTTCGGATAAGCACACGGAGCTTGTCGTTTTTCTCGGAATATTCGAGTTTTACCGGCAGACAGGTAAACGAAATCCGTTTGCCGTGCCCCGACGTAAACGCGACCTTAATCATCTCGTGCGACTTCAGCGCGGACAATACGACGCTGAAATTTTCACGATAAAGCGGATCAGAATAATTGTCGCCGTCGGCAAATCTGTCGAAGTAACGGAAATGAACGCGGCGGTAGAGCGGTTTAATGTCGGCGAGCATTTCCGTAAGCCGCCAGAGCGTTTCATCATCGAAAAAAAGACGGAAACGTTCGTCCTCCAGCTTTGCCTTAAGCCAGCGTTTCTGCAGCAGAGTTAGTACAGCGGGAGGGGGATTTACGGTTATCCGCGAGAGCGTACCGCCGTCGTTTGCGCGGAGCAGACCCCAGTCCGAGCCGTCCTTTTGCGGCAGAAGCTTCCGCGGCAAAAAAAGAGCGGAATCGCGAAAACCGAGACTGCGTATAAGCTCGTTCACCTCGTTCTCGGTCACGGAGCTTTTCACCATAGCACGCGCGGCTATGCGGTAATACGTGCCATATATCTCACTGAATATCGTCATTGTGTTCACCTTTATTATCGTTGTACATCGCGTCCATTCGCTCGATATCGTCGCGGAAAAGCTCGCGTGCGGCGGCGTTTCCGCCCTCTATCCCGACTATTCTGCCGATAAACGTCTTAATCCAGTGCATAGGCTCAACGGGGTCGAACGCGTCAATGGTCAGCGCATACAGATCGTCGGAGAGTTTTTCGAGAGTGCCGCAGCGTTTTTCGCGAATAATGCGGTTTAATATGTATTCCTCGCCACCGCCAATCTTTACGGTAATAACCAGCGGCGCGACGTTTCCGTTTTCTCGGCGTTCACCGAAAGATACGCCGAAACAGCGTTCCTCATTATGACAATATTTTTCGTAAATTCTGTCAAATCCCGCGAACGTCCCGCCCGACTTTACCGCGCGTATATAATCCAGCCTGAACGCGTTAAAGCGGTTATACAGCGGAATATACGCGACAAGATAACGCCGTCCCGTCTGCACCGACGCGGATATCCGCATTGGCACAACAAGATTTTCGCTCTCTTTTTTTGAACGGTTTTTCGCGGAAAACGTCCGCAAAGAAAGCGTGCGCTTCTGCTCTATCGCTTCGAGAATATCGTACAGCACAGCGTCCTCCAGCGTGTGGACTATGTAGTTATGCTTCATAAAAAAGAGGTCATTTTCAGCGCCGGCGGATTTTAAGATGCTGTTGCCAACCACCCCGAATTCGCCCGTTTCAGAGAAGAATTTCACCGCGTCCGCAAGCCCGTCGAACTCATTGAAAAATTCATCGGCGCGGTCGGGCGAAAGCGAAAAATACGCCGCTTTGCCGCGCTTTTCCGAAAGAATTATTCCCTCGGAAATATATTCCTTCAGCTTATTGCGGACGGTCTGCTCGTCAAAGAGCATTCCGCAGCGGCAGTCGATCTCATCGACGATCTCTCGGAGCGTAAGCGCCGCACCGTTATACAAGACGTCCTGTATCAGAAAGTGCAGGCGAATGTCGTTATCGGTGAAGCTCTTGGAATAAAACGCCTTGTAGAGCGGATTTTCGGGAACGTGTCCACTGTCAACCGAAATTGATACCTGCCGTCCGCGAACGGAATCATCATATCGCAGAAATCCGTCGAGCCAACTCTCAACACGACGCTTTTCATCATCATACGTGCGGGCGCTCTTGCGGTCGAAGTCGCTGCGGACTTTAAATCCGTAAATAAAAAAGTCGCGGACATAATCGCGTGTTTTTTCAAAATTTTTAATTAGCTCGGAAAATCCGCTCATAAAAAAGCTCCTTTCTCTTACCGCAAAATTTATCGCCGCGCCGGGCTTATTTTCTTGATTGAGGTGTTGCCGCACGGGAAGCAAGAGGACATAAAAAAAGAAACGAAACAACAGTAAAACACAATTTATATACATTATAACACTTAACTTTTAAAAATGCAATATTAAATAACCAATCACAGCAAAAAGCACCATTTCGGTGTAAAAAACTCTGATAACAATATTTACAAACGCGAAACAGTATGCTATAATATAATTAGTCGCCAAAAACAGCGCGGCTGTATTTTGTTTCAGCCGCACTTGTAAAATCTGAAACGGGGTGTAACAATGATCTGCAATTCTGTACAAAAACTGATGAATTACGCAGTGAGAAACGGTCTTATGGCAAACGAGGACAGATATGTTGTCCGCAACAGCTTAATGGAAATTCTCAGGCTTGATAATTGGGTGGAACCGACAAACGCCGACAGTGAGCAGTCTATCGACGAAATACTTGACGAACTCGTCGACTACGCTTGCGAAAAAGGAATAATCGAGAATACGTCCGCATACCGCGATCTATTCGACACAAAGATTATGGGCGCAGTAACTCCCTATCCGCGCGAGGTCATTCGCGGGTTCAGCAGCAGACTGGAGCGTTCTCCGAAAGAAGCAACCGATTGGTATTTCGGGTTCTG
Organism: uncultured Clostridia bacterium; assembly: GCA_946567425.1. Classification (GTDB taxonomy): domain Bacteria; phylum Bacillota; class Clostridia; order Oscillospirales; family Ruminococcaceae; genus CAG-115. The sequence goes on along the minus strand of CAMNXF010000001.1, from coordinate 241,523 downwards.
CAAGGCACTGAATTATGTACGCGCGGGGCGTATCGCCAAGGATATCAAGTGGACGTATGAGTCGGAGTTCGGAACGCTCGACATCACGATAAATCTTTCCAAGCCCGAAAAAGACCCGCGCGATATTGCCGCCGCGAAAAATGCCGCGTCGTCCTCTTACCCCAGATGCCAGCTCTGCCCCGAGAACGCGGGCTATGCGGGACGGCTCAATCACCCCGCGCGGCAAAATCTCCGCCCCGTACCCATGAAGATAAACGGCGAAAATTGGGAATTTCAATATTCGCCATACGGCTACTACAACGAACATTGTATAGTGTTCAACGAGCGGCATATCCCGATGAAGATAGACGCGTCGGTGTTTAATAAGCTGTTCGACATTCTCGATATACTGCCGCATTACTTTGTCGGCTCGAATGCCGACTTGCCGATAGTCGGCGGTTCGATACTCAGCCACGAGCATTTTCAGGGCGGGCATTATACGTTTGCCATGGAGAAAGCGCCGATCGAAAAAACCTTTGAACTTGAAAAATTCCCGGAGGTCAGCGCGGGCAGAGTGAAGTGGCCCATGTCGGTAATTCGGCTGCGCTCGGAAATCCGCCGCGAGCTTGCCGCCGCCTGCGACTACATACTCGGAAAATGGCGCGTATACAGCAACCCGTCGGCGATGATATTTGCTGAAACGGATGGCGTTCCCCACAACACGATAACGCCGATTGCGCGGAAAAATGACGGCGTTTACGAATGCGACCTCGTGCTCCGCAACAACCTCACCACCGAGGACAGACCGCTCGGACTGTACCACCCCAATCCCGCGCTTCACCATATAAAAAAGGAGAACATCGGGCTTATCGAAGTAATGGGACTTGCAGTACTGCCGTCGCGGCTGGCTAAAGAGCTTGTCAAGCTTGAAGCGGCCATGCTCGCCGGAGAAAATATCGCGGCGGATCCCGAGATCGCCGCTCACGCCGATTGGGCGAACGAGCTGCTTTTGCGCCGCAAGGACTTTAACGCCGATACCGCACGGAATGTTCTCCGCGAGGAGGTCGGCGCGGTGTTTGAACAGGTTCTTCGCGATTCGGGAGTATTCAAGCGCAGCAGCGAGGGCATAGCGGAATTTGAACGGTTTATTGCAATGCTCTGATTTGTCATTATAGTTAAATGTTGTTTTGCTGTTGTTTCATTTCATTTCTTTTTTGTGTTGACGCACGGTTGCGAGAGGTTTTTTTAATAAAATAAACGAAGCCGCAGCAAATCACAACTAACCTCTTACACCCTTGCGGCGGCACATAAAATTAAAAGAAACGCAACAACGAGCAACATAAAACAATAAGCCGAGCGCAGCGCAAAATGCTGTTTTACTATAGTTTACCCGTTTTATGCTATTGACAATACAGTCTGTAATATGCTACAATAATATATGTAGAGTGTAAACGATTAAAAAATGGGGAGATTTTATGACGGCGTTTATTTTGATTGCGGCGGTAGTGCTGTTGTTGTGCGTGTTTTCCGACCGCCTGTCGGGAAAGATCGGCGTGCCGGCGTTGTTAATCTTTATCGGGATAGGAATATTTTTCGGCTGCGACGGACCGGTGAAGATTCCGTTTGAGAACTATGAATTTGCGTCCTACGTCTGCGAGACGGCGCTTATCGTCATTATGTTCACGGGCGGCTTTTCCGTAAATTGGAAGTCCGCGAAACCCGTGATGATAAAGGCGGGGCTTCTGTCAACGCTCGGCGTTGCGGTGACTGCGGGCGTGACCTGCGCGTTCTGCTTTTTTGTGCTGAAGTTCGGGTTTGCGGAGAGCCTGCTGCTCGGCTCGGTGATAAGCTCCACGGACGCAGCTTCGGTTTTCTCGGTGCTCCGTTCGAAGAAGCTGAACCTCAAGAACGGGCTCGCCCCGCTGCTCGAGGCGGAAAGCGGAAGTAACGACCCGTTTTCATATATGCTGACCGTTATCTCGCTTTCTCTGCTGACTAACGACGGCACGGGTTCTATTTTTGTGATGATAATGTCACAGCTTGCGTTCGGCGTGCTGTTCGGTGCGCTGACGGGAGTGTTCGGCGCGTTTATCGCCAAGAAATTCAAGGCGCAGACCGAGGGCTTTGAGTGCATAATGTATCTGGCATTCGCGCTGCTGGCATTTGCGCTGCCGACCATGCTCGGCGGTAACGGTTATCTGAGCGTGTACATAGCGGGAATTATTATCGGAAACGCAAAGTCGCCCAAACAAAATTACCGCGGAAAATCGCCGATACGGCGTTTTATCGTGAACGTCCTCGGTGTTACGATAGGCAGCAGCGGCAAGGCGATAGCTCCGCCCGAAGCGGTAGTATTTTTGAACGGTACAACGGGCGTCTGCCAGATCGCGGTATTCTTTTTGTTGGGTCTGCTTTCAACGCCCTCGCAGTTCGGCGAGAGCATTCTGCTTGCCTTGCCGATCTACCTTTGCCTGACGCTGCTTTCACGTCCCGTTGCCGTGGCGGTATTCGGCGGCAAGTCACCCGTCGCTGACAGACTGTTTATCTCGCTAGCGGGTCTGCGCGGAGCATCGTCTATCGTTTTCGCGATACTCGCCGTTGTAAACGGAACTCAGACCGAGCATAATATCTTCAACATCGTGTTCTGCGTATGCTTGCTGTCCATGCTCGTACAAGGCTCGCTGCTGCCCGTCGCCGCGAAAAAGCTTGACCTTATCGACGACAGCAGCGACGTCCTCAAAACGTTCAACGACTACCGCGAGGACGATCTTATGACAATGATGCGTATGTTTATCCCCGAAAATCACAATTGGGAGGGCAGAAAGCTGAGCGAGATAACCCTGCCGACAGGTTCGCTCGCGGTAATGATAAGGCGCGGCAAGGAAACGATAATTCCGCGCGGTGATACCGTTATCGAGGCGAACGACAGCGTTATTCTCTCTGTGCCGCCGTACAAGAGCGACAAGAGCCTAAAGCTGCGCGAAATACCGATCAACGAAAGGCACGTCTGGAAAGACAAACAGATACGTGACCTCAAACTCCCCAAGCGTCTGTTGATAGTAATGGTAAGGCGCGGCGAGGAGAGCATTATCCCGTCGGGCGCGACCGAGATACTTTGCGGAGATGTGGTGGTCGTGACCGATACCGAAGAAGCCGTTCAGATGGCGTAAAAAATGCCCCGTCGCAAAACGGGGCATTTCGTATTTTTATTAATTACGCCTGCGTCATAAGCGCTTTTTCGAGCGCCTCAACCGCAAGAGCAAACGCCTTTGCAGATTTTCTGACATTCCTCAGCAGCGCGATGCTGTAATTTCCGTCGGAATAGGATTCGATAAACTGAACATAGTCGTCCACAACCTTATTATATGTGGTCTCGGCGGTGTCGGAGAGCTTGCCCAGCTCCACGTCGGAAGCGATCTTCATTGCGTTCTCGTAATTGGTGAGGACCGCGAGATAACGCTCGCCGTATTCGTTGATGATCTCATACAGATCGTCGTCGGTCATGTTGTCAAAGTTAAGGCTGTCCGCGGAGCTTCCCGAAGGATTTACGGGAGCAACGGGGTTTGCCGATTGTGCCGCCTTATAATCCTTTTCAAGAGCGTCCGCCTTGGACTTGATCGTATTGTATTTGTTGGTGTAGTCGGTGAACTCGGCGGTCGTGAGTTTCCAATCCTTGTTTACAATCTCGCTGTACAAGTCGTTCAACTCGTCGCGGATATCACCCGCGCGCTCGTCAAGATCGTCCTCGTAAACGCCGTATTTGTAGGAGAAGCCCACAACGTCCGACATCGTCTGCGAAATATCGTCAGTGAGGTTGTACACATCGTCAAACGATACCTCGCCGCCTGTCACGCCGCCAACACCTATTATACTATTGGTAAAACTCTCATAGATTGCGCCGAACGGACCGTCCTTCATCTCCTCGAGCTTTTTGCCGATGCTCTCAAGATATTCCGTAAGCGCGATCATTGTCGCCTCATCAGGTTGATCTTCTCCGTTGCCGAGATCGATAACATCGGTCGGGACAGCCAACAGCGCGTCGTCGTTTGACGCGGTAACTGTGGACTTGAGCGTTACGCTGCCGTAGCTGCCCGCGACAGCGCTGATAGTGGATTCCATGGTGTTATCGCTGTCAACCGCATTTGATACGGTGAATTTCATTCCCGAAAGAACGCCCGCACTCTCGGAAAAGTCGTCGGGAATATCCATGCTTATAGTATAATTGCCTGTAAATGTATCTTTGCCGCAGAATTGGGCGATGCTGATATCGGAATAACTTACCGTAAAGGAGATAACGCCGTCGCTGCTTCCGCACTTAACGGAGACAGCTCCCTCTTTGTCGCTGACAACGTCGGCCACAACGGAGAGTACCGCTTCGTCGTTGTCCTTAATCTCAAAGGTGATTTGCTCCTTGCTGTCGACATATACGAGCTCCACAGTTTCGGAATTGCTGAGAGCCTTCCACGATTTCGCGAGAACGTTTCCGTTGTTGTCGATAACGGTGCTGATGATCAGTTTGTCGCTATCGTCGAAATCGTCGGGGTCGAACGCGCTCATAATTTCGTTCTTGTATTCCTCTTTGGTAAGCTCCGCTCCGTATTCGTTGGCAAACTCAATTATCTTGGCGCTGAAATACTCGTCGTCAGCGAAATGCTCAGCGAGGTTTCCGAAAAGAGCTGCAAGCTTTTTGCCGCTGAACTCCGCAGTGATGAGCTTGCCCTTTGCGGTGAGGCCCGCCGCGGTAAGTTCGCCGTCGCCCATTTCGATAGCGCTTTCTTTGTATTCCTTAACATAAAGCTCGACCATTTCGCCGATAAGACGCTCGATCTCCTTTGCGTCAAGCTCTAGCGGCTTGATCTCCGCAGTCTGAGCGGATTTTTCGGTCGGGATCTTCACCTTAAGCGCCTTGTCGCCTACAAACGGCAGCACCAGATAAACGTCGCCGTCGGCGGTAAATACCGTCCTTGCGTTGACGACCGCCGAGCCGCTGCTTGCGTCCATCTGCGCCGCGACAGTATCCTTTGAAACGGAAACTTCGGCGGATACATTCAGACCGTTAATAAGCTCAAGTATCTCGTCCGCTTCCTCGCCCAGCATGGACTTCACGGAGTCGGCGATATCGGCATTAACGCTAACAGTTGCTTTAACGGAATTCATCCCGTATGCATCGATCATTGCCTGATAATACGAGGAAATAATCGTTTCGAGGTCTATCGCGTTGCCCGAATACATCGACATCGTGTGAGCCATTTTAATGGTTGCGGTATTGGTGTTTGACATTCCCGCAAAACCGCCGAACGAATCGTCGATATCGCCGAGATCGGGCTCATATTCCTCACCGATCGAGACAAGGCTCGCCACAAGACCCGACGCGGACTTTATGCCGTCGGAGAGCGCGGGAGCGTCCAGCTTTTCCGCAGCCTCCTTTATTGAATTGCCCTCGACCATTGCGGCGTAGTTCGGCTTGCCCATAATAAGGCTGAGCGCCGTTGCTTTATTGGTGAAGAAGAACACTGCAGCCGCCGCGATCAGAACCGCAGCTATTGACGCAATGATAATCCCGACCTTAAGACCCGTTCTCTTTTTAATGGGAGTAGCGACGATAGCCGCCGCGCCCATATCGCCGAACGGGTTATCGTTTGCTCCAAAAGGAGCTGCCATGCCGCTAGCGGCGGGAGACTCGGGTATAAACGAAGGAGCGGGCGAACCGTATCCCGTACCCGAGCCGCTGAAACCCGACGAAAATCCCGAACTGTTGCCGGAGGGCACAGGAACGCTGTTTGAGGGAACAGGTACGCTGTCTGACGGCATAGGCACGGCGGTCGAAGAAGCGGCGGTATTCATAGCCGCAACAAGGCTGTCCGACACGTCGGGCTTGTCAAGCGACACTGCCGACATATCTCCGCGCCCGAACGTCGAGCCGTCGTTTGCGTTTTCCTTTACGCTGCCGACCGCCGCAGACGCCCCGCAGACCGCGCAGAACTTTGCGCCGCGGTTCAGCTCAAGACCGCACTTGCCGCAATATGTTTTCGCATCCGTCTCGGGAGACTCGGCGGCGGGCTTTACGTCCGAAACCGCGCCGCAGGCGTTTCCGCAAACGGGGCAGAATTTCGCGCCGTTTGGTATTTCGCTGTTGCATTTTGTACAAATCATATTAAAATCCTTTCACAAATGGGCAGACTGCCCGACCAAGCAAACCGTAAATATGGTTAGCCACTTTTATTATATAATTTTTTGTCTGTTTCGTCAATATCGTTCACGACAAATTTGCACTTTAATTATCGTGAGTTTTGTGCAATTTGCAACAAACGTGAATTAACCTTATATAATTAGTATGGGAAATTGCCGTGTGAAATGAAATTTTAATGTCACTCGTTGTTGCGTTTTTTGTTTTAATAAGTGCCGCCGTACAGGGAGCAGGAAGAAAATGTGATTTGTTGTCCCGTTTTATTTAATTATAATGTAATCTCACAATGCAGGAGGACACCCTTCGTGGAGGGGGGAATTCCGCACTTTTGTCGGGTTTTGTCTTTCCTCCTCCCCGAAGGGTGTCCTATCGCAACCGTGCATCAACACAAAAAATAAAGAAACGAAACCACAGGAAGCAACTTAAAACAAAGTACTATAAACAGAGCACGAAAAACCTCATGCAACCATGCGGCAACATTTTAATTAAAAAACAACGACCAACTTAAGTAATAAACCATAGCCCTCCGCGGCATAAATAAATTAACAATATTTTTTAAAGTTGGTGCTTGACTTTTTTACCTAAATGTGGTAGAATAACCTTATAAGTATACCTTTTGGTCGGTTGCGTAATTTAAGTAATTTTCTCCGGTATCTTCCGAAAATTGCCGCTGAACAGCGGGTTTTACACAGACAACGATTTTTAAGTATTTAAGTTACAACGTAATTATGCAACTTGTTTAAAAAACGCGCTTTATTTTTAGTTAATGATAGCATTGATTTTTGTTAATAATTGAGGTATAATTAAACTGTATTATCATGAAAACAGGGAGGTGCTGGGATATGCCGAAAAAACAGGTAACGATCGCCGATATTGCCAAGGCTTGCGGCACAAGTACGGTTACCGTTTCAAAGGCTCTCTGCGGACGCAGCGGAGTAAGCGAGGAGGTTCGCGCAAAAATTCGTGAAACAGCGGATAAAATGGGTTATGTCTCCACAAAATCGGTTTCCAATAAAATGGAGGGCGTTATCGGCGTTCTTATCCCAAATAAGTTTATCAACCCCAACGGGTCGTTTTACTGGGCACTGTACAACAATATACTTAAGCTGCTGAAAAGCGAGGGCATTTCCTGCATACAGGAAAATATCGGAGCGGAAGAGGAAAGCGCGGTATCCGTGCCGAATTTATTCTCGAACAACCGCATAACGGGTGTTATTTCGCTCGGACAGCTCAGCGTTCCGTATCTGCGTATGTTGATGAACCACACAAACAATCTTGTGCTGCTGGATTATTACGTTCCCGGCATCGAGGCAGACTGCGTGGTGACAAACGGTTATCACGGCGCATATATGCTGACAAAGCATCTTATCTCGCTCGGACATAAGGAAATAGGCTTTATTGGCACGCGCACCGCAACATCGAGTATTTTTGACAGATTTATGGGCTATGTAAAAGGAATGCTGGAGTATGATCTGAAAATGGATCCCGACTGGATAATTCCTGACCGTTTGTCGGACGGCGAACGTTTTGAGAAACTTGAACTGCCTGATAAGCTGCCGAGCGCGTTTGTCTGTAATTGCGACGAGACCGCATTTGTGGCGATTCGCGACCTGAAAGCGAAAGGGCTTTCCGTACCGAATGACATTTCGGTGGTCGGCTACGATAATTATCTGATTTCGGAAATATCCGACCCGTCGATAACGACAATTAACATTGATTCGGAGGAAATGGCAAAGGAGGCAATTAAGTCGCTGTTCAAGCGTATCGCCGACCCATCTCTCCCAAAGAGAACGCATATTCTTACAGGTAAGCTGGTCGTTAAGGAATCAACACAAAAAATAAAATAAACGAAAACGGCTTGTTCTATCAAACGCAGAACAAGCCGTTATTTTTTTACAATTTCTCGGCGGCACTGCGCATTATCCTTGCGGCGGCGCTAACATCATTCCGCGACGCGACAGCCGAAACCACCGCCGCGCCGTTTATTCCCAAGCCGTACAGCTTTCCGATATTTTCCTCGTTTACTCCGCCGATAACGACAAAAGGAATAGTTACCGCTTTTCGTATCTCGCGAATAATTTCGACGGTCACGGGTCTGGTATCGGACTTTGTTTCGGTCGGAAAAACCGCGCCAACTCCGAGATAGTCCGCACCGTCCGCCTGAGCTTGGCAAGCCTCCTCCAGAAGCGCTGCCGAAACGCCAATCAATTTATCCGCGCCGAGTATTCTCCGCGCCTCTGCACAAGGCACATCTTTCTGCCCGAGATGAACACCGTCCGCGTCGGCTGCCAGACATATATCAATGCGGTCGTTGATAATGAGCGGAACGTTCTTCGGGGCGGTGATCTTCTTAACGCGCACAGCAAGCTCATAAAACTCACGCGAGGTACAATCCTTTTCGCGAAGCTGAACCACCGAAACGCCGCCCGCGACAGCCGCGCCGACCGACTCCTCAATAGTTTGGCTGCTCATTAACCGCCTGTCCGTTACCAGATACAGCGTGTAATCAACCTTTTGTTTGTCCATTTAATTTTCACCTCGTATATGCGCCGCGATCTCCTCGGCGCTCATTCCCGCTTTGTCGAAAAGACCCGCGCGGAAGCCGCCCATATGGCGGCACTGCGGATCACGCTCCGAAAGCTCGCCGCATATTCCCATAAAAGCCGTACCGTAAACCGCCGCGAAAAACGGTTCACAGACCGCCGCAAATGCCGCGATAAGCGCCGTAGTCATACAACCTGCTCCCGTTATCCGTTTAAGCGCCGCGCAGCCGTTTTCCAGAATTACCGCTCTGTCGCCGTCGGTGATGTGGTCCTCCACGCCCGTTACACAGCATACGCAATTATACCTCAAAGCCGCGTCGGACGCGGCGGCAAGCGCTTTTCCGGTATCGCTCGGATCGCAGTCAACTCCGTGAGCGCCGACTGCGGTATACCCGCCGAGAAACGCAAGCTCGGAGACGTTTCCGCGAACGGTCGAAATTTTCACCTCGGAAAATATTCTCCGCGCCGCATTTCTGCGGAACTCCGAAAGCTGTATCCCCACAGGATCCAGCACAACGGGAATGCCCTTTTTATTCGCGGCAGTTCCCGCTTTGAGCATTGCCGAAACGTGGCGTTCGGAGAGCGTTCCCATATTCAACAGCAGAGCGTCCGCCTGCGCTGTGATCTCCGCCGTTTCCTCGGGGTCGTCTGCCATTATCGGCGACGCTCCTGCCGCCAGCAGCATATTCGCGGTATCGCCTGCGGTGACATAGTTTGTTATGCAATGTATCAGCGGACGCTTTTCTCTTAACGCGACAATAGCGCGCGTAAAGTCGTTCTGTTGCAGCATAAACTTACACTCCTCTTTGCGTTGCACTTGGCTGGGAATTTTTCATTACAATGTCGTTTACGATTGCCAGAGGACAATGTGTGCTCTTGATTTTCTCTTTGTTTCCACTTGTGGTTTCGTTTCTTTTTTCTTTATGTCCTCTCGCGACTTGTGCGGCAACACAAAAAACAAAACAACAGCGGTCAACAGAAAAACTTAATAAGCCCAACGCAGCATTAGACCTTGTCTTTAACAATCATTGGTTTAATAGTCCGTCTGTACATTTTCCGCATAAGCACCGCCGCGAGCAGCAAGCCGCACAGATCGCTCACGGGGAGCGCAATCCAGATCGCCGACGTTCCGCCGATCATTCCGAAAAGCGCCGCCAGCGGGAGCGCGGGAACGAGCAGTCTTACGATAAACACAAATAAGCTCCATACGCCGTTTCCGAGCGCCTGAAACGCCGAGGTCATCACAATGGAGCCGCCGACAAAGATAAACGAAAACGACAGCGTCCGCAGCGCGGGAATACCCAACCGCATAAGCGCCTCGTCGGGATTGAAAAACGACAGAAAAAACTCGGGCAGCATCTGGAACAGCGCAAGTCCGACAAGCATAGTCGCCGTAGCGTATATAACGCCGAGCTTTATCGTCTTGACAATACGCTCGCCCTTTCGCGCGCCGTAGTTGTAGGCGATTATCGGCACTATGCCGTTGTTCATTCCGAAAACGGGCATTACCACAAAGCTCTGGAGCTTGAAGTAAACGCCGAACACCGTTGCCGCCGCTTCCTCATAGCCCTTGAGAATTATGTTCATACAGTAGGTCATGACCGACATCAGCGCGCTCATCACTATCGACGGTATTCCGACCGCGTATATCTTCTTCACCATATCGCGGTCGAGCTTAAAGCCCTTGAACTCCAGTCTCAGATCGCGGTTCAGCTTGAAATGCAGAAACGCTCCTATCGCACACGAAATGCACTGTCCGACCACCGTAGCTATAGCCGCTCCGCGCACGCCCATTGCGGGTATGCCGAGCGACTGCACTCCGAAAATAAACACGGGATCAAGGAAAATGTTGATAAACGCGCCAACACCCTGCATTATCATGGAGTAAACGGTTTTGCCCGTAGCCTGCAAAAAGCGTTCAAAGCATATCTGGAAGAAAAGTCCGAACGAAAAGCAGCATATCACGGTAAGGTACTCTATGCCGTAATCGACAACGGCGATCGACTTGCTTTGTGCGTTGAAGAACAGCGGCATTAAAGTAAGCCCGACCATCAGGAAAATTATGTAGTTCACGAACGTCAAAATCAGCCCGTGGACTGCTGCTCTGCCCGCCTCCTGCGGCTTTTTTTCGCCGAGCAGCCGTGATACCGCCGCGTTCATGCCCACGCCCAATCCCGTCTGAAACGCGATCATCAGCGACTGCATTGGGAATGACATATTCACGGCAGTAAGCGCGTCCTGATTTATCTGCGCCACGAAAATGCTGTCGATAAGGTTGTACATCGCCTGCACGAACATCGAAATGACCATTGGCAGCGACATTGTTATCAGCAGCTTCGGCACGGGCATCGTGCCCATTTTATTTTCTTTAACGTCCATTTTCGTCTCCCGGTTTGCGGCAAAGTTCGCAGCAAGCGCTGTCTGCCACAGACTTTGCACGAAAACCTTATATTCTATTGTTCTATATTTAATATTGACGTGTAAAACTCATCCCACATCTGCAAAACGTGCTTCTTTTCGTAGAACTCGTTTCCGCGTTTTGCGTTTGCTACGCCCGCGGCATAGTAGACGCTGTCATCGCGCAGTTTCTTCAGTTCGTTTACGAAGCCCTCGACGTTTTTCTCACGATAATAAAAATCGAACAGAATATCGTCGTATATCGGCAGATCGCGCAGCAGTATCGGAATATTCACGCACATCGCCTCGAGTATCGTCATCGGGAACAGCTCGTCAAACGACAGCAGCGCCATAACGTCGGCGGCGTTGTACACCTTGTTCATATCCTCGCGCTCAATAATGCCGAGGAATTTCACATTATGCGGCGGGTTCTTCACGACCTTGGTAAGCTCGTCGAAGCCGTCAGACAGCCGCCCGAAGCTGAACCCTCCCGCCCAGACGAACTGAACGTCGGGCAGCAGTTCCGCGCACTTCAGAAAGTCGAACGCGCCCTTGCGCACCTGCAATTGCCCCGCGCACAGCACCGTAAACTTGTCCTCGGGAATGCCCAGCTTGCGGCGTACCTTGCGTTTCTTCTCGTCGGAAATGGGGTGAAACTGCTCTGTATCCACGAAATTCGGGATATAGGTCACGCGCTCGCGCGGTATGCCGTAGCTTTCCAACGCGTCCTTAAAGTACGGATTTACCACCACAAGGTGCTCCATGCTCTTGTAGAATTTCACCATATACGAATAAAACGCTTTGCGCGCGGGCTTCGGCAATGCAAGGCTCTGATCCACCGTGTCGGGGATCATGTGCACATAACACACCGAAGTTCCCTTGCAGCAGCGTTGTTTTTTCTGCAAGAGAAATTCGGGGTTTATGGTGTGGTAGTGCGTAATGTCGGCGAACATGCGTGCGTTCTCAAATACCTCGAACTTGTCCGAAAGCCCCTCGCGCACCAGCTTCACCTGCTCCATATACGCCGAGCCGACGCCCTGTCCCTTGACGCTCGTCGCCTTTGACATCATATTTATCGTTTTTTTGTTCATAATATCTCTCCTCAAATAATGCAATATGTACATAACTTCGGGATTGCCCCGTACTTGCGTTATAAAAGGAGAAATATTGCCGGACGCTTTAAGGCAGACGCTTGTTGTGCAGTTCTACCGCTCTCTTGTAGGCCTCGGCAAGTTGTCTTCCCGTCTGCGCAAAGCTGCGCGAACATACCACCCTGTAGCCTTTTTCCACAAGCGGCGGCAGGCGGTTTTCGAGTATATCCCCGGTGAGCCGTACAAATTCGTTGAGGTCGTTGGCGAGATAGGCGTTTGTTCCGCCCCCCCCCCCGTATGAACAAATCCAGCCGTCATACACGGGAATATTTCTTAACAGGGTTGGAATTTTCATTGCCAGCGCCTCCAGCACGACTATGCCCTCCGTTTCTTCATACGACGGAAACAGAAACAGGTCGCTGCCCGAAAGCGCAGCTTGCAACGCGGGCTTGTCCACATAACCCGCAAAAATGAGATTGTCGGGAGCGTTCTTTACGGCGCTCCGAACCTCCTTTCCGACCAGCTTTAAATTTGCACTGCCAAACCATATAAACTTGTACTGCGGCAGACGGCGTGCTATCTCCGCAAAGTCGTGAACGCCCTTGCGCTTTATCAGCAGCCCCGCCGATACGACAACTTTATCGTCGTCGGAAAAACCGTATTTTTTGCGGAACGCTCTACCCGCATCTTCATTGCGTTTATAATCCTCAAGGTCTATGCCGTTGGATATGGCGAAAATTTCGTTTTTGATGCCGTAGCCCTTCAGCAGACCTTTGGAATACTCGCTCGGCGTTATAATAACGTCACCCTTGGTATAGCAGCTTATTATCCAACGCTTGAACAACCCCGCGACAAGGTTTGAACCAATGTACGAATTGCGGAAATCCTCCTTGGTGGAATGCGCGTGATATACGAGCGGAATGCCCATTTTACGCACCCTTTTCGCCAGCCGCCAAGAATTGGGCAGAACGGTGTTTATATGCACCACGTCCGCCTCCTCGAGACTGTCGACGAGCGTTACTCCGCAGTCCGAGAGCGCCTTTTTCTGGTGATAGATAGCGCGCCCTACCCCGCTTTTCGCGATCTTTTTTTGCAGCTCGGAATAGATGTAAACCTTCACTTTGACCTCCGATGTTTTATAAATAGCCACACATATTTAATTATACATTATAATACGACAATTGTCAATGTTTTTTCACAAATTCTTCACAATCTCCAAAAGCTCCGAAAGTCTGTCCAGTTTACAATCAAATCGGTCGGCGCTGCCAAACCCGTAAGCTGCGAACGCGAACTTCGCGCCTGCAGCGTACGTGCTGTCACAGTCGGTCTGCGTATCGCCGACGTAGAGCGCGTTTTCAATGCTGTTCCTCTGCATTATAAGGCGGATATTTTCTTCCTTTTGCAGACCGTTGTCGCCCCAGCAGAGATGGTCTGCAATAAATTCGCCCAACCCGTAATAGCCGAGAAAAGCCTCGATATACCCCGCCTGACAATTGCTGACTATGAACAAACGGCAGGTCTTTGAAAGCTCCGCGAGCGTCAGCGCGGTGTCGTGGTAGATGCCGCCGCCGTGCGCGCGGAGGTAGTCGTTTTCTCCCTCGCAGCAGCGCTCCAGAATCTTCCGGCGCGTTTCTTCGGTTTCGTTGGGGAAGAAGCGCTCGGCGATCTTATCCATGGGCAAGCCCATAACACTTTGTATATCCGCTGCGGTAAAGCGTTTGTCCGAAAGCCCCGAAACGGCTTCGTTCCACGATTCGGCGACGTTCTCCGAGCTGTCCCAAAGCGTACCGTCCATATCGAAAATTATGTCGTTTATCATTTATTCACCTCGTTATTAATTACAGTATTGCCATTCTATTTTATCATATATCCCCGAAAAATGCAAGTTTTTTCATTTTATCGCGCATTTTGGCGAACGACATTTTGCGCTTTCTTTCGGATAACGCCTTGACTTTTTCGGCGGCGTATGGTACAATTAATAAAGAGGTTGTCCGCAGCGGATCTTATTACTTTATGATGTGGGAGAATTAACTTTATGCACAATAAATTTCTTGGTCTTACGCCGCCCATGGGCTGGAATTCATGGAATACCTTTACTTGGGAGATAAACGAGGAGCTTATCAAAAGCGCTGCCGACGCGTTTGAAACTCAAGGGCTGCGCGAGGCGGGCTATGAATACGTCGTTATCGATGACTGCTGGAGCGAAAAGCAGCGCGGCGCGGACGGAAAGCTCGTTCCCGACCGTTACAAGTTCCCGAACGGCATTAAAGCCGTTGCGGACTACGTTCATTCCAAAGGGCTGAAGTTCGGCATTTATTCTTGCGCGGGCACTCACACCTGCGGCGGACACCCCGGAAGCTTCGAGCATGAGTTCGACGATGCGGAGACTTTTGCCGAGTGGGGCGTGGACTATCTGAAATACGACTACTGCTACAAGCCCGACCACATTCCCGGGGAAATACTCTACAAGAGAATGTCGACCGCGCTGCGCAACTGCGGACGCGATATTATGTTCTCGGCGTGCAACTGGGGCGGCGACGGCGTGTACAAGTGGATACGCGAAAGCGGCGCGCATCTGTTCCGCTCGACGGGCGATATTCAGGACAGCTGGGAATCGATAAAGCGCCTTGCCCTGTCGCAGATAGGAAACGAATGCTACGGCGGGAACTTCTGCCACAACGACGTCGATATGCTCGTCGTGGGTATGCGCGGCGGCTCCAACAATCAGTGGATAAACTCCTCGGAGGAGGGCGTGAACGTTATCGCGGACGAGGGTGCCGCGGCTGCACCCAAAATAGGCGGCTGCACCGACACCGAATACAGAACGCATTTTTCGCTTTGGGCTATAATGAACTCTCCGCTGATGATCGGCTGCGATATCCGCAATATGGACAGCGTTACACGCGATATCCTCACCAACAAGGAGATAATCGCGGTAAACCAGGATATCGAGTGCCGCGGACCGTACTGCATCAGGCAATGGAACAATCCCGAAAACGTTTTCGCGCTCGTAAAGCCCATGTCGGACGGCGGCTACGCTGTCGGCTTGTTCAACTTCGGCGACAGGAACAGCGAGATGTCGCTCCAGTTCTGGGATATCGGGCTTACCTACGCCTCAGGGCGCGGTCTGGAAATGTACGACTGCTGGAACAAAAAGGATCTCGGCACGTTCACCGAGCGCTTTGTAGCGACTATCGAGCCGCACGGCTGCATGATGCTCCGCGCCAAGGTTGTAAAGGCGCGGTAATGGCAAACGGCAAAACCTGCAAGGAGTGCGGCGCGCCGCTCGGCAGCGACGATATCGCAATAAATCAGAAGCTCATCTCGCGCAACGTTCAGGAGTTTTTCTGTATCGACTGCCTTGCGGTGTACTACAAAACGACGCGCGAGGCAATTCAGGCGAGGATAGATTACTACCGTAAAAGCGGACACTGTACGCTTTTCAGATAGAAGATACAAGACGGCTGCTCGAACACAGACATACCGCAGCTCGGCAAGTAATTGCCCGACTGTGAAAAATATTATTACTGAATAGGAAAGGAGAAACTTTTATGAAAAAATTTATAGCGGCTGCTCTTTCGCTGAGCATGGTGCTTTCGATCACCGCCTGCGAGAATAACAAGGACAACGCATACAGCGACGGAGTATCCGACGCGCTTTCCGACATTTCCTCGGACGCCTCCGACGGCGGCGAGAGCGGAAACGGCGGCGGGGAAAGCAACCCGAACACGCTGTCAAATCCTGTTAAAAAGACCGCTGACGGAGACATTGACATGGAGGTGGCTATGGCATACGAGACCGACTTTGAGGCTCTTGAAAAGCAGCTGAGCGAACGCGAGGTCGATCTTTCTCAGCCCGTTTCACTCAACGCACGTAACAATCCAAAAACCATGGAGGTCTGGAATTATCTTAAAGAGGGCTACGGAAAGCGGATAATTTCCGCGCAGCAACAGGATAATGTAGTGCAGACATACGAGGATAAGGTGTACTACAACGCTTTAGAGGATTTGCCCGCAATGAAAGGCTTTGACTTCATTCACGCTACGGGCGACACGCCCAACCGCGCGTTTGTCGACGCAGCGCTTGAATGGGGAACGGAAAACGGCGGACTGGTTACGTTCTGTTGGCACTGGAACGTTCTGCGCGACGCAGACAATCCCGATCAGGGACGCGCGTTCTATATGGAAAGAGACGGCGTAAAGATCGTCAACTGGAACGCCCGCGACGCGACCGTTCCCGGAACAAAGGAATACGAGGTAGCGGTGCATGATATGGATCAAGTTGCAAGCTATCTTCAGGAGCTGGAAGCGGCCGGAATCACCGTACTTTGGCGTCCGTTCCACGAAGCAAGCGGCAGCTGGTTCTGGTGGGGAGTGCAGGACGACGATAAGTTGGCTGTAAGAGACGGCACCTACGATACGTTCCAGCGGCTGTGGTATATGATGTACGACCGCTTTGAAAACTATCACAAGCTCTCCAACATCATCTGGGTATGGAACGGTCAAACAAAAATATGCGAGGTCAATCCCAATACCTACGACATCGCGGGCATTGATGTTTATCCGGGTAAAGAGGATCATTCGCCCCTCGCGAGCAGCTACAACGCGCTCAAGGGCTACACTTATGAGGGCAAAATGCTCGCGCTGACTGAGTGTGGTTATATCCCCGACCCGCAGCAGTGCGTTGACGAGGATATAATGTGGCTCTATTATATGCCGTGGTGCGGAGAATTTGTTTTCGAGCCTGCCGCAGCGGGAGGCTCGACACCCAAGACCGACCTCTACGGCACGCCGCACCCCAATCCCGAAAGGCTTTCCGATGAAATGCTGAAAGAATACTTCGCAAACCCTGCGGTGATATCGTGGAAGGATCTTCCGGATACGTTCGGAGAAAAGAACGTTCCCAGACGAATTACCGTATGGGAAGCCAGCAAGCAGCCTCTCGAATAAGTTCCAATGTTCAGATCGAATATCAAAAACTCCCGTCTTGCCAACGGGAGTTTTTCTTGCAGCGGTCACAAAATAACCCCGAGGACTTTCGTCTTCGGGGTTCGGAATCTGATAAAATAATTATCTCTTCGAGAACTGTGTGCGGCAAACTGCCGCTGCCAATTCGACTTAAAGCATTGTTTGCTGAAAGCCTTGGCAATATCGCAATGATTATCTCTTCGAGAACTGCGGTGCGCGGCGTGCAGCCTTGAGACCGTACTTCTTTCTCTCCTTCATTCTCGGGTCGCGAGTGAGGAAACCCGCCTTCTTGAGAACGGGACGGAGCTCGTCGGAATACTGGAGCAGCGCTCTGGACAGACCGTGACGGATAGCGCCCGCCTGACCTGTAACGCCGCCGCCCGCAACTGTGCAGACGATGTCGAACTTCTCAACAAGGTCGGTCAGCGCAAGGGGCTGACGAACAATGAGCTTAAGAGTATCGAGACCGAAATAATCGTCGATATTTCTGCCGTTAATGGTAATGGAACCGCTTCCGGGATACACTCTTACGCGAGCGACGGAGTGCTTTCTTCTGCCTGTTCCGTAGTAGTAAGGTTTAGATTCGTACATAAAAAGCCCTCCTTAAAACTTGTATTCAACGGGCTTCTGAGCCGCGTTCTTATGCTCTGCACCGGCGTAGCAGCGAAGTCTTGTGAGAGCTTTTCTTCCGAGAGTGTTGTTGGGCAGCATACCGTTGACAGCGAGGGTCATAGCCTTTTCGGGCTTCTCCGCCATCAGCTTGTCGTAGCCTACCTCTTTGAGGTGGCCGATCCAGCCGGTGTGCCATCTGTAAACCTTTTTCTCCAGCTTCTTGCCTGTGAGCACCGCCTTGGAGCAGTTGATTACGATAACGTGATCGCCGCAGTCCACATGAGGAGTGAACGTGGGCTTATGCTTGCCTCTGAGCAAGTGAGCTGCCGTTGCTGCTACACGACCGAGGGGCTTGTCTGCCGCGTCGATAATATACCATGTGCGCTCAACTTCTGCGGGCTTAGCCATATAAGTTGACATATCTTTTCCTCCTTAAATTCATAATAGATAAATCACAACATTAGTTATTTTACCACGCTTTTCCGTGTTTGTCAAGGCTTTTTCAGCTTAAATTTGAAATATATCCCGATTTCTTTCTGTTTCTCTGCAAATCTCTCTGTTTTCCTCGTTATCTTGAGTTTCGTTTCATTTTTGCACCGGAGAGATTAAACGCAATTATTTAAGAGCATTCAAGAGAATAATTTCGTTTGCGGACGGTATTTTGGGATTTAGGCGAAATATGTCAATATACGCGCACACGGGCTATCTCAGACGTACCGCTGTTCAGATAATCCAAAAACATATACAAAGCGTCCTCATCGGCGTTCCCGAAGTCTATGTAGAACGACAGCTTTTTGTCCGCGCGCTCGCAGTCGTAAGCGTCGAGGTAATGTATGGGGTTCTCCGCTTTTTCGTTGTAGCCGTTGTAGAGTGAGGCAAAATCGCCAATCAGTTTCTCCTTTTCCTCGACGGAATGCTCCCGTTCAAACTCAAGCTCTATGATGATATCGGGATAGCCGTAAGGGGCAAAGTCGAAGTCAAAGCGGTATTCGGTCTCCGTTTTTTCGGGAGGGTTCAGCAGCTTGTTTATCCCCCACCCGCCGAATACGATCGCCGATATGATAAGCACAACGATAAGCGTAATATTTTCGCGTTTTTCAAATTCCATATATTCTCCTTTTCACTTGTTGATTTCGGGATTGTCCGTTCGCCCGAAGAGGTAGTCCAGCGACACGTTGAAGTAGTCGGCGATCGCCAGAAGCGTTTGATAATCCGCCTCGCGCGCGCCATTTTCGTAGCGCGAGACCGAGTTCTGATTAAGGTCAAGCTCGATAGCCAAACGCACCTGCGATATCCTGCGTTTCTCGCGCAGCTCCTTTAATCTGAAAATTTTCATCACCCCCTTGACAAAAGTATACCAAAGTGGTATAATAAAAATATCCCAATTTGGTATTTAATGCCGGATATGCACGAAAAAAAGAATTTAAAGCGTTTTTGAATAAATTAAGCCCGTTATACGAGAACGCTTTTGTAACTATCATAACGCAATTTCCGAAAAAAATCCCGCACGCCGTATAACGGGCTTAATTTATTCCGAAACGCGAAAATCCCGAAAGCGCAGCACTTTCGGGATATCCTTTTTAAAACATATTGACAATGACCGAAATTTGATATAAAATATAAGAAGAGCATTGACAGGAGGAATGAGTGATGAGCAAGCTGCATCTGGCAGGCATTATTTTTCTTATTGTAATGATAATCGCGTTTATACCGCTTACGGCGGAGGTCTTCGGAGATATGAACGCGACGGTTATAACGGTTTCGGGCGCGATTGCGTTTATAGGACTTATCGGGAGCTGTATATGCAATTTTATACGCGGCGTTATGGGAATGAAAAAGAAATAACTCGTTGAGGAGAGCCTATGAGATTTGCAAAATTTATCGCGGCGGTCACGGCGGTTTTACTGATGACAGGGAGCTCTTCGGGACTCCCCGTTTACGCAGCCGAAGCGTCGGAAAAGGCGGTAGCTATCCCCGAAAGATATCTCGAGGGAAAAGAGCTTGAACTTTATCGGCAAATTCTGCAAAACGTAAAGGCGATATCTGAGGGAAAGCAGAGCGCGAAAACGTTTTACGTGAGCGTATCCTCTCCGTTCAAATCCACGGACGAATACGAAAAGGCGCTGAAAAAGGCGATGTTCTTTATCTTGAATTACACGCCAGAATACACCTACTGGATAGACAGCAGCGGTTCTCTTGTGTACGATACGACGCGCTGCGGAGTAGTTTACGGAATATCTCCCGCTTTTCGGAAATTCGGCGATAAGGATATGATAAGCAGCGACGGACTTTATGAGGCAAAAAGAGCTGCCGCGAACGCACAGTCTATTGCCAATCTGTACAGCGACCGCAGCGACTATGAAAAGGTTCTAGGTTACGCCGAGGAGATATGCGGTCTGAACACCTACAACAGACAAGCGGCGGACGACGACGAGAACGGCGGATACTCGCAGAAAAATATCAACCCGTGGAGACACATATATGTGTTTGACAGAGACCCCTCCACAAACGTTGTCTGCTCGGGATACGCCAAGTCTTTTCAGTACCTTTGCGACCTCGGGGGAGTTGAGTGTCATTATGTTGCGGGAACCATAAAAGAGGGCTTTCACGCTTGGAACATCGTGGTGATAGACGGCGAAAATTATCTTGTCGACCTCACCGCTTGCGACGGGTTCCCCGAAGATGTGAGCAGGGAATTTCACCCGCTTGTAATGAACAGCGTCGTGTCAAGCTCGTCAGAGAGCGCCAATACATACTTTTCGGGCGGCGGGTATTTTTCGACAAACGTTTACAAATATGACGACAACGAAATGCAGTATCTTCCCGAAAGTCTGCGCACGGTGAGCACAAGGGATTACGCCGAGGACGGCGGGGGAACGGGCATTGTCATTTTTGCGCTAATTACAGTTGGCGCGGCGGTATTCTTTATTGTAAAGAGGAGGAAGAAATCCGAGGACGAGTACTACTGATTTATTTATACTCTATGTTGTCACTTGTGATTTTGTTTCTTTTAATTTTTTGTGTCGTCTCACGGTTGCGAGAGGACACCCTTCGGGGAGGGGGAAAGAGAAAATCCGACAAAAATGCGGATTTCCCCCTCCCCTACGGGTTTCCTCTCGCGCTCTTCTTCCCCTCTCCCCACCCCCTTTCCGCATTTTTCGGTTGCTTTAGATTTAGAGGTTTGTTGCCGTTGCAAGGGGTATAAACGACGCTCCTCTACTGCTTACTACTTTTGCCAATAGGAGTTTCTGCTCCTTTTGGCGTTGACTTTTCCCATTACAGAAAAATTCAGTACAAGGAGGAACGTGATGTCCTCTCGCAATCGTGTGTATACATCAAAAAAAGCGCCTAAATCATAGGCGCTTTAATTATTACAGCAGCTTGTTCAACTCAATAGCAAGCCGTTCTTTCATCTCCGAAAGCTCTTCTGCGGAGGGGCGTGTGCTGTCGTCGTACATTTCGTTCATGGGCAGCCACCACACCGGGCCTTTGCCGTGATTTCCATGATCGCCGATATCGCCCGCCCTGCGCGGATATAAGTGCCAGTGCAAATGCGCGTCGCCCATTCCCAGAAGCTCGTAGTTCATTTTCTCCGCGCCGAATGCCTTTGCGGCAGCCTCTGCGACTATTGACATCTCCTCGAGGAATTTCATTTTGAACTCTCTGTCGAGGTGAAAAAGCTCAGTTTCGTGCCGCTTGCAGAGGAACAGCGTAAAGCCTTTAAAATGCTGATGATCGCCGATAACGGCATAGCCCGTTTCAAGCTCCCGAACAAAATACGGGTTTTCACCGTTTTTGATTATCTCTATTCTCTCGCAGACCAAACACATAACATTATCCCCCTTATACCTTACAATATACCACCGCGTAATCAAACGGCGCGACAGTTATCTTATTATCGCGTATACCCTTGTTGTAGTGGTCGAACGCGGGAACAAAATCGTAGAACATATCGGTCTGCTCGGTTTTCACCTCGAATGTGCGCCCCTTTGTGGACTTGTTGAGGAAGATTATCGCCGCGTGACGTGTTATCTTGTCCGAACGCGAGAACACGCAGACCTTGTCGTCCACTTCGATAAACCGCAGCTCTCCCTGCTCAAACGCGCGCGTTCCCGTGCGCACCTTGGAGAGCTGCTTCGTAAACTCGATAAGCTCGAGATTTTCCTGTCCCCACGGATAACAGCGGCGGTTAAACGGGTCGCGGTAGCCCTCCATTCCCGCCTCGTCTCCGTAATACACGGACGGAATGCCGGGCAGAAAAAACTGCAATACCATAGCGCATTTCAACAGCGAAATGCCGTACAGATACTGCGGTCCGTCAAGGTAACGCTCGCACTGCCAATCCTTGTCGTGCCAGCCGACCTCCTCGCCGCCGAGCCGCGTCAGAGCGCGTTCGGTGTCGTGCGTGGACAGGAAGTTCATCAGCATATCAACGGCGGGCTTCGGGTAGTGATCGAGTATCGTCAGAATGCTGTCCGTGAAAGCCTTTGCGTCGGCATATTTCACGTAGTTTAGGATAGCCTCCTTGAACGGATAGTTCATAACGCTGTCGAGTTGTCCACCGATAAGGTAGCGGCGGCGAACGCCGTAACTCTCCTTATTGGACGCGTCCTCCCAAACCTCGCCGTAGATTATCTTGTCGTCACCCATTTTCTTGACTGCTTTGTTGAGGTTGTCAAGGAAGTCGTCGGGCAGCTCGTCCGCAACGTCCAATCGCCAGCCGCGCGCGCCGAGTTTGATCCACTTTTGCAGAATACCGCCGTCGCCGCAGATATATTTGGTGTAGGCGGAATTGTTTTCGTCAACGTTGGGCAGTGTTGTAATGCCCCACCAACTGTCGTAGCGGTCAGGGTAACCGATGAACGAATACCACGGGAAATAAGGGCTGTTGCGGTCGCGATATGCACCGGTGCTATCACCGTAGCGCCCGAATTTGTTGAAGTAGACAGAATCCGCGCCCGTATGCGAGAAAACACCGTCCAGGATAATGTCGATGCCCATTTCGTGAGCCTTGTCGCAAAGTTCGACAAAATCCTCCTCCGTGCCGAGGAGCGGGTCAATTTTTTCATAATTCGCGGTGTTGTAGCGGTGATTTTCGTGCGACTCGAATATCGGGTTCAGATAGATTATGGTAACGCCAAGCTCCCTGATATACGGGAGCTTTTCGATAATTCCGCGCAGATCGCCGCCAAAATAGTCGTTGTTGCGGACAATGCCCTTTTCATCGGGACGATAGTAGGGCGTGCCGTACCAGTCGTCGCGCATTATCCTGTCGGTCGGAACGTTTTCGTGTTCAACTCCGCTCTTCGCAAAACGGTCGGGGAATATCTGATACATTATTCCTCCGCGGACAAACGCGGGCGTGTACAGGTTCTCGTCGAAAACGGTAAGCTGAAACAGCTCTTCGCCCTCAAACACGCCGATACTCGCGCCGCTGCGCTTGATGTAGCGGCGGCGGCCGTCAAGTATGCAGGTGAAGTAGTACTGATGTACGCCAACGTTATTCGGCATGAACACACATGAATATATATTGTCCTCACCGCTCTCATCCTGAAGATCAAGCTCAATAAAGCGCTCCTTGTAGCCCGGGCGGAACATTACCAGCGTAAGCCCCGAGACCTGCATATATTTCGGTATCCTCACATTGTACATGGACGGCTGACCGCGCCGAAGCGCCCCGAAAGGGTGCTTGTACTGCGTGTCGAAGCAGTCGAAAATAGGCATTCCCATTATAAATTTCTCCCCGTTAAAACAGCATTTCCGCCGGCTGAGTGCTGCCGACGGATCTGCCGAGTTGTTTTAATTATTACAAATATTTCAAGTTCCAGATATCGCGTGCATAATCCTGTACCGCTCTGTCTGCGGAGAAACGTCCCGCACCCGCGATGTTCATCAGCGACTTCTTGTTCCAATCAAGCTGATCCTTGTAGACCTGGCTGATATAATCCTGTGTGCCGCGGTAACTGTCAAAGTCCGCAAGCGCCATATAGAAGTCCTTGTTTCTGATAGAGTCCGCAAGCTCGTTGAATGTTGCGCCGTTTATGCCGTTGTACATTCTCTGTATAACGTTCTGCAGAACGGGATTCTGATCGATAAAGGACTGCGGATTGTAGCCTCTCATGCGAAGATCGTTCACCTCGGGAGTTCTCATACCAAAGATGAAGATGTTATCCGTGCCGACCGCCTCATGAATTTCAACGTTAGCGCCGTCGTAAGTGCCGAGAGTGAGCGCGCCGTTCAGCATAAGCTTCATGTTGCCCGTGCCCGAAGCCTCCGTACCCGCGAGCGAGATCTGCTCGGAAACCTCCGCAGCGGGCATAAGGATCTCGGACAGGGTAACGCGGTAGTCCTCAAGAAATACGACCGAGAGCTTTTCGCGCAGAACGGGATCGTGCTTGATCTCCTCGCCGATACACCAGATCATCTTGATGATCTGCTTTGCTATATAGTATCCCGGCGCTGCCTTGGACGCGAAAATGTAGGTCTTGGGAACGAACGGAGCGTTCGGGTTCTGCTTGAGGTAGTTGTAGTCCGCAAGAATGTTCATCGCGTTGAGCTGCTGACGCTTGTATTCGTGCAAACGCTTTACCTGAACGTCGAAAATGCTGTCGAGGTTGAGCTTAACGCCCGCCGACTTTTCAACGAACTGCGCAAAACGCTCCTTATTTTCGCGCTTAATCTTGCCGAGTCTCTCCAGAACGGACTTGTCGTTCGCGAATACCTGGAACTTGATAAGCTCCGAAGCGTCCTTTTTGAAGCCTTCGCCTATGCACTCGGCGAGCAGATCGGTAAGACCCTTGTTGCTCTGGAGCAGCCAGCGGCGGTACGCGATACCGTTTGTGACGTTCTTGAACTGGTGCGGCTTGTCGAGGTATTGGAGGCGGAATACGTCGTCCTTGATGATCTGCGAATGCAGCTTGGAAACGCCGTTTACGCTGTGCGAAGCCGCAACGCAGAGACTTGCCATGTGTATCTTGCCGTCCTGAACGATCGACATTTTAGCGACCTTGTCCTCGTCGCCCGTTCTGTTTCTGATATCCTCGCAGTAGCGGCGGTTGATCTCACAGATGAGCTGGTAAATTCTCGGGAGTATTCTTTCGACCATACCCTGATCCCACTTTTCAAGAGCCTCCGCCATAACGGTGTGGTTGGTATACGCGAACGTATTCGTAACGATATGCCAAGCCTTTTCCCATCCGTAGCCGCATTCGTCGAGCAGTATTCTCATAAGCTCGGGAATAGCCAGAGTGGGGTGAGTATCGTTGATATGGATAGCGACTTTTTCGTGGAAATTGTCAAGGCTGCCGTAAACCTTCATGTGGCGCATTACAATATCGCCTACCGAAGCCGCGCACATAAAGTACTGCTGTCTCAAACGTAGCGCCTTGCCCTCCGCGTGGTTGTCGTTGGGGTAGAGCACCTTGGAAATGGAGTGCGCGATGTTGTTTGCACCGAGCGCGTTCGCATAATCGCCCGTGTTGAACGACGCCATATCGAACGACATACTCTCCGCGCTCCACAAGCGCAGCTTGGAAATGCCCTTGCTGTCGTAGCCCGAAACGTACATATCATACGGAACAGCGCTTACGCTGTTATAGTTTACGTGCTCGAGGCTGTGGTAATTTTCGTCCCACTTTTCCTGTATCTGACCGTCAAAACGAACCTCGACCGCCTGATCGGGAACGGGCACGAGCCACGCGCCGCCGCCCGGAAGCCAGTTATCGGGGAACTCGGTCTGCCAGCCGTCGATTATCTTCTGCTTGAAAATGCCGTACTCGTAGCGGATAGAATAACCCGTAGCGGGGTAATCGCAAGTAGCCAGACCGTCCATATAGCAAGCCGCCAGACGACCCAGACCGCCGTTGCCGAGACCCGCGTCCGGCTCCTCGTCGTACACTCTGTCAATCTTTATGCCCATCTCCTCAAGAGCCTTCTCCGCCTCGTCCTGCATACCGAGATTGTACAGCGAGGTCTTGAGCGAACGTCCCATAAGGAACTCCATCGACAGATAGTAAACCTGCTTTCTGCCCTTGGAATTGCAGTCGTGCATAAAGTCGTGGCGCTTCTCTTTCATGTGATTTACCACAATCGTAGACAGCGCACGGTATATCTGCGTAACAGACGCCTCTTTAACGTTTGTACGATAGTCGTACTCCAAAATTGTTTTGAGCTGTTTGAGCAGCTCGTCCTTGGATAACGGTGATTTCATAATATCAATACCCCTTTCTTCGGTATCCTCTCAAATAACAATACAATTATATTATACACTTTTTTAGCAGAAATTTCAAGGGATAATGACGATTACTGTAAGAAAAAACAAAAAATATAACAAATATTTGTAATCTTTCACAAAAGCGGACACGTTTCTCTCGGAATTGCATTCAATTTGCACAATTGTTATACAAAATTTTTAGGACTATTTATTGTTTCCCGGCAAGGAAATAATCGTCGTCACGCTCGTAATACGGGCAGTCGTAATTCGTGCCTTTCAAGAAACGGTACATCTCGTCCTCGTCAAGATTGACAAGACAGGTATAATATTCATAATCCTCATCGTAAACATAGTTTACGCATTCTTCGCAGTTTGAAGCCATAATATTCATCTCCTATTAACGGTCAATAAAAACGCCGCCGCTTGGATATGAGCGGCGGCGTAATTCCGAATTTATTGCGCCATTATCTCGCAGATCTTATTGGAAAACTCAACGGGATTTTCAATGGGCATACCCTCAATAAGCAACGCCTGCGAATAGAGGATATCCGCGTACTCGCCCGCCTTGTCCTTGTCGGTCTCGAAGAGCGATTTCAGTTTGCCGAATATAGCGTGGTTTGGGTTGATCTCGAGTATCTTCTCGGCTTTCGCGCCCTCGCCGTTCGGCATTGCGGAGAGCACCTTTTCCATTTCGACGGACAGCGCGCCCTCGCTTGTAATGCAAACGGGATGATTTTTCAAGCGCTGCGAGAGCTTGACCGCCTTTACCTTGCCGCCGAGCCTCTCAGTTAGGAAATCGAACAAACCCTGATTGTCCTCCTGCTCCTTTTTGATCTCCTCTTTCTCCTCCTCGGTCTCCAGTCCGAGGTCATCGGCGGAAACGGACTTGTACTCCTTGCCATCGAGGTCGTGCATCATCTGTAAGCAGAATTCGTCCACATGGTCGGTGAGGTAGAGTATCTCAAAGCCCTTGTCGCGGACAAGCTCGGTCTGCGGCAGACTTTCAATACGGGAAACGCTCGAACCGCTCGCGAAGTAGATGTACTTCTGCTCCTCCTTCATACGGGAAACGTACTCCTCGAGAGTGGTCACGCCGCCGTTGGAGGTCTTGAACATCAGCAGATCCTGCAAGTCCGCTTTGTTCATTCCGTAGCTCTCGTAGATGCCGTACTTTATCTGAGTGCCAAACGTTTCAAAGAATTTTTCGTACTTTTCACGGTCGTTCTTCTGGAGCTTTTTCAGCTCGTTCTTTATCGACTTCTCAATACTCTTCGCGATAATTTTAAGCTGACGGTCGTGCTGGAGCATTTCGCGCGAGATGTTCAGCGACAAGTCCTCGCTGTCGACCAATCC
The DNA here is from genome assembly GCA_946567425.1 of uncultured Clostridia bacterium. Taxonomy (GTDB): domain Bacteria; phylum Bacillota; class Clostridia; order Oscillospirales; family Ruminococcaceae; genus CAG-115. The sequence continues at coordinate 214,182 of CAMNXF010000001.1, read as the reverse complement.
TTTCACAAAGCTGAAATAATCGGGCAGCAGATCGCCGCATTTCTCCATTATCATAACTCCGCTCGAATAGAGCTGCAAGCCCTTTTCAAAGTTCTTCGAATAGTAATCGTAGGGCGCTTTTTCGGGGATATACAGCAGCGCGGAATAGGTCGCCGTGCCCTCGGTCTTGGAATGAATATGCAGCAGCGGGTCGGTGTAGTCGTAAAACTTGTCCTTGTAAAATTGGTTGTAGTCCTCGTCTTTAAGCTCGGACTTCGCCTTTTTCCAAATAGGTATCTGCGAATTGAGCGTTTCGGTGACGATCTCCTTTTCGTATTCCGGCTCCTTGCCGTCAACTCCCGTGCCCTCTTTGAGCTTTTCGTGCTCAACATCCATTTTTATGGGGTAGCGGATATAGTCGGAGTACTTCTTGACAAGCTCCTTTATCTTATACGAGGTGAGGAACTCATCGTAATTCTCTTCCTCAGTGTTGTCCTTAATTTCCAACGTGATGACCGTGCCGTGACCGTCCTTTTCGGCTTCGGAAACAGTGTAACCGTCAACGCCCTCGCTCTGCCACATAAACGCCTTGTCCGTGCCGAACGCCCTGGAGATTACGGTAACGCGCTTTGCTACCATAAACGCGGAATAAAATCCTACGCCAAACTGTCCAATTATATCCACGTCCTCAGCTTTTTCGTTGTCCTTTTTGAACGCAAACGAACCGCTCTGCGCGATAGTGCCGAGATTATTTTCAAGCTCCTCGGCAGTCATTCCGATGCCGTTATCGGAGATCGTAAGCTTGCGCGCGTCCTTATCCAATTCGAGCGTTATCGCCATATCCGAGCGCGTTACAGCCTCGGCGGAACTGTCCTGCATCGACTTGAAATACAGCTTGTCCATTGCGTCCGAGGCGTTGGAGATAAGCTCGCGTAGGAATATCTCCTTGTGCGTGTAGATCGAATTGATCATCATTTCAAGCAGGCGCTTGGATTCGGCTTTAAATTCTTTTGTTTCACTCATAATTGTTTCTCCCCTCTTCATTTTTAGCACTCTAGTCATGAGAGTGCTAACTCATAATTATATTATACACCATTTGAGAAAAAAATCAAGTGACAAATCAACAAAAAAAGCCGCAAATCAGCGCGGCTTTTTGTGCATTTTTCTGTTATCCGAGTGACAGAAGCAAGAAATCACATGGTCGTCCACCATTCCCACAGCTTGCATAAACGAATAAATTATCGTTGTGCCGACAAATTTAAAACCGCGTTTCTTCAAGTCCTTGCTTATCTTATCGGACAGCGGAGTGCTTGCGGGGACGTCGGCGAGGGTTTTCGGACGGTTGACTATCGCGGTGTTGTCAACGTAGCTCCATATAAATTTGTCGAAGCTGCCGAACTCGCGCTGAACCTCCAGAAACGCTTTTGCGTTGGCTACGGCGGCGTTTATTTTAAGCTTGTTGCGGATAATCCCCGCGTCCGCAAGCAGCTCGGCGATTTTCTCCTCGCCGTATTCGGCGATCTTTTCCGCATCGAAATTGTCGAATGCCTTACAGAAGTTTTCACGTTTTTTCAGAATCGTTATCCACGACAGCCCCGCCTGCATTCCCTCGAGAATGAGCATTTCAAAGAGCTTGCGGTCGTCGTGCTCGGTTTTTCCCCATTCGTTGTCGTGGTAGGCGATATAGACGGGATCGCTGCCCGCCCATTCGCACCTCTTTAAACACATTATATATTCCTTTCCGTAAAAGGGCATATACGCCAATATGCCCTTTTACCATGTTCAAATTGAAAATCAAAACATGACTACAACAACATTAAGATCTATTGTAAAGGAGGATTTATTTGTATATCTTGCGTTAAAATAGCGCATTGTGCTTGTCGGGTTAGCTCCAAGACGCACCCAATCATATGGATAGTCGTCATAATATTCATTGTACAAGTTGTTTTCCGAATTGGTAGAAAATGTGTATTTCTCTAACAGAATTTTCCCATCGCTGCCAATCGTACTTGAACCGAACAACTCAATGAGAACAGTGGCGTTTCTTGTAGTCAATACATTGTTTTTATTATTAAGCCTAAATCCGGCGGCGAATGTCGAATTTGGTTCATATTGATAAGTCGTAAGCGTATCTCCTGGGGTGAGCGTAAACACCTTATCCAAATATGTTTGTCTCGGCATCGGAATTACCTCGACCACCTCTCCCTCGGCATTAGTAATAACGCCAAAAGCCCCTTCATACTCCGAAATGTCGGCATAAGCAACAACTACAAAAGATGTGAGCATAATAACACAAGTCAAAACAAGTGATACTACCTTTTTCATACAATACTACCTCCTAAGCATATTCAGCCATTTCCGGATGTCTAAGCAAAAAAGCCGGATAAAACGGATTACTGCAACATTTATAACCTAAACATACTTTATCCGTTAATCCCGTATTGCCCGTTAATCCGATAAGCTGACCCGCTTCAACGATATCACCTTTTTTAACTAAAACTCCGTCGTTAAGATCCAGATGATAATATAAACCGTAAAGCCCGTCTTCGTGCTTTATAATTATCATATGACCTCCACCAAACTCGTAATCCGTGAAAATCACCTCGCCGCCGCTGACTGCATACACCTCGCTACGCGGCTCCGTTTCAATAATTACAGCGCCTCCCCAATCTCCGGTAGGCAAGAAGTCATTGACATCGCAATAGTTGATATCATCGGGTGCGTTTACTGTGGGAAGATACTGCTTGACAGTTTCCGGCGGCTGCTGTTCTTCCTCATCCGCGTAAACAGGCGCACTCCCCGTTTCCTCCGAAGTTACTGACGACCCGTCCGTGTCGTCGTGAACACTGTCCGATACTTCCGAATCAACTGTCTCCGGCTCGGACGTTTCGGAAATGCTGCTCTCCGAAAGCGGCGGTTCGCTGACCGTATCGGAAACGAGCTGCTCTTTACCCGCGTTTGCCGCCTGCGCGGCAACAGTTACGCCAATGCCCAAAACAGCGACAATCACCGCGCAGCAAATCAATTTTTTCGAACTTTTCACAAAACCTCTCCCTTCATATTTTGCATCAGTTTAATGTTGTACTATCATTATAGTGCTTTTTCAACTAACTGTCAACGGCAATGTCCACAAAATACGCAATATATTTTGTCAGTTATTGACAACAAATCACTTATATACGATTTTGTCCGCGTTCAGCTTATCATTAAACCCTACCCGGTACCCCAGTTGAGCGATAACTGGAATAAACGCGTAATATGCGATCATCAGCACGGGAAACATCACGTTGACGCTGTCGATACGGTTTATTCCGCTTGCCACCCACGCGTAGCCGTCCGACTCCACAGACGGAACGAACGCCAGCACGAACGGATACGAGCTCCCCGAAACAAACTGATACGGCAGCAGCAGATCCTGCTCGGGGAAAAACAGCTTGTTCAGCAGCAGCACGACGCTCGGCGCTGCGGCAAACGCGAACATCAACAGTCCGACCGCGACCCAGCGGAACTTTTTCAGACTGTCCGCGCCGTGAAATTTCACAAGTTTGCGCTCGCTTTCGCCGTTCTTCCACGCCGCCGTGAACACGAGCGAATAAAAAATCGCCGTACCGAGAACTATAGCAAGCGCGTTCGTAAACAGATTGTTCCCGAACATATGCACCGCCATTGTCATGATGACGCACAGCACGTTGCCGAATACAACATAGCCCGCGCCTTTAAGAAGCAGCTTTCCGAATGATTCAGTTTTCATTTCTTCGACCTCATATTTTTGTAATATTTCCGCGTTTTCCGCTAACAATAATTAAAAACGAAAGCGAGGATTTATATGGCAAACTTTAAGAACAAGCAGAGCGCGGAAATTCTCAACAGCGTTTACCGCAACGCGCAAATGGCGTACGAGGCAAGCGCGGACGTGCTCAAGCATTGTAAAAACAACACGCTCCGCCGCGAAATATCGGCGCAGAACGCGCGTTACAAAAGCGTAGCGGGACAGGCGCGGCAAGAGCTTGCGCGGCGGGGAGAGGCTGCGCGCGACGCGTCTCCGTATGTCAAGACAATGGCGAAAATGGGCATCGCCATGAAAACCGCAGCAAACCAAAGCAGCGCCAATCTTGCGCGAATAATGCTTCAAGGCACGACAATGGGGATAATCGATATGCAGCACGCGGTAAACCGTTCTCACGCCGCCGATAACCGCGTCCGTGAGAGCGCGGAACGGCTGCTCGAACGCGAACAGAGCTTCTGCGAGAGCCTGAAGAGGTACCTGTGAAACGCCCACTTCCCGAGCATATCCCTTGCGATATCAAGGCGGGGCGCGGAAAAAACGCCCGTTCTCCCATAAGCTCCGCCGAAAATAACCGCTTTATGTGACCGAAACGCGTTCGCCCTATTCCTCCGCGGGAGGATTGACAACGTTCCCCTCAATGATATTTCGGAAAACTATATGCGCGCGTTCGCGCTGCTCGTCTGCGTGCTTTCTATTCCCCGTCGCCGCGTCAAATTCGCAGCGGAGAAAAATGTTTATCGAATCCGGGCAGGTGTCCCAGCGCGCGTCCTTGTGCAAGTTTGTGGAATTGATGTGCAGACCTGTTTTTTGAAAAAGCTCGTCCTCGGGGAAGTACTCCGACAAGTCCTCAAATATCTGCACGTCAAGACCCTCCTCATTACCGTAGAGGTACTGCCAAAGACCCTCGTCGCCAATGTACAGCTGACTCTCGCCCATATAAAGCTCGGAGGAGAACTTCATCGTCTGTGCGCTGTTGTACTCCGTCATCACGTCCGGCGTCGACAGGTCGATAAAATTTACTCCGACCTTGACATATCCGTTGTCGTCGAAGTCGGGGCAGTACATAGTCAGCGCGTTCTCGACGTCGTCATATCTCCAGAGCAGCTCCGAGTTGCCCGAGGTTGAGACCACCAACACATACAAGTCGTATTTTTCACGCGTAACAAGCTGCACCGTCAGAAATATTGCGATCGCCAGAAAAAACGCGCCTATCAGTATAAATACCTTGTTGTGATAGACATAATTGCAGAACTTCGCCCAACCGTGCAGCTCAGGAATCTCAACATATCCCGTTTCGGGAATAAGCTCGCTCTCTTCTATAAGCCCCTGTTTCATTTTCAGCAGCTCGACGTATTCCTCACGAGCCTTGCGCTGTCTCTCATCTTCCTTTTTTGACATCTCTGTACCTCTGTATTAAGAAACGGCAGTCGGTCACACGGAACAAGCGTCCCGAAAGGGCGCTTTTCCGCATCACCGACTACCAAACCATTTTTTATGTTATACCTGCGGACGCATCGTCGGGAACAACAGCACGTCGCGAATGCTTGCCGAATCTGTGAGCAGCATTACCAGTCTGTCAAATCCGAAACCGAGACCGCCCGTCGGGGGAAGTCCGTACTCCAACGCGGTAATGAAATCCTCGTCCACCTGCGCGTCATTTCCGCCTTGAGCTCGCTTTGCGGCTACCTGCTTCATGAAACGCTCCTTCTGGTCGAGCGGGTCGTTAAGCTCCGAGAACGCGTTGCCGAATTCCATACCGTTTATAAAATACTCGAAACGCTCCGTAAACGCAGGGAAATCGAGCTTTCTCTTAGCCAACGGAGAATTTTCCACGGGATAATCGTAAATGACGGTAGGCTGTATCAGCTTGTCCTCGACAAACGCCTCGAAAAACGCGATAAGCACATGACCCTTTGTGGAATTCGCGTCCACACCGTCCTCTACGCCCCTTGCCTTTGCGCAGGCTCTCGCGTCCTCGTCGGTCGCCCATTCGTTGTAGTCCACGCCCGCGTACTTCTTGACCGCCTCAATCATGGTAAGGCGCTCCCACGGCTTTCCGACCGCGATCTCCTTGCCCTGATATGTCACGGTGTCCGTGCCGCAGACGTTGAGCGTTACCGTTCTGTACAGATCCTCGATAAGATCCATCATATCAAAATAATTGATATATGCCTGATACATCTCTATCGTGGTAAACTCGGGATTGTGCGTCGAGTCCATACCCTCGTTGCGGAAAATTCTGCCGACCTCGTACACCTTGTCAAAGCCGCCGACTATCAGCCGCTTTAAGTACAGCTCCGTTTCGATACGCAGATACATATCTATATCCAGCGCGTTGTGGTGCGTCTTGAACGGTCTCGCCGCCGCGCCGATCTCCAGCGGCAGCAGCACGGGAGTATCCACCTCGACATATCCGTGTCCGTCGAGGAACCTGCGTATCTCCGACAAAATTCTCGAACGCTTTATGAAAACGTCCTTAACGTCGGGGTTCGCGATAAGGTCGAGATAGCGCTTTCTGTAGCGCTCCTCCTTGTCCTTAAGACCGTGCCACTTTTCGGGGAGCGGCAGCAGCGACTTTGACAGCAGCGTTATCTCCGTCGCGTGCACGGAGATCTCGCCCGTTTTCGTTTTGAACACATAGCCCTTAACGCCGATAATATCCCCCAAGTCCCACTTCTTGAACTCGGCGAATTTATCCTCGCCCACCCCGTCGATACGCACGTAGACCTGCATTCTGTCAGAGCTGTCGCGCACGTCGAAAAAGCTCGCCTTGCCCATTATTCTGCGCGACATCATTCTTCCCGCAATAACGACGTCCTTGTTCTCCAACTCCTCAAAGCGCGCGCGTATCTCGCTGTTGTAGATATCCACGGGGAACTTCGTTATGGTATACGGATCCTTGCCCGCTTCCTTTAAGCCCTTGAGCTTATCGAGACGCACTCTGTGCTGCTCGTCAAGCTCCTCCTGTGTCATCTCAACTACTTCTTCATTCTCTGCCATATTTATTTCTCCTTAATTATTCGTCGTCTTTTCTGATCTCCAATATCTTGAACCCGATAACTCCCGACGGAGTCTCGACCTCGACCTCCTCGCCGACCTCGTGACCCATTATTGCCGCGCCGATAGGCGACTCGTCGGACATCTTTCCGCTGTTTATATCGGCCTCTTTCGTGCCGACCATTTTGAACTCCATTTCCTCGTTCATATCCATATCGAGTATCCTGACGGTCGTACCGATACCCACCTTTTCCGTGGAAATATCGTCATCGTCGATTACCTGCGCGTGCGCGAGCGTCTGCTCGATCTCCGCGATACGCGACTCGATCATACCTTGCTCGTTTTTTGCCTCGTCGTACTCGCTGTTCTCCGACAAGTCGCCGAATGACAGTGCCACCTTGATCTTTTCCGCGACCTCGCGGCGGCGCACCGATTTCAGCTCATTCAGCTCTTCCTTTAATTTCTCCTCGCCCTTACGGGTCAATACGGTAATAGGTTTGTTCATATTATCCTCCTTATTTTAAAAGCAAAATACGCACCGCTCGGCTCCGTCATCACCACTCGCTTGCGCATTTTGCCCTGCGACGACAATTTGTTGCTCTTAGCTTGCGAGCTTTCCTGCAACGAAATTTTGTCGTTCTCAGCTTGTGTTTACAAGAAATTTCGACATCAGATGCGCTATGACTGTAACTTATCACAACAATGCCGTTTTATGATCGCCGTTAAAATTGTATTAACGCTCCCCTCATTAAAGAACTGTCACTGCTGCGGATCAGCCTGCGGCGACAATATCTCCACCGCCTTTTGCAGCTGACTGTCCGTTTCATGGGGAAGATACTCGATAGACGCTCCCGCGGGAAGCTCTATGAGATAATCCGGCTTTATGCCCTCCCCGTCGTAGGACGGAGATTTTGACGGCAAAATCGTCGCGGTCGTAAGGCTGAGCGCACTGCCGTCCGAGAGCTCGTACGTGCTCTGCATTACCGCTTTGCCGTAAGTCTGCGCTCCGATAAGCGGCGCGCCGTACTCGTCGCGGAGCGCCACCGCGAACACCTCCGCCGCCGATGCTGTTCCGCCGTCCACAAGCACCGCAATGGGAATATCCATGTATTCCTCGCCGTCTGTCTCGATAAGTGTCTTTTTCACTCCTCCGGAATATTCCGCCGTTGCCACAAGCGCTGCGGGAAGTATCCTGTTCAACATTGGCTTCAGCGCCGAAATAACACCGCCGCTGTTCTGCCGAACGTCGATTATCAGCGCCTTTGCTCCGTCTGCAACCATCGAGTTCAGCGAGTTTGAAAACTGCTCCGAAGTTTTCGCGTTAAACGACGAAATGCGGATATAACCGATATTTCCGTTAAGCATCTCATCCGTTACCGACTCGATATCTATCTGCTGTCTTATCAGGTTGACCGTCAGCTCCTCGCCGTCGCGCACCAGCGCCAGCGTCAGCTTTGTACCGATCTCGCCCGCGATCCTTTTAAGCGCGTCTCCGCTCTCCATTGCCAGCAAACTACGTCCGTCGATCTCCGTTATCATGTCGCCGATAAGCACTCCGTTGGATGCCGCAGAACTGTTTTTGTAGACGTACGTTACCTTAAGATAACCGCTGCCGTCCTCCTCCGCTTCAATTCCCGCGCCGTTGACTACTCCGCTGCTCGTCTGCTGAAGCTCGTAATACGTCTGCGCCGGCATATACGCCGCATATTTATCGCCGATACCCGCCACATATCCGTTTATTACCGAGGTCTCCAGCGCTTCGTCACTCAACGAACCCGCGTATGCGTAATTGCTCCGCACCGTTGCGTCCATTTCCTGCAGCTTGCGGTAAACCCCCTCGTACTTCTCGGAGCTTGATATCTTCGAGTTATATATATTCAGCGACACTGTCCAAGTCAGCACGAAAGTTATCGCGCACCCTATCGCGACCAGACTTATCGCTATTCCGAGTGAAATTTTCTTATTCAATAGATCTACTCCTATCCCGATTTGAAAATCCAAATGTCTGCTGCCGCATCTTAAACCTTAAGATACTTGCCCATGCTGATGACCGTGCCGACTGCGCCGAGCAGCGCGCCCGCTCCGCAGTTTATCGCGAGAACCGTCCAATTTACGGCGTCAAACGGTATCAGATTGAAGAAACCGATCATCTCCCAAAGCGTAAAGTTCCCCGTGAACAGCGAGAATACGGAATCGTAGATGAACCACGAAAGCCCCCATGCGGCGACACCTGCAAGTATTCCCACAAACATACCCTCCACGAAAAACGGCAGCTTGATAAACCCGTTTGTCGCTCCGACGTATTTCATTATCGTTATCTCGCTGCGTCGTGCGAAAACGCTTGTCCTTATCGTGTTTGAGATTATCACGATACTTACCAGCACCAGCGTAAGCAGCACCGCGATAATGATCACCGAGAACGTGTTGCGGATATTTACCAGCGCGTCCGCGAATTCGTAGGACGTGCGGACGTCTTCAACGCCTTCGAGCGTTTCTATCGCCGCTACTATCGGGCGTATCTTCTCCACGTCCGTGACCCTGACCTTGTACGCCTCGGGCATGGGGTTAGACTCCAGATAATCCATAAGCTCCGCGTACTCTCCGAGTTTTTCAGTAAACTCCACCATTGCCTCATCTTTGGAGACAAATTCGATATCGGTAAGATCGGCGTTGCTATGGAGCACGTCGCCTATATGCTCCACCGTCGACGCGCTCACTCCGTCTTTGATATAAACGATTACCTGGTTGGTATCCTCGACGTTGCCCAGCACGATGTTGACGTTCATCATAACAAGCACTGTAAGACTTATCTGGAAAAGGCTGACAAGCAATATCGAAAAGCTCGCGAACGACATCACGAAATTTTTCCAGACGGAGGTTATTCCCTTTTTCACAAGGTAACTGACATTACTCGCCCTCATCGTTACCTCCGATCGTCTCGTCAAAGGTTATCGAGCCTTTTTCGATATTGATTATTCTTCCTCCGAAATAGCGTACAAGCTCATGCTCATGCGTGATCATAACTACGGTCGTGCCGCAGCGGTTTATTTCCTTCAGCAGCCCCACAAGCTCATACGAGCGCTTAGGGTCAAGATTTCCCGTCGGCTCGTCGACGATAAGCAGACCCGGGTCGTTCGCAAGGGCGCGGGCGATCGCGACCCGCTGCTGCTCACCTCCCGAAAGCTCTCTCGTCTTGCTCTTCGCTTTCATCGCCAGCTCCACAAGGTTCAGCACATACGGCACTCTCTGGCGAATGTATTTGTTGGATTGATCTGCAATCCTCAGTACGAACGAAACGTTTTCATACGCGGTAAAATCCTGAATAAGTCGGAACTCCTGAAACACCACCCCGATAGAGCGTCGGAATTTCGCTATTTTGTTGCCCTTCAGCTTGGATAAATTATAACCGTTCACGAAAACGCGACCCGAACTCGGCACCAGCTCCCTCATCATCAGCTTCAGCAGCGTGGACTTTCCCGCGCCGTTTCCGCCAACTATGAACACAAATTCTCCGTCGTTTATACGGAGATTTACGTCCACTAAAGCGTCAACGCCGCTCGAATAGTGCACGTTGACGTTCTTCATTTCTACCATAAAATCATTACTCCCCCTAAGATTTTCAGAATAAGCAATGCGTAACTTCCCAATTATATATTTTTTATCTATTATCTCTCTTTAATTATCAACGATACAAAACGTACCATAACAAACCGCAAGGCTGTCCGAGCGGAATTCCTGCCGCTCAGACAGCCGTATTTTATCGTTTTTATCAGAACTTAGTCGGATTTGCGGCGAGGTACTTCTTTACCATAAGCGCGATCTTGAAGATGATCGCGTGGTCGAACTCGCGCAAGTCGAGACCCGTCAGTTTCTTGATTTTGTCAAGACGATATACGAGCGTGTTTCTGTGAACGAACAGCTTTCTGGACGTTTCGGAGACGTTCAGGCTGTTTTCAAAGAACTTCTGTATAGTGAACAAAGTCTCGTGATCGAGGCTCTCGATAGAGTTCTTCTTGAACACCTCCTTGAGAAACGTGTCGCAAAGCGTCGTCGGCAGATGGTAGATAAGTCTCGCGATGCCGAGATTGTCGTAGGAGACGATATTCTTGTCGGTGTCGAACACCTTGCCGACCTCCAAAGCCGTCTGAGCCTCCTTGAAGGAGCGCGCAAGCTCCTTTACACCGAGCACGGGCGTGCCGATGCCGACGTTCACCTTGGTGAAGAACTCGCTCGACAGCGTGTCCGAAATGCTCCGCGCCAGCTTTTCGAGATCCTTTACGTCGATGTTGTTCTTGACCTCCTTGACAAGCACGATGTCCGTTTCGGTGATGTTGAAAACGAAGTCCTTGTTCTTGTCGGGAAACAGGTTCTGAATAACGTCATACGCCGAAACGTCGTTGGACGCTATCACGCTTATCAGGAACACGACGCGGCTTATATCGCCGTTAAAGTGCAGCTCGCGCGCTTTAAGACTTATGTCGCCCGGGAGAACGTTATCGAGAATGATATTCTTTACGAAATTGTTTCTGTCGTACTTTTCGTCGTAGTACTGCTTGATGCTGGAAAGAGATATTGCGATAATGCCCGCGTATTTGGACGCGGACTCGTCCGTGCCCTCCACGAACACCGCGTAGTCGGGCTTGATATGAACGCCGAACGGCTTGTAGGTGTATCCGTCGCGGATAAAGACCTCGTGCGAATCTCCAAGCTCTATGGAAAAGAAATCGTTTCCGCCGCCTACTCTTGTAAGATCGCTGCAGGCAACGATCGTTCCGTTTTCGTCGATAACGCCGATAACTCTGTTGACTGTGTCCTTCATCTGATGGACGATACCCTGAAATAGCCTGTTTGACATTTGTTTACCTCTTTCCGAATTTTTGCTATTTTCCTCTGCTTCACAAGGCAAGAACGCTCCCTGTGACAAATTTCTTTTTGTCTAAAATATACAGTCCAAGCCCCCGAAAATTTGTGCCTATCTCTATTGTACTAAAAAATGCAAAAAAAATCAAGTCTTTTTTATGTAATATGTAAAAATTTCTTGATTTTTTTCCCAATACTTGAAAAATGAGTGAAAATGTACTATAATATAATTATATAAGTATGGTCGTTTTCGTCATATTTTACAAAATTAACAAATAATGGAAAAGGGGAAGATACCAATGAACGAAAAAGAGAAGTATTATATAACTACTCCGATATACTATCCGTCGGACAAACCGCACGTGGGTCACTGCTACACGACCGTAGCCTGCGACACAATAGCGCGTTTTAAAAGAATGCAGGGCTATGACGTAATGTTCCTGACAGGAACGGACGAGCACGGTCTGAAGATTGAGCAAAAAGCAAAATCCGCGGGCGTTGCGCCGAAGGAATATGTCGACAATATAGTTGAGAAGTTCAAAAAGCTTTGGGAGACTATGGATATCAGCTACACGCGCTATATCCGCACCACCGACGACTATCATGTAAAAAGCGTACAGAAAATCTTCAGAAGGCTCTACGACAAGGGTTATATCTACAAGGGGCAGTATGAGGGCAAATACTGCACGCCCTGCGAGAGTTTCTGGACGGAAAGCCAGCTCAAGGACGGAAAGTGCCCCGACTGCGGACGAGACGTTATCGACGCTCACGAGGAGGCATACTTCCTCAAGGTGTCCGAATTCGCGGACAAGGTGGAGAAATTCCTCACCGAAACGGACTATCTCTCCCCAAAAAGCCGCGTCAACGAAATGATCAACAACTTCATAAAGCCGGGACTTGAGGATTTGTGTGTTTCAAGAACATCATTCACATGGGGTATCCCTGTGGACTTCGACCCCAAGCACGTTGTATATGTTTGGGTGGACGCACTTTCGAACTATATAACCGCCCTCGGCTATGAAAACGACAAGTATGATGATTACGGCAAATACTGGCCCGCTGATATGCATATGACAGCAAAGGAGATCGTGCGTTTCCACTCGATCATCTGGCCTATAATCCTGATGATGCTGGATCAGCCGCTGCCGAAAAAGCTGTACGGGCACGGCTGGATAAACTTTAACGGACAGAAGATGTCAAAATCTATCGGCAACGTTATCGACCCGTTTGTGCTCGCGGAGCGCTACGGCTCGGACGCTGTGCGTTATCAGATACTGCGCGATATGCCCTACGGCTCGGACAGCAACTTTTCAAACGAGATAATGATAAGCCGCATAAACTCCGATTTGGCGAACGATTTGGGCAACCTCGTTTCGCGTACCGTGGCTATGGCGGACAAATATTTCGGCGGTACGCTCCCGACCGAACGGCAGCCCGAGCCGCTCGACGACGAGCTTATCGATATGGCGAAGTCTCTGCGTGAGACGGTCGCGCCGCTTGTCGAGGAAGCGCAGCTTTCAAAGGCGCTGGAGGAGATATTCAAGGTCGTTTCCCGCGCGAACAAGTATATCGACGAGACCGAACCGTGGGTTCTTGGAAAGAACGAGGAGAAAAAGGCTCGTCTGGCGAGCGTTCTGTATAATCTTCTGGAGACAATACGAATCTGCTCGGGACTGCTGGCGGCGTTTATGCCGCGCACCATGCCCATAGTATGGCAGCAAATAGGAGCAGACGAGAGCCTTACCGCATACGATGTTCTGGGTGAGTTTGGAAAGCTGCCCGAAAACGTCACAGTTCACAAGGGAGACGTGCTTTTCCCGAGAATTGACGCGGACAAAGAGATCGACGAGCTGAACGCAATGATAAAGCCCGCGAAGACTATCCGCGAGGACGAAGATTTAGACAAGGCGAATATCATCAATATCGACCAATTCGCCGAAATTAAACTGCGCAGCGGCGAGATCACCACCTGCGAAAAGGTTGCAAAGGCGAAAAAGCTGCTCAAGCTCACCGTCGACGACGGACGTAACGGACGGCAGATAGTTTCGGGTATCGCGAAGTGGTATAAACCCGAGGACTTGGTGGGAAAGAAGATAGTGTTCGTGGCTAATCTCGCGCCCGCCAAGCTCTGCGGAGAGCTGTCCGAGGGTATGATACTCGCTTGCGACGCAGGAGATGACGACGTTCGGGTGCTGTTTCTCGACAAGGACGTTCCGAACGGCTCTGTAATACGGTAACGGCAGGCAGCGCAAAGCGAGCGTTTGCCCATAAGATTAGGAGGACAAAATGGCTAAACCTGTTCCAGGACAAGTGTGGACGGACAAAAAACGGACGTTTCTCGGACTGCCGTGGTCGTTCACAAGATATATACTCACCGAAAAGAAGCTGATAACCCGCAAAGGTTTTCTGAATATTGTCGAGGACGAGGTGGAACTGTACCGTATCCTCGACAAAAGCCTGCGGCTGCCGCTCGGACAGAGAATGTTCGGCTGCGGCACGGTAATACTCAACTGCAAGGACGTCGACACTCCAGTAAAGGAGATAAAGTCGATAAAAAAGCCGCGGGATTTTCTGACCGTGCTCGAGAAGTACGTTGACACACAACGCGACAGATACGGAACGCGCGGAAGAGATATTCTCGGGTTCCAGCCGCACGATCACGACGAGGAGCTTTGCGGCGAGGATCATGATGAATTTATGAGATAAATTGCTCCGGATCAACCCATGGAAGGGGGAAATGAAGTATGGATATTTCAAGAATAGCCGATATAGGCTCGATAAATCAGACCACATTGACAAAAGCCTCGACGCAGCGCACGGAAACCAAGACCAGCACGCTTGCCGCCGAGCATACTGACAGCTTTGTAAAATCCGAAGCGGCGTTTACTCCCGCCTACACCAAGAAATCGGCGCAGAAGCAGACCGCCGACAACAACCTCGCGCAAAAGGAGAATACCGAGGATATGATCGAAAAGGTTGATGAGCAGAGCGCTCCCGCGTCTCTTGAGGAGCGTATGACAAAGGGCGTGAGCCATATTATCCGTGCTATGTTCGTGAAACAGGGCGAGGTGCTTTCGGGAAACGTTCCGAGCGTGGGCGCGAAAATGTACGCCGAGGAGCTGCTAGCGCAGCTGCGGCAGCTTTACGGCAGCTCTGCCGCCGAAGAAAACACCGAGGAATACTGGCAGCCCGACGAGACTGCCGCACGGCTGCTTATGTTCTTCGACTGCGTGAACATTGAGGGCGAGGACAAGGCGGGTCTGCTGGAGCGGTCGTTCCTGTCGGCGTTCGGCGACACCGAAAAGCTGTTCGGCGGGCGCGGACGTTTGCCGCTGGAGAGCTACGAAACAAAGCAGCTCGTTCTCGAGGCGTACTTTAACGGAGCGGCGTAATGGGCAATATTTTTGATACGCACGCACACTATTTTAAAGAAGATTTCGGCGGGGAGCTTGACGACATTCTCGCCGAATTGCCGAGCAAAAATGTCGGACGTGTTCTCGCGGTCGGCTGCGATATTCCGTCGAGCATGGAGGAGATCGCACTTGCCGAACGGTACGGCTATATTTACGCGTCGGCGGGTATTCACCCCGAGAATGCCTCAGACTTGCCTGACAACTGGGAGAGCCTGTTGGAAAAGCTGTTGGAGCATAAAAAGGTCGTCGCGCTGGGCGAAATAGGGCTTGACTATCACTACCCCGAACCGAGCCGCGAAGTTCAGCACGACGTTTTCATCAAGCAGCTTGAAATGGCAAAGCGGCTCGACTTACCAGTTATTATCCACTCGCGCGACGCTTCGGGAGATACTATGGAGATACTCCGCAAATACAAACCGCGCGGAGTGCTGCACTGCTTTTCGGGCAGCGCCGAGACCGCGCGCGAGGTCGTTAAGCTCGGAATGTATATCGGGTTTACGGGAGTGCTGACATTTAAGAATTCTAAAAAGGCGTGTGCGGCTTGCGCAGAAACGCCGATAGAGCGTCTGCTGCTCGAAACGGACTGCCCGTATATGGCGCCCGTTCCTCACCGCGGAGAGCGCTCGGATAGCTCGATGATCGCGTTTACCGCCGCGAAAATGGCGGAGATAAAGGGCGTTTTCACCGAGGAAATGATAGATATCGCAAGGAAAAACGGCGAAAGACTGTTTTTCGGGACGGAGAATACTGATGAGTAAATACAGTGAAATTTTCGGAAAAGCGCGCGTTTTCATTTACCGCAACGCACGCCCTGTAGATTTGGCGCGCTGGCGTTACCATTTTGAGGGAGGAAACCGCGAGGACGTTCTCACCGCGCTTGCGGCGTATCAGAACGCGGACGGCGGTTTCGGACACGCGCTTGAAGCGGACAACTTCAATCCGAATTCGTGCCCCATGCATACATGGAAAGCTTGCGAGATACTGCGTGAAATCGGCTTTGAGGACGGTTCTCACCCGATTATCAAGGAAATTCTCCGCTACCTTGACAGCGGCGCGGATTTCTCGGAAAAGCATAATAAGTGGCTGAATACCGTGCAAACCAACGACGACTACCCACACGCGGTATGGTGGAGCTATTCCGATAAAGATGAGGCTTACAGGGACTATAACCCTACCGCTTACATTGCGGGATTTATTATCCGCTACGCCGATAAGGAGAGCGGGCTGTATAAAAAAGCGGGGGACATAGCGAAACAGGCTTGCGAGTGGTTTATAAACAGCGTTCCCTTTGGCGACGATCACAATGCCGCCTGCTTTATACGGCTGTATGAGTATCTGACGGAGGCGGGCTTGGAGCCTGTGAATATGCGCACGTTCGCGGAGAAACTCAAAGAGGAGATTAACAGTGTTATCTGCCGCGATACCGAAAGGTGGAAAACCGAGTACGTCTGCCGCCCCTCAATGTTTTTCAGCGACAATGAAAGGTTCATCAGCAGCGAAAGTATGCTCTTTGAGGACAACAAAGAGCTTATCCGAAAGGAATGCGAGCTGCTTGCCGAAACGCAGCTCGAGGACGGCTCGTATATCGTGCCGTGGCTATGGTATAACGACTATACGGAATATACTTTGGCGGCGAACTGGTGGAAGTCCATCTTGCTGATAAAATATATGAGATTTCTCAGAGAGTTTGGAGAAAGGCAGCATGAATGATAATATTTGAAAAAGCGGATACGGAGCGCGCCGGCGAATTTATAAAACTGCGCATTGAGCTGCTTTGCGGAATTTATGATAAACCCGAAACGGAGTTTGAGGGAGAGTTCACTCGGCTTTCCGAGGAGTTTTTCAGGCACGGTAATCAGACTACCGTACTTGCATTCGACGGCGAAAGGGCTGTCGGGTGTGCGACGATATGTTACTTTACGGTAATGCCGACTTACGACCACCCGTCGGGGAAACGCGCGCATATTATGAACGTATACACCAACGCCGATTATCGGCGGCGCGGCATCGCGCGGAAAATGGTGACAATGCTGCTCGATGAGGCGCGGGAACGAGGCGTAAGCTACGTCTCGCTTGACGCTACCGAAAACGGCAGACCGCTTTATACGTCGCTCGGATTTAACGCAAACGATGAAAACATGGGTTTAAATTTATAATTTTACGGAGGATTTATGGATACTGACGGCAGTCGAAGTATTAGCGATAAACAGGAAAACGAACACAAGGTCGGAAAAGTGCTGTTAGCGCCGCTTATCTGGCTGAACAAGGGACTCACAGCGCTGCTGAAGTCGGCGCTCGGCGCGAACTATGCGGACGTGACGGAGGACGAAGTTCGCGACCTTGTGGACGCGCTTGCGAGCGATGACGACGAGGACGGTATCGAGGAAAACTCGGCGCAGATGATAAACAACATCTTCAAGTTCGACAACCGCACCGCCGCCGACGTTATGACCCATCGCACGAA
This sequence comes from uncultured Clostridia bacterium, assembly GCA_946567425.1. Classification (GTDB taxonomy): domain Bacteria; phylum Bacillota; class Clostridia; order Oscillospirales; family Ruminococcaceae; genus CAG-115. Next base: position 196,682 of record CAMNXF010000001.1, on the reverse strand, counting down.
TATCGTGGGCGTGGACATAAATACAATAACGCTGGACGATCTGATATATCTGGCGCTCGATCTGGGCTTTTCAAGAATACCCGCATACGAGGAGAGCATTGACAGGATCGTCGGAATAATCATTGTCAAAGACCTGCTTTGTCTTATCGGAAAGACTGATCTGTCCGACTTTAAGATCGGGGATTTTCTGCGCGACGTAAGCTATGTTCCCGAATCGTGCTCCTGCCCCGACGTGTTCAAGACACTCACCGAGATGAAGTCGGGAATGGCAGTGGTTGTGGACGAGTACGGCGGAACGGCGGGCATAGTCACGCTCGAGGATCTTATCGAAGCGGTAATGGGCAACATTCAGGACGAATACGACGATGAAAAGCAGTTGATAACAAGGATTGACGAGGATACCTGCGACGCCGCGGGAGAAGCCGACCCCGAGGAGGTGTTCGGGCTGTTCGGGATCGAGCTGCCCGAAGATCACGAATACGAGACGATCTCGGGCTTCGTAACCGACAAGCTGGGATATATCCCCGAGGGCACGGAGTTTGTGACGCCCGCCGTGGAATACGAGGGCGTAAGGCTTACCGTTATACAGGTCGAGGATAGGAACATTCTGAAAATACGGGCTGCCAGACTGCCCGAGCCGACAGAGGACGAGGAATGAGAATTTCAAAAAAACAAAGAGCAGCCGAAATTATCGAGCTGCTGAAAAGGGAATACCCCGAGGTGAAGTGCGCGCTGCAGTACAATCAGCCGCACGAGCTGCTTATCGCGACAAGGCTTTCCGCGCAGTGCACCGACAAGCGCGTGAACCTCGTAACGCCCGCGCTGTTCAAGCGTTTCCCGAGCGTGGACTCGTTCGCTAACGCGGAAGTCTCCGAGGTGGAGGAATACATAAAGTCCTGCGGTCTCTATCACACCAAGGCGCAGGATATCGTTGAGATGTGCCGCGTGCTAAAGGACGTTTACGGCGGCGAAGTTCCCGATACGATAGAGGAGCTCGTAAAACTGCCGGGGGTAGGACGCAAGACCGCGAACCTTATGGTCGGCGATCTCTACGGAAAGCCCGCAATGGTCTGCGATACTCACGTTATACGGCTGACGAACAGGCTCGGCTTGTCGCAGGGCAAGGACGCGGCTCAAGTGGAAAAACAGCTCCGCGCCATAGTTCCGCCCGAGGAGGGGCTGTACTTCTGTCACCGCCTTGTATGGCACGGCAGAGGAGTCTGCTCCGCGAGAGCGCCCAAGTGCTCCGAGTGCGCGCTCGCCGCACTCTGCGCGGAGAATAACCGCAAAAGCAAATAATCTACATATTATAAAGCCCCTTATTACAGGGGCTTTTTTCGTCGGTTTTCACACGGGAGCAGCTCACGGTCTTACGTTATGCTCCAATATCATATTGATATGCTCAATGCCGTCGTCGTCGAACGGCTCGGAGCACTGCACGAAGCCGAATTTCTCGTAAAAGCCCTTGGCGTAGTGCTGCGCCATAATTTTGAGCTTGTCTGTTTTGTACTTCTCAAGCGCGAATTTTATGCCCTCGCGCATAATAACCGCGCCGTAGCCCTGGCTTCGCCGAACGGTTATTATCCGTCCGATAGACGCCTCCTCGAACGCAACGCCCTTGTCAAGCGTGCGCAGATACGCAATAATTCCGTTTTCGTCGCGAAGCCAGATGTGGTAGGCGTTTCGGTCCTTGTCGTCAAGCTCGCGGTAGGGGCATTTCTGCTCTACGACGAAAATATCCACGCGCGCCTGTATTATATCGTAAAGCTCCTCGGTCGACAGCTCCGAGAAATGTTTGATCATCAGTTTCATTTTAACCTCCGAATCTTTCCAATAAGTTTTCGGGATATGCCTTTGTCCAATGATATGGCTGCAATTCTTTCAGTGGAACGAACAGCAGGGAATTATCCTCCGTTGTGACCGCGCATAGAACGTCGCCCCAAAATCTCAGCCGTTCCTGACAAATACCGCACGGAGACAAAACCTTATACGGCGAGCTTTCGTCATAGCGAACAAGGCAAAGGCAGTGCGTTACACGCTCGTTGAATTTGTGGGCTTCGAGCATTGCGCCCGTTTCTATACACAAAGCGGCGGAAGCATTCGCGCATTCGATCGAAACGCTTGTGTAAAATTTACCGTTCTCTGTATGTACTACCGCCGCGCCGCCCCAACCTTTCGGATAACGGCGTTCGATAAGCTTTGCAGCGCGTTCATACATTTCCCGTTCAATGTCGGTATCACTCATTTTTGATCCTTTCATATTCGGAACCGCCTTATGTATCAGCCGCTCGGTTTCAAGATTTACATTGTATTCCTCCGCGAGTATACCGTAAACGCAGGTGTCGCAGATACCCGAATTGTTATAATCAGCTTGACGAAGAGTGCCCTCATACTTCATTCCGCACTTTTGCATTACCTTTCCCGAATTGAGATTTCGCGGATCGTGCTCCGAATAAATGCGGTTTACGCCGACCTCCTCGAAAAAGAACGCGATAACCGCCGAAAGCGCCTCGCTCATATAGCCGCATCGCCACCATCGCTCGCCGATACAGTAGCCGATCTCGACGCTTTGCGCTTTTTCATTTAAGTCGACAGCGCCTATTGAACCAATAGGTTCTCCAAGCTCTTTGAGCACTATTGCCCAATCGTAAGTCTCAATTTTCTTATAGTTTTCCAACTGAAAATTTATGTAATCACGCACTGCCGAAATATCGCTGTAGGTTTCCCAGCGCAGAAATTTTGTTACCGCGTCGCTTGAGGTCCAGTTTCTGAACGCGGCTTGCGCGTCGTCCACGGTAAATTTACGCAGTACCAGCCGTTCCGTTTCAAGAGTTACCGTACCCTTGTGCTCCATAATATCACCTCTTGCCCATTATAACACAATATGGGCGATTTGTCAAATTCTGTGGCAATAAGACAAATTTTACTATATTTCAAATCGTATTTTTTCGATAATTTTCAACAAAATATACGTATAACGCAATTTGAAAGGAGCAACCTTTATGAATATATCAAATCAGGAATACGGCGAGCTTGCCAAGCGGCATTCTCACCCGTCGGCTATGTACAAGACCATTCCGCTGGCGTTCGTTATCGGCGGCGGTATATGTGTGCTCGGCGAGGCTCTGCTGAATATGTATCAGGCGTTCGGCTTTAATCAGGAGGATTCGGGTATGTGGACCTCAATGACGCTCATTTTCCTGTCCGCGCTGCTCACGGGCTTAAAGCTCTACGACCGCATAGCGCAGCACGCCGGCACCGGAACTCTCGTGCCGATAACGGGCTTTGCGAACTCGGTGGTATCTCCCGCGCTGGACTTCAAGAGCGAGGGCTATGTGCTGGGCTTAGGCGCGAAGATGTTCATTATCGCAGGTCCCGTAATAGTTTACGGAATTTCCGCGTCAATTATCTACGGAATAATTTACTATATTACTACGTTGTTTTAAGGAGGATATTATGTCGGTTTGCGAGGGAAAAACATTTAAATTCAGCAACGCGTCAATATCCGAGTGGGCTTCCGTAGTCGGAAAGGTCGAGGGCGAGGGACCGCACGGCGACGAGTTTGACGAAATATTACAAGACAACAAGGGTGATATGGACACATGGGAGCAAGCGGAAGCGCAGTTACAGAAAAAGGCGCTCCAACACGCCATGGATAAGGCGAAGCTCTGCCCCGAAAAAATGGATCTGATATTCGCGGGCGACCTGCTTAATCAGTGTACGGGCTCGTCCTACGGGTTAAAGGATTTCTATATCCCGTTTCTGGGAGTGTACGGCGCTTGTTCGACGTTCGCGGAATGCCTGCTGCTTGCGGCGTGTATGGTGAACGCCGGGTACGTCGACAACTGCTCGGCAGTGACGAGCTCGCACTTCTCGTCGGCGGAAAGGCAGTTCCGCTTTCCGCTTAACTACGGCGGGGTGCGTACTCCCACATCGCAATGGACGGCTACGGCGGCGGGCGCGGCGATACTCAACTCGGCGTTAAAGCCGCCGTATATACGCGCAGGCACAGTCGGGAAGATACAGGATATGGGCATAACCGACCTGAACAATATGGGCGCGGCAATGGCGGGCGCGGCTTATGATACGATCTCGCGGCACTTCAAACACACGGGAACGCACCCCGAAAGCTATGACGTTATTGTAACGGGCGATCTCGGGCAGGTCGGCAGCGATATGCTGTACGAGCTGTTTCAGCGCGACGGCGTGTCGATAAAGGAGCGTCATCAGGACTGCGGTCTGCTGATATACGACAGGGAGCGGCAGGACGTTCACGCGGGCGGCTCGGGCTGCGGCTGCTCGGCTTCGATGATGTGCGCGCATTTTCTGGGGAGAGTTAAAAGCGGCGAGCTGAAACGGATATTGTATGTCGCAACGGGCGCGCTGATGTCGCCGACAATGGTGCAGCAGGGCGGCTCGATCCCGGGGATCGCTCACGCGGTGGAAATAAGTCACACTTAAAAAACACGGTTCGCCAATATTCGCACAAAAATAAAAGCGCGTAACCGTAGCCGCAGCGCAAAAGTCGCAAGCGAACAGTATTGCCGCAGTGGAGCGAGCAAAGCGAGCGGAGCGTAGGCAATGCTGTTCGGCTAGTGAGCGAAGCGAACGGTGCGAGCTTTTGCTTTTTAGATAAGGAGAATATGGATATGTTTATGGAATATGTATGGGCGTTTCTGATAGGCGGTCTGCTTTGTGCTATCGGACAGGTGCTGATTGACCTGACGAAACTTACGCCCGCGCGCATACTCACGTCTTACGTAGTGGCGGGAGTAGTCCTCGGCGGCTTGGGCTGGTATCAGCCTATCGTCGATCTGGCGGGCGGCGGTGCTACCGTGCCGCTTACGGGCTTCGGACACCTGCTCGCAAAGGGCGTACGCAAGGCTGTCGACCAGAACGGCTTTATCGGAATATTTATGGGCGGATTTACCTCGGCGGCTGTCGGGATATCCGCGGCGATATTCTTCGGACTTATCGCGGCGCTCGTTTTCAAGAGCGGCTCGAAGATCAACGAGGCATAACGAAACGGGGGTTTTTGCCCCCGTTTTTCAGCCGCTGTTTCCGAGAATTATTTCACGAAGCTGCCCTGCGTTCTCCGCGATATAGGTCGGGGAATACCGCTCCAGCTCCGCGCGGCCGCGAAATCCCCACAGCACTCCGCAACCGTCGATATGCGCGTTCAAAGCGGTTTGCATATCCACGCTGCTGTCGCCGACATAGAGCGGTCTCGCGCCGTCGGCGGCGTACTTTTCCGCGAGATAAAGCGCCGCCGCAGGGTCTGGCTTGGTATCATAGCCGAGACCCGCGCCGACTATCTCCGCGAGCGTATCGCCGTAAAACGACCGCAGCAGCGTCTCCGAGAACGCGTAGTCCTTGTTGGTGTTGCATACGGCGGTAATGCCGCGCGCTTTCAGCTCAGCGAGAAGCTCCGTCATGCCGCAGTAGGGCTTGGTGCGGTCGGATTTGTGCTTGTCGTAATATTCGCTGAATATCTTATGTACACGCTCCAGCGTCTCGGTGTTGGAGTTCGGCGGACAAATACGCTCGATAAGCTTGGGAATGCCGTTGCCGACAAAGTAACGGTATTCCTCCTCGGCGTGCGCGGGAAATCCCGACCGTTCCAGAGCGTAATTTCCCGCCGCAGCAAGGTCGCCGAGAGTATTTAACAATGTTCCGTCAAGGTCGAAAATAATCGGATTGTATTTCATAATTGCTCCTTAAATTTATTTACATGATCCGCCAATATCTCTTTATACAGCGGCTCGATTTTGGTGATGTACGGACTTTTCAGTTTCTCGCCGCCGCTTCTGAACTGCACGAACACTGCGAAATAATGCGTGTATTCGCCGTTTTCGCCCATTTGGGTAGTTTTTTCGTTGTTTTCACGGGATCACCTCCAGAATTTCCGCCGTTCCGACGCACTTGCCCTCAAACGTCAGCTCAAGCTCCGAGCACTCGGAAAGCCGTTGTTTCAGCCGCTCTCGTTCGTTATCCGCGCAGCATATCGAAAATTCGCAGCAGCCGTTTTTGCGCACAAGGTATAAGTGTATATCGTCGCCGCCGAGCCGCACGGAGAAAACGTTTCCCTCGCGCAGATACGGAGAGCGGAACGCAGCGCTCAGCCGCACGTCGGTAGGTGGATAGATAAGGTTGTCAACCTCGTTTGTCGGAACAAAGTTGCTTAAAAAAATTCTTGCATAAGCTAAACCCACAAAAGAGAAACCAACGCATAACGGACATATTGCGGACAATACGCAAAACAAAGCGAACGTTACGGTAGAATCAGCCGCCCAAACTTCGGAAAATCCCGTAAAACAGAAGAATATCAGAAAAACGGCGCATATAAGCGGCAGCCACAACCAATCGTTCAATATGGTGAAAGGATTAAAATTGAGCGCCAGCTTTTGTCCGCAATTGTCGCAATGGAATATCATTTCCCACGAGAAAAGCCACAGTCCGTCCCTTGAGAGCTTTTTTCGGGTGTTATAGGCGGTGGCAATACCCGTAAAATCTTTTCGCGTGGATTTTTTGTTGATAAAACAATAATCCTCTTTAATAATCGCGGGCGAATATTTATCTAATCCCGCGGGATATGTAAAGTTCGATTTCGGAAATACCGTGTAGCTGAAGATCCGCTTTTTTGAGATAAAGTAAAACTCCCGCCCGCCTGTGGTCGATAAAGTGCGCTTCGGCAAAAGCTCCTTTGTGGGAGGAACAAGTTTCAGCGTTTTGCCGCAGCACGGACAGATACGTTTGTTTTTCGTCAGCATACGCCCTCCACGCAAGACGGACGGACAGTCCGCAAAAGCCGTTGTTGTATATTTTTATTATAACTCATAAAAATTACCTTGTCAACCTTGAAATTCCGAGACGGATATGTTATAATATAATAGATATATTATTTTTTCGTATGAAAGGAATTCAGCATCTATGTTTACAAAGGAACAATTTGACACACAGCTTGCCGAGCTGATAAAAAAACAGGAGGATCTGCTCGATAAGCCCAATCCCAAAGCGGACTTCTACAACGGCGTCTACGACCGCTACGATAACCCCGTGCTCACCGCGGCGCACGCGCCCGTTATCTGGCGCTACGACCTCGATTACTCGACAAACCCCAATCTTCAGGAGCGTCTGGGAGTAAACGCGGTCATGAACTCGGGCGCAATTTACCTTAACGGTAAGTACTGCCTTATAGCGCGTGTGGAGGGCTCGGACAGAAAGAGCTTTTTCGCGGTAGCCGAGAGCGACAAGCCCACAGAGGGCTTCCGTTTCCGCGATTATCCCGTGCAGCTCCCCGACACCTGTCCCGAGGAGACCAACGTCTATGATATGCGTGTAACGCAGCACGAGGACGGCTGGATCTACGGCGTGTTCTGCTCCGAGAGCAAGGACACGACCTCGAACGATTTGTCGGCTGCCGTAGCACAGGCGGGCATTGTCCGCACCAAGGACCTGGTTACTTGGGAGCGCTTGCCGAACCTTATATCCAAGTCGCCGCAGCAGCGCAACGTTTGCCTGCACCCCGAGTTCGTGGATGGCAAGTACGCGTTCTACACCCGCCCGCAGGACGATTTCATACAGACGGGCAGCGGCGGCGGAGTTTGCTTCGCGCTTTGCGAGGACATCACTAATCCTGTGCTCTGCACCGATGAAAAGGTCATCTCTCCCAGAATCTACCATACGCTCACCGAGGTGAAGAACGGCGCGGGCGCTGTGCCGATAAAGACCTCCAAGGGCTGGATTCACATCGCGCACGGCGTGAGAAATACAGCGGCGGGACTGCGCTACGTTATTTACGTATTCGCCACCGACCTTAACGACCCGTCAAAGCTGATCGCGTCGCCGTCGGGTCTGTTTATCGCGCCGCACGGCATTGAAAGAGTGGGCGACGTTTCCAACGTCTGCTTCACAAACGGCTGTATCGTCAAGGACGATAACGTTTACATTTATTACGCATCCTCTGACACCAGACTTCACGTTGCCTCCACGACTATCGAAAAGCTGATGGACTACACGTTCAATACTCCCGAGGATCCGCACCGCTCCGCAGACTGCGTAAAGCAGCGCTGCGAGCTTATACGGAAAAATCTCGAGAACGGAGCGAAAAGCATATAATGGAGTTTTTCGATCTCTATTCGGTCAACAGGCAGCCGTTAGGCAGAAAAGTCATGAGGGGCGCACCGATACCGCGCGGAGAATATCATATCGTCGTGCAGGTAATGACGATAAACCGCAGCGGCGAGATACTGCTTACTCAGCGCGTTCCCGAAAAGACGAGCGGAGGAAAATGGGAGTGCTCGGGCGGCTGTGCCGTTGCGGGAGAAACAAGCCGCGAGGCTGCCGTGCGCGAGCTTTTCGAGGAAACGGGCATAATGGCGGACGAGGACGAAATAGACCTCGAGTGGTCGCTTACCACCGACAGTATGCTACGCGACTTCTATATTCTGGAAAAGGACGTGCCGCTGGGCGCTCTGCGTTTGCAATCGATCGAGGTATGCGCCGCGAAATGGGTGAGCTTCGACCGCCTTTGCGAAATGGTTCGCTGCGGTCAGACCACGCGGACTGTCGCGCGCTGGCTTGACAACCGCAGCACGGAGCTTCACGCGGTGACCTCGCGCGCAAAAAGGCATAATTCGGCAAGCTGAACAAACGGTGACTAAATGGATAAAAAAGCAACAATTTCAAAAATAAAAGCGCTTTCCCTGAGCGGAGACTGCGGAGGAAATACGCTTGAAGAGGTGTTCGCGCGGTGTTATCTCGCGGCGGAGAAGACGCTCGGGATAACGCCGTTCGACGAGCAGCTTTCGGCGGCGTTGTCGCTTTCGGAGGGAAGAATGGTGCAGATGCAGACGGGCGAGGGCAAAACGCTCTGCGCCGTGTTTGCGGCATGTCACGAAGCGTTGGGCGGCGGTTTGGTGCACGTTCTTACGTTCAACGATTATCTTGCCGAGCGCGACTGCAACTGGATGCGTCCGATATATGACGAAATGGGCGTTTCGGTTGGCTGTATCACCGAAAGCACTCCCCGCGAGGAACGCAAGGCGCTGTACCGAAAACAGGTGCTGTATATTACCGCGAAAGAAGCGGGGTTCGATTATCTGCGCGACTTCGTTTGCTTTGAAAGCGGAGAAACGGTATTCCCCGAAAAGCTGAATTTTGCGATAGTTGACGAAGCGGACAGCATTCTTATCGACGAAGCAAGAATACCGCTTGTTATCGCGGGCGACGTTGCCGTCCGCGAGAGCGGAAATACAAAGACGATCTACGATAAGGTCGCCGACTTTGATGAGGACGATTTTGCTGTTGACGAGGATACGCGCAATGTCTACCTCACAGACAGCGGCGCGGACAAGGCAGAGGGGATATTCGGCTGCAATGTCTATGCCGCAGACGGCACGGAGCTGCTCGCAAAGATATGCGCGTGCCTGAAAGCGCGCACGGAGCTTGCCGAAAACAAGGACTATATCGTTAAGGACGGCAGTATACTGCTTGTCGACGAGTTCACGGGGAGAGCCGCGCCGGGGCGCGTGTTTCCGGGAGAATTGCAGGCGGCGGTCGAGGCGAAGCACGGTTTAAAGATCACGTCGCGCGGACGAATTATGGGCAATATTGCGCTCCAATATTTCGTGAGACTGTACCCGAAGCTCGCGGGAATGACGGGTACTGCCGAGGCGGCGCGTGAGGAATTTGAAAAAATCTACGGCATACTCACGGACATTATCCCGACAAGACTGCCGTGCGCGAGAATCGACAAGCCGCTTGAGCTGTACTATGACAGCGCCGAAAAGCGCAGGGCGATAATCGCGGCGATAAAAGAAGCCGCCGATATCCAACGACCCGTTTTGGTCGGCAGCGAGAGCATAGAGGAAAGCGAGAGCATAGCCGAGGATTTGCGCAAGCTCGGCATCAAATGCGAGGTACTCAACGCGAAAAACAACGCCGAGGAAGCCGCGATAATTGCCAAGGCGGGCAAGCGCGGCGCGGTCACGATTTCAACGAATATGGCGGGGCGCGGCGTCGACATAAAGCTCGGCAACACGGACAGCGCGGACAAGGACTTTGTGGTCGGGGTCGGCGGACTGTTGGTTCTGGCAACCTCCATGCGCGAAAGCTCGCGGATAACCAAGCAGCTGCGAGGACGCGCGGGGCGGCAGGGAGACGTGGGCGAAAGCAGATTTTTCGCGTCGCTCGACGACGGTATTATGCGGAAAAACGAGCTGAGAAAGCTCGCGGGTCGGCATTATCCCTCCGCAAAAGTTGAAGGAGCGCTCACCGATAAAACGCTGCTGAAAGAAGCGGAGCGCGTTCAGCGCATTTCCGAGGGCAACACGTTTGACGAGCGCGTTAATCTCATGAAGTACACCATGATCGGCGAAAAGCACCGCAACACGACGTTCGCGAGGAGATGCTCACTGCTCGACGGCAGCTACAACTCCGAAATGTGGCAGAAAAACGCGTTCGATCTGTATGAACAGGCGCTGAAAAAATTTCCCGAGGACGAACTGCAAACGCTGCAAAACTGCATACTCGCTACGCTGCTGAACGAGTTCTGGAGCGACTATCTCGACTACACAGCGTATCTGCGCGAAGGCATACATCTGACGCAGGTCGCGGGCAGAAATCCCGCCGAGGAGTACAATATCGCGTGCGAGGAGTATTACGGGAGCGCCGCCGCTTCAATTCCCGAGAGAATGGCGGAGAAGCTGAGGGAAGTTCTCGAATGTGATAACCTTGCGGATTATAAGATAGATATGCCCACGAGGACGTACACGTATCTGCTGAACGATATGGGCGAGGAGTTCAAGGCAAAGCCGATCTTAATGGGAATGTTCGACGACTACGAGGAAGAAGCGGAAAAGCTCTCGGACAAAGCCGTTCAAAATATTGAGGAAGAACCCGAGAAAAAGAGATTTTTCGGGAAATTGTTCGGAAAGAAAAAGTGATTATGTCAACAGTTTGTGCGATTGCCACGCCCGCCGCGGCCGGCGGCATTTCGGTGGTGAGAATATCGGGCGAAAGCGCTTTTGCCGTCGCGGAAAGGGTCTTCAAGCCCGTTTCGGGCAAGCCGATTTCCGAAATGCGCGGCTACACCGCCGCCTACGGAAATATATGCGACGACGGCGAGCGTCTTGACGACGGGGTGCTGCTGGTGTTCAAAGCGCCGCATTCCTACACGGGCGAGGACGTTTGCGAGATATCCTGTCACGGCGGCATATACGTTACGCGACGTGTGCTCACGGCTTGTATAAAGGCGGGTGCCGAACCTGCGGCGGCGGGCGAGTTTACAAAGCGCGCACTGCTGAACGGCAAGCTGTCGCTTACGCAGGCAGAGGCGGTCGCGGATATGGTTTCGGCGCAGGGAGAACAGATACTGAACTGCTCCAACAAACAGCGTGAGGGCGCTTTGTACCGTCGCTGTGAGAAGATAGCCGATATGATTTTGGAAATACTGTCGCAGATATCGGCATGGATAGACTTTCCCGATGACGACACGCCCGTAGTCACGAACGAATGGCTTGCGGAGAAGATCGCCGCTGTTTCGGCAGAGCTTGACGATCTTAATTCGGGGTATGACAGAGGACGTATGCTCCGCGATGGTATTTCGTGCGCCATTGTCGGGAAACCGAACGCGGGTAAGTCAACGCTGATGAATTTGCTCTCGGGAAGCCGCCGCAGCATTGTAAGCGACATCGAGGGCACGACGCGCGACATCGTAGAGGAAACCGTAAACGTCGGCGGCGCGGTGCTGCTTTTGTCCGACTGCGCGGGGATACGCGAGACGGACGATGAGGTGGAAAAAATCGGCGTGGAGCTTATGCTCGAAAAGCTTGAGAACGCGGATATCGTTCTGGCAGTGTTCGACGGTTCACGCGAATTATCGGACGAGGACAGGCGGCTGTTCGGGCTGCTCGGGAACAAGAAGATTATCGCCGCCGTCAACAAAAGCGATCTTGAAAACAAGCTCGACATGGACGAGTTGAAAACCTCGCTGAACGACGATGCTGCGGTGATTGAAATTTCCGCAAAGGACGAAAGCAGTGCGGACGTGATCGCAAACGCGGTTATGGAGCGGCTGAACCTTGCGGATTTCAGCGCAAACGCGGGCTTTATCGCGAACGAGCGGCAGAGGGCGTGTGTTCTCCGTGCTTCGGACGAGATATACGAAGCGGAAACGGCGGCAAAACTCGGCATTACGCCCGACGCTATCGGGGTAAGTCTGGAGCGTGCGCTCGACGCGGTCTACGAGCTGTCGGGGAAAAGCGCGAGCGACGAGGTCATCGCGGAGGTTTTCAAGAGGTTCTGCGTTGGCAAGTAAAGGAGCGAAGCATTATGAACGTGTTGATAATAGGCTGCGGAATGGTCGGCTCGGCGCTTGCAGAAACACTTGACGAAAAGGGGCACGACGTTTCGGTAATTGACAAGAACAGCGCGAAATTTGACGCGCTGTCGCCGAAGTTCGGCGGTTTTACGACAACGGGAGTGCCGATAGATCAGGACGTGCTGAAGCGCGCGGGGATACAGACCTGCGACGCGCTGTTCGCCGTTACCGCGCAGGACGACATGAATATTATGGTGTCGCAGCTGGCGCGGCAGACGTTCAAGGTACCGAAAATTTTCGCGCGAATAACCGATATCGAAAAAGGTCGGGTTTTCGAGGAGCTGGGCATAAACGTTATCTGTCCGACAAAGCTCACGGTAAGCGCGGCGTGCGCGGCTCTCGAGGACGACGACGGCGTTATCGACGAGGTGAATTTCGAGAATTACACGGTGCATTTCTCAACAATAGATCTTCCTGAGGAATTTATTGGCGCAATGCCCGACGATATCGAGTACGAGAGCGGAGAGATACTTTTTGGAGTGCTGCGCTCCGGCTCGGGGCTGATATTGTATCATGGACAGCCGGTAAATTTTGTCGAGGGTGACAAGCTGATATTCGCCAAAAAGGCTTGAGTTTGCATTTGAATGAGGTGATTTTTTGAGAGCGATAATCGTCGGCGGCGGCAAGGTCGGGTTCTATCTCGCGAAAACGCTGCTGGAGCACGGGTATTCTATAACGATAATCGAACAGGACAGAGAACAAAGCCGCTACTGCGCGAATAATCTCGATGCGGAGGTAAGCTGCGGAAACGGCACGACCGTGGAGGCTCTCGAGGCGTGCGGAGCGGATAAGGCGGACTGCGTTATCGCAGTGCTCGGACAGGACGAGAGCAATCTTGTGTGCTGCCAGATCGCCAAGCAAAGGTTTGGCGTGAAAAAGACGATCGCCAAGGTTAATAACCCGAAAAACAAGGACGCACTGAAAGAGCTCGGCGTGGATATCGTCATTTCAGCTACGGATAACATTATTCAGATGCTGGAGTTTGAGGTCGACCTCAGCGCGATGAAAAAGCTGATACAGCTTGACGGCGAGGACGCGTCGCTTATGGAGATCACCATTCCGAAAAACTACGCGCTGGAGGGCAAAAAGCTCATGGAGCTGAATTTGCCGTCGGGGTGTCTGATAGCCTGCATTACGCGCGGAACAAGGACGGTTATCCCGTCGGGTCAGACGACGCTCCAAAACGGCGACGTCGCGTTGGTGGTAATGATGAATTCCGCGGAAAAGGAACTGCGCAAGGCGCTTAAAATAAAGGATTGAGTATGATAAAGGTTATAGGCTTTGATATCGGCGGGACGCTTATGGAATATAAGGATATGCCGTTCTGCTGGCTGGACTATTACGAAAACGCGCTGGATAAGGCTGCGGAAAAGCTGCGGCTGCCGTTGACGGACGAGCGGAAAAAGCGCACTCTGGAGGTTCTGCGCTCGTTTAGTCCGAAAGTGAATTACCGCGAGGTTGATTATACGCCCGAGCATATTTTCAGGGCGGCGTGTGCGGAGTGGGATTTTGAGTTCGATTTGGAAAACGTTATCAACAAATTTTTCGCGGCGTTCAATTTGACGGCGTATATCTATCCCGAGAGCTTACGCGTGCTTGGGGAGCTGAGATTGGCGGGGTATAAGATCGCGGCGCTCACGGACGTTGCAACGGGAATGCCCGACAGGCTTCACCGCAGCTATATTCCCGAGCTGCTGCCGTATTTCGATTTGTACGTTTCGTCGATATCATGCGGTATGAGAAAGCCGAATCCCAAAGGGCTGAACGATATCGCAGAGCATTTCGGCGCTTCGCCCGAAGAGATGGTCTATATCGGCGATGAACGCAAGGATATTGAATGCGCGCACCGTTTCGGCTGCAAGGGCGTGCATATCGACAGAAAAAGCAATAACGCCGATTTCGGACAGGACTTTACGATCTCCGATCTGAACGGACTAAAACGTATTGTAGAATAATATTTTCTATTTGAATAAGGAGTTAATATGGGTTTATTTAAGAGGAACGACAAACCGAGCGCGCCCTCTCCTGAGGGACAGAAGGGCGACGTTGGAAACTTCGCGGGATTTGCGCTGTTATCCGAGCCGAGTATGGACAAGGCGAAGCTTATCGGGGATCTGAAAGCGGATTGGGGAATTGACGTTTCCGATGATTCCAAACCGGAGGACGACATAATCTACACGGAGATAGACGGGTTCAGAGTGGTTATCGGTCTTATACCGACCCCCGTTCCCGACGGCGAGGCGGAATACTGGGCAGAGGCGAATTATATGTGGCGGGACGCGGTCGAGATCACGGCATCACATAAGGCACACGTTATAATCGCCATTCTCGGAGACGACGACGATGTTATTCAAAAGGGAAACGTCTATGTCAAGGTCGTGTGCTCCATGATGAAACAGGAAAATGTAGTTGCGTTCTACAACGAGGGCGCGGTGTTTCCGCCGAAAATGTATCTTGATTTCGCGGAGCTGCTCAAGGACGGTCACGTTCCAGTGCTCAATCTTGTCTGGATAGGAATTTACGGCAACGGAAAAATGACGGGCGTGTATACCTACGGAATGCGGCGTATGGGCAAGGAGGAAATGGAGGTCTACGTTCCCGCAGACAAGGCAGACTTAAACGAGCTGCGTGAGTTTATGCTGACGATCGCCTCCTATGTTCTCGAAAGCGGAGCTACTCTCAACAGCGGCGAAACGATAGGCTTTACCGAGGATCAGAAGCTGCCGATAAAGCTCAGCAAGGGCATAGCCGTCGACGGAAATACTCTGAAAATAGGTTACGGTAAGTAACGGCAAAGATACAAGGATATTGCTCCACCAACTAACTCTCGAAGAATTTCGCGCGGCGCAAACGCCGAAATCCCGGGAAAACGACCACCGCTGTACTATGTGTACTGCAAGGGAGTTTGACGAAGAAGTTCGGTGCTTGAGCAAGAGAAAAATTCAAGAGTTAGTTGGGGGAGCAATAATATGGTCGAGAAGAAATCTGTCGGAAAAAAGTCCGACAAATCCAAGCTCAAGTCAAAAGCGGCAAAGAAACCCGACCTCTCCGCGCAGAGAAAAAATCCGCAGGGCGACGTGATTTTCGCACTGGATATAGGAACGCGGACGGTTGTGGGAGTTCTCGCAAAAAAGACGGCTCAGGGCTGCAAGATACTGGATATGGAAACGGTCGTTCACGAAAAACGCTCTATGGCGGACGGGCAGATCGAGGACATAAAGGCGGTATCGGCGGATATCAAAAAGGTGAAGCGCGAGCTGGAGGCACGTTCGCGGTTACAGCTGCGCGACGTATGCGTAGCGGCTGCCGGGCGCGCGCTTAGAACTATACGCGCGGCATGGGAGTACAAGCTCCCCGAGAACAAGCTGATAACCGCCGAGGCGCTGAAAGCTACTGAGCTTGACGCAGTCCGCCGTACCTGTGAGAGCTTCTCGAAAAAGAACGATACGACAACATTCTACTGCGTCGGACATAACGTTATCTCACTGTCGCTGGACGGCTTTAAGGTGAATAAGCCGGAGGGTCACCGCGGCGAAAAGCTGGTAACAGAGATAATCGCGGCGTTTCTGCCTGCGTATGTGGTGGAGAGCCTTTGCGCGGCGATTCACGGTGCGAACCTCGAGGTTGCGAATATCACGCTGGAGCCTATCGCGGCTATGAACGCGGTCGTTCCGCAGGAGCTGCGGCTTATCAACATCGCGCTGTGCGATATCGGCGCAGGAACGTCCGATGTTGCGGTATCGCGCGACGGCAGCGTAGTCGCCTATGGTATGGCGACTACGGCGGGCGACGAGATTACCGAAACGATAATGAAGGAGCTGCTGGTGGATTTTGAAACAGCCGAAATGCTGAAAACCTCCGACGATAAAGAAGTCTCGTTCAAGGACATACTGCTGCGCGAAAACAAAATTTCGCGCGGTCGCATTGACGAAATAACCGCCCCCGCGGCGCGCGATCTTGCACGCGTTATCGCCGAGGAGATCATCGCAGCAAACAGCGTTCCTCCACAGGCGATATTCCTCGTGGGCGGCGGCAGCAAGCTGAAAAACCTCGCGCCGCTGGTAGCCGAGGAGCTTAAGGTCGACACGACACGCGTCATCACGGGGCGGCGCGAATTGCTCCGCGGAATAATCGCGCCCGACGAAATTCAACTCGACGCGGAGCACTCAACGCCGCTCGGAATTGCGGTGAGCGCGGGCGAGGGCGTTTCCTATGACTTCACGACCATTACCGTAAACGGCAGAAAGCTGCACACACTGGATACCAACCGGCTTACCGTATTTGAGCTGCTGGGGTTCGCAAAGATAAAGCCCGAAGATATGCTCGCCGGATCGGGAAAGCCGCTGTCGTTCACGCTTTCGGGTGAGAAGATCACTCTGCGCGGCGAACACCCCAAGCCCTCAGAGATCATGGTAAACGGCGAACCCGCTTCGATGAACACCGTAGTCACCAAGGGCGACGTGGTCGTCATTGCTCCCGCTGAAAACGGCGCGGACGCGACGGCGCATTTGTCGGACTATTTCGATCTGGAAACGATACGCGCATTTACTGTTATTCTTTTCGGCAACAAGCAGCGTGCGGGAAAATACATACTGATAAACGGCAGAGAGGTCACCGCCGACCGCCGCATCTGGGAGGGCGACGATATTTCCGTCGTTCAATCAGAGACTATCAGCGAGCTGCTTTCGACACTCGGTATCGGCGAAAAGGTGCTGCTCAACGGTGAGCCTCCCGCTCCCGAGGATATGCTGAAGAGCGGCGATATCATAACATATGAGAAACCGATCTCGGAGACGGCGGAAAACGCTGCCGTGCCGATACCCGTTACCGTTCCGCGCGTTTCGGAGAACACGAAATCCGCCGAAGAGCCTGTTCGTGAAGAACCCGTCGGTCCGATGATAACCGTAAACGGCATAGAGACCGAGTTCCCCGCGCGCGACGACGGCAAACCGCCGATATTCCTCGACGTGGCGGCAGCGTTTTCGGACGACCCGACGGAGCTTCTGGCACACGCGGAAACTATCACCGTAAACGGTAAGATCGCGCGACTCGACGAGGAGATACATAACGGAGACGTTATCATTATAGAATAAAAAGGGAAAATATGAAAAAAATCGCAATATCTTTGACGGCGCTGCTGCTTGCGGCGGAGCTGTGTTCTTGTTCGCGCATACCCGATTATTCCGAGCCGCAACCTTCGGACAGCAGCTCGGAGGGCTCCGAGAGCGCGAGCCGCCCGAGCGTACTCCCGAATAACGGCGAATATCAGCCCAAGGAATACCCCGTGACAAGCCGGGACTACTCCGCGAAGCTCAACGCGGAGGGCGGCGTTTACGACATAGGTTCGGACGTTTCCGGCGAGGACGCGATGCCGTATGACGGCAAGGGCTTTGTGCGGCTGAAACAGGGCGGCAGCCTTACGCATATCGTCACCGCCTCCGCGCCGCAGCATTACCGCATAATTATTGCCGCACGTTCGGAAAAGGGTGCGTCGGTAACGTTCCGCTGCGACGGAAAAACGCAAGGCGCTTACTATATCCCGCCGCTCGACAAAAGTAAATTTGAGGACGGCGACTATACGTTTGAGTACTACGCCGTCGATAACGTTTATCTTAATTCCGGCTCAAACACGCTGGAATTTATTTCGGCGAACGGCGACACCGAGATCGACTATCTGTTCGTGGAGAACTCCGACGCAGTAAGCGACAGCTGCTACGGCATAGGCACGGCATGCGCAAACCCGAGCGCGACCCCGAATACTATTGAGTTTATGCAGTATCTGACAAAGAATTTCGGCAGACAGGTGCTCACCGCTCAGAACGTCACGATCGGCACCAACGCCGAGATCGACGCGGTATTCAAGGCGACCGGAAGATACCCCGCCATACGCGTCGGCGAGCTTGCGGGGGCGGTTCTTGAGGACAGCGATAATGTCGAGGAAACCAAAAAGGACATTGAGCTTGCGCAGCAGTGGAGCAAGGACGGCGGCATCGTCGCGTACACATGGCACTGGTATTCGCCGAACGCCTTGCGCGGAACTGCTCCGAGAGATTTTTCGGCTGACCGCGCGCTCGAACCCATTAACCTTAACGAGTTCGCTTTGCTGAGCGCCGAGGAATTGCAGACGATGCTGGAAAACGAGCTTATCTCTGCCGAGCTTGCGGCGATAGCAAAGGATCTGGACAAGCTCGCCGAATCGCTGAAGCCCTTTGCCGAGGGGGATATTCCTGTTATATTCGAGCCGATACCCGACCCGGATTCGGGTCTGTTCTGGTGGGGAAACTCCGCCGAGAGCTACAAAAAGCTGTGGCAGTTCACGTTTACGCGGCTTTGCACATACCACAAGCTCGGTAATCTGCTGTGGGTCTGGAACTGCGGCAGCACCGACTTCTACCCCGGAAACGATTATGTTGACATTATCGGACAGAGCTTTTACGAGCAGTCGGATTCCTCCTTTGCGGGAAGATTTACCGCGCTCTCCGAAATGGATACCGCGCGAAAGATACAGACAGTCACCGCGTGCGACGTGATACCCGATATCGACGTTATGTACAGGGATAACGCGCTCTGGCTCTGGGCTGCTCCCGCTGCGGGAGAATTTATCGTCAACTCCTCGGGAACGCTCGACGAAACTTACAACAAACGCTCGGCGCTGAATTACTTCTACAATCACAAGCTGACTGTCGCGCGCGACGAGCTTTGGCAATAATTCGGAGCCACATTTTAACAAATTCGGCGCGAGACGGATCTGCGAAAAAATATCCGGAAACTTCTTGATTTTCCCGCACCGATATGTTAAAATATATGTATATGTTTCCTGACAGGCAAACAGCAATATATTCATCAACATCAAGAAAAGGAAAAGGTAAAATGTCGGAAAGATTTCAGAATCAATATTTGCTCGCCGATCTGGCGAAAGAGATCTCAAAGGTCATCAGGGGCAAGGAGGACGCGCTGCTTATCGTGCTGACCGCGCTTCTCGCACAGGGTCATGTGCTTATCGAGGACGTGCCCGGAGTAGGAAAGACTACGCTCGCAATGGCTCTTGGAAAGGCGTCGGGGCTGGCGTTCAGACGTGCGCAGTTCACGCCGGACGTTATGGCGTCGGACATTACGGGCTTTACGATGTTTAACAAGGAAGAAAATTGCTTTGAATACCGCGACGGTCTTGTAATGACAAATATTCTGCTCGCCGACGAGATCAACAGAACCTCCCCGAAAACGCAATCGGCGCTATTGGAAGCAATGGAGGAAAATCACGTTACGGTCGACGGCACAATACACGAGTTGCCCTCGCCATTTATGGTAATAGCAACGCAGAACTCTCAAGGATATGTGGGAACGTTCCCGCTGCCCGAGGCTCAGCTTGACCGCTTTATGATGAAGATTAGCATGGGTTATCCGACTATCGAGGAAGAAAAGCATATAATGATGGACAGGCTGATCGCCAATCCCGTAAACGACGTTGAAAACGTAATGAGCGCCGAGCAGATAGCCGACTGCATTGAGGATATAAGCGAGATAAACTTCGCGGAGAGCCTTTGCAAATATGTCGCGGAGCTTACCGCCGCGACGCGCAATCACCCCGCAGTAGCGCTCGGAGCAAGCCCGCGCGCCTCTATCGCGATAATGCAGGCATCCCGCGCGTTTGCTTATCTGCGCGGACGCGACTATGTTATCCCCGAGGATATAGTGCGGCTGCTTATTCCCGTTTTTGAGCACAGGATTGTTCTGCGGCAGGAGACGCGCGTGAACAGGCGTTCTATACGCTCGGTGCTTGAGGACGTTGTAAGCTCGGTAACGCCGCCCGTAAAACGGAGCTGATCATGGCAAGAAATCGTGTTCTGTACGCTCTGACCATAATTGCCTGCATAATTTTTTCAATGGCGTATACCAGCCGGATATCGGCGATACTGCTGTTTACCGTTCTGCTGTATCCCGTGTTCGCGGCGGTTTTTGCGCTGGTGCTTATGCTGAACGTCAAGGCGGAATTTGTCGTGCCGCGCGCCGTTATCGACAAAAACGAGCCGTTTGAGCTGGTGATAATGCTGAAAAACCGCTCCTTTCTCCCGGGAGTTCCCGTGGAGGTGTACTGCCATATACCCGACCGCGAGATCGGACTGTTCGCGGACAAGCACGTTTTTGCGTCCGTGTCGCCTATGGGACAGGCGCGGCTGTCTATCGGCTGCGTCCATAAGTACAGGGGCAGCTATGTCTGCACAATACACTCGCTTTCGTTTGTCGATCCGCTGAGGATCGTCCGCCTGACGAAAAAGCAGAAACGGTATATGCCGACGATTTTTCTTCCGAGAAAGCTGCCGCTTGCCGATATTCTGTCGACCTCCGCGGGCGAGCAGAGCTTTTCGCCGAAAAAGCCGATAACTAACGAGCGTGAGGACTTCTCTCACGTCCGCGGCTACCGTATCGGCGATGTAATGCAGCTTGTCCACTGGAAGCTCACCGCGAAACAGGACGACCTTATGATAAAGCAGTTTGACAGCGTGAACGATATGCGCGCCGCCGTGTTATGCGATTTTAATGTTTACCCCGGCGAGTGCAATCTTATGCTGCGCACCGATACTGTAATCGAAACGGCGCTCGCGTTTGTAAGGGAAGCGGTCAACAAGGGAATATACTGCTCGGTCGAAACGGGCGAGCTTTCGCGCCGCGAACCGATAATGGTGTACGACAATCCCACGTTCGACGGTTTTTTCGATCTGATGTCGGTCATTCCCGCAAAGCTCGAGGTCGCGGATTTTGTTTGGACGCTGGATAATATCGATGTCGGCAGCACCTCGGCGATAATCATTATCACCACCGAGCTTACGCCCGAACTCGTTGCCAGAGCCAAAGCGGCTTCGCATCAGGCAGCGGTGTTCTATGCGTATATCAACCTTTCGCAAAAGGAGCTGCCGGACGATTTCATCGAGGAGCAGCTTGTATTTCTGGATATCCGCCGTGCCGGAGAGCGCGGTTTGAAATCCGCTGCCGAGTACGCAAACGGCTTGGCAGACGATAGATAATTTTTTTCAAGAAAGGAAATTACAAAATGGACATTAAGGCAAAAATCGACGAGGTAGTCAACAAGGTAAAGAACGACAAGGGCTTTGCCGAGAAGTTTCAAAAGGAGCCGATAAAGGCTGTTGAGGACGTTCTCGGAGTCGATCTTCCCGACGACGTTATTAAAAATGTTATCGACGGCGTTAAGGCCAAGATCAACGTTGACGGCATCAAGGACAAGCTGGGAGGCTTATTTGGCGGAAACAAGTAACGCCGAAAAAACATTCAAAAAAATCTCGACATCGGGCGACCCCGCCCGATGTCGGATTTTTTTGCTGAAAAAATGAAATGCTGCACTTTTATTCCTTTTGGGGTTGATATTTCCAAGAATATATGTTACAATATAAGTATATTTTATTTCGTATTTTAAGGAGGTATTTTATGTCGATAATTACCGTAACCTCGGAAAATTTTAAAACGGAGGTACTCAACTCCCCGAAGCCCGTGCTGCTGGATTTCTGGGCGACTTGGTGCCCGCCTTGTATGATGCAGTCGCCGATAATTGACGAGATCGCCGAACAGCGCGCGGATATCACAGTAGGCAAGGTAAACACCGACGAGCAGCCCGCACTCGCGGAGGCTTTCAACGTGGAAAATATTCCCACACTTGTTGTCATCAAAGACGGCAATATCAAGTCGCGCCTTGTCGGGCTTCACACCAAGGAGCAGATTTTGGCGGAATTTTAAATTATTTTTGCTTTCAGCGCAATGTCTTTAACAGAGCTTTCCCCCGAATTATCGGGGGAATTTTATATGAAAACGATTTCGCCTGCGTTTATATTCAAGAAACACCGTTTCAATGTTTGTTTTCGTACAGGCTTTTTAACAATACAAATTGTTGCTTTTGCACAAAAAAAGATAACTGTGTTATTAACTTTTGTAAACAGGGTTGACATTTATTTTCCATTCTGTTATAATATATATAAACCCGACAAAAAAAACGGGATTACTCTGCCCAAATTGTGAAATATAGCAAAAGCACACAGCGTATAAAATGACTGTCACGAGCAGAAAACCGAGGGGAGGGGGGAATTGTCATGAAGAGTGTTACGTTTGACGTTGCGGCTTTGATTATGCTTGCGGTGCTGTTTGTAACGGTCGTTATCCGCAAGATGACAAAGGGAACGTCAAACCGTTTGTTTCTTTTACAGATAGTTCTCGCCGCGATATCCACCTCGTTTGATATCTTCGCGGCGACCCTTGACAACTACAACAGTCAAAATATCTTTCTTTTGAATTTCGCGCACATGGGATATCTTATAGTTCACAATATTCATCCGTTTGTGCATATGCTTTTTGTTATCAGCCTGACCGATACATGGCATAAAATTTTCCAAAATCCCGCAAAAATAGTGCTGTTTACGCTGCCTTATGGATTTGATGTTATCCTTCTTGCCACAAATCCGTTCACTCACTTGATGTTTTCTGTAGAGAACGGCTATACGCACGAAATGTTGTTCCACACACTGTATGTTTGCATTGTGCCGTATGTATTACTGAATGTTGTGTATGTTCTTCAATACCGAGCGTTGTTCAACCGGCGGAAAATTTTCTCGCTGTTCTCAATGACCGTGCTGAGTTTTATCGCGGTTGTCTTACATCTGATAGTTCCGGAGCTGCTGGTGGAGTGCTTCGCTATTACAATGTCGCTGTTTATCGTAAGCGCGGGAGTGCTCCGTCCCGAAGACTACATAGATTCGTTCACGGGACTGTATAAGCACAGCGCTTATGCCCACGATATGAAGCGCGCGTTTTTTAACGACAAGCACGTCAATATCGTAATGCTGAACATTGGCAACTACAACACGCTAACAAGTATGGTTGGCTATGACGTAATGACCGATGTGTTGAATAAGGTAGCCGCGACCATCGCAGACGTAAACGCAAGTCTGCACGGAAACGCCGATTTGTACTTTCTTGACCGCGGACGTTTCCGTATGGTATACAGCGAAAAAGACCGCAACAAAGCGGAAAGCGCGGCAGAAGCGCTTATGAAGGAACTGAAAATGCGCGCGAATATCAACGGACTTGATATAAACTTTACGCCATATATCATTCTTGCAAGGTGTCCCGATGAGATCGAGAGCTTCAAGTCTCTTATGGCGTTCGGACAGGATTTCCATGAAAAGAACCACTACAGCGGACAGGTAATGCTCGCGTCCGACGTATACGACGCAAACGCGTTCGCTATCCACAACAACATTGATACGATAATCGAACGTGCGCTCGATAATCAAAAGTTTGAGGTTTACTATCAGCCTATCTACTCAATAAGCTCGGGGAAATTTGTTTCCGCCGAGGCGTTGCTGCGCTTGTTCGATGAGGAGCACGGATTTATTTCGCCTGAGATACTGATACCGGCAGCGGAAAAGAGCGGCGCGATACACAAGATCGGCGAGTTTGTTTTTGAGGAGGTTTGCAAGTTCGTTTCGGGCGACGAATTCATAAAGCTCGGGCTGAGCTATATTGAGGTCAACCTTTCTGTTGCACAGTGTATGCACGGCGATCTGGCGGATACGATACTTAACATAATGCGAAAATACAACGTTTCGCCGGAATCGATAAACCTTGAGATAACCGAGACCGCCGCGTCTTATTCACAGCGCGTTATGACAGAAAACCTGAACAAGCTCGCGCGCGCCGGGCTTTCGTTCTCGCTGGACGACTACGGCACGGGCTACTCGAATATGAAACGCGTTATCCAACTTCCGCTGAAGATCGTCAAGCTCGACAAGTCGTTCGTTGACGAGCAGCATAATCCTAAAATGTGGATATTCCTCCAGAACACCGTGAAAATGCTCAAGGATATGAAAATGGAGATCGTTGTCGAGGGTATCGAGACACGCGAAATGGTTGAAGCGTTCTCAAATCTGAAGTGCGATTTCATTCAGGGATATTTTTTCTCTCGTCCTATCTGCAAGGCTGAGTTTATTGATTTTATAGCGAACGCGGCTCTCAAGACCTCCTCCGGGGAATGAAAATAAAACCTCCCGTTAAGACGCGGGAGGTTTTTGAAATAACAGGTCAATCCTTGGACTTGTAATACAGCATACAGTGACAGTACCCCTCAAAATCCGGATCAGCGATCTGCCGACGGAACTCCTCGCAGACACACTTGTTTTCCGGTATCCTCTCGCGTCGGCACGGACAGTAGCCTCCGCTTTTCTCCAAGCCCTTTCGTATCATTTCCACTATATCTTTATTATCGTTTTCTTTAACAGCCAATCATATCACCTCTTAAAAAACAACGGCGCACCGATATGCGCCGCTATCTTAAAACCTGTTCGAAGTTTCCCCGCGCACGTTGAAATTTCGGACAACCTCTTAGAACCTGTACCAATAGCCGCTCAACGCTTGTCTTAGTGTGAACGACTTTAATGCGCGACTCCGCTCCGGGGCGTTCACCTTAAAGCGACAAAATTATGCTCACAATCAGCATTTTGCAAAGCATAATGCGTGCATTTCGAGCTATCGGTACAGGTTCTTAAAATCAGTCGATCTCAACGGAGATCTTCTCGTTAGCACGGACAGCTCCCGCACGCATAACAATACGGATCGCCTTTGCGATTCTGCCTTGCTTGCCGATCACTCTGCCCATATCCTCGGGACCAACGTGCAGATGATACACGATAACACCCTCGTCGTTGGGCTCGTCAACACTGACCTCAACGGCTGTCTTGTCCTCAACCAATGCCGTAGCAATGGTAGTAAGCAGTTCTTTCATCATAACTTTCCCTCCATAGGGGTTAAATGCCGTGGTAAATTATGCCCTGATCTCGATGAATTTCTAAAATACCTATGCCAATTAACCTTTGCTCAAAAAAATCACTTTAAAAGTCTTTTAACTGTGTCGGTAGGCTGTGCGCCCTTCTTAATCCACTCTTCCGCCTTTTCCTTGTCTATGTTGACAACGGCGGGCTCTTTGGTGGGATCGTAGTAGCCGATCTCTTCAATGAAACGTCCGTCGCGCGGAAAACGGGAATCGGCAACGACAACACGATAGAACGGAGCCTTTTTAGCGCCCATTCTTCTCAATCTGATTTTAACTGCCATAATGTATCTCCTTTCGATAATTTGTTATTTATAAAATCAAGCGTTTGCTTGTTTTTATCGTTTAACCTAATGTGAACAGTATCACAAATCCGCCAATAAACATCACAATTCCTTGGACTAATGTCAGCCAACCGCCAGTGTAGTGCGTTCCGTAAATGCTGCTGTGCTCCTCGGGAGGATAGAAGCGCGCCTTTCTTAACCAATAGAAGATAAATCCTATCCCCACAAGGATAATTACCGTGCCAAGCAGGTGGATAGGTTTTTTCCCGTAATCAAAGTCACTCATTCGTTTTCTCCCGCTTACATTCCGGGAAAGCCGCCCATTCCGCCCATATTCATGGGAAATCTCGGCATACGCTTTTTCCTGCCCTTGCCCGCGAAGCCCATTTGCTTCATCATCTTCTGCATCTGGTCGAACTGGCGGAGCAGCTGATTGACCTCCTCGACCGATGTACCCGAACCCGCCGCAATTCTGCGCTTGCGTTTCGCATCGATAATGGAGGGCTTTTCACGCTCCTTTTTCGTCATCGAAGAAATGATCGCCTTGGTGTGCGGCATTTTCTTTTCGTCGATGTCCTCGTCCTTGATCTTCCCTGCAACACCGGGAATCATATTCAGAATGGAGCGTATATTGCCCATTTTCTCTATCTGCTCGAACTGCGCGTACAGATCGTTCAAATCGAACTTGTTTTCCTGTAATTTTTTGACCGCCTTTTCGGCTTCCTTTTCATCGATAGACGCTTTTGCCTTGTCGATAAGCGTGAGCACGTCGCCCATTCCGAGAATGCGGCTCGCCATTCTGTCAGGATAGAATGGTTCAAGATCCTCCGCTTTTTCGCCGATACCTGCGAACTTAATGGGCTTGCCCGTTATCGCGAGAACCGTAAGCGCCGCGCCGCCGCGCGTATCGCCGTCGAGCTTCGTCAGAACCACGCCCGTAATGTCCAGAGCGCCGTTAAAACTCTCCGCAACGTTTACCGCGTCCTGTCCCGTCATGGAGTCGACCACGAGAAGTATCTCATTCGGCTGCGTTGTGGCCTTGATGTCCTCAAGCTCCTTCATCAGCGTTTCGTCGATATGCAGACGACCCGCCGTATCGAGCAGCACTGTGTCAAAGCCCTGATCCTTGGCGTACTTTATGCCGTGCTGAGCAATCTCAACGGGATTACCCTGTCCCTCGTCAAAAACGTGAGCGCCCACCTTCTCGCCGACGATATGAAGCTGCTCTATCGCCGCAGGACGGTACACGTCGCACGCCACCAGAAGCGGTCTGCGGTTCTGCGTTTCAAGCCACTTCGCGAGCTTCGCGCAGTGCGTAGTCTTACCCGCGCCCTGCAATCCGCACATCATAATAACGCACGGCGGCTTGCTCGGGAAATTCAGCTTTGCGGTAGTGTTGCCCATAAGTTCGATAAGCTCTTGGTGAACTATGTCGATTACCTGCTGCGCGGGAGTAAGGCTTTCCATTACCTTTGCGCCGACTGCCTTTTCGCTGACCTTATTTACAAAGTCTTTTGCGACCTTGAAGTTTACGTCCGCGTCCAGCAGCGCCATGCGAACCTCACGCATCGCGTCCTTTATGTCCTTTTCGGTGAGCTTTCCGTGACCCTTCAGCTTGCCGAAAACGTTGTTCAATTTTGTTGACAATCCCTCAAAAGCCACAACAGCACCTCCTAGACCATATCCTCAATATCTTCCAGAGCCTTTTCAAGCTCCGCGAAACGCCCGTCGGCGTATTCGTTTTTCAGCGCGGCGGCGATGCTCCTCGCCTCGGCGAGTCTTGCCGCGGCGAACTTGTGCCGCTCTGCCGCTCCGAGAACTCTTTCAAACTCCAGCAAGCGTTTTTCGCCCTTTTTGATGAAGTCGTTCACCGATTGCCGCGAAACGCCGCCCATTTCCATGGCGATCTCCGACAACGTAAGATCGGAGTTGTACCGCAGGTCCAGCGCCTCGCGCTGTCCTTTCGACAGAAGCTCTCCGTAAATATCAAGCAATAGCACAAAATCTATATTCATAACGCGCCCTTTCGAGTGTAAAGCAAATAAACATTACACTAACAGATAATATTATAACAGAAAAGATACCCCTTGTCAAGGGGTATCTGAATTTTTTTCGGAAAATTTTCACCGAGCACGCAAATCAAGCTCGGCGTAAAGCTCTATCAGCGGACAATCACAGCCGCCGAGCGCATAAACGATATAGTAACCGTCGGAGCTCACCTCGGTTTTAAAGGCGTAATTGCCGTGTTCGGTGACTTCAATGTGTTGTCCGCTTTGCTTTCTCACGACATTGCCGACGTAGTGCGCTTGCAGCTCTTCAAGCGAGAGCCCGCTTTCAAGAAGCAGCGCGCCGAAGTAGTCCATTCCGTTGCCGCTGCCCCACAGCTTGGCAGCTATTGACTTTTGCTCCGCGATACGGGTGTTTTCGGGGAGCGGCAGAGCGGCAAGACCGTCGGCGACATTTTTCGCGTGAAGGCCGTTCACGACGGGAACGGATACGGCAAAGCCGATAATTAAGACCGCTGCTGCCGAGAGAATTATCAAAACCGTTTTTTTCATGAATTACGCTCCTCATATTCCTAAAAATGACACTTCCCAAATATGACATGTGAAATTGCGTATCTCCGTGCCCGTAAGTCTGCCCATTGCGTCAATGTCGATATTAACGCAATAGGTTTTTCCGCCGACCTCGAGCGTATCGTACAGCGGAGATTTGAAGCCGTGTGTGCTGCCGTGGAATTTATCGGACGGGCGTTCGTCGAGAACGAGATTATCCAATTTTCGGTACATTTTCAGCCTGCCCTCGGGTGTGCCGTCGCGAAACTCCTCCTCGGAAACAATGCCTTTAAGCTCCTTTGACAGCATGGGATATTCGACGCAATTCTCCCAGCCGTATGCAATAGCATCGGCGCACAGCTCATAGCTCCTTATCGAGCTGACAAAGAGCATTACCCCCGTCGCGAGCGACAGGACGACGGTCGTCAATACACCGTATATGAAGACGATTTTCCTTCTTTGCATTCGTCCTCCTTTGCCGCCGTTTCTTTGACTGCCTTTGCCTTTACCGCGCGGCGTTTTATTGAGAATATCACTGCCGATATTATACTTAACACACCCATGACAGCGCCGACCTCAAGCAGTGTCATGTACAGCTCGTCCGCCGTCAGGTCGATATAATGATCGCTGTGAACGCCTTTAAGCCCGTATCCGTCCATTTCACGCTCAATAGATTTCATTTCCTGCGGAACGGAAAGCTTTCGCCGTATGCCGCGCGTGAAGATGAGTGTATTTGCCGCGCCGCTTTCCGCGTCGAAATATTCTGCCCATTCGGCGCTTGCTTTTACTATCCGCGCGTATTCCGAGTTTCGCGAGAACACTGCGTAATAGTAGTCCTCATGCCCCGTGAACGGGCTTTTACGGGTATATATCGGAACGGAGTATTCGGGGCTTAACTCTACCCTTGCGAAAAAGGCCAGAAATGCGGATATGATAAGCAGCACGCTTGTGACGCCGAGTATTACAGGCAACGCCCAACTCAAAACGATCTTACTTTTTTTCATACGATACCTCCCGTTTTTGCCCGAATATTTTCAGAGCGAGCTTTGCCAGAGCGCAGCCTATCACACCGCCGAGCGCGTTTGTTATCACGTCGTCGATGTCGCCCGCGCGTCCGAAGAGCGGCTGGACAAGCTCTACGAGACAGGTCGTTCCCAGACAGATAAGGTCGGTCTGCCACCACCTCAGCCCCTTGAACGCGATCGGCAGAAGAAAGCCGAGCGGCACGAACAGCGCGACATTCGCGCGTATTTCAAAGTCATGGAGAAGCACCGATATTCCGCCGCCGTCCAGACCGAACAGACGGCGGAGCACCTCGGAATTCTGCGTGTAATAGCCGCCGCTGAACGCGTCAGAGAGCATTTCGGGGTCGTGCGTAAGCATTTGGATAAGCTCGGGAACGGGATACCAGACGATGTTCACCAACGCCGCGATATACCCCGCGAGCAGCGCGCGGGCAAGCTCCACTGGGAGCGGACGGCGGCGCTTTCGGCTGAGCTTCAGCAAAACCGCGCGCATCGGAATATACGCTATTGTCACTATCGCGGCGCAGAACGCCGCCGGCGCTATATTGTAATCGTAAATTATATGTGCATATCTTCCCATAACCATCCCCCTTTTCCGAAATTATAGCACATTTTCCCCGCCAATGCAAGCAATGTGACAAAAATGTAAGAAAATCGTAAGTATTTGCGCTCTATTAAAAATATGTATAAAGCCGTTGACAAGAAACCGATTTTGTGGTACAATATATAGTGTATAGGTATGAAGTGATTTATAGGGAAGTGATATTCGTGAAATGCACGCGCTGCGGAAAGACCTTTGACGAAACCAAACAGGACTACTGCGGTTTTTGCAAAACCGTTCACAATAAAAAGGGTGAAGCTATACGCGATCTTAAAGGCATTCTGCGTTATATTGCCGACAAATACGGCGAGCAGACCATTCTTGACAGGCGGCGAACCGATGCGCTCATCGCTGACTGTTTCCCCAAGGAGAATGCCGCGAGACGGCTCGGCTACGTCACGCTGTACGACGGCTGCGCACAAAAGCTCTATGCGGTGCGCGGGAAGCCTTTCGAGGTGAAGTGCGCAGCGGCGGCGAGGTGCATAAAATCCCTGCGCGACGAGATCGGGATTAAAGGGAAGATCGCCACCGAGGCAGTTGAAGCGGTCGGATGCGCAGTCGGGTGCGAGATATCGTTCAAGAAGTCCGAGGCGCTCCCCGCGAGCGAGACCGAGAGCAAAAAGAACATCACCGACGCGGCAGAGCAGTATTCGCTCGGGAGGCATTTCGACCGCGTCCGCGAATATGAGAAAGCGCTTTACTGGTTTGAGTCGGCGGCGCTGCAAGACCACGGCGAGGCTGAATATTACATGGGCAGCTATCGGCTTGAAGGGCGCGGCGGCATTCAAAATCTCGATCAGGCGCGGGAATGGTTCGTGCGCGGAATGGAAAACGGCGTGGCGCAGGCCGAGTATATGGTCGGCTATCTTTTCGCGGAGGGAATTTCCTGCGAGGTCGACGAGGACAAGGCGTTCAACTGCTTCCTCAACGCGGCGAAAAAAGGCTGCGCGGAGGCTGTGAATATGGTGGCGCTGTGCTACGAAAACGGCGTTCACACCGAAAAAAATCCCGAGCTCGCCAAGAAATGGCGCAAGCAGCTTGCGGGCGGCGAGGCGGTAGTTATCGCTCCCGAAAACGAAGCGCCGAAGCTCCCCGACCCCGACGTTGAGAAGCCCAAGCCGCTGCCCGACGACGGCGAGGAGCTGTACCAGAGCGCGCGGCGCTGTATGGCGGAAAAGGATATGGAGGGCGCGGCGCTGTTCTACAAGCGCGCTGCTGAGGCGGGCCACGCGCGGGCACAGTGCTCCTACGGAAAGTGCCTGTACACGGGTAACGGCGTGCCGAAAGACCCTGCCGAGGCGTTCCGCTGGTTCAAGACCGCCGCCGATCAGGAGCTGAATATCGCGCAGTACAATCTCGGCGTCATGTATTTAAAGGGAGTGTATGTTCCCAAGGATCACACCGAGGCGCGGAAGTGGTTTGACAAGGCGGCGCAGAACGGTCACGAGGACGCGGCGAAGATACTGAAAAAGCTGAAATGAGGAGCTTAATATGGAAAAAATGTCGAGAGAAGAGCTGATTGATCTGGTTGAATCGATTATGACCGTTCGGGAAAAAAAGACAGGACGGAAACTGTCGGAGCAAGAACACTGCGATTTGGTAAATAAATTCAAGAAAAGCATAAACCACCCCGGCGGCAGCGATCTAATATATTATCCCGAGTTGGTTGCGGAGTTTTCCGGATTAAACCGCGAACCTACCGTTGACGAGATAGTGGATCTGGCAATGAACGGCAGCACAGAAACGAGCGATCAAGGAACCTAAATCAAGGATTAAATATAAAAGAAACAGTTATTTGACAAAACGTCGGTGATAGTTTGAAAAAGCTGCACTGACACGCAATGGAGGTAAAAATGGCTGAATGGACTTTCACAAAGGAGCGGCACCACTCGGGCGAGGAAAATATCCTGCGGCTGTTCGACGAGAAAAAGGACGTGTGTGTGGACGGCAGAACGGGTGCGCTGATACTCGGCAAAATATGGGCGCTGTTCGGAGATCCCTATGACGGCGGCAGCTCCGAGGTGTTTTACCATTACGAGGTCAAGGCGGAAAAAACGGACGGGGAGACGGCGTATCTTGTCGTCGACCAATATAACGATATGCCGACGATACGATATGCCGACGGCGGAGAAGCCGCGGCAAAGGCGCTTGCTGAAGCGATAGAACGAGCAGCTCCCGCCGATTACAAATGGAGCGCGGTCTATGACGACTACGGCGTGAAGATAACCTATTCCGTCAGGAACGGAATAGCATATTTCGAGCAAGAACCGACCAATATGGATTTTTTTGGAGGATAAATTATGAAAGCAGCAGTTATTTTGACGAAATGCAAGCAGACCCACGAGCTGTTCGGCATACGCACCGAGCAGCGCGAGGACGGCGACTGGTACGCGACTTGGGCGTTCAAAGTGAGCGAGCGCACGGCGGGGCGCGAGAAATTCGGCGACACCGAAATTTCGGGCAACGTGTACGTTACCACCGAATATCCGTCTTGTCCGTACTGCAGCGCTAAGGGATTTTTTCAGTGCAGCGAGTGCGGCAAGACCACTTGCTGGGACGGCGAGAACGAGACCGTCTGCGAGTGGTGCGGCAACGCCGCCGAAACCTCCGCAGAGGAGAACTTTGAATCGCTCTCGGGAGGCGGGTTCTGATGCTTAAAATAGGCGACAGCGTTCCGCTTGAGCTGGGCGGCAGCGCGACGATAACGGAGGTTCTCGGGCAAGGCGGTCAGGGCACAGTGTACCGCGCGGAGTTTGCGGGGAAAGAGTACGCGCTCAAGGTCTACTTTCCGAACAAGCTGCGCAGACCCGACATTTTCCGTGACAATCTGCGCACGCTCTGCGAAAACAAGTCGGCGCACGGAGCGTTTCTGATGCCGCGTCTGCTTACCTCGCAGATCGACGACAGCTTCGGCTTTTTAATGGACGTCATCCCCGAGGAATACAAGCCGTTTTCGGATATTCTTAACGCCCGTGTTAAGCTCTCGGGTCTGTATTCGGTGGTCAATTCCGCGATAAAAATTACGGCGGCGTTCCGCGAGCTGCACAACAGCGGACGAAGCTATCAGGATATGAACGACGGCGGTTTCTTTATCCGTCCGAGCGACGGCGACGTGCTTATATGCGACTGTGACAACATCGCGCCCTACGGCGAGCATCTCGGTATCGCGGGCAAGCCCGGGTATATGGCGCCAGAGATCGTTCGCGGAGAGAAAGCTCCCGACAAGTACACCGACCGCTATTCGCTGGCGGTGGTCTTATTTCGTCTGCTGCTGCGCGGCGATCCGCTGGAGGGCGGACGCGTGCTGAAAAGCGTTTGTCTCACTGAGGAAGCGGAACGGCGGCACTACGGCTTTGAGCCGATCTTCGTGTACGATCCCGAGGACGACAGCAACCGACCCGTGCGCGGCGTTCACAACAATATCATAAAATTCTGGCGGATAATGCCCGACTACATACGCGAGGCGTTTGAATTTTCGTTTACGACGGGCTTAAACGAGCCGTCGAAGCGGCTTATCGAGAAGCAATGGCTCGATTTGCTCAAGCGTTTGCGCGGCGATATCACGGCTTGTCCGTGCGGAATACAGAACTTCCTGCCCGCCGTTGAGACGGACGACGAGGGCAAGCTCATCTGTCCGTGCGGAACGCACTACGCGAAGCCGCTGTCGCTCGTCGGGGCGAAAACGAGCGTGCTGCTGTTCGACGGCGCAAAGCTGTTTAACGACAACGTTGCGCTTGAAGCGGAGGTTGTCCGCAACAAGAAAAACCCCGCGCTCTGGGGACTGAAAAATCACGGTGCGGAGGACTGGGCATGCACGCTCCCGAACGGCGACGAAAAGACGATAGCGGTCGGAAAAGCCGCGCCGATATTCATGGGAACAAGCGTGGTCATCGGCGGCGAAAAGTATGAGATAAAGAACTGAACCGCGTGATTTTTTCGAGAACGGAGAAAGCGCGTAAAGGAGAGACTTTATGAAATATCAGAACCCCGTAATAAAGGGCTTTTACCCCGATCCGTCCGTTTGCGCGGTGAACGGGAAATATTATCTTGTGTGCAGCTCGTTTCAGTACTTCCCGGGAGTGCCGCTGTTCGAGAGCGCAGACCTTGTCAACTGGAC
Organism: uncultured Clostridia bacterium; assembly: GCA_946567425.1. Classification (GTDB taxonomy): domain Bacteria; phylum Bacillota; class Clostridia; order Oscillospirales; family Ruminococcaceae; genus CAG-115. Next base: position 162,889 of record CAMNXF010000001.1, on the reverse strand, counting down.
GCAGATCGGTCACGTTCTCACTCGGAAAAGTCAGGTAATGCTGGATAAGATCGGCAGCTCGGGCGGAGTGTTCGCGCCGACTATCCGCTTTAACAACGGACGCTTTTATATGGTGACGACCAACGACTCCACCCACAAGAATTTCTACGTGTACACCGACGATATCCACGGCGAATGGAGCGACCCCATAAACGTTGATCAGGACGGTATAGACCCCTCTCTGTACTTCGAGGACGGTCACGCGTACTTTATGAGCAACGGCACGGACGACGATGGCAAGGGCGGTGTTGTTCAGTGCGAGATCGATATCGCGACAGGCGAAAAGCTCTCACCGAGCCGCTGCATCTGGCAAGGCTCGGGCGGTCGTTTTCTCGAAAGTCCGCACCTCTACAAAATAAAAGGCACATATTATCTTATGGCTGCCGAGGGCGGCACGGAGTACGGTCACATGATAACCTGCGCGCGTTCCGACAGCGTTTGGGGAACGTTCGAGGGTTTCCCGAACAATCCAGTTATCACCAACCGCAACAAAGCGCCGTGCATAATTCAAGGCATAGGACACGGCGATCTGATTCAAGATAAATACGGCGATTGGCATATTTTGTGTCTGGGATTCCGTCAGCTCGGCGAATGGTCGGCGTACCACAATCTCGGACGCGAGGTGTTCCTTGTGCCCGTGACGTTCAACGCGGACGGCACGTTCTTTGCAGGGAACGACGGCACTTGTGATTTCGAGTACGAGATAAAGGGTGATTTTTCGCAGGAACACTGCCGCCGCTACACGTTCGCAAATTCGCGTCTTGAGTGGGTCAATCTCCGCCACCCTGTAACGGAGAATTACGCGCTCTCGGACGATAAGGCAGTGCTCATCGGTACGGAGAAAACGCTCGACGACGTTGATTCGCCAACGTTCCTCGGTATACGCCAACGCGAGTTTGCAGGCACATTCCGGGCAGTGGTCCGGCTCGAAAGCGGCGAGGCGGGACTTACCGCCTATATGTGCGAGCAAGAACATTACGATATCGCCCTGCGTAAGACGGAGAGTGGCGTTGAAGCCGTTGCTAAGCTGAATATCGGCGGCATAAAGCACACTGTGTGTACGTGTCCGATAAGCGGAAACAGCGCGGAGCTTATTATCCGTGCGGATAACAACGGCTATTTGTTGATAGTTTCCGACGACGGCGGAGATACGGTTCTCGGGTACGGTCAGGCGCGGTATCTTTCGAGCGAGGTCTCGGGCGGATTTACGGGCGTTGTGTTTGCCATGTATGCGGTTAACGGAACGGCGGAATATACCGATTTTGAGTACACTCTGTTTCGGGCAAAGTCAAAAGCGGAATTACGGGAGCTGTAATCGCTTTGCATACCGTGAACACTGCAGCAGAATTTGCCGATCCGAGATTGCAATATAAGGAAGTGTACAAATGGAATTAACAATTAGAAAAGCCGCAAACGGCGACATTCCGCGCATTATGGACTTGCTGTCACAGGTGCTGGAGGTCCATGCGGCGGGCAGACCCGATCTGTTCAAGTCGGGAACGACAAAATACGCGCCCTCGGAGCTTGAGGAAATAATCGCCGACAGCGAACGCCCGATATTTGTGTGTGAACACGGCGGCGTTGTTCAGGGCTACGCGTTCTGCGTGTTTCAGCGGCACGAGGATCGCAACACTCCTAAATTTACAACGCTCTATATTGACGATCTCTGCGTCGACGAAAAGGCACGGGGAATGCACGTCGGCAAGGCGCTGTACGAGCACGTTCTGAAATTCGCCAAGGAAAGCGGCTGTCACAATATCACGCTGAACGTCTGGGCGTGCAACGAAAGTGCAATAAAGTTTTACGAGAAATGCGGACTTTCGGTGCAGAAGATCGGAATGGAAAAGATACTGTAAAAACAGGGAGCATTCTGCTCCCCGTTCGTGTTTTTGGTTAACAGACACGGTAGTCGTGCCGATGATAAAGGCGTTCCGGCATACGTCCTTGGCGTTCTCGCAATTGCACACATAGCTGAACACAAGACGATAGAGCGTACATTGGAACATTCGTATATATTCCGTAAGCTCGTCGTTGGTCATTTTAAGGCTCTCACTTCCGGTGTGAAAAACGTATTTCACTTATAAGACGATCTAAAAAACAATATTGCCTCATTTTAAAAATTTTTTCGATTATAGCATAATCTTTTTTGTTGTCAAACTCTTGGTAAATTAGAATTTAGCAGCGGTACACTCATTGTAATATTTACCAAAAAAAAATACAAATCAAAGAAAAAATTATATTTTTAAGTGAAATTTCCAAAAACCCCTTGACAAGGGTTTTATAATGAGGTATAATAATTTAATGTGAGTAGTTGTGTACGGGATAATTGTATCCCGACGCAGAAAAAATAATTGAGGAGGAAAAGAAATGAAAAGAACGTACCAGCCCAAGAAGCTCCAGAGAAAGCATGAGCATGGCTTTATGAAGAGAATGTCTACCAAGAACGGCAGAAAGGTTCTTGCACGCCGCCGCGCAAAGGGCAGAAAAAGACTTTCTCATTGATGACGGCTGTCGATGTCTGATTTAAGGAAAAGATACGTCGTAATCAAAAGCAACCGCGATTTCACTTACCTGTTCAGAAAAGGCGAATCCGTAGTGTGCTACGGCTTTGTGTGCTACATAAAGCCGCGCCGCGGAGGCAAAAACCGTCTCGGCATAGTCACGGGGAAAAAGGTCGGAAACGCGGTTCAGCGCAATCGGGCAAGGCGGATAATCAGAGAAGCTTTCCGCCTTTTGGACCCGGTTATCAAGGAAGAAACCGATCGGCGCTTTGATTTCGTGTTTGTCGCGAGGGCAAAAACGCCAACGTTAAAAATGCAGCAGATTTTAAGTCTTATAAAAAAGAATATTCTGCCGAAGTTGAACAAGGCGGACTGACGCGTCCGCTGTTTGATTGCAATGAAATATATTTTTTTGGGAATTATCAAGCTGTATCGACTTACGCTGTCAAAGATCTTACCGCCGTGCTGCCGCTTTTACCCTACCTGTTCCGAGTACGGGCTTACCGCTATTCGGAGGTTTGGAGCGGTAAAGGGCGGTTATTTGACATTCTGGCGAATTTTCAGATGCAACCCGTTCGGCAACGGAGGAGTAGATCCCGTGCCGAAAAAATTCTGTTTCCGTCCCGAAAAGCTCACTGTATCGCGCACAAAAACGCAGATAGGCAGAGACTGCGCGGAGCGTTACCGCAGACGAAGATCACGCAGAAAATCTCCCTACAAACGGAAATGACCGCGGGAGTTGAACCATATATAAATTATGATGTAGAACAATGATCGGCGCGTTTGCGCTTTAAACAAGAAAGGTCGTGGACGTTATTCAATTTATTTACAGCTTGATAGGTACGCCTTTGGGGTACATTCTGTACTTTATTTATAAGTTTATATGCTCCAACGTCGGAGTTGCTATTTTGATATTCACGTTTATCGTCAAGGCTGCGCTTCTGCCGCTGTCGATAAAGCAGCAGAAAAATTCCGCGAAATCCGCTGTCTTTCAGCCGAAGGTTGCCGAAATTCAACAGAAATACAGAAACAATCAGCAGAAAATGCAGGAGGAGCTTGCGAAGCTCCAGGCGCAGGGCTACAAGCCGATGTCAGGATGCGGCTCTATGCTGCTGTCTTTTCTGATACTGTTCGGCGTCATCGACGTTGTTTACAAGCCGCTTACTCATATAATGCATCTGAGCAACGAATCCATAACCGCGCTGGTTGAGGAATCGTACAACGTTGAGCTTACTTCGGTTATCGTCAACGAGTACACCAAGCCCGCCGAGGACGTTGAAAAACTCAACGAAAAGGACCGCGCCAAGCACGAGGATATCCTCCGCGACTCAGAGAAGATACTCGCCTACTATAACGAGCACTGTCTCGGCGATGGCGAAAGAGCGTATGATATGACCGTGTTCGGCACGTTGGACACGAAGAACGTAAAGATAGTATCTGATGCGGTAAAGGCGGCTATAAAGGAAGCATACGCGAAGGATAAGTCCAACAATCAGCTTGCCCACACCGATATGTATAAGATAACTGACGAGGAGCGCGCAACACTCGACGCAATGGCATCCGAGGACGAAAAAACAGCGTATCGTCTGGCGCATTCGTTCAGCAAGAATTTCACCGACGCGCTGACCAACGTTCAGATACACTACGGCGCATATGCGGCAACGGGAGAAGACGTTGTAACGTTCCAGGCGACAACGAATATGCAGCGCGAGTTGTATGCCCTGAACTGCTTCGGCACTGAGACCGCGCGATATAACTGCATGAACGCGTACAGCGACGCGGCAGTCCGTCCCGAGGTAAGAGCGGAGCTTAAAGAGCTTTATGATAATCTGAACTTTATCGGCATAAAGCTGGGCGTAGTTCCCAAGGACGACATGGGTTTCCCGATCATACTTGTGCCGATCATATCGTTCCTGATGTCGCTGCTCCAGACATTTGTTTCCAACAAAATGATGGCGAAGTCCAATCCCGACGCGGCAAAGTCGATGGGCTCGATGAAGATAATGATGTATGTTATGCCGCTTATGTCGCTCTGGATAGCCTTTACCGTACCTGCGGGAGCGGGCTTCTACTGGACGATAAGCTATGTGTTCGGCATTGCGCAGACTATCATACTCAACAAGATATACGATCCCGCAAAGCTAAAAGAGCAGGCGGAGGCGGAAATTGCCGCTAAGAATAAGAGCGTAAACGTTGAGGCGGTAAAGGTAGTTGACGAAAACGGCAACGAGGAAACTCTTTCTCAAAAGGAGATCAACCGCCGAAAGCTCGCGGCAGCACGCAAGGCTGACGCGGAGAAATACGGCGAGGAATATCACGATAATGACGACGATTAAGCGTTATCGGAAAGGGGATCAATATGGAAAAAGAATTCACAGCAAAAACTTTGGATGAAGCCAAGGGTCTTGCCGCAGAGGAATTCGGAGTAAGCGCGGACGAAATCGACTTTGAGGTTCTTGAGCAGCCGAGAAAAACGCTCTTCGGCGGCTTAAAGGGAGAGTACAAGGTAAAGGCGGTTTACGAGGCGGCAAGCGAGCCCGCTCCCGCAGCGGAGACGGCTGAAGAGAAAGAGACGGAAAGCGCTCCGACCGAGACCGCTGTGGACAACGATGACAACGGCGACAGCGACGGCGGTGATCTTCCCGCAGATTTCGACATCAGCAAAAGCGTTAAGGTAAAAATGGCGATCGAATATCTTACCGACGTTATGCACGCGTTGGGGTTGGAAAAATTTGAGATCACGCCCGTTAAGCGCGACGGAAACGTCGTTCTGAACATCACAGGCGAGAAGCTCGGCATCGTTATCGGAAAGCGCGGCGAAACTCTGGACAGTCTTCAGTATCTGACGATACTCGCGTCCAACCGTTCCGAGGAGAGCTGCTGCCGCATTTCGCTCGACTGCAACGATTACCGCGACAAACGCCGCGAAACGCTTGACGCGCTCGCGAGAAAAACCTCGGCAAAGGTCATCAAGCAGGGCAGAAAGATTGCTCTCGAGCCTATGAACCCCTATGAGCGCAGAATTATCCACAGCTGCGTTGCCGAGATCGAGGGCGTTTCCAGCCGCTCGACGGGCACCGAGCCTTACAGAAAGGTGGTTATCTACGCGGATAAGCCCAAGTTTGACAACCGCCGCCGCGGCGGCAAGCGTTCCCCGGACGGCGCGTCTACCAGAAATTACCGCCAGTCGGGAGGTTTTTCGACGAGCTTCGAGCGCGAGTACAAGCGCCGCCAGTATCAGCCTGATGAAAACGCCAATGCGGGCGAATTCTCGAAGGAGACCGTCGACACCGAGAAAAACGCTGCTCTGTACGGAAAAATCGAGCTTTAATTCATACGCCCGTGAGCCTCGGCTTTCGGGCGTTTTTGTTTTGTCGGCGGTTGACTATTTTTCTCCGATGTGATAAAATATAGATAGTATAAGGGGGCGGTTGCTTGAAAAACAGATATTTCTTTCACGCGGACACGGCAAAATACAGCAGCCGTCTGCGGCATGTCCTTACAATAGTGTTTGGACCGCTCATTGCGCTTTGCGTGTTCTGCACGGTTCAGATAGTGCTGAACTATCGCTCAGAATTTGCGCTTCTGCTGTTTGCGGTCATCTGTGGGAGCGTTCTGTTCGGAACGGTCTTCGGGTTTTCGGCGGCGTATATCACCGAAAAACGCAAACGCCGCCACTCGAAATACACGTTCTTCGACTTTCTGCCGAGCGGAATGGTGTACAGCGAGTACGCAGGCGAATATGTTCACTGGGGCGCGCGGGTAATTACGCGGCGGCTGTATTTTATTCCGTTCGGAAAACTGGAGAGCGTTTCCCGTGACCCGAAAAAAGCCCCTCACGACATTACGTTCAAGGGCGAGATACGCGCGTTTTTCTGCGAGAGCGACAGGCTCGGCTATCACGTAAACGAGGACGGCGGGCTTGAATTTGACACCGATCTGCTTAACTGGGGAATGTTTGAAACGCTCTCGCTACTTACCATCAAAAACCACTTCGGAAACACCAAGCGGCTCGAACAGTCGGTCCTGTTCTACCTCGAACAGTTTAAAAACACACCCGAAAAAAAGCCGTTTGACATCACGGATTTTGTTTCAAGGCGGCGCAAGCCTAAGCCCACCACCTCAAACCCTGCGCTTGAAGCGCCGAGCTTCAACAGAAATTGGAAATAAAGGAGAATTGTATGAACGGCGAATTATTCCAAATGTGCCGCCTTACCGCCGCCGCAAAGCAGGCGCTTTTTCGAGGCAAAGACTTTAAATACGAACCGAGCGCTTATGAAAATAAGGTCGAGTTTCTGTTTTTGCCGAATATCCGACAGTGCGGAATATTGCGGCGAACCGCCGAAAACGCAGAGCAGTGGTATAAGTACTGCGTTAAAAAAGGGCTGCGCGACCTTAAGCTCGTTATGCCGACCGAGGTAAAGGACAGGCAAATGCTCGGTTTTGTCAACACGTCGCAATGCCGTATTATCTGTTACTTCAAGAATGGCGAGATAACCGGTTTTGACCCGAAATGGGAAATTGACCGAAAGCTGAAAAAGTGGGATATTCTGTACTATGAGCAGCTTCTTCATATCCCGTTTGTATGGCCTCATGGCGAGGATAATTCCGACGAGCTGCGCGAGGTGCTTATCGAGATAGGCGACCTTGCCGAACGGATAGACTGTGCGGACTTCGCTAAAATATTCGGACGCGCTTTGAATATTCTCGACGGCGAGGAAGCACCCGCTTTTTACGGACCGCCGCCCGATATACCCGAAAAGCTTTTGCCGCTGTTCTGCGCTGCCGATATTGCGGACGTTTTCGGGGCTATGGGCTCGTGGAACGATTCGCCGCCGTTTATGGCTCGGGAAAAAGGTCTTGACCAAGAATACGAGGAGCTTTCGTCGCGGCTGCTGAAAAACATACGGCTCGCGATTTTCTACGCGGTCAACGAATGGAGATGAAAGGGACGGCTATCCCTTTTTGCGCAAAAACGGTTGACAACGGCGGCAAAAAGTGGTAAAATAAATTTGTGTAAATAATCTTAGGGAAGCCAATCACTCCCACACTCAAAAGGAAGGTAATTTATCATGGATATCAGAACTGAAAAGACGACAGCGCCCAAGGCAAAGCCGACCGACGAGACCAATCTCGGCTTCGGTCATATTTTCACCGACCATATGTTCGTCATGAACTACGACGCGGGGCAGGGCTGGCACGACGCGCGCATTGTGCCCTACGGCGAGATCTCGCTGTCCCCCGCGGCTATGTGCCTGCACTACGGACAGGAGATCTTCGAGGGCTTAAAGGCATACCGCACCGCTGACGGCTCGATACAGATGTTCCGCCCCGACGAGAACTTCAAGCGCATGAACGTTTCCGCTGAGAGAATGGTTATACCTCCCATTGACGAAAAATTTGTCCTCGGCGCGCTCAAGCAGCTTGTCGAGCTGGAAAAGGACTGGGTTCCGCACACCGACGGCGCGTCGCTGTACATTCGCCCGTTCATCTTCGCGACCGACCCGTATGTCGGAGTAAAGCCCGCAGAACACTATTTGTTTATGATAATCCTCTCGCCGTCGGGAGCGTACTATTCTACTGGGCTCAATCCCGTTAAGATTTACGTTGAGGAAAAGTATGTCCGCGCTGTAAGAGGCGGCACGGGCTTTGCAAAGACCGCCGCGAACTACGCTATTTCCCTCAAAGGACAGGACGAGGCGCACAATCAGGACTACGAACAGGTTCTCTGGCTCGACGGCGTGGAGCAGAAGTATATCGAGGAAGTAGGCTCGATGAATATTTTCTTTGTTATCGACGGAGAAGTTATTACGCCGCAACTCACGGGCTCGGTTCTCCCGGGCATTACGCGCAAGTCCTCTATCGAGCTTTGCAGAAAGTGGGGAATGAAAGTAACCGAGCGCAGAATTACCATTCAAGAAGTTGCCGAGGCTTACGACGCGGGCAAGCTCGATGAGGTATTCGGCACGGGAACGGCTGCTGTTATCTCACCCGTTGGGCACCTTAAATGGGGCGATAAGATAATGACAATAAACGACAACCGGATCGGCGCTATTTCTCAGAAGCTCTACGACACCATGACGGGCATTCAGTACGGCAAGCTCCCCGACGAGTTCGGCTGGATATTCAAAATATAATGAAGCGTATAGAAGCTCTTGTAGCCGAAATTCTAGACAAAATAACGCGCCGTTACATCCTCACCGACATGAAGATACCCGAGGAAATTCTCGCGCTCAAAGACGAGACAATGGACTTATTCGTCAAGGCAAAGCACGAAAGCGATCCCGAAAAACTGCGGCAGTACGAGCGGCGGCTCGCCGAGATACGCGAACGCGCTGCGGCGCGCGATTGAACCGAATTGCCGCCGCTGAGCGGTAATGCTGAATCCCCCATAAGCCATACGGGACAAGAAGGAAATATATTTGTAATGAAGAACACCAAAAAATCACCGGAAACGATAAGGAAATATATTATGTCAAAGCGTGGAATTGCATTGCTTGCAGCGGCAGTTATTCCGATGACAATGCTTCTTGCGGGTTGCGGGGAAAAGAACAAATTTAGATCTCCGCGGTCACCCGCGGGATAAGAAAGGAAATTTTTATAATGAAGAACACCGAAAAATCACTGGAAACGATAAAGACCCTGTGCATACACAGAGGCTTTGTCTACCCGGGCAGCGAGATCTACGGCGGCTTGGCGAACACTTGGGATTACGGTCCTCTCGGCGTTGAGCTTAAGGAGAACATCAAAAAGGCATGGCGCAAAAAGTTCGTTCAAGAGAACAAATACAACGTTGGTCTCGATTCCGCGATACTGATGAACCCGCAGACTTGGGTCGCTTCAGGGCACGTCGGCGGCTTCTCCGACCCGCTCATGGACTGCAAGGACTGCAAGACGCGTCACCGTGCGGATAAGCTGATAGAGGATTTCGGCGAGACCACAGCGGACGGTTGGGCGAACGACAAGATGATGGACTATATCCGCGAAAAGGGCATAAAGTGCCCCAACTGCGGCAGCACTAACTTTACGGATATACGCCAGTTTAACCTGATGTTCAAGACCGCGCAGGGTACGGTCGAGGACAACAAGAACGAGCTTTACCTCCGTCCCGAGACCGCACAGGGCATTTTCGTGAATTTCGCGAACATTCAACGCACCTCGCGCAAAAAAGTTCCGTTTGGCGTGGCACAGGTCGGCAAGTCGTTCAGAAACGAGATAACTCCCGGACAGTTCATCTTCCGCGTGCGTGAGTTCGAGCAAATGGAGCTTGAGTTCTTCTGCAAGCCCGGCACGGACCTGGAGTGGTTCGACTATTGGCGCACCTACTGCAAGAATTTCCTCCTGTCGCTCGGCATAAAGGAGGAAAACCTCCGTCTGCGCGACCATGACCCCGAGGAGCTTGCGTTCTACTCCAAGGCAACGACAGACTTCGAATTTATGTTCCCGTTCGGCTGGGGCGAGCTTTGGGGCGTTGCGGACAGAACCGATTACGACCTCACGCAGCACATCAACACAAGCGGTAAGTCGCTTGAATACTTCGACCCCGAGACCAACGAGAAGTACGTACCCTACGTTATCGAACCGTCGCTCGGCGTTGAGCGTCTGTTCCTCGCGGTGGTCTGTGACGCTTACGACGAGGAGGCACTCGAGGACGGCACATCCAGAACGATAATGCACCTTCACCCCGCTCTCGCGCCGATAAAGGCTGCCGTTCTGCCGCTGTCGAAGAAGCTCTCGGAGAAGTCCACGGAACTTTTCGAGGAGCTCTCCAAGTACTTTGCCGTCGACTACGACGAGGCGGGAGCAATCGGCAAGCGCTACCGCCGTCAGGACGAGATCGGCACACCGTTCTGCATAACTTACGATTTCGACACCGAAAACGACGGCTGTGTTACCATCCGTGAGCGCGATACAATGTCTCAGGTAAGAATTCCTCTCGCCGACGTAAAGGCATATATTGAGGGGAAAATTGCATTTTAACTTAAATCAGCAAATTTACTTTATTAACCTTATTTAAGTTGGCGTATTAGAACGTTAAGTTACACCAATTACACAATCCAAGCCTTGCATATATGTGTATTTTCACAAATATGTAAGGCTTTTTTCTATCTATTTTACAAAATAAAAAAAATAACTTGACAAAAGCGCTTAAAATAATTATAATTATAAGTAAGATTAAGCAGTTGATAACTTCATAAACAGCTTAATTAAATAGTTACTTTTTATCTCTTTATGATGTATGGAGGAATACCATGAAACTGAAAAGATTTTTGGCGGGCGTTCTCGCCGCAACGGCAGCACTTACGCTCGCGGGCTGCAACAACAATGAAAACTCCGGAACCGGAAGCTCAGGCAATACTTCCGGAAACAGCTCTTCCACCGGTGGAAACAGCTCCACGGGCAGCAATTCCACAGGCGGTAACAGCAGCACAGGCGGCGACAGCACGTCCGACAACAATTCTACGCCCGCTCAGACAGGCGCGACGCTCTACGACGCGTCCAAGATCACTGACGGTCTTACGCTCAACGTTCTTACAAACCGTACCGATTTGGTGGACAGCGGCTATCTCGATCAGATGACCGACGCGTTTGAACAGAAGTTCAACTGCACTGTTAAGTACGAGGGCCTTACAAAGTATAACGGCGACGTAAAGACCAGAATGACCACCACAAACTACGGCGACGTTCTGATGATCCCGAGCAATATGACGCCCGAGGACAAGGCGGCGAAGTTCGAGCCGCTCGGCTCTTACGACGAGCTCTCCAAGAAGTACCTCTGGATGGATCAGCATCTGTGCAACGGACAGGTTTACGGTATACCGCACATGGGTTCTGTTGACGGAGGAATAGTTTACAATAAGAGAGTATGGTCCGAGGCGGGAATTACCGAGCTTCCCAAAACCCCCGAAGACTTTATCGCCGATCTGAAGAAGATCAACGAGCACTACAACGGTACAGTAATTCCGTACCTCACCAATTTCGGCGAGCCGGATAAGTGGCCGCTTAACCAGATTTGGGCGCTTTCCGATTCGATCGAGGGCGATCCCGAATTTCAGACCAAGATACTTACCGAAAAGAGCGACCTTCTTACTCCCGGAAATGGTTATTATGAGAGCATGAAGCTTATGTTCGACCTGTTCAGCACGGCGGAGGTTCTCGAAGAGGATCACATGACAAGCGGCTGGGAGGCTTCCAAGCCCGCTATCAGCCAAGGCAAGATCGGCACGATGATCATGGGCTCGTGGGCTGTAAACCAGTTCAAGGAGATCCTTACCGAAGAGCAGGGCGGTCACCCCGAGGATATCGGATTTATGCCTGCTCCGTTCAACAAGGACGGCAAGCAGTACGCACGTTCCGCAGCCGACTACGCTATGGCGGTCAACGTCAACAGCGACGCGGCAGTCAAGGAGCTCGGCAAGGCGTACATCGAGTGGTTCATAAGCGAATCGACGTTTATCAAGGATCAGCAGGGTCTGTCTCCCCTTATCGGCGCTGATATGCCCGACTACCTTACCGACTTTGCGGACTGCGAGTTCTTTGTTTCCAGCCCCGCTCCCGACGCGCTCCAGGGCGTATTTGACGAGATCGACAAGGAGTCCGAGGTAGGTACTCAGAATCAGGATGCGGCTAACTTCAAGGCTAAGATCGCCGAGGCTGCTTTCAAAGGCGAGGGTGAAGAAGCGTTCAAGGCTATCGTTGACGACGTTAACAAGAGATGGGCTGAGACGAGAGACAAGAACGAGAAATACATCGCTTATCACAACGCAAACGGTTAATAAACCGCGACGCCGGTTTTCACAGTTTTCCCATGGTTTTCGCTCCGCGTTTTCACGGAGCGAAAACTCATATAAATAATTGAAAGGACGGTACCGTTTATGAGTGCCAATGCTAAGCAAAAGCGTACGCTCGGCGAATGGCTGCGCGGCTATACGGGACAGAAGTATCTCACGACGTTCTTTTTTCTGCTTATCCCGATAGTACTTCTGCTGATATTTACGCTTATCCCCGCAGTGAATATGTTTCTGTTCAGCTTTCAGAAGCGCGATCAGTTGGGCGTAAACCCTGAATGGATCGGATTGAACAATTACATAACGCTCTTCACACAGAGCGAATATCTCAGCACGTTCAAAAACTGCTTATACTATTTGTTAGGTTCATTCGTTCAGCAGGCTCTGGCGCTGCTTATCGCCACTACGCTTTGCTCCAAGCTGAAGCTTGCCAACGTCTTTAAGGGAATACTGTTCTTCCCATATATGATGAACGGCGTTGCGGTATCGATCATCTTCCGTAAGTTCTTTACGAAGGGCGACGGCATCATCAGCTCGGAGGGTACGCTCAACAGTATCCTTTCGATCTTCGGCATTCCCGGAATAAGCTGGCTCAACGACCCGAACCTCGTAAACTGGTGTCTGGTTTTCGCCTCTATCTGGAAGTACATCGGCTTTGACATCATCATGTATATCGGCGCGATACAGTCCATTTCCCCCGATATTTACGAGGCTGCCGATCTCGACGGCGCAAACGGCTGGCAGAGGTTCTGGTACATCGTTTTCCCCGGTATCCGTCCGATAGTTGCGCTTCAGCTTGTACTCGCTATAAAGGGCGCGGCTTCCGTATTCGATATCCCGTACATCATCACCGGCGGCGCAAACGGCACTTCTACGTTCGTAATCAAGACGATAGACACAGCGTTCACCTACGAAAAGGTTGGACTGGGCTCGGCAATGGGTATTGTGCTGCTGCTTATTATCCTTATCATTACGGGCGTTCAGAATTTGTTATTTAAAGAGAGGAAGTGACGGATATGGCTAAAGAAACTTATACAAGCATAAAAAGTTATCAATTCAAGGAAACGCCGAAGTCGGTAAGAATTGCGTTTCAGGTACTGAAATACGTTTTTCTGGTCGTATGCTGTCTGGTGGTTCTTATTCCTCTGGTCATTGTTCTGCTCGGTTCGCTTAAAACCGGCACGGAGTATTTGCAGTCGAACGTTTTCGCGCTTCCCGAAGTGCCGCAGTTTTCCAACTACATAACCGCGTTTACCAAAGGTCACGTTTTGCTCGGTTTGGGAAATACGTTCCTTATTGAGATCATTTCCTGCTTTGGAACGATCATTACGGGTACTATGACGGCTTTTGTTCTTCAGCGTTTCTCAATGCTGTATACCAAGATCGTCAAGACTATTTTCCTTATTGTGGCGCTGCTTCCGAGTATTTCCATGCAGGTTACGGTTTTCCAGATCGTAAACGCAATGGGTCTGCACGACAACTATCTCGCACCGATCCTTATGTACATCGGCACGGACATCGTATCTATCCAGATTTTTATGCAGTTTCTCGACAACATATCGGTATCGCTTGACGAGAGCGCGTTTCTTGAGGGCTGCTCCTATCCCGGAGTATATTGGCGCATAATTCTTCCGATGCTGCGCCCCGCGATAGCAACAGTGCTTGTTATCAAGTTCGTTGGAATTTACAACGACTTCTACACCGCAAACCTCTACATTCCTCACCACGAAACAGTATCAACGGCGCTGTACAACTTTATCGGTCCGTACGGAGCACAGTGGGAGGTCATCTTCGCGGGGATCGTCATCTGTATCGTTCCTACGCTGATAATCTTCCTTTCGCTGCAAAAGTCCATTTACTCAAACCTTGTTTCGGGTTCGGTAAAGGAATAAGCGGTCCAGCAGAATATTCAAAAAACCTCCCCGTTAAAAGGGAGGTTTTTGACGATATTAGAGCCTGTTAAGTATCTCGAAGTGCGTGGATTTTCGAAGCAAATTTTGACGATGACAAGGCAAAAATCCGCAGGAATACTGTATGTATTTCAAGGATTTTTAACGCAGTCAGCGACAAAATTTCCGAAAGGACGCGTGCTGAGAGATACTAAACAGGCTCTTATACAATGTGCGCAAATACATCCGCTTAAGGCAACACCGCACAATTATTGTCGAGCGGTTGCGCAGACAGATTTCCGGCAGATTGTACAATGAGGTCGACGCAAGACTGTATGCCTTGCTAGGACGAATTGTGCGGTGTTGCCTTTACTAAATCTTTACAAAAAAATCGCAAAACGCCCTTGATTTTGTAAACGTTTTACGCTATAATAAAAATACAAGTTATGTGCAATAATTTTCCGGAAGAGGTTATGATATGGACAAAAAGCTTAACGTATGTTTGATGAACGATTCGTTTCCGCCTGTGATCGACGGCGTGGCAAACGCGGTTATAAATTACGCAAACATTATTACCAAAGAGTTGGGCAAGGCGGCGGTGGTAACTCCCGAATACCCCGGCGCGGAGGATAATTACCCGTTTGAGGTGTTTCGCTACCGCAGCTTGCCGATAACCGAAAAGCTTTGCGGATACCGCGCGGGATATCCGTTTTCCTGTAAGAAGCTCGATGCGCTTTCGACGGAGGAATTCGACATTATCCACAGTCACTGCCCATTCGCGTCGACTATGATGGCGAGAGTTCTCCGCGAAAAAACCAACGTGCCGATAGTGCTTACCTACCACACAAAATTTGACATAGATATAAGGCGCGCGCTGCCCAACAAGCTGATGTCGGAGCAGGCGATAAAGTTCGTTATTAACAACATCTCCGCGTGCGATGAGGTATGGACGGTCAGCCGCGGCGCGGGAGAAAATCTCCGCAGTCTCGGCTACGAGGGCGACTATGTGGTAATGGAGAACGGCGTCGACTTCCCGATGGGGCGGGCGGACAAGCGTGACGCGGAAGCGCTCCGCCAAGCCTACGATATACCCGAGGACGTAATTCTGTTTATGTTTGTGGGCAGACTGCTCTGGTACAAGGGTATCAGACTTATTCTGGACGCACTGAAGATAATCGACGAAAAGGGTCTGGACTATCGTATGATGTTCGTCGGCGACGGCATGGACAGGCGGGAAATGGAGGATTATGTAAACGAGCTGGGGCTTGCGGACAAATGCATTTTTGCGGGTGCGGTAAGCGACCGCGAGGAGCTGCGCGTATTCTATACGGCAGGCGAGTTGTTTTTATTCCCGTCCGAGTATGACACCAACGGCATAGTAGTCCGCGAGGCTGCCGCCTGCGGAGTGGGCTCGCTGCTTATTAAGGGGAGCTGCGCCGCCGAGGGAATTACCGACGGACGGACAGGAATACTTTCCGCCGCTGATCCCGCCGACATCGCCAAGAAACTGGAGTTCGCGGTCGGACACCGCACCGAGATGCATCAGATCGGCGAGCACGCCATGAACGAGGTCTACATATCATGGGAAACCTCCGTAAAGCGTGCCTACGACCGATACGGCGCGGTTATAGAGCGTTGCATGAGCGGGCAGTCTCAGCGCCGCGAGAACGTTATCCAAGAAGAATTTTTCGTGATGATGGACAATATCACCGACAATATAATGCGCTTCCGCAGTATCCCCGCCGAGCTAAAGGAATCGCGGAGCAAAAGCCGCGAACGCTGGGAAAAGATCAAGGAAAAGCTGAAACGGGGCGAGTAACAGTGAAACGAAAAAAAACGCTGCCCATCCCCAACGGGTTTTCGGAGCGCGACATCAGAACGGAAAGCTCCACCTGCACGGGCGAGAAAACGATCGGCTTTTACAGCGCCGCTGAAAAGAAGCTCATCTGCGCGGAGCTGGTGAGGAACACGGACGATATTGCCGCGTTCTACGAGAGATACGGATTGACGTTTAAAGGAGAATGAAATGGATATTAACGGCGCCAAAGCGTTTATGAGGGATTTTTTTGAGCGAATGTACAAGAAGCTGAGCGAAGAAGCGCCTGTCGCCTTGCAGATGTGCGATCTCCCCGAGGAGATGCTGGCGGACGGTGCAGACCCGAACGAGGAATGGAATACTTGGAAGCTGATACCGTCCGCCGTTTCCGACAAGGACATCGCGGAATATGAGGAGGAATACGGATTTGCATTCCCGAACGGCGTAAAGGCGTTCTTCACCGTCTGTCATCACTGCTTTGACGGGGCGTTGGGCAGAAATATGCCTGACGAGCCGTTTGAAGAGCTTGACAACGCGTATAATCCGCACCTTACCGCAAACGGGTATCTTCCGTTTGTATGGGATAAGGAGGGCTACTTTATCCGCTGCGTCGACCTCAAGAATATGCCCGACGAGGAAAATTGTCCGATCGTACAGTTTCCGCATGAGGAGCTGTTCGATCTGCAATACGAATTTGAGGACGAGGGCAGGGAAGTACCGAAAGAGCAGCTTGAAAAGCTCGCCGAACCGATAGCCGAAAATTTTTATGATTTTCTTGACCGCGTGTATAACGGCAGCGACGATTGAGCAAAAAGTGTCCGAAAACGGTTTCGGGCATTTTTCTTTTATTTTACCTCTTGATTTATGAGAAAGAAAATGTTATAATTAAAATATAATGCCGTCAGTTCAGACGGATAATTCAACGGGAGGTTTTAAAGCTATGACCGTAAAAACTTTTTCGATAAATCCCGAAAAGACCGCGTTTGTAAAGGCGTATCTTCCGGACAGCATCGCAGGGCTGCCGTACTGCGAAAAGCGTCCGTCCGTGGTGATCTTTCCGGGCGGCGGCTACAACCACTGCTCCGACCGCGAGGGAGAGCCTATTGCGCTGCAATATCTGGCGGCGGGCTATGCGGCGTTTACTGTGACATATTCCGTCAACGCGAAATTCCCCGCGGCGCTTCTTGACGCGGCGTATACGTTTTACAAGATACGTATGCGCGCGGAGGAATTTCACATAGACTCGAACAAGATCGCCGTGCTCGGCTGCTCGTCGGGAGGACACCTTGCCGGCTGTCTCGCGACGATGTGGAATGACAATCTCGTAGTGAAAACACTAAACTGCCAGCCTGAGGAGCTCCGTCCGAACGCCGCCGTGCTTTGTTATCCAGTTATCAGCGGCGTTACCGCTCCGCACGTCGGCAGCTTCGAGATACTTCTCGGGGAAGAGCCGAACCGCTCTGATCTGTCGCGCTTGTCGCTTGAAAACCGCGTCACCCCGAAAACTCCGCCGATATTCATGTGGCACACTGCCAACGACGACTGCGTTCCCGCGCACAATTCGCTTGTAATGGCGAAAGCGTGCATTTCCAACAAAGTACCCGTCGAGCTGCACATTTTCGACGAAGGACCGCACGGCTTGTCCACCTGCGACAAGGCAACCGGCTGGAACGAGGCGTTCTACCTCGACAACTGCCGCCGCTGGATAGGGCTGTCGATCGAGTTCCTCAATAAATATATGAACGTATGACGTTTAAAACAAGGACAAAGCGCCCAAGCCCCGTTTGGAAGACATTGATGTTCTGCTTAATGTTCGCGTTGCTGGGCGCTGCCGCGGGCGCGCTGTCAAAATATTGGGATATAAGCTCTGAGGTGCTCGGCAACCTGACCTCGGGAATGTGCGTCTGGATATTTATCTGCACGTCGATCTGCATGTTCACGAAAAGTCCGTTCCGCTCGGCGGCGTATGTGCTGCTGTTCTGCGCGGCAATGATAGCCGCGTACTATCTTACTGCCATGCTCGGGGAGCTGTACTATTCGCGCAGCTTCGTAACGGGCTGGAGCGTTTTTGCGCTGTTTACTCCGCTGTTCGCATTTTTCGCGTGGTTCGCGAGGGGCGGCGGTCGGAGAGCATGGGTGCTACGTATCGGCATTGCGGTTGTGATGATATGCGCGGCATTTCTGCTCTCGGGAGGGCTTGCGCTCGACTGCGTGTGTATCGCGGCGGCATTCGCGGTAACTATGATCAAAGAGAAAGAGGCTGAACAAAATAAACATTGAGGAATTGAACGCTCAAATAGACGCGTTTTACCAAAAATTTAACAGGTGCAAGCTTGAGACCGAAGCCGAGACGAAAGAGTTTATCTCCGACGTGGAAAATATCCTCGGACAATGCCCCTCTCCCGACGGCGAGGAATGTAAGGCACTTGCAAAGCTCTGCTCCCATGCGGGCTGTATGGTCGTGGTGTTCGGGAACGATCTCGACAACGGCATACCGTATTATCGCAAGTCAATAGAGCTTGACCCCGCGTCCTATGATCTTCGCTGGGAATATTACACTACGCTCGAGGAGATAGTTGAGAACGAGAAATATTCCACACCAGAGCTGATACAGGACGCGATAGACTGTCTGAAGTTTTGCATTGATTACTGCAATACTCCCGAGCTTCGCGAGGAAAATTATGTGCATTACCGCTATAACGATCTGGGCAGAGTTTATATGGCGGCGGGCGATTACCGCAAGGCAAAGAAGTGCTTTGAAGCATCAATGCGGATATTGCCGAACGATAACGCGCGCGGTCTTCTCGCAAAAGCCGAAAAGAAGATCGGAAATCCCATTACGCGCTTTTTCAAGAGTCTGTTTTCGGTTTTCCGTAAAGAGAAATAAACAAAAGAGAGGTACATACAATGGCAGAGAAAAAACCTTTTGTTACAAAGGAACAAATAGACGAGATAGTAAAAAGCTATCCCACGCCCTTTCACATTTACGACGAAAAGGGAATACGCGAGAACGCCCGTGCCCTGAAAGCCGCGTTTTCGTGGAATAAAGGCTTCCGCGAATATTTCGCGGTAAAGGCGACCCCCAACCCGTTTATTATGAAGGTATTGCAGAGCGAGGGCTGCGGCTTCGACTGCTCGAGCTACACCGAGCTGCTGCTGTCCGACGAGGTCGGCGCAAAGGGGCATGACATTATGTTCAGCTCCAATGCCACTCCGGACGAGGACTTTAAAAAGGCGTTCGAGCTTGGCGCGATAATCAATCTCGATGACTTTACGCATATTGACGTTCTCGACAAGCTGACGGGCATTCCCGAGACTATCTGCTGCCGTTACAATCCCGGCGGAGAGTTCAAGACCGACGGCTCACCGAACGTTATGGACACGCCGCGCGACGCAAAGTACGGCTTTACTCACGAACAGATAATCGAGGGCTATAAGATATTGAAAGCAAAGGGAGCAAAGCGTTTCGGAATGCACGCGTTCCTTGCCTCGAACACGCTCACCAACGACTATTATCCCACTCTTGCGCGGATAATGTTCAAGGCGGCTGTGGAGATCAAGGAAAAGGCGGGCGTGGAGTTATCGTTCATCAACCTCAGCGGCGGCGTCGGTATTCCGTATAAACCCGATCAACCCGCGAACGATATCGCGGTAATCGGCGAAAAGGTCCGCGAGGCTTACAAGGAAATTCTTGTTCCTGCGGGAATGGGCGATGTCGCTCTGTTTTCTGAGCTCGGGCGGTTTATGCTCGCGCCTTACGGTATGCTTATCGCGACGGCTATCCGCGAAAAACACATCTACAAGGAGTATATCGGGTTGGACGCGTGCGCTGCGAATTTAATGCGCCCCGCGATCTACGGCTCTTATCACCACATTACCGTGCTCGGCAAGGAGAACGCTCCATGCGATCATAAGTACGACGTGACGGGCGGACTTTGCGAGAACTGCGACAAATTCGCGGTTGACCGTATGCTCCCGAAAATCGACCTAGGCGACTATATCGCAATTCACGACACAGGGGCGCACGGGTTCTCAATGGGCTACAACTACAACGGCAAGCTGAGAAGCGCCGAGCTGCTGCTGCGCGAGGACAACAGCGTTAAGCTCATTCGCCGCGCGGAGACCCCCGAGGACTATTTCGTGACGTTCGACTTCGCAAAAGGAAAATTTGAACTTTAATTTCTTTTCCCCCGTATTCGGCGGGGGAGAATTTTAACGGAGGTTTTTATGGTTAAGTCTGAGATCGCCCTCGGCGCGTGGTCGTGGGGCGTTGGAGATACGGGCGGCGACAAGGTTTTCGGGAATTATCTCACCGCCGAAGACTTAAAACCCGTGTTCGATAAGGCAATCGAGTGCAGACTGAATATCTGGGACACCGCACCCGTATACGGTATGGGCAGTTCCGAGACGATACTTGGCGAATTTATCAAGAACGTGAACCGCGATGATGTGGTCATTTCCACCAAATTCACGCCGCAGATCGCGGGTAATTCCCCGAACGCCGTGCGCGAAATGCTGGAGGGCAGCCTTAAACGCCTGAACGTCGATTTTATTGACGTTTATTGGATACACAATCCCACCGACGTGGAGCGCTGGACTCCCGAGCTGATACCGCTCGCAAAGGAGGGGCTGATAAGGTCTGTCGGCGTGTCAAATCACAACCTTGCTGAGATAAAGCGCGTAGGGGAAATTCTCGGAGCAGAGGGGCTGAAGCTTTCGGCGGTGCAGAACCATTACAGCCTGCTGCACCGTTCGTCGGAGCGCGCGGGGATACTTGATTACTGCACGTCAAACGGCATTGCGTTCTACTCATATATGGTGCTGGAGCAAGGCGCGCTTACGGGGAAATACGACCGCGCTCA
This sequence comes from uncultured Clostridia bacterium, assembly GCA_946567425.1. Lineage (GTDB taxonomy): Bacteria > Bacillota > Clostridia > Oscillospirales > Ruminococcaceae > CAG-115. Next base: position 141,994 of record CAMNXF010000001.1, on the reverse strand, counting down.
CCCGTTCCCCGAGGGCAGCTCGCGCGCGAAATCCTACAACGGCATTCTTCCCGAGCTGGAAACGCTTATCGGGGAAATGCGCCGTATCGGCGAACGGCACTCCGCCGCGCCCGCGCAGATCGCGGCGGCATGGGCGATCGCCAAGGGAACGCTGCCGATAATCGGCGTTACAAAGGTAGGTCAAGCCGAGGAAGCTGCGCGAACCGCAAAGATAATTCTCGATAAAGAGGAGATCGCCTTGCTTGAGGAGCTTGCCGAAAAATCAAATGTGAAAACGCTGCGCGGTTGGGAACGCGAGATGTAAGAAAATGCAAAAAAAGAGGCTGTACAAACGTGCAGCCTCAAATTGTTTAATTTGCCGTTTTCCGCCGCAGACGGGTATTTTTAAAAAGCCCATTAAATTTGTGACAAACCGTGATTTGTCTTCGAGTATATAAACAGGAGGTGATAAAATGGAAGACATAATGATGACGGACCTTATGTTTAACCGCGATGAAAAAGGACTGGCGGAGCTGAAAGCAAAATACAGCCGTTTGCTTATGAAAATCGCCCTCGGGATATTAAAGTCTCCCGAGGATGCGGAGGAGTGTGTAAACGACGCGCTTTACGCCGTCTGGAACAGCATTCCGCCCGACAGACCCGAAAAGCTGCTTCCATACGTTTGCAGAATAACGCGGCGCAGGGCTATTGACAAGCTGCGCTACAATACCGCTGCAATGCGCGATACAAAGCTGCTTTCGGAGCTTGACGAGTGCTTACCGTCCGTGTATAATGTTCAAAACGAGGCGGAAAAAGCGGAACTTGCAGTAGCAGTGAACGATTGGGTCAAAACCTTGCCTGACAAACAGCAAAGGCTGTTTGTATATCGATATTTCTCGATGTACAGCGTAAAGGAAGCGGCGAGGGAAGCGGGAATGTCCGTTACGGCAGCGACTACCGCGCTTATGCGCATGAGGGTATCACTTAAGAATAGTCTTATCAAAGGAGGATTTTTCGATGAACACTAATACTTATAACATTCTTGAAGCTATCGGAGGACTTGACAACAACATTCTCGAAAACGCGTTCAAGCCGAAAAAGAAAAAGCGCATGGCGTTTACGGTAATTGCAGCAGCGGCAGCATTGACCGCAATTCTCGGCTGCGCATCCGTATTGCGCAGCGCAGTGAGATTTGACGGAAACGAGCAGATAAGCCTGAATTATTACGCACAAAAGGACGCACGTTTCCTCACTTACGATGAGCTTGTCGGATTGGGCGCGGAAAAGGTCGGAACCGGTAATAATTATACAATTGATATGCTGCCATCAGAGCTTTTCGCGCTGTACAACGTCAAACCGCTTCTTAATTCCGAATTTTACGATGAGGAACAGCCCGTGACCATTATTAACAGTGCGGCTGCACAAGCTGTACTAGGATATACGCTCACTGACAAGAACAGCGGAAAATCGTTCTCAATACAAGCGCAGTTCGGGTCGAGTGATGATCTTTCGTTCGGCTTGAATGTCATAGGGCTTAACGGAGAAGCCGAGGACACATTCAACCATTTTGAGTTTCTGACGCTTGCTGACGGCTCACGGGCATTTGTCGGCGACAGATATTTGCAGCTTATTTCTGACTATAGCTCACAGGCGGTGCTGTGCCGTGACGGAGTGGGGTTTGTGATTACCGCGAAAGGCGTCGGGCTTGAGGAAATGAAAGAGTTTGTAGAAAACCTCGGCTTTGCCGCCGAAAAATAAACACAAAACCGCCCCGAAGCCTCGGGGCGGTTGATTTATGCCGTTTTTTGAAAATTACTTCTTGTCTGCAATAGCCGCCTGAGCTGCCGCAAGTCTTGCGATCGGAACGCGGAACGGCGAGCAGGAAACGTAGGTCAGACCAATCTTGTGGCAGAACTCAACGGACGAGGGATCGCCGCCGTGCTCGCCGCAAATGCCGACGTGCATTTCGGGTCTGGTCTTTTTGCCGAGCGTGATAGCCATTTCCATAAGCTTGCCGACGCCTGTCTGGTCGAGCTTTGCGAACGGATCGTTCTCGAAGATCTTAGCATCATAGTAAGCGTTCAGGAACTTGCCAGCGTCGTCGCGCGAGAAGCCGTAGGTCATCTGGGTGAGGTCGTTCGTACCGAAGCAGAAGAACTCAGCCTCCTTAGCGATCTCGTCAGCGGTGAGAGCAGCACGCGGAATTTCGATCATTGTGCCGACCTCGTACTTCATATTGCTGCCCGCAGCCTTGATCTCCTCGTCGGCGGTAGCTACTACTACGTTCTTAACGTACTTAAGCTCCTTGATGTCGCCGATAAGCGGGATCATGATCTCAGGAACGATGCTCCAGTCTGAGTGCTTCTTCTGAACGTTGATAGCAGCGCGGATAACCGCTCTGGTCTGCATTTTCGCGATCTCGGGGTAGGTTACCGCAAGACGGCAGCCTCTGTGACCCATCATCGGGTTGAACTCGTGCAGGCTCGCGATGATCGTCTTGATCTGCTCAACGGTCTTGCCCTGTGCTTCAGCCAACTTCTTGATGTCAGTCTCCTCGGTGGGAACGAACTCGTGGAGAGGCGGGTCAAGGAAACGAATGGTTACGGGGCAGCCCTCAAGCGCCTCGTACAGCTGCTCAAAATCGCTCTGCTGATACGGGAGTATTTTGTCGAGAGCCTTTTCGCGCTCCTCGAGAGTATCCGCGCAGATCATCTCGCGGAATGCCGCAATTCTGTCCTCCGCGAAGAACATGTGCTCGGTACGGCAGAGACCGATACCCTCCGCGCCCAGCTCACGAGCCTTCTTCGCGTCTGTGGGGGTATCAGCGTTGGTGCGAACCTTGAGCACTCTATACTTGTCGGCCCAAGCCATAATTCTGCCGAACTCGCCCGCGATAGTCGCGTCAACGGTCGGGATAATGCCGTCGTAGATGTTACCGGTGGAGCCGTCGATAGAGATCGGGTCGCCCTCGGTGTAGGTCTTGCCCGCAAGGGTGAACTTCTTGTTCTCCTCGTCCATTGCGATGTCGCCGCAGCCCGATACGCAGCAAGTGCCCATTCCGCGCGCTACAACGGCAGCGTGAGAGGTCATACCGCCGCGAACGGTCAGAATACCCTGTGCAGCCTTCATACCCGTGATGTCCTCGGGAGAGGTCTCAAGACGTACCAGAACGACCTTTTCGCCGCGCGACTTCCACTCAACAGCGTCCTCAGCGGTGAATACGATCTTACCGCAAGCAGCTCCGGGAGAAGCGCCCAAGCCCTTACCGACGGGAGAAGCAGCCTTAAGAGCTGCCGCGTCGAACTGCGGGTGGAGCAGCGTGTCAAGGTTGCGCGGGTCGATCATCGCAACAGCCTCTTCCTCGGTGCGCATACCCTCGTCAACGAGATCGCACGCGATCTTCAAAGCTGCCTGTGCGGTTCTCTTGCCGTTTCTGGTCTGGAGCATATAGAGCTTGCCGTGCTCAACGGTGAACTCCATATCCTGCATATCGCGGTAGTGCTCCTCGAGCTTTGCGCAAACATCCTTGAACTGCGCGAACGCCTCGGGGAACTTCTGCTCCATCTCGTTGATGTGCATAGGAGTACGAACGCCCGCAACAACGTCCTCGCCCTGTGCGTTGGTCAAAAACTCGCCGAACAGACCCTTTGCGCCCGTAGCGGGATCGCGCGTGAACGCAACGCCCGTGCCGCAGTCGTCACCCATATTGCCGAACGCCATAGACTGTACGTTTACGGCAGTACCCCAGCTGTACGGGATATCGTTGTCGCGGCGGTAAACGTTCGCTCTGGGGTTATCCCACGAACGGAATACTGCTTTGATAGCGCCCATAAGCTGCTGCTTGGGGTCGGACGGGAAGTCCTCGCCGATCTTGGATTTATATTCAGCCTTGAACTGCTCCGCAAGCTCCTTGAGATCCTCGGCGGTAAGCTCGATATCCTGCTTTACGCCGCGCTTTTCTTTCATTTCGTCGATAAGCTGCTCAAAGTACTTCTTGCCGACCTCCATAACAACGTCGGAGTACATCTGGATAAATCTTCTGTAGCAGTCGTAAGCCCAACGGGGATTGCCGGACTGCTTAGCCATAACCTCTACAACCGTCTCGTTAAGACCGAGGTTGAGGATCGTGTCCATCATACCGGGCATGGAAGCGCGCGCACCCGAACGAACGGAAACGAGCAGCGGATTTTCGCTGTCGCCAAACTTCTTGCCGGTGATACCCTCCATTTTAACGATATACTCATTGATCTCAGCCATGATCTCGTCGTTAATCTGCTTGCCGTCCTCGTAATACTGCGTGCAAGCCTCGGTGGTAATGGTAAAGCCCTGAGGTACGGGCATACCGATGTTGGTCATCTCGGCGAGGTTCGCGCCCTTACCGCCGAGAAGCTCACGCATATTCGCATTACCCTCGGAAAACAGATAACAATACTTTTTTGCCATTGGAATATTCCTCCTGATTTTTAATTAACGCTCCGAACCGTGCACGGTCCGAAAAGCGCCCTTTGACGGCTGCGTAGTCCGCAGTCACTGTCTATTTTCTATTATAACAGATTACGGAAAAAATTGCTAGATGTTTTTTGAATTTTTTTGAATTTATTTACAAATCATACAACACTTTTCTTACGAACAGGCACAAAATACGTATATTGATGTACTTTTCGGTCATTTGAACGCGTACAAAAATCGGCGCTTACAGATGTGCCGTATATGTCATAACTACAATTATATTTCCGAAGACAAAAATCCTGCCATTTTCAGAGCTGAATTTTCGTATTTAATTGCCGTTGATAGCTTTGTACAAGTCGTCTATGTGTGCATAGTCATAGGTGTTGCCTTTGTAGGTGGCTTTGATTTTTCACAGTTCATAAATGCAGTAATATCTATAGATGCCACGTAGTCCGGGATAGTAACATTTGTGAGCCTCTTGCAATTACAAAACACTCCCTTGTTTATTTCTTTCACGCTGTTTGGTAATATAACGCTTGTGAGATTTTTGCTGTTGGCAAAAGCACATGTGTCTATGTTGGTCACAGGTCACACTATCGGGGTATTTTTACGCGAAAAAACCGCACAAGGGCTGTCCTTATGCGGCTTTTGTTATATTAGCAGCGCCCTCAATCCGTCCAGAATTTTCCTTTCGCGCCGCGACACCTGCACTTGCGTCATTCCCATTGCCTGCGCGGTTTGTGATTGTGTCATTCCCCGAAAGTACCGCAGAATTATCAGCCGCCTGTCCTCCTCGGAAAGCTCGTTCAGGCACTGCCGCAGCGCCAGTTTATCTATAAGCTGGTTTTCGCTGCTGCCGTCGGGCAGGTCGTATTCGCCGCCGTCTTCCGCCGAGGTGAGCGAGATCGGCGGCATACCTGCCGCAACAGCCTCCGCCGCGTCCTCGGGGGATACGCCGAGATATTCCGCGATATCGCCGATAGTCGGCTCTGCGCCGTTTTTGGATAACTCGTCGCGGGCGCGCGCGGCTTTCATCGATAATTCCTTGAGCGAGCGGCTCATCTTCACCGCGCCTCCGTCACGGAACAGGCGTTTTATTTCGCCGAGAATGACCGGTACGGCATACGTTGAAAAGCACAGGCCGCGCGTTTCGTCGAAATTGTCATACGCCTTGACAAGCCCCAGACTTCCCGCCGAAAAAAGCTCCTCATACTCGATGCCGCGCCCTCGGAAACGATTGGCAAGCGAGTGTACCAGCGGAAGATTTGAGTTAATAAATTCGTCACGCGTCATTCTTTTTCCCCGACAGCTTCTTTTCCATAGTAACGACCGTGCCCTTGCCCTCGGCGGAGCGCACACGCACCTTATCCATAAAGCTCTCCATTACCGTAAACCCCAGCCCCGAGCGTTCCTCATCGGCGGGCGCGGTTGTGTACATAGGCTCCATTGCGAGTTTTATGTCCGCTATACCCGCGCCCTTGTCCTTTATCTGTATGTATATCGTGTTGTCGGAATACAGCCGCATAAGCAGCTCGACAATGCCGTTTGTGTCGCGGTACCCGTGAACTATCGCGTTTGTTACCGCCTCGGAAACGGCGGTCTTTATCGCAGCGGTCTCCTCTACCGTCGGGTCGCACTGAAGCGCGAAAGCCGCTGCCGCTGAACGCGACAGCCCCTCGTTCCTTGACAGCGCAGGAAACTGCACCTTACATTCGTTTATGGGAATTTTCTTCATAATTTACTCCTTTACAGCCTTGCCTCTTGTTTTTTAGGTTCAACGATCAGTGTGCTCAACCCCGAGAGCTTTATAACGGCGGCTATCCCGGGGCTTGCGTTTTTAATAAGTATCTCACCGCCCGCCGCTCGCACCGACCTCAGCCGACCGAGAATCAGCCCTATTCCCGAGCTGTCCATAAAGCCGACGTTTTCCATATCGAGAATTAACAGCTCCGGCCGCGAGCGGGCAATAATCTCGTCGAGCGCCGTTCTGAACTCCCGTGCGGCATGGTGGTCTATATCGCCCGAAAGCGCGGCGGTAATGCGTTTTCCGTCATTATATATCTTCAGCATTTTATTTCCTCCTTGATTTTTTAAAGCGCAGCGCGGAAAATTGTGTGGTACAACCGCGATTTTCCGCGTTACGACAGGCGCGGCTTCACAGTCCTTACCCGGCGCTTTCCCGAAAAAACGTTCGGACGCGGTGAGCGGAGCTTGCCCGTAATCATATTTTAACATAGCTAGCGTGATTTTTTGGTCGATATTCGCAAGCGAAAACGGACTTTTTTTATTGAGTTTTGCCGCGGTTTAGGGAATAGGCGGGTGATATTGTTGAAATAACGGGGAATAGGACGTTGTGTGCTCTGTATATTAAATTTTGTTGTTCGCTGTGGTTTTGTTTCTTTTAATTTTATGTGTTGCCGCACGGGGTGTCCTCTCGCACCCGTGAGACGACAAATAATAAAAAGCCAAGATCACTCATTGCCCTCCAGCAACTGTGTGTCAACACAAAAAATAAAGTCGAGCGCAGCGTTAAATTTTAATTTGTAATAAAATTGTAACTATTTGTAACCGTTTTGTTATCGCATTTTATACCTTAATATGTTATAATATGGAAAAAGAATAAAGGAGCGCGTTATGAAGAAACTGCCGTACACAATAATTATAGTCGGACTTATTGACATTTTGTTTTTCTTTCCTGCGATATGGTATATCATTGCGGTTGCGGTATGGGATACGGGAATGTTTCACACCGACCCGAGCGTGACCGACCTGAATTTAAAAAATCTTCCTGAAAATACCGCACATATCGGTCTGCTCGTAAAGGTTGACGACAGCTCCGACGGTTATGTACGCCTTTCTGAGGACGGCTGCGAGATCACGTTCAGCCAAAACGGCAGCGCCGAGCTTGCGGGCGAAACAAACTTCTCCGCGCTTCGGGAAAAATACGGCGCGTTAAAAGCCGCCTATGTTGACGAAAAAGGAAACATCCTCGGCGTTACCGAAACATCGGAATGGGACTATAACGGCGGCAAACATTACGCGCTCCGTGCCGACGGCAGCAGTCTGCTTATCACTTTCCCCGGCAGAGCGCCCGCCGAGGAAAAGGCGGCGCTTATTATCCTGTTTGGTATTGAGGGCATAGTTGCTGCGGCGCTGATCGTTGTAATAGCGCTTGCGGCGGTAAACCGTATCCTTGAAGCGTCAAAAAGGAGCAAGCCATGAATGTAAAGCTGAAACGTGCAATGATAATAACGGCGGCTGTTATCGTAAAGTTCGCAATACTTACCACAGCGGTTTTCCTGCTCCCGAGAGCGCTTGCCGACGAGGATTCCGAGACCCTGTACAAAATAAAGGATATCGTCCACAGCCGAGTAACTCCGTCAGCGCGGAGTTTCCCCCAAAAAATGCGTATGCTCGGAGCGTCGGGCGACGTATTGTTCGAGGATGGTCAGACGACGGTCTGTTCTGCAATGGAGACGGAGGAGGATTTTCTGGACGTCATTATGGAGATCCCCGAAATAACAAGAGAAGTAAACGAGCTTATCACCCAAAGCAGTCACCTTTCATACCCCGCAACCAATATTGAAATTTACATAGAGCATTGGTCGGCATGGAATATACGTATATTCCCCAAACAAAGCAGAATAGCGCTCGGGATAAACGAGCAGATATCTTTTGCCGAGGCTGTACAATACTGCCGCGAGTTTGAAAATATCGACGTTGGCGGTTATTGGGGATTTGAGGTAGATATTCCCGAGAATGTCGGAGAACTGTTCGCGGACTTTGACTTCCTGCGTTCGCTTGAAATAACCGACATTATGCGTGAAGATACGGAAACAGCGGTGCGTGAGCTGTCGGGTCTCGAGGGCGTCAGGGTAACTCTCAGGGACGGAAAGCACAATATAATATGGTTTTCGCCGGAAATATCAGGTTGATTTTCCCATGAAAATGTGGTATAATAAAACAAGAAACAAAAGTGGGAGGACACAACAATGATACTTACTGTTGACGTGGGCAATACGAATACGCAGTACGGAGGATTTGACGAGAACGGCGGGCTTGTTTTTGAGTCGCGCATTTCCACCGACAGGGCGCGAATGGAGGACCAGTACGCGATTGAGCTTGCGGATATCCTGCGGCTGTACGATATCGCTCCCTCTGCCGTTGACGGCGCGATTCTGTCGTCGGTAGTGCCGCCTGTTACGGGGCAGCTCCGCGCGGCTGTGGAGAAGATATGCGGCTGCAAGGTAATGACGGTAGGTCCCGGGATAAAGACGGGGCTTAACATCAAAATAGACGAGCCCGCCTCGCTCGGCGCGGATATGGCGGCAGTCGCGGTGGGCGCTAAGGAGCGTTATCCGCTGCCCGCGATCGTTATCGACCTCGGTACGGCGACAAAAATTCTTGCAGTGGATAAAACGGGAGCGTTCATCGGCGGCATTATCGCTCCGGGAGTGAAGATATCGGCGGAGGCGCTCGCAGCGAAAACAGCCGCGCTGCCGCTTATCGGAGTAACGGGCGAGCCTATCAAAAAGGTCATCGGCACGAACACCATTGACTGTATGCGTTCGGGGCTGCTCAACGGAACGGCGTTTATGCTGGACGGAATGATCGAGAGCTTTGAACGCGAGATCGGCGAAAAGTGTACCGTTATCGCAACGGGCGGTTTCTCGTCCGCGATAAAGCCGCTCTGCAAGACCGACTTTGCGCTTGACGAGTACCTTATTTTAGAGGGCTTGCTGGAGATATACAAGAAAAACAGATAAACAGAAAAGGGAGAAACTATGGAGACAAACAACCGTGTGAATCGGAACTCGAACAAAACGCAGACTATAGTCGGAATGGGAATGCTTACGGCGGTCATAGTCGTGCTTCAGATAGTAGCATCGCAGATCAAATTCGGACCGTTCAGCATTACGCTTTGTCTTGCGCCCATAATTATCGGCGCAGCGCTGTACGGGTGGAGAGCGGGCGCGTGGCTGGGCTTCGTGTTCGGTTTAACTGTGCTGCTTACGGGAGATGCGGCGCTGTTTATGACGATAAACGTTCCCGGAACTATCGTCACTGTGCTGCTTAAAGGCTCAGTTTCGGGAGCGGTCGGCGGCGCGGTGTATAAGCTCATCGAAAAGAAAGGCAAGCTGCCCGCCGTTATTATTTCGGGAATTGCCACTCCCGTCGTGAATACGGCAGTGTTCCTGCTGGGCTGCGTGGTGTTCTTTCTGGACGCCTGCAAAGAATGGGGCGCGGGGCTCGGCTACGACAACGTATTCGGCTATCTGCTGCTCGGAATGGTCGGTCTGAATTTCCTTGTGGAGCTTGCAATAAATCTGGTGTTAAGCTCGGCGATAGTTTTTATCATCAACTTGGTTAAAGGGCGCATTAAAGTATCATAACAGCAAAAGCCTCCCGAGGGAGGCTTTTGTTTCAATATAAACTTGCTCGTCCGTAATCGGTGATATCCGTGCCGAGCTGCTTGTACAGCTCTTTCACGGTCATCTTCTTGTTTTTGAGCTTGAGAAGCTCTGCATCGGTCGCTCCGACAAACTCCACAAATTCAACCTTGCCGTTCGGTGTTTGTATGGTCGGTATTTTCGTGTCGGGGATCGTGAAAAATCCCGTGAGCTTTGAAAGCTGCCGCGTGTCCATTCCCGTTTGCTGACCCGTGTATATGTATTCCCAAACGTTGAACAGCTCGCCGTGCTCAAACGTAAGCCGCGCTATTGACTGGAATATTCCGCATATACACCGCAGCTCGGCTTCCTCGTCCTCGTAGCAACCCTTTTTCAGCCGCAGCGTAAATTCCATTCCGTAGCCGCTGTATTCGGTGTTCTCGCTCTCCTTTTCATAGAGCTCAGTCAGCCCGTAGGTCACGAAATGCCAACAATCGCCGCTGTCGTAAACGCCGATACCGTCAAGCGGATCGTTTCCGCCGAGCCGCCACGGTATCAGCACCCCGAAATGCTTGGGCTCGTCCTGCCCCGTATAAACCTTTTGAAACGCCTCCGTTATCGCGTTCCAGCCGTCCATAACTACTTCTTCTTCGCCGCTCATATTTCCTCCTTTTTTCTTCTGTTATTCATCTACAATCCCGTAAAATCAAATTCAGGGGTGTATTCCTCCCGCGCCGACGACTTCTCCTGCATATACCCCGACAGCCCCGCCGCGTACACTGCGTCCAGCGCTTTCCTATACTCGAACGTCGTGATCCGACGGTTGAATTTCCCGAGCTTCGGATCGGTCTTTACGCGCCCGAACGGCGTATACTGGCTCATCAGACTGAACAGAATATCCCCGCCAAACCGCTCACCGAGCCGCCTTACGATCTCGACCGAATCCTTGTACTGCCCCGGCAATACCAGATGACGGACGACAGTTCCGCGTTTGAGCGGCTTGATCTCGTCGTTGCCGGTGAACTCGGGTTTTCCCGTTTGCCTTACCATTTCGGCGACGGCGCTCATTGCCGTATCAAAATAATACGGCGCGTCGGAGAGCGCTTTTGCCAATTCATCATCAAAATACTTTATGTCGGGCAGATAAATGTCGACTATCCCCTCAAGCGCCCTTAACGTTTGTACCCGCTCGTAGCCGCCCGAGTTGTACACTATCGGCACCGACAGTCTGCCGCGTCTTGCGAGCCTGACGGCACGTATCACCTCGGGAACAAAGTGCGTGGGGTTTACAAGATTGATGTTCTGCGCGCCCTGACGCTCCAATTCGAGAAATATCTCCGAAAGGCGCTCCACGGTTATAACCTTGCCTTTATGCTCTGTGCTTATGCCGTAATTCTGGCAGTACGCGCATTTCAGCACGCACCCCGAGAAAAATACCGCTCCGCTGCCGCGCTCACCCGAAATGCACGGCTCCTCCCAATAATGCAGCATAGCCTTTGCCGCAGTAATCTCCGCGCCCATACCACAATACCCTCGCGAGACCGTTCGGTCAACTCCGCATTTGCGCGGACAAAGACTGCACTTCATTAAATTGCCCCCGCTATACAAACCAAAAAGCCGCCTTGCGTAAACGCCCGGCGGCTTTCAATTATAGGTTCTTATTCAACGACTGTCCCGTCGCTCTTCCAACGACCGCGCTGTTGTAATAGCCGATCTTCTGCTTGGTCTGCTTCAGCTGCTCAAGCTCGCGGCGTGAATCGGTGCGGCGTTCCTTGAACTGCCCCGATATCACCTTGTCTTTGTCGACGATACGTTGCTTTGTCGCGGTAATGCTCCGCTGTATCATCTGAAGCCTTTTGTGCTGCTCGTCAAGCTCAACGTTCACAAAGCTGCCGTTGATCAGCGCTTTCAGCAGCGTCTGCTCCTCGGGAGCCTCACACTCAACGACCGTCTGCAACTCTTCCTTAAGGTCCTCGAGGGTATCAATAAGCTCGTTTCTGGCGATAAGAGCTTCCTGAAGTACCTCGATCTCGGCATTTACCATATTATCCGTTTCTTTTTCGTAGTCCTGAAGCGTTGACAACATCCGAGCCATTATCTCATTTATTCTTGCACATCCCAAAAGCTCTTCCATTATTTCCCCTCTTTCCTTGAATTGCAGTCTATTTTTACTTTTTCTTATTTGCCTTGTCCTGCGTCTCTATTTCTTCCCTTGTCATCTGACTTATCTGCGTCCATGCGTCGCGAAGCTCGGAGATCATAGGAACGACCTTTTTCAAGTCGGTAAGGTCTTTGCTTGTATTCGCCTTAACAATCGTTTTGTAGAAGAAGATGTACAGATCGTCAAGATTTTTCGAGATTGGTATTGACATATCCAACGTCTCGCGGAGCGCGTCTATGCAGTCCTCCGCTTTGATGAACGCCTCGTTGGACTTCGCGTAGTTTTTCTTCTCCACAAAGTCCATGCCGATAGCGCACTGTTTTTCGATCTCGCTGTACAGCTTTATCACGACCTCGACCGGAGTCATAGTCTCGACCGACTGTTTTTTGTATTGCGCATAAGGATTAACCATGTTAATCACCCTTCATTTCAAGGAATTATCAAGACAGAAATCCGCCGTTCGCCGTAAACTGAGAAATGTAACTCTGCTGCGACTGGAACTGCGCCTGCATTTTCTCGAGGTTGGTGAATACCGACCACCAATATTCTTCCTTTTTGTCGTAACGATCCTGAAGCTGCTCGATGCGCTTATTGATACGCTCCATTTCCTTGTAAATGGTATTGTCCTTTGCGGAGGTACCTGTTGCCAGACCTGCCTTGCGGACGAGTGAGCCCTTGACTGTACCGGTATCCTTTACAGCATCATTGATAGCGTTGTTTACTTTCGCCATAACACCGTTTTCGGAATCTGTGAACAGCTTTATGATAGCGTCGGGATTTTCCTCGAACGCCTTGTCGAGCTTATCCTCGTCTATCTCCAGCTTGCCGCGGTCGGAGTAGGTAGAGGAGGTCTTTATGCCCATACTGAACAGACCGAACTTTTTGCCGTCCTCAAGCTCGACCGCACTGTACATCGCGGTTCTGATCTTCGACATAACGCTCATAACGGTGCTGTCGTGATAGAGCAGACCTTTCTTCGCCTGTTCCTCCCACTTTTCGATCTCCTTTTCGGACATCGCCTCTCTTTCCTCGTCGGTAAGCGGATCGTAGTAGTTCTTGTTCTTATCCTTCGGACGCGCGGTATAAACATAGCCGTTTATATCGTCAAGCATCTGGTTGTAGTCCTTAACGAAATCCTTTATCGTCTGCTTGATATCGTCGTAGTCCTTTTCAACGCTTACGGAGATCGTCTCGTTATCTGCGGGATCAACCTCGGAAAAGTCGAACTTAATGCCGTCAAGCTCGTAAACGTTGTCGTTGTGCTCGACCTGTACGCCGTCAATCGTGATGACCGCGTTCGTACCTGCCGTGTGATTTCCTCCCGCGCCTGCGGTAAGCCCCAAAGCCTGTGCGAGAACGTCGCTTTCCTCAATGTCGATATCGCCGCCGTTGCCCTTGTCGTTCGCCGTGAGAGTAAACGAACCCTCGAGCTTGGAATACGTCATGGTAACGCCCGCGCCGCTATTGTTTACGGCCTTCATCAAATCGGAAACAGTAGCTTTCGCGTCGACCTTGATCTCCGTGCCGTTGATGTTCATGGTGTAGAAATCGCCGTCGTCAGAATTAGCGTTTGTCGCAATTCCCATATCGGCGAGCTTGGTGCTCTCATCAATGTAGCTTGTGGACGAGCCTTTCTTCAGACCGAACGTAGCGTCGCAGGTGGAGGTCATCGTAAACTCTACCGCCGAGCCGTCCATCATGTACTTAGCCGTCATAGACGAACCGTCGATAGCAAACGAAACGCCTTGCTCAAACCCGAATGCGCCGTTGAGCGCTGAGGTAAGCGTTTGACTGTTCAAATCGTAAGCCGCGTCCGCACTGGAGTAGATGAAGTTATTTTCATTCATCGTTTCCTCGGTAACGGTGTCTACATTTACGCCGTACTTGTTGGCGTACGCTTGCTTTTTAAGGTTGATGAACGCCGCATTTATATTTTGATCGGTCGTGCGCGCATCAAAATAGGTATTGGAAACCGTCTGGAACTCAACGTTCTTTGTAACGGCATCTCCTGTATAGTAGTTAGGGATAGTAACGGAGATAGAGCTGGTGCCGGTAAGAGCTGCGGCGGGATCGATAGCAACTCTTTCCGCGGGCTTGCCCATGCCGAAGTTGCCCGTTCTCTCGGTTACGGTAGCGATCGCATTGCCGGAGGTCTTGAACGTAAATTCGCCGTTGTTGAGCGATGCCGAAATAAACGACGATCCGCCGGAGGTAACGCCGAACGCGTCCTCAAGCTCGGTGTTAAGGCTTGCAAGGAGTTCGTCCTTATCCGCGCCCGAAAATTCGACGGTCTTTGCAACGCTGCCGACCTTAACGTCCAACGAGAAATTGTACTTGCCGTTTTCATCAACGGAAGAATCCGCCATAGCCTTGTCAACATCAAGCTTAAAGTTCTTCGAAGCGACCTGACCGCCCTTTGTTACCGCAGCGGTAGCAAGGCTGTCGACCTTTATCTTGTGAGAGCCGGTGCTCGATTTGGAATCGGTGCTTACCTTAAGACCGCTTTCCTTGCCCGACTTGGTTGTGATAGTCGACTTGAATTTGCTGAACGACGACGGGCTCATAAGATAAGTGTCGCGCTTCAGTATGTCAAAATACTTGCTTTTAAAACTCGTGAGCTTGGATGTTACATCGCGGTACTGCTCCTGCTGCCACTGAAGCTTCTGGAGTTTTTTGTTCTGGGTGTCGATCTTAGTCTGATACGCGGACATCATCTGTTGGATCATAGCCTCGGTATCAAATCCCGAGTTAATTCCGCTCAGACGCATTGTACTACTTGACATAATTACTTCTCCTCCTGTTTATGTGAATTTAGAAGCTGCTCTATGGCCGCACCCGACGCGTGAGCCGACTGCTCGTTCGTCTGTTTCAGCGTTTTAAGCTCGCTTCGGAAAATCTTGACCTCTTTCGGGGCGTTTATCCCGATCTTTACTTTGTCCTTAGATATATCAAGCACTGTGATCTCGATCTTATCGTCGATCGAAATACTCTCGTCGGTCTTTCGTGTTACTACCAGCATACTCAGACCTCCTTAGCGGAGGCATCCGCCTCGGAATAAACGGGGCACTTGAAGTCGTAATCCTCGAGGATCACCTGTGCCGCAAGGTTATCACGCGTGTTGACGACTATCGGACAGCGCAGGTTTATCGTGGTTTTTCTGTAATCGTCGGGAACGATCGCCACCGTAAGACAGCGGTAGGGCGTGTCCTCGTCAATTTTCAGAAGAGCCTGCTCCTCGTCGGTTATTTCAAAACGGTAATCCGGATATATCTGCATGGGGTCGTAAACCACGAAACAAGGCTCCGTGCCGTCCACCGACTGCAGCCACATCGGAAAGGTGTCCTCTCCGAGCGGACAAAGCAGCGTATAGCGCTTTGTGTTCTCGAACCCGAGTATTCCGTTCGGAATGCTGATTATCGTATTTTCGTTTATTTCGACCTCGCCGAAATCTCTTGTTACTATTTTCATATCTTTCAACCTTTAATATCAAAAATAGGCGGCTCATAATTCGGGTTCGCACTCGGCGGAACGTAGATAGGATCGCCCACATACTCGATCTCAACGCGCGGTCTGTCGCGGACTATAAACTCCACGCTGCCCGGAATAAACTCAAGCGGCGAATCGGGGTGGATATCCCAGTCGATATCCTGTTCGCCCATCTGGTACTCGATGTTCAGCGTGCCTGCGTCGAATGTGATGTCCGCGCCCTCTTTGGGCAGGAACTCCATGATCGTCTGAACGGTAGCGCCCGCTCTCGCGTTATTGAGCGCGATCTCGGAGGGCGAAGCTCCCCGTGCAAGCTGATCTCCCTCGGCAGCAACCTTTGCCGTACCCTGAAACGCGATTGAAAAGCCATCCTGTGCTTTCTGCGCGAGCATATCTCCGTCGGTCATATTCCCGTAGCCCAAACTTTTTCTCGCCTGATAAGTATCAATATTCAGCTTAAGCGGTTCTGCCTGCATAACATATCCGCCGTTTGTGGTCTTAATATTTACCTTTGGCTGGGCATACTCCTCGGAATGCTCAAACTTCGCGTTTGTCACCTTGATCTCTATTTTTATCGGGATCGTCGTTATCTGAAGCAAATTCGGAATCAATTAAAACACCTCCTGTGTAATAATATTATCTGTACTCAGCTTATGTAGTTGAAAATGCTGTTCGGTACCACCGAGCTGGACATTTGCAGACAAGCGTTATACAATGCCTCATAAGTTTTCCAGAGAGTTATCTCCTTTTTCGCGTCAACGACCTCGAGATCGTTCTGGCGTTCCGCGAGGTTTTCTTCTCTCGTTGTGATTCTGTCAAGGTTGAAGCTGATAAACTCCTCGTTGCAGCCGAGATCCGCGATCTCTACCAACAGATTTTCGTTCGCGCTTACTATTCTGTCTATACAACCGTTAGCGTAATCTATGTCGCCGTTTCTCAGCGCTCTTGCCGCGTCGAGCGTCAACTGAATGTAATTGTTGGAGTAGATGCGTTCTCTCTCGACGATTTCGTTTTCACTTGAATTGATCTTTGTTGCAATAGCTATGCTCTTCTTGTCATTATCGCTTTCAAAGGATACAACGCCGTTTGCTTCGTTGGTTTTAATCGCGCCCGCTCCGAACGCCTTTTCAAGAGCCGTATCAAGATTTGCCTTTGTAGTTGCGGCATCCGCACCCGCCGTAAAGACGATGTCTTTGGACGAATTGCCGTAAACCACCTTGACACCGTACTCTTTGCCGTCCACCATGCCGTTCAAATCAAGCGAGTAGTCGACCTTGTGCGAGGAGGATACGGTCGAATTGTCCGCGGTGTTTGTGCAGACAATCCCCGTTACGGAAGAACCGTCTTTTTTTGTGATGATTCCCGTCGTACTCATTGTATAATCGCCGACAGCCGCGTTGAATTTCTCGTTAATCTTGTCGCCGTCGGCAAGAGTTATCTCAACAGGATTAGCTACACCCGGAATTTTAAAGCTGTATGTACCCGCCTTAAAGCTATCGGGGTTGTACTTCATGGTACTCGTACTTGTAATCTTAGGACTGAGGGGATCATCCGAGTTGATAGGCTCACCCTTAACAGCAACCTTTACCGTACTGCCCTCTGTGCTGAAAATACCCCTTGTCGCTTCGCTTTCGGAAATCGTAACCTTTGGATCATCGCCAAAAGCACTATCAAGCGCCGCTTGAATATTCTTAATCGTCGCATCCTCACGCGCCGCAGCGTCGTCGCCTGTACCCGCCGTAAACACTATAGTCACGGGGTCCTTGTCGCCAACAGTCACATCGATCGTATACTGCTGTCCCTCTTTAAGATTGTCAAAATTTATCTTGAACTTATTGGTATAACCCGAATCGTTGTCGACCACCAACTTCTCCGCAACGTTGGTGCGGTTTACCTTTTCGGTCGTTATCGCGCCGTTCTTCATAACGGTAAGTCTGTTGATGGTTTTCTTGGTCTCATTGTTGACTACGCAGCAAATTCCGTCCTGCACGGAGATAACTCCCTGCGCGTCCATTTTCGGCATTTTTATAAGTCCGTCGTCAACCTCTTTTTTGAACGCGTTTTCCAGTGCGGAGTTGACTACGTCTATTGTGTCCTTTTGATCTGCCTGCGCCTGAAACGCGATGGTTTTCTTAACATTGCCCGCATACACGTCGAGACAATATATTCTGTTGGGCTTGATAGAGGAAAGGTCGACGTCCGCAACACCCTTTTCTGTGCCGCAGCCCGAAACCTTTGCGCCGTTAAAGGAAATGCGGAGAGTAGACTGAGGATCGACCTCCTGCGTCTGCTGATCCATTTCCATTCCGATGCCTATGTCGATCAGAACGTCATTGGAGTACGGGAAATTCCTGTAGTTGTCCATAGCGTTTACGGGAACGCCGTGATACAGAACGGTCGAAGCAAATCCCGAAGAATCGTTGATTATCTCAAACGGCGAGGGATCGTCGCCCTCTCCGCCGAAGATAGAGCGCTCGGCGGAATCGGTGTTGAATATCGCGCACAGCTCCTTTGCGCTTGTCTCAAGCTGCTGTGCGTAAATCGCGTAATCCTGCGTATCCTTTGTGGTGTTGCACGCCGCGATTATCGTCTCGCGTATCTGCGCCATTTTATCGGACACCTGTATCAGCGAGGTCTCCGCCTCGGTGTAGAACTTATCCGCAGTCTTAAGGTTTTCCTTATACTGCTCAGACAAGTACATCGACTTTCTTACGTTTAGCGCCTTTGCTGCCGAAAGGGGCGCCTCGGAGGCTCTCGAAAAACTCCTGTTTGATGTGATTCTTTTCTCACTGCGGTTTTTAAGCGTCAGCAGGCGGTTAAGATCACGGTTATAACCTCTGAGTATCGTGGGGTTTGTAATTCTCATACGTCATTTACCTCCATATCTTACAGACCGACTCTGCCGGTTCCGTTAATGAGCTTGTCAAGAAGATCGTCAAGCGTCGTCACCATTCTCGAAGATGCGTTGTACCATTTCTGATAGTTCAGCATATTGATACCCTCCTCGTCCATCTGAACGCCCGAAATGTCGTCGCGCGCGTCCAGCAGACCGTCGACCGTCATCATTGCAGTCTCGTTGCGGCTGTTCTCATAGTTGATCGTTTGACCGAGTCTGTTCGAGATAAAGGAGATGTATTCGTATACGCTGCCGTTGAAATCGTGGCAGTTGCCGAACTCAAGCGCCTTGTTATTAAACTGCGATATAAGATAAAGCACGTTGGTGTTTTGGAGGTTTTTGTTCTCCGAGGTATTATCCTTGTCGGTCTCGTCGCCCTCTCCCGTGAACACATCGTCCTTCTTCTCGTCAAATCCGTATCTGTAAATTCCTCTTTGCTCGTCGTATATGCGAACCTGACCTATCATTGTCGGATCCTCTTGCCACGCGTCGGCAACGTGGATATTTCCCGCGGTTATCAGCGCGCCCTCGACGTCCGGGGCAAACATCATACGCGACGCGTCATCGGTTGCGCCGTTCGCAGTGTTGAACACGTTTGCGATCGTCCGCGCGAACTCGTCAACAGCCGTCTTGAAATAGGCGATACCATGAGTGCTGTTCTGACCACCTGTCGCGTAGACGCCGTTTCCGTTGATCATATCAATGTAACCCTTGAGCGCGCCGGAGGTAAGGTTCATGTCAACGCCGCTCTCAAAGAAAACGACCGCTCTGCCGTTTGTTTCATAATCCTTCATTATCAGGCGGTTTGTCTTGAACTCCTCGCCGTTAAGTATTTCGACATTCGCCATTTTAACGGAATACGTGCCGTTGCTGTTCTGCCAGAACTCAATGTTTCCGTAGGTCGCCAGCTCGTCGATATAAAGGTTCATCTGATCGTAAAGCTCGTTCGGACCGTACTCCTCGGCGTAGTGAATTTTCTCCTTTGCGATCTTGTCGTTGAGCACGTTCATCTCCTCGACGATCTTGTTTATGTAGTCCACCGTATCCGTAAGTTCGCCGACATAGGTGCTTTCGATCTGTTTAAGCTGAGTATCGTAATCGTTCAGCAGACGGCAAAGATTGACCGCTGTGTTGGTAACTATCTTTGCAACATCCGCGCTGTCGGGTTTCTCGACCGAGTAATCCTGAAGCGCGTTGAAGAACTGCTGAACATGGTATTGCAGTCCGTCCGACTCAAAATTGTCGAGCTCGTCTTCGATATCGGTGAGTATCTTCATTTTTGTGGTGGTCTCCGCCTCGACCGCGACGTTCTCACGGTAACGCTTGTCGATAAAGATATCGCGAAGCTGGCTCACTCCGTAGGCGTTCACGCCCTGTCCCTGCATGGAGAGATTGTTCGTCGGAGACGACCAGCGCATCGAACGGTTTCCGGAAACGTACATCGAATAAAGGTCGACACGTTGTCTGGTGTAACCCGGCGTATTTATGTTCGAGATATTGTTTCCCGTAACATCAAGATTTTTCTGTGCGATCTGCAAGGTGCGCTTCTGAGTTTCAAAGCCTAAAAAAGTAGGGCGCATAATTTTCCTCCTAAAAGTCTTATACTTGACGTATCACCTGCGCGGCGGACTGACCGCCCGCGACCTTTGACGCGTTTTTATTGTAAGTCTCGGGCTTTTCGAGAATGCCCGCCCGAACCACGAATTCCTTTTGGTTGTCCAACTTGCGCTTGACGACCTCGGTTGTTTGCGCGTTCAGTTCGGTAATATTGTCGACCAGCTCCGTAAGCTGATTATACAGCATCGACATTTTCGGTTTGTAGTCGTCGGGAGCTTCGTCGACAAGCTCTTTCAACTTTCTGTCGCCGATGCCCAACCCTCTGAAAAGCTCCATTCGCTTATCCTCAAGCGAACGGCTCTTCATAAGGAAAGCCTGTTCGTCGTTAAGCGAATCGGTAAGCCATTCGAGGTCGTCCGCGAGTATCTTAGTATGCTTTTTCATCAGGAAGACGGTAAGCTCCCTGTAAAAATCGACGTCGATCTCAAGACATTTCACAACTGCGTTTGCGGTCATTCTATCCATAATTTCACCCCATGAAAATCAACGCTGCAATCTCGGCGCTTGCCAAGCCCTGTTCTGCCGTGTTCTGCGCTTCAACAAGCTCCCTCGGAGAAGCGTCGGCGTTGATCTCCTGCGTAATCGCGAGTTTCGCGGCAGCAAGTGTCTTTTCAAATCCAAACTCAACTCTGTCGGTATTATTTTTAGCGGAAACGGCGGCACTTGACTTTTTGGGCGTAAGTGCCTTTGTTGTTTTGTAGGTGGAAATAATTCCGTTAATTCCCTTTATTTCCATAGTGCCTGCCTCCTTTTATGGTAGTTTTTCGTAAATGGGCGCAATTCACCCACATATATATTATCGGCAGCTAAAGCCGAAACTTTAGCCTCATTTGATAATTTTCGTGTTGATCGCTACAAAAAATCGCCGTTTGCGCGGCGGGTTTTCGTTATTATTGACAAACGTCATTTTTTTTGCATAGTGTAGTTGCCGAACTTATACCCCGAGCATTTCCAAAAAGGGGGGATTTACGGAGAACATATTAGCGTTGCTTTATCCGTCGAAGCGGGTTTGCTTGTTGAATTGATCCGCAAGTGGCTTGACGGAGAAGTACCGCAAAAACAAAACGTCCCCTCGACCGGCACGTCGGGGGGACAATTTTGAATTCATGGAACATTGTAAATATATATTGGCATTTTTGTTATAGCACAATAAAAAAGATTTGTCAAGTGTTTTTTGAAAAAATGCCGACCGTTTTTCGCGTCACGTCGTCGGGGCGGGGGTCGAGGGCGCTGCCGTCGTCTGGAAGAGCGTCGTGCCCATAAAGCCCATCATGCTGCCGTTCGCGGAATCCCATGTGCCAAACGTTCCGCAGATGTCACCGTTGGCGAGCTCAAAATCATCGCCGAAGAAGAGGTTCTCGTTGGTGAACGTCGTGAAATCACCCGAGCATACGGGCAGCTCGCGCGGCATAAACGCAACACAGTCAACCTTAACCATTCCCTGCTCGTCCTTGGAGCGGTCAGACGCATCAATAATTATCGGCGCATAGCTTACTTGAATATAGTAGAACCCGTCGTGCAGCTCGGTGCGCGTCTCGATATCGCTTGCGAATATTTTGCCGAAATCGGTGTCAACTCCCGTTGCTTTTCCGAAAAACTTCGTTAAGTCGCAGGACATATAAGTATTGGTGATCTCGCCGTTTTTAGCGACTGCTTCTATGTACAGCTTGACCTCCTCGGGCTTTGCGTCTGCCGCGGGTGCGGAAACCGCAGGATCATCGGCGTTGCGCGGATAGTTACCTCCCGCGTTGCTGTAGAACCAGATGTATTGGCTCTTGGCGAGATCGGGGTCGGTTTTGTAGGCGAGGTTGAGCGGCGCTTCGTACATCGCGTTCTTGGTGAAAACCGCCTGTGCCGCGTTGTAGAAGTCGCGGGCTGCCGAGCGCGCGTCGTTTATGCGCTCGCGGCGGTTGTTGAGGTTGGGCAGGATTATCGCGGCAAGAACGCCGATTATCGCGATAACGACGATAAGCTCGATAATGGTGAAGCCCTTTTTGCCCCGCGCTCTTTGAAGTTTCCGTATCATAAAGTCCTCCTTGGAGTGTCAAAAATCTTGTTTCTGCGAAAGGGGGCTTGCGCACAAACAAAAGTTCTGATTTTAAAATAACACTAATTCCCCGGCGGTATGAGCCGCCGAGGAATATTGTGTTAGGTGTCAATCAATTGCTTGATTTCAATTAATGTACCATTAGGTACTAGAAGAAGAAGTAGCCTTCTCCATAGTCAGCTTGGGAGCAGTACCGATAATAGCACCGGAAGAGTGGATACCGTCGGTCTTGCCGTCCCATGCATATCCGCCAGAACGAAGAACGGCAGCAGTAAATGTGGATTTGAGTGCATCAGTAGTAACAGTAGTGTTATCGCAGTAAGCAGCGCCAACAACCTTTCTGTCAGCTACTACTACAACAGCATTGATAGTATTGTTGAAGTTGTAATCTTCAGCAAACTTCTTTGCAAGAGCTGCACGAGCTTTGTTACCAGTACTGTCATTCGCAGCCTGGAAAGCAGTACCAGTACCAGCACTAGTACCACCAGTAGTGCCACTTTCAGACATTACAAAAGCACCAACCATGCCGCCAGCACCGCCACCAGCTGCAGCTCCCACAAAACTAATTGTCCAACCACTTGCAGCACTACCGCTACCACTGATTGTAATAGCAGTTTCACTGGTGGGGATTACACCGCCGTTAGCTTCCAAATCAGCCATCCATGTAACAACCGTATCTCTCAAAGAAGAAGCGGTCTGGTCAGCAGATGTAACTCTGGACTTGGTTACCATGCCCATCATGGTGGGAACGAGAATCGCAGCAAGTACGCCGATGATAGCGATAACTACGATCAACTCAACGAGCGTAAAGCCCTTTTTGGCTCTGAGAGCCTGAAGTTTCTTTATCATAGTAAAGACCTCCTGTGAAAAAATTTTTTATGTATAACCCCGGCGGGGCTATATCCGAAAACATACTCCCGACCGCGTCGGGGAAGTCTCCGCAGCGGCAGCGCCGCACATCGAGAGACAAAAAAGTATGAAAAGATCATCTTATGATATTCTTCATCATGAGAAACGTATTTTGTTTTCAAAAGAACTGTCGTCAAGCATATCCGTTTTTGTAAACGTTTTCTCCGTTTCGGATATTTACTGTTTGACTGTATTCATATTATAACGCAAGTTGCCTAAAATTGCAAGGGGTTTTTAAAAACTTTTTTGCAAAAGACACAAGTTTGTTAAAAATTGTTCATTTATCGAAAAAAACTTGTGCAATTTCACGAAAGCGGATTTGCCTTTACCCATGAAAAGCCGCATAGTTACATTTCCTCGCGTCAGGCGAGTGGTATCTGCGGAGCAGTTCCGATAATAAAACCGCTCGCGGAAATGCCCGTCTCTTTGTTCCACGCAAACGACTGCGGAGGTTCGCCGTCGGTAAGCGTCGGAAATTCCGCGTCGTCAAGCACGCTGTTGACGCTTGTCGTAAACGCGGCAAACGTGCACTTATTTCCTTTGAGCGCAACGACTATCGAGCCGCTGCGAATATTTGAAAATTCATCGCAGAGCGCCGCGCAAAGCAGAGCCTCGCCCTTTGTAATGCTTTTCGTGTCCGTGTTTTCGGTGTACGAGCCGCCCGTGCCCCACGTTACCGTGCCGCCGCGCCAATCGGGGAAAGAACCCGCCGCCGCGGCAGTGCTCTCCCAGACAGCCGCAGAGCTGCCGCTCGATTTTATGCTTATTTTAAGCACCGTCGAATTGCCGCTCATACGGTCGCCGTTGCCGTCAGCCTGCAGCATAAACAGGTTGACAAGTTTTTGTATGTTCGCGGCGGTAGAGTTCGCTGAGGAGACGCGCGCCTTTACGACAATGCCCATCATCGTCGGCACAAGTATCGCCGCAAGCACGCCGATTATCGCGATAACAACAATAAGCTCCACCAATGTAAAGCCCTTGCGCGCCCTCATTGACTGCAATTTTTTGATCATGATAATCACCCTTTGCAGAAATGTGTTGTAAGCTGTAAGAACTTGTTTTGATTTTATTATACACCCATTTCCAGATAACGCTTGTACTCGGCGATGTCCTGGCAGCGGCTTCTCGCGACCGCGTCGTCCACCTTGCCCATGCGTACAAGGCGCGCCAAGTCCTGGTCAAGCGTGAACATTCCGTTTTTCTTTCCCGTTGCGATAGCCGTCGGCACTTGGAATATCTTGCCCTCTCGTATCATAGCGCAGATAGCGTCCGTCGCGCAGAGAATTTCCAATGCCGCGCATCTGCCCTTGCCGTCCGAGGTCGGAACGAGGGTCTGCGAGATGATGCCGACGATCGAGTTCGCAAGCTGCGAACGTATCTGCCCCTGTGAATGCGGGGGATAAACGTCGATTATACGGTCGATAGTTTCCGCCGCGCCCGTGGTGTGCAGCGTCGAAAGTACCAGGTGACCTGTTTCTGCGGCGGTTACTGCCGCGTTGATAGTCTCGAAGTCACGCATTTCTCCGACGAGGATAACGTCTGGGTCTTCACGGAGAGCCGCACGCAGCGAGCCCGCAAACGAATCGACGTCCTGTCCGATCTCGCGCTGATTTACCATTGACTGCTTGTGCGTGTGAACGTACTCGATAGGATCCTCGACTGTGATTATGTGGCAGTTCTTCTGGCGGTTGATGTGGTCGATCATCGCCGCGAGGGTCGTCGATTTACCCGAGCCAGTAGGGCCTGTTACAAGCACCAGTCCGCGCGGCGCAAGCGCAAATTCTCCGAGCGTGGCGGGGAGGTTCAGGTCGGAGAGCGTGGGGATATCGTCGCGCAACAGACGAATGGCAACGGCATGATAACCGCGCTGTCTGTACACGTTAACTCTGTGACGGAAGCCCGTCGCCGACGTGTACGAAAAGTCGGTGTCAAGTCCTTTAGATATCTGCGACTTGTGCTTTATTGAGGTTATCTGGTTGATTATGTTGACGATTATGGGCTCGGTGCAGTCGGGGTATCCCGAAAGCTTTCTGATAGAACCATGCAGACGTACAATGGGCGGCAGACCCGCAGTAAAATGCAAGTCCGAGCAGCCGAGGTCGCGTGACTCGTCCAGAATTCTGTTAATGTCCATTATGTTGTTTGTGTGTTCCATTATATTTCCCCTTTATACTTTATACCGTGTACGTTGCCTTTACAAGTTCGTCCATTGAGGTTTTTCCCGCGAGAACCATCTGCGTTACGTTGTCGCGCAACAGCAGCGTTCCGCTCTTGGTCGCCAGAGCGCCGATTTCCTCGGCTGTTCCGCCTGCGGAGATAAGCTCCTTTATCTTGGGCGTAGTGACAATTATCTCGTGGATAGCCGTTCTTCCCGTGTAGCCCGTGCCGCGGCAAGCTCTGCAGCCGCCCGGGTGTGGTCGGCAGATCTGCACGGGAGTGGTTTTGTTCATGAGCTTGAGCTCCTCGGGATCGTCGAGCGTGAACGTTTCCTTACAGGAATTGCAAAGCAGCTTAACAAGCCGCTGTGCGATGATCCCGACGAGCGAAGAAGCGACCATGTAGGGCGCGACGCCCATATCCACCAGACGAACGATCGTGGAAGCCGCGTCGTTCGTGTGCAGCGTCGAGAGCACGAAGTGTCCCGTAATAGCCGCGCGTATCGCGATGTCGGCAGTCTCGCCGTCGCGTATCTCGCCGACCATTATGATGTCGGGATCCTGACGCAGTATAGAACGCAGCGCTGCCGCGAACGTCATGCCCGCTTTCGCATTGATCTGGCACTGGTTTACGCCGTCGATTTTTTTCTCGACAGGGTCTTCGACCGTTACTATGTTTACGTTAGGCTGAGAAAGCTCGCCGAGCGTCGCGTACAATGTTGTGGATTTTCCCGAACCCGTAGGTCCCGTAACCAGCATAACTCCGTTCGGGCAGCGGATTATTTGTTTGAACATCTGGTAGTTGTAGTCGGTCATGCCGAGGTCGGTGATCTTGCGCGTTTTTTC
Organism: uncultured Clostridia bacterium; assembly: GCA_946567425.1. Lineage (GTDB taxonomy): Bacteria > Bacillota > Clostridia > Oscillospirales > Ruminococcaceae > CAG-115. The sequence goes on along the minus strand of CAMNXF010000001.1, from coordinate 116,058 downwards.
GTCCGCCGTCGACAGCAGACGGATAACGCACTTTTCGCCATATACGCAAGGGATAGTCGACACACGCATATCGAGGTTGATGCCGTCGATGCGCGTTCCGAAACGTCCGTCAAGCGGGATTCGTCTTTCGGCGATGTTCATGCCGCCCAGAATTTTAATACGTGTTATAAGCGAATTGTGGAACGAGGGCGGAATTTTCATATCCTGCTCGACCAACTCGCCGTCTATTCTGAAACGGATACGCGTTCTGTCCTTGAAAGGCTCGATATGTATATCCGTTACCTGCATTCTGAAAGCGGTCTCGATCATCATATTGACCAGCTTTACGATCGGGGCGTTGTCTATTCTTCCCTCCGACTCTGCCTGAGCGAGATTCTGGGCAATGTCGTTCTTGTCGCCGCCCTCGCTTTCCAGCTCCGACATCGTGCTGTCGATCGCCTGTGTGGAGTAGAATTTGTTGATCGCCGCTTCGATTTGGGTCTTGGTCGATATCTGCGGAACGACCTCCATTCCCGTTGTTACTTTGAGATCCTCAAAGATGTAAAAGTTTACGGGGTCGTTCGTTGCGACCATAAGCCGGTTGTGGTTTATTGCGTAGGCAAAAACCGTTTTCTCTTTAGCGATCGCCTCAGGTATCTTGGATACTGCCTCGGTGTTGACCTTGACTGCGGAAAGATCGACAAAAGGCACTTTAAGGTTTATCGAAAGCGCCTGAGCCAGCTGCGTCTCCGAAACCAAGCCCATTTCAAGCACGATCTCGCCGAGCATTTTCCCGCTGCCCTGCTGTTTCGCCAGCGCGTCTTTCAACTGATCCTGACTGATAAATCCGCTACTGAGAAGTACATCGCCAATTCGTACGTTCTTAATCGGTCCCGCCATTATGAATTCTTCCTTTCGGGGTAAACTTTCCGAATCCTCGGAACTGTATAAAAAATATTGCTTTGCTGTTAAATTACTTGCAATAATTTTTTTTTTGTGGTAAAATAGAGTTAATCTATTTCAAGGAGGGGTAATATGCCCGTTATTTTAAACATAGTATACGCGGTATTCGCGTTCATTTTTGGTTCTGTTATCGGCAGCTTTCTGAACGTCGTTATACTGCGAACTCCGCTTAAGCAGTCGATAATCACCGAGCCGTCGCACTGCTTTTCCTGTGGTCACAGGCTTGCGTGGTACGATATGTTCCCGATATTCAGCTGGCTGTTTCTGCGCGGAAAGTGCCGCTACTGCAAGGCGAAGATATCGCCGAGGTACATGATAATCGAAGCTGTGACTGCGGTGAGCTACTGTCTCGCGTATCTTATCTTCGGCTTTAAATGGGAGCTTGCGTTTTCCGTTGTGCTGTTCGCCGTGCTTGTTTCACTCAGCGGGATAGACATTGACCATTTTGAGATCCCTTATTGGTGCAGTATTGTGACTGCCGTGCTGGGAATTGCGTCGTTTTTCGTATTTACCGCGACGCCGTGGTACGAAAGGCTTATCGCTCTCGGCGTTATCGCGGTACTGTTCTTTATCCTTGTGCTCGTCGGCGGCATGGGCGGCGGCGATCTTCAGCTTATGATCGGCGCGTCGCTGCTGCTCGGCTACAAGGTTTTCATCGCGCTCTTTATCGGCATTCTCTCCGGTGCTATATACGGCGTTATCAAGAAGGTTCGCGATAAAAACGCCGAAAAGGAGGTTTCCGAGAAGATCAAAGAGCTTGTGACGGAATGGTATCAAAATCAGCTTGACCGTGACGTGGGATATGTTCTGGACGGTCAGGAGGATATTATTGTCGGAAGTATAAGCGAGGGCGATCCCGATATCGAATGGGAGTTCCTCGAAGAAAAAGCCTGGAAAGGCTTGCCCGATAAGGCGGCACTCAGTCAAACGCTGCGTGAGAATATCACGAACGAGCGTGAGGGCGGTTTCAAGATCTTCATAAAGGAGGATCTTGTCGAAAAGGTGAAGTATTCCCGACGAATGGTTTTCGGACCATTTCTTGCGGTCGGAATTGCCGCTGCCTGGCTTGTGGGAAATTATCTGCTGAACTGGTATATGGGTCTGCTTTAACATAGCTTACAAACATCTCGGGGCGAGCGTATCGCCCCGATTTTGTTTGCAGTATTTACTCTTTAAGGTGTCGTAGTTGTAGTCGTCGATGACGGTGGTGTCGAAGAAGGGGTGGGCGAAGTCGTCGCCTTAAGCTTTCTGGTTACATAGTAGATGTAGGTCTCGAGGTGCTTCTCCGCGTCGGATAAACTCTCGTCGTCGGGGTCGGGGGCTTCACGGAGCACCGTTCCGGTGCCGTCGACGTAAGAAGTACCGTCCGCAGCAAGTATTCCTTTTTTGGAGAAGAGCTTATAATAGCCCGTCGCTTGCTGGCGCTTGATGTTGGTGAAATCGGCATAACCGTCTCCCGAGAATGCCATCTCATCCATATCCGCGTCTCTGTACACATTGATCGTGGTTTTTATCGCGGGAACTTCCTGCATAGTAGGCGGGTCGGTTGTCGGATTACCATCCTCGCCAAGCACGGGCGTTTCCATAATGTTAAAGGTAAACGCCGGAAAGAGGTTCTCATAAAAACACGACTCGAACACGTCATACGACTTCGAGGTCGATGAAATATCAACTGCACCGGTCGTCTTATCGACAAGCTCGCTCGTTATCATATACTTGTATTGCTGCGACTTAGCATCGTACTTCCAACGTATGCCAATGCATTTCAGCTCATAAATGTCCTTGCCCGCCGCATCCTTGTTGTCGGCGTTGTTGATGAACGCAAGCATTTCCTCCATTTGCTTGGACTTGGGGATCGTGCTGTCAGCTTTCATGTCGTCGGGCTTGGCGTTTTCGAAGATGGCGACAAAAACGGAGTTTTTAATGCTCCTGTTAATGTACGCGTCGGCGGCTTCACCGAGCATAAGCGCGTTAGCGCTCTGCTCACGGGACTTGACGCCCGAGATGATAGGTGTTACAACGCTGAATACGCCGAGTATCAATATTCCCAGCAGCACGCAGGAAATAACGACCTCGACCAGCGTAAAGCCGCTTTTGCCGCGCTTTTTAAGTAGGCGAAGAAGTTTCATTATGTTTCACCGCCTTCGCTGGGGGTGTGCGTTGCGTCGTCGCCGCCCTCAACGGGAGGTTCCGGATTGCCCTCAGGGGTGCTTTCAGGTGTGCTCGGGGTAGTGCTCTCGCCGCTCTCGGTAGATGTAACGGGCGGCTTTTCTCCGTCATCAGGGAGACCGTCCTTAACGGGATAACCGTAAACGGGATGACCGGGTCTGTAAACGCTTATCGGCTCCTTGTCCTCAACCCACTTTGAGCCGCCGAACGAGGAACTGCTGGTTTCGTAGGGGAAACAGCCGTAAATGTTTACATGGTACATTTCGTTTCCGTCGGAATCCTTTGATATGTTACCGTCATCATCATATACAGGGCACTTCTCATAGGTACCGCTTAAAGCGTTTTTGCCAAATGAATTTTCATCAAGATGCGGGTCTCTGTCAAAGTCAACATAGAACTGTACAGTCCTGTCCTTAACAAAGCCGTTTGCCTTGTCGGTGTCGTTTCTGTAAATGCTGACTCTTACGGCGTTCTGCACTTGCTCGTAGATTATGCCGTCCTTATCGTTTTTAGCGATCGTGCCGTCATCGTAAAACAGTGCTCTTGTCGCGTTTCCGGCTTTCTCGACATAGTATTTATCGGTCGAGTATTCAAATGACGTACTTCTTCCGTCACCGAACCCTACCTCAAGAACGTTTACCGGAACATAGCACTTTTTGTAGGACTTGATATCTTCGCCCTCTGTCTTTGCTATCGCACTGTAATAGCTTGTGGTATCATAGAAGTACATTCTGAATTGAGAATACATCTTATCGTCATATACCATGGGGGCTGAGTCGGAAGAAACCGTAAATACGTAGCGGTATTTCCCGTCTACTTCGCCTTTGGATACAACGTCGACATTGATCTTGTCAAGTTTCTTGATACCCGTCAGACGGGTGTCAAATCTTGCCATTTGCGCGCCGGTCAGCGTATCGTCCTCATCGCCGCCGGGCGGAACTTCCATGCCCTCGCCGTCGTAGTTAACGTCCGCGATAAAGTAGTTAAGTCCCTCGCCGACAGTTTCAGCGTCTTCGTTCGCGTTTTTCATCTGGTATTCCATACCAACATCGAGCGAAAACGACGTGTCGCCGTTCTTGCCGAACTTCAAAGTAACATCGCCCGTTTTTTCATCAAACGTAGTGTCCTTTTTATTGACGATGAGAGCCTCTCTTTGGGTTGCCGTATCCTTGGCAAATTCGTTGTTTGCCCTGCGCTGATTAACGGAGAGCTGGAGTATCTGCATAATCATCGACATCATGATAGCAAAGATCGCGAACGCGACGATTATTTCCACCAGCGTAAAGCCGCTTCTTTTTGAGAATATTCGTTTCATCATAATTAAAGCGCCTCCTTTAGTTTGAACCGAAGGTAATCTTCCAGTTTTTAGGAACACCGTCGATAGGACTTTCAAGGCTGTCCTTGCTCATAAGATCCGTGGGCATTACTTCGGGGTAGCAGCCTGTAAACGCATAACCGTCGTCAAGAACGTAATCCGAGACGGTAAGACCGCCGAAGAATCTGTTGATTGCGGTACCGGAACTTCCCATTGCCTTAAACGTCATATATGGTGCGTAAACGTAGCCGTAGAAGCTGTTCTGCATGATCGCTCCGCCGTCTTTCTTTGCGGTCTGCGAGAAGCGTATCTCCGAACTTTCGTTGGAGTTTACAAGGAAGATGTTGGTAGTTGGGTAAACGACCTCCTTTACTCCCTCCGAGTTGGTAATGCTTACGCGCTCTTTTAAATCGGCGTGGCTGTTGAGATATGTGTCAATAGATGGCTTGTGAATTCTGTTGTTGCACAGCGACTTTTCCTTGAAGTACTCGATATCCGGGTCTACTTCATCAGATTTTTTGCCGTCATTGGATTCGCAGTCGGGATTGGGGCAGAATGTGCAGACCTTGCCGTGCGTTTCGCAGAATACAAACTTTGCAGGCTTGCCGCAATATACACATTCCTTTTCCTTATCGTTGATCTTCGACTCTATTTTATAATCGCAGCCGTCGCCGTCGTGGCAGTCTCTGTGAATGAACTGTGCTGCGTTTACCGCAGGCTTCAGCCCGTTAAACGACGTTCCGCTGTTAAGGTTTGTACTGTTGTAAACCCTGCCGTCCGCTGCGGTCGTTTCCTGACCGCCCAGCATTACAAACCAGCTGTAATGCATAAACTGCTGCGCAAACGCATCCTGATATGTTACACCCTCGGGAATATCAATTACAACCGAGCCCTTACCTTTTACAAGAATGGTTTTGGATTTGCCCGTGCTTAGATTAAAGCCCGTGCTCTCGCCGTGATTTCCGGGGAACCACGCAAAGGTCTCCGGCGTTCCGTCGCCGTCAACGTCAAGATACGCCTTTACTCTCAAAGTTATTACGTTGTTGGGGTCGTTTCCCGTATCGAAAACTATCGTAAGCGGTTCGCCATTGCCCGGATCGCTCCCCTCAAAGCCGGTGATAGTACCCTTGCGGGTCACAATCTTATTGGTTATCGTTGTGTCGTTTGCGGATTCCGAGCCGGGATACGCAATTGTAAATGTGTGCTTCATCTTGTCGGCTTGATAAGTTCCGTCGCCGTCGCCGTTCAGTTTGATCTTAAAATCACCCGCAACGTCGGAATCCTTGATCTTCCATTTATAGTAGGAATCCGAGCTGGTCTTTTCTTCAAGCTGACCCACAACCTCATCGTAAGTAAGACCGGGTACGGAATCGTCCCATTTGGGGAACGAATCCGGCAGCGTTGCATCTCCTCCATCCTTAACAACAGAGCCGTTTATATACAATGTGCCAATGCTTGACCATCCGCCCTGAAGATAGATATTTCCGTCCACATACATATTTACAGCTTCAAGAGAAGCGCCGCTTCTTACATACACATCACCCAATACATAAACGTCATATTTTCCTCCGTCTACGGACGCAAATGTACTGCCGTATTGAGCCAACGACACATCGCGTCCGACGTAAATGCTACTGTCTCCGAGGAGCTTGATGTTGTTGTTCCCGTTGTTTGTAAGATCGCCTCTTATGGCCCACGTCGTCGGTCTGGTCAAAAAGGACGCCGATGCGTAATCACCGCCGGCACTGCCGATTGGCTGAATGTACTCCTGCAGCGTCAGCGAGCCGCCTGTTGCAAGGTTGCCCGACATAAAGTTCGCCTTGCTTCCGTACATATTTGTGAACGTAAACTCGGTATCGAAGAACACGTCCGTAAGGAAGTAACCTCCGTCAAGATACGCGTCATTCGGAACGTAGCCCGTCGCCGCGAAAACGCCGCCGTCGCTGCTCGGTACTGCGGGAGTATCGCCCGCTTCAAGGTGAACATAAGTATGCAGTATCTCGCTCTGCCCGTTTACAACGGACGTTGTCGCAATATCGAATGTCCAACAATCCTTGCCGCCTACCTTTTCATTGGGCAGACGGGTTATATCAACGGAGTATGCGCCAAGCTGCGCAAGCCTCTCCGCCTCGTCTGCACTCATCTCTGCGCCGGGAGTAAAGCTGCCGGTAAAGTCGTTCAATCCAGTTGTAAGCGTTTCACCTTCGTTGAGTTCAAACATTGCCTTAGACAATCCCTCGCGGAAAGAGCTTGACGAATCGTTCAGACCCGCAAAAAGCATTTCCGTTATAGACGACGCGGACTGATACGACTGATGCTGAAAGAACGTCGCATATTGTGTCGTCCGCGACGAAATCACCGAGAAATACATTGCCACGCACGCGATCATAAGCGCAGTCATCGTACTGATAACCATAAACAGCGCGCTTCCGCGGTTGCTGGTATATCTTCTCAATGCGTGTGTCATAATGTCCTCCTTTCAAGTATTCACAGTTTTCCGTTATGCAACAGTCGGTGCGAATAAAAATCCGCACCTATGCCGCTGAAATTAAGCAGAAATTCCGTCCTGAGCGTTGAGCTGAGCAGTAGGATCCTGCATACGCTCTATACAGTAGAACGTCATGGTATCCGACCACGAGTAGATGTAATCGGTTATGCCGGCGATCTCCTTGTTATCCTGAGCGCCGGGCTCGTTGACCGTCGGGGTCGTCTGGTTCGTATCCTGGGTGGGAAGACCCGTCGCCGCCGTCAAAGCAGCTCTGCCGGCTTCTTCCATTGTCTTGTTGAGTTCCTCGACAAGCTTGTCGTACTTGTCGGTGACTTCCCAATAATCAAGCGTCAGACCGTTTACTTTCATTGCTTTTCTCACGGAATTGCCGTTTTCGTCCTTAAAGTAGGAATTTACCTCGTCCATAAACTTAACAAGCTCCTCTCGGTCTATAGCTGTAACCGTGAAGTCCACCGTACTCGCGCCGATAGTCTGCGCGCTGCCGAGCGTCGACTGAAGAAGATCGCGGCGCGCGTTTTTCGCGGCGGTCTTTTCGTCTATCTCAAGCCCCTGCGTAGCGTAGGTTTTCAGATCGTAAGAAACCTCTGTCGGGGTAAAGAACTGTGTGCCGAGAGTAGCCGTGCCGGGCTCGCCGACGGTCAGATCCTGTACAACGACCTTTGCGGTGCACTGACTCAGAAATTCTCTGAACGCCGCATCTGCCTCATAAGAGGTCATTTCAGGGAAGAACATATCCGCCATGTGCTCGCCGTTCTGGTATGCCTCGATTATCTGGTCTCTGAGCGGAGCTTTTCTCTGTTGCTCCTCAACAGCCTTATTGTATTCCGCCTGTTTTGCGTCAAGGGATTTTGTCGAGGTGCCGATATCCTCAATTTTAGGCTTTACAAGCAGCCATGCGCCAAGTCCGAGTATTACAATGATTATGATTATCAGTGCGCCTATGCGCTCTTGTTTACTCAGTTTCATTATTCAGTCACCTCCTGATTTCCTTCGCTCTCCGGCTCTGACGCGTTAAGATCGATCGTTGCGTTCTCCTCGTCGCTGCCCATTTTGAGCTGCATTGTCATGCTGAACGAGAAAATCGTATCATACGTTCTTTTGCCGTCCGCGGAGATGATAGCGTATGTACCCCATTCGGTAACATTGTCTTTCGTAAAGCCCGTGTACGAAACGTTCACGAAATACGGGTCGCCGTATTTGTCGAGAACCTTGTTTGTAAGGTAGTCCGCGTATCTGGACGGAATAGAGGACGGATCGCCCTGTGATAGACCTCTGAACGTGACCGTAACATCGTAATTGGAAACGGAAACATTTTCAATCTCAAGCTGTTCATTAGTCTGAAGAAGCTTATCCTCGGTGTTGGTAAGCGGCTCGCTCACCTTGTCGAACACATATTTCTGTACCTTGGGCTGATAATCGAACAGCAAACCTGTCTTGTTGACGGTATCGTTATAGCTGTTAAAGCCCGCAAGCATGGCGTCTCTTTCGGCAACGATCTTCAGATCGTTCTGCATACCCGGGTCATTGATCTTTGCGTCGAGCGAGCTTATTTCCTTTTTAATGTTGTTGTTAATAAAATCGCATACCAGAACAGCGCCGCCGACTACCGCCGCGGAAGCGACGATGCCTCCCACAAGCGCCAGCAGGAACGAATTCGCGCCCTTGGATTCTTTCGCGGAGGTAGCCTCCAGCAGGTTGATATGCTCAAGCTCCTTGTTGCGGCGGTAGAGCGCGCCAACAGCGTTCGCGAACTTCACAAGATCCTGTTCTGTGCCTGAGATGATCGAGCTCGGCATCTTAAATACGCTCGCCGGAACGTTGAACTGCGAGATCGCGTTGGTAATTTCCGAGAAGCTCTCAATGTCGCCGTAGAACAAAATTTCCTGAAGCGGCTTTTCAGTTTTGCGCGATCTGATGAACTGAAGCATTCTGAACAGATTATCGTAAACCGCGCGGCTTACATAGTCGGGGGCGTTTTCGTAATCGTTCGGGTCAATGTTGAAGAAACGCGAGAACGCGAGCTGACCCTCCTCATACAGGTTCATGTTGAGGAAGCTCTTGTCGATCTGAATAAGCAAGATCGGCATTCTCTCTACCAGCTTCGGGGTATTGAGGATAAGGCGCGTTACGGAGTTGTTGGAGATGTTTACGCCCTTAAGCTGCAGTCCGATGTGCGAGAACAGTCTTACATATCCGTCAACCAGTCTCTGAGGACAAGCCGCCGCGATGACCTTGAGCATCTTGTTCTTCTCTGCGTCCTCGGTCTCGCCCGCTATAGTAAAGGATATGTTGAAGTCGTTGGAGACGTTCATATTTGACTGGATCATCGCCTCGATGATAGCCGGGTTCTTCATATTCTTCGGCTTTGCGACGATCATTTCCTTGTAGACGATCGAACTCGAGGTAATGGAAACTATTGCCTCTTTCTCCTTAATATCCTTGCTCTTGATGATGTCGTTAAGTTCTGCCGCTACCATGGGAACGTCGGTAACATAACCGTTTGAAACCATGCCGAGTGACAATTCGCGCATATCCGCGTCCTGTACTCTTATCTTGTTACCGCTGTGAACGCCTCTTACGAGCTTGATTTGTCTGTCGGTAATGTCTATTGAAAGCATATCTTCACCTCATAATTTAGATTTTGTCGCGCAGCAACGCTTTTCAAAAAAGTTCGCAACCGTCACTTCGCTCCTCTGCTTCACTTTTTTGGCTGCTGCGCTCCGTTTTATTTTTGTCGCGCAGCAACGCTTTTCAAAAAAGTTCGCAACCGTCACTTCGCTCCTCTGCTTCACTTTTTTGGCTGCTGCGCTCCGTTTTATTTTTGTCGCGCAGCAACGCTTTTCAAAAAAGTTCGCAACTGTTACTTTGTTCCTCTGCTTCACTTTTTGACAACTGCGCTCCGTTTTGATTTTGCCGGGTTTGTTTGTCCGAAACGCTTCCGGATCAAGTGATATTGGTCATGCTGCCGTAGAGCAACGGGAACATACCGGCAAGGAACAAGCCTATCGCGATACCCATGATAATGATCATCAAAGGCTCCATCAAGCCTACCAGCTTTGTGATAGCGGAATCCGCCTCTTCCTCGTAATAATCCGCCGCTTTGTTAAGGATCGTATCCAGCGTACCGGATTCCTCTCCGACAAATATAATCGAGGTAAACATACCCTCAAATATTCCCGTTTTCTCGATTGCCTTCGACATACTCTCACCGAGCTTTATGTCGTTGACGACATCCTCAAACCGCTTCTGAACATAGGAGTTGTTTACAACCGATACCGACTTTTCGATACAGTCGACCATCTGCAGACCCGCGCCGTAGAGGTTCGACATATTTCTCGCGAAGCTGCCCGTGTAGATCGTCGCCATCAGCTTGCCGACTTTCGGGACCTTCAAAAGCATCTCGTCCATCTTCAACCTTATCGACGGAGTGCGCAGACACACAAAAATAACAACGATTATCGCGACTATCGCAATAATGTATACATACCATTGGTTTACCAGCGAATCGGAGAACGCCAGCAACGCCTTTGTAAGCGCGGAATATGTACTCGGATCGCCCAATCCCGCGAAGCTCGGCAGGATCGCCGCAAAAAGGAATACGATAACAACCAGCAGCAAAACCAGCAGAACCATAGGGTAGACCATTGCAGATTTCGCCTTGTTGGCGGTCTTGTTTGCGTTTGCGTAGTGGTCAGACAATCTGTTCAGCATCTGATCGAGAGTACCCGAAGCCTCGCCGGCTGCCACCATACTTACGAACATTCCCGGGAAAACGCCCGGCTTTGACGCAAGAACGTCGGAGAAAGATTTACCCTTTTGGACCTCCTCGTAGATATCCAGAAGCACCGCTTTCGCCTTTTTGTTCTCCTGCTGCTCCTGCAGAATGTGTAGCGCTCTTACAAGCGACAGACCCGCAGAAGTCATGGAAGCGAGCTGACGGCTGATGAAGGATACCTCCTTGGTTTTGAATTTGTACTTGACATCAACAACGCCCCCGCCAAGTTCGCGGTAGCTTGTGAGGTAGATCTTACGCTCTTTGAGTTTTGCCTGAAGATCCTTGCTGTCCTCTGCAAGTTCCTGTCCTCTGATGGTACGACCGTTGATATCAGTGGCGACATAAGAGTATTTGTTCACCTGAAAACCTCCGTTCCCCAACATCTGTTGAAAAATATAGGCGGATCGGCTTCGAATTTTGGGCGCAACTAACCCATAGCCGCCTACTTAATAAATAAATTATACCATAAATACAATCTTTTTTCAAGCGCTTGTAAACGATTTTTTTCAAATTATTGCTTAAAACTCCCCCTTTTTAATGTAGAATTTCAACCGACACTTATGTGCAATTTAGACAAATAGCTTTTGTTTTTGGTTGAAAAACTTTTTGAGAATGACGATATAAGCGGCTCTGCAATCGCGTTTATACGCAAGTGTGGCTTAATTTCCGTGAAAAAAATCTATTGATTTTATCGGAATATTGTGGTATAATTATAAGTGTATAGAGTTTTTCAAAACGAAACGCAGCGTTCCTCTGCGGAACCTGCTTTTAAGATACGAAGAATAAGATAGGAGAAAAGTATGATCGACAAGACTTTATTGAAGAACGACTTTGAGGACATTCTGCGCGATTCCCATATTCAGGGAAAAATGCGCACGCCCGCACAGCTTCATGACGCACTTTCACGCGCGATAATGAAACAGGCTGTGCCGATGATGAGTTGCTCCGCTCCGCGCGGCAGAAGCGCCTCGTACCTCTCTATGGAGTTTTTGGTGGGACGCGCGGTGTATAACAACATCTTATGCCTGGGGCTGCACGACTATGCGGAGGAGCTGCTCAACAGCGCGGGCGGCAGTCTTAACGATCTGGAGGAGATCGAGGACGCGGCTCTCGGAAACGGCGGTTTGGGCAGACTCGCGGCGTGTTTCCTCGACAGCGCGGCGACAATGAAGCTCCCGCTGAACGGCTACGGCATACGCTACAAGTACGGTCTGTTCAAGCAGACTATCGAGAGCGGTTTTCAGCGCGAATACGCGGACGACTGGACGCGCTTCGGCGACCCGTGGAGCAGACGCGTCGACGACGATACGGTGATAGTTCATTATTCGTCGGGCGATGTTAAGGCAGTGCCCTACGATATGCCGATATTCGGCTACAAGAACGACTTCGCGGGCACTCTGCGTCTGTGGCAGGCAGAACCGATAAACGCCTTCGATTTTGACGCGTTCAACCGTCATGACTATTTTGCGGCTGCAAAGGGGCAGATCGAGGCGGAAAACATCTCCGGAACACTCTACCCCAACGACGACGCGCGTCCCGGAAAAATTCTGCGGCTGAAACAGGAATACTTCTTCAGCGCGGCGTCCATGGCGGATCTGGTTAGAAAACATCTTGCGGCGGGGCGCGACATTTACTCGTTCGCGGAGTACAATACCGTTCAGCTGAACGACACTCATCCCGTTATCGCTATCCCCGAGCTTATCCGCATACTTGTCACAGAGCGGAACGTTCCCTTTGCGAAAGCGCTCGAGATCGCCGAAAAGACGTTCAACTACACCAACCACACCATTATGGCGGAGGCTCTCGAAAAGTGGGACTGCGGCATTGTCGAGGAGCTGCTGCCCGAGGTTTACGCGATCATACTGCGCATTAACGACGAGTTTATCTCGGATATGTACCGCCGCGGCATTACGCGCGACAAGATAGAGACTATGCAGCCTGTTTCGGGTGGCGTTGTCCACATGGCGAAAATGGCGATCTACTGCTCGCAGCACATCAACGGCGTTGCAAAGATACACACCGAGATACTCAAAAAGGACGCTCTGCCCGAGTGGTATGAGCTGTTCCCCGAGCGTTTTCAGAATAAGACGAACGGCATTACGCCGCGCCGCTGGATCGCGCTCTGCAACCCGAAGCTCTCCGATCTGATAACGAAGCTGCTCGGCGGCGAGGAATGGATAACCGACCTTTCGCGCCTGAAAGACCTCCGCAAGTATGCGGACGACAGGGAAATCCTCGAAAAATTCAACGACATCAAATATCTTAACAAAACAATACTGGCAAAGTATATCAAGGAACATGAGGGCATTGAGATCAACCCGAACTCCATGTTCGACATTCAGGCAAAGCGTCTGCACGAATACAAGCGCCAGCTGCTCAATGCATTCAGCATACTGTATATTTATTATGGTATAAAGGACGGCAGCATCGCGAATTTCGCTCCGACTACGTTTATTTTCGGTGCAAAGGCGGCTCCCGGATACGCGCGGGCAAAGGCGATAATCAAGTATATCAACGAGATTGCGAACCTTGTGAATAATGACGAGACCATAAACGGCGCGATCAAGGTCGTTTACGTTCAGAACTACAACGTATCTTACGCGGAAAAGCTGGTTGTCGCGGCGGATATTTCCGAGCAGATATCCACGGCAGGCACGGAGGCTTCGGGTACGGGCAATATGAAGTTTATGCTCAACGGCACGATGACCCTCGGCACCTACGACGGCGCGAATGTCGAAATATGCGAAGAAGCGGGCGAGGAGAACAACTACATCTTCGGCGCGCGCGTCGAGGATCTCGCGCAGAGAATGCCGACCTACGACCCGAGAAAGCTATACTCCGAGAACACGCGTATCGCGCGCGTGCTTAATACGCTGATAGACGGCACTTTCTCGGACGGCGGGAACGGCTCGTTCAGAGAGTTGTACTATTCGCTGCTTGACGGCGCGTCGTGGCACAGACCCGACCACTACTATCTGCTTGGCGACCTCGAAAATTACGTTCAGGCTAAGCTCAAGGCGAACAGCGATTTCTGTTTCAACCACGACGAATTTATCAAGAAGTGTTGGCTGAATATGTCGAGCGCGGGCAAGTTCAGCTCCGACCGCACCATTGCGGACTACGCAAACGAAATATGGAAGATCGCTCCCGCAGATGACAAGAATATATAATAGATTTTCAAAAAATTTCTCCCGTTGCAAAAAACGGGAGAAATTTTTTAATAAGATATTTGGCGCTGCACTCGGCTTATAGTTCATTGTTGCTGACACACGGGACCGGAGGGCTGCGCCGTTGATTTTTTCTGTCGTCACCGGTGGTTTCGTTTCTTTAAAGCAATACCGTACAAAGCCGTTAGGCGCTCTTTGTGCGGTGTCGCCTTTAGTGTTAAAATAAATTATCGTTCAAGTTCACAAACATAGACAAACTCCACTATATCCCCCTCAGACAGTTTGTATGTGCCTGCCGAGATATGTGGCGAAATACCGTTTACGCGGTAAGTCCAACCGCTTTCACCGCCAAATCCGAACTCATATACGTTGCCTATGCCGCGCACATAAACTCCGAACGTCGAACCGACGCGGTCAACGGGTATTTTTTTAGCGCGCGCCGCCGTATCAAGCGCGTCGAATGCAGTCGCGCCCTCGGGCAGAGTTACATCGACGAGCGGCAAAATTATGCCGTCCGAGGGGATTGCCGAGTACGGATTTATGTCCTCGTCAATGCCGTCAATACGTGAGAGCACGCTTGTGCATTCTGCGCCAACGCGCACCGTTATGCCGTTTTCCGTTACTTCAGCAGTGATCTCTTCGGGCGTTCGGATATCGAGCAACCAAACGCCTCCTGCAAGCGCCAGCGCCGCAATACCGATAACAACGCTCTTTTTTCCGCGCTTAGCGATACTGACGATCAGCACAACAGCGCCAACCGCGCCAAGCGCCGCCGAAATTATCAGCTTAATGTGAAAACCCGTAAAGCCGACGCTTTCGCCGTTGTCAAAAGAGCTTTCGTTTTGCGGAGGTTCGGAACTGCTTTCGGCGTTTCCGTTTGAATTGCTTTCCACGCTCAATTCGTCTTGCGGTTCGTCCCGAATTGCGGACAGATCGAACAGACGTTCTCCGCGTTCCGCAAGCTCCACTGCCGTAAACGCCTGTAACGCTTGCGCCGCCGCCATTTTATTTAACTTTCCACCGACGGTATGAGCAAATCCTCCGTCGCAGCGAAAATTCATCAGCGCCGAAACGGCACGCTCAAGCCGTCCGTCGTCAACGCCGACAGCCGTAAACGCAATTATTGCCTGAGCCGTGCTCTCCGAGACCTCGTTCCCGAGCGAAAGAAAACCGCCGTTTTCCTGTTGAAGTCCCGACAGCGCGGAAACCGCTTTATCCAGAGCCGCCTTGACGCTTTCGTTTTTGTCAAGCGGAGCAAGAGCGCAGATCGCCGCCGCGGTAACATCCGCGTCTGCTCCGTCTCCGCGCAAGGCAAAGCCGCCGTCGGGAAGCTGCTTTGCAATCAGCGTCTCCGCAAGTTCGGTTCGGGTATGAGGAGAGCCGTTTTCGGCTTCGAGACCGCTGCAATTTGCCGCGATGAGCGCCCATATCCAAGCGTTTACTCCCTGTTTGTCCAAGTTCGTATTGCGGTAGGCGGCGGCGTTTATCAGCCCGCGCGGACATTCCCCATAAGCCGACAGCACCACGGCCGCGCGCTGAAGCTCGGTAGGCGTGACAAATCCCTCCGCGCCGGCAAGCTCCTTCGCAGAATGTTTCGCGCTCTCGACAAACGCCGCCGAATTTTCCGCGCCGTACAGCCGAGCGCGGCAGAACGCCGTCCAGTCCGCGTCTCCGAGGTGAAGCTCATCGTAAAAATCGTCTGTGCCGCGTTCTTTCATATTTAGCGCGAAAAGCTCCCCGATAATATCCGAGGTATCCGCCGAGGCAATACAGAATACGGTTTGCACCGCGATAATCAACGCAATGCAAACCGCTGTAATAAGAACCTGTGCCAATAGCCGCTCAACGCCTGTCTTGCGGCAAATTATACCGCTTTCTGCGTCAAAGCTCCTTGGCTCACACACAGTGCGCCTGCGTCGCTTTTCCTTGAAAGCGGCAAAATTATGCTCGCAATCCAAACGTTTCAGGCTATCGGTACAGGTTCTGAACGTTTTCATCATGAACGCTTACGCGAAACCGCGATAATTCCGAGCGCCAGCGCTGCCGCGCCAAATACCGCCGCGACGCTCTCAACACCGGTATCTACGCTGTTTGTATCGGGAACGCTTGTCTGCTCTGAGCTTTCCGCTGCCGAGGACGTTTCCGACGCGTTTGAAAGAGCCTTTGCGGCAGCGTCAAGCTCGCTCTGCGGCGCGCCGAATTTGCCGAGCGCCTCAATCGCCGCCTTATATTCGTCGGAAGTTTTATCCGCTAAGGCAGCCGCTTTGATCAGCTCCTTTGCGTTGACTGCGGGTACGATAGCCGCCGCGCCGCCCCAACTTGAGTTATCCTGTCCGAGATCGGCGCCGTAGCCGTAAACGGTAAATCTGTATTCCAGAACGTCGCCGTCGTCGGGCGTGTAATCGCTTATTCCGACTTGCGCGTATTCGCCGTTAAGGAAGTAGCTCCAACCGCTTTCGGGAGTGTAATCGAGCGCGGAAAGCTGACCCTGTGTATTTCTGCCCGACATATCGGTGCATGCCGCCTTGATCTCGTCGGGAACTGCCGCTCCGTTGTCCTCGTCCTTGAACGCGGTGATATAATCACCATATTCGCTCTCCTGAACCGTGACCTCAGCCGCGCGTTTCACAACGTCAATCCCGCCGTCTCCCTCGTAAAAGGGAACAGCCGTCGGCTCAACGCAAACGCCCTGTCCGATAGTCGACTTCACTGCCGCGAAATACACCGTGCCTTTTGCCGCAGGCTCGGCGAACGCGTTCAGCGAAAATGCCGCCGACGCACCGAGCGCGGCGATCACTGCCAATAATTTTCTTGCTTTCATCGTATTATTCCTCCGATAATTTTTGTGCGGCTTCGGCTGACAGGTCTTCCGACTTACGGTTAACGCAATTTTGCCAAGCCTTCCCAACAAATGCCAGTGACCCAAATTTTCATTCTTCGACAAAATCGCAACCGATTCACGGCAGCGGGGACTGTCACGGATTTACACCGTGTTCCGAGATAAAATATATCATTGCCGCGCCGAATATGCCGCCAAACTATATTATACATTTTTTTTGCCGTGTTGTCAAGCGGTACGAATAAAAACGCGGTACCGGAAAACCCGATACCGCTTATAACTTTTTTAAGACGCGACCCGCGCTCACTCAACAATTTTGATCCCGAACGCGATATATCCGCACGAAGTTCGCCACAGCATGGTATAACTGGGGTACGACTTTTCGTAGCTTGCGTAAAATTCGCTGCTCGGCATTATTCTGCTCTTGATATTGTTCAACGAGCCGTTCAGGAACGCCATCATCACTTCCATATTAAAGGACTTCAGCATTTCCGACAATATGGAGGACATAACCGCGTTCATCTCGAAAACCTTTGCGTCAAGAAATTTCAGCGCGATCATTTCCAGAACGCTCTCCTCAACGACCGATACGACCGAATACGTCTTTCCGTCCTCGGTTTTATATACATCGTTGTAACAGAACGGCTTGGTCAAAGCAAAACCCGCGTAATTCCTGCTGACAAGATCGGCTTTCATACCGAAAAGCCCCCTGATATAGGTTCTTACTATGCTGTCAAGGGCATTGGTCCTGTCTTCGTCGTCCGCGACGATTGCGGTCCACTTGCTCCTGGTCTTGCCCGTTATCGCCTGATCCTCAATAAGCACATGAGCCGCCAGCCAACCTGCGCATACGCCGATAAAATGCTCCAGCGATTCCTTTGAGTAGCTTTTGGCATTAACTTCCTTTTCAAGCGCGGGAATAACCACATCGCGCATATTGTCGTGTATTTTCTTATGTACTTTATAGCCCGCGTAATTGATTGAGTGCTGATATGCCTCTTCTTCGGCGAAGTGCTTTATTGTATAGCTTTTAAGATACTTGATAGCCTCAATACAGGTCATCTTGTTTTTCTCAAAGTCCATATCCATAAAATTATTGATAACACGGTTTACAATCGAAAAAAGCTGCTTATGTGCCCTGTCGATTGTATCAACGCCGATATTGTATTCGTCCTTCCACTCAAAAACATCTTGCTCCATAACGGTCACCCTTCGCTATAATTATTTAAACTTATTATAACATATTCCGGAAAAAATGTCAAGGGAATGAGAGGGATATTTTTGCCGTTTATTTATTACCGCAAAGCAAATATATCGGTGTAACCCACGGAGTATAACGCTGCGCTTGGCTTTTTAAATTTTTATGTGTTGATGCGCATTTGCGTCAACCCTAGAGAGCGCGAGAGGAAACCAGTAGGGAGGAGGAGCGCTATGTGGTGTGTCCGCTGCTTTTCAACGTGTTCAGCGCCCTCTCTCCCGATGGGTGTCCTCTCGCAACCATGCGGCAACACAGAAAATTAAAATAAACGAAACCACAGGCTACAACAAAAGAAACCTGCGGCGCAGCCCTAACCCTGTGCGTCAGCTCTAAAATAAAATACATAAACAAAAAATTCTTTAAAAAACCGCTTGACAACCACGGAAAAATCTGTTATAATAATTTAGTTAATCGTTAATAACGACGATAACCCCTTTCCCGTATGAGAAAATGCGGGATATATATCCATAAGGAGGTGCTTATAAATGGCAAAGCTCAGTGAAAAGTACGAGGCAGTGATCGTGTTCTCCCTGAAAAAGGATGAGGAGCAGATCAAGGCGCTCACCGAGAAATTCTCGGACTTGATCAAGGCTAACGGTACTCTTACCAACGTAGACGAGTGGGGCAAGAGAAAGCTGGCTTACGAGATCAATTATGAGAGCGAGGGCTACTACGTTCTCTATAATTTTGAGTCCAAGCCCGATTTCCCCGCAGAGCTGGAGCGTATCATCAACATTACCGATGGCGTTCTGCGCTCGGTCGTTGTTCTCGCGAAGTGATGAATAGTTTTTTGTCGGAATTTAAGATGAAGATTTATTGAATGGTTGTTATGGAGGTGTTTCCATGTATAATAAGGTTATTATGATGGGTCGTATTGTCAATGAACTCGAACTCAAGACTACCCCTACGGGCGTGAGCGTATGCTCGTTCCGAATTGCGGTAGACAGACGTTTTCAGACAAAAGGCGAGGAAAGAAAATCGGACTTTTTCAATGTTGTCGCATGGCGGCAGCAAGCGGAATTTCTGACAAGATTTTTCTCCAAGGGCAAAATGATACTCGTTGAGGGAGAAATGACCACCAGACAGTACACCGATAAAAACGGAAACCCGAACACATGGTATGAGATAGTTGCCGACAGGCTCAGCTTTACTGGCGAAAAGGCGACAAACGGAAACGGCGGCTATGGCGGAGGATACGCGCCGCCGCCCGAAGAACCCGCGGGGAACTACGGTTACTCCGCGCCGCAGAGCGCTCCCGCTCAGCAAACGCCTCAGACCCCCGCACCCGATTTTTCAAGCGCGGATTCCGACGATTATCCGTTCTGATTGAGAACACGGCGGCGTTTGCGCCGCACAAAACGAAACGAAATTTCCGAAATTTTACAGGAGGTAAGGTATCATGGCTGATAGGATCGAAAGATCGGCTCACCCCGTTAAGCGCACACGCAAAAAGGTTTGTATGTTTTGCGCTGACAGAACCGAGTTTATTGATTACAAGGACGTCGCAAAGCTCAAGAAGTATATGACCGAGCGCGCTAAAATTCTGCCCCGCAGAGTTACAGGCTGCTGCGCATATCACCAGAGAGAGCTGACGACCGCGATCAAGAGAGCAAGACAACTCGCGCTCATTCCGTATGCTGCGGATTGATTATTGGTCAATTAAAGCAAAAGCCGCGATTTTGGTCGCGGCTTTTTTATGTCATCTTATATTGTCGATATCCAGAACGAGAACGTACTCATATTGGGAATATAATTCATTGCTCCTTTTGATAAAGTATATCTTTCCGTCGTGTATACAACCCTCGTACAGCCCGCGTTTGTCCTCGATAACGATAACGGACTTTTTCTTGTCGCTGTAAAACATCGGATACATATAGCAGTTCCAATGGGGAAAACTGCAGCTCCACACGGCACACCCGTCCGCAAAATCAACGCTGTACACGCTGACAAGACCGTTTGTTTTGAAGATATTGAACGGCTTTCCGTCCTTGATATATCCCATTATCGTATAGTCTTTGCCGTCGGTGCTGCCGAAATATGAATATGCCATTTCTCCTGTCGGGAATATCTCGAGCGATTTCGCGGTAAGTCCGTATTCCTCGGAAACAAACAGCGGCTCAGCGCAGCTTACAAACGTTTCGTCACCGACATAAAAGGCGGGCTTGTTTTTGTAAATTATTGGTCGGTACACGTCTTTACAGAAATCCTTACTCTCTCCCGTCTCTATGTCGTATTTTACTATTGTAAAATTTTCGTCTCCCGAAGAATTGTCAAATTTATCCCAATATACGATATTATCGCAGATAGCCGCATGCGGCACATGATCCTGCATAAATCTGTATATTCTTTTTTCCGTCATATCGTCAAGCTTCAACAAATACAGATCCGAAAGCTCGGCTGCAGCGATTGAGCCGAATTGATTGAGAACGAACTTTTCATACAGAATGTATTCGTCGGTGCAGTACAAAATTACCGTTCTGAAGCTGCTCGAATCGTCCGTTGAATATTCCGGCAATAACGACCGATACTCGCCGCCGAGCGTGTAAATTCCGTATTCGCTTTTGTTATCCTCCCAAGAACCGCCAATGCTTGCATAACGAACATCTCCCCTATGCACAACAAAGCGGTTTTCTCCTATCGGAGCTATTATTTCCGATATATTCAGCTCCACGGGAATTTCAAAGCGCTCATACCCGCCGTTGTAAACGGCAGCCCTCGCGTCAAGCGTGATGAACTGCTCCTCCAAGCCCGATAAGGTCTGAGCGTGCAGCCTTTCGTCGGTCTCGAAAATATTCGTGACGTTCGTGCAGCCCGCCGGACAGCACACCGCCGCGAGGGCAAATAATGAAAGGATAGCTTTAATACGTCTCATTCCGAGATCAACCTTTCAGCTTTACGTTATAATATTTTTCTAATTCAAATGTTTCGGTGGACATAACAGACTGCTCAATACGCTCAAAGACCTTATAGCTTTTATTGTAAACAAACGTGACCGCATCCCATGGAATACCCGAGCCGAATGTGATATATTTACCGCCGACGATCTGCAGGCTTCCGTCCCGATATCTTTCCCGTGCGTCGGGAACATATGCTAATACGATTTTGTCGGAGCATATTATCTCCGCAAGCTCCTCGCTCGGCGAAACGCCCTTTATGCCGCAGAATCCGCCGTTTTCTTTGTCGAACATAAACGGCTCAAAGCTGTACCAGCCGTAGCCGCCCAGCAATATCCATTCATACACGTCGACGGGACCGCCCGAAAATGAAAGTTCGGCAGCGTCATCTTTGAACGAATAAATCGCGCTCCTTTGTCCTCCTTCATTGTGACCGAAATTAAACAACGCGTGAAAGGTGCCGGAACAGTCCAACAGTTCAAATGTGCCGTAGGCTTGAGAACACGCCTCGTTGAGAATTTGACCCTCGCCGGCAGAATTCACAAATATCGGAACATGAAAATTGACATTCCCCGAGTATTCCGCCCACGACCACTGAGGCAGCGCCGTTTCCAACAGGATAACACTTCCGGTATTTTTTCCGTCAAGTTTTCCGCTGAACGACTTAACCGCTGTAACAATAATGTCCGGTTCGGGAGCGTGGCTCTTGTCAAGATAATATTTTTCCACCTGTTCGGCGTAAAATGACTGTTCGTATCCCTCGTTCCGTACAAACGCGCCGTCCTCGTAACGAAAAATTTTATTTAACTCGTCAACTGTCTCCATATACATTTCGGAGCATTTGTAGACTTCGACAGCCTTTGCGACAGCCGCCGAATCCGCTTGCGGAAACGTGGTATCGCTGACATAGGAACAACTTGTAAGCTCCATTTCGTCAAAATCGGTTATGTAATCGGAAACCTTGAAATCATCAGGGAATTCAAAGGCAGCTTCTTCGGATATGCCGGGGACGCTTTCCTCTGCGGAAGTACCACGCGTGCCGATTTCGGACGCAGAGCTCTCAATCTCCGCCAAGCTGTCCGGCGGCGCTTTCGAAACCTGCGGAGCTCTTTCGCAGCCCGACATAACGCACACCGCAGCAAACGTAAATAATGCAATGACCTTTTTCATAATTCATTCTCCCGTAATTTGTAAAATTTTTAAATAACCTGTGAATTGTTTCAGCGTTTATCGTTTCGTTCAAGATATGCCATACCCTTTCGCGCCTGCTCATGCTCGTCGCGATGCTTTATACGGTAGCGTTTTCCGTCCTTGACGAAATTCGAGCCTGTCTGATGAAAATCAAACACAACGCCGTACCGCAGACACGTTTCGCGTATGCGCTTTACCCAGTCGAAATCGCAAGTGCGGGCGTTCGCGTAGCTCTCGCCGCCAACCGAGACTTGCTCGATCAGTCCGCTTTTCAGATATTTGTCCAGCTCCACATACTCCAGTATCGGCGAAATAAAGAGTACCTTGTGCATTATCACCGCATCCAGCAAAAACGGAATACGCTTGTCCGCCATAGCCTGATTTTCGCAGCTTACCGCGATAACGACGTTATCCCAGCCGTCGCCCCAATCCTCGGGAACGCAACGCGAAAACCTCGCTATCCGCTTCGTCGGTATAAGGAAAGTAACGTCGCTCCGTCTGCGTATCATATCCCAGGCCTCGCCGCGCCACTCGTCTGCCTCCTCGATAAAGAAATCCGATGTGAAGCACGAGCCGAGCGTGGTGCCCGATGGCACCTTATATTCGCCTTGACGGTTCTTTTTCAGCGGAAGATCGAAATTCGTCTTATTCCTCACCACTACGCTTGAGTTTTTATCGCGGAACGAATCCTGATAGTAAACATAGCAGTTCATACAGCCGGGGCTGCACTTGTGGCAGCCGTGCCACGGATTCCACAGCATATATCCTCCATTACGCGCGTTCGTTTATTCGAGCATACTTTCCGCCTTGGAAACCAATCCGTCGACGTGATCGTTTATCTCGGAAACCTCCGCCATGGCAGCGCTTATGTCGTTGCCCTTGCCCATGGTAGCGGAAATATTATCGCGGACGTCGTTCATCATCTTCTGTATATCGACCATTTTCTTGTTGATGCTTTCAACGATATCGTTTACGGTCTTTATATCGCCGAATACGAGTGCATTGCTCTTTTCCGCTTCAGCGACCGCCTCCTGTGAATGGTTGGCAAGCTTGCCGACCTCCTGTGCAACTACCGCGAAGCCCTTGCCCGCGTCGCCCGCGCGAGCCGCCTCTATGCTCGCGTTTATCGAAAGAATATTTATCTGCCGCGCAATGTCGCTGATGTCGCGCGTCGTATCGGAAAATCCCGCGACGCTGCCGTTTATCGACTCCATTGCCGTGTTGATCTCCTCGCTCTGGTGAAGAAGCTCGTCAAGAATTTCCGACAGCCCGAGTATCTGCGAGTGATTGGTGTTGTTCAGCTCGGAAATATCTCCCACAGCCTCCTTGACCTCGCCAATGTTCTGCGTAAGCTGCGAAACGACCTGATTAAGCTCGTTTGTTACCTCACCGATAGCGGTGTTTGTCTCCTCAATATGACTGCGGCGGATATCCGCTTCGTGCTGCATATACTGCGCGCAGCTTGTTACCGCTGAAACTCCTTTTATTATAGCCTCTGCCATTTCGCGGCAAGTAGAAAATCCACAGGAGTGGCAGTTATAGTTCCGCTCTGTCTCGGTGTTCTTGCCCATTTGTGTGAGCATATCGTCAATCTGCTCCTCGGTAACATGTATCTGCCTGATATCCTCGGGCATGTACTGGCGGATAAAATCGGACAGCCTGAGCTGTTTGTCAAATTGCAAAAACTGCTTATCGCGGTGCTTGCGGTCAAATTTGACGCGCTTTGTGCGGTTGTACTTCTCAATGCCGTTCATAATGCCGCTCATACGGTAAATCGACATTTCCTGACCGATAGCCGGACCGCTGCCGCAGCCGTTGTCGCACGACAGTACGTCGAACACGTCCGGAAGGTCGCGCGCGCCTACGCTCGTGTACATATCAAGATCTTTGTACACCTTTCCCGTGCCCTCGGAGGTGATAATGTTGAGGTTCGGGTTTTCAAGCTCCAGACAAGCCTTAAGTCCGCCCGGGCGCGGGTAGACAGCCCCCATGCTGCCTTGCATTCCCGAGAACTCAAAATTGGAGCGAACCTTTCTCAGCGAGTCGAAATTTGTGCCGTTCTTTTTCAAAAGCTGTCCCAGACGCTCAAACGTAACGTTGTAGTCGACCAGCCCCGTCTCACGAAACTCGTCCATTTTCGCGATACATGGCGACAGCGCCGCGATCTTTGCGTTTTCACCGAGATATTTTTTAAGATATATCGCGGTGCAGAGCATAGGCGAATGAACGGGCGAAAGGCTTTTCAGCGCGTCATGGCAAAACTTCTTTATGTAGTTGACGATAGCGGGGCAAGGCGCCGAAATGAGTTTCGTCTTGGGGTGCTGCTCCAGATAGCGTATATGACCCCACGTGCATATATCCGCGCCGAATGCCACGTCGTATATCTTCTCCACGCCGCTCTTTTTCAATATGTCAAGAACGTTCCGCCAGCAACCGTCAAACGACACCTTGACGGCTGGCGCGCAGATGGCAATTATTTTCTGCCCGCTCTTCAGATCCGCCCAGAAGCGCTCCGTGTCGTCCTCGTAGCTGCGCGCGTTATGGTTGCATATCTTAACGCACGCGCCGCAGCGTATGCATTTGTCCGGATTTATGTTAAAGCGGACGTTTCCGTTTTCGTCGTGTTCAACGGTATTTGCCTCGATAGATGGGCAAACTCTTATGCAGTTGTTGCATGCAACGCATTTCGTTCCGTCAAAAGTGATCATTTCAATTCTCCTATACCCTAATGCTAATCTCCATTTAAACAGTGGATAGCATAAAATTCCCTTTTCCTATAACTAACCGCACAGAAAGATCATCTGTGCGGTTAACTTTTGTTTTATTTTGCGTAGTCAATAGTTCTGCTTTCGCGAATAAGGTTAACCTTGATCTGTCCGGGATAATCCATTTCATTCTCGATGCGTTTCGCGATATCGCGTGCGAGAACCTTCATATCGTCATCGTTAATGTGCTCGGGCTTGACCATAATGCGAACCTCGCGCCCCGCTTGGATAGCATACGACTTTTCAACGCCGCTGTACGAGTTGCATATCTCCTCCAGCTTTTCAAGACGCTTGATGTAGTTCTCGTAGTTTTCGGAACGCGCCGCGGGTCTCGCCGCGCTGATAGCGTCCGCCGCCTGTACCAGACACGCGATAACGGTACGGCACTCCACATCGCCGTGGTGAGCCTCGATAGCGTGAATGACCTCGGAGTTCTCCTTGTACTTTTTGCACACGTCAACGCCTATCTGAACATGCGAGCCTTCGATCTCATGATCGAGCGCCTTTCCTATATCGTGCAGCAAACCTGCGCGTCTTGCCAGTGCAGGATCTACGCCGAGCTCGCTCGCCATAATTCCCGCCAGATGCGCAACCTCGATAGAATGGTTGAGAACGTTCTGTCTGAACGATGTTCTGTACTTCAGCCGACCGATAAGGCGTACCAACTCGTGGTTAAGACCGTTGACGTTGGTCTCGAGAACGGCTCTTTCGCCCTCCTGTTTAATGCGGAGTTCGACCTCCTTACGCGCTTTTTCAACGGTCTCCTCGATCCTTGCCGGATGGATACGTCCGTCTTGAATAAGACGCTCCAGCGCGATACGAGCGATCTCTCTGCGGACGTGATCGAAGCAAGACAGCGTGATAGCCTCGGGAGTATCGTCGATAATGAGATCGACTCCCGTAAGCGTTTCGAGAGCGCGGATATTTCTTCCCTCGCGCCCGATAATGCGCCCTTTCATCTCGTCGTTCGGAATAGCCACTACCGAAACAGCCATTTCGGAAACGGTATCAGCCGCCAATCTTGCAATCGCGAGCGAAACGTATTCTCTCGCCTTTTCGTCGCACTCGTCCTTGAGCTTCTGCTCGTAACTGCTGATCTTCAGCGCCTTTTCGTGGTTCAGCTCGCTGTCGAGCATATCAAGCAAATGCTCCTTTGCCTGTTCCTGAGTAAATCCCGATATTCTTTCAAGAATATCCATTTGTCCCGCTTTAAGCTGTTCCGCTTCGGCAATCTTCTCGTCGGCGCGCTTATGTTTCTGGTGGAGCTGCTCCTCAAGCTTCTCCATTTTGTCGGTTTTTTTGTCGAGATTTTCTTCTTTCTGAGCAATTCTCCGCTCCGAACGCGAAACCTCGCTTCTGCGTTCTTTAAGCTCTTTTTCGGCGTCGTTTTTCAGCCGCTGAATGTCCTTTTCGGCACCGGTACGCATAGCGTATATTTCGTCCTTTGCCTCGACAAGCGCAGTCTTTTTCAGCGCCTCGGCTTTTTCGCCCGCTTCCTCAACAATACGTGCCGCCTCTTTTTCGGCTGACTCAAACTGCGCCTCGGCGGTCTTCATGCGGTGCTTTATGCCTTGCTGAAAGCAGAAGTAGCCGCTTACGACCGCGCCGAGAATCAGCGATGAAATCATGCCGATTATTGCGACGTATAATTCCATTGTCGCTTTCCCCTCCTTATTCACTCGTGCTCTGACGCACGGCAATAATTCGGCGGAAAATTATACAATTCCGATGACAGCCGTAAACAGGGCAGAGCAATGCTCTCCCCATTCTGTCATTCTACCCCCTAATGATGTTCAATGATATATTTCCGGAATCGGCGGAAAAATGTGTGTCTGAAGATCCGCCGCAATCTGCCCGCGAATCCGTTTAAGCCGCCGTGCCAATAAAATAAAGCGCATACGCGCAGAGTAAAGATAAGGATGTAAAATAAAGGATTTCCCCTTAAATCGTACATTTCCCGCCACAACGTTATATAAAAACAGTATCATAAACGTCAAAGCAATTTTCAAAGTTCTGCCTTTAAAAATAGCCTATTTATATTTTACTACATATTAACTAAATTGTCAAGTGAAATAGTCAAAAAAATTTGGCATTTTTAAGAAAATTTCTTGTAATGGGAAATTCTGGCGGTTTTATAGATTATAATTTTATGGCGTAAATGGTTAATTGTGATTTAATGTGCTGCCGCACAAAGTAAGAAGATACTGTGTGCTCTTGATTTTTTGTTTTATTTGTTGTCACCTGTGGTTTTGTTTCTTTAATTTTTTGTGTTCTGTCGCAACCATGAGACAACAACAAAACCACAAGTGACAAAAGAGAAAACATAAAATCAAACAAAAATGCTCAGAGCAACAACTCCGAGCATTTTCATTTAACCGATTACCTTGTAATCCTTATCTTCAACTGCTTTTTTCAGCACCGCGAAGTCCGTTTCGGCGTTCAGCCTTACGACCGCTGTGCCTTTTTCGTGAGACACCTCGGCGCTCTCAACCGTCGGCAGCTCCTCAAGCGCCTTTTTAACGGCAGCCTCGCAGTGAGCGCACATCATACCCTCAATTTTCATGGTGATTTCCATAGTAATGTCCTCCTTATTATTAAGCGGTTTCACGCTTTTGTTGACCTTTTTGCGCAGCTTGTGGTCGTGCTTTGCGCTGTAAATTTTCGTAAAATTCAACCTCAGCGCATTTGTCACGACGCAGAAGCTTGACAAGCTCATAGCCGCCGCACCGAACATCGGGTTCAGCCGCCAGCCGAAAATCGGTATCCAGATACCCGCTGCAAGCGGTATGCCGATAACGTTGTAGATGAACGCCCAGAACAGGTTCTCCTTGATGTTGAGCAGCGTGCTCCGCGAAAGCCTTATTGCCGCAGGAACGTCCGAAAGCCTTGACTTCATCAGCACAACGTCCGCCGCGTCCAGTGCGATATCCGACCCCGCGCCTATCGCAATTCCTATATCCGCGCGCGTGAGAGCGGGCGCGTCGTTTATGCCGTCGCCGACCATTGCCGTCTTGCCGCGCGTTTTCAGCTCCTTGATGACGTCCTCCTTGCCGCCCGGGAGAACTCCCGCAATGACCTCGTCAACTCCCGCGATACGCCCGACCGCTTCGGCGGTTCGCTTATTGTCGCCCGTGAGCATTACCGTGCGTATGCCCATATTTTTGAGCTGCGCTATCGCCTCGGGGCTGTCCTCCTTGACCGCGTCCGCGACAGCGATTATTCCGATAAGGAGCTGATCTCGGCAGAAGAACAGCGGCGTTTTGCCCTCGTCGGACAGCCGCTCGGCAGTCTCACGCATTTCACGGGAAACATCACAGTAGGTCTCGCAAAGCCGAAGATTGCCCGCGATATACTGCCGACCGTTCAGCACCGCAGAAACGCCGTTTCCTCGCAGCACCTGAAACGCGCTCGGCTCTTCGACCTCAAAGTTGAACGACTTGCCATAGGAGATTATCGCCTTAGCCAACGGGTGCTCGCTGCGCCGCTCTATCGCGAACGCGCTTTTCAGCAGCTCCTCCTCCGATACCCCGACGGGTATAACGTCGTAGACCGTCGGTTCGCCGCTTGTGATCGTGCCAGTTTTGTCAAGTACGACTATCTCCGTTTTGCCCGTTTCCTCCAGTGAAACGGCGGTCTTGAACAGTATGCCGTTTTTCGCGCCGATACCGTTGCCGACCATTATCGCGACGGGAGTTGCCAATCCCAGAGCGCACGGACAGGAAATGACGAGCACCGAAATTCCGCGCTCCAGAGCGTACCCGACGCCGTTCCCCACGAGCAGCCATACCGCGATAGTCACCAGCGCTATCGCGATAACGGCTGGCACGAATACTCCCGACACTTTGTCGGCAATTTTCGCGATAGGCGCTTTGGTTGCCGCCGCGTCGCTCACCATTTTGATTATCTGCGACAGGGAAGTATCCTCGCCGACGCGCGACGCTTTGCAACGGATATACCCCGACTGATTTATCGTCGCCGCCGAGACCTCGTCGCCGACAATTTTGTCCACGGGAATACTCTCGCCCGTGAGCGCACTTTCGTTTATCGCCGTCTCGCCTTCGATGATAACGCCGTCCACCGGAATACTGCCGCCAACCTTGACAGCGAAAATATCCCCGATCTTCACCTGTTCAACGGGAACGGTCACTTCCTCGCCGTCTCGAATAAGCACCGCCGTTTTCGGCGCGAGCTTCATAAGGCTTTTCAGCGCCGAGGTAGTCCGACCCTTGGAGTAGGATTCGAGCAGCTTGCCGAGAGTTATCAGCGTGAGTATCATGCCCGCGCTCTCGAAATACAGCTCGTGCATATACGTCATCACGGTTTCATGGTCGCCGACCGCTTGCGCGCCGCTCATCACGAACATAGCGTACACCGAATATCCGAAAGCCGCCGCCGCTCCGAGAGCAACCAGCGTATCCATATTCGGGGCGCGGTGTATCAGCCCTTTAAAGCCGCTTACGAAGAACTTTTGGTTTATCACCATAATTATCCCCGTCAGCAGTAGCTGCGCCAGCGCCATTGCCACATGATCGTTTGCGAGAAACGGCGGTAACGGCCACCCCCACATCATTCCGCCCATGGAGATGTACATAAGCACAGCCAGAAATCCCAGCGACCAGAACAGCCGCAGCTTCATTTTCGGCGTTTCCTTGTCGGCGAGCTCTTCTTCGCCCGCGGACTTCTCCGCGCCCTTGAGCGACGCACCGTAGCCCGCCTCCGTGACCGCCTTTATTATTGCCGAGGTTTCGCCGCCCTCGACACCCATTGAATTTGTAAGCAGGCTCACCGAACAGGACGTAACTCCCGCGACGGTGCTCACCGCCTTTTCCACACGAGCTGAGCAAGCCGCACAGCTCATGCCGGTAACGTTATATTGCTGCATATTTTCTCCTTATTTAAATAGCAAAAGCTCGCACCGTTCGCTTCGCTCACTAGCCGAGCAGTATTGCCTCCGCTCCGCTCGCTTTGCTCGCTGCACTGCGGCAATACTGCTCGCTTGCGACTTTTGCCGCTACGGTAACTGTTGGTCGCAATTTGGCTTTACTGCTAAGAGTGCGCGGTGAATAGGTTTCCTTAACCGCGCGTTTTGTTTGCCGCAAACAGCCGCCAACATTTTATTTCATCAGTTTCTGTAAAGTAGTCACCAACTCGTCAATAACCTCGTCATTGCCGCTCTTAATATTATCTGCAACGCACGTCCGTATATGCTCCGCGAGAAGCTCCTTGCTGAACGAATTGAGCGCGGCGTTCGCGGCGGCTACCTGAACGAGAATATCCGTGCAGTACGCGCTGTTTTCCACCATTTTCTTTATGCCGTTTATCTGCCCCGAAATGCGGTTCAGACGATTTATCAGCTTCTTATATTCGCCGTCTGAGCGCTCTTTTTTCTTTTGGCAGTGCGGACATTCCTTTTCCATAATTTTTCACCTCTTGTTTATATTATATACCCTACTGGGGTATTTGTCAAGGGGGTAAACAAAAAATCCCGCAAATATTTTTTGCGGAATTTCTCTGATTATTTGGTTTTTACTCGGGCAGCGCGTATTTGTTTTTATACTGGTTGAACTCGTCCATAAACTCGGACTTGTCTAGACGCTTCAGCTCGGTCATATACTCGTGCGTGTCGAGCGAATTTTCCTTTATCTGGATAAGGCAGACCGCGATATTTGAGCAATGGTCGGCAACGCGCTCGAAATTTGTCAGCAAGTCTTGCAGGATAAAGCCAAGCTCTATCGTGCATATTCCGTCGCGCAGACGCTTTACATGACGGTTTTTAAGCTCGGTGCGCAAGCCGTCGATAACGTCCTCAAGCGGCTCGACTTCCTTTGCGAGAGCAACGTCGAACGTTGTAAACGAGTTTATTGACATTTCCAGAATTTCCGTGACTGCCTTTACCATAATGCCGACCTCTTCCTCGGCGGCGGGTGAAAAACGTACCTTTTTGGTGTGCATTTCCTCGGCGGCTTCCATAATATTCACCGCATGGTCGGAAATGCGCTCCAGATCCCCGATAGTATGCAGCAGATTTGATACCAGCTGGCTGTCGCTCACGGACAAGTCCTTCGACGATATCTGCAAAATATACGAGCCGATATTGTCTTCGTAAATGTCTATCGCGTTTTCGTTGTCGGCGACCTCCTGGGCGATCTCCTTATCGTACTTCGTCACCAGTCCGAGCGACTTTAGCAGCGTTTTGCGCGTGAGCTTCGCCATTTTAAAAGCAACGTTCTTGCACTGCTCGATAGCGACGGATGGAGTGTTCAGAAAACGCTTGTCCAGCAGCGGAACCTCACTGTCTTCGTCGCCGGGCTTGTCGCGGATAGTCAGACAGGCGAGCTTTTCGAGCTGCTTGGTAAACGGCAGGAACAACAGCGTTACGATAACGTTAAAGCTGGTATGGATAACCGCCACTCCCGTTGCCTCGAGCTGCTGCTCCATAAACGGCAGGTCGATAAGCGCGTTCACCAGATAGAACAGCGAAAGGAACACGATCGTACCAATAATATTAAAGTACAGGTGAACGATAGCAACGCGCTTTGCGGACTTGTTCGCACCGATAGCCGAAATAAGCGCCGTTACGCACGAGCCGATATTCTGACCGAGGATTATCGGCAAAGCAATCTGATAGGTGATGGTTCCCGTTTCGCGAGCCAAGGTCTGCAGAATACCGATAGACACGGACGACGACTGCAAGACCGCCGTCAGCAGCGCGCCGACAAGCACTCCCAGAAACGGATTGGTAAACATTACCATAAAGTCGCGGAAAGCCGCGTTGTCCTTTAAGCCCTCTGCCGCACCCGACATCATATTCATGCCAAACATTAACAGTGAAAACCCGATAAGAATAGTGCCAAAAGTTCTCTTGCGGTCGGATTTTGTGAACATAATAAGCACGACGCCGATAATAGCAAGCACGGGAGTAAAGCAGTCGGGGCTGAGAAGCGCCATTATGCCGTTACCCTTAAGCCCCGAAAGGCTGAGTATCCAACCCGTCGCGGTAGTACCGATATTAGCGCCCATTATAACGCCGATAGCCTGCGAGAGCTTCATTATCCCCGAGTTTACAAAGCCGACCAGCATAACGGTGGTAGCCGCTGAGGACTGAATTAGCGCTGTAACACCCGCTCCGAGAGCCACACCCTTAATGGGATTTGAGGTCATCTTTTCAAGCCAGTTTTCAAGCTTGCCGCCCGCGAATTTTTCCAGTGACGCGGACAGAGTGTGCATTCCGAACATAAACACGGCAAGTCCGCCGAGCATTGTCAAAAGGTCCTGAACAGTCATATCAAAACTCCTGTTGTATTAAAGAACGGCTGCAGCCGATCTTTGGCGATCTTTCTTTATCGCCGTTTCGTCAAAATTTTTCCGTACATATTTATTATACAGGATTTTTTCGGAATTGTACAGGGGTTTTTTAGGATTTTCAAGATTTTTTCAATTTTAATCGTTTACATCTTTTGAACGGGGATACGGTTCGGGAACGTCGGTCAATCCGAGAAGATAGTCCGCGCTTACGTTGTAGAGCTTTGCCAGTGTGATTATATGGCGCACGGGTATTTCTTGGTTGGTTTTAGGGTTTTCACTTTCGTATTTCCAAACCTGCTGTTGGGTAGTATTCAATATCTCGCCTATCTGCTTTTGAGTGTAGCCATGTTGATTTCGTACATATTTTAGTATAAGCGGAATAGTATTTATTTTCATACAAACTCCTTTACAATGTTAATATCTCTTATAAAAATATTTTACATCTAAAGAAGAGTATTGACAATTTCCTGAAAAGATGTTATAATTGTATTTAAATATTATTCAATTTTAATAAACCTTATTAGATTTGGAAAGGAGTAGGATATGGAAGAACAATATTACACAACCTTTTCCGATATAGAGGAAAAGACTTTTGAAAAATATCGTGGAAAGTCCGCATGGTGGCTTTGCGATAAACTTGCACGACTAAGCGAGAATTATATCATCACGCGCAGCAAAAACGATCTGGACAGAATAATCGGGTGCTCCGTAGCCTTTATGAAACGGCTGAGAAAACTTTCCGACTGTGAGCTTTATATGCTGCAGGAATATGTCGGCGAGATGCTGGAGTACGGAAACAGAAGCTATATCACCGCAAGTAACGTTTTTGCGCTCAAAAAGATGTTTGAGCTATAACTTTATCTAAATTGGTTTCACCCACTTTTATTCTAAAAAGGCAACCGCCATTTTGTAAAAATCCAACAAAATTTGACATATCACAGTAGAAAGTTTGTTGAAAATGTAGACTTTTCTTTTGATTTGTGTTATAATATATACAATAAAACAGCGAAAGCGAGGCGGTTACTATGACAAACAAGGTTATCACCATTACAAGGCAATACGGCAGCGGCGGTCGGGAGATCGGACAAAAGCTCGCCGAGGATATGGGTATCGAATTTTACGACAACAAGCTGCTTGACGTGGCAGCGGGTGACAGCGGTATCCACAAATCGCACTTCGAGGAAAACGACGAAAAGCGCTCGAACAGCTTTCTCTATCTGCTCTCGACGACCTACGGTCAGGGCGGCGTTCCGTTTGATGACGCGCTGTTTTTCGCGCAGCTCAACGCTATTCAGAAGATTGCGTCCGAGCACTCGTGCGTAATTATCGGTCGCTGCGCCGATTACGCTCTGCGCGATTTTTCGGGAGTTGTCAACATCTTTATTTGCGCGCCGTTTGAGGACAGAGTAAAGCGCGCCATAAAGGTTTACGGCATAGACGAAAAGCACGCCGCAGACTATGTAAAACGCATAGACAAGCAGCGCACCTCCTATTATAATTATTATACGGATAAACGCTGGGGAACTCCTCAAAATTATCATCTCTGCCTTGACAGCTCCGCGTTGGGCGTTGACGGCTCCGTGGTGCTTCTTAAGCAGTTTATGGGAGATTTTTACAAGTAACGGTTTAATACAAAAACGCCCCCCGACAAAGGGGCGTTTTATTATGTAGTTATCTGTCAGATAAACGCGTAATTGGACTTACCGCTCTTCTTAACGGAGTACATCGCATCGTCCGCTTTACCGATAAGGTATTCAACGCGGGTATTGTAGTCGTCCTTGATGACCGCTATACCTATCGAAACGCTTACACCCAAATGTTCGCCTACGTCCGCGTCAAAGCCCGCGTCGAGCTTGTCGATTATGTTCTGCGCAACTTGCGCGGGTGCGTTTGTCTCCGCGTTTCTCACCATTACGATAAACTCGTCTCCACCGTATCTTCCCGCAAAACCTATGCCGTCCGTAACGTCTCTGAGCGTCTTTGCAACAAATTTTAGAACCTGGTCGCCCGTTGCGTGCGAGTAGTTGTCGTTGTAGTGCTTGAAATCATCAACGTCGATAAACAGAACCGCCATTTCGGACTTGCGCATTTCGGACAGCGAAATTTCGTTGTCGATCTGCGACTCGATAGTCTCACGGTTGTACAGCTCGGTAAGCGCGTCATAGCTTGCGCGCTCGGTGAGCTGCTGCTCGGACTTCTTCGCGCGGTCGATGTCGACCATAACGCCCACTACCTTCAGCGGCTTGCCGTCCTTATCCTTAAGAGTAGCCGTTCTCATCAGCACCCAGATGAAGTCGCCGTAAATGTTCTTAATACGATACTCGTTGCGCTCGAAGTTCGTTCCCTTTTCGAGAGCGTCAAGGTCTGACCTGTATCTGTCCGCGTCGTCGGGGTGGATCTTCGCCTTGAGCAGGAAGCTGTCGCCGAAGTGGTCGGACGGAGCGCGATAGCTGAACTTCTTATTAAAGTTGTTGGAGAACATTACTTCATTGGTCTTGAAGTTCCACTCAAAGATGATATTATCCGACATATCTGAGATGGTTCTGTATCTGTCCTCGCTGACAACGATCTCATCAACCAGATTGTTGAACGCGCGGGAC
This sequence comes from uncultured Clostridia bacterium, assembly GCA_946567425.1. Lineage (GTDB taxonomy): Bacteria > Bacillota > Clostridia > Oscillospirales > Ruminococcaceae > CAG-115. The sequence goes on along the minus strand of CAMNXF010000001.1, from coordinate 81,329 downwards.
ATCTGTCCGTACTCGTTGGTGCTTACCGTGCCGATACGAGCCTCGTGGTCGCCGCGGCGTATTTTGTCGAGAGTTTCCTCAATCTTTCTGAGCGGGCTTGTGACCGCTTTGGACACAAAGATAACAACAACGATAGAGACAACGGAAAGCAGCACCGCTACGGCAATGATAGGAGTAAGCGCGCCTGTCGAGAACGTGCCGCCTCTGTTGGCGGGGCAGTTTACTATTGCGGTAAGACCGTCCGCACCGCCGACATTTATCATGCAGCCAAGGTTGCGTCCGCTGTTGTCAGTATATTCAAATACCTCAGTGGGTGTACCCTCGGTAAGCGATCCTATTCTGTCGGTGACCGAATTTGTATAGCGGTTGACAAGATTGTTGTTTACGTTAGAGCCGCCCGAATAGTTCAATCTGGAATCCACGACAACTATTCTGCCTTGACCGTAGAACACGGTATTCTCCGCAAATCTCGCGACAGTCACGATATCGTAGAACACGAACATCGTGCAAGTCTCAAATTTGCGCTTGATGAACATTTTCGCGTTCGCCCCCGTAGTTCCTGAAACGTCGTCAAAATACAGAACGTCATTCTTGTACTCGCCGTATTTGTCAAAATTCTCGAACGTACTGCCCGCATCTTTGCCGTGAACAATATTTCCCTTATCGTCAACAACAACGATATCGCTTATAGAGGGATTATCCCCCATAAATCTGACAATAAAATCCTGCGCTTTTGCCTGAGGATATCCGTCCGTGCATGCCGCCCTTAATTCGGGAAATGCCGAGAGTGTCTCAAGGTCAGTCTTTGCGCCGTCGATAAGCGTGTGCAGAGATGTGGTTTGATTCTGCGCCATACTTCTCAATTCATTGCGGAACATCGCGTCCGCGTCCTGACCGACGAGATAATTTGTAAGTATGCCGTAGACCACCATCGGAATGACCGCGAAACAGATTGCCGCGATCATAATCATCGTTTTGACTTTCATATATGTTCTCCCCATTTCTGCTCATAGTTTTTCCGCACAAGTAGAGCTATAATTCATTATATCACAAAAAAACAAATCTGTAAACACTTAACCAATATTCTTCTCGGTCTTTTTTAAAATTTTATGAATTTTCAACAAAACAGTAAATTTGATTTTGTAAAAGTTATCATAGTTAATTAAAAAATATAAAAATACTTTTCATAAACTATTGATTATAATTTAGAATTGTGCTATAATGATTTTAAGCGGTTTACGCAATCCTTTGAAAGGAAGACGGGTATTTATGGGAAGTGTGCTGAAGGGTAACAGATACAGGCTGGTGGACAATCGTTCGTTTGAACTGCCGCTGCCTTTAAAATATGAATTGCTTAAAGAGGACAGTCCGATCGCCGAATACGAGATATCAATGGACGAAAAGGTAAGCTACCGTATCATCACCAAGTACAAGGAAGATATGATAACTCCGATATATCGTCCGCTGGATATTTCCGACGTTTACTATTTCTTTTCCTGCCGCGTGTTTCAGGACAGAACTCCGTTTACGATGACGGAGTTGTCGCTGCTGGGGCTGGAAAAATATAACGTATACGACATTATCCGCAAAACAAGGGGCGTTACGCCTTACGATACATACTGGCTGCGCTTTGACGGCGATGACTGCGATTACGAGACCGCGCGCGGCGTCTGGGACGATCTTATGCAGCACGTCGGCACTCCTGGTGCTAAAAAAGCTGCGGAAACGCACGAAACCTCCGAACCGCCCGCTCCCAAGTCCGACGCGGACGTCGGCGAGATACTCAACCAACATAAGGTTGACGTTGCGGCAAAATTCGCGCAAAAGGAAGAAATTACCAAAGAAGAACCGAACGAACCGGAGCACGTTACAAACAATACTATGTCTGCGGACGAGATCGAGGCTCTTCTGATAAAATCGGGTCTTACTGATCTTGCGCAGCCAGATGAAGCTCCCGAAAAACCCGAGTTGGCTGCCGAAGAGAAATCTTCGGGCGGCATGATGAACGAGGACGAAATTGCGGCAATGCTTGCGGCAGTCGGTGTCGGAGCGGAAGAAACCGCTACGGCTGAGACCGCTGTTTCCGACATAGGCGAGGATATAGGTGCTATTCTTGACGCTGTTGAGACTGCTCCCGTCGAGGAAAAGCCCTCGGGCGGCAAGATGAGCCAGGAGGATATAGAAGCCATGCTCGCAGCGGCTAGCGGCGAACAAGAGGATAATTCTGCCGAACAAGCCGCTACCGAGACCGTTGTTGAGACCGCTCCCGTTGAGGAAAAGCCCTCGGGCGGCAAGATGAGCCAGGAGGATATCGAAGCTATGCTCGCAGCGGCTAGCGGCGAACAAGAGGATAATTCCGCCGAACAAGCCGCTACCGAGACCGTTGTTGAGACTGCTCCCGTTGAGAAAAAGCCCTCGGGCGGCAAGATGAGCCAGGAGGATATCGAAGCTATGCTCGCAGCGGCTAGCGGCGAACAAGAGGATAATTCCGCCGAACAAGCCGCTACCGAGACCGTTGTTGAGACTGCTCCCGTTGAGAAAAAGCCCTCGGGCGGCAAGATGAGTCAAGAAGACATTGAAGCTATGCTCGCGGCGGCTAGCGGCGCAGTCGGCGAAACTGCCGAAACAGTTCAGGAAACGCTTGAGGACACCGCACCCGAGGACGCCGTTTCCGGCGGTAAAATGTCGGAAGCGGATATCGAAGCGCTTCTTAACGGTATGAAAGAGGACGCGTCTACCTAAACGCGATTTCACAAAATATTCATTATATTATAACACAGAATTTTATTTCTTTAAGTATAATAAAACCGACAGATATTTTGTGAAAGGTTTTGAAAATGAATCTCAAAAGAACGAAAAAAATTATAGAAAATCCCCCAAGCGAGTTGGAGCCTGTCAAACAGCTCTTTCCAGAGGACGCGCAGCAGCAGCTTATGGGGCAGTTGTTCAAATTCATTGAATTGGAGCATTTATACGAATCGGCTATCCGCGAAGTAAAGACCAAACTGGAAATTCTTGACAGCGAGTTCCGCACCAAATTTTCATACAATCCCATTCATCATATTGAGGATCGTCTGAAATCTCCGCAGAGCATTTTTGAAAAGCTTCAGCGCAAGAATATGCCGTTCAATGTCGAAGCGGCGCGTGCTAATCTTAACGATATTGCGGGAGTGCGCGTTATATGCAACTATATTGAAGATATCTACACCGTCGCCGATCTGCTTACGGCACAGGACGACGTTTCGCTTATAAAGCGCAAGGACTATATTAAAGAGCCCAAACCCAACGGCTACCGAAGTCTGCACCTCGTTATCGAAACTCCCGTCTATTTGTCGGATAAAAAGGAACTTGTTCACGTTGAAGTCCAGATACGCACAATCGCAATGGACTTCTGGGCGAGCCTTGAGCACGAATTGAAATACAAAACCGATACCGAGGTCTCAGCGGAGCTTGCCGCTCAGCTTAAGGACTGCGCGGAGACGATTGCGGCGACAGACGCAAAAATGCAACAGATCTATCAGACACTGAAAGAGATCGATTAAAACGACATACAAAAAACGCCCCCGAACATTCCGATAAGGGGGCGTTACATAATTAAAATTGCTTTTATTTGCGCATATTATTAGATGTATAAACAACCTCGGCGTAAATCGCCGCAACTATCTGATACAGCTCTTTCGGGATAGTTTCTCCCGCGTTGAGCATTACCAACAGCGCCGCAACGCTGTCGTCACGGTAAATGGGAACTCCCGCCTCGTCCGCTATGTTGACGATCCTCTGCGCCAACTCGCCAAGGCCTGACGCCACCACAACCGGCGCATAATTCATATCGGGATTGTATTTCAAGGCGACTGCCGCGTTCTGTCCGTAAAGCCGCTTATTGTTTGCAGGCGGCATAGGGTGTTTTTGTTTCGGCATAATATATTTCCTCCGTGTTATATTCTCTTGTTGAGACTTGTTCTCTTATCAGTTATCTTCGGGAATACCTCAACAAGGTTATGCGGCTTTTTGAGCGGCGCGGTCTCGAACGTTCTCGCCTGATAGCCGCTGTTTCTGATTATTTTGGTAACTCTGTCCTTCATCGGCTCGATCTCTTTTTCAAAGCGCGGCGGATAGAGCAGCGAAAGATTGACCTCCTCGCCGAGAGCGTACATATCCACCTCAAAGCGTCCGATACTCTCCACATCAAAGGTGAGGAACAGGTGGTAGTTCCTTTGAGTTCCGGGAGTGTTGTTGGGATTGTTTTCGTCGTTGTCCACCCACAGCTCGCCGAACGCGCGGGTATTATCGACCTGAAGCGGCAAAATATAGTGCGCAAGCGGCGTAAATACTCCCGGAGCATTGAGCAGACTTTGCAGCAGATTTGCGGCGTTAAAGCTGTCAAGGGATTTAAGCGCGGGGTTGTTTATATTGTTCTGAATGAACTCGGTGAGATTGTCGAGCGTCGAGCTTACGGGCGGACGTATACCGTGCTGCGGCAGCTCGTTCTTTACTGACATCTTGTCGATTACGTCAACAAAAACGCCGTACAGCCGTTCACGCAGCGGAATATCGGGCATATCGCGCAGCAGCGAGTTCAGATTGTCGATTAGCTCCTGCATGGTGTTTATCTTCGAGAAATCCTGTGCCATAAGATTTAACTGCTCGGCAATATTGATATTTTCCGCACTTCCCGAGTTCGGAACAAAAAGCCCCTCGATTATCATTTTCAGCGCGTCCGTACCGCTCATACGCCCTCGGTTGTAGGCGGACATAATATGCTCGATGTTAAATCCCGAGGACTTCAGTTCCTGCATATATCCGCGGTCGGACATCATTTCGTTCAAAGCCTTATGCCAACCCGTGATCTCTTGCGGTGCGGTCTCCTCTGAGACGTTTTCCGAAGCATATTCCGAGACTTTTCCTGATATCTGTTCGGAAATTTTTTCAGAAACAGGATCTCCTTCCTTATTATATAGCTCCGTCTGCTCGTATATCGGAGCACCGTCTTCATCGTAAAGAGAATGTTTCAGATCAATGGCATCTCCGTACTCGTTATACAATACAGTATTGGAAGAAATTTCCACAGGATTGCCGTCGTCGTCAAATAAGAACGGCTGAGTCTGAAACCCGACCTGATTTCCGTTGCTGTCAAAGACAGGTTCTTTCGGCTGCATTCCGATGAAATTTCCCTTGCTGTCAAAAATTGGTTGAAAGTTATCTGCATTTTCAACAAAATCATCACCAAAATTTTTGATATTTTGCTGAATTTCATTATTTTCCTCAACAAAAGTTAAATTTTTATCCCCCGAATTCGCCGAAAGTGGTTGATTTTGTGTTAAGTTTGTAGTATAATTATCTGTAGAGACTTGTCTGCCGTCCTCCGACATTGAACCGACCTGCTCCATCGTCTTGACGTTATTGGGGTCCTGCATCGGTTTCTTGTCGAAAATAGCCGAGTAAAGGCGGTTGAAAGAATTCTTAAGGGACTCGCGCAGAGTTCCCGAGGAAATCTGAGTAAGCAACAGATTGAAGTACTCCTTGCACATATAAGGACTGTTGTTGTAGCGAGAAAGATTGTGCGTGATAAGCGGGATGAGCATTTGCGTTTTATCGTCGTTCAGCAGACTGCCGCTCACGTCCTTGAGTATCGCGAGCGTCTCGCCCTTTAAGTAGTCGAAATATTTTTCCGAGTCGTCCGCACCCCATTCCTTTGAAAGGTTAAGCAGCTTTTCCGAGAGCTTCTCATTTGGCGAATAATAGTCCGACAGAAATTTGAGGTTTGCGCGGAGCGCTCCGAGTATTTCATCGCGGTTCTGAGCAAAGTTTATGGATTTCAGAAGATTTCCGATTATCTCCTTTGTTCCGGGATCGGTGGTCGTCTGAGCGACCTCGCGGAGAACGTCATAAAACTCGTGACCCGAGAACATGGTGTTCTGTTGCTCTTGATTGACGATCTCCTGAACAAGCTGCTCAGGCGTGATGTAAATTTCCTTGGCAAGGTTTTCCAGACTGCCGTATAGCTCAGTGTGACCCGTGATAAGCGCTTGATTTAAAACCTCGACGTTGAGCAGGTCTTTGAGCATCTCGACGGCAAGTGTAGGGTCTTTGGCGACGGCTACCCTGAGCGGGATAAGCTCGCGATTCCCCATTTCGAGACGGCTTTTAGCAGCCGCATCGCTGTCCACACCCGCGCCACCCACGCCGGTGAGCTTGACAATGTCAAACGGTTCGGTGTTAGCGTCCTGCTGACGAGGGCTGTAGTTATAGTTCTTGGACGTTATGGGGTTATTTATCTGTGGAATCTGCGCCATTTGGTTTCCCTCCTAAATATATTGGCTCTTACTTTATTGTAGCACATTTTGACAGAATATAAAAGGGCTTTTTGAAAAAAAATTTTAGAATCGGAAAATCGGGGGGTTCCCCGCAGCGGTTCTTTGATATATATTTCTTTAAAAATAAACGCCTTGTGCGTATTCGGAAAGGAATTGATATTATGGCAAAAATTGAACCCGGCATGGAAGCTATGCTTGATATGTATTTCTTCGAGACGAACTCCTTGCTGGAGCAGCTTGACGAAATTTTGCTCCGCACAGAGCAGGCAAACGCCTTTGAAAGCGACGACATTAAAGAAATATTCCGTATCATGCATACGATAAAGGGCTCTTCGGCAATGATGGGCTTTGACAATCTTTCGGTTCTCGCGCATAAAGCGGAGGATATGTTCTTTGTTATCCGCGAGAACCCTGACGTAATCACGGACGTAAGTTTCGTTTATGATCTTGTATTCCAGGTTTCCGACTCGTATAAGGCACAGATCGAGGCAATCCAGAATAACATCGGCGGCGAATACGAGCAGATGGACTTTGATGAGCTTACAAGCAAGCTCATCAAGGCACGCGACAAGCTTAACTCCGAAGCTTCAGGAGATGCTGCGCCTGCAGATACTGAGGCGGCTTCTGCGGCAAGTTCAACAGCGCCGGCTGCTGCCGGAGGCAGCGACAAGATATCCGTGCGCGTGTTCTTCGAGGAAGGCTGCCAGATGGAAAATCTGCGCGCTTTCTTGCTTATAAATACTATCCGCGAAGAGTGCTCTTTCTTGGAGTTTTCGCCTGCTGATGTTGAGACTAACGCCGAGTCCTCAAAGGAGATAGTTGATCACGGTTTCCTTATCACGTTCTCCGCTAACGATGACCGTGATTATATACTTAAGCAGATTGAGACCGCGCTTAACGTTCAGTCTTACGAGGTTGTTTCCGGCGACGAGGCAAAGCCCGCCGGGACTGAGGCTGCCGCTCCCAAGGCAGAAATACCCCCCGAGCCTGTAAAAGAGATCAAGACCGAAAAAACCTCTCCCGCGCCGAAAGCTCCCGAAAAATCCAAGCCGACCGATCAGTCTATTGAAAAGGCACAGGCTGCCGTCGCGAACGCAAACGCACAGCAGGCTGCTTCGGGTGGTGCTCAGAAACAGAGCCTTATCAGCGTAAATCTGGCAAAATTGGACGCGCTGCATGACATTGTCGGCGAGATCATCACCACCGAGTCTATGGTTATCTCCAACCCCGACCTTGAGGGTCTGGAGCTTGAAAGTTTTACCAAGGCTGCGCGCGATCTGAAAAAGCTCACAAGCGAACTTCAGGATACCGTTATGTCTATCCGAATGGTTCCGCTGGCAGGCGTGTTCCAGAAGATGAACAGAATTGTACGCGATATGCGCAAGAAGCTCAATAAGGACGTTGAGTTTGTTATGGAGGGCGAGGACATCGAGGCCGACAAGTCTATCGTCGACAGTCTTCAGGATCCCATTATGCACCTTGTCCGCAACTGTATGGACCACGGTATAGAGGACGACGTTCAGGACAGAATTTACGCGGGCAAACCCGAAAAAGGCACGCTGCGTCTTTCTGCTCAGAACTCATCGGGAGAGGTTATTATAACGATCTCCGACGACGGTGCGGGTATTGATCCCGACAAGATCATGGATAAAGCAAAGAGAATGAATCTCTTAACAAAGCCCGAGAGCGAATATTCCGAAAAGGAAATTCAGAATCTCATTCTGTTGCCCGGTTTCTCAACAAACGAGCAAGTTACCGAGTTCAGCGGCAGAGGCGTCGGCATGGACGTCGTAAAGGCGAACGTTGAAAAGTGCAACGGTACTATTATAGTTGACTCCAAGAAAGGCGTCGGCACCAACTTCATTATTAAAATACCGCTTACGCTGGCTATCATCGACGGTATGGAGATCACGGTCGGCGATCTGGTATTCACAGTGCCGATATCTACTATCCACGAGAGCTTTAAGGTAGAGCCGGAGCAGATACTCCGCGATACGAGCGGCAACGAAATGATTATGATAAGAGGAGTATGCTATCCCATACTGCGTATGCATGAAAAATTCGGCATAGATACGGAGATTACCGATCTTCAGGACGGCATACTGCTTTTGGTCGAATCGAATAACAAATCTGTCTGCATTTTCGCTGACAAGCTGATTGGAGAGCAGCAAGTCGTTGTAAAGCCGTTCCCGAAATACCTGTCGCGTTACAACATCAAGAGCGAGGGACTGTCGGGCTGTACGATAATGGGCGACGGAAGCATTTCGCTTATCATCGACACAAATACGCTTATCGGTTAAGGAGGATAAATTTACATGACTAACGATGTAATAAAGGAAGCGGTTGCCAAACAGCAATCAGGCGATAGAAAGCTGGCTGCCGATAACAGTATTCTCGGTAAGGTAATGACTTTTAATATCGGCGAACAGGTCTACGGTATTGAAATCCAGTATATCACAGAGATCATAGGCGTGTCGCATATCACCAAAGTTCCGCACGTTCCGAATTATATAAAAGGCATAATCAACGTGCGTTCCAAGGTCGTTCCGATAATTGATATAAGAATTCGTTTCGGAAAACCCGAAATACCCTATACAAACCACACCTGCATTATAACGCTTGATTTTAACGACATTGCTGTCGGTATCATCGTTGACAGCGTCGCAGACGTCGAGGATATCCATACAGGCGATATTTCGGCTGCTCCGGAAAACAAAAATGTAAACACCAACGATTTCATTCAATATATGATCCGCGGTGAAAATGACACTACAAAACTCATACTTGACGTTGCAAAGCTGCTTGACGAACAGGAGGCTTAAATTATGGATATAACCGAGGCCGAATTTCAACGACTTGTTAAATTTATGTACGACAACTTCGGAATAAATCTTTCCGCAAAAAAGGTTCTCGTACAGGGCAGACTCGGAAATATGCTCAGAGAGCGCGGATTTACTAACTATAACGATTATATCGACACCGTTTTAAAGGACACCACCGGCGCGGAGGTCACTACTATATTAAATAAGCTGACCACAAATCATACATTCTTTATGCGTGAACCGGAACACTATACGTTCTTAAAGGAAACTATTCTGCCGTATATGGTAGAAACCTGCAGCAAGGATCATGTTCTCAGAATATGGAGCGCAGCATGTTCCTCAGGTGAAGAGTGTTATACCACTGCCATGCTTATGGATCAGTACTTCGGTGCGGAAAAGGCTAAATGGGATACCCGTATCCTTGCTACGGATATTTCGCAGAGCGTTATTTCAAAGGCAAAGGCGGGCATCTATCAGGAGGACGGAATGAAAGGACTTTCCAACGACTGGAAAGCACGCTACTTCAACAACCTCGGCAACGGCAAATACGAAATATGTCAGGGAATAAAAGACGAGGTAATTTTCAAGACGTTCAACCTCATGGATCCCATGCCGGATAAGTACAAAATGAAGCCGTTTGATCTGATCTTCTGCCGCAATGTTATGATCTACTTTGATCAGCCGACAAAACAGGCTCTTGTAAACAGATTTTACGACGTTGTAAAACCCGGCGGCTATTTCTTCATCGGTCACGCCGAAAGTGTAAACCGCGCGGATACTCAATTCGATTATATAAAACCCGCAATATACCGCCGTCCGGAAAAGGGATAAACGGCGTGTATAACGGCGTGCAGAACAAATTAGGAGAAATTTATGGATAGAATTAAACTGTTGGTTGTAGATGATTCTATACTTTTCAGAGAAGTGCTCTCCCGCTATATTCAGCAGGACGATATGATCGATATTGTCGGAAAAGCGGGCGACGCTTATTCTGCGCGCGATATGATTCTTCAATACGAGCCGGACGTTATGACTCTCGATCTGGAAATGCCGCGTATGGACGGCGCAGCGTTCCTGAAGAAGCTGCTGCCGCAGTATTACATTTCTACGATCGTGGTTTCAAGCTCTGACGCGCGCAAGGCTGCCTGCAAAGAAGCGGGAGCTGTCGAGTTTCTCGCAAAACCCGCAGCGCGCACCAATAACGATATGGCAAAGTTCGCTGAGGAGCTTTGCGCCGCTATTCGCCGCGCATATAAATCCAATCATCCGAATGTAAATATAGAAACCAAATCTTTAATTACTCCGATCGTCAGTCAATCCGCACCTCAGTCTGCCATAAAATCCTCGGTTACCGCAGCACCGCCGAAAAGTAATATGAGCGAAATTGCTAGAGCTGCAGCAATGGCGGAAAAAGCCGTATCGAAGACAGCACAGAATATTTCAAATTCAGGAATACAGACCATATCCGAGAGCAGAGACAGATCGGCTATAGCTGCGGTTTCAAACGCTCCGAAACATTCCAAGCTGAAGAAGTCCGAAGCGATAATCGCGTTGGGCGCTTCAACGGGCGGCACGGAGGCTCTCGAACAGGTTATCAGATTTTTCCCCGCGGATACGCCCCCCGTTATTATCGTGCAGCACATGCCGGCGGGCTTTACTAAGCTATATTCAGAGCGTCTTAACCGTTCCTGTAAAATGGAGGTAAAAGAAGCCGTTGACGGCGAACGTCTGCACAGCGGACTTATAATAGTCGGTGCTGGCGAACATCATCTCCGTTTATGCAAGGACAGACAAGGCTGGTACGTTTCCTCAAAACCCGGCGAAAAGGTTTCAGGGCATTGTCCATCTGTCGACGTAATGTTTACATCCGTTGCAGAAGTAGCAGGTCCGTTGGCTATCGGCGCTATTCTTACGGGAATGGGTCGTGACGGCGCGGACGGTCTGCTTAAAATGCGGCAGGCGGGAGCGTTCACTATCGGACAAGATAAAGAAACTTGCGTTGTTTACGGTATGCCTATGGAGGCGTATAATTGTGGCGCAGTAGAAGTTCAGGCTCCGCTGTACAAAATCGCGGACATTATTCTTAATAATTTGTATTAAGCATATAATATTATAATAGGTATACCCCGTTTGGCATATTGTTGAACGGGGTTTTTTTGTTGACGCACTGTTGTTATAAGAGATATGCTTTTTTTTGTTGTCACCAGTGGTTTCGTTTTTTTTCTTTATTTCCTCTCGCAACCGTGCGGAAACAAAAAAGATAACTCCAACAACAGCTTTAATACGCTAATTTATGATAAAATGTTCTCCAAACTTTTAACAATCAACAGAGTAAAGTTAACAAAAAAGTTATCCTCAAAAAATCAACCGACATTCAACTTGACTTATAACTTGTCCACAAAAAAGAATTATGCGTTAGGAATAACGTTTTTTAACATTTTCAACAGAGTTTTCAACCAAACTGCCCATCTTTCCACATTTTGAATGTTGATTAATCATCAGGAAAAGCTGTTTAAAAGAAATTGTTAAATAGTTTTTAGGAGATAATGTTTAAAAAAATGATATTTAATTAAAATAATGAGAAAAATAAAATAACGATCTGTATATTTTTCAGGATAAAAATGTATTTTTTTCACAGATCTTGACATGATTGAATAAATACTGAAAAAACAAATCAAATAGGTAAGGGACTTTTTCACACTTTCAACAGAGTTTTCAACAATTAACGGAGAATATCCAACCCGTATAATTGAATATTTCGGTTTTGAACAGAAAAGAGTTAAAATCCTGTGAATTTTTTTTTTAAACTCAATATATTCAAAAATTTTTAATAAAAAACATTTCTCATTTGTTTATTATGTACAGTTTATTCGATTTTTTATGGCGTTATTTCTGCTTGAAAAAATTTGTCGGTTATGGTATAATTATTATATGAAATTCTGTTTGATTGTGAATTTTTTTGATATTTTAATTTTTGTGGAATGGTGAAAAAATAATGAACCCTTTGACTTCTTTATCGGATATTTATCAGGCAGTGGTTGATAACTGCGTAAGGGAATATGATATATCCGATTCGGCGCGCTCTCTGTGGCTGGATAGGTTTTTGCCCGTTAAAATGGAGGGCAATACTTTTGTGCTTGCAACAGATAACGAATTCAGAAAGGAAACTTTCAATTCCCTTTTTTCGACACATATTGAAGAGCAGCTGAAAGTCATTCTCGGTGTGCCTATGAACGTCGAGATCATAATTGACGAAGGTTTATCGGTTCAGAAGCCTACGATACCCGATACTATCATATCTAATTCAGAACCTGTAAGTATTATCGACAAAAAAATGACTTATACATTTGACAACTTTATCGTCGGTCCGTCGAATAATCTGGCGTTCGCCGCGGCAAAGGCTGTTTCAAAAAAGCAGCACGAAAAATATAATCCGCTGTTTATCTACGGCGATTCGGGACTTGGAAAGACGCATCTGCTCTCAGCTATCGAAAGCGAAATGAAATCCAACTTTCCCGGGATCAACATTATATATATACCCGCCGAGACCTTTACAAATGAGTTTCTACATTCCATTTCCGCAAACAATGTGGAGGTATTTGACGAGAAATACAGAAGTGCGGACGCTCTGCTTATTGACGATATACAGTTTATCGCGGGTAAAGAGCAGACCGAGGAAAAATTCTTCCACATATTCAACGAGCTGTATAACCAGAATAAGGTCATCGTGCTCACCTCGGATAGACCCGCAAAAGAGATCAAGTCTATTTCGGACAGATTGAGGACACGTTTCTCGAGCGGTCTCGCCGCCGACGTAAAGCCTCCGGAGTACGAAACAAGGCTCGCAATTATTCAGCGCAAGGCGGAGCTGTTGCATTTCAATATCTCCGAGGACGTTATTGATTACATTGCGACAAAGCTCAAATCCAATATCCGTCAAATAGAGGGAGTGGTAACAAAGCTGAACGCTTTGTATACGGTTTCCCAAGTTAAGCCGACGATTGCGGTTGCGCAGAACGTCATTAAGGACATAGTCACCGATCATCAGCCTATCCCCGTGACCGTTGACAAGATAATCGGAGAGGTCGCCAAAATATACAACGTTGAACCGGACGAAATGCGCTCCCAGCGCCGCACCGCGAATATATCGCAGGCGCGCAAGGTCGCTATTTATGTGATACAGGAGGTCACCGGTCTGCCATATGAGGCGATAGGTCAGGAGTTTAACGGACGAGATCATTCCACCGTCGTATACGCTATAAAGTCCGTCAAGGAGGAAATGGAACGCGACAGCGGTTTCCGCTCGATAGTTGAGGATATCATTAAAAATATCAAGACAAACCAATAGCTTTTTAACGGAGTATTCAACGTTATTTAACAGACTTAACAACAGAGAAAAAGATTTTAACCTTTTAAGAAATTCTCTACAAAGCCGCGTTAAAAATTTTGAGTACCCGAGGGCTTACGGGACAAGGACTTGGGATATTTTCCACCGTTTCAACCGCCCTTATTATTATTATTAAAATATAAAAATTACTTTTTTGTTTTTTTCTGCGATAAAAAAGGCGGCAAAGTGCCGTCGTCCGGAAAGAGCCGTCAATGCCGAACAAAAGCGTGACTTGCCGTTTGCCATTTGACGTTTACCGACGGACTACGGATACGCGGTCTGTATTATTGCCTGCAAAAGGAAAGGAGAATTTCAATTATGAAATTCAGCTGCGCTAAAGATGTTATTCTTGAAGCTGTAACGACTACTTCAAAGGCAGCGTCGTCCAAATCGACGATCGCGGCGCTTGAGGGTGTTTTAATGGAGCTTGATAATAACGTTCTGTCAATTACGGGTTATAACCTTGAAATAGGTATAAGAACGGAGATAACGGTAGAGAACGGCGAAAACGGCAGCACAGTCATCAATGCCAGAATGCTCTCCGATATTATAAGAAGAATGCCATCGGGTACTCTCAATTTTGATATTGGCGAAAATAATATGGCAACTATTGTAAACGGAGCGTCGGAGCTTTCTGTTATGTGTATGAGATCGGACGAATATCCGCCCGTTCCGCAGGCGAATGTGGAACAGGGCTTTACTATGCCGCAGAAAACGCTCAAGAGTATGATAACCCAGACAAAATACGCGTGCGCTGTGACTGATACAAAACCCGCGCTTACGGGTTGTCTGTTTGAAATCTCAGAGAACGTTTTGAATGTTGTCGCGGTAGACGGCATAAGAATAGCGCTTCGCCGCGAGCCTATGACTTATGAGGGCACAAAATTCATTGTTCCCGCGAGAACGCTTGACGAGCTGGTTCATTTGCTTTCGGACGAGAATGACAAAAACGTTACCGTAAGCATAGAGAAAAATCAGATTTCCTTTGAGATAGGCAGCTATACCATGATTTCGCGTCTTATTAACGGCGAGTTTATGGAATACAAAAAGCATTTTCAGTGTGAGGAGAGCGTTTTTGCGGAGATCAAATGCCGTGAGATAATTGAAGTTCTTGACCGCACGATGCTGTTCATCAACGAGAAGAATAAGTCACCTGTTCGTTGCGAGTTCAACGGCGATTCGCTTACCGTGAGCTGTTCTACGTCTCTTGGTAAAATAAACGATAAAATAAACATTAAGTATAACGGAGAACCAATCACAATAGGTTTTAACGCTAAGTTTCTTTTGGACGCTTTCAAGGCTTCCGATTCGGACAGCGTAAAGCTGATACTTACGGGTTCGGCTGTGTCGCCTGTAATAATCGCTCCCATGGAGGGCAAGGAATTTACGTTCCTGCTGCTTCCCATGCGTTTAAAGTAACATAATTTTGTCAATAACTATATAAGATAGGAGATAATTATGGAAGAATTAAAGATAACTACCCCCTCGATAAAGCTGGATCAGCTCGTAAAGTTTTCGGGATTTACCGAGACGGGAGCAAAAGCTAAAATTTTGATAGATCTCGGCGAGTTCAGCGTAAACGGCGAATGCTGCACCAAGCGCGGCAAAAAGATTAAGCCGGGAGACGTTATTGAATTTAAAAACAAAAAGTACAAGGTAGTATTTGATGAGGAAACTGCCGCGGCGCTCGAAGCAGAAAAAGCGGCGGATGTCGACAAGGAATAATGTATATCACAAAGCTGTATATACGAAATTTCCGCAATATAAAGGAAACCGAGCTTGATCTTGACAAAAATCTGAATATTTTCGTCGGACGCAATGCCCAAGGCAAAACCAACCTCTGCGAGGCTGTTTCGGTTTGTCTGGGCGGCAGCTTCCGGCGCGTTCGTTTTTCACAGTATATTCCCGCCGACGATCCGAAAGCCGAAGTCGCGGTAAAGCTGTTTTTCCGTGATGATATTACAGACCGTGAGAATGTTATTGATTATACTATCAGTAAAAATAATGTATCGGTAAAGTACAACGGTATTAAAATGAAAGACGCTGCAGAATTATACGGAGTGTTAAAATATGTGGTTTTTATACCGGAACATCTTAATCTGATAAAGGGTTCTCCCGAACTGCGGCGCGATTATCTGGACGACGTTGCGCTTATGCAGACGAAAACGCATTTGAAAAAGCTGTCGCGTTATAATAAGGGATTAAAGCAGCGGAATAATATACTGTCATTCAACAACAGCGAAAAGCAAAGCGTTTCGGCGCAGCTTGCGGCTTGGAACGAGGTGCTTGCCGCAGAGGGGATTAACGTGACCTATGGACGGCTGAAGTACTTTTCATTTCTGAAAAAGTGCGCCGCGGGAATATATTCGGAGCTTTCAAACGGTTTGGAAAAGCTCACAATGGAGTATATAAGCTCTATTTTTAAGACGGACAGTATAAATTTTAATGATATAGACAACTTGTATAAACAATATATCTCTGCTCTGGAAAACAATCTTGAAGCAGAAATGAAGCTGCACTACACACTTTCAGGAGTTCACCGCGACGACGTGAACTTCTTTATTAACGGAATGGCGGCGAGGGATTTCGCGTCACAAGGGCAAGTGAGGAGTATTGCACTGGCGCTGAAATTATCCGAAGCTGAGATAATCCGCCGCAAAAACAAGACCTATCCGGTCATTATCCTAGATGATATTTTAAGTGAGCTGGACTGTGTAAGACGGGATTTTGTAATTCACAATATTGAAAAATCACAGGTTTTTATTACTTGCTGTAATATAGATGACCTCTCGTCATTGAACGGCGGAAAGGTCTGGACTGCCGACAAGGGTACGTTTACGGAAGTGAGATGAAGATATGTTTCTTTTTTTGGGCGGGGATATTTCGGTGCGCTCCGACGAGATTGTCGGGATATTCGATATTGAGGAATGTTCGGTCAGCCGAATAACCGCCGACTTCCTTAACGCCTGTCAGAAAAACGGACGGGTAGTCAATGTTTCGGAGGATATGCCGAAAAGTTTTATTGTAACGGAAAATAAAACTTATATTTCTAACGTTTCGCACAGTACAATAGTGAAGCGGAACAAAAAAGTATAGTATGTTTGGTGGATATATGAAATTAAAGGTGATAGGCTCAATAGTCAAAGCCGGTGTTTTTGTTGTCGGCGGCTTGGCTGTGGTATTGGTCGCGGCGGAAAATCTGTCCTTGGAGAGAAGTGTCGAAACTTTTGTGGGTTCTGTTCCGAAAACAAACGCCGTGGTCTCGGAGAGTACCTCAGATATTCCGTTGGAAAGTGATAACAAAACTTCGGCAGCATATCCTGATCAAAGTTCGTTGCAGTCGAGCTGCTCTGCGTCGACAGAAACTAGTGCCGAACCTCCGATGTCCTCCGAAACGCAGACCGCTCTTTCTGTAGAACAACAGAGCTCCGAAACAGAACCTCCGTACTTTTCGCAATTATCGTCCGAGAGCAAGTCGGCAAGCTTGTCAACTTTCTCCGGTGAACGGACAAGCATTGTTTCCGCAAACACTTTAACGACCTCGACAAACACGTCCGTATCTTCGTCAAATCCAATCGTATCGTCAACCTCCGAAACAAGCGTACCCGAATCCTCGTCAAGTTTTAAACCGAGTACGGCACATTCTTCGGTATTTTCATCAAGTTCTACAAAATCCTCAACCTCAACAAGTACGACAGAACATTCGTCAAGTATTGTGACAAATTCTTCTACATCTTCGTCAAGTTCGAGCAAATCAACAACCTCGACAAGTATGTCCAAGCCCCCGTCAAGTGTTGTAACAAGTACAGTAAGTTCTTCAATATCTTCGTCGAGTTCGACCGTATCCTCAACTTCAACAAGCGCACCCTTATCTTCGTCAACGTCCGAGCCGCCCGTACAATCGACTGACGTATCAACCAATGACGCGCCGCTTATCGAACCGGACGAGCCCGATATTGTCAACATAAACACGGCGTCCTCGGAGGAACTGCAAACTCTCTGGGGAATAGGCGAGGACAAAGCTGCGGCGATAATCGAATACCGCGAGCGTTACGGCGATTTTGTCAACATTCATGATATAAAACGCGTCAGCGGGATAGACGAGATAATATTTGAGGCTATCCATGATTATATTACTGTATAAAAATTCCCGAAAGGTGAATGCCTTTCGGGATTTTATTATTTGTTGTTTTCTTTCAGCTTCTTTTCCGCAATACCGTAACCGAACGCAATACAGAGCAGCGTTATACCGAAACCGATAAACAGCAGCGTTCTGCCCATATCGTTGATATTGGAGAAGTCGAACAGAAACAGCTTAGCCGAGGAGAGCAGCGCGAGCGCCAGACCGAAGTACCGCAGCAGCGCGTTAAGCCGTTTAAAGCCGATAATTATCCAGACTGCCGCAGTGACGATATAAATTATGCTGATGATAAAGCTGGTGAACGTTACAAAATCGTTTGTGCCGAGTATAGTGGTGAGCGACATAAGCGCGTATCCCGAAACGATAAGCCCGACCGCCTTTGTAAATTTCGGAGCCCTTTTCTGAATTTGAAGCGCCATATCCAGTACCGGCAGCACCGAAGCGGCGTTTACAGCGATTGTTGCGATAACAGCGGCAAGTCCAAGCTCGTATTTGCCGACCATTCCGTTAATATAATTTACGTTGTTTGCGGTTAAAAGGCAAATAAAACCTATTCCGTAAAAAATAAACGACGATATCATTGCAAGCTTTTTCATATATCTCAGCTTACCCGCGACAAATCCGAGAATGAGCCAAGGCACTGTACACAGCAGCGAGGAAAATGCAATGCGTTCAGCCGCGTTATTCCATAATTCTCTCACTATAATAAGATTGGTGATGTAACGAGTTATCAGATTTGAACAGACTATTCCAGTATTAAGCAGCACTGCGAATGTGTATGCTCGGAAAAACGAGGTGTCGTGCTTCTTTTTTGCGATATACACAGCCATAATCCCGAACCACAGTATAAGATTTACGATTATTGCGAACAGTCCGCCGCCCGAAAGTTCGACTGTGAACAGCACGCCGAGAAACATACATTCCGCAAAAGCGGTGATCGCTGTTCCCCAGCCGTTAAAAAGTCTGCGGTTATATATAAGTCCCGCGATAAGCGCCGCCGCACCGAAAATATGAATAGCCGCGTACCGTATTACAAGCTCGCCGAAGAAGCTGAACAGCGAGAAAAATACCGTTATAAATATAAAGTTGAACAAAACGTTCGCCGCCACGCAGTCGTCACCGAAGCGCAGAGATATGCCGATAACGATTATAGTAAAGATCACGGCTAAGGTGAGCATGGCGATACCCGCGGTAAGCTCCGACGCGTTATTGCTTAAGCACGAGTTCCCGAAAAGCACGGTAAAGCCGAGCATAATGCAGATGATCACAATTTCTGCGGATGTGAGCTTTCCGTTTTCTTGGACAGCGTTCAGTATCAGACCTCCGACATAGCACATTGAGCAGCATATAATAAACAGAACGATAACGAACGCTCTCGCCCAGCTGTAGACCGTATCCAGACTTCCCGAGGCTGCGTCGAGGAGCAAAGTTTCGATGACCGCCGTTATTATGCCGATGACGTATGCGGCGTTATAGCTGTTTTTACGCGCGATTATTGCTGCGGCACAGTGTACGATAGTAAAATACACGGCTGAGGCGCAAAGCGAGGTCATATTCATTCCGACGAATATCGGCAGCACGGAAAAAAGCGTCGTGACGATAAGTAGTCCCTGCGATTTGTAGCGTATCGAGAGCAGCATTCCGACAGCAGCCGCTCCAAGTCCTATGCCGATAGAGTCGATGCTTCTCAACAATCCGAAGCCGTGATATCCGATAAGCGAACAGATGAACAGCTCGGCGACCCCTCCGAAGATAAGCGCGTTCGCAAATACTATTGAGCCTTTACGGTAAAACAGCTCGCCCGCCGCCAGCATAATAAATCCGAGCAGTATGACCATGGTCATTCGTATCCCGATGTGGATAAATCCCTCCGACGCCGCGGAAAACGCGATAACGCCGATGATTATGAATATAACGCCGATCTTGCTGAGAAGATTTATCCCGACAAACATCTCCCCGCCCGAGACCGCGCCTTTTTTCTGAGAAACGGGTTGAGACGGCTGCGGATATTGTTGTTGATATTGAGGATATCCTTGACTGCTGTGATTATTGGGATCGTTCATATAAACTCCTTTTCCTGTGAAAACGCATATCTTTACACTTTAATTATATCATACAATGCTGTATAATTCAAGCAAAAAATATATTTTCAGAAAAAATACATATTAAAAACGCAAATAGCTCTTGACTATTTTACCGATTTGTATTATAATAAATAGATGTAGATTATAAAATGGCAGTGTATGCCATTCACAATTCACAAAAAAGGAACGGAGTGAAAAACATTTGAAAAGCAAAATTACAAAGCCCGTGTTTTTTATCGTCTTTTTCCTGATCGTAGTATTTACGTTATTGTCCACTGTGGGAATACGCACATATTACGGCGATATCAAAACTTCATGGATATGGGGAATTGACGACATCAGATGGGGTATCGATATCCGCGGCGGCGTGAACGTTACATTCAAACCTCCCGCGGATTACGAAGAGGAAAACACGATAACCGAGGACGACCTCAACGGCGCGAAATCAATGATAGAGCAGCGTCTCGTCAATAAAAACATCAACGACTATGATGTGTATGTTGACTCGGCGACAAATTCGATAATCGTGCAGTTCCCGTGGCAGAGCGACGATACGTCGTTCGACCCGGAGCAGGCTGTCCGCGAGATAGGCGAGACCGCAATGCTTACCTTCCGCGAGAAGTACGAGATAGACGAAAACGGACTTCCGAAGGGTGTTACCAAGGATAACATAGTCCTCACGGGCGCGGACGTTGAGAGTGCCAAGGCGGGTTATATCAAGAGCGACGGCTCCTCCTCGGGACAGTATATAGTTCAGCTTAACTTCAAGGACTCGGGTAAGGACAAGTTTGCAGAGGCAACCGAAAAGCTGTCTCAGAACGTCAACGGCACGGACAACGTTCTCTCTATCTGGATGGACGACGTGTGCATAAGCCACCCGACCGTCAGCAAGAAGATAAACGACAGCAGCGCCCAGATCGAGGGTTCTTTCACGGCGGAGGAGGCGAACGACCTCGCCAACAAGATAAACGGCGGCGCGCTTCCGTTCAAGCTGGAGATTGACACTCTGTCCACTATATCGCCAATTCTGGGTACGGGTGCGCGCAACGCGATGGCGCTCGCGGGACTTATCGCGTTTATTCTTATCGCGATATTTATGATAGCTTACTACCGTCTGCCCGGATTTGTCGCGGTCATCGCACTTACGGGTCAGGTTGCGGGAATGTTCGCGGCTATTACGGGATTTTTCGGTTTCAACAACGCCTCGTCGCTTACGCTGCCCGGTATCGCGGGTATTATCCTGTCGATAGGTATGGGCGTTGACGCGAACGTAATTTCCGCCGAGCGTATCAAAGAAGAGCTTAAAGCGGGACGCACCATAGACGGCGCTGTAAAGAACGGCTTTCAGCGCGGCTTTACCGCGATACTCGACTCCAACCTTACGGTAATTATCGTTGCGCTTATCCTTATGGCGGTATTCGGCACATGGTTCGGCGCGAGCACCGAGGGTACTGTTTACTCGTTCGGCTACACCTTGCTGGCGGGCGTTATCATGAACTTTATTATGGCTTGCTGGGCGACGCGTCTTATGACGGTTTCGCTCTCGAAATTCAAGTGCTTCAGAAAGCCCTCGCTGTTCGGCGTTTCCAAGGCTGAGATCGTCGGCGACACCGAAAAGGGCAAGGATACCGTTCAGAATATCGAGGTCAAGGCTAAGACCGACGTTGATTTCGTGGGCAGAAGAAAGGTGTTCGTTATCATCTCCGCGGCGCTTATCGCGGTAACGGTTCTGTGCACGTTCATTATCGGAGTAAACGTTGATATCCGCTTTAAGGGCGGTACTATTCTTACCTATTCGTACATGGGAGAGGTAAGCACGAATGACATCAAATCGACGGTGGAATCCGTTGGCACGCCTATCGCGACCGTAACCACGGGTACGAGCTTCACGGGCGGACTTAATACAATAAGCGTTTCGTTCGCTCAAGACGAAAAGATGAACGACGAGGTTCTGCAAAAGGTAACGGACAAGCTTATCGAGACCTATCCCGATAACGATATCAAGAGCGTTGACACCACCAACGTATCCGCGTCCTCGGGTTCGCAGTTCTTCGTATCCTGTCTGATCGCGGTTGTTATCGCGTTTGTGCTGCTTGTAATTTATATTGCGTTCCGCTTCAAGAAGATAGGCGGTTGGAGCGCGGGTATTATCGCGATATGCTGTCTGCTCCACGACGTAATACTCACCTACGCGGTGTATGTATTCACGGGAATGGCGCTCGACTCCAACTTTATGGCGGTAATATTGACGCTGCTCGGTTACTCAATCAACAACACTATCATCATTTACGACCGTCTCCGCGAAAACCGCGCAAAGCACGGCGGCAAAACGGGCGACCGCGAGCTGGTAAATCTCTCGATAAATCAGACGCTCTCGCGTTCGATAATCACAACGGCGACAACCGTAACCGCGATGATATCTATCGCGATCGTATGCTCGATTATGGGAGTAACGTCGATTTTGTCCTTTGCGATACCGCTTGCTATCGGTATGCTGGTAGGCTTCTATTCGTCGCTTTGTCTCGCGGGTCCGCTGTGGATCTGGTGGCAGGAGCGCAAGTCAGGCAGCAAGTCCGTTCCCGCAAAGCCTGCAAAAGCAGATATTTAACATTTTTAACTGTTGAATGTTGAAAACTTTAAACGCCGCCTGTTATGGGCGGCGTTTTTTCAGTTGGAAAAGTCAGTGCGGGGACTCTGCCCCCGTGCCCCCGCCAAAGGGACCGATCCCTTTGAGATCCCGGTTTATGTACTTTGTGCGCACTTCTCACTCGGAAATGAGACGGAGCATTATCTTTACGGCGGCGTAGAACCCTCGTCTTTCCGCGTCGATACACATATTTGCTACTTCATTTTCGAGCTTTTCGTGAGCCTTGTCGCCGAATACGCCTAATTCGTTTTCGAGCCTCCTAAGCCGCAGATCGTTGAATACCGAATGCAGGGGCGGCTTTATCTCAAGGTCTCCCTCGCAATAGCGGTTGTAAATCATACTCCAGACTGTCATAATAAAACTTCCTTTCAAAATGTACTTGACAAGAAAGCCTTTTCCATAGTATAATAGATTTGGATAAGTTTTTCTTGTCCTTTCTGTATAAACCGTTGTCGACTTGGTAGGGGGACAGCGGTTTATTTTTGTTTTATATTCAGATTTAAGTTACTTTCTTAATTCTGAATGTCAAAAATATTATAACATATTTGACTGCCAAAAGTCAATAGTTTTTTAAATTTTTTTTACAAAAAAACGCCTTGCAATTTTGCAAAGCGCTATTTTGTTATATTATTTTAAATCTTCTTCAAGTTTTTTTATTGCTCGTCTTACTGCTTCCATTTGTGGAATATTTTCCTGTTTACAATACTTATCAAGAATTTCTTTACACTTTTTATCAAGACGTGCATTTACTCTGTACGGTTTTGGATTATCTGTCGGTCTGCCTGTTCTAGGGCTCATTTTATACACCTCACTTTTGTCCTACATAATTATATCATATTTGAATATCAAAAGTCAAGTGTTCTTGAAAATCGGAAGTTTTATGTTAAAAAAACAGTTGAATGAAAGCTCGGAAAACGACACGAAAAATTGCGGAATTTGGCTTGACAAAAGGCAAAAATAAACCTAAAAACTTTCAAAAAAACCGTAAAACGCTTGAAATTTTTACCGTTTTGTGGTATACTATATATAATATATGTGATTTGAGATATATGTATTATTGGAGGAAAAAAATGGCAGAAGAAGAAAAGGTTCAGGACGGCAATTACGGCGCGGACGATATACAAGCTCTTAAGGGTCTGGCACCTGTGCGGCAGACCCCCGGTATGTATATAGGTTCTACGGGTGAGGGCGGACTTCATCATCTCGTTTACGAAATAGTGGATAACGCCGTCGACGAGGCGCTGGCGGGGTACTGTACCGCAATAGACGTGTCTATACTTCCAGGAGACGTTATCCGCGTTATCGACAACGGACGCGGTATTCCTACGGGAATAAACCGCGCGGAGGGAATTTCCGCCGCGACAATGGTTTTCACCATACTTCACGCGGGCGGAAAATTCGGCGGCGGCGGTTATAAGGTCTCGGGCGGTCTGCACGGCGTCGGAGCGTCAGTTGTAAACGCGCTGTCCGAGTGGCTGGAGGTCGAGATACACGACGGCAAAAACGTGCATTTTCAGCACTTTGAACGCGGCGAGTATAAAGAGCCTATCAAGATAGTACGCGAGACCGACCACACGGGAACGCAGGTCACGTTCAAGCCCGACGGTGAGATATTCCATTCTACGGTATTCAGCTATGAAACACTGAATGAACGTATGCGCGAAAAGGCGTTCCTAAACGCGGGACTGAAGATAACGCTGCACGATCTGCGCGATGAAAATAACGTTCAAGAGGAAACAATGTGCTACGAGGGCGGTATACGCGAGTATATTTCGTGGCTCAATAAAAAGCGCGGCGCGGAGGTTCTGCACCCCGATATTATCTATATCAGCGGAAAAGCGGACGATATTATGGTGGAGGTCGCGTTTCAGTACACCACCGATTTCAACAGCGAGGTTTTCCGTTCGTTCGCGAACGATATCCACACGGGCGAGGGAGGCTCGCACGAGCTTGGATTTAAGCGCGCTCTGAGCAAGGTAGTCAACGATTTTGCAAAGACGTATAAGGAAAACGATAAGTCCAAGTCGAAGAAAAAGCCCGTTAAAAAGGGCGAGGAGGAAAAGCCTTTTACGGGTTACAGCGGCGAGGCTATCCGCGAGGCGATAAACGCGGTTATCGCCGTGAAGCTCCACAAATGCGAGTTTGAGGGGCAGACAAAGGGCAAGCTCGGAAATCCCGAGGTTCAGCCCGCGGTCTACAAAATTGCGACAGAGCAGCTCACCTACTATTTTGAGGAGCACCCCGAGACCGCGCAGATAATCGTCAACAAGGCGGCAAATTCTCAGGCGGCGCGCGACGCTGCCAAAAAGGCAATGGAGGCAAAGCGCAAGTCCATAATGGACAGCAACGGCTTGCCCGGAAAGCTCGCGGACTGCTCGGAGAGCGATCCCGCTCACACCGAAATATATATCGTCGAGGGAGACTCGGCGGGCGGTTCCGCGAAAGAGGGGCGCGACAGACGTTTTCAGGCTATTCTTGCACTTTGGGGTAAAATGCTGAACGTTGAAAAGGCGCGCGTCGACAAGGTCTACAATAATGAAAAGCTGCTGCCCGTCGTTAAGGCTCTGGGCACGGGTATCGCGGACGAATTTGACATATCCAAGCTGCGCTACGGGCGCGTTATAATAATGGCGGATGCCGATGTTGACGGTCTGCATATCCGCACGCTTATGCTGACGTTCTTCTTCCGCTTTATGAGACCGCTGATAGAGCAAGGACACGTTTACTGCGCTCAGCCGCCGCTTTTCAAGGTGGCGAAGGGCAAGCAGGTGCGCTACGCGTTTTCCGACGAGGAGCGTGACACGTACATCGCCGAGCTTGGCGGAGATGGAGGAAAGGTGGACGTTCAGCGCTACAAAGGTCTTGGTGAGATGGATCCCATTCAGCTCTGGGAGACAACAATGAACCCCGAGACCCGCACGATGCTGCGTGTTTCGGTTGAGGACGCGGCAAAGGCGGACGAAATTATGACAATTCTTATGGGCGACAAGGTTGAGCCGCGCCGCGAGTTTATCGAGGCGAACGCCAAGCTCGCCGAAAATCTTGATATCTGAGGGGGGATAGTTATTTCAAGCAGTTTATTACCGGATCTTAATAAGGAACAGACAGCAAAAAAGGGAGAGCCTTTGGCGAGCTTCAGCTACGACAACACCCTTGACGAGACCGACGGAGCAATGAAAAGCTTTCAGCAGCGTTTCGCGAAGAAAAGGAGCGGGCTGTCGGTTGCGGCTTATTCGCTGTTGCTTCTGGCGGTGGTTATCGGTATCGTTATGAACCCGACCGCCGTGCCGTTATATATAGCGCTGGTTTTCGGCATTCTGGGAATGGCGTATACTCTGACGGATAAGAAACGTACCCGTAAAAAGATAATCAACACGTTAAAGGATATGAATCCCGAGGAATATCACTGCACGATCTATCCCGAAAAAATAGAGCTGGAAACGATAATTAAGCCGAAAGAAAACGAGGTCGACGTAAAAATCGACGAGGAGAAGGACGAGGAAATAATCACGCCGCTGAAAACGGTTTTCAAATTCGGCGACGATCTGCTCAATTTTTCGGAGAACGAGGATTCGCTTTTGCTGATCTTTAACCGCAGACAGTTCTATTGTTTTCCGAAACGCTGTCTGACCAAGGAACAGGAGAACACTGTACGCGATTTCCTTTACAAGAAGCTGGAAAGCGACGAGAGTTAAAACGGAGGTAAATATTGGATATAGATTTCAGTTTGGAAAAGCTTCATGACATCGGTCTTGAAGAAACGATGAAAAAATCGTTTATTGAGTACTCGATGGCGGTAATCACATCGAGAGCGCTCCCCGACGTGCGCGACGGCTTTAAACCCGTTCACCGCCGTATCGTTTACACGATGAACGAGGCGGGGAATACCTCGGACAAGCCGTTCCGCAAGTGCGCGTATACGGTCGGAGAGGTTCTCGGTAAATACCACCCGCACGGTGACGCGTCCGTTTATGACGCGTTGGTTCGTCTGGCGCAGACGTTTTCAATGCGCTATCCGCTTATTGACGGTCACGGAAACTTCGGTTCTATCGACGGCGACCCGCCCGCGGCTTACCGTTACACGGAGGCTCGGTTGGCAAAAATTGCGAATGAGATGACCTCGGATATTGGGAAAAAGGTCGTTGATTTTCAGACGAATTACGACGATAAACTGCTTGAGCCTAAGGTGCTTCCGTCGCGTTTCCCGAATTTGCTGGTGAACGGCTCAAACGGCATCGCGGTCGGCATGGCGACGAATATTCCGCCGCATAATCTCAACGAGGTTATCGACGCGCTTTTGCTTATGATAGATAACCCCGAGGTGACTATTGAGGAGGTAATGGGCTGCATTAAGGGACCCGATTTCCCGACGGGCGGCATTATTATGGGCTACAGCGGTATTCGCTCGGCGTATTATACGGGGCGCGGAAAGATAATTCTGCGTGGTCGTACCGAAATAGTTGAGGAAAACAACCACACGCGTATCATCATAAGCGAAATTCCGTATATGGTGAACAAGGCGCGTATGCTTGCGAATATCGGCGACCTTATCCGCGACAAGCGCATTGACGGCATTTCGTTTGTCCGCGACGAGTCGGACAGAAACGGTATGCGCATAGTTGTCGAGCTTAAGCGCGACGCAAACGCGAACGTGGTGCTGAACAAGCTGTTTACCTATACTCAATTGCAGGATACGGTCGGCGTTATTATGATAGCGCTTGTTGACGGACAGCCCAAGACGCTTACGCTTATGGATATGCTCAAATACTACCTCGATCACCAGATTGAAGTGGTTACGCGCCGCACGCAGTACGATCTTGACAAGGCAAAGGAACGCGAGCATATTCTCGAGGGCTTGATGATCGCGATAGACTTTATCGATGAGGTTATCGCTATCATGCGTTCAAGCAAGAATATTCCCGAGGGTAAAGAACGGCTTATTGAGCGTTTTAAGGATGTTGATGTTTCCTCAACGGGAATTTTCCCTGCGGCAACGTATTCGCTTACCGAAGTTCAGGCTGATGCTATCGTCAAGATGACGCTGGGTGCTTTGACGGGTATGGAGAAGAGTAAGGTTTTCGACGAGCTTATGGAGAAGCGCGAGCTTATAAAGTCCATGGAGGAGTTGCTCGCGGACAGAAGCAAGCTGCTGCACCTTATAGGCGAGGAGCTTTCCGTAGTCAAGAAGAAGTTCGGCGACGAGCGCCGCACGGCTATCGAGCCTGTTAGCGGTGAGGTCGATATTGAGGATCTTATCCCCGAGGAGGACTGCGTTGTAACGTTTACGAATATGGGCTACATCAAGCGCCAGCCCGCCGAGGTCTACAATATCCAAAAACGCGGCGGGCGCGGAGTTTCTGGAATGAAGCAGCGTGACGAGGATTTTGTGGACAGTATGTTCATTGCAAGCTCACATGAGAATATACTGTTTATCACGAATAAGGGCAATATGTTCCGCTTGAAATGCTATCAGATACCCGAGGGCAGCAAGCAGTCGCGTGGGATGAATATTGTTAATCTGTTGCAGCTTGCCGAGGAAGAAAAAGTCGCGGCGATGATGACGACTGTCGACTTTGCCGAGAACAAATACTTTATCTGCCTTACCAAGAACGGTCTTGTAAAGCGCACTAAACTCTCGGAGTTTAAAAATATACGCAGGGGGGGTCTGCGCGCTATTACGCTTGTGGACGGTGACGAGATTGCCGGCGGCTTTCTTACCGAGGGCGACTGCACAGTCATGGCGGCGACACGGAACGGTGCGGCTATCCGTTTTGACGAGGACGATATCCGTGTTATGGGAAGAACGGCGCGCGGAGTTCGTGCGATAAAGTTCCGCGGCAATGACTATATTGTCGGCGCTACCAAGATCTTTGACGAGAACGCGACGATACTTACCGTTACCGAGCGCGGAATGGGCAGACGATGCGCGGCGGCAAGCTATCGTTTACAGCGGCGCGGCGGAATGGGGTTAAAGAATTATCCCGTTTCTGAGGAAAAGGGCGCGGTTATCGGTATTCGCACGCTCGGTCCAGACGACGACGTTATTCTGATAAGCGCGGACGGCGTTATTATCCGTATCCGTGCGAACGATTTGCGCGTTATGGGACGTACCGCTTCTGGCGTTCGCGTTATGAGGTTGGGCGCGGAGGACAGAGTTGTGACGTTCTCGCGCACTCAGCATGACGATGAGGAAAAGACCGAGGAGGTTGAGGTTGTTTCCGAGGAGGAAGTTGAGGCTTCGCTCAAAGAGGAGGCTGCCGAGGTTATTCCGGATGACGAGCCCGCTGATGATGAACCTGAGGACGGCGGCGAGGACAACGCCAACAACGAGGAGGAGTGATCCGACTGTAATTTTTCCCGAGCTGTGGTTCGGGAAAAATTTTTGCGTATTTGTAAATGTTCCACGTGGAACATTTACAAAGTAAATTTACACGTGAAGCAGTTCACTGTTAAGCATTCTTAATATTTCTATGGAGGTTTTTATGGACAGACAGAAATTTTTTGACTGTATTATGGATATATGCAATTGGGACGAGCAGGGAAATGATGAAAAAGTGCTTGCGCCTTTGATAAAGTATTTGTCAAAATTATCGGACGAGGATATATTTGCTTTTGACGATATTATGGCAGAGCTTTTATATGCTCTTGATACAAAGAGAAATTTTGATGTTGCTTCAAAATACGAAAAGTACTGCTCAGATGATTCTTTTTTGTATTCGAGATGTGTTGCGTTGATAAACGGCGAGGGATTTTATAAAAAAGCGCTTAAGGGCAAAGCTGATAAGGATATTTGGAATTACGAGTTTGAGGCGATCTTATATGTTCCCGCAAGAGCTTGGGCATTGAAGCATAATGACGACGAGGATAATTATCCGCATATCTCTCCGTTTAGTTATGAGACGGGGAGCAATAAGGCGGAGTGGAGTTAAGCTATGAGCTATTATCTTGAAGAATATGATGTTTGTGTGATCGGTGCGGGTCATGCGGGGTGCGAAGCGGCTTTGGCGGCGGCTCGGTTGGGGCTGAAAACCGTGGTGTTTACGCTTTCGCTGGACTGTATCGCAAATATGCCGTGCAATCCGTGTGTCGGCGGCTCGGCTAAGGGGCAAATCGTCTGTGAGATTGATGCGCTTGGCGGCGAAATGGGCAGAGCAGCGGACACAACTTTTATTCAGTCGCGGATATTAAACCGCGGAAAAGGTCCCGCTGTCCACAGTCTGCGTGTGCAGAGCGACCGCGTGAAATATCACACATATATGAAGCAGACGTTGGAAAATACGCCGAATTTATTCATCAAGCAAGCCGAGGTGACGGCTGTTGACGTTGAGGACGGGAGAGTGATCGCCGTTCGGACAAAGCTTGGAGCGATTTATCCGTGCAAGGCGGCGGTAATTACAACGGGAACGTATCTTAACGGAAAAATTCATATCGGTGAGCTGAATTATGCGGCTGGTCCCGATAATGTACTGCCCAGCACGGAGCTAACCGAGTGTTTAAGAGTTCTCGGGGTATCAATGCGGCGGTTCAAGACGGGAACTCCTGCGCGTGTTCATAAGCGCTCGATAGATTTTTCGGTTATGGAGAAACAGGAGGGCGACGAAGATATTATCCCATTTTCGTTCGACAATACGCGCGAAATGCGGAACGCTGCCGAGTGCTACGTTACTTATACGAACAAGGAAACTCACCGCGTTATTCTGGAAAATCTTGACCGCTCGCCGTTATATTCAGGGAGAATTGAGGGTGTTGGTCCGCGTTATTGTCCGAGTATTGAGGACAAGATTGTGCGTTTTAAGGACAAGGAGCGGCATCAGCTTTTTGTTGAGCCTATGGGTCTGGACACTGATGAGTATTATTTACAGGGAATGAGCAGCAGCTTGCCCGAGGACGTTCAAATAAAATTTCTAAGGACGATAAAGGGCTTGGAAAATGTGGAGATAATGCGCCCGGCGTACGCTATCGAATACGATTGCTGCGATCCGCTGGAGCTTTTGCCAACATTGGAATTTAAGAAAATCTCGGGATTGTACGGCGCGGGACAATTCAACTGTACCTCGGGTTACGAAGAAGCAGCAGCGCAGGGAATTATCGCGGGGATAAACGCCGCGCGGAAGATAACGGGAAAAAAGCCGATAATTCTTGACCGCGCAACAAGCTATATCGGCACACTTATTGACGATCTGGTGACTAAGGGCTGTTCCGAGCCGTACCGTATGATGACTTCGCGCAGCGAGTATCGGTTGGTCCTTCGGCAGGATAATGCGCCCGAAAGGCTTTTGCCTATAGGTCATGAGGTCGGTCTGGTTTCCGACAAGCGTTTTAAACGTTTTAAGGAGGATTGCAAAGCCGTAGATGATGAGTTGGCGCGTATCAAGGGAGTTACAATTCACCCGACCAAAGAAGTCAACGCGTTGCTCACCGCAAAGGGTACTTCTCCAATTACTGCGGGAATTCGCCTTTATGAATTATTGAAACGTCCGCAACTCAATTATTTGGACTTCGCAGAGTTTGACACGGAGCGTCCTAAGCTGAAATTCTCGCTGATAAATAAGCTGGAGATCGAGATGAAGTACTCGGGATATATTAAAATTCAGCTTGAACAGATCGAGAAAATGCGTCGTCTGGAGGAGAAAAAGCTTCCAACGGACATTGACTACAAGACGATAAAAGGGTTACGGCTGGAAGCTCAGGAGAAGCTCAACAAGCACAAGCCGTTGAATGTCGGACAGGCAGGGCGCATTTCGGGAGTAAATCCCGCGGACGTTCAGGTGCTGCTGATCTGGCTTGCGGGGAAGGGGGAGCGCAATGGAAACTAAGATAATCAAGGTTTTCAAGTCTGCGGAGATAGAAATTTCGGAGCGTCAGGCTGAGCAATTCCGTGTGCTGTATGAGTTTATGATCGAGTATAACAGAAACGTGAATTTAACATCTATTACCGAATTTGACAACGTTGTGATAAAGCACTTTGTTGACAGCGTTCTTCCGTTTACTATGCTTGAATTGGATGAGACCGCGAGTTTTATTGATGTGGGAACAGGCGCGGGTTTTCCTTCATTGCCGCTGCTGATAATGTATCCGACGCTTAAAGGTACGCTTTGTGACAGTCTCGGGAAACGGTGTACCTATCTGGAGCTTGCGTGTGGCAAAATCGGAGTAAGCCCCGAGATAATTCACGCGCGCGGCGAGGAGCTTGGACGTAAACGGCGCGAACAGTATGACCTCGCAATGGCGCGGGCTGTTGCGGCGCTCCCCGTTTTAACGGAGCTTTGTCTGCCGTTTGTTAAAGTAGGTGGGGAGTTTATCGCACTGAAATCCGTAAATGAGGACACTTTCGCAGCACAGAACGCGGTTAAGCTGTTGGGCGGCAAACAAAAAATGTCGCTCAATTACAAGCTCCCGAACGGAGATGACAGACGACTGGTCGTTGTCAGAAAAATATCGCAGACTCCGACAAAATATCCGCGCAGCTACGCCAATATCACAAAAAAGCCTCTTTGAGGGGGCTTTTTTTGTTGCTCCGAAGTGGTTGGTGTCGGGAAATGCGATAAGTCACTGTGGAAATAATTTCCCGACTGTGTTACAATAGGTTTACAGGAGGTGGAAATTATGACAAGTTTTTTTAAACAAAAGGAGAAGGTTGCGGGGCAGATTGTTATGCTTGAACTAAACGAGCTTACCCCGAATAAGTCGCAGCCGCGCCGAGAGTTCAGCGAGGAGCAGCTTTTATCGCTCTCGCAAAGTATCAAGGAGAACGGTATAATCCAGCCGATATGCGTGCGGAAGAAAGGGGCTGTTTACGAAATAATCAGCGGCGAGCGCAGAACACGTGCGGCTCGGCTTGCAGGGTTAAATGAAGTTCCGTGTATTGTAATGACGGTTGATGACGAGCAATCGGCGGTGCTTGCGCTCATTGAGAATATTCAGCGCAAAGACCTGAGTTACTTTGAGGAGGCTTTGGCTATTGAAAAGTTGATTACCTACTATGGATTAACTCAGGAGAGTGCCGCCGCTCGTCTTGGAAAGGCGCAATCCACAATTGCAAATAAGCTGCGGCTTCTAAAGTTTACCGACACGGAGCGGCGTATGCTGCTAATGGGTAATCTTAACGAACGACAGGCTCGCGCGCTTGTCCGTATAGAGAACGTGCAACTGCGGTTAAACACGATCGAAAGGGTAGTTACAAAAAATCTCGACCTGAAGCAGACGGAAGAGCTTGTTGAACAGGTGGTTAAAGGAACGGTAAAGCGTGAGAAAATACAACGCAAAAAGCTGCCGATAACCGCGCCGCCCAGACTGTACATGAACTCGCTGAATGCGCTGCTTAAGCGCATTAAAGAGGACAAGGTTCCGTGCGAACTTACAACCGAAAAGTCGGAAATGTTCTATGAGTATACGATAAAATTCCCAATAAATATCTGAAAATTATACAATATCAATTATCAAATGTTCCACGTAGAACATTTTTCGGTCAATTCGCCGAAAAAATGTTCCACGTGGAACATTTTTTTAAAAAGGGCTTTTATTTTATAAATAAGTGTGATATAATAAAGACAGGTTAATTTTCTGAATGAGGGGGAAAAAACTTGGGAATAGTAATTGGAGTTGTAAATCAAAAGGGAGGCGTCGGCAAGACGACAACTGCCGTGAACATTGCCGCAGGTCTGGGAGCGCTCGGAAAAAAGGTTCTGCTGATCGACTTTGATCCGCAAGGCAATTCGACGACGGGGTTTGGAATTAAAAAGAAAACGCTCGACTATACTACATACGATGTCGTTACGGGAAATTGCCGTCCCGCCGAGGCAATAATTCCAACGCGCTACAAGAATATCTGGATAATGCCTGCTAATCCTAAACTCAGCGACGCAGAGCCCGCGCTGACAAATATGGAGCAGAAAAATATGCAGCTTCGTAAGGCGGTATTGCAGATACGCAGCGAGTACGACATAATCATCGTTGACAGTCTGCCGTCGCTTGGCGTATTGGCGGTGAATACTTTGGTGGCGTGCGATACGATTATCGTGCCTATGGTTTGCGAGCATTTCGCGCGCGAGGGTCTGGCGCAGCTTATGTATACGATAAAAAACGTCAAGCAGAAGTACAACCGCGATCTGACGATAATGGGAATTGTGTTTACAATGGTGGATAAGCGCCTTCTTTCTTCAAGCGAAATAAAAGACGATATTAAATCGGCGTTTGATAAAAAGGCGATCTTCAAGACAGAGATACCGCGCAACGTCCGCATTTCCGAGGCGCAAAGCCACGGCGAACCTGTAATCTTTTACGATAAAAGCTCAAAGGGTGCGGAGACCTACGCGAAATTGTCAAAGGAAGTATTAACAAAATGCCGTGAAATGGAGAAAGTAAATGTCAAGAAAAACTGAAAGCAGCTTTAACGATCTGTTCTTCGACAACAGCGTTGAAAGCGCGGAGAACGGCACAATGCTGCGGTTAAGCGAGATCGAGCCGAATAAGGATCAGCCGCGCAAGAGCTTCGACAGCGAAGGTCTTAAACAGCTCGCCGAGTCGATAACAGAGCACGGAGTTATACAACCGCTTATCGTGCGCTCATTGTCGAGCGGAAATTATCAGATAATCGCGGGGGAGCGCCGCTGGAGAGCGGCAAAAATGGCGGGGCTTTCCGAAATACCCGTTGTTGTGCGCGATGATATTTCTGAGGAACAGGCAATGCAGATCGCGATGATTGAAAATTTGCAGCGCGAAAACCTCAATCCGATCGAAGAAGCGCTCGGCTACAAAGAACTTATCGACAAGTACGATATGACGCAGGACAAGCTGGCAAAGGCGCTCGGCAAAGCGCGTTCATCAATTGCGAACAGTTTGGGCTTGTTGGCGATGCCGAACGGCGTACAGGAGCTTTTGAGGAACGGAAGCTTGTCGGCGGGGCACTGCAAGGCGCTTAAAAAGATAAAGGACGAGGCTCTGATGATAGAGCTTGCCCACAAGACCGCCGAGGGCGAGCTTTCGGTGCGTCAGGTGGAGGCGATTGCAAAGCGTGAAACAAAGCGCTTACAAGAGGAACTCGAGAACAGACCGCGTGATATAAAGCCGCGTATGACCTACTACACCGAGGTCGAGGTAAGCCTTGCGGAACAGCTTGGCACAAAGGTCAAGATTTCTGAGGGCAAAAGCGGGAATACGCTGCAGATCAGCTTTGGCGATAAGGAACAGCTTGAGGGGATACTCAGGCATTTTCAGGAAAATTAAGGAGACGGAACAATGATTGATATTAAATTTTTAAGGGAAAATCCCGACGCGGTGAAGGAAAACATCAAGAAGAAGTTTCAGGACAGCAAGCTGCCGCTGGTCGATGAGGTGATCGAGCTCGATCTTGAGCGCCGAAAGACATTGCAGCGCGCAGAGGCTCTCCGCGCTGACAAGAACCGCATTTCCAAGGAGATAGGCAAGTTTATGGCGAACGGTCAAAAGGACGACGCGGAAAAGGCAAAGGCGCAGGTCGCGGAGTTCGCAAAGGAGCTTGCGGAGCTTGAAAAACAAGAGCCGATAATTGATGAAAAGATCAATAAAATTATGATGACTATCCCGAACATTATCGACCCGTCCGTGCCTATCGGCAAGGACGACAGCGAGAATGTCGAGATAAAGCGCTACGGCGAGCCTATTGTGCCCGATTTTGAAGTTCCGTACCACAGCGATATTATGGAGAGACTGAACGGTATCGATCTGGATTCGGCGCGTAAGGTTGCGGGCAACGGATTTTACTACCTTATGGGCGATATCGCGCGGCTGCATTCCGCAGTAATTTCGTATGCGCGCGATTTTATGATTGACAGAGGATTCACTTACTGCGTACCGCCGTTTATGATTCGCTCCAATGTCGTTACGGGTGTTATGAGTTTTGCGGAAATGGATGCTATGATGTACAAAATTGAGGGTGAGGATTTGTATCTTATCGGTACCTCCGAGCATTCGATGATAGGTAAGTTCATTGATACAATCTTAGATGAAAATACTTTGCCGAGAACGCTTACGAGCTACTCTCCGTGCTTCCGCAAGGAAAAAGGCGCGCACGGTATTGAAGAGCGCGGCGTGTACCGCATTCACCAGTTTGAAAAGCAAGAGATGATTGTGGTCTGCAAGCCCGAGGAGTCGCCAATGTGGTTTGAAAAGCTCTGGCAGAACACCGTTGATCTGTTCCGCAGCATGGATATTCCCGTGCGCACTATTGAGTGCTGCTCGGGAGACCTTGCAGATCTTAAGGTTAAAAGCTATGATGTTGAGGCTTGGTCGCCGCGCCAGAAGAAGTATTTTGAGGTCGGCTCGTGCTCAAACCTCGGCGACGCGCAAGCGCGCCGTCTGAAGATACGCGTGAACGGCAAGGACGGCAAGTACTTCGCGCACACGCTAAACAATACCGTTGTCGCGCCGCCGAGAATGCTTATCGCGTTCCTTGAGAACAACCTCAACGCGGACGGCACGGTCAACATTCCCGAGGTGCTCCGTCCGTATATGGGCGGCAAGGACAAAATAGGTGGATAGGCTCTTTTTCACCCATAATTCAACAAAGCAACACATAATTTTCGGTGTGAAAATGTACAATAATTATATGTAGCTGAAATGATCCATTCGGCACCGTACAGCTGTGCGGTGCCGTTTCCGTTTCGTTAAATGCGGCTGTATCGCTGTAAAGACGGCGGCTTGCCCGCAATTCGCGAACATAGTGAGCGAATTCGCCGCGAGTGCAGCGAACGGCGCTTTTCCGCGTCAGCGGAAAAGGCGGGCAAGCCGCGGCGTTTCGGAGGTCGCTCCGTAGGAGCAGCCGACGAAACGCCTTCCGCTTTCGGCACGTTCCGTGTGCCGCCGGCGATTGCCCGTGCGGAAGTATCGGCTGCGAAAAGTCTTGTTTTAAGTGAGGAGCAGATTATGGCTTTTGTTACTCTGAAAGACGTTTACAAGCGTTATCATGTCGGAGAGGTGACTATAAATGCCGCCGACGGAATGACGTTCGATATTGAAAAGGGTGAGCTGTGCGTTATCGTCGGACCGTCGGGTTCGGGGAAAACGACCGTGCTGAATATGCTCGGCGGCATGGACACGTGCGACGAGGGAATTATCTCCGTTGACGGCGCGAGGGTGGACGGGTATAACCGCAAGCAGCTTACGCTGTATCGCCGCTTCGACATTGGGTTTATTTTTCAGTTTTACAATCTGCTGCCGAATTTAACGGCGAAGGAGAACGTCGAGATCGCCGCGCAGACCAAAAAGAACTATATACCCGCTGAGGAAATTCTCTCTAAAGTCGGGCTTGGGGAGCGTATCAACAACTTCCCCGCACAGCTTTCGGGCGGCGAGCAGCAGCGCGTTTCTATCGCGAGGGCGCTCTCGAAAAAGCCCAAGCTGCTGCTGTGCGACGAGCCCACGGGCGCGCTCGACTACAATACGGGCAAGATGATATTAAAGCTGCTTCAGGACACCTGCCGCACAGAGAGGATGACGGTCATTCTCGTTACGCACAACACGGCGATAACGCCCATGGCGGACAGGGTCATCAAGATAAAAAACAGTAAGGTCGCCGAAATGACACTAAACGATACTCCGACACCCGTGGAAGATATCGAATGGTAACGGAGGGGATATGAGAGCTGTCAATAAAAATACGATCCGCGAAATATCCAAATCGAGAAACCGTTTTCTGTCGATATTTCTAATATGCGCGATCGGTGTGGGATTTTTCAGCGGAGTGCGCGCGACCTGTGAAATAATGAAGGTCACAGCGGACGATTACTACGACGCGCATAACTTGTTCGACCTGCGTGTGCTGTCGACTTTCGGGTTGACGGATGACGACGCAAAGGCTATCGCGGAAACGGACGGCGTTGACGGAGTGTATACGTCGAAGTATACCGACCTTGCCATGCATGATAACGAAAAGGAATATTTAACGCGCGTCTACTCAAAAACGTCCGATGAGATCAATACCGTTGACATTTTCGAGGGCGAAGCTCCGTCCGCGGACGATGAATGTATCGTCAGCTACAATATTCTTGGAGGAGGAATAAGCGTCGGCGATACAGTAACGCTTACGGATCTTACAGAAGCGGAGGAGTTTCCGTTAAAGCGGACGGAGTACAAGGTCGTCGGTATATACAACACCCCAATGTACATTTCCAAAACGCAGCGCGGCAGCACCAATATCGGCGACGGCGCGTTGGACGCGTTTATGATAGTTCCCGAGGAGCATTTTACACAAGAGGTGTACACCGAGATATATATAAAGTCGGACAAACTAAAAAATTTGCAAAGCTACTCCGACGAATACAAAACACTGCGCGACGAAATTTCCGACAAGCTGGAAAGTCTCGGAAAAGACAGGAGCGTCATTCGTTATAACGAGGTTATCGGCGACGCACAGGCGGAGATAGACAAGGGAGAAAAAGAGCTCGCCGAGGCAAAGGCGGACGGGCAAAAGGAGCTTGACGACGCGAAGAAGCAGCTTGACGACGCAAAGCAGCAGATCGAGGACGGCGAACGCGAACTTCAAGAAGCAAAGGACGATATCGCGGACGGAAAGGTTCAGCTTGCTGATGCGGAAAAGGAACTTGCCGACGCAAAAAAGGAAATAGAGGATGGTAAGCGCGAGCTTGCCGAAAACAAACCGACGCTCGACGACGCGAAGAAACAGTTAGAGGACGCGTTAAAGGAGATAGAGGATGGCGAACGGCAGCTCGCGGACGGAAAGAAAACGCTCGATGAAGCCAAGGTTCAGATTGACGAGTCGCAAAAGGAGATCGAAGATTCGCAAAAGCTGCTGGACGATTCCCGCACAGAGATCGAAAAGAACCGTAAGCTGCTCGAAGACGGTCAAGCGGAAATAGACAAAAACAAGGCGGAGCTTGAGGACGGAAAAAATCAGATAGAGCTTGCGAAAGTGGAGATTGCAAACGGTTGGGAGCAATACCGCAGCGGTCTGGAAGAATACGAAACAGGTCTGGAGCAGTACGAGCAAGCCGCCGAGCTGTTCAGCAGAGCGGAGGAGGAGTATGAGAAATTTGCGGCGGAAAATCCCGACAGCGAATGGCTGACCGTTATGCAGCAGGCGATACAGGCTTCGCGCGATGCGTTGGCGCAGATGAAAACGCAGCTTGACGAGGGCAAGACGCAACTTGACAACGCACTGGCTCAACTGGAGGCGGGCGAGCGGGAGATTGCTGTAAACGAGGAGAAGATCGCGGACGGAGAGGCTCAGCTTGCGGAGGCGCAGAAACAGATCGACGACGGTCTGAAACAGCTTGCGGACGGCGAAAAACAGCTCGAGGACGGACAGCAGCAGCTTGACGAGGGCAGGAAAACGTTCGAAGAGGGCAAGGCGCAGTATGAGGAAGGCCTCGCGGAATACATTAAAAACGCGGAGTTGCTCGCAGACGGCAGACGTGAATATGACGAGGGTCTGCGGGAATATCTGGACGGTCTGGAGCAGTACACCGACGGTCTTGCCAAGATAGAAGACGGCGAGAAGCAATATTACGAGGGTATGCTCACGCTCAACGAAAAGCGCGGCGAACTCGATGACGGCGTCGATCAGTACGAGCAAGGGCTTATCGAGATCGAGGACGCGAAGAGGAAATACGAGGATGGTCTGCGCGACTACGAGGACGGTGTATATACATTCAATAGGGAGATAGCAGACGCGGAGAAAAAAATCGTGGACGCGAAAGAGAAGATATCCGACATCGGCAACGCAGAGTGGTATATCTTCAAGCGCGACGACAACACGGGCTACGCAGAATACGACTCAAATTCTGAGCGTATCAACAAGATAGCGGCGATCTTTCCGGTGTTCTTTTTGCTGGTTGCGGGATTGGTCTGCCTTACGACCATGTCAAGAATGGTCGAGGAACAGCGAACTCAGGTCGGAACGCTGAAAGCTCTCGGCTACTCGAACAGCGCGATCATGCGGCACTATATGACGTACGCGGTATCGGGCGCGGCGGCGGGAGGAATTATCGGTGCGATTGGCGGCTGCTTCCTTTTCCCGAGCGTTATCGTGTACGCGTATTCGATGATGTACATAATCACCGATATACACTACCTGTTCACTCCCGAAAATATGATAGTATCGATAGGCTCTATGGTTCTTGCTATTGCGGCTACGGTGTTCTTCAGCTGCAACAAGGCTTTGCAGGAAACTCCTGCGTCGCTTATGAGACCAAAGGCTCCCAAGGCGGGAAAGCGCGTGCTTATCGAGCGAATACCGTTCCTATGGAACAATATGAATTTCTTCGCAAAGGTGAGCGGACGTAATCTGTTCCGCTACAAGCGCAGAATGTTTATGACGATTGTCGGCATTGCGGGCTGCACGGCGCTTTCGCTGACGGGCTTCGGACTGAAAAATTCGATTACCGATATAGTTGACCTGCAATATAATCAGATATACAAATACAGCGGCTATCTTGCGTTCGATGACGAAATAAAGCCTTCAGAGCTGAACAGCATTTACGATACTCTTCTCGATTATGACGGGAACACAAAATACACCCGTGCGCTGATAAAGCAATACGGCACGGAATTTTCGGGGAACAGCGTTCAGGTGTATGTTACCGCTGTGGAGAACGTGGAACTGTTTGAAACGTTTGTCGATCTGCACGAGCGCGTTTCGCGTGAAAAGCTGACGCTGAACGGCGGCGCAGTGATCACCGAAAAAGCGGCAAAGCTGCTGAACGCGGGCGTGGGCGATGAGATAACGGTTCAGGTGAGCGACGGTGTAAACAGAAAGGTGAAAATAGCAGGCATTACCGAGCAATACACAAGCCACTACCTGTACATTGCCGAGGACTTGTACAAGGAGGTTTTCGGCGGCGAACCGTACTACAATATGTTGTATTTTGACAACGGGATCTCCCGCGACAAGGACGTACAGAACAGCTTTACGGAGCACGTCCTTAAAAATGAAAACGTTCTTGCCGTCATCATGAACGCAAGTTCTCTGTCAAGCGTGAATGATACGCTGCAAATTATGGACCTTGTGACGGTGGTGCTTATCGTCTCGGCGGCGGCGCTGGCGTTTGTGGTGCTGTATAATCTCACAAACGTAAACATTACCGAACGCATTCGGGAGATTGCGACGCTTAAGGTTCTCGGCTTTTATGACGCGGAGGTCTCGAGCTATGTGTTTCGCGAAAATATCGTTTTGTCGGTAATGGGCGGCTTTGTAGGGCTGTTTCTCGGGTACGCGCTTTGTATGTTCGTCATTCAGACGGCGGAGATTGACGAGGTAATGTTCGGGCGAAGTATTCATTTTCCGAGCTATATCTGGGCGCTGCTCGTGACCGTGGCGTTTTCGCTGATCGTTAATCTGATAATGACAAGGGTTCTGAAAAAAATAAGCATGGTTGAATCCTTAAAGTCGGTGGAATAATGCGTTACGCGCCGCTTTCCGTGAATTGAAGAAAGCGGCGCGAAATTTTTTAAAAAACTGCATATTTGTGCAGCATTTTCGTAAGTTATCGGGTTTTAGTTGTAAGAACTTGTTCTCATAGCCCGAAATGCTCGGATTGCAAAGCAAATTTTCTCGAGTACGAGGAAAAGTTCGCAGACGTACTTTATGTACGTCAAGGAGTTTTGACGACGTAATCGGAATAATTTGCTGCAAGACAAGCGTTGAGCGGCTATGAGAACAAGTTCCAAGAGCGCAATTCGCCGATTTCATACAACGATCCCGACAACACTTGACTAATTTGCTGAAAAGTGGTACAATAAGTGTAAGCAAAAGACTATCTATGAAAAGGCGGAACTATGAAAGACAGAATTTTTGAATCCAAGGAAGATTATCTTGAGACGATTTTGATTTTGCATAATCGCAACGGCGAGGTGCGCTCGGTTGATATTGCCGCAGAAATGGAATTTTCTAAGCCGTCGGTGAGCGTCGCAATGAAGAACCTCCGCGAGGAGGGGTGCATCTCTGTTGACAAAAACGGGTATATCACGCTTACGAGAACGGGGCGAGAGATCGCGGAGCGCGTTTACGAACGGCATTTGCTGTTTACGAGCTGGCTTA
The DNA here is from genome assembly GCA_946567425.1 of uncultured Clostridia bacterium. Lineage (GTDB taxonomy): Bacteria > Bacillota > Clostridia > Oscillospirales > Ruminococcaceae > CAG-115. Next base: position 39,901 of record CAMNXF010000001.1, on the reverse strand, counting down.
CCTCAATGGGAGTTCCCGAGGATATAGCGGCTGAGGACGCGTGCCGGATCGAGCACTGCCTCAGCGCAGAGAGCTATGCGGCGATAAAGAAGTACGTGCATAAGCACGGAGAGGGAATGCCGAAATAGCTCTTATTGTCGGTATTTCCATATATGAAGGGGGTATACCGAATGAAAAAGAGTATTATCGCGGCAGTGACGGCGGCGCTTTCGCTGCTGTCGCTTACGGCTTGCAGTACCGATTGCGGTGAAAACACCGGGAGCGGCGGAATGGTCGCGGGCATTCGCGAGCGGAATATGCTGTCGCCTATCGAGGTGACGGAGGACAACGTGCTTAATTCCGTTCGGCTGTTTGACGCAGTGTGCGCGGACAAGGCGAACAGTATGTTCAGTCCGCTGTCGCTGAATATGGCGCTCGGAATGCTCGCCGAGGGCGCGGAGGGCAGCACAAAAGAGGTGCTCGGTAAGTATCTCGGCACGGACGATTATGGAGCGTTCTCCGAGAGCTATATGAAGCTCGCGAAAGAAAACTACAACGGCAAAGGCGGCAAGGACGAGAATTATTTTGAGATCGCGAATTCGTTCTGGGGCGACGACGCTTTCCCATTCAAGCGCGACTACACGGACGCGGTGAAGCAGAAATTCGGCGCGGAGATACGCAATATGGACTTCGGCGACAAGAGCAGGGTGGTCGGCGAGGTCAACCGCTGGGTGTCTGACAAGACCCATAAGATGATACCGAGAATGCTCAATGATGTTGCCGACGGGACCGCCGCGATACTCGTCAACACCTTTTATTTCGAGAGCGCTTGGACAGAAGATTGGGATTACGATGCCGACCGCAAGGACGAGTTTACCCTCCCCGACGGCTCGGTAAAGGAGCTTGCGCTTATGCGGAACAGCGGCGGCGCGTACTTTGAGAACGATAAGGCGACCGCTTTCAGCAGCCGTTACAAGAGCGGGCTTGAGTTTATCGGGATACTGCCGAAAGAGACGGGCGAATTTACGCTTGAGGGGCTGGATATTCCGTCGCTGCTGGAGAGCGAGACCTACGACTACGACGTTTACGCGCGTATGCCGAAGTTGACGTTCGATACCGAGCTACCGCTTGCCAATGCGCTTTCGGCGGCGGGGCTGTCGGAGATATTCGATAGCGGTAAAGCGGACTTTTCGGGTATGTCCGACGAGGAGCTTTGGGTGTCGGACGTTCTGCAAAAGACGCGGCTGGAGCTTGACGAACACAAGACAAAGGCTGCCGCGGCTACGGGGATAATGATGAACGGCAGTGCCGCCCCGTCCGAGGAGTTGAGAATACGCAAAGAGGTATTTCTTGACCGTCCGTTTGCGTTCGTGATATACGACCCCGCACAGGAGCTTATAGTGTTCATGGGCAAGGTCACTGAGCCGTAAGGAGGTACTTCTATGAAAAAAAGAATTATTTCCGCGGTTGCGATTTCGCTTGCGTTCGCGATATTGACGGGCTGTTCGGAGAGAGGCTCGAAAGAGGGAGATATGGTTATCGGACAAAGAAAGTTCACAGTGCTGTCGCCAATCGAGATAACAGACGACAATGTTCAAAATTCGATACGCGTTTTTGACGCGGTGAGCGAGGACATGGCGAACAGTATGTTCAGTCCTCTGTCGCTGAATATGGCGCTCGGACTGCTCGCCGAGGGCGCGGGTGGTACTTCAAAGGAGGCGCTTAACAAGTATCTTGGTACGGACGACTACGGAGCGTTCGCCGAAAGCTATATGAAAGTTATCAGCGATTACAACGCTCCCTCGGGCTACGAGGACAAATACAAGAACGTCTTTGAGATCGCCAATTCGTTCTGGGCGAATAAGAATATTACGTTCAACGAGAGCTACAAGAGTGATATAACGCAGAAATTTGGCGCGGAGGTGCGTAATATCGACTTCGCTGACAAAAACGGTACGCTCAAAGAAATAAACGGCTGGGTCAAGGAAAAAACGCATAAAATGATACCGTCTATAATCAGCGATTATGACGAGAAGATTATCGCGGCGGTGCTTATTAACACGATATATTTTGAATCACGCTGGGGCAGCGAGTGGACAGTCGTTGAAAACGACAAGGAAACGTTCACTATGCTTGACGGCTCGTCAAAGGAGCTTCCGCTTATGCGGCAGCACGTTTACAGCTACTTTGAGAATAACGCGGCTACCGCGTTCAGATACGGATACCAAAACGGGCTGGACTTTATCGGGATACTGCCGAAAGAAACGGGAGATTTTACGGTAGAAAGCCTTGATATTCCGTCGCTGTTGGAGAGCGAGACATACGATTACGACGTATACGCACGTATGCCGAGATTGAAATTCGATACAAATCTGCCGCTTACGGAAGCGCTTTCGGCGGCGGGATTGTCGGAGCTGTTCGATGTCGATAAAGTCGACCTTACGCGTATTGCCAACGTTCCGTCTTTTCCGCTTTATATTTCGGACGTTCTGCAAAAAACAAGTCTGGAGCTTGATGAATACGGAACAAGAGCCTCGGCTGTAACGGCTGAACTTGCTGCGGGGGCGGGTATGCCGCGCGAGAAGAGAACGGTCGTTCTCGACCGTCCGTTCGCGTTTATGATCTACGACAGCGAGGAAAATCAGATAGTATTTCTGGGCAAGGTAACAGAGCCTTAAGGGGGGATAGTGATGAAAAAAAGAATTATTTCCGCGTTTGCGTTTTTACTTGCGGTCGCAATGTTGACGGGGTGCTCGGATAACGGCGGCTCGACGGCTAACGGCGAACAATCGTCCGACAGTTCCACAAGTTCAACCGATTCGACCGGTTTGCAGAGCGGCTCAGAACCCGAAAGCTTGTCCTCAACGGAGAGCAGCTCGCAGTCTACCGTCGAGGTGGGCAGCAGCGTTGAAAATGTTGATATTCCTCCTGTTGAGATAACCGCCGATAATATGCTGACCTCCGTGAAGCTGTTCGACGTTATCAGCGGGGACAAGGAGAACAGTATGTTCAGTCCGCTGTCACTGAATATGGCGCTCGGACTGCTTGCCGAGGGCGCAGGCGGCGCTTCAAAAGAGGCGCTCGACAAGTACCTAGGCACGGACAATTATTCGGACTTTGCGAACGGCTATATGCAGATAGTCGAGAGCCGCTACAACTATGTTTCGGATTATAGCGACGGCTGGAAGAACGTTTTCGAGATCGCCAATTCGTTTTGGGCGAATAAGAATTTGCCGTTCAAGGAGGATTACGGGAACACTCTGGCGGAGAAGTTCAAGGCGGAGGTGCGCAATCTTGACTTCGCCGACAAGGAAAAGGCGCTCAGCGAGATAAACGGCTGGGTGAGCGACAAAACGCACAGGATGATACCGAAGGCACTTGATGACTATTCGGACGATATCGCGGCGGTGCTCATCAACACAATATACTTTGAATCGGCGTGGCGAGACGAGTGGTCGATATACGAGAATATGACGCAGCCGTTTACGCTGCCCGACGGCTCGGCCAAGGAAATACCGCTTATGCATAATGTCGTCAATAATTACTACGAAAACGACGCGGCGACGGCTTTCGGGTGCGGTTATCTGAACGGGCTGGAGTTTATCGGTATACTGCCGAAGGAGACGGGCGGTTTTACTATCGAGAGCTTGGATATTCCGTCTCTGCTCGAGAGCGAGTGCTATCAATACGATGTTAGTGTGAGCATGCCGAGACTGAATTTTGAGACAGATATTCCGCTCACAAACGCGCTGAAAGCGTTCGGGCTGTCGGATATTTTTGACCGTTATAAGGCGGATCTTTCGGGTATCTCGGATGTGCCGATGTTCGTTTCGGACGTTTTGCAAAAGACCAAGCTGGAGCTTGACGAAAACGGAACAAAGGCGGCTGCGGCAACCGTGATAACGGCAGATACGTGCGCAATGCCCGAGGAGCGCGAGAAAAGGGAAGTCACGCTCGACCGTCCGTTCGCGTTTATGATCTACGACAGTACGGAAAATCAGATAGTATTTTTAGGCAAGGTCACAAATCCATAAAATCGGGGGAATGCTTTTTGAAGATAATTTGTCTTATCGAAAACACGGCAGCTAACGACAAGCTGTTTTTTGAGGAGGGTTTGTCGCTGTTTGTTGAATACGGCGGCAGAAATTACCTTATCGACACCGGGCTTACGGGAAAGGCGGTCGAGAACGCGAAGCGTATGCGGCTGCCGATAAACGAGATTGACGCGGTCGTGCTTACGCACAGTCATCTGGCGCATACGGGCGGCATCGATCAGGTCATGAAGCTCAATCCGCGGGCGGAGATCTATCTGCGCGCGGGGGCGAAGCGCGAGGTGTTTAAGAAAAACGGTCTGTTTAAAACGCCCGTGGGTCAGGGCAAAGGTTTCTTTAAAAAGTACGCCGACAACCTGATTTTATTCAACAGCTTTTCCGAGATATGCGAGGGCTTTTATCTGGCGAGCTGCGAGGACTTCGACGAAAAGAGCGTCAATCCCGACCGCAGCTATTTCGTAAATTCCGAGGAAGAGAAAAAGCCGCAGCCGTTTGACTTTTCGGACGAGAGCTTTGCGGTCATCTTCCCGAAAAAGCGCAAGGCGGACGGGTTAGTGCTTATCGGCGGCTGCTTCCACTGCGGCGCGGCGAATATGTTAGAGACGGTTCAGCGGCGCTGGCATGATATTCCAATACTCGCGGTCATCGGAGGGTTTCATTTCGCGGGGAGCAATCCCAAGTCGATCAACTGTTCCGCCGAGTATATTACCGCGCAGTCGCGCGCGATAAAGCTCTCGGGCGCGGAAAAGGTCTACACCTGCCACTGCACGGGACTGCGCGGTTTCGATATCATGGACGAAATGCTCGGCGACAGAATACTGTATCTGGGCGGCGGCGAGGCTTTGGAATTTTAGACTTGTTTTAAATGAGGAAGCTCCCTGAAAGAGGGAGCTTCAAGCTTTTTGTTTGACGGCGCTTTAATTAAATAGCGGCAGATCTACACCGGATATAATTCTCTTGCCGAATTTCTCTGCAAGTTCCATAAGATAAATATTCGTGTTTATCCGCCCTGTTATATAAGTATCGATATGCGGCACCAGATTTTCGGGCAAGCCGGTGTAAATATAAATAAAAACGTCTTTTTCGTTATATTTATCAAGTTCTTTGCTTATCTCATTAAACATTTTCTTTACTGTAATTTCATCACCGTCTAACATCAATATCAGTTGGTTTTGTGTTTTGTTGTTCATGTTGCAGAACTCACGAATAATCTTTTTATAAAGCGGAAATTCATCGTCATAGTCAATGGCAAAAAGAAAGTTTTCTCCGCTTTTCATTTCTACTGGTGTCTGCGCTGATTTTGCGCGCAGAAATTCTTCTTCGGCAGCAGGAAAGTATTTTTCGGTAAAAGCGACCGTATCACCTGCAAAATCTTCATACCGAGAGGAAATTTCTTCACTGGTCCAATTCCACCACGATATCTTCAGCAGCTTTTCGACTATATCCTCTGGAAATCTGTACCGTATTACTTTTGCGGGATTTCCACCCACTATCGCGTAAGGCGGCACTTCCTTTGTTACAACCGAATTCGCCGCGACAACAGCGCCGTTGTGTATTGTTACGCCGTTCATAATCGTTGCGCCGTGACCGATCCACACATCGTTTTCAATGATAACTTGCCCCTTGCGTTTAATTTTTGTTGGTATAGGCTTTTCTTTAAACTCTGTAAAGCAGCCCTGCGCAACCGAATTAAAATCATGGTTCATATTTATCATAAACAAAATATCCTCGGCAAGAGCACAGTACTTTCCTATTTGAAGATTATAGCATCCATAGTTCCGATACAGTTCGCCGTCAATGCCCAATCCTGTTTCGACGTTTGCACCTACAATATAACTGTCTTTGCCGATTGTTAGGGTCTTAAATTGTTTGTTGCCGATGTTAATTTTGTAATTTGTTGTGGTATTGTTCTGATAAGCGGGAACAACAAGATTAAAGTACATTATAAGTTCTCCTTTTTATTCTTGTCGCTTTTTATTGTTTCAAGCCATAAGCTGTTGTCAAGATACCAATCTATTGTTTTTTCGATCCCTTCCGCAAATTTCGTTTCGGGCAGCCATCCGAGTTCGTTATGTATTTTTGACGGGTCAATTGCGTAACGCATATCGTGCCCCTTTCGATCGGTGACAAAAGTTATCAGGCTTTCGGGTTTGCCAAGCTTCTGACAGATTATTTTCACGATATCAATATTTTTCATCTCGTTATGACCGCCGATATTATATATCTCTCCGATCGTTCCCTTATGAATAATCAAGTCAATTGCGCGGCAATGATCATCGACATAAAGCCAATCCCGCACGTTCTCTCCTTTGCCGTAAACAGGCAGCGGCTTGTTGTTCAGAGCGTTTGAAATCATCAGCGGGATCAGCTTCTCGGGAAATTGATACGCTCCGTAATTATTTGAACATCTAGAAATTGTAGCGGGTAAGTTATACGTTCTGTGGTATGCCAGCGTCAAAAGATCGGCTCCTGCCTTTGAAGCGGAATACGGAGAACTGGTGTGCACGGGAGTTGTTTCCGTGAAAAAAAGATCGGGTCTGTCAAGCGGTAAATCGCCATATACCTCGTCAGTTGACACTTGATGAAAACGTACTGTTCCGTATTTTCTGCAGGCATCCATTAAAACTCCCGTACCGATTACGTTCGTTTTTAAAAATATTTCCGGATCATCTATCGAGCGGTCAACATGGCTTTCTGCCGCAAAATTTACAACTATATCGGGGCATTCTTCCTCAAATAACCCGTAAATGCTTTCCCGGTCAGTTATATCAATTTTGCAGAAGCGGAAATTCCGATTATCTATAACCGTCTTCAATGTTTCCAGATTACCTGCGTAAGTAAGGCAGTCAACGCAAATTATCTTGTAATCGGGATACTTCTTTAACATATAATGCACAAAATTTCCGCCTATAAAACCCGCGCCGCCTGTTACGATTATTTTCATTTTGTATCCTCCGCAAGCGAAATAATATATTTACCGTAATCTGTCATTTTTAATTCTTCGCCCAATTCTCTCAGTTGCTTTGTAGTTATAAAACCGCGCCGCCAAGCCAATTCCTCAATGCAAGATATGTAAAAGCCCTGCATATCCTGAACGGTATGAACAAATTCCGATGCTTTTAACATTCCGCGCGGCGAACCTGTATCAAGCCATGCCATGCCGCGCCCCATAAGACTTACGGACAATTTTCCGCGTTTCAGATAATCGTTATTTATTGACGTTATCTCTATTTCTCCCCGTGCGGACGGCTTAACGTTTTTGGCGATCGTGACGACCTCATTGTCATAAAAATAGAGTCCCGGCACCGCATAGTTTGATTTTGGTTTATGCGGTTTTTCCTCAATCGAAATTACGCGGTGATTTTCGTCAAATTCAACAACACCGAATTCCGTCGGATTTTTTACGGGATAACCGAAAATTGCCGCTCCTCCGTTTTTAACACGATTTTGTGCGTTTTGCAAAATCTCGCTGAAATTTTGTCCGTAAAAAATATTATCGCCCAACGCCAGGCAAACGCTGTCGCTGCCTATGAAATCCTCTCCCAGAATAAACGCGTCTGCAAGACCGCGAGGCTTATCCTGAACTTTATATTCGATATGTATTCCTATGCGGCTGCCGTCGCCAAGCAGTTTTTCATATATCGGCGTATCATCGGGCGTTGATATTATCATTATATCATTTATTCCCGCTAGCAGCAACACCGAAAGCGGATAATATATCAGCGGTTTGTCGTATATCGGAAGAAGCTGCTTGCTTACGGCTATTGTGCTCGGATAGAGCCTTGTGCCGCGCCCTCCTGCCAGAATTATGCCTTTCATCAAATCACCTTCATTCGTTATTTTTGAGGAATTGCGTATAATACAAGTTCGTGCGAATTGTGCGAATATATTCTCACATAAAATCTGTACTCTGCAACTAGGCTGTGTATATATTGCGGAATTTCGTACAGATCCGCTTTTTTGTGATAAATGCAGATTGCAAGAGATGGTTTATACTTTTTTATGGTTTTCGCTGCGCCCTTTAAAGTCGAAAGTTCCGCGCCCTCAATATCCATTTTTATAAGAGTCGCCTTTTTTCCGTCAAGAACATTGTCGATCGTGTCTGTTTCGATGACTATGTCGCCATCATCGGAAACCATACTTGCGCTGGTGCCTTTTTGTGAAAAATGTACCGTTTCGGCTTTATCGGACGTTCCCTTTTTCAGGCACACCGCGTTTGGAATTTTTCGCTCAACCAATTTACGAAAATTCTTCTCATCCGGTTCAAAACAAACGATCTTGGTCGGCAAATCTATGCCCCTCTTTTTCAGCTCGTTTATAAATATTGATGCGGTATCGCCGGTATATGCGCCACAGTCGACAAAAACCTCATCATCTGTGAGTTTTATGATATCGGGTTCAAAATATTGATTATTTGCGCTTTTAACCATGGCGACAAAACCGCTTAATCTTGAGATACGCTGATTTAAAAAAGCAAGCAATGTTCTTCGCGATATTTCATCACTAAGCTCATTGTAAAAAGTTTGAAGTTCATTGGAATGTGAGGTTACCCAATTAAACGTCATATATTCGCCATCGATGGTGTTGTTTCCCAAACCAGTTTCAAAATAATAAACCTTATTTATCACATTGGAAAATCTATCAAGTTTGGAGTTGTCAAAATAATTAAACGCGACAATGACATTAACTTTTTCATGAGCCGATCCAAGCACATCATCTAAATGCTTTACCTTTTCACCGTCACAGCCATATTCATTGTCAACGAGCATACATTCATAACTCACTCCGTTTTCTTTAAGCACACGCGCTGCTTCTCCCGCGATCATACCCGCCCCATATATATATATATATATATATATGGGTTTGAGCGACTCTCAGTTCGTTGATCAATTCATTTTGCCTGCAGGTCTTCTCTGAAATTAAATTCAGAATTGTTTCATTTTTCTTATCCATAGTAAATCCTCCAAATGTAAATTGTATGTTAAAAACTTAAAGTTTTTATCCATTCTGCCGTTTTAAGAATGCTTCCCCTGAAATCGCACCTAAACTCAAATCCGGTATCTTTTCGCAAAGCGTCCAGATCAAATTTAGAGTAGTCAATATACGTATTATCGGAATATGCTCCGAAACGCAATTCTACGCTTGGGTTTACGATATCTCTGACCTGCGATATTATGCATTTGAACGTGCGAGGTCGTTTGCTTCCAATATAATACTGCTTTGAACCAACGCCCTTAATTCCTACCAGATACAAACCTTCAACCGCGTCGTCAATATATACCCAATCGTACAAATTGTCGCCCTCAATGAGATCTATTGTCTCGCCTAAAAGCATCTTATGAATAAACGTGTTTGTTGTTCTCTTAGAATAGTCGCCCTCACCGAAAACGTTTGTAAATGCTGTGGAATTAAATGCGATTTTATCCTTACATATAAATTCGCAGAAAATACGTGCGCACTTTTTGGCAACCCCGTATATGTTTCCGTTTGTTTCACTGCTGTCAACCGTATTTATGCCAACAAGATTTTCATGGCTGCTTCCAATGAAGATAAACTTTTTGCATTCAATTTTCACAGCCATTTCGGCGGCGTTTGTTGCCGCCAAAAAATTGCGCCGCTGAAGATCCAATTCGTCGTATTTCCTTGAGGAAATTCCCTCCCATGCAAAATGGTAAAAAAGATCCGTACCGCGCGGGAGCTTTTCCAAAACATCCATGTAATTTGGCATAGCGGTGATCAAGTAATGAAAGTTCGCCGGACAGTCCTGTTCCTTAAATAAGTTGGGGTTAACATCAATTCCCCAGACCTCGTAGTTTTCTTTGAGCAGTCTTTGGGTAAGAGCTTTACCGATAAATCCGCCTGCACCGGTGATTATTGCTTTTTTCATAATCAACTCCCAATATCAGAATATATTTATCTCAGGGATAAACGTAATCAGTTTGCAGCCCCATTTTCTTGTGAATTCCAGCCTTTTGGTTATCTCATCTTTCCAGTTCCATGGCAAAACGGCAATATAATCCGGACGAATTTTCTCAATGACTTCCTCGCCTACAATGTCGATCAACGTTCCGGGAAGCTTTAAACCTTGCTTTTCCGGAGTAACGTCAACAATACATTCAAAAAACTCTTTTCCCAAGCCGCAATAGTTTAGAAACGTGTTTCCCTTTGCCGCCGCACCGTAAGCTATTATTTTTTTCCCGTCAAGAACCAACTCCGACAACGTTTTGAGCGTGTTGTATTTTATTGCACGTATCTTTCTTTGAAAGCCCTCGTATGTTTTAATGTCAGAAATTCCAAACGCCTTTTCCTCATCAATCAGATCTGTCACACGGGAACTTATGTTTAACTCGTCGTTATCCGAATGCGCCGCGTAAATGCGCAGTGAGCCTCCGTGAGTATTCAGCTTTTCAACGTCGTAAATTTTCAGATTGTGACTTTTAAAAATGTTTATAACCGTATATAACGAAAAATACGAAAAATGTTCGTGATAAATCGTGTCAAATTGCATTTGCTTGATTAAATTCAACAAGTGCGGAAATTCCATTGTAACAGTTCCGGATTTCTTTAAAAGAATTTGTATTCCCTCAACAAAGCTGTTTATATCGGGAACATGAGCAAGCACATTGTTTCCCAGGATCAGGTCGGATTTGCCGCGCTTTTGAACAAGTTCTTTGGCAAAGTCGGCTCCAAAAAATTCACATTCGACATCAACGCCTTTTTCTCTTGCAATATCAGCAACATTTTCCGCGGGTTCCACGCCATAGTTCTTTAAACCGCGTTTGTTAAAGTACTGCAAAAGATATCCGTCGTTGCAGGCAATTTCGGTTATCAGGGAATTTTCATTAAGCGCCAGCTTTTCAGTTATCATATCAACGTACGTTTCCGCGTGTTTAAGCCACGCCTGCGAGTTTGAGCTGAGATATTTGTAGTCGTTAAATATCTTTTCCGGTGACGAATACACATCGGCCTGAACTAAAAAACACTCCGAACATACTCTAACGTGAAGCGGATAAAACATCTCGCCCTTAAGGCTGTTTTCAACGGAAAGGTATTCCGTTGAAACAGGAGACAGACCCAAATCAGCAAAATCTGTTTCCAATTCTTTTCCGCAAAATCTGCATTTTCTATTCATGATAATTCTCCTTTCAAAAACAAATGTCGCACTCATTTAAAGAGACGGCATTGGCATCTCTTTCAGAAATTATGGGTTTATCAATTTGCCAGTTTATTGCAATTTCCGGATCGTTCCATCTGATTGTACGCGCCGTCTCCGAATTATAATAGTCATCAAGTTTATAAAGTACGGTCGTGTTATCCTCAAGTGTTACGAAGCCATGACCAAAACCGCGCGGGATAAAAATCTGTTTAAAATCCGAAGCAGAAAGAACGATGCTTGTCCATTTTCCGTAATTAGGTGAATTTTTCCTCAGATCCACCACCACATCACGCAGGCTGCCGGTAAGAACGCGCATTATTTTCGCTTGTGCACTTGGTGCGTTCTGAAAATGTATTCCACGCAAAGTTCCCTTTTTTTCGCTGTATGATTGATAGTCCAAAACGAACTTGCAATCAATTCCGACAGCTTTCAAATCTGCGCTTGAAAACATTTCACAGCTATAGCCCCTTGCGTCACAAAAAACTTTCGGTTCAATTATTTTGATTTCATTCAGTTCTAATTCTGTCACTTTAGGCAACGGCATTTTTACGATCTCCTTTCAAATTCGTCAAGTAATTCGCTTTGTCGCAAAATATCACTGTAGTTGCTATTTCTCTCATGTTTATCTGCAATGCAACGCTCGAATTTTTCAAGAGATTTTCTGAACGTATCATCAGGAGGGACGTTTATATGTCTTTCGCCGTCTGCATTTTTTACTTCGATAATCGGCTCATATCCCTCCGGAGCAGTTAAAATTCTATTGGTGTAGATTGATCCTCTGCTGCCCCAAATATCGAGACTGCATCGATAGCTGTTATCCATACCGAATGAGACTTGCATGGTTGATCCGCTGTCATTTACAAGTGTTGCGCTTCCGTAAATATCCGTTTCAAAGTTTCCCAGAAAATTAAGCTGTGATGTTGTGACTCTTGCCGTATTTCCGAGCAATAACGACGCAAGTTTAAGCGTGTATCCGCCGCAGTCCAGCAACGCCCCGCCGCCCAGTTTTTTGTCATAGCGAAAATCATCTGCACCGCGAAAAGGAAATCCGAAATCGGATCGTATGAGCCGAACGTCTCCGATTATACCACTATCGGTTTGCTTTCGGATAAAATCCAACTGAGAATGAAAAACAAACATGTAATTTTCGTGAACCGCAAGATTATTACTTGCGGCGGTATCAATTAACGTTTTTGTATCGTTTAAATTGGTTGTAAAGGGCTTTTCAAGCAAAACGTGTTTTCCGTTTTTCAGTGCAAGGTTTCCCCATTCATAGTGCAGCGCGGGCGGCAGGGGGATATAAACCGAAGTTACCTTGTCAGAAGTTATTAGTTCCGTATAACTGTTAAATATTTTTCCTCCGTATTCCAAAACGAATTTTTCGGCTTTTTCATGTTCCCTTGAAACCATGTCGTCGGAAATATCTCCATTCCACTCGTTTTTAGATGCAACGGCAATACCAACATATTCAAATTCGTCGAGCTTCCTTAGTGCCGGCATAAACCTGCGGAATGCAATTTCCGACGGGCAAAGCACGCCTATTTTAATTCTCTCCATAATTATATCTCCAATAATGATATCAGATTTCGCAGTTGAATATTCAAACAATTATTAAATTGCACCATTCGATTCAACGTTTTGAAATCCAGCCAGAAATAACCTGCGGGAAGTTCTTTGACTGCTTGTTTCGGAACGTCAAGAATTATGTTGCGGTTTTGTTCGCAATAAAAGCGCCCGCCCTCTTCCGAAAGGATTATATCAGCTTTAACGTAAGATTTATTTTCAAGAAGTTCAAAAAACAGTTTTGCTATCGGGTCAAAATGCTTTGGCATTTCACCGGGTTCAATTTGAACAGTTGGCGCAAATTCGATCTGGTCAAAACATCCCGATTCCGGCAGCGCGTGAACCAGGAACTTTTTTTTGCCGTCTATCTCAGCGGTTATCAGTCCGAAAACTGCACTGCCAAGAGCCTCAAACATCGGCTGTGACCAATGCGAGACCTCTCGCCCCTCTATTTGGATATCGCAGAATATCACGCAGAAGTTCTTTTGTTCTTGATGTGAGATTTCCTCATCCGTAAAGTGCCATGATTTTAACTCTTTAAGCGGAACCAATCGGTTTTCGCAGCATTGAAACATTTTGTAATCATTTACGTATCGATATGCACAGACAAAATCATTGTATTCGGGTTCGTCAAATATTGAATGAAACAGAGTTTTGTCACGGAATGATTGCTGAAGTTCCTCCTTTTCAGATTCGTCAAGATTAAACATTGAAAACGGCAAACACGAAATAACCGTTCGTGTGTCCATGTTTACAAGATTATCAATTTTCAGGAGCTCTTTCAGTTGTCCCAATGTAAGCCACATGTGACTGGGCAGTACTTCGATATCGTCATTGGTCTTTATAATGATGTTGCGGTTGCGTTTACCCAAAAAACGCGAGGACTGCTCGGATTGAATTTGATCGACAATGACAGTGCTGTTTTCTGCATTCAGAAAATAGTTTAAATATGCAGGTTTAGACCCGCCGTGCCTTTGAAGAAAGTTGCTTTTTGTCGCTTGAATAGTAGGGGAAATTTGAATTTTATTAACATTTCCCGGTTCAATTTTTGCCTGCACAAGAAATTTCAAAACGCCGTCGATCTCTTTGCATAATATTCCCAGGAAACCGATTTCCTTTTGAATTATGATCGGCTGCTCGGCAACTATCTCCCCACCATTATATTTTTGCAGACCTGTAATCTGGAAAAAGGAATTGTTTTTATTTCGGATCTCGCCCCGCTCTTCGTCATAAAACCAAAAGCCGCTTTTTGATAAAGGTATTTTCTTTATAACAGTTTTTATACTTTGATTTTTCTCTGAGATCCATTCAAGAACTCTTTGGCGTTCGGAGTCTGTAAATACGGTTTTCCACGATTTTATCAGTTGACGTAAAACAGTGTTTGACATAATTTCTCCTTTTTGAACGGTCGATAATGCCTTTCAATTTACAGCATAGAAACGCTTCCTGAGAGATTTATCCAAATATCAGAATATAGGAAACCTTATAAACGCATATGTTTTATGAATTGTACACGTCAATTTGAAAAGATGTGCATAAAACGTGTTTGAAAAATCATGTGCTAATTTTAAATACACAACCACTTATATTGTTTGGTTTCACTCGTTTATTATATGAACCAGATAATCCTGCGTTAAAATGTCTGTGGCTGTTTCGTTGATATTTTGTGTCATTCCCAGTGATTTAATGGTTGATAAGAGAAGCTGCTCGGTTTCAGGAGGCAACTGGTTGATCACTTTTACCACGTTGACGTTTGTTATTCCCATTAACTTAAGGCAATCAAGAACACTGTAAACGGTGATATGCACCGGCATTTCCGGATCAACATTACGATCTTGCCCAAACATTTTTCTCAGAGCCTGCAAATCTGTGGTGTTGCGGATCTTAAATAACATTTGCCCTTTGGGCGAAAGATATGATAAAAGTCTTTCCAGGACTTTTATGGGTTCCATATACATATTTATCGGTTCTCCGACAATAATGTAGTCAAACCGGCATCCTGCAAGGCTATCGTCTATAAATTCGATTCTGTCACAAAAAACCTCATCTGCGACCGAATCTAGGTGTTTGACATATTTGAACTTTGAGGTGAACGCTGTGGAATTGGTTGAAAAAATTCCAAAATTACGCAGTCTGTTTCTCACATCCAACAGTCCTTGCCCACATCTTACATCAACGGCAAGAATATCCGGATTCTCTTTTCGTGATAGATTTTCGGCAAGCATGCCTGTCAATTCTTTTTCAAAGTGCAAAACGTCGCCAAACTGATCCATCCCGCCGAGCGTCTCTTCGAGCATAGCCGTGCGATTTTTTTTCATCATACGCCCTATATCGGTCTGATCGTGTAATCCGTGATTGTCTTTTTTCTCTCCGGTAATATGGTCATGGCAGATCCAAGTATCACCCAAAAACATATTTCGATAGCCGCTTAACCGCAGACGGTTTGAAACGCATTCATCGCCTCCCCAGAAATAGTCGTAATAACCAAAGGACAGCAACGCTTCTCGTTTGAATGCAGTGCCTATCAGTGTAACGATCATTCGTTCTTCCCATTTTCGCGGGTCGTGATGATTTACTTTTTCTCCTATCTCAAAGATTTCTTCATAGCTGTTATAGGGGATCCCGGGATTTTGCAGCATCCAAGTATTTGACGCCATAGGAGTTGCAGAGCCAATGTCCGGACTTGAATCCAAACATGCGATCAAATTCTGAATTGCGTTTTTGGTAAATATTTCATCATTCATTACCATCAGAAAGATATCTCCCGAAGCATAATGAAACATCAGCTGAGAACCAAATATAGCTCCATAATATCTGCCGATCGGTTTTGCGACTTGTATGATTTTTTTGCGTGATACGGGAACCGACTGAAAAAAATCAAGTGTTGCGTTATCATCGTTGGAAGCGTTGTCCACCAAAATCATCTCATAATCTACGTCGTCAATATAACGCAAAATGCTGTCAATGCAGCGTTTGGTTTGATCGAGATGATGATAAGCAAGTACGCAAATGCTGAGCTTTGGCGCGCCTTTCGGTTTTGAAGCCATGTATACTTCATGTGCTACATAAGTTCTGTTGGTTGAATTTATGGGCTGCAGTTCATCGTCGTACGCACGTTCATAAATTATAGGCTCTACCTCAAATGACTTCATAACAACCTCCTGTTATTACAAATATTTTTCACAAAAATCCCTAAGTGTTAGTGCTTTTTTGTCCTTATCAGAGATAATTAACTTATCGACCTTGTCCAAAGGCCAAGCTATATCAATATCTTTATCATTATAGCAAATGCCGCTGTCGAATTCTTTTATATAATCTCCCGAACACACATAATTCACAACGGTATTATCCTGAAGCGCCAGAAACCCGTGAAAAAAACCTGCGGGAATGTAGAACATTTTTTGATTTTCCGCGCTTAGAATGACCGACGCGTACTTTCCAAATGTAGGAGAACCTTTTCGTGCGTCCACCGCTACATCGAAAATCTCGCCGCTTATGCATCGTATCAGCTTGTGCTGCGGTGCGGTATGCTGCATGTGCATTCCGCGTAAAACGCCTTTTTGGGAAACCGACTCGTCAATCTCCGATATTTCCAGATCCAAGCCGTTTGCTTTAAAAATATTATGCTCGTAAGTCTTGCGGAAACAACCGCGTTCATCGTTAAAAACGAATGGAGCAATAATTTTAAGTCCTTCGATTTGCGGATTTTCTTCAAAAGAGAAATTTTGCATTTTAATGCCCTCCCGCCAAAATAAATTCGTTAATTTGTTTGTCGGCGCAAACCTTTAATTTATCAGTTGAACTGCCGTCCACGAACAGCTTGCTCCACTCAACCGTTTTTGTAATCGCAGTTTCCAAGCCCCACACAGGTTTCCAGTCTAATCTCGCTTTGATCTTTGAGCAGTCGAGTTTAAGGAAATTAGCTTCGTGACACCAATTGTCAGACTTGTCGATTCGTTTTAAACCACCCCATTTTTCCGCAAACAAATCGACCAATTTTCCGGTTTCGCAGCACCCGTCGTTGTCGGGACCGATGTTATAGTTATCGGCAAATGAAATATCCTCAAATTGTTTCTGAGCAATCAAAAGATACCCGAAAAGCGCGTCCAAAACGTGTTGGTACGGTCTTGTGGATTTTGGATTTCGTACAATTATATCTTTGCGGTTTTGCGCAGCTCTCACGCAGTCCGGGATGATTCTGTCAGCCGCAAAATCTCCTCCGCCGATAACGTTTCCTGCGCGTGCTGTTGAAACTGCTTTTTTATCGTTTGACAAAAAACTTTTCATATATGAAAAGGTCACCAACTCCGAGCAGGATTTTGAATTTGAATATGGGTCGCTGCCGCACAATTCGTCGTTTTCGCGGTACCCCCAAGTCCATTCGTTATTACGGTAAACCTTGTCGGTAGTGACGTTTAATAATGATTTTACGCATTCTGTTTGCCGAACGCATTCAAGCACGTTTACCGTACCCATAACGTTTGTTTCAAAAGTCTGCACGGGATTTTTGTAGCCCTCGCGAACGATCGGCTGTGCAGCAAGGTGAAAAATAATCTCCGGTTTATATTGTTCAAAAACGGATCTCAACTTGTTTAAGTCGCGTATATCGCCGATTATAGAAGTCATGCCTTTTTCGATTTCGCAAAGATTAAACATAGACGGCTCAGTCGGGGCCTCAAGCGAATAGCCCGTGACAGCCGCACCAAGCAACTTTAAAATTTCACACAACCAAGCACCTTTAAATCCGGTGTGTCCTGTTATAAGAACATTTTTTCCTTTATAGAATTCTGCCAAATTCATCTTTTTAATCCTTCCACTTTTTCCATGGCGCTTGACCTGATGAATAAAGTCGCTCCAACATTTCCATTTCGCGCTTTGTGTCCATACATTGCCAAAAGCCGTTGTGGGCATAAGACATAAGCTCGCCTTCCTCTGCCAGCTTTTCAAGCGGAGCGCGCTCAAAAATTGTGTTATCATCGCTGATATAATCAAAAACTTCAGGGTTAAGCACCATATATCCCGCGTTTATCGGCGCACTGTCTGTCGCATTTTTCTCACGGAAGGAGTGTACGGAATTGTCCGCGCTTATTTCCAGAATACCCTTTTCCTGCTTGGGAATAACGGACGTCAGGGTAGCAATTTTCCCATGGCTTTTGTGAAACTTAACAAGTTCTGCAATATTTACGTCGCAAACGCCGTCACCATAGGTCATCATGAATGGCTCGTTTTCCGTGTATTTTTGTATTCGCTTAATACGCCCGCCCGTCATTGTTTCAAGTCCGGTATCAACGATTGTCACACGCCATGGTTCGGTACGTCTGTCGTGAATTTCTGTGCGGTTTTCCTCTGTAAAATCAAAGGTTACATCAGAAGTATACAGAAAATAATCTGCAAACCATTCTTTTATCATATGTTGCCGATAACCCGCGCATATGATAAATTCGTTAAACCCATAATAGGAATATTCTTTCATAATGTGCCATAAAATCGGCATTCCGCCGATCTCAATCATTGGTTTCGGCTTTATACTTGATTCTTCGGAAATCCGCGTTCCGTATCCGCCGGCAAGCAATACGACTTTCATTTTTTACTCCCCCGTATCTCATCTGCAAGCATTTTAATTCCCTCTCGAAAACTAACTTTCGGTTGAAAGCCGAGTTTTGAAAGCTTATATGTATCAAACAGGCTGTGGTAATTATAATAAATGCCGTTAAACGGAACAGCTCCAAAATCAATCTTAACATCAGGATTAAGAATTTCGGCTGCTTCCAACACAAACTGCTTTAACGGATATTGCTCCTCATTGCCAATATAATACATACAGAATGGTTCGCCTTTTATAGCGGCGATCTTTACTGCTTCTGCAACATCTGAAACAAATACGAAATCATAAAGTTGTTCACAGGTTGTGAGTTTCAGATGTTCGTTGTTGATTATAGAGCGCGCCAGGCGATTCATAAAAAAGGGAGCACTCTTTCCTGTACCGTAACAATTGGATATTACGGCATCAATATGTTCAATGCCCAATGACGCCGCCAATGTTTTTGTCATCATTGAAACCATGAGTTTTGTAATACTGTAACAATATGCAGGGGAAGGCACTGCTTTATCATTCAGCACATACTCTTTTGCTTCGTATGATTTAATACTGTTTGCGGTCACAAATCGTTGACAACCGATTTTTTTTGCTGCTTTGACCGCTGCACAAGCTGCTGAATAATTTTCTGTTTGAACATCAAAGTTGCTTAGATCCGCACCGACTGTCGCTTTCCATGCAAAATGTAAAAACAAATCACATTTTTCCGAAATTATTTCCGGAAGCATTTCGATTTTATTAAGTTCACAATAACAAATTTTTACGCCGCTTATATTTTCAATGGCAGAAACATCAGATGATTTATTGCGGACAACCGCAATAACTTCATACCCGTCCGATGCAAAGCTCTTTACCAACCAACGTCCGATAAATCCGTTAGCGCCTGTTATAATAATTCTTTTCATTTCCGGCCTCATTTCGAAAAGTTCCGACAAAATCAGTCGCTCAAATTGCTCTTACCATCAAAATATACATTGTAATAATTAAGAATGCCTTAGCAGATTTGCTGCTTTATTTAATAATTTTAAAAAAGGCTTTTTCGGTCAGAAGATTACCGACAAGCTTTTGTGTCGATATGCTGGTCTCTTTTGAAGAATCGACCAGCAAGTTTATAAATTCCATAACATCTTCCGCAACCTGATAAGGAATAACGGCAACCTTATGAACGGCTTTAACTCCAAGTCCTTTGACCTGCTGAACAAATTGTTCCTCGCTTAAAGCAAACGCGTTTGCTGAAGTTTGGTCGTTATACCCGAACATTAAAAGAATGGCGTTAACGTCATACACGTTTTTGAGCGGTAAAAAGAGCTGGCCTCCTTTTTTCAGCAACGATAAGGCGGTCTCTATAACCTCCTCATAATTATTAAACTCATTTATATTTTTATGTATAATTATATAATCAAAATGATCCGGTTGAAAACTGCTGCGCAGCAATTCAATATTGGCGCAGACCACGTTTCCCTCACAGATCGTCTTTAGATCAGTGTAATATTTCGCGTCACTCGTAAACGCGGAAATTTGAGCATTATAAATACCGTATCTTCTGATAACATTCTTTATGTCAAGAGCAGGCGTTCCGCATTTCGTTTCAATTCCCAGAATTTTAACGTTTTCTTTTTTAACGGGAGGTGTAATGCTGTCACATAAATAGTTACAAATGTATTCATTTACATCATCCCAAGCGTCAATTCCGTAGTACTTTTCCTTGAAATAACTTCTTCCCGCTTGAAGCGTTTCCATAAATTTTTGGGGATCTTTATCCTCCATATTTCTAAAATCATGGTTATGGTGGATCCATGTATCCCCCGCAAGAACAGCCTTGTAGCCTGCTCGTCTAACTCGAAATGTTATGTCGTCGTCTGCAAAATCATGAACAAAGCCTACGTCAAAAAGCGGCATTCCGACAGCATACAGGCAAGCTGTTTTAAACAGCGTTCCAAGGGTAATAAGCCGCAGTCGCTCGTGCCATTTTGCCGGATCGGTCTTATTGTAAGCGGCAGCCTTTTTCTGCATTTCTTCACGGTTTTGAAAATCCAAATCTACCTGCTGTAAGTTGCTGACATTAGAACAAACCGGATTTACCATTCCGATTTTCGGGTCAGATTTCGCAACGGCAAGCAAATTATAAAGCCAATTTTCGGTAACGATAATATCGTTTGGAACAAGCACGACATATTGTGAGATCCAGTTTAGTTCAATACAGCATAATGCAAAACGCTGGTCAACATTTTTGGAAATCCTGACAATTCGGACTTTATTATGCGGTACGGATCTAAAGTATTCAAATGTGCCATCGCTTGATCCGTTATCTACAAGAATAAGGTCAAAATCCACATTTTGCGAGTATTTCAAAACGCTTTCCACACATTCTTTTGTTTTGTCAAGTCGGTTATAAGCCGTTACCACGATTGAAACTTCCGACGAATATTTCTTGGAGGACGCAACTAACTCGGAAACTTTTATGCGTTCTTTATATAACGAGGCAGCCTCGTCGGAGTAAGTTTTTGTATCAATATTTATTTCATATATCTCATGCATAAAAGCCTCCAAATAGTTATAATCAACCGCTTTGATATTGAGTAGGTCTGTTCGTACAGTCACGTTTTATTGAAGAGCGTTTTGCCTTTCAATTTCTTCATGAAGTTCCGAAATTTCAGGATCACAGGGGCTTATGCCCTCAAGTTCGTCCACAAGAGACTGAGCAGCAACCAAATGCCCATCGCTAATTAAATTGCGGATGTTTTGTTTCGCCTGATCCGCAAGCCGCTGCATTTCCGGATTAAGATACCGTGCCTTAAATTTGCTTCTGTTTTCTCTTTCGTACGTTCCGGCAACGGGTGATATATCCCTCACATTATCTGTAAGTTTTTTAATAGCTGCTTTGAACAAAGCATAATCGCCTTTTGCCCTTTCAACCGCTACGTTGTAAACCATAGTTGCCGCGCGAATATCTCCGGGTATATTCGCTTCATCCGAGAATGCTTTTCGCCACATCATACCGAGTTGTCCGTACATTTCAAACACCTTCGAAACTGTTCGGTTATGTTCAGCAAATCTCAGCATAACCCACCCGTAAACGCTTACCGCATTAAGCAATCCCTCGTTTGAAATAACATTTATATTATAGCGTTCCAACAAATCGTCCGCTCCCGGATAATTTCCGAGCAGCATTTGCACGGCTCTGTCTGCGAAAAAGTCGTGTGTCAGCAAAAAAGGCGTGATATCAGCTTGTTTTTCAAGCAGAATATACAGCATGTCCTCACTGTTTTCCGAACCGTGTTTTTCCAGAAATGCCGTAATCATCTCAAAATCTGTTTTGCCGTTAAAATATCCCGCATAAAATTCCGCAAGTTCTGCTCCGATTCCACCAACTGAGGCCATCTTCTTCAATAAAATTGTTCGTTTTTCAGGAGTAGTGGTAAAAAGTTTGCTGCGGGTTCGCGAAAGAAGATGACCTTTTCCAAAATCATCCAACTCTTTGTAAAGCGAGTTCCAACCGTTGTATCCGACATTTTCCATGATCTCCATGCGGATATTCAAATGATTTCTCATAAAACTTTCGTTGCCAAAATAGTCTTTGAGATGAATTGCACGTGCGTATTCATTTGCCAATCCAAACTTTTTCTCATGGTAACAGCAGCGGAAGAAAATGTCATAATCCGCTTGAATAGTTGTCTGCTCTAATCTAAAGGGACCTAATGTTAAATCGTAAGTTTCCAAACGACCATTTTTATATCTGCTGTACAGTCTGATAAATTCCGCTAAAGTGTCAACAGCATCGGCATATAGATGTTTTTTATATTGCGAGTATCCCTCCCAAGCCCTGATATAACAGTCGTTGGCAAAATCTTTTGTGTGAAACGGATTGACAGTTTTGTCAAAATATTCATGCGCCAGATCTATTATACCGTTAAAATCCTCTTTTAAAACCAGAATTTTAAGTTTATGCGTGTAATAAGCAATAATCGGATAGTTTTCGTGAGATATTTCTTCAAGACCTATATTCAGGTATTTCAATGAATTATCAATTTCGCCTATAACATCATAGCAGTCCGCAATCTGATCATAAACAAGCTGATTTACGCCCGTTGAAGGAGGATTATCCAATTCGTCAAACAGCATTTCAAGGTTTCTTTGAACCTTTTTATGCGCCAAATCCGTAGGAGTGCCGTCTTGTTTTGCATACACATATCCGTAATGCACAACAGAAAAGTCAAGTTTTTTTACGGGTTCCATAAACGGGTAAAGACCCTCGTGGATAGCGTGAACAAATCTGGTCACGCCATTGCGTCTTGTAAGCCGATTGGCATGAAAATCCAAGTATGCGTTATCTGCTCCCTCGGTTCCCAAAGAACGGATCAGGTAGGTGGCCGATTGATACCGCATATATTCTCCGTTTTTGAAAAACCTGATAATGCCCGAGCAATCCTGCGCGATCTCGTCTGCATCGATAAACATATACCATTCGCCCTGCGCTCTGTCAAATGTGGAATTGCGCGCGGCTGCAAAATCATTTATCCACTCAAAATGAAAAACATTATCAGTGAATTTTTTTGCTATCTCAACAGTTCTGTCGGTCGAGCCTGTATCGGCAATAATAAGTTCGCTGTCAACTGCGTTAAGGAGCGGCTGTAAAGCAGTCAGACACTGCTCCAGATACTTCTCCTCATTTTTGACAATCATTCCTATCGACAGTACCATAATATCCTCCCTGAAAATATGATAATTTAGTATGATAATTTCACAAAAACGCCCTCCCCCGCAGGAGAGGGCGCAATTGTCAAACTATCACGCCGCTATGCAGCTATGATAACCGCATTTTGCGAAACAAAACGCGAGGTTTGAATTGCGTAACAATTCAATTTGATTAACCCAAGAGCTGAAGAATGCTCTGCGGCTGCTGATTTGCCTGTGCGAGCATAGACTGTGCAGCCTGCTGCAGAATGTTGTACTTGGTGTAGTTCATCATCTCGGATGCCATATCGGTATCGCGGATGTTGGACTCTGCTTCCTGCAGGTTGGTGGCAGTCGTGGTCAGGTTGTCGATCTTGTGCTCAAGTCTGTTCTGCATAGCACCGAATGTAGCACGAACCATAGAAACCTTATTGATAGCGTTATCAATGTGGTCAATAGCTTCGTTAGACTTTTCAGCAGTTACAAGAGAAAGCTGTGCAGTACCAAGACCGCGAGCGGAGATATCGAGGTCAGCGTTCAAATCGCCGATACCGGAGGTAACATACTCGAACGTAAAGTCAACAGCGTCCTTGGAGCGAGCGCCTGTCTGGAGAGTAATGCTGTCGGAGTAGGTGAGGTTACGTCTGCCGTGCTCAAATGCATCGGAAACAGAAACGCCCTTCTTAAGGTTGATATGACCAACAACCGGAGCGGTCGCTGTAATACCGCCAGCAGTTACAACGCCGCCGGTACCCAAGTGATATGTCTGGGCAACAACAACGCTAAATCCGCCGGTTGCAGTACCGCCAAATGTAATCTTAGCACCGGTGTCCATAGTTGTCATAGCACTACCGGTTCCATTAACAATAGCACTTATTGTACCATCGTTCTTCCACTGAACGTTGAATTTCTGACCATAAATTGTAACCTCAGAGGTGTCTTCATTAATAGCCAGCTTTGTGGTTGCTGTAATTGCACCAGCCCAAATAACGCCACCCTGAGCGAGAGTGCTGCCGGTAGCAGAAATAGCTGTTGTAGCAGAATAAGTTGTATCACCAACTGAAACAGTGCCGTTTGTCAGCGTACCGTTGGTAACTGTCTGGAACTGACCGCCCTTAACAGTAATCGAAACGCCGTCAACGTTGATGGTACCGTTTCCGCCCCAGTCAACAAAGCCGTTTACGCCGCCCTTATAGGATACAGCGGAAGCGGGATCGTCAACAGCATTTGTAGCAACAGCGGGTTTGCCTGCAATAGTCTTATTGTTTGCAGCAACAGAACCGTCAGCCATAGTACCGCCGTTCAGAGCGAGACGACCGTTGAAGTCGGTGTCAGCGATCTGGTTCAACTCGTCGTTGAGCTGATCGAACTCGAGCTGGATAGCATCACGGTCAGTGGTGTTATCATAAGTACCGTTAGCGGACTCGGAAGCAAGCTCCTTCATTCTCTGAAGAATGTTCTGGGTCTCCTGAGCAGCGCCCTCGTAGGTCTGGATCATGTTGATACCGTCCTGAGAGTTACGAACTGCCTGGTTCAAACCGCGGATCTGAGATCTCATCTTCTCGGAAATAGCCAGACCTGCAGCGTCGTCGCCTGCACGGTTGATTCTGTAGCCGGAAGCGAGCTTCTCGGAGCTCTTCTTAAGACCTGCTACGTTGGTGTTCAGCTTGTTGTACGCGGTCAACGCGTTAAGGTTGTGTTGTACTACCATTCCCATAGTAAAAATCCTCCTTGAATTTGGTTGCCCCGTATTACGGAATCATTCCGAAGGGCATGTTTTAATGGTTTTTTCCTTGTTGTCGACTTAAGGAATTTCAGCTTTTCAGCTGTCACAAATATTATATCGGCTCATTTTTCAGAAACTTTAGCTTTTTTCTGAAATTTTTTTGGATTTTTTAAGTTTTCTCATTGTTTCCTATTATAATATAGCCTTGTTTTGATTTGAAGAATCACAAAATGCAAAGAAATGTACATTTCTTCAACGGTTAGAGATAGTGTTTTTTGTGTTATTTTCAGTTGTGCCGCAAGTACAACACAACTGAAACGCACTGACCGGGGCAGAGTCCAACATCCGCGGCACCGATATGGCAAGCGAGATGATGAACTGCATAAAGTGCAATATTCGGAAGCAGGCAGATCAGTCGATGCTCACACAGGCAAATCAGCGCCCGCATAGCGGTATTTTTATTATACCACATTTGTCGGAAATTGTCACCGAACACCGAAAGCGCTCACGGGTGCTTTTTTTCTTTAACCTATTGCAATTTAACGCGATTTATGGTACAATAAAATGTATATATTATCTGAAAGGTATGGTTTTATGAGTAAAGTAGTTAAGTTCGGCGGCAGCTCGCTTGCCGACGCAAAGCAGTTCAAGAAAGTCGCGGACATTATCCGTGCCGACTCCGAGCGCGTTTACGTCGTGCCGAGCGCGCCCGGAAAGCGCTTCTCGGACGACACAAAGGTCACCGACCTGCTGTATCAGTGCTATGAGCGCACACTCACGGGAGAGGATTTCGCAAAGGCGTTTCAGCCCGTCCGCGAACGTTTTGACGGCATTATCGCAGAGCTCGGTCTGTCGCTCTCGCTTGAGGAGGAGTACGTCAAGATCGGCACAGATTTCCGAAACGGCGCAAACCGCGATTACGCGGCTTCACGCGGCGAGTACCTCAACGGCATTATCCTCGCGGATTACCTCGGCTACAAGTTCGTCGACGCGGCTAAGGGCATTTTCTTCGACAACAAGGGCAATTTCGACAGCGATATCACAAACGCTTGTCTCGGTGCTATCCTCGAGAAAACCCCAAAAGCGGTCATTCCGGGATTTTACGGCGCAATGCCCGACGGCTCGATCAAGACGTTTTCGCGCGGCGGCAGCGATTTCACGGGCTCGGTAGTCGCTAAGGCGGCGGGGGCTTCGCTGTACGAAAACTGGACGGACGTAAGCGGCTTTCTCGTTGCCGACCCGAGGATAGTCGACAAGCCCGAGGGCATCGAGGTCATCACATACTCGGAGCTGCGCGAGCTGTCGTACATGGGCGCGGGCGTGCTCCACGAGGACGCGATATTCCCCGTAAGAAGCGCGAATATTCCGATCAACATCAAGAACACCAACGCTCCCGACGACGCGGGAACGCTGATTGTTCCGAGCGCGAAGAACGCTCCCGCAAAGTATCTGATAACGGGTATCGCGGGTAAAAAGGACTTTTCGGTAATCTCGATCGAAAAGGACAGAATGAACTCCGAAAAGGGCTTTATGCGCAGAATGCTGCAGGTTCTCGAGAACCACGGCATTTTCCCCGAGCACATGCCGACGGGTATTGACACGGTTTCCGTTGTCGTAAATTCGCACGAGCTTGACGGGCAGCGCGAGAAGCTCGCTCAGCGGCTGAAAGAGGTGGCGCGTCCCGACCATTTCGAGATAATCGACGGACTGGCGCTGATAGCGGTCGTCGGCCGCGGAATGAAGTCCGCAAAGGGCACGGCGACAAGAGTCTTCGCGGCGCTCTCTCACGCGGATATCAACATCAGAATGATCGATCAGGGCTCAAGCGAGCTGAACATCATTGTCGGCATTGACGAAAAGGACTTTGAAAAGGCTATCCGCGTCATTTACGATATGTTCATACTGAGCGAACAGGGGGAGAAATAATGTATGTCGGGGAACTTAAGCGCGTTATTTTCGGGTACGCCGCCGATGTGCGGCAATACCTGTCGGGCGATAAGGCAGACTACGTTTACTGCGAACAGCATTCCGAGGAATGGGGAACGTCCGATAAAAATTACGCGCGCCGTATGCGGCTTTGCTACGCGCTGTATTATAATGTATGCGAGGTTCCCGACAAGGCGGCGCTCGTGCGCGAGCTGTTTGAGGAGGAGCTGAAGGATCGCGAAACAAACTCGTTTCAGGGTATCGGGGATAATCTCGAAATGCTGACGAGTATGCTCGTGGAGCTTGGCGAACCGCTTAAAAGCGAACTTTTCGTCCGCACAAAAAACGCGAATTTCGACTGCGCGTGCGGCTATGAGCCGCGCGTTATCAAGCCTGTTCCGCTTGACGAATTTACGCCTTACGAATGTATATACACTCTGTCCGACCTCGGGGAGACCGAGTGCGCGTGCAGGCTGACCGACGAATTCAAAAGCGGAGAGCTTAACCTTAAAGGGCTTAAGCAAGTGAAGTCTATCGCGAAATGGCACACTAAACGCCCGGGCGATAAAGAATATGCCGCAACAAAAATATACGAATTATTTCAAAAATCGCCGGAAATGTTTGACGAACAGGACGTGTTTTACGCGGTATACGACTATGCGGAAACGCTGCTTGAAAAGAGCGAGACCGCAAACGCGCTTTCGGTTTTTAATGAGCATAAGGAGCGGCTTAGTTGGAACAAGCGCAGTTTTTACACGCTCGGCGCGCGGCTTATCGAGGACGGCGCGGACACTTCCGAAAGGATATGGGCGGATATTCTGCCGCATATAAACACCGATATGAAGAACGGCATGGTCGCTCCCGCAAACCGCGATGTGCTGCTTGCCGCTGCGGAGCGCGCGGGAGATACGCGAACAGCAAAAAAGCTGCGGAAGTATTTCGACAAAAAGGAAAAGGAAAGGCAGAAAATTTTCAAATAACGCTGAAAGGAGATCTTATGAGCAGAGCAGACGACGTCTTCATACAGAATTGCCGTGAAATTCTGGAGAACGGCGTATCCGACGCGGATATGAACGTCCGCCCTCACTGGGAGGACGGCACGCCCGCACATACGGTAAAGAAATTCGGCGTGGTGAACAGGTATAACGTCGGCAAGGAATTTCCGCTTATGACCCTGCGGCGCGTGTACTACCGCTCGGCGATAGACGAGGTGCTGTGGATATATCAGAAAAAGTCCAACAACGTCCGCGAGCTGACAACGCATATCTGGGATGCTTGGGCGGACGAAAACGGCTCTATCGGCAAAGCTTACGGCTATCAAATGAGCGTTAAGCATAATTTCCCCGAGGGCAAAATGGATCAGGTCGACAAAGTGCTGCACGACCTGAAAAACGACCCTGCTTCAAGGCGGATAATGCTGAATATGTACAATTACGCCGACCTGAACGAAATGGCGCTTGCTCCGTGCGCATATTCGTTCACGCTGAACGTGAGCGGCGGCAGGCTCAACGCGATACTTAATCAGCGCTCGCAGGATATGCTGGCGGCGAACAACTGGAATGTCTGCCAGTACGCGGCGCTGCTGATAATGTTTGCGAAGTCGAGCGGACTGGAGGCGGGCGAGCTGGTGCACGTTATCGCTGACGCGCATATTTACGACCGTCACGTCGATATTATAAAGCGTCTTATCGAAAAAGAGCCGTTTCCCGCCCCCGAAATGAGAGTGGAGGATATCACGGATTTTTACAGGTTCACGCGTTACAGCTTTACGGCGGAGAACTATCGGTATCATGAGTTTGACGAGACTATTCCCGTCGCAATATGATGCCGTTCAAGGACTGTTTAAAGGCAGCATTTGAAAAGAACACAATTACGGGAAAAGAGGACATTATGTCGGAAGAAAAAAAATTAGCGCTGCTTATAGACAGCGACAATGTTTCCGCGAAGTACGCGCAGTTTATCGTCCAGGAGGCGTCGAAGTACGGCGAGCTGACGATAAAGCGCATTTACGGAGACTGGGAAAAGAACAACACGGGCTGGAGAATACCCGCCATGAACAACTCCATTATGCCCGTTCAGCAGAACAGCTATATTGCGGGTAAGAACGCCACGGATTTCTCGATGATAATCGACGCTATGGATATTCTGTATACCTATAACGTCGACGGCTTTGTGTTGGTTACGAGCGACAGCGACTTCACGCGGCTCGCTATCCGTCTGCGCGAGGCGGGAAAGCTGGTTATCGGTATCGGCGAGGTGAAAACGCCGCTCGCGTTTACGTCGAGCTGCCATAAGTTCAGCTACCTCAACCGTATTTGCGCGAACGTCGGCGATGAATACGACGAGAAAACGCTCCGCAGGGCGGTGCTGGATTTTGTCCGCGAGAACGACGATGGACGGCTCGACCTTATGAAGATCGACTCCTATCTTACATCGCGCTACGGGAACATCGACTATGCGGCACTTGGCTACAATCGGCTGTCCATGTTTATAAGCAGCTTTCCCGAGCTTCGCCGCAACAGCAACTACGTTACACTCCGCAAGGGCGCGGCGGTCAAGGCAAAACCCGCTGCCGCCGAGAATGTTCCCGCGGAAAAGGACATCACCAACGTTATCGTTGAATACCTCGGACGGCAGAACGGCGGCAGAGACGATATTTCACGCGTCGCGGAGCACGTTACGCGCAGCTTCGGGAAGATCGACTTTTCGCGGTTCGGCTCTAAGCGTTTCGCGAAGTTTATCGACAAGCAGTCCGCGTTGAAGCGCGTCAACAATACGGTTGCACTGAATACCGCGGAGAGCGTTCCCGAAAAGACGGAGAAAGCTCCCGAAAAGCCCGTCGAGCTCGTCGAGAAAATATCGGGCAAGCCTATTGAGGAGATCGTCGAGAAGATCGCGAAAAGGCAGCCCAAGCCCGTTGCCGCTTCTGCCGCTCCGAGCGCTCCTGTTAAGACGATACACATAAATCCGCAGATATTCACCATGGAGGTGCAGAAGTACGCTGCGGAGAATATGCCGAACGGAGGAAATCTCGGTCAGCTTAACAATATGCTGCTCGACAAGTACGGGAAGAATTACATTGCGGAGCTTGGATTTGCCGATTTTGCGGCGGCGGTAGCGTCCGTTTCGGGAGTAACCGCGAAGAAAAATCTCGTGTACACGGCTAAAGTTGAAAAGCCCGAAAAGGCGAAAATCGCCGACAAACCCGTGATTGCCGAAAAAACCGAAAAGACCGAAAAGATCGAGAGCTCCGAAAATCAGCCCAAAAAGCGCGGCAGAAAGCCCAAAAACGTTGAGCAGTCCGCGAAAACCGAGGAAAAGCCCGTTGAAATTCCTGTTGAGGTTGTCGAAACCGAACAGCCCGAAGGATCCGCCGCGCCGCAAAAACCCGATATATGCTCCATTATCCGCGAGGTTCACGC
The DNA here is from genome assembly GCA_946567425.1 of uncultured Clostridia bacterium. Lineage (GTDB taxonomy): Bacteria > Bacillota > Clostridia > Oscillospirales > Ruminococcaceae > CAG-115. The sequence goes on along the minus strand of CAMNXF010000001.1, from coordinate 9,807 downwards.
GTTTGCGGTGCAGAACGAGAACAAAGGTTCGCTTGCCGTTCTGGGAGGGTATTTCACGAAAAAGTACGGCAGAGGTTATCTGAAAGAGCTTGGGTTCACGACGATGAAAAAGCTCATCGCGTCCGTTATCGGCGTGAGCGTGAAGAACAATGTCGTCGTTATCGACGAGGATTTCCTTGAACGTACCGAGCGGATAGAGCAGTTCGTCAACGACTTTGCGCGCAGTGAGGGCAGCCACAGCATAAAGGCGCTCAGCGCGCAGATCAAGAAAAACTTTCAGGGCTTTGATTTCGCGGAGTACGGTTACGCGCGGTTCTCCGATTTTCTCAACGCGATAGACGGCGTGCGCACGGACAGGTATCATGTCGTCGCGGTGGATTAAATCGGGTTTTACTGACTGAAAGCTCCCCGTAACGGGGAGCTCAGTCTGTCGAAAAACGGTCATTTTCTCTCGTGGAAACGGCGGTTTAGATATTTAAGCGGCGGAAATCAACAAAGAAAAATCGTTGCGAAGAAAAAGAGGACGCAAAAGTGAAAAAAGCAAGCGATGCCACTTGTGTATCGCATACTTTTTGAGATTCATAGCAGCAAATTTAAGCCTGACCCAATTAGTGACACGAGTCAAGCTGCGAAGATATGTAAATCTCATTGCGCACTTTTCTTTTGCGTCGGCAAAAACACGCTCAATCGTTTCCTTGCGCCGATCATAAAGCTTGCGAAGCTCGGGAATGTGGCGGTAATCCTCGGCAAGCTCAAGGTAATCTAACCAAATGTGTTTTTGAACGGTTTTTATGTGCATTTTGTTTTCGGTGCATTTGCTGAGCGAGGGGCAGTTTTCACAGATTTGAGGACAGCTTTTGAATTCTCGGTAACCTTCACGAGTGGTTGTGGAATAGCTTAAAGCTTGATTTTCAGGGCATAAAACGCAGTTAAAATATTCATCGAAAATGTACTCATAGGGTCTGAAAAAGCCGTCTTTTCCCATGGGTCGCTTGTATGGAAGAACAGGGATTTTACCGTCGTCAATCACTCTTTTGCATATCCAAGGGGTCTTGTATCCTGCGTTTGCAACCACATAACGCATTGCCGCAAACCGTTTCAGACGTTCGTAGAATCCGTCAAAAGCCACGCTGTCATGAACATTGCCGGGATTGACTGTTACATCAAGTATGTATCCGTTTTTATCACAAGCGGTTTGTGCCGCATAAGCAAAGCATTTCTTGTGCTCTCCCTTGTGAAAAACTCCGCATTCGGGGTCGGTTTTGGATTCGGTGATAACCTTTTCTTTCGGCTCTCTGCCACCGTCAAACGGCTTTTTGCCGTGGTCGTCACGGTCTTGATTTATCTCGTTCAGAAGCTGCTCGGAATAGATTTTTGAAGCCTCGGGAACCGCTTTACGAATAGCTTTTTTGATGTTGGCATTCGCTTTGATATGTGTTCCGTCAATGAATACAGTCTCGGGTGACAAATAGCCTGCGTCGTTAATTTCGTTCAAAATCCAATCGAACACCTGCTGCACAATCTCTTCGGTGAATCGGTGGCTGAAATTGTAGCTGAACGTTGAGAAATGCGGTGTTTTCTCTGTAAGCGAATAGCCAAGAAACCACCGATATGCAATATTCAAGCTGATTTCATCCGCGGTTCGTCGCAGTGATGGAATACCATAGATGTGCTGAATTATTGCACTCCTGAACAGCACAACAGGGTCGGTGCTTGGTCTGCCGTTGTTCGCACTGTATAACCCGCCGACTATGTCATATATTTTTTGTGAAATCTACCGCTGCTTCTATCTTTCGCAGAAGATGTTCCTCCGGTACCAAATCCTCTATAAACACTATCTCTCCCTGTTTTGTTTCTTTCCTATTCTTGCTCAACATTTCTCTTCACCTCTATTTCTATTATACTTCATCTCTATTAAAAAAGCCAGCCTTTCGGCTGACTTTTTCGACAGGCTGAGCTCCCCGTAACGGGGAGCTTTTGTTATTTTAAAAGCAACACAAGAAGTGTTGGATGGTGAAGTCGTTATCGTTAACCGATTTAATTATTTTCGGATTTGCTTTTACACAAAATTTTCCAGAGTGCCTAGGTCTTGAACAAACTTTTGCTTGAATAAACCTTTTAAGCAGATTATCCAAAGATTATGAAGTTTCTTCATGCTCTGCTGAGTGCATGGTTATTATTTCTCATGCCTTCTCCATCTTAAAACGTCTATGAACACATGCTCTTAGTACTGAAAACTTTCGGAAATAATTAAAAAAATTTCAAAAAACCCCTTGACAAAATTTCGTAAAGGGTGTATAATACAGTCAAACAAATGAACAGTTGTTCAATTGTTTGATCGAAAAGCGAATGAAAGGAGTTTTTATGATAAACGATATTCCGCATTGCGAATTTATGCACGCGCACCCCGATACAATTGAAAAGATCACGGCGAATATGCCGGACGACGACACGCTTATTGATGTTGCGGAGCTGTTCAAGGTGTTCGGCGACTCGACGCGCATTAAGATATTGAGCGCGCTTTCGGGCGGAGAGCTGTGTGTCTGTGATATTTCAACGGCGGTCGGAATGACGAGCAGCGCTGTTTCGCATCAGCTGAAAATTCTGAAAAACGCGGAGCTTGTGAGCTTTCGCCGCGAGGGAAAAACAGTGTTTTATTCGCTTGCGGACGGTCATGTCAACACCATTCTGGAGCAGGGCTTTGAGCATATAAACGAGGAGTAGTTATGGATTTCTGGAGTACGTTTGCGAGATTTTACGATGTTGCCGAGGCACTCAACGGCAAGGTCTACCGTGAAATGGTGAGCGTTACGCTGCGGCTCGTTCCGCATGGAGCGGCTGTTCTTGACTGCGCGGCGGGTACGGGTGAGCTTTCGCTTGCCGCCGCGAGAAAAGCAAAAAGCGTCGTCTGCACCGACTATTCGGAAGAGATGCTTAACGTCGCGCGGAAAAAGGCGAAAAAACGCGGATTTGTTAATATAGAGTTCGAGCGCGCGAATATTTTCCGCCTTGACTATGCGGACGAAACGTTCGACATCGTCATCGCGGGGAACGTTCTGCATTTGCTGAACGATCCCGAAAAAGCGGTTCGTGAGCTTTGCCGTGTAACCAAGTGCGGTGGGAAAATTCTGCTGCCGACCTTTATGACAAAGCATAAGGCGGCGATTTCGGAGACGCTGTTAAAGGTGTACGGCAAGCTGGGGTTCAGTCCAAACACGGAGTACTCTCCCGGGGAATACGTCGAAATGCTGAAAAACTGCAATGTAGGCGAGGTCAAAAGCAAGCTGATAAAGGGCACTGTGCCGTGTTGTTACGCGGTAATTATAAAAGATTGAAAGGGGTACCGATATGAAAAAGACATTTAAACTGATCGATCTGGACTGCGCAAACTGCGCCGCAAAAATGGAGACCGCGATCAAAAAGATCGACGGCGTTACCGACGCGTCGGTTAGCTTTATGAGTCAGAAAATGACTATCGAAGCGGACGACGCGCGCTTTGACGATATTGTAAGGGAGGCGGTCAAGGTCTGCAAAAAGGTAGAGCCCGACTGCGAGATCGTTGTGAAGTGATCTATGCTGCTTGGAGGTAATTTATGAGCAGAAAACAAAAGAAAATGCTTGTCCGTATAATAATCGCGGCAGTCGTTTTCGCGGCGGGATTGTTTATTCCCGAAACGGAAGAAACGTTCTCGGTGTTGTGGTTCGTGCGGCTTGCGGTGTTCCTCGGCGCGTATTTTGCGGCGGGCTGGGATATCCTCTGGAAAGCCGTCCGCAACATCGCGCACGGACAGGTTTTTGACGAGAACTTCCTTATGGCGATAGCGTCGATAGGCGCAATGATAATCGGCGAATATTCCGAGGGCGTCGCGGTAATGATCTTTTATCAGGTCGGCGAGCTGTTCCAGTCAGTGGCGGTCGGCAAATCTCGCAAAAACATTTCGGACATGATGGACATCAATCCCGAGTACGCGAACGTCGAGCGTGACGGTGAAATCACCGAGGTCGAGCCGGACGAGGTGAAGGTTGGCGAAACAGTTGTTATCAAGCCGGGCGAGCGTGTTCCGCTGGACGGCGAGGTGATCTTCGGAGCAAGCGAATTGAACACTGCCGCGCTGACGGGCGAGAGCGCGCTGCGCGGGGTCGCGGTCGGCGACGAGGTGATAAGCGGCAGCGTCAACACGAACGGTCTGCTGAAGATACGCGTTTCCAAGCCGTACTCCGATTCCACGGTCTCGAAGATACTGGAGCTTGTCGAAAATTCCTCTGACAACAAGGCGAAAACGGAAAACTTTATCACACGTTTCGCGAGAGTGTACACGCCTATCGTGGTTATCTCGGCGTTGCTGCTGGCTGTTGTTCCGCCGCTTGTTATCGGACTTTCGAGCGGAATGAACGGCGGGTTGTGGAACGACTGGATATACAAGGCGCTGACGTTCCTTGTTGTGAGCTGTCCGTGCGCGCTGGTGATCTCCGTGCCGCTGTCATATTTCGGCGGCATTGGCGGAGCGTCGCGGCACGGAATTATGATAAAGGGCGCGAATTATCTGGAGGCTCTCGCGAAAGCGCAGACGTTCGTTTTCGACAAAACGGGAACGCTTACAAAAGGCAGCTTTGCGGTATCGGAAAAGTGTCCGCAGGGCATTTCGGAGAATGAGCTTCTGTCATACTGCGCGGCGGCGGAGCAGATCTCCAATCACCCTATCGCCGTTTCGATCATCAATGCCGCAAAAGCTTTCGGCGGCGTTCCCAAAGCGGATAACGCGGAGGAGATCGCGGGTTTCGGCGTGAGAGCGGTCATAGACGGCAGAGAGATCGCGGTCGGCAATGCGCGGTTAATGGAGAAGATCGGCGCGAAGATCACCGAACAAAAAAGCGCGGGAACGATAGTTCACTGCGCCGTTGACGGGAAGTACTGCGGATATATCACGGTCTCGGACGAGGTAAAGGAAAACGCCAAGCCCGCGCTCGCTGAGCTGAAGCGTCTCGGAGCGGAGCGCACCGTTATGCTGACGGGCGACCGTAAGATCACCGCGAACGCCGTTGCAAAGGCGGTCGGCGTTGATGAGGTGCAGTCGCAGCTTCTGCCGGACGGCAAGGTCAAGGCGGTTGAGGAGCTTTACCGTGATAAGCTTGCGGGTTCCACGCTTGCATACGTCGGCGATGGAATGAACGACGCGCCGTCGCTCGCCCGCGCGGACGTCGGCATCGCAATGGGCGGTCTCGGCTCGGACGCGGCTATAGAGGCAGCGGATATCGTGCTGATGAACGACAACATCGAAAATCTTCCGCTTGCCGTGCGCATAGCGCGAAAGACGCGCCATATCGTGACCGAAAATATTGTGTTCGCGCTCGGTGTTAAGCTCGCGGTACTTGTGCTTACGGTATTCGGCTTAGGTAATATGTGGGCGGCGGTTTTCGCTGACGTGGGAGTTTCGGTCATCGCGATACTTAACGCTATGCGTTGTATGAGCATAAAATAAAATTACCTCCCGTGCCGCGGCTCGGGAGGTATATTTTTTGAGTGGGTCGGTAATTTAATCCGTCAGCCAACATTCGCAGCGCTCGAACTTCCAATCGCCGTCTTCCTTTTTTAACGATCCCTTGCCCTCGGTCAGTTCCCCGTAATAGGCGTAAATGTACGTAAAGGTGATCGTATCGTCCGTGCGGGAAGTGACCTTGGCAGTGTTCCAATAGCTAGCGGTCAGTCCGCTGCCGGCGGTGCTTTCGGAGCAATACATCTTTCCGTCTATCCCGATAAACCGTGTGGGGCTTTCTCCGCCGTCGATCTTAACGGCATACGTGCCGTCGGCATTTTCCATCATTGTGCCGCGGCTCACGTTTTTCATAAATCGCGCCGTAACCTCTGACGTGAAAAATTGTTTCAGATACTTTTCCATTTCTTCGGCAGTTTGCGGAAACGTCTCCGCAAGACAATAGTAGGGCGCGGGCGTGGTACTTCCCTCGAAAATGAAATCCATAAGCTCACATTCGCCGATATAGTCGGCGGTCATACCGCTGAACCACGTTATCGCGCATTCGACGGCGAACGGCGCTTTTTGTATAAGAATATCCTGCAAAAACAGATCGTCACTGCCGAATTCGGTCGGAATAACAATGCCGCCTACGGGGATAGGCTCCGAATACGTCGAGCTTGAGCTTTCGGAGTGCGTTTCAGATGATGTCTCGGATTTGTCCGTATATCTGTAAAGCGAACAAGCGCTTGATAATACGGCTGCCAAGGCTATTGCTGTCAATAAAATAATTTTGTGTTTCATCATATTTCTCCCTACATTAAGAAAAAAAGCCGTGTTTATGTCTGCTGATACAGCACCGCCGCCACCTTGCATTCGCGGCACACCTCAATTATTACGTTCGCGTCGTAGCCGTGAGCGTCCTCGCCGAGCTGCGCCAGACATATCATCGGCTTTCCGCAGTCGGGGCAATCCTTGATAATGCAGTCGTGTATCCAGAACGGGAAACCGCCTACCGCCGAACCCGTATCCCAACAAAACGGGAAGTACTCGGGCATGGGGCTGTCCGCAAGCGCGAACGTATTTTCGGTGAGCTCGTCCGTCCAATTCGGTTCGTCCGCTTCCTCGGCGTAACACTTTTCCGGAACTATCTCGCTCCAACCGTTGAGATCGAAACGCACAAAGCCGTTCTCGTTATACGGAATACAGTTCAGGCAGCCCTTCAGCGCGATTTTTCCGTCTATTCCGAGAAATTTAAGCCGTTCGTCGTGTCCGTCAAGTTCGATCAGATTTACAAGCTTTGTTCCGCAGCCTGCGCACGTTCCCTCGGCAGGCGTTATGAGTTTAACGGGACTTTTTTCGCGTTCCTCGGTGGTTTTGCGGACAACGGGATAACACTTGCGGAACACCGTTTCGGTGACCTTGCCGTTCCCGTCAAACGTCCAGCCGCCCTCGTTCGCGTAAACGTGCGGGTCGACGTACAGTTTTTTTCTCCACTCGCGCGGATTTTCCTCAAGCTCGCGGAACGCCTTAAGCACGGTATCTCCGCTCCTGTGCGCAAGACACACAAGCAGATTGTTTGCTGTCCGGCTGTCCGTATCGTCGCGGAAAAGCTCTGCTATCATCTCGGACGTTACGCTTTCCGACGCGTCCTTATACACAGGCGCGAAGTTGAGCTGCCTTTTCTCCCAAGCCACTTTAGCCAATTGCTCTGTGTTTATGCCGCGAAGCCGTATGAGCTTACAGCACATATCCTCGTCAAATCCGTTAGATATAACCTCGGCGGTCTTTGCCGCAAGCTCCTCGCCGTTCAGCGCGAGTATCTCCTTTTCCTCGTTTTCCGTTCGGCATTTAGCGCACAGCCCGTTATACCGAATTATTCTTCCGCACTGCGGACATTGATTTTTCATAATTTCTCCCTTCAAAATTCACCGCTCATATCTGAATTTCCCGTGCGCGGCTCAGACGCGCCGTATGATCTAAAGCTATAAGGTACTATGACTTACAGCAAAATCATCAAGGCGGGCTTCTCCTTGACGGTTTCCTTTATCTACACCGTTTAAAGTCCTTTTTTCGCTCGCTTGTAAAGCATGTAAAATCGCCAAATGGCTGCTTGGGTAGACATCTTAAACCTACGCAGATACGATTTCACCGGGTATGTCTTTGCCTTTGTATTGCCGTAATGCCGTTTTAGCTTGACGTTCATATATTCTGTCATCGGTAGGAATATTCGTCTTTACTACCAAATACCACTCGGTGCTCGCATCAACGGGCAGTTCATATGCTCTATTCTCGTCACATTCGATAAGAACAAGTGCTGAGATAATGTTTGCCGCGATTGAAGTGTTTTTCAGATTAAGCATAGTTTAGCACCTCTCTACCCAATTGTTTTTTGACCTGGGTATCTTAATACCACCGCTGTCTTTGTTTATAGCCGGGTTGTCTTTAGCGTCATATCCCAAAAACTTGCAATACTCTTTGCTATCTTTTTGGTATTATATTCTTTCTATGCGGGAGTATGAGCATCGGATCGGAAAATACCTTTAACAACATTAAGTATCTCCATTCCCTTATCTCGTACCACTCCTGATTTCCTTGCAGTAGAGTTCCGCGTGTTTTTCAGTTCCGCCACTGATGAATTTCCTTTTAGCTCTCGAGAAGAAAGTCTTCCGAAGTCAGGCAGTCTTCGCCACCAAACTTAAACATAATAGGTATTCCCTTCTCTAATTGGTTTAGGTATATTATATCACGTTTTGCAAAAAAAAGCAAGCGCAGAAAAATTGCGAAAAGTTATTTGGTTAACAATGCATAAAGAACACAATTTTCTACACAATGGTCATTTTGCAAAAATATCACGTATCGCTTGCACACAAATATGCTATAAAACCGCATAGCAACGTGGTTTTGTAATTTTGGGCAAATTGAAAAGTTGCCTCGCTTGTGATATTATAAAAAACGGAAAGAAGTGGTACAAAATGGCACTAAGTGAAGAAGCAAAAGCGGCGAAACGAGAGTAGGGAATATGTTTGTAGGACTTGGCAACTTCCCCTTTGGTTGCATACCTCGCCGTACCGTGCTGTCCGTTTCCTACGGGCTTGTTGGGAATCCCTTTGGAAGTGTGGAATTAAAGCAGCGGAACTCGACTGTGACCTTTGTAAATACTGAATGAAGATTTACAGCGTGATAGCGGCTTAAATTGTAATGAGCGTTTCTGTCGCCGGAATACCCTCTATACCAGATATCCACAACCTTGTTCATACTGCTCGGTCGCGTCATGTTTAAGTTCTCGGAGAGCCTGTTCTCCAACTTCTTGCAGAAGCTTTGCCTATTGAAGTCCACCGTTAAAGCCTTGAAAATAATGTCCTGCTTATTCGTGAAGATTTTTACCAAGTTCCACAATGACTTCGGGCTATGTTGATCCGCGCCGATGTGAATGTGAATACCGCAGCTTGTATTTACCATCGCGCCCGCTTTGCGCAGCTTGCAGACAAGCTCCTGCAAGGTTTCAATGTCCTTATAGTGCAGAATTGGCGTTACCATTTTGCCCGCCTGTGCTCGACCACCGCTTTTGCTCTCAACATGAATGGACAAATCCGAAACAAAGCACCAAAGCCGACCCATGCCGTCATTCGCGGCATATTTGTCATAACCGCTTCTTATGTACTCGCTTGCTGTGCCGAAGTACGCAGCCGCAACCTCTTATGCTGTCTTTATCGTGATACCCGTCATTTCACGCTCAACCCTGAGCGTCTGTGTCCTCATTATCATAGCCTCCTGTCTTTCTTTTGCTTTGCTGGTGCTATTATAACTCTTATTGACAGAGATTTGCAAGGTCTAAACTGTACAAACTTTATCTCTATATCTTTGTGGTCATGTGTCTTCGGCATACCTTATCTTGCGGTTGCTTTGGTTGCCACTTGTTTGCCAAACACCCACTTGTGATAGCCGCAACTAACCATTGGGAATAATACACAATCTCGCGTTATACAACTTTCTTATGCTAAAAACATAAAAAAAATTTTTTATCTTGACTAAACTCGCGAAATGGCTGTACAAGGCGTTTTATGCCATATCAGAGCATCTTCGCCCTTTCTCCGCTCAAAATTTTTTTAAAAAAACCGCTTGACAAATACAATCGAACGTGCTATAATATATTAGTCGCTGATAGCGATATGGAGAAAACGCTGGTGTAGCTCAGTTGGTAGAGCAGCTGATTTGTAATCAGCAGGTCAGGGGTTCGAGTCCGTTCACCAGCTCCATTCTATTTTAATATATGGGCGCGTTCCCGAGTGGCCAAAGGGGGCAGACTGTAAATCTGTTGCGTTTCGCTTCGGTG